>CAVWII010000035.1:0-98630 GCA_963754975.1 uncultured Alphaproteobacteria bacterium | reverse complement strand
AGCATCGACATACTCAACAGGCGCTGCCTTCTTGACCGGAAGATCGGCAGCCTGTGCCCCAGCCACCGCCGCGAGACCCGCGGCCGATCCGAGGAGAAGGCTCTTCACGAGCTTCATTAATACCTCCAAAGTTTCGAGACCCTGAGGGCCGGGCTTATGTGACTTAGGAGCTTCGAGAGCCTCAGAGCACTTCCCACTACCCCTTCGACCCGACCCCCTGCGCCCGGTTTCCGGATCGTCGAGGACCAAATCACGACCGGGATGCCCCCTGTCGTTGGGAGACCTTCATTCAACGGGATTGCCCAATTCTGACCCCGAGGTCGAGCCCGAATGGAAGATCGCGCCACACTGTGGCTCAACATTTGGAGACCCCAGCTAGTGTTTCGCGCAGTTGCAAACCGCGCCTCCGTGCTTTGAGGACGTGGGTGCTTGGAAGGCGCATCATCATCGTATATTGCCTGTCGCCCCAGATGAATACTGCAAGGCGCGAGACAAGCGTGAGGATCGAGCTTCGAAGCATAATGGATCAGTCGGAGGGTTGGGGGCGCGTACAAGGGCGCGAAACGGCCAAACACCTGCTAGCCCTTATCGAAGCGAACCCGATGGTAAGGATATTTCGAATCTCAACCGCTGGAGTTTCCCGTCTCGACACGTCCTTTGCTTCGGAATCAATTGTCGAGATTGCCCACCGATTTCGAGGACGGAAAGGCTTCTGCTTTTTCGACCTTGCTGATTCGGACATGATCGAGAACTGGGAAGCCGCAGCCGCAAAGAAGCGCCAACCACTGCTTTCTTGGGATCGCGACCGCGGTCGCGTGCTAGGGGTCGAGCCGAGCCAGGGAAATAAAGATGCGCTGGCTTTCGCTTTGTCCCGCCCGACTACCCGAGCGGCCGAGTTGGTGGAATTTCTTCCCAACGTCTCGATTACGAATGCTAGTACCAAGCTCAAGCAGCTGTGGGACCAGGGTTTTTTATTACGGCGAGAGAGCGTTGCCGACGGCGGTGGCGTGGAGTTCGTATACGAACGGATTTATTAGCATGGATCCGACCGAGGCGTCGTCGAACGCGTCGGGACCCTCGCCGTGACGATGATCCGCATCGCTACACGACCTGAAGGGTCTTGTCAGGCGGCCGTCGCTTGTCAGGCAGAAACGAGAAAGGGCCCGGCTGAAAGCCGGGCCCCAACTCCACGCGCTCCGTTCGTGAGAAGTTACTCTACGCGCTCCGTTCGTCAGAATTTGAAGTTAATCTTGGCGCGGCCCACAAAGAATTCGTCGTCGTTGACCGCCGATTTGCGGCGCTAAGACAGCTTGGGTCGGTCCTCCGAACGGCGTGAATGTCCCGACGAACGAGCCGCCGAGATCATTGTTGCCTCGATCGATGCTGACCCACAGACCCTCGAGCCCGAACGTGACGGCCGAGGAGCCAAACCAGTTCACCGGGAGGGCCCACTCGAACCCGGCACCGACAGCCCAGCCGGAGTTATTGTCCGTAAAGGCCCAACCGGCGGTGCCGTAGATCAGGAACCGATCGACCGCGAAGCCGAGGCGACCTCGCACACTGCCCCACCAGTCTGACGTATCATTGGTGAAGAGGCCAGGTTGGAAGTTGCCGCGTCGAACCCGGCACCGGGCAGGAATACGAGCACATCGCCGCCGCCGCCGTTGTCGATCCCTTGAATATCGGCTTCAAGACCGACCACGAAGGAGCCGATCTGGTAATTGTAACCAATCTGGCCACCCCCCGTGAACGTATTGTCGTCGATCCCGGGGAAGATAACTGTACCATTCAGCCCAACAAGACCTACCCCGAGGTTCTGATCCAGGAACACCGGGTCGTTGGTGGTGTTCTGGCGCGAACCCCACCCGGCGTTCACACCGATATAGAACCCGGTCCAGGTGAAGATGGGAACGGCGACAATGGGCGGTGGCGGTGCGCGCGACGGGAGATCCGCCGCGAGACCTGCGGAGGACAGGGCGATGGTCGCCGCCCCCGCTAGAGTTAACACATGTTTGCGCATTTCGGGGAATCCTTTACTGCCGAAGCCGCAGTAGTTTAGGCGACGCGGCTGGCTCGCCGCTATGGCGCGGAGGCAACACCTGCGGTGCTTTCGTGGAGGGCTGACAGGGATGAGGTTGACGTTCCGGGGGGCGGCGTGCCCTACTCTGAGCCATCCTTACTGAGAGAGCACGACTTTCCCTGCCCCCACGGGCGGGGTTTTCTTTATGTCTCCGGCGCCAGCTGACGGTAGCGCAGACCAGGATTTCCTGGCGAAGTATTGACCGGAGTTTCTGCCAAGGGTGGCGTCGGCGCAGTCAGTTAGCGGACTAGTGTTGTTTCCAAGTGACAGTGTACCACCGCATCCGACCCCTCCCGTCGTCCGTCCCTAGTGCGCCGTCCCGCGAACAACATTACATAAGCGAGCGACCTTTTCGAGGATGGCTTCGCTGGTCGCGGTCCAAACGAAGGGACGAGCCTTACCGTTGTAGGCCGTTACGAAGGTCTCAATTTTTCCCGCCAGAGCCTTCGCGCTGACGAACGACCCGCGTCGGATATGACGCTCTGTGATCAGCGCGAACCAGCGCTCGACTTGGTTCAGCCACGAGGCATAGGTGGGCGTGGAGTGGACGTGGTAACGCGGCCGATCCCCGAGCCAAGCACGCACCTTCGGATGCTTGTGGGTGGCATAGTGATTAAGGACGAGATGCACGTCGAGGTCGGGCGGCACACTCGCATCGATATGCTCGAGGAATGCGAGAAACTCCTGGTGACGATGCTGAGCCCGGCACTGCGTCAGCACCTGACCATTGGCAATGTCGAGAGCGGCGAACAGCGTCGTCGTCCCGTGCCCGACATAATCGTGGGTGATGCCCTCGATGTAGCCGAGCCCGAGCGGCAGGATCGGCTGCGTTCGCGCCTGCATCTGGCTCGTTTCGTCGACGCACAGGACGATCGCGTTGTCAGGCGGGTTGAGGTAGAGCCCGACGATATCGTTCACCTTGTCGACGAACAGCGGATCGGTGGAAAGCCTGAAGCTTTTGGTGCGATGCGACTGCACCCCGAAGAGCGCGAGCATGCGCGCGACCGTGCTCTTTGACATCCCCGTCGCTGCTGCGGCTGAGCGCACCGTCCAGCGGTTGCTATCGCCAGGCTGCTGAGTGTCTAGGACGAGACGCCGAAGCCGAGTAACTGCGCCCTCTTCGAGAGTTCGCGCTCTCGCGCCGGAGCCCTTTCCATACAAACCTAAAACCCCTTCTCGGAACCACCTTTTCCGCCAATACCAAATAGTCGGTAGACTTACCTTTAGGCGCCGGGCGATTTCCTCGTCCGGCTCTCCACGGTCGGAGGCCAAGACAAATTCGGCACGTCGGATTAGTTTTCTCGATGCTGAGCGTGAGCGCGCGATAAGGCTGAGCTCTTCACGTTCGCTATTACTTAGCTCGCAATCTCGTTTGAAGCGCCTGACCGCGCGCGGCATGGACTCCTCCGAACGGCGAACTCGTCGAGCTAACCCGTCTTATTCACGAGACGGCGCGTGCGAGCCTGCCGAGCGTGGTGTATTGCGCTGATGCGGCGTAGGATTCTGGATGCTGAAGCCAACCCCATCGCCATCAACCGCGAACGCCACGCCCGCCAAGGTCCGACGATACGGTTCTGCCTATTTCATTTCCAGTCGTTCAGGCCAAGATGATCACAGCTGCCTTCGACGGCGGTGACCTAACCTCAAACGGGGGCGCGATGCTTCCAGGGCGAAGTGGAGAGTATTCCAACTTGCGGAACGATGGAGTGACCCTGACCGCCAGCACGCCGAGAGCACGAAACGTTGTTCTGTGGCTAACGCGACAGCCGACACGCGGCGTCGGTCGAGGCTCGTTAGGCTCCGTCGAAGGCGCGAAATAAAGGCGCGCGCGTGAGCGGCTTGTGTCGCCGTGAGCCTCCCTGCTTACCAAGTGCTTACCACCACCGAAGTTTAGTAAGCACCACGCCGATTTGACCGCCTAAGTCGTTGCAAAAGCTGGCGCGCCCGAAAGGATTCGAACCTCTGACCCCCAGATTCGTAGTCTGGTGCTCTATCCAGCTGAGCTACGGGCGCTTTTCGGCGTACGGCGTCCGGGCGGGCCGGGCGCGGTGGCCGGGAGCGGGTGGTAATGGGTTCGGGGGCGGTTGGCAAGTGTCGGCAGGTGCGGCGCCGGGCGGCGCCTCAGGCGGGACCGGGCTCGACGCGGTCGGGGATGGTGACGCGGAAGCAGGCGCCGGGGCCGCCGTCCTCGTTAAGCGCGATGGTGCCGCCATGCAGGGCGGTGAGCTCCGCCGCGATGGTAAGGCCGAGGCCCGTGCCGCCGCTGCGCACCGAGCCCTGGAAGGCCGAGAAGAGGTTCGCCCGGGCGCGCTCCGGCACGCCGGGGCCGTTGTCGCGCACGCTGATCGCGACGACGGCGTTCTCGCGGCGTGCCGAGACCACGATCCGCGGCGCGCCGCCGGGGGCGCCGGCCTGGCTCAGGGCCTGCACGGCGTTGCGGACGAGGTTGACGAGGATGCGCGAGAGCTGCTCGGCATCGGCATCGACCTGAAGGCCGGCCGGCACCTCGGCCCCGAAGGCGATGGCGGCGCCGGGGGCAAGGCCGGTGAGGTCCGCCAATTCCTCGACGAGGGGCGCGAGCGGGATCGAGCCGGCGCACCGGCAGGCGCTCGGCGGCGCGGCCATAGGCGAGGGTCGCCTCGCAGAAGGCGATGGCACGGTCGAGCGTGGCGATGAGCCGCGGCGTTACCCGTTGCGCCGCCCCGTCCGGCACCTTGCCGAGCCGGTCGGTCAGGAGCTGCGCGGTGGTCAGCATGTTGCGCAGTTCGTGGTTGATCTTGCTGACGGCGAGGCCGAGCTCGGCGAGGCGCCGCTTCTGGCGCAGTTCCTCCGCAAGGGTCCCCTCCATGCGGGCGAGGGCCTGTTCGGCAAGCCCGATCTCGTCCGCCCGGCCGCTCGGGCGGATCACCCGCGAGGCGTCCTCCGGATTGCCCGCGAAGGCGGCGATGTTGTCCGAGAGCCGGTGCACCGGCCGCACGATGACCCATTGCAGGGCGAAGTAGACGAGGCTCGCCGTGATGCCGGAGATGACGAGCGAGAGGAGCAGGATGTTGCGGGAGAATTCGAGCATCGCCTCCCGCAGCGGCTTCTGGTCGATGACCATCTCGACGAAATCGACGCCCATGCCGGTGCCGACCACCCGGATCGGCTCCGGCGCCGGGAAGAGGAGTGTGTCGAAGGCGTCGGCGACGAGCGTCGTCCAGGACGCCTCGCGCAGGTCGACGGTCTTTGCGACCTGCGTCGGCACCTCGCCCGTCGCAAGCAGCCGCCGGCGGCCGCCGCCGCGTACGGCGATCGCCTCGACCCCGACGCCGGCGAGGAGACGCGCCTCGAGGTCTTCTGACAGGCGCTCGTCCGGCGCGGCGTCGAGAACGAGGGCCGCGACCTGGGCTGCGGCGAGCCGGTCGTTCAGCCAGTTGTGGCGGAAATTCGCGACCGAAGGCACATAGATCAGCACCTCGGCCAGCATCACGAACAGGATCGTGAGCCCGAGCAGGCGCGCCGACAGGCCAAACCGACGCGACAGCCGGCGGGAGAGCGGGATCGGCAGCTCGGCGTTCATCCGTTCATCCGAAGCGCCGCATCGACCCCGATGATCCGGCGCAGCACGGGATTTAGGGCGGACGGGCGCAAGAACTCCACCGCCGCCCGCTTCGACACCTCCGAGACGGTCGGATAGGGGAAAACGAGCCCGGCGAGATCCTGAGCCTTCATGCCCTTCGCGATGGCGAGCGCCCAGGGCACGATCAGGTCCCCCGCCCCCTTTCCGGCGATGGCGCAACCGAGGATGCGGCCGCTGCCGGCGACGATCGCCTTGAGATGGCCCCGCGTCTCGCGCTCTGCCAGGGCGCGGTCGTTCTCGGCGAAGGGCCAGCGCAGGATGCGGATGCGCCCGTGCCGTTTCCGCGCCTCCTCCTCCGAGAGGCCGACGGCGGCGAGTTCCGGATCGGTGAAGGTGACGCGCGGGATGACGGCCCGCTCCACCGTTGACCGGCAGCCGGAACAGAGCGCTGCGGATGACGAGCCCGGCATGGATAATTCGCGACATGGGTGAAGCGGGCGGGCCGCACCGCGCCGCCGGCGCAGTCGCCGATCGCGTAGACCCGCCGATTCGTCGTGCGCAGGCCCTTGTCGACGACGATGCCGGTCGTGTCGGCGGCGATCCCCGCCGCGGCGAGGCCGAGGCCCTCCGTGACGGGTGCGCGGCCGGCCGCGACGAGGAGGTGCGATGCCTTCGACGGTCTCCTCGCCCTCGCCTTGGCGCAGCACCAGGGCGAGGCCATCCGGCCGCCCCTCGGCGCGCAGGACGGAGCGGCCGGTGCGCAGAGCGACGCCGTCGTCGAGGAGCGCGCGCTCGACGACCGCCGCCATCTCCGGGTCCTCGCGGGCAAGCAGGCGGGGCGCCGCCTCGACGATCGTCACGGCGGCGCCGAGGCGGCGATGGGCCTGGGCGAGCTCGACGCCGATCGGGCCGCCGCCGAGGACGAGGAGGTGCGCGCGGCGTCTCGGCGAGATCGAACATGGTGTCGTTGGTGAGGAACGGCAGCCGGCGAGGCCCGCGATGGGCGGCACCGCGGGGTGCGAGCCGATGGCGAGGACGAAGCGCCGCGCCCGGATCGTCGAAGCCGCCGGCGACGACGGTCTCGGGATCGGCGAAGCGTCCCTCCGCCCGGATCACCCTGACGCCCATGGCCGCGTAGCGCTCGGCGGAATCGTTCGGGGCGATCGCCGCGATCACGGCCCGCAGATGGTCGCGAACACGGCCGGGATCGGCCCGCGCCTCGGCGATGTCGAGCCCGAAGGGGCCGGCGGACAGGACCTCGTGCCGGCGCGCCGCCGCGGCGATCAGCGCCTTCGAGGGCACGCAGCCGACGTTCAGGCACTCGCCGCCCATGCGGCCCTTCTCGATCAAGGACCACCGGGACGCCGAAGGACGCGGCGATGGCCGCGACCGAGAGGCCACCGGAGCCGGCGCCGATGACGCAAAGATCAGGGGTCAGACGTCTCCGCCAAGGGCCGTCTCTATCCGCCCGGCCCGTCGGCGGCCGAAGCCTTTGAGCCGCCGCCCGAAGAGCCGCTTCACCACGACCGGAACGAGAGCGAGAAGGCTCAAGGCCACGAAGGCGGTGACGATCTCGGGCGTCAGGAGGTATCTCAGTTTCAGCGCGAAGCCGCAATCGAGCGCCCCCCGCCGCCAGGCAGGCCTCCTGCGCCCGGTGCTGCGCCGCGATGACGCTGTCGAGGCCGGAACCGGCGACCGCGAAGGCGATAGGTCGCCGGAATGATGCCGATCTGGGTGGCGAGATAGAAGGTCTGCAGCGGCACCCCGAACAGGGCCGAGGCGAGATTGGTGATCCAGAACGGCACCAGGGGCAGAAAGCGCAGGAAGAGCAGGTAGGAGAAGGCGTCCTCCCGGAAGCCTTCGGCGAGTCGCCTGCGCCCGGCCCCCGCCGCGCCGGACGAGGGCGTCGCCGATCGAGGTGCGGGCGATCAGGAAGACGAAGATCGGCGCCGACCGTGGCCGAAACCGCCGCCGCCGCGCCGCCGACGAGCCAGCCGAACAGGAAGCCGCCGAGGACGGTCAGAAAGGCCGCGCCCGGGATCGAGAGGGTGACGGCGCCGACATAGACGAGCATGTAGAGGAGGAGCGCGCCGATGCGGTGGGCCGCGACGAAGTCCTGCAGCAGGTCCCGGTGGGAGATGAGTGCGTCGAGGCGGAAATAGCGGTTGAGGCCTGTCGCGAAGACCGCGGCGGCGGCGAGAGCCAGGAGAAGGATGGGCAGATAGCGCCAGCGGCTCCGATTCGCCCCCGCGGTCCCGCCCTCCCCTGTCGACACGTCGCCTCCGTCCTGAAGCCGCTTGAACTGTAGGCGCGGCCGGCGGCCTTTCCCACCGCGCGTCACGCCCTCGTGAGGCGCAGTCGGCGCTGCGGGCGCGGGCGCGGGCGCGGCTGGTGCTTGCCGCTTAGGCACGCGCGGACGCTGCCGCAGCCAAGGCGGCAGCTCCTGTTCGCCGACGGCCGGCATCCGGTCGTTGTTCTCTTCGGTGCGCAGCACGCGCACGACGCCCCCGTCCGGGCAATTTTGTAGTGCCGAACCGGGACGTTTCCGGGGGCGCCCATTGTTGACTTCCCCCGGCCCATCCGCCATAAGCCCGGCCTCACGCGCCCGCAGGGGCGCGAGAGCCATTTTCGTTACAGTTTCGGGGCGCGCCGCGCCCCATCGGACGCCGCCGCTTCACGGCACCGTCCGCAGTGTCCGGAGAAGAGCCGTGAAGAGGACCTATCAACCGAGCAAGCTCGTGCGCAAGCGCCGCCACGGATTTCGCGCGCGCATGGCGACCAAGGGCGGCCGGAAGGTCATCGCCGCCCGCCGCGCCCATGGCCGCAAGCGGCTCTCGGCCTGAATCGACGTGACTGTGGCGCCCGATGCGCGCTGAGCGCGCGCCGCAAGGCACCGGGCGCCTGACGAAACGACGAGACTTCGTTGCGGCGGCTTCGGGCCGCCGCTTCCATACGGAGCGAATGACGGTGCAGGGACGCCTGCGCGGCAACGACGCCCTCGGCCTGCGCTTCGGCCTTACCGTGACGAAGAAGGTCGGGCACGCGACGGAGCGCAACCGGATCAAGCGCCGTCTCAGGGCGGCGATGCGGTCGGCGGCGACCGACTATGCGGCACTCGACGTGGACGTGGTGGTGATCGGACGGCGCGACATCCTGGCGGCGGACTATCCCGGCCTGATCGAGGATCTGCGCCGCGCCCTCAAGGTCGTGACGAAGCCGAAGACCGCCCGGGCGGAGAGCACTCCCCAAGTCCCGGCCGAACCCCCATCTCTCGACGGCGAGCGTCGCGGAACCCCTCATGCGTGAAGAAAACAAGAACCTTCTCCTTGCCATCGTGCTGTCTGTCGCGGTGCTGATCGGCTGGCAGTACTTCTTCGCGCCGCCGCCGAAGCCGCCGCAACCGCAGCCTCCGACCGCCCAGACCCAGCAGGCCCCGGCGGCCCCGTCGCCGAGCCAGGCCGGCGGCCCGGCGGCCCCGGCCCCCGGCACGGCGGCGCCCGCTCCGGCTGCACCCGGGGCAGCGCCGATGGCGGCGGAGAGCCGCGAGGCGGCGCTTGCCCGCTCGCCGCGGGTGGCGATCGACACGCCCTCGATCAAGGGCTCGATCAGCCTGCGCGGCGGCCGCATCGACGATGTGTCGCTGAAGAACTACCGCGAGACCGTCGACCCGACGAGCCCGAACATCGTGCTGTTCTCGCCGCCGGGAGCCCGAACCCCTACTACGCGGAATTCGGCTGGGTCGTCCGACGCGCCCGGCGTCGCGCTGCCCGGTCCGGACACCCTCTGGACCGCCGACCGCACCGTCCTGACCGACAAGCAGCCGGTGACCCTGACCTACGACAACGGCCAGGGCCTCATCTTCAGGCGCTGCTCTCGATCGACGACAAGTTCATGTTCACCGTGAAGGACCAGGTCGAGAACAGGACCGGGCAGCCGGTCGCGATCTCGAGCCCTACGGCCTCGTCTCGCGGCACGGCAAGCCGCACGACGCTCGGCTACTACGTCCTGCACGAGGGCATGATCGGCGTCCTCGGCGGCAACCAGGCCCTGCCCGCGAATACACCTACGACGCACCTCGCCAAGGAGCCGGCCCTGGCCGGCGGCGCGCACGGCAAGGAATGGCCGAACGTCACCGGCGGCTTCGTCGGCATCACCGACAAGTACTGGGCGGCGGCGGTCATCCCCGACCAGTCGCGACCCTATAGCGGCAGCTTCCTCGAGCGCGACCAGGGCACGCGACCAAGACCTATCAGGCAATCGTCCATCGCCGCGCCGGCGACCGTCGCGCCGGGAGCGAGCGCGGGCTCGACGCAGCACCTCTTCGCCGGCGCCAAGGAGGTCAAGGTCGTCGACCGCTACGAGACCGAATACGACATCGAGAAGTTCGACCTGCTGATCGACTGGGGCTGGTTCTACTTCATCACGCAAGCCGCTCTTCCGGGTGCTCGACTTCTTCTACAACCTGTTCGGCAATTTCGGCGTCTCGATCCTCATCGTCACGGTGATGCTGAAGATCCTGTTCTTCCCGCTCGCCAACAAGTCCTACGCCTCGATGGCGAAGATGAAGGCGGTGCAGCCGGAGATGGTGGCGATCCGGGAGCGCTACAAGGACGACAAGGTGAGCAGCAGCAGGCGCTGATGGAGCTCTACAAGAAGGAGAAGATCAACCCGGTCGCCGGCTGCTGGCCGGTGCTGATCCAGATCCCGGTCTTCTTCGCGCTCTACAAGGTCCTGTTCGTCACGATCGAGATGCGGCACGCGCCGTTCTTCGGCTGGATCAAGGATCTCGCGGCGCCGGATCCGACCTCGGTCTTCAACCTGTTCGGCCTCCTGCCCTTCAACCCCGGCAGCGTGCCGGTCATCGGCCACTTCCTCCTGCTCGGCGCCTGGCCGCTCATCATGGGCGTCACCATGTGGCTGCAGATGAAGATGAACCCGAGCCGCCGGACCCCGTGCAGAAGCAGGTGTTCAGCTGGATGCCGATCATCTTCACCTTCATGCTCGGCTCGTTCCCGGCCGGCCTCGTGATCTACTGGGCCTGGAACAACTTCGCTCTCCGTCATCGCAGCAGTACGTCATCATGAAGAAGAACGGCGTGAAGGTGGAGCTCTGGGACAACCTGCGCGGCACGTTCGCCCGCAAGGCCCCCGCGAAGACCTGACCGCGTCGGCGCGGCGAGGAGCCGGCCCGATGAGCGCCCCGGAGGAGCCGACCGAGGCGGAGCGGGAAGCCGGCCGCAAGCTCTTCGCCGGCGCCGCGGACTTCTTCGTGGGCGGCGGACTCGCTCGCGCGGCCTGCCGCCGATGGAGCGGCTCGAGATCGCGTTCGCCGGCCGCTCGAACGTCGGCAAGTCGAGCCTCGTCAACGCGCTCACCGGCCGCAACACCCTTGCGCGCACGTCGCACACGCCGGGCCGCACGCAGCAGCTCAACTTCTTCGACATTGGCGGCCGGTTTCTCCTCGTCGACATGCCGGGCTACGGCTACGCCGCCGTCGCGAAGGACAAGGTCCGGGCCTGGACGAATCTGATCCACGACTACCTGCGCGGCCGCGCCAGAGCCTCGCGCGCGTCTTCGTCCTCGTCGACGCCCGGCACGGCCTGAAAGCCGCTCGACTTCGAGGTCCTCGACGCCTTGGACAAGGCCGCGGTGTCGTACCAGCTCGTGCTGACCAAGGCGGACGAACTGAAGCCTGGCGCCGCCGCCGCCCGCATTGCAGAAACCGCCGCCCTGATCGCAAAGCGGCCGGCGGCGTTTCCCGAAATCCTCGCGACCTCGAGCCGTACGTCGGCGGGCATCCCCGAACTTCGCGCCGCGATCGCCCGCCTCCTCGCCGAACGAGGCGGGTGAAGATCGCCTGCCCTCTCAGCAGCGCTGCGTGACGGCGCGGCCGTCGCGGCGGACGACGATGTTGCCGGCGGAATCCGTCACGTAGCAGCGGTGGGGGCCGGCGGAGAGCGCGGCCTGGGTGCCGGCGCTGGCGCCGGCCGCGGCGCCCGTCACGGCGCCGACGCCGGCACCGACGACGGCGCCGATCGGCCCGCCGACGATGGCGCCGGTGGTCGCTCCGACCGCGGTGCCGGCTGTCGTTCCGGGCGTGCAGGCGGCCGCGGCCAGGGCGACGAGGCCGGCGAGTGCGATGACGCGCATGGAAATCCCCTTCGGGCCTCCGTACGGAGCGAACCTCGGCGGGCGGAGGCGGCCCGGCCGCTTGCAGGGACTCAACGCCAGGTGGACGAAGCAGTTCAACGGCATCCGACCGGAAAATGCCCGGGCGGCTCAGACGGTCTGGTTGTAGGCGCCGACCTCCGCGTTCTCGCGCAGCACGCCGTCGATCGCCGCGAACATTTCGCGCATCCGCGCTTCGGAGACGGGGCTCTCGACCACGACGACGAGCTCCGGCTTGTTCGAGGAGGCGCGCACGAGGCCCCAGGTGCCGTCGGCCGTCGTCGCACGCACGCCGTTGACGAGGTTGAGGTCGCGGATCGGCAGTCCGGCGAACGGAGCGCCGCTATCGCAAAACGCGGCGAGGCGGTCGACGACGCGATCGACGACGGCGTACTTCACCTCGTCGGCGCAGGCGGCCGACATGGTCGGCGAACCGAAGGTGCGCGGCAGCGCGCGATAGAGATCCGCCATCGAGCGTCCGGGATTGCGGTCGAGCATCTCGCAGACCGCGATCGCGGTGAGGAGGCCGTCGTCGTAGCCGCGCCCGACCGGCGGGCCGAAGAAGAAATGGCCCGACTTCTCGAAGCCCGCGAGCGCCGAAAGCTCCGCGACCCGGCGCTTGATGTAGGAATGGCCGGTCTTGAAATAGTCGGTCTCGGCGCCCGCCTTGCGCAGCACCGGATCGTCGTGAAAGAGACCCGTCGACTTCACGTCGACGACGAAGCGCGCGCCCGGATAACGGGCCGAAAGGTCGCGCGCCAGCATCACGCCGACCTTGTCGGCGAAGATCTCGTGGCCTTCGTTGTCGACGACGCCGCAGCGGTCGCCGTCGCCGTCGAAGCCGAGGCCGAGGTCGGCGCCGCTGTCGCGCACCGCGTCGGCGATGGCGTGCAGCATCGCCATGTCCTCGGGATTGGGATTGTAGCGCGGAAAGCGATGGTCGAGCTCCGCATCGAGCGGCACGACCTCGCAGCCGATGCGGGCGAGCAGGTCCGGCGCGAAGGCGCCCGCGGTGCCGTTGCCGCAGGCGGCGACGACCTTGATGCGGCGGCGCAGTTTCGGCCGGTTCGCGAGATCGGCGATGTAGCGCTCGGCAAAATCCGGCACGAACGCATAGGCGCCGCCGGGCCGCGTCACCCCGGCGCCCGCCAGCACGATCTCCTTCAGCCGTCCCATCTCCTCGGGACCGAAGGTGAGCGGTCGCTGCGCGCCCATCTTCACGCCGGTCCAGCCGTTCTCGTTGTGCGAGGCCGTCACCATCGCGACGCACGGACAATCGAGCGCGAACTGCCCGAAATAGGCCATCGGCGACAGAGCGAGCCCGACATCCTTGACGCACAATCCCGCCGTCATCATGCCGGTAACGAGCGCGAGCTTGATCGCGGCCGAGTAGCTGCGGAAGTCGTGGCCGGTGACGATATCCGGCCGCACGCCGAGCTCGTGCACGAGAGTGCCGATGCCGAGGCCCAGAGCCTGCACGCCCATCAGATTGAGTTCGCTGCCGAACAGCCAGCGCGCGTCGTACTCGCGAAAGCCCGTCGGCTTGACGAGGGGCGTCGTCTCGTACGCGGCGGTGTTCGGCGTCAGGACGGCTTGCGGCTTCGGGAACATCGGTCGAGCGGTCTCCTGATCCTATCGCGGGAGTCTGCCTCTTTTCGAGAGCGGAAGGGAGCCTTTCCGCGAGCGCGGAGGGGCACATCTCCCCGAAAGGCGCGGCTTCGCCTCTCCCCGCTTGCGGGGAGAGGGTTCACACTTCGCGGCTGCCGCTCCAAGCGCTCAAAAAAAGAGCGCGATTCGCCTCTCCCCGCTTGCGGGGAGAGGGCTGCCGAAGGCGGCAAGCCTGCGAAGCAGGCGAGGGTGAGGGGGCGTCTCCGGAAGAGGCGCTGCACCGAGGGAAGGCGCCTCTTTCTGCACCGCCCCCTCACCCCCGCTTCGCTTCGCTCCGCTCGTTCGGCCGAAGGCCGAACCCTCTCCCCGCAAGCGGGGAGAGGCGAACGCGCGAGTGCCCTCAGAGACTCGCCTCAACCGCTGCCGCGAGGCGTGCGAGCCCGGCGACGAGCGCGGCTTCCGGCGCCTTCACGGCGGTCGCGATGCCGCGGCGGCCGAGCGCGTCGACATAGAGTTCGGCGCGCGGCGAGCCGGCGACGATCGTGACGCGCTCCGGCGTTCCGAACTGCGCCAGCGCGGCGCGGATTTCCTCGCCGGTCAGAAGGCCGGAGAGATACGGCCCGAGCAGCGCCGGACCCATGCGGCCCGAGACCACCGCCGCGCGGGCCGAGAACAGGAGATGCAGGAGGCCGGCGCCGTTCGCACCCTCGTTGCGCTTCGCCGCTCCAAGGCCGAGGGCGAACCCGGCCGGATCGGCCGGCTCGCTCGCCGGGCGGCCAATCATCGAATGCTCGCGCAGGAGCGCGTACATCTCGCCGGTCATCGCCGTCGCGAAGCGCGCGATGCGGCCGGCGCGCATGAGGATCCATTTCGGATGCGTGCCGGGAAGGCAGACGAGGCCATCGGCGACACCGGAGCCGAGAACGAGCGTTTCTTCGCCGCGCATCACGTCCGCGGCGCCGGGCGCCGGCTCGCAGAAGAGGCCCGGCACAATGCGTGCGCTGCGGCCGTTGCCGAGATCGACGGGAATCGTCGCCGCGGCGATCTCCTCCGGCCCCGCCGGGCAGTTCGCATACGGCGCCACGGCCCAGCCCTCGCGGCTGCCGACCATGCCGACGAGGAGCACCGGCGCGTCGGGCTCCGCCGCAAGCCAGGAACCGCAGCGCTTCTGGAAAACCGCGCGATGCTCGCCCGCCTTCAGGGCCGAGACGCCCTCGTCGGATTCGACGCGGTCGAGAATCGTTTCGCCGTCGACGAGATAGCCGCGGAAGCGGCTCGTTCCCCAGTCCGCGACGATCGAGCGCACGATTCTCAGCGCGTGCCGTACATGCGGTCGCCGGCATCGCCGAGGCCGGGCACGATGTAGCCGTGATCGTTGAGATGGCTCGTCGATGGCGGCGGTCCAGATCGGCACGTCGGGATGCGCGCGCGCGGACGCGCTCGATGCCCTCCGGCGCGGCGAGCAGGCAGACGAAGCGCATGTCCTTGGCGCCGCGCTCCTTGAGGCGATCGATGGCGGCGACGGCGGAATTCGCCGTCGCCAGCATCGGATCGAGCACGAGCACCGTGCGGTCGGCGAGGTCCGAGGGCGCCTTGAAGTAATACTCGACCGCCTGCAGCGTTTCCGGATCGCGGTAGAGGCCGATATGGGCGACGCGGGCGGAGGGCACCAGCGTCAGCATGCCGTCGAGAAAGCCGACGCCGGCGCGCAGGATCGGCGCGAAGACGAGCTTCTTGCCGGCGATCTGCGGCGCCTTCATCGCCGCGAGCGGCGTCTCGATGTCGATCGATCTCGAGCGGCAGGTCGCGCGTCACCTCGTAGCAGAGCAGCATGCCGATCTCGTTGAGGAGCTGGCGGAAGCCCTTCGTCGAGCGCTCCTTGTCGCGCATCAGGGTGAGCTTGTGCTGGACCAGGGGATGATCGACCACGGTGACGCCCTGCATGGTCCGCCCCTTCGTCCCGGTCTTCGTGGCCGCGTCGTCGTTCATGCTCAGAACACCGTCCCGTCGCTGACGATCGAAAGCGGCGGCGCGCCGTCCGGCCGCCGCTCCCGCGCGAGCCGCCGGCCCGTCGCCCAGGTGCCGCCTTCGAGCACCTTGGCGAGGGGGAAGCTCTCCGCCGCCAACCCTAGCGTGGTGCGCACGAGCGGGGCAATCCGGTCGAGGAGGGCGACGGTCAGCGCGCGCCATTCGACGACCAGGATCTCGTCGACGGCGTGCGGCCGCCCCGCTTCGGCCGGGTCCTTGAGGCGCAGCACGCCCGAATCGAGGAAGAGGCCGCCGTTGCGGTATTCCGGCAGGCCGGTGAGGCCGTCGATGTCGGCGACCTCGAGGCCCGCCCATTGCAGCGGCTCGATCAGCGAATAGGAGAGCCATTGCGACAGCTTGTGGAAGGGCACGAGCCCGGCGGTCGCGTCGGGCGCCGCGACGAGCGGATGGCGCCAGGTGTCGCCGAGATCGACGCCGCCGAGCGAAATCCGCCCGGGCCAGATCGCCCCGAGGCGGTCGAGCACCGCCTGGAGGATCGCCGGCGCCCGCACCGTCCCGTCCTCGGCGGCGCCGGCGAGGATGTCGAAGAGGCCGCCGGGGCGCGGATCGTCTGTTGCGCCGAAAAGATCCGGGTTTGTGGCGACGGCGCGGCCGAGCCGATTGAGAAGAGCCGCGCGGCCTTCGAGCCCGACAAGCGGGTTTTCGGGGCCGACGTGGAAGCCTTGGGCGATGTCCGCGGCGGTCAGCGCGAGGAGCGCATCCGCGTCGACCCGGAACGGGTCCTCCGGGCGGCTCGAGAAGGCGCCGCCGATGAACATGTCGAAGCTCGCGACGGCGAGGCCCTCCGAGCGCGCGAAGGTCAAGCCGGTGCGGCCCTCGCGGTAGCGCCAGGCCGGGCCGGCGCCGGCATCGAGCAGCACCGAGACGATGGCGAGATCGAAGGCGGCGCGGGCCATCGCCGCGGCGCCGTCGAACGGCGCCGCCTGCATCAGTGCGCCCCAGCGGTCGACGCCGCCGGCGGAAAAATGGCGCCAGCGGGCATGAAACGGCACGTCGAGATCGGGATACGCCGCGCGGACCGTCTTCGCGACCTCGTCGGCGCAGGCCGGCAGGCGGTCGACCTCGACGGCGAAGTGGCGGAGCCGGCCGTCGAGCCCGAGATCGTAGAGCGCGTTCGCGCGCTGGCGCACGGCAGCGGCGGAGAGGAGCGAGCGTGCCTGCGCGGAGGTGGCGGCGTCGGACGGCATCAGCCGGCGCGGGCGCCGTCGGGAGCGTGGCAGACCGCCTCGACGTTGTTGCCGTCGGGATCGAGCACGAAGGCACCGTAATAGTTCGCGTGGTAGTGCGGCCGCAGGCCCGGGCCGCCGTTGTCGCGGCCGCCGGCGGCGAGGGCGGCGCGGAAAAAGGCGTCGACGCCGCCGCGGTCCGGCGCCCGGAAGGCAATGTGCACGGCGCCCGGCCGGTCCGGCCCGCCGCCCACCGGCGCGCCGATCCAGAATTCGGGTTTGCCGTCGCGGCCGAATCCACAGCCTTCGTAGCCGCCGGTGCGTTCGCGCTCGACCGTCATCTGGACCGTCAATCCGAGCGGCGCCAGCGCGCCCTCGTAGAAGGCGCGGGACCGGGCAAAGTCCGCGCAGGTGACGCCCACATGGTCGATCATCGCATGCTCCGTTGGTCGTCGCGGCCCGTCAGAAGCGTTCGAGGTCGCGGCCCTTGACGGCGCCGAGGCTGTCCGCATCGGGCTTGCCGTCCGGCGTGTAGTAGCCGGCCGCCTTCTTCGCCTCGAGCTCGACCTGCGCATCGGGCGGCACGAGCTCCGCCGGGATCGGCACGCGCTCGACGACCTCGATGCCGGCGGCGACGATGGCGTCGTACTTCATGTTCGACATCGACATCAGCCGATCGATGCGGCGGATGCCGAGCCAGTTGAGCACGTCCGGCATGAGCTGCTGGAAGCGCGCGTCCTGCACCCCCGCGACGCATTCCGTGCGCTCGAAATAGGTGGCCGCGGAATCGCCGCCCTCCTGACGCTTGCGGGCGTTGTAGACGAGGAACTTCGTCACCTCGCCGAGGGCCCGGCCCTCCTTGCGGTTATAGGCGATGACGCCGACGCCGCCGATCTGCGCCTGCTTCACGCATTCCTCGATGCCGTGCACGAGATAGGGACGGCAGGTGCAGATGTCCGAGCCGAACACGTCCGAGCCGTTGCATTCGTCGTGCACCCGGCAGGCCACCGTCCGCCGCGGATCGGTGAGCGCCTCGACCTCGCCGACGATATAGACCGTGGTGCCGCCGATCGGCGGCAGGAAGACGCTCATGTCCGGCCGCGTCACGAGCTCCGGGAAACATGCCGCCGGTCTGCTCGAAGAGCGTGCGGCGCAGATCGCCCTCGCCGACGCCGAAGCGCGCCGCGACGCCGGGCAGGTGCCAGACCGGATCGACCGCGACCTTGGTGACGGAGATGTCGCCGGTCGGGTGCAGGATGCCGCCGTCCGCGGCGAGGCGCTTTGCGGCCATCGCGGCGAGGATTTCCGGCAGGTTGAGGCGCGCCTTCGTCACCGCGATGGTCGGCCGGATGTCGACGCCGCCCTCGATCTCCTCGCGATAGACCTCGCCGACGAGATGGCCGAACGGGTCGAGGGAGACGATGCGGCCGGGCTCGGACCATTGCGGATGCGGCCCGATCTTCACCGTCGGATGGGTGTTGCGCAGGTCCGGCCGCGACAGCGGGTTGAGGGCGCGGGCGGAAATCGCCAGCGCCCGGTAGAGGGAATAGGAGCCGCCATGGGCGCCGATCACGTTGCGATCGCCCGGGCTGGTGACGGAGCCGATCAGCGGGCCGCGCGCCTTCGGGTCGGCGAGCCCCCAGCGGATCGGGAAACGGGCGGTCGCGGTGTTCGGCTCCGGGTGGGATGTGAGCCGGATATGGGTCGACCGGTTGGGCGTCGTCATCGCGGAATACTCGGGCCGAAGTACGAAGGCTCCCCGAACCGCGTCCGAGGAGCCCAAATCCTTCATGGACCGAAGAATCTGGGCCAATCCAGCAGCCGCGTCAACGTTCTTCAGAAACCGCGCAACGGCCGCTCCGGGCGCCGGCGCAGCCAGTTGTCGGTCGCTCCAGCGGGCCGCGCGGTCGACGACGTGGAGCGCGTAGGCCTCCCGCGAGCGCGGCGAGACGTTCGGCGCCGAGCGGTGCGGGGCGAGGCCGTTGAGGACGACGAGGGTGCCTTTCGGGGCGACGAGGGGCGTCTCGGCGGCGGTCGGCCAATCCTTCTCGGCAAGCTTGTCCATGACGAGGGCGTCGCCGTCGTAGTGGAAGCGCTCGCGCAGGCCCTCGCCGTGCACGCCGGGGATGCCGAGGAGGCAGCCGTTCGTCTCGTCGGCGTCTTCGAGGGCGAACCAGAAGCCGGTGACGGAGACCGGCTCCGTATGCAGGAAGCTCGCGTCCTGATGGCAATCGACCTCGCCGCCGATCCGCGGCGGCTTGAAGATCACCATCGACTGGACGAGGGCGGGATCGGCGATGCCGAGGCTTCCCGCGAGGGCTGCGAGCTTCGGGTCCCGGGAGAAGCGGTCGAAGACCGGATCGAGATCGTGCATCGCGTGCCCGATCTTGTTCATCGCCGCGTGCTTGTCCTTCGTCAGACGCCCGGCCGCGTCGAAGGCGCCTTTCTCGAAGAAGAAGCGGATCTCGTCGCCCGATTCGCGGAAGTAGCGATCGGCTGCGTGGCGCTGTCCGCCGCCGGCCTCGAAGACGCTCGTCACCGTTGCCGGATCGAAGGCCTCGACGAGTTCGTGCGTGCGCCAGCGCAGCGCGTCGCATTCCTCCGGCGACTTGAAGCCCTCGACGACGAGGAAGCCGTCGTGCCGGTAGGCGGCCAGCATCGCCGGCGTCGCGGCGCCGTCCGCGGTGGCCGTAAAGCGGGGCAGCGTCATGGCTCTCACCTCACAGGAACGAGCGTCCGACAGCGGCGGGCGCGATGGCGAGATGCGCGGCGATCGTCGCGCCGATATCGGCGAAGGTGTCGCGCCGGCCGATCGAGCCGGGCGTCACCTGCGGCCCGAAGGCGAGGATCGGGACGTGCTCGCGGGTGTGGTCGGTGCCGCGCCAGCTCGGGTCGTTGCCGTGGTCGGCGGTGACGATGGCGAGATCGCCCGGCTTCAGGACGGCGTCGATCTCGGGGATGCGGCGGTCGAAGGCTTCGAGGCAGGCGGCGTAGCCGGCGATGTCGCGGCGGTGGCCGATGCTCGCTGTCGAAATCGACGAGGTTCGCGAAGACGAAGCCGCCGTCGGGCATCGTCCGCATCGCCGCGATCGCCGCCGTCAGGCAGGCCTCGTTGCCGTGCGGCTTGACCTCGCGTCCGGTGCCCCGATGGGCGAAGATGTCGCCGATCTTGCCGATTGTCGCGATCGGCCGCCCGGCCCGCGTCAGGAGATCGAGGAGCGTATCGGCGGGCGGCGGCGATCGCGTAGTCCTTGCGGTTGCCGGTGCGCGTGAAACCGTTCTCGGCGTCGCCGACGAAGGGCCGCGCGATGACGCGGCCGATGCGCAGCGGATCGCAGAGCCGCCGCGCGACGCGGCAGAGTTCGTAGAGCCGATCGAGCCCGAACGATTCCTCGTGCGCGGCGATCTGGAGGACGCTGTCGACGGAAGTGTAGACGATCGGCTTGCCCGTCCGCACGTGCTCGGCGCCGAGTTCGTCGACGATGGCGGTGCCGGAGGCGTGCTTGTCGCCGAGGAGGCCGGGAAGGCCGCCCTCGCGGATCAGCGCCTCGCTCAGCGCGGCGGGAAAGGCCGGATGCGTGTCCGGGAAATAGCCCCAGTCGAAGGCGACCGGCACGCCGGCGATCTCCCAATGGCCCGACGGCGTGTCCTTGCCCTTCGAGGTCTCGACGCCGTAGCCCCAGTGGCCGCGCAGGGGGCCGGCCGCGGCAAGGCCGGGCCGCCGTCCGGTCGAGGCTTCGGCGGCGAGGTCGAGGCCGAGGGCGGCGAGGTTCGGCAGGGCGAGCGGCCCCTGGCGCAGGCCCGGCCGGTCGCCGCGCCCGGCAGCGCAGGCGTCCGCGATGTGGCCGAACGTGTCGGCGCCGGCATCGCCGTAATCGGCCGCATCCGCGGCGCCGCCGATGCCGACGGAATCGAGCACGATGAGAAGGGCGCGGGGCATTGCCGGGCGGTTCCTCCGAGAATCGTTCCTACAGCATTTTGCGTTGAAGCAGAATCGATGCGGCCGCTTGCCGTCCGGCGCGGGTCCGCCGCTCCCCGCTTGCGGGGAAAGGGTTTTGGCCTTCGGCCAAAACAAGCGGAGCGAAGCGTAGCGGTGGTGAGGGGGCGCCTCCGGAAAGGGTGTCCGGCCGAAGCCGCAGCGCCTTCTTCGTCACCGCCGCCTCACCCTCGCCTGCTGCGCAGGCTTGCTGCCTTCGCAAGCCGGGTGTTCCCGGCTTGCGCACCAAAGAACGGACCTCGGGTAGACCCGAGGTCCGGCAGCCCTCTCCCCGCGAGCGGGGAGAGGCGGAGCCGCGCCTTTTGTCCGAGAGATTCACAAGCTCTCAGGATGAGGGGGTTGGGGGTGTTTTGAATGACGAGTCGAACTCTCAGGTCGCCTATTCGCGGACGATTCCGGCATTCGCGGTTTCGAGGTCGAAGGCGGCGGCGAAGAGCGCGCGGGTGTAGGGGTCGCGCGGCGCGGAGAAAATGCTCTGCGCCGGGCCCTCCTCGACGACCTTGCCGTTCTGCATGACGACGACGTGGTTGGCGAGCGCCCGCACGACCTTGAGGTCGTGGCTGATGAACATGTAGGCGAGGTTGCGGCGCTTCTGCAGGTCGCGCAGAAGCTCGACGATCTGCGCCTGCACGGACATGTCGAGGGCCGAGGTCGGCTCGTCGAGGACGACGAATTGCGGCTCGAGCGCCATGGCCCGGGCGATCGCGATGCGCTGGCGCTGGCCGCCGGAGAATTCGTGCGGGTAGCGGTCCATCGTCGCCGGATCGAGGCCGACATCGGCGAGGGCGCGCGCGACCACCTCGCGCCGCTCCGCGATAGGAAAGCCCGCGCTTCTGCACCAGAAGGCCCTCCTCGACGATCTCGGCGACCGAGAGGCGCGGCGACAGGGAGCCGTAGGGGTCCTGGAAGACGACCTGCAGGTTCTTGCGCATCGGCCGGATCTCGCGCGACGCGCAGACCGTCGATGCGGCGGCCGAGGAAGACGATCGGGCCCTCCGACGAGATCAGCCGCAGGATGGCGAGGCCGAGCGTCGTCTTGCCGGAGCCCGACTCGCCGACGACGCCGACGGTCTCGCCTTCGCGGACGCGGATCGAAACCCCGTCGACGGCCTTCACATGGCCGACCGTGCGCCTGAAGGAAGCCGCGCTTGATCGGGAACCAGACCTTGATCGGCCCCGCCTCGACAACGACCGGCGCGTCCGGCCGCCACCGGGTTCGGCGCGGCCCTTCGGCTCGGCCGCGAGCAGGCGTTGCGTGTAGGGATGCTGCGGATCGCGGAAGACCTCCTCGACGCTGCCCTGCTCGACGATCTTGCCCTTCAGCATCACGCAGACCCGGTCGGCGACCTTGCGCACGATGCCGAGATCGTGGGTGATGAACAGCATCGCCATGTTCAGGCGGCTCTTCAGGTCAGCGAGCAGGGTCAGGATCTGCGCCTGCACGGTCACGTCGAGCGCGGTCGTCGGCTCGTCGGCGATGAGGAGGTCGGGCTCGTTCGCGAGCGCCATGGCGATCATCACGCGCTGGCGCTGGCCGCCCGAGAGCTGGTGCGGATAGGCGTCGAGCCGGCCCTCGGCGTCGCGGATGCCGACGAGTTCCAGAAGTTCGAGGGTGCGCGTGCGCGCCGCAGCGTCGGAGAGGCCGCGATGCAGGGTGAGGATCTCGCCGACCTGCCGCTCGATCGTGTGCAGCGGGTTGAGCGAGGTCATCGGCTCCTGGAAGACCATGGTGATGTCGTCGCCGCGCACCGCGCGCATCTCGTTCTCGGACGCGGCGACGAGGTCCTTGCCCTTGAACAGGATGCGTCCCGTCGGATGGTGCGCGGACGGATAGGGCAGGAGCTTCAGGATCGACAGCGCCGAGACCGACTTGCCGGAGCCGGATTCGCCGACGAGCGCGAGCGTCTCGCCGGGCATGATCGAGAACGAGATGCGGTCGACCGCGAGCGTCTCGCCCCCGCCCTGGCGGAAGGCGACGGAGAGATCCTCGACGGTGACGAGGGGGGTCGTCATTGGAACGCCTTGCGCGGGTCGAAGGCGTCGCGCACCGCCTCGCCGACGAAGATGAGGAGCGAGAGCATGATCGCGATGACGACGAAGCCCGTGAGCCCGAGCCAGGGCGCCTGCAGGTTCGCCTTGCCCTGCGCCAGCAGCTCGCCGAGGGAGGGCGAGCCCGGCGGCAGGCCGAAGCCGAGGAAGTCGAGCGAGGTCAGCGTCGTGATCGAGCCGTTGAGGATGAAGGGCAGGAAGGTCAGCGTCGCCACCATCGCGTTCGGCAAGAGATGCTTGAACATGATCGTGACGTTCGACAGCCCGAGCGCGCGCGCGGCGCGCACGTATTCGAAATTGCGGGCGCGCAGGAACTCGGCGCGCACGACGCCGACGAGCGAGACCCACGAGAACAGGAGCAGGATGCCGAGCAGGACGAAGAAGCTCGGCGCGATGATCGACGAGATGATGATGAGGAGATAGAGCGCCGGGATCGCCGTCCAGATCTCGATGAAGCGCTGGAAGAGGAGATCGACCCAGCCGCCGAAATAGCCCTGCACCGCGCCGGCGAGCACGCCGATGACGGACGAGACGATGGCGAGCATGAGGCCGAACAGGACCGAGATGCGGAAGCCGTAGATGAGGCGCGCGACGACGTCGCGGCCCTGGTCGTCCGTGCCGAGCCAGTTCCACTCGATGGCGCGGCAGCCGCTGCCGCCGTTGCGCTCGGCGAGAGCTCTGGCACTTCTCGTCGGGCAGCATCCAGGTCGGGGGCGCCGGGGCCGGCACCGGCAGGTCGAGGTTATGCGTGCGGTAGGAGAAGCGGATCGGCGGCCAGATCGTCCAGCCGTTCTCCGCGATCTCCTTCTCGATGACCGGATCGCGGTAATCCGTCTGCGCCAGGAAGCCGCCGAACTTCTCCTCCGGATAGTCGACGAAGACGGGAAACAGGATCTCGCCCTTGTAGGAGACGACGATCGGCCGGTCGTTGGCGATGAACTCGGCGAACAGGCTGACGACGAAGAGGACGAGGAAGATCCAGAACGACCAGTAGCCGCGCCGGTTCGCCTTGAAGTTCGCGAGCCGGCGCCGGTTCAGGGGCGACAGCCGGATCAAGCCCTGCCGCGGTTGCGGCGGCGCGAGCGGGACGGCCGCGGGCAACGGAATCTCGTCCACCTCACACCTCCCGCGTCTCGAAATCGATGCGCGGATCGATCCAGGTGTAGGTGAGGTCCGAGAGCAGGTTCACGAGCAGGCCGACGAGCGAGAAGATGTAGAGGTTCGCGAACACCACCGGATAGTCGCGGTTGACGATCGATTCGAACGAGAGCAGGCCGAGCCCGTCGAGGGAGAAGATCGTCTCGATGAGAAGCGCGCCGGCGAAGAAGGCGCTGATGAAGGCGCCGGGAAAGCCGGCGATGACGATCAGCATCGCATTGCGGAAGACGTGGCCGTAGAGCACGCCGCGCTCGGACAGGCCCTTCATGCGCGCGGTCAGCACGTATTGCTTGCGGATCTCGTCGAGGAAGGAGTTCTTGGTCAGCAGCGTCGAGGTCGCGAAGGCGCCGAGCGCCATCGCGGTGATCGGCAGCGCGATGTGCCAGAGATAGTCGACGGCCTTGCCGAAGAGCGAGAGCTGCGACCAGTTCTCGGAGGTGAGGCCGCGCAGGGGAAAGAGCTGGAAGAAGGAGCCGCCGGCGAAGAGGACGATGAGCAGGATGGCGAAGAGGAAGCCCGGGATGGCGTAGCCGACGATGACGACGCCCGAGGTCCAGACGTCGAAGGAGGAGCCGTCGCGCACCGCCTTGCGGATGCCGAGCGGAATCGAGATCGCGTAGGACAGGAGCGTCATCCACAGGCCGAGCGTGATCGACACCGGCAGCTTCTCGCGGATCAGCTGCAGCACGGAGACGTCGCGGAAATAGCTGCTGGCCGAAATCGAAGCGCGCATAGTCCCAGATCATCTTGGCGAAGCGCTCGGGCGCCGGCTTGTCGAAGCCGAACTGCTCCTCGAGCTGCTTGATGAATTGCGGATCGAGGCCCTGCGCGCCGCGATAGCGCGAATTCGAGGCGTCCGCGCCGCCGCCGCTCTGGCCCTGCGCTGCGCCGCCGAAATCGCCGCCGCCGCCGGAGACTCGCGCCGAGGTCGCCGGATTCCTGGCCCTGAAGCTGCGCGATGATGCGCTCGACCGGGCCGCCCGGCGCGAATTGCACGATGGCGAAGGAGATCAGCATGATCCCGAACAGGGTCGGGATCATCAGGAGCATGCGGCGGAGGATGTAGGCGGCCATCGTTCGTTACCCGGCGCGGCCGATCTGCCGCGCCTTCGCCTCGTCGTACCACCAGGTTCCCGGCGCGCCGGATGCGAATCGGGGCCGCTGCCCGGGGCGCGCATACATGTCCCAATAGGCGACCCATTCGCTCGAACGGTACCACATCGGGATCCAGTAGAAGCCCGCCCGCAGCACCCGGTCGAGGGCGCGGCAGGCGGTCGTGAGCGCCGCGCGGCTCTCGGCATTGGCGATCCGCTCGACGAGGGCGTCGACGGCCGGATCGGAAATGCCGGAGAGGTTGCGCGAGCCCGGGATCTTCGCGGCCTCCGAGCCGTAGACGATGCGCAGCTCGTCGCCGGGCGTCTGGGAGCCGCCCATGGCGCGGCTCGCGACGTCGAAGTCGAACTCGTTCATGCGCTGCTGGTACTGGGCCGCATCGACGATCCGCGAGCGGGCCTCGATGCCGAGCCGCTTCAGGTTCGCCTGGAAGGGCTGCGTGTGCGGCTGCAGCGAGGGTTGGAAATCGAGGAACTCGATCTCGAACGGCTTTCCGCTCGGCAGCCGGAGGATGCCGCCGTCGCGCTTGCAGCCGGCCTCGCGCAGAAGCTCGTCGGCCCGGCGCAGGAGCTTGCGGTCCTGTCCCGACCCGTCGGAGACGGGCGGCAGCGGCGGCTCGCCGAAGACGGCGGCCGGAAGCCCGTCGCGGAACGGCTCGAGGAGCGCGAGCTCCTCGTGCCGACGGCTGGCCGACGGCCTTCATGTCGGAATTGTCGAAATAGGACGTGGTGCGGCGAAAGGCGCCGAACATGATGTTCTGGTTCGTCCACTCGAAATCGAAGGCGAGGCCGATCGCCTCGCGGATGCGCGCGTCCTTGAACTGCTCGCGGCGCAGGTTGAAATGCCAGCCCTGCGTCGTCGCGGGAAGGTCGACGGCGATCTCCTCGCGCTTCACCCGGCCTTCGCGGATCGCCGGAAAGTCGTAGCCGGTCGCCCAGGTCTTCGAGGTGTATTCGTCGTGGAAGGTCAGGGTGCCGTTCTTGAAGGCTTCGAAAGCGATCGCGCGCTCGCGGAAATACTCGTAGCGATAGCGGTCGAAATTGTCCTGGCCGACATTCACCGGCAGGTCGCGGCCCCAGTAATCCGCGACGCGCTCGAACTCGATGAAGCGGCCTTGCTCGAAACGGCCGACGCGATAGGCGCCGGAGCCGAGAGGCGCCTCGAGAGTCGAGGCCTCGAAGTCGCGGCCCTGCCACCAGGCGGCGGAGAAAATCGGCATGCCGCCGATGATGAGATGCAGGTCGCGGCTGCGCCTCGGCGAGAGGGTTACGCGCACGATGTCGTCGGCCTCCGCCTCGGCGGCCTCGAACTGGGCGAGGATGGCGCGGAAATAGGGATGGCCCTTCGCCTTCAGGATCGTCAGCGAGAAGGCGACGTCCTTCGCCGTCAGCCGCGTACCGTCGTGAAAGCGCGCCTCGGGACGGAGCAGGAAGCGGTAGGTCAGCTTGTCGGCCGAGACCCGCACCGCCCGCGCGACGAGGCCGTATTGGGCATCCGGCTCGTCGGCGGTGCCGGCCATCAGGCTGTCGAAGGTCATCGGCATGCCGGCGGCGCCGTCGCCCTTGAAGGTGTAGACGTTGAGCGTGTTGAAGGTGTCGAAATTCTGGTTGCCGAGGGTCTGCTTGATCTGGACGACGAGGGAGCCGCCCTTCGGCGCCTTCGGGTTGACGTAGTCGAAATGCCTGAAGTCCGGCGGGTATTTGAGGTCGCCGAAGCTCGACAGGCCGTGGCTCTCGGTTTCTCCGGCGAAGGCGGGGCCGATGCGCGCCAGCCCGGCGAGGGAAGCGGCCGCCGATCCGGCCAGTACGACATGACGACGGGTCGGGTTTCTCATCGCGGCGCTCCCGTCTTCTCGGCCTTCGCCGTGTCGTACCACCAGACCGTCGGGAACGCCGCCGCGCCGTAGCGCGGCATGGTCTCGGGATGGCTGTAGCGATTCCAGCGCGCCGTACGCTGGAGCCGGGAAGTCCATTGCGGCACGACGTAGTTGTGGGCGAGGAGCACCCGATCGAGGGCCTTCGTCGCGGCGACGAGCTCGTCGCGGTCCTTGGCGAAGATGACCTTCTCGATGAGCGCGTCGATGCCCGCATCCTTGATGCCGGCGACGTTCTGCGACCCCGGCCGATCGGCCGCCTTGGAGCCCCAGAACTCGCGCTGCTCGTTGCCCGGGGAGATCGATTGCGGCCACGACTTGACGATGGCGTCGAAGTCGAAGGCGCGCTCGCGGTTGATGCTCTGGACCTGATCGACGCTGCGCACTGTGACGGCGATGCCGAGCCGCTCGAGAGCCTGCTTGTAGGGCAACAGGAAGCGCTCCTCGTTCGGATCGTCGGTAAGAAACTCGATCGACAGCACCTCGCCCTTGGCGTTGACGCGCTGGCGCCCCTTCACCTCCCAGCCGGCCTCGCGCAAAAGGCGGTCGGCCTCGCGCAGATTGGCGCGCGAGGCCTCCGCGTTGCCGCCGACCGGATTCGTGTAGGGCGTCGTGAAGACCGCGGGCGGGACCTTGTCGCGAACGCTCTCCAGGATCGCGAGCTCGTGGCCCTGCGGCAGTCCGCTGGCGGCGAGGTCGAGGCCGTGGAAGAAGCTCGTGATGCGCTCGTAGAGGCCGTAGAAGAGGGTGCGGTTGGTGTCCTCGAAATCGAAGGCGAGGTTGAAGGCGCGCCGCACGCGCTCGTCCTTGAACTTGTC
Source organism: uncultured Alphaproteobacteria bacterium (assembly GCA_963754975.1). Lineage (GTDB taxonomy): Bacteria > Pseudomonadota > Alphaproteobacteria > Rhizobiales > Beijerinckiaceae > Microvirga. The sequence continues at coordinate 70,990 of CAVWII010000035.1, read as the reverse complement.
CCGGCGCAGGTTGAAGACGAAAGCCTGCATGATGCCCGAGGCCCGCATCGGGAATTCCTCGAGAATGACGCGTCCCTCCTGCCTTGCCGGGAAATCGTAGGCCGTCGACCAGTTGCGGGCGCTGTTCTCGGTCCGGAAGTCGGTGCGGTCGCCCTTGAAGGCTTCGAGCAGCACCGTCGCGTCACGATAGTACTCGGTGCGGACCTCGTCGAAATTGTTCGTGCCGACGTTCACGTTGACCGCGGCGCCCCAATAATCCTTGACGCGCTCGTAGCTCGCCGTGCGGCCGGGATCGAAGCTCTTCAGCCGGTAGGGTCCGGAGCCGAGGGGCGGCTCGAGGGTCGTCTGCGTGACGTCGCGCTTGCGCCCGTCCGGCGCCGTGCCTTCCCACCAGTGCTTCGGCAGGACGTTGAGCTGGCCGACGATCTGCGGCAATTCGCGGTTGCCTTTCTCGTCGAAGACGAAGCGCACCTCGCGCGGGCCGAGCTTCTCCGCCTTGACGACGTTGCCCCAGTAGAAGGCGTAGGTCGGCGTGTTGGTCTTGAAGGCCTCGAACGAGAAGACGACGTCGTCGGCGGTGACCGGCTCGCCGTCGTGCCAGCGCGCCTCCGGGCGCAGGCGGAAGGTGACGGACGAGAAATCGTCCGGATACGAGAAGCTCTCGGCGAGGAGCCCGTAGGCGCTGCTCGGTTCGTCGAGCGCCGGGGTGGTCAGGCTTTCGTAGATGAGGCCGAGGCTGCGCTCCGGCGTGCCCTTCACGCCGGCGACGACGAGGTTGAAGCTGTCGAACGTGCCCTGCACGCCGAGGCGCACGAGGCCGCCCTTCGGCGCGTCCGGGTTGACGTAGTCGAAATGCGCGAAGCCGGCCGGGTATTTCGCCTCGCCGAGAAGCGCCGCGCCGTGACGCCAGACCGGCTCCGCGGCGCCGGCCGGCAGGCTCAGGCAGAAGGCGAAAAGGGCGGGCAAGAGGCGTCGGATCACGGCGAGGCTCCAGCGGCGATAGTCTTCAATCGCGGATCGGCTTGTCCAGAGAGTGGCGGCACTCCCCGGAGCGACGCGATAACGCGCAAAAGAAAGGCCGGGCGCAAGGCCCGGCCGATGAAGCTTTCGTAAGGTTGCCCGCCTCAAGGAGCCGGCAACGGCTGCGGGCTGTCGGACAGCGTACGAAGGTAGGACAGGATGTCGGCCCGGTCCGGCGCCTGGGCATCGCCGGCGAAGGCCATCGTGGTGCCCGGCACGAACCCCTTCGGGCTGGTAATGAAGTGATCGATGTCCTCGAAGGTCCAGTTGCCGCCCTTGCCCTTCATGGCGGCGGAATAGTTGAAGCCCTCGTGCGAGCCCTTGGGGCGGCCGACGATGCCGAAGAGGTTCGGGCCGACCTTGTTCGGGCCGCCCTTCTCGAAGGTGTGGCAGGCGCCGCATTTCTTTGCCGAGGCCTGGCCCTTGGCGGGGTCGGCCTTGGCGAGGAGCACCGGCAGGGGCTCGGCGGGAGCCGCGGGGGCGGCGGCGGCGCCCGCGGCCTCCTCCGGCGCCGGCAGGTCGTAGCCGGGCACCGCGAGCTTTCTCGGGGCGAACAGTCCGCCGGCGATGACGTTCAGGCCGACGACGAACATCAGCGTGCCGAAAACGGCGCCCGCGACCTTGTTGACCTCGATATCCATGGACCGGGCTCTCCTGGCCTCATTCGCGGAAGGCCGAGCGGGCACGCGCTGGCGGGACGATGGGTTGCTTAGCCGCTGAAGTGGGGTTTTGACAATGGGGCGGGCGCCCCCGTGTCGGGGGCGCGTGGTCGCAGCGGAAATCATGACAAACCGCGGCGCCCTTGCTAAGGACCGCGGCCCGCCGGAACCCCACCATGGCTGACCCGCTCATCCTGATCCCCGCCCGCCTCGCCGCCTCCCGCCTGCCGAACAAGCCCCTGGCGGAGATCGGCGGCGAGCCCATGATCGTGCGGACTTGGCGGCGGGCGCTGGCGGCCGGGATCGGCCCGGTTGCCGTGGCGACCGATTCGGCCCAGATCGCCCGGGCGGTCGAGGCGGCCGGAGGCCGGGCCGTGATGACCCGCTCGGACCACGTCTCCGGCTCGGACCGCATCCACGAGGCGGTCGAGAGCCTCGATCCCGAGCGTCACCACGACATCGTCGTCAACGTGCAAGGCGACTTCCCGACCATCGATCCGGCCTCGATCGCCGCCGCGGTGAGGCCGCTTTCCGACGATGCCGTCGAGGTCGCGACCCTCGTCTGCCTGATCGTCCGCGAGGACGAGCGGGTAAACCCGAACGTCGTCAAGATGATCGGCAGCGAGATTTCGCCGGGACGCTTCCGGGCCCTCTACTTCACCCGCGCCACGGCCCCGACAGGGGATGGCCCGCTCTACCATCACATCGGCGTCTACGCCTATCGCCGCCGGGCCCTCGCCCGCTTCGTCGGCCTGCCGCCGTCGCCCCTCGAGCGGCGCGAGCGGCTGGAGCAGCTCCGCCTCGTCGAGGCCGGCCTGCGCATCGACGCCGTCCTTGTCGACGACGTCCCCTTCGGGGTCGACACCCCCGAGCAACTGGAGGAGGCCCGCGCCATCGTCGCGGGCGCACGATCGAGATGAGCGCCAGGACCATCGCCTTTCAGGGGGAACCCGGAGCGAACTCCCACATCGCCTGCCAGGAGATCCATCCGGACTGGCGGCCCCTGCCCTGCCCGACCTTCGAGGATGCCTTCGCGGCGGTCAGCGAGGGCGAGGCCGAGCTCGCCATGATCCCGATCGAGAACTCGATCGCCGGGCGCGTCGCCGATATCCACCATCTCCTGCCGACCTCGGGCCTGCACATCGTCGGCGAGCACTTCCTGCCGATCCACTTCCAGCTCATGAGCGTGTCCAAGGCCGATCTCGGCACGATCCGGGACGTCTACAGCCACGTCCACGCCCTCGGGCAGTGCCGCAAGATCATCCGCAAGCTCGGGCTGAAGGCGCACGTCGCCGGCGACACGGCGGGCTCCGCCCGCGAGGTCGCCGAGGCGAAGGACCCCTCCCGCGCGTCCCTCGCGCCGCGCCTCGCGGCCGAGGTCTACGGCCTCAAGGTCCTCGCCGAGGACGTCGAGGACGAGACCCACAACACGACCCGATTCATCATCCTGTCCCGGCACGCCGCCTGGGTGCCGCCCGGGAACGGCCCAACGGTGACGAGCTTCGTGTTCCGGGTGAAGAACTTGCCGGCCGCCCTCTACAAGGGCCTCGGCGGCTTCGCCACGAACGGCGTCAACATGACGAAGCTCGAAAGCTACATGGTCGAGGGCCAGTTCTTCGCGACGCAGTTCTATGCCGAGGTCGACGGCCATCCCGACGACCTGCCGCTGAAGCGCGCGCTCGACGAACTGACCTTCTTCTCCCGCGAGTTCCGCGTGCTCGGCGTCTACCCGGCGCATCCCTTCCGCGAGAGCGTCAACGAGCCGGAGGCGTAGGGCAGGCGGCCTAGCGGGGAGAGGCGGACCCGCGCCCTTCGATCCTTCATGCTTCGGGGAGCCGCTCGGCGATCCAGAGCTTGATGAGAGCCTGCCGGGTGACGCCGAGGCGGCGGGCCTGCCGGTCGAGCCCCTCGACCACCCACGTCGGGAAATCGACGTTCACCCGCTTCGTCTCGACGTTCGGACGGCGAGCCTTCGACCAGTCGACATCAGCGCTCATGTCTTTGCCGGCCTCGAAGGCCCGCTCGAAATCACGCGCTTTCATAATGCTCGATCTCCCGCATCCTCGCCCGGCGCGCCGAGATGATGCGCACGTTCTCGCCCCAACGGACGCAGACGACGGCCCAGTGCCGCCCGGCGATCGTCCCGATCGCAAGAAGCCTTCCCTCTCGGCCTCCCTAAAACCGCCCCTCCATCCAGTCGCGCACGAGGTGGTGGGCGATGGCGATGGGGTTCGCGGCGTAGAGATTGTCCGGATGCGCCCGGTCGAGCATCAGGCGGATCTCGTCGCGGTGGAACCAGCGCGCCTCCTCGAGCTCCTGCGCGTCGACGACGATCTCCTGCGACAGGGCCTCGCCGACGCAGCCGATCATCAGGGAGGACGGGAACGGCCAGGGCTGGGAGCGGGCATAGGCCACCCGGCCGACCCGGATGCCGGCCTCCTCGAACGTCTCCCGCCTGACCGCGTCCTCGATCGTCTCGCCCGGCTCCAGGAACCCGGCGAGGCAGGAGAACATGCCCGGCACGAAGCGCGACTGGCGGCCGAGCAGGCAGCGCTCGCCATCGGTGACGAGCATGATCACCACCGGGTCCGTGCGCGGAAAATGCTCGGTGCCGCAATTCGGGCAGTCGCGCCGGAATCCCGCCTGCGAGGGCGCGGTGCCGGCGCCGCAATTCGAGCAGAAGCGATGCCGGCGGTGCCAGTCGAGGAGGGACTTCGCCATCGCCAGGATGCCGAGTTCGGGCTCGCTGACGAGCCCCTGCATGGCGATCGAGCGCAGGTCGGCGACGAGGAAGGCGGCGTTCTCCTTGAAAGTCTCGACCGTCTCGGCCGGCGCGAGCAGCGCCACGACCGGGCGGCCGTCGAGCCGGCCGAGGAGGACGCTCTCCTGCGCCTCGACCGCCGGATCCTGCGGCGCGAGCAGGGCCGAGGCCGGCGCCCCGGCCCGCAGAATCGGAATCTCGCCGGCGACGACGACGGTGAGGCGCCGCGGATCGGCGAGGGCCTGCGCGAGGGCGCCGGGGGCATGCTCGGCGGAATGGCGCACGAGCGGGTTGACGACGAAGCCGAGGGAAGGACGCATGCGGCCACGACTTAGCGGATCGCTCCGCGTTGAGCCAGTCCGTCAGGCGGCCGCGAACAGGGCGCCGGCGCGCTCGACCAGGGCGGCCGCGGCGTGGTCCGGATAAGGCGCCCGGGGCCCGTGGCCCCAGACCGGGCCGGGCCAGGCCGGATCCGAGCGGAAGCGCGCGACGACGTGGAGATGGAGCTGCGGCACGACGTTGCCGAGCGTCGCCACATTGATCTTGTCGGGCTTCGCCAGGATCGTCATGACCCGGGCGGCAACGCGGATCTCCGCCATCAGGTCGGTGGCGTCCTCGTCGTTGAGGTCGGTGAGCTCGGTGAGACCCGGGCGCCGGGGCACGAGCAGGAACCAGGGGAAGCGCGCATCGTCGAAAAGGCGCACCGCGCAGAGGCTCAATTCGCCGATGGCGATTGAGTCGGCGGCGATGCGCGGGTCGAGCGCGAAGGCGGCGGTCATGGCGGCAGGTTAGTGGACCGCGGCGGGAATGACACCTTCGCCGAAAGGAGCCTCCGGCCGGCTTTTCCTGCATGGCGGGGGGCGCCGGGGCGGCCCGGCGCGGCTTGCCTTCACGGCGGCGCCGGCCCATATAGGCGCCGGGAGGTTGGCGAGGGACGTCTCGCTCGCCAACCGGGTCAGATCCGGAAGGAAGCAGCCCTAACGAGACCGAACGGGTCTTCGTCCAGCCTCCCACTCTGAGCTCCCCTCCCCGGACGGTCGAGCACCCCGCAAAACCTTCGCAGCCCATGGACGAGACCGCACCCGGCACGCCATCGACCGACGAGCCGGCCCTGCCGGGGTTTGCGCCCCCGCCGGCCGCGCGCGCCTCCGGCTACCGGGTGCTCGCGCGCAAGTACCGGCCGCAGACCTTCGACGATCTCATCGGCCAGGAGGCGATGGTGCGGACGCTCCGCAACGCCTTCGAGACCGGCCGCATCCCGCAGGCCTGGATGCTCACCGGCGTGCGCGGCGTCGGCAAGACGACGACGGCGCGCATCCTGGCGCGGGCCCTCAACTACGAGCCCGGCGGCCCGACGATCGCGATGCCGAGGCTCGGCCCGCATTGTGAAGCGATCATGGAATCGCGGCACGTCGACGTGCTCGAGATGGACGCCGCCTCCCATACCGGCATCGACGACGTCCGCCAGATCACCGACGGCGTCCGCTACGCGCCGGCGAGCGCCCGCTACAAGGTCTACATCATCGACGAAGTCCACATGCTCTCGGACAAGGCGTTCAACGCCTTCCTGAAGACCCTTGAAGAGCCGCCGCCGCACGCAAAATTCGTCTTCGCGACGACCGAGATCCGCAAGGTCCCGATCACCATCCTGTCGCGCTGCCAGCGCTTCGATCTGCGCCGGGTCGAGGCGGACACCCTCGTTTCGCACCTGTCCCGCATCGGCGCCGCCGAGGGCATCGAGGCGGATGCCGACGCCCTCGCCGCGATCGCCCGCGCCGCCGAGGGCTCGGTGCGCGATTGCCTCTCGCTGCTCGATCAGGCGATCGCGCACGGGGCGGGCCGCGTCACCGGCGAGACCGTGCGCGACATGCTCGGCCTCGCCGACCGCTCGCGGGTCATCGACCTGTTCGAGGCGGCGATGCGCGGCGACGTCCCGGAAAGCTTCTCGACGCTCCGGGCGCAATACGATGCGGGCGCCGACCCGGCGACGGTCCTGACCGACCTTGCGACCTTCACGCACATCGTCACGCGCCTGAAGCTGATCCCCGAGGCGGCGAAGGACCCGGCCCTGACCGAGGCCGAACGGGTACGCGGCGCGGCGATTGCCGGGAAGCTCTCCGTCCGCGCCCTGTCGCGGGCCTGGCAGATCCTGCTCAAGGGCGTTCCCGAGGTCCAGGCCTCGAACCGGCCGGTCGCGGCGGCCGAGATGGTCCTGGTCCGCCTCGCCTACGCCGCCGACCTGCCGACCCCGGACGAGGCCCTGCGCGCCCTGCGCGACGGCGCCCCGACGGCAGCCGCGGCCGCCCCGCCGACGCGGCCCGCCGGGCCCGGCGGGTCCGGCTCCGTCGCGCTGGCGACCTCGCAGCCGCAGGCCCAGGTCCGCCCCGAGCCGGCGGCGGCGGCGCCCGGCATCCGTCTCAGCCGCTTCGAGGACGTCGTGGCGCTCGCCGGCGAGCGCCGCGAGGTTCTGCTCAAGAACGCCCTCGAACGGGACGTCCGCCTCGTCCGCTTCGAGGAGGGGCGGATCGAGTTCAGCCTCGCCGAAGGCGGCAGCAACACCCTCGCCAACGACCTCGACAGAATTCTGAAGGCCTGGACCGGCCGGCGCTGGGCCGTGGCGCTCTCCTCGGAGCCCGGCGCGCCGACGCTGCACGAGCGGGCTGAAGCCGCCTCCCGCGAGCGCAAGGAAGGCGCCGCAAGCCATCCCCTCGTCCAGGCGGTGCTGTCGAGCTTTCCCGGTGCCAAGATCGTCAACGTCGTCGACCGCACGGCGAAGGCCGCCGAAGTCGAGGACGAGGAAAGCGGTTCGCCGGCGGATGCGGGCGCCGCGGCGGAGCCCGATCTTGAAGACGACCTCTAGCCGCCGGGCCTTCCGCCCGCTCAGCGACGCCTCAGGGAGACGGACATGCGCGACCTCATGGGCCTGATGAAGCAGGCGCAGGCGATGCAGGAGAAGTTCCAGCAGGCTCAGGCCGAGCTCGATTCGCTCGAGGTCGAGGGCTCCTCCGGCGGCGGCGTCGTGACCGTCAAGGTCAGCGGCAAGGGCCACCTGAAGGCGATCGCGATCGATCCCTCGCTCATGAACGCCGACGAGAAGGAAATCCTGGAGGATCTCATCGTCGCGGCGATGAACGACGCCCGCGGCAAGGCCGAGCGCGCCGCCGAGGCGCGCATGGCCGAGATGACGAAGGGCCTGCCGCTGCCGCCGGGCCTGAAGCTGTTCTGATCGCCGCCATGCCGCACTCCGTCGCCGGGCCCGAGATCGAGAAGCTGATCCAGCTCCTCGCCCGCCTGCCGGGCCTCGGCCCGCGCTCGGCGCGGCGGGCGGCTTTGCACCTCGTCAAGAAGCGCGATTCGCTGCTCGCGCCCCTGACCGAGGCGATGCGGATCGCGAGCGAGCGCATCGTCGTCTGCTCGACCTGCGGCAACATCGACACCGCCGACCCTTGTACGATCTGCCGCGACCCGCGCCGGGACGGGACCATGCTCGTCGTCGTCGAGGACGTCTCCGACCTCTGGGCGCTCGAGCGCTCGGGCGCGGTGAGCGCCCGCTACCACGTCCTCGGCGGCGTGCTCTCGCCCCTCGACGGGGTCAGGCCCGAGCACCTGAACTTCGGCCGTCTCGTCGCCCGCGCCGCCGAGCCGGGCATCGCCGAGGTCCTCCTGGCCCTCAACGCCACCGTCGACGGCCAGACCACCGCCCATTACGTCACCGAGCTTCTCGCCCACCTTCCCGTGCGCGTGACGAAGCTCGCCCACGGCGTGCCGATCGGCGGCGAACTCGATTATCTCGACGAGGGCACCCTGACGGCGGCGATCCGTCAGCGCACCGCCTTCTGAGCGCGGCCCCGTGACAGCGGCGGCGGGCGTTGCTAAGGCAGCCCGACCCCTCCGCGCCGGACCCTCCCATGCCGCACGAAGATCTCGCCCGCACCGTCGATGCCGCCTTCGAGGACCGGGCGAACGTCTCGCCGGCCACGAAGGGCGCCGTGCGCGACGCCGTCGAGGAATCCCTGAGGCTCCTCGATTCCGGGGAGGCCCGGGTCGCCGAAAAGACCGACGGAGCCTGGCAGGTCCGGCAATGGCTGAAGAAGGCGGTGCTTTTGTCCTTCCGCCTTAACGACATGGGCGTCATCGGCGGCGGCCCCGGCAAGGCGGTGTGGTGGGACAAGGTGCCCTCGAAATTCGACGGCTGGGGCGAGAACCGCTTCCGGTCCGCGGGCTTCCGGGCGGTGCCGAGCTGCGTCGTGCGCCGCGGCGCCTATATCGCCCCGGGGGTGGTGCTGATGCCCTCCTTCGTCAATCTCGGCGCCTATGTCGACGAGAACACCATGGTCGACACCTGGGCGACCGTCGGCTCCTGCGCCCAGATCGGCAAGAACGTGCATCTCTCGGGCGGAGTCGGCATCGGCGGCGTGCTCGAGCCCCTGCAGGCGAACCCGACCATCATCGAGGACGATTGCTTCATCGGCGCCCGCTCCGAGGTCGTCGAAGGCGTCGTCGTCGGCACCGGCTCGGTCCTGTCGATGGGGGTCTTCATTTCCGCCTCGACGAAGATCGTCGACCGGGAGACCGGCGAGGTCTTCCGCGGCCGCGTGCCGCCCTATTCGGTGGTGGTGTCCGGCACCCTGCCCGGCAAGCCCCTCCCCGACGGCTCGCCCGGCCCATCGCTCGCCTGCGCCGTCATCGTCAAGCGGGTCGACGCCCAGACCCGGGCGAAAACGAGCATCAACGAACTCCTGCGGGATTGAGGCTTTCGGCGACTCCCAATTTGACGTGATTTCGTTACAGTCCGGCCGTTCCGAGCGAATCGCTCCAAAAGGGGAAGGGCCATGGACTTCAGCAAAATCGACTTCAAGACCGTCGACTGGAAGCAGCTCCTGACGAGCTTCGACGGCCGCATCGGCCGGGAGATGTTCTGGGTCGGCCTCGTCGCCGCCGCCATCGTCTCCGCGGTGATCTACTTTGTCGCCGGGATGATCGCCCGGGTCGTTCCGGGCATCGGCTGGCTCATCCTCCTCGCCCTGCAGGTCGTCTCGCTCTATCCGGCGGCGGCGGTGGCGATGAAGCGGCTGCACGACCGCGACAAGCCCGATTTCTGGCTCGCGGTCTATTTCGGCCCCTACCTCGTGTTCCTCGTCCTCGCCGCCCTGGCGATCCTTCTGACGATGAGCTTCGGCTTCCTGTGGACGATCCTGACCATCGCCTATCCGGTCGCCTTCCTCTACATGCTGTACGATCTCGGCTGGCTCGAGGGCATTCCCGGACCGAACCGGCACGGGTCGGCGCCCGGCGAGCCGCCTGTCGCCAAGGCCGCCTGAGGAGGCGGCCTCCCGGAGGGGCATCGTTGAGTTCGCAACCCGAGCCGCTTTCGCCCCTCCAGCTTGCAACGGACCTCCTGCGCTGCCCGTCGGTGACGCCGACCGAGGGCGGCGCGCTTGCCTATCTCGCGGAGGTGCTGGCGGCGGCGGGCTTTGCCGTCGAGCGACCGCTCTTCTCCGAGCCCGACACGCCGGACGTCGAAAACCTTTACGCCCGCATCGGCACGGCGCGGCCCTGCCTTGTCTTTGCCGGCCACACCGACGTTGTGCCGCCCGGCGACCTCGCGTCCTGGCGGCATGGTCCCTTTTCCGGCGCGATCGAGGGCGGCCGAACTCTACGGCCGCGGCGCCGTCGACATGAAGGGCGGCATCGCCTGCATGGTCGCGGCGACCCTGTCCTATCTCCGCGAGTTGCCGGATCCGCCGGGCTCGATCGCCTTCCTGATCACCGGCGACGAGGAGGGGCCGGCGGTCAACGGCACCGTCAAGCTCCTCGCCCACGTCCTCGCCCGCGGCGAGCGCTTCGACCACTGCCTCCTCGGCGAACCGACAAACCCGCATTCCCTCGGCGACATGGTCAAGATCGGCCGCCGCGGCTCGCTCACCGGGCGCCTCACGGTGCATGGCAAGCAGGGCCACGTCGCCTATCCGCATCTCGCCGACAACCCGATCCGCGGCCTCCTGCGCCTCGCCGACGCGCTTCTCGCGACGCCCCTCGACGGCGGCACGGCGCATTTCGACCCCTCGAACCTCGAATTCTCGACCCTCGACGTCGGCAACCCGGCCGCGAACGTCATCCCCGCCGAGGCGCGGGCGGTCTTCAACATCCGCTTCAACGACCTCTGGACACCCCAGACCCTCGAGGCCGAGATCGCCCGGCGCCTGCGGGAGGCGGCCGGAAACGCCGTCCGCTACAGCCTCGCCATGAACCCGACCAACGCGGTCGCCTTCCTGACGAAGCCCGACCGCTTCGTCGACATCGTCGCGGATGCGATCGAGGCCGAGACCGGGCGCCGCCCCGTCCTCTCCACGACCGGCGGCACCTCGGACGCGCGCTTCATCAAGGAGGCCTGCCCGGTCGTCGAATTCGGCCTCGTCGGGCAGACGATGCACCAGGTCGACGAGCGCGTCGCCATCGCCGACCTCGACCGCCTCGCGGCCATCTACCGGCGCCTGATCGAGGCGTATTTCGAGGGGTGACGTCGGACCGTCGTGGCCGAGCGCACGTTATTGTGCGTCACGCGAGGTCCGTGTGCCGGAAGTCGTTGCCCTTGGAGAGAAGGCCGACGCGGAACGCCTTTGCGCACGCATAGGCATAAATGTCGCCCATGTTGAGCGCCGACGTGGAAAGGCGAGGCGCCGAGCGCTGCCATGGAAAAGCCGTGTCTGTCGTGTAGTACCAAAGTCGTAGGGCGCGGCATCTGGAACGATGTCCTCGCGGCGACTTGGGGAACGGCTTCATGATCGTCACGGCCGAGGAGGTGCACCGGTCCTTTAGGGGGGCGATGGAGCTGCTCAACCGCCGCGTCGAGGGCCTGCAATCCTTCGATCTCAGCGAGACCGGGTTCTGGCATTCCTTCGCGGCGATCTTCCTGACGCTGCCGGCCTATGTCGTCTCCCTCGCCGTCGAGCGGCTGCGCCTCGACATCCCGCCCTCGGACGGCGTGTTCGACAACCTCGGCCTCGACCTTTCCGTCGCCGTGGCGCACGTCGCCGTTTTCGCGGCGCTGCCGCTGGCAATGATCGTCGTCACCCGCCGAACCGCCTACGCCGCCGCCTACGCCCCCTTCGTCATCGTGACCAACTGGATCAATGTCGGCGGCCTGCTGCTGCTCTCGCTGCCGGCGACGCTGCTCCTCCTCGGCATGGCGACGCCGGCCCTCGCGAGCGCCTTCACCCTCGCCTTCGCCGTCGTCGTCCTGCGCCTGCAATGGTTCGCGACGAAGGTGACGCTCGGCGTCTCAGGCTTTATCGCCGCCGCGATCGTCGCCCTCGGGCTCCTCCTCAACGCGAGCATCACCGGCCTCCTGCACGCCGTCATCTGAGGGATACTCGACCCCGACGAGGTAGAGCCCCGACGGCGGCGCAAGCGGGCCGCAGCGCGAGCGGTCGCGGGCCTGAAGCGCCTCGGCGACGTCGGCGACGGTCCAGCGCCCCGCCGCTGCCTTGGCGATGGTACCGACCATCGAGCGGACCTGATGGTGCAGGAACGAACGCGCCTCCGCATGGACGCGGATCTCCTCGCCGGTCCGCGAGACGTCGAAACGGTCGAGGGTGCGCACCGGGCTCGCCGCCTGGCACTCGGCAGCGCGGAAGGTCGTGAAGTCGTGGCGCCCGACGAGATGCTGCGCGGCGGCATGCATGATCGCCGCGTCGAGACTGTGGGGCACGTGCCAGACGCGATCGGCTTCCAGCGCCGGCGGCGCGCGGCGGCAGAGGATGCGGTAGAGATAGCGCCGCTTCACCGCCGAGAGGCGGGCATGGAACGTCGCCGGCGCCCGCGCGGCCGCGAGGATCGCAACGGGCTCCCGGCGCAGATGCGCGTTGCCCGCGTCGCGCACCGTGTCGGGGCGCCAGTCCTTGTCGAGGTCGGCGTGGATCACCTGATGCGTCGCGTGCACGCCCGCATCGGTCCGGCCCGCGCAATGCACCCGCACCGGATGGCCGGCGAAGGCTTCGAGGGCTTCCTCGACCGCCTGCTGCACGGAGCGGCCGTTGAGCTGTCGCTGCCAGCCCGCGAACGGGGTGCCGTCGTACTCGACGACGAGGCGATAGCGCGGCACCGGCTTACCTTTCCTGCCGCTGCGTCATGGCAGTCGCGTCCCGACGGGCAGCCGCTTCCCGCGCAGATACTCCGCCGCCGACATGGCCTGCCCGCCCGCCGGCTGCACCGCCAGGAGCCGGACCGCGCCCTCGCCGCAGGCGATGGTGCCGTCGCGATCGAGCAGGGTGCCGGAGGGGCCGCTTCCCTCCGCGAGGGCGCTGCGCAAGGCCCTGACCCGCTCCGGACCCTTGCCCGCATCGAGGCTGAAGAAGGCGCCCGGAAACGGCGAGAGGCCGCGCACCCGGTCGTGCACCTCCGCCGCCGGACGGGCGAAATCGAGGCGGGCTTCCTCGTTCGCGATCTTGCGGGCGTAGGTGACGCCCTCGTTTGGCTGCGGCGTGAAGGTCAGGGCGCCGCGGGAGAGCGCGGCCAGGGCCCGCACCATCAGGTCGGCGCCGAGGGGCATGAGCCTGTCGTGCAACTCGCCGGCGGTCATGTCCTGACCGATGGCGACGCGCTCGGCCATCGCGATCGGGCCGGTGTCGAGACCCTCCTCCATGCGCATCACCGCGACGCCGGTCTCCCGGTCGCCGGCCATGATCGCGCGCTGGATCGGCGCCGCCCCGCGCCAGCGCGGCAGGAGCGAGGCGTGCAGGTTGAGGCAGCCCAGCGGCGGCGCGTCGAGGATCGCCTTCGGCAGGATCATGCCATAGGCGACGACCACCGCCGCGTCGGCGCCGCAAGCACGAAAGGTCTCGGCCGCTTCCTCGCCGCGGAGATTTTCGGGCGTCAGCACCGGCAGGCCGAACCGGTCGGCCATCGCCTGGACCGGCGAGGGCCGCGGCGCGAGGCCCCGTCCGGCCGCTGCGGGCGCCCGGGTGTAGATCGCCGTCACCTCATGACCGTGGCCGACGATCTCGGACAGGACCGGCACGGCGAAGTCGGGCGTTCCCATGAAGACCAGCCGGAGGCTCATGCCCCGGTCGCCTCGCGCTTTGCGGCCTTGCGGAACTTCGTCGTGATCCGGTCGCGCTTCAATTTCGACAGGTAGTCGATGAACAGGACGCCGTTGAGGTGGTCGATCTCGTGCTGCACGCAGGTCGCCATCAGGCCCTCGGCGTCCTGCTCGATGGTCCTGCCGTCGAGGTCCATGTAGCGGAAGCGCACGCGCTCCGGGCGCTCGACCTCCTCGTAATATTCGGGGATCGAGAGGCAGCCCTCCTCGTAGGTGCGCTTCTCCTCGGAGGACCAGAGGATTTCCGGGTTGATCAGCACCATCGGCGCCCGCTCGGTCTCGGTCTTCGAGACGTCCATGGCGATGATCCGCTGCGGCACGCCGATCTGGATCGCGGCGAGGCCGACGCCAGGGGCGTCGTACATCGTCTCCAGCATATCGGCGGCAAGGGCCCGGACGGCGTCCGTGATCGCCGCCACGGGCTCGGAGCGCAGGCGCAGCCGGGCATCGGGGAGGGTGATGATGGGACGGATCGTCATAGGGGCCTCGTCGGCGCCGGAGATAAGCGTTCGCTTTTCGGCGGTCAATCGGTTCGCGGTCTGTTCGTCCCGGCGGAACGAGTTCCCCCGCCTGCCGTTCACTTCTCGGTGCAATAGCTGCGGGACCCGACGATGCAGGAGAAGACCTTGGATGCGTTGTTCGCGCAGGATCTGAGGCAGATGTACTTCGCCGAGCGCCGGATTGCCGCCGCGCTCTTCGATATGGCGAGGCTCGCTCCAACCGCGGAGCTGCGCTCTGCCTTCGACACCCATGCCCGCGAAACCGAAGGCCAGATCGAGCGGCTGGAGACGATCTTCGACGGGCTCGGCGAGACGCCGACCGAAATCCCCTTCGACGGCATCGTCGCGCTGCTCAAGGACGGGCAGGCGCGCCTTGCGGAGTTCGCCGGCGGGGAGGCCTTCGAGGCGGCGCTGATCGGGGCCGGGCAGGCGATCGAGCATTACGAGATCGCGCGCTACAACGCCCTGCGCCGGGCGGCCTTGCGCATCGGCCTCACGGAAGCGGTCGAACTCATCGAGGAGAGCCTCGAAGAGGAAGCCGACATGGACGAAATCCTCACCGAGATCGCCGAAGCGGGCGCCGACAACGTCACCGTCTGAGCGGGGAACCGCGTGATTGCTGGGACGTTTGCCCAGGTGTTGCGGCGGCCGGACGGACGGCCGCGCGATCCCCGTTCACCAAAGAACCAGGAGGAATTCGATGGGTCTTTTCTCGAAGGACATCAAGACGCTCGACGACCTTTTCGTCCATACGCTCCAGGACATCTATTACGCCGAGAACCAGATCGCCAAGGCGTTGCCGGAGATGGCCGAGAAGGCGACCGACCCGCAGCTGAAGCAGGCATTCAAGTCTCACCTCGACGAGACGAAGCAGCAGATCAAGATGGTCGAGCAGGTCTTCCGCATGCACGGCCAGGAGCCGAAGGGCGTCACCTGCCCGGCGATCGACGGCATCATCGACGAGGCGCAGGAACTCGCCGGCGAAGTCGACGACAAGGAGGTCCTCGACGCGGCCCTGATCGCGGCGGCGCAGGCCGTCGAGCATTACGAGATGACGCGCTACGGTACGCTTTGCGCCTGGGCGAAGCAGCTCGGCCGCCAGGATTGCGCCACCGTCCTGCACGAGATCTTCGCGCAGGAGAAAGCGACCGACGAGAAGCTGTCGAAGATCGCCGAAGGAAAGGTCAACAGGAAGGCCGTCGCGTAACGGCCGAGCGTTGACGGGAGCGGCCGGGGAAACCCGGCCGTTTCTTTTGCGTTGGGTCGCTCTTATGCCGAGAGTTCGACGCATCGGCGGGTCCGCCTCTCCCCGCTTGCGGGGAGAGGGCTGCCGAAGGCAGCAAGCCTGCGAAGCAGGCGAGGGTGAGGGGGCGGTGACGAAGGAGGCGCTGCGGCTTCGGCCGGACGCCCTTTCCGGAAGCGCCCCATCACCCCCGCTACGCTTCGCTCCGCTTGTTTTGGCCGAAGGCCAAAACCCTCTCCCCGCAAGCGGGGAGAGGCGGACCGGCGCGTTTCGCCCGAACGATTCACAAGCTCTCGGGATGAGGCGCTTGGGGTGTCGCTCCGATGGCTACGGCGCTGCCTTCGTTTCCGGCTCGACGCGCTCGGAAAGAAAGGCGGCGAGGTCGTTCGTGATGTAGTCGATGTGCGGCGCCTCGACGGCTTCCTGTTCGAAGCCCTCTCGGAACGGATCGACCGTCGTCGGGATGATCAGCGTCGTCGTCATGCCGAGATCGTGCGGCACGACGAGGTTCTTCGCGATGTCCTCGAACATTGCGGAACGTACCGGCTCGACGCCGTGGCGCAGAAGGAAGCGCTCGTAGGCGCGCGGGTCCGGCTTCGGCACGAAATCCGACGCAGCGATGTCGAAGACGTCCTCGAAATGATCGAGGATGCCGATCTTGCGGGCAACGTTCTCGGCGTGCTTGCGCGAGCCGTTGGTGAGGATCAGCTTGCGCCCCGGCAGCCGCTCGATCGCCGCGCCGAGCGCCGCGTTGAGCGCGATGTCCGTATGGTCGATGTCGTGCGCGAAATCGAGGAAGTCGTACGGATCGATGCCGTATTCGTCGATCAGCGCGCGCAGCGTCGTGCCGTGCTTGTGATAGAAGTATTTCTGCAAGGCGCGGGCCGACAGACCATCGATGCCGAACAGGTGCGCGATGTAGAGCGTGATGCGGTCGTCGATCTGCGGCCAGACCCGCGAATGACTCGGATAAAGCGTATTGTCGAGATCGAAGATCCAGGTGTCGACATGGCCGAAGGGCCGGGCGGCGGCGGCGGCGATGTGAGGCTGCTTTGAAGGGACGGCTGTCATGGCGCCTTGAGACGGCGATGGGGCCGTCGCGGCCCCATCACCGAAGAGATCGAACCGAGGATAGGGGCAACCGCGAGGGAGGGAAAGGGTTTCGCCGCGGCATTCGCCTGCGGCTCTGTGAGCGCCTTCACCCTCGCCGGATCAGCGTCCCCGCACCGTGATCGGTGAAGAGCTCGAGCAGGACCGCGTGCGGCACCTTGCCGTCGAGGATGACCACGGCTTCGACGCCGCGCTCGAGGGCGTAGATGCAGGTCTCGATCTTCGGGATCATGCCGTCGGTGATGGTGCCGTCCGCGATCAGCCGCCGGCAATCGTCGATCGTCATCTCCGGGATCAGGTTGCGGTTCTTGTCGAGGACGCCGGCGACGTCCGTCAGAAGGAGCAGGCGCTTCGCCTCCATGGCGCCGGCGATGGCGCCGGCGAAGGTGTCCGCGTTGACGTTGTAGGTCTGGCCGTCGGTGCCGACCGCGACCGGGGCCAGCACCGGGATCAGTTCCGCCCGCAGCACCTGGTCGAGGACCGAGCGGTCGACCTTCTCCGGCTCGCCGACGAAGCCGAGATCGACGGCTTTTTCGATGTTGCTGTCCGGGTCGACGACGGTGCGCGTCACCTTGCGGGCGGTGACCATGTTGCCGTCCTTGCCGCACAGCCCCACGGCCTTGCCGCCCTCGGCCGCGATCCAGCCGACGATCTGCTTGTTGATCGAGCCGGCGAGGACCATCTCGACGATCTCGACCGTCGCCTCGTCGGTGACGCGCAGGCCGCCCTTGAACTCGCTCTGAATGCCGAGCTTCGCGAGCATCTTGCCGATCTGCGGCCCGCCGCCATGCACGACGATCGGCTTGATGCCGGATTGTTCGAGCAGGACGATGTCCTCGGCGAAATCCTCCGCCGCGGCGCGGTCGCCCATGGCGTGGCCGCCGTATTTGATGACCACGACCTGTTCGTCGTAGCGCTGCATGTGCGGCAGGGCCTGGACGAGGATCTCGGCGCGCACGTGCACGTTCGGAAGCTGGTCGTTCATGGCGGTCCTGGCGTTCGGGCGAATGTCGCGCGCCTTCTACCCCAGCCGGCCGGGCCGGCCAACAGCTTCCTCAGCCGCGCTGGCCGAGGATGGCCGCGACGACGACGAGGAGCCACCCGGCCATGAGGGCGAAGCCGCCGGTCGGAGCGGCCATCGGGAAGAGGCCGGCGCCGGCGCTCGCCCGGCGGGCGAGGTCGCCGCAGAACAGCGTCAGCCCGACCGCCATGGCGAGGGCGGCGAGGGTCGCGACGCGCTCCGAGAGCACGCTGCCGGAGAGCGCGGCGACGCCGAGAAGTGCCGCGGCGTGGACGAGGAGGAAGCGCGCCGCGGTGTCGAGGTTCGGGCCGCCGGGCGCGTGCGCGGCCAGCGCCGACAGGGCGACCCCCGCAAAGCCCGCAAGGCCCGCAAGGCCCGCGATCAGCCGGTCCATTGGCGCCTCCTCGGGCAGGGGCGGCGGCTCAAGCCGGCTTGCCGCGCGCGCCGAGCTTGCGCAGGCCGGCAAGCGCCGCCTCGCGCTCCTGCGCCGGAAAGTAGCGCCGCACGGCGTCTTCCGCATCCGCGACCTTGCCCTGCAGGCCGAGCACGAGGACAAGGCTCCGGCGCGCCGCGCCGTCGTCATCGGAATGTTCGGCGGCGAGGCGCAGGACGCGCTCCGCCTCCGGCAGGCGCCGGCTCAGGGCGTAGGAGAGGCCGAGATTCGACAGGACCGACGGCTCGTCCGGGGCGAGCGCCAGGGCGGCCTCGTAGAGCCCCTGCGCCTGCCGGTGCCGGCCGAGCCGGTCGTCGATGGCGCCCTGCGCGGACAGGACGCGCCAGTCCGGGCGCGCGCCGGCGGCGGCGCGGGCCAGGAGTGCCGTGGCCTCCTCGAAGCGGCCGAGATCGGCAAGCGCCGTGCCGGTGGCGGCAGCGAGGCCGGGATCGCCCGGATTGCGGAGCGAGGCGCGTTTCAGCACGGCAGCCGCCTCGGCCTTGCGCTCGAGGCCGCGGAGCGCGCGGGCGTAGCGCATCGCCGCCTGGGCGTCGCCCGGGTCGACCTCGTAGCGGGGCTGCCAGGTCTCGAGATCCGCCGCCCAGGCCGCCGGCGACGCCTGCAGCGGCCCGGGCACCGATCCGGTGACCTCCGCCGTCCCGCCCGTCCGACAGCCCGCCGCGGCCATCGCGAGCAGGCATGCGACGGCGAGGGGCCGGAACGCGGCGGGGGCTTGCGGCAGCCAAAACGTCATGACACGAGGGCCTCGGCTCCGGCGATCGCCGGCCTCCCTTCCTACGGTGCCGACCTTGAAGGAGCGTTAACCCTTCCGGTCCACCCTCCCCGGCCGAGTTCCCTCATGCACGACAGCCTCGCCGCTCCGACCGAAGCATCCCGTCCCGTCTTCCTCGTCGACGGACCCGGCTGGCCCGCCCTCGCCGAGACGCTGCCGGCCCCGGCGGCCGCCTTCGCCCGGGCGCAGGGCTTCGAGGCCAAGCCCGGCAGCCATTGCCTTTTGCCGGACGCCGGGGGCGGCATCTTCGGCGCGCTCCTCGGGATCGACGGGCCGGAGGCGAAGCGTGCCGATCCGTTTCTCCCGGGCAAGCTTGCGAGCCTGCTGCCGGAGGGCGTCTACCGGTTCGAGACGCCGCCCGCCGACCCCGCCCTCGCGACCCTCGCCTGGTGCCTCGGCGCCTATGCCTTCGGGCGCTATCGCAAGCGGACGGGAAAGAGCGTCCGCCTTGCCGTCCCGGCCGGGGTCGACGCGGAGGAGGTCTCGCGCATCGCCGCCGCCGTCGCCCGCGGCCGCGACCTCGTCAACACGCCCGCGAACGATCTCGGCCCGGCGGAGATCGAAGCCGCCGCCCGCGCTCTCGCCGAGGCGCACGGCGCCGCCTTCTCGAGCATCGTCGGCGACGCCCTGCTCGCCGAGAACCTGCCGATGATCCACGCCGTCGGCCGCGCCTCGGTCCGGCCGCCGCGCCTGATCGACCTGAAATGGGGCGAAGAGAACGCGCCCAGGGTGACCCTCGTCGGCAAGGGCGTCGCCTTCGACACCGGTGGTCTCGACATCAAGCCCTCCGCCTCCATGCTCCTGATGAAGAAGGACATGGGCGGCGCCGCGGCCGCGCTCGCCGCCGCCGAGATGGTCATGGGCGCGAAGCTGCCCGTGCGCCTGCGGCTCCTCATCCCGGCGGTCGAGAACGCGATCTCCGGCTCCGCCTTCCGGCCCGGCGACATCCTCGACAGCCGCAAGGGCATCACGGTCGAGATCGGCAACACCGACGCGGAGGGGCGCCTGATTTTGGGCGATGCCCTCGCCGTCGCCGACGAGGACAGCCCCGACCTCGTCTTCGATTTCGCGACGCTGACCGGCGCCGCCCGCACCGCCCTCGGCCCGGACCTGCCGCCCTTCTACGCCGAGGACGACGCCCTCGCCGCCGATATCGCCCGCATTGGCCTCGCGGTGAACGATCCGGTCTGGCGCCTGCCGCTCTGGCCGCCCTATGCGAGCCTGCTCGACTCGAAGATCGCCGACACGAACCATATCGGCGGGCCGATGGCCGGCTCGGTCACGGCGGCGCTCTTCCTGCGCAAGTTCGCGACGAGCGCCAAGGCGCACGTGCATTTCGACATCTACGCCTGGAACCCCGCGGCGAAGCCCGGCCGCCCCGAGGGCGGCGAGGTCCAGGCGGCGCGGCTCGTCTACGCGCTGCTGAGGGAGCGCTACGGCCCATGATGCGCGTTGGACCCCCGCCGAACCGGCGGTATCATCCCCGCCCGCGACAGGAGTCGACCCGATGAGCCATGACCGGCGCATCACGCCGTACCGCCCCGATCTCGCCGACGAGCGCCTGCGCGGCCTCGTCGCGGCGGAGCGGTTTGCGACCGGGACGGCGATGCGCGTCGTCGCGCCCTCGGCGCCGGTGCGCCGACACCCGTCCCCCGACGCCCTCCGCGACACCGAGGCCCTGATGGGCGAGGCGGTGACGGTCTACGACGAGCACGAGGGCTTCGCCTGGGGCCAGCTCGCGAGCGACGGCTATGTCGGCTACCTGCCGGCGGCGGCGCTCGCCCCGCCGGGGCCGGCGCCGACGCACAAGATCCGCGCCCTGCGCAGCTTCCTTTTCCCCGGGCCGAACCTGAAGCTGCCGCCGACCGGCTTCGTCAGCCTCGGCACGAAAGTCTCGGTCGTCGACCGGCAGGGCGCCTATGCCCGCCTTGACACGGGCGCCTTCGTCTACGCGCCACACCTCGAGGATCTCGACGCGCGGGCGCCGGATTTCGTTGCCGTCGCCGAACGCTTCCTCGAGACGCCCTATTTCTGGGGCGGCAAGACGAGCCTCGGCATCGACTGCTCCGGCCTCCTCCAGACCGCGCTCGCCGCCGCCGGTATCGCGGCGCCGCGCGACAGCGACATGCAGCAGGCCGAGCTCGGCCGTCCGGTCGACCGCGCCGACCTGCGCCGCGGCGATCTCGTCTTCTGGAAGGGCCATGTCGGCATCATGGTCGACGCGCAAAGCTTCGTGCACGCGAACGGCTTCCACATGACGACCCTGATCGAGCCCCTCGCGGGAGCCGAAGCGCGCATCCTCGGCAGTGGCGCCGGCCCGATCACCGCGCTGAAGCGGATCGGGTGAGAGGCGAAGAGCCGGTTTCAACGGCAAACCATCGTGCTCTAAGGTGGGCCCGCGACGGCGAGAGCGACGATTCATGGCCACCGAACGATCCCGCGATCTCGTCGCGGACGCTTCCAAGAAACCCGCCGCCGAACCGCCCGGGCCGAGCGCGTCGCCCCTCGCGCCCCTGCAGCACCGCGTCTTCCGCGCCGTCTGGCTCGCGAGCCTGATCTCGAATTTCGGCGGCCTGATCCAGTCCGTCGGCGCGTCCTGGCTGATGACCTCGATCGCCGCCTCGGCCGAGCTCGTCGCCCTCGTCCAGGCCTCGACGACCCTGCCGATCATGCTCTTCTCCCTCGCCGGCGGCGCCGTCGCCGACAATTACGACCGCCGCGCGGTGATGCTCGTCGCGCAGGGCTTCATGCTGGCGGTGTCGATCGGGCTGACGGCCTGCGCCTATCTCGGCCTCGTCACGCCGTGGCTTCTCCTCGCCTTCACCTTCCTCATCGGCTGCGGCGCGGCGCTCAACGGCCCCGCCTGGCAATCCTCCGTCGGCGACATGGTCCCGCGCGCCGACCTGCCGGGGGCGATCGCGCTCAACAGCATGGGCTTCAACATCGCCCGCAGCGTCGGGCCGGCGATCGGCGGCATGATCATCGCCGCGGCCGGCGCCGCCGCCGCCTTCGCGGTGAACACCGTCAGCTATCTCGCGCTCATCGTCGTCCTGGTGCGCTGGCGGCCGCAGCGGCCGCCGCGGGCGCTGCCGCCGGAAACGCTCGGCACCGCCATGGGCGCGGGCCTGCGCTACGTCGCGATGTCGCCGGCGCTCACGACCGTGCTCGCGCGCGCCTTCGCCTTCGGCCTTGCGGCGATCGCCGTGCAGGCGCTGATGCCCCTCGTCGCCCGCGATCTCGTCGGCGGCGGCCCGGTGACCTACGGGCTCCTCCTCGGCGCCTTCGGCGCGGGAGCGGTCGGCGGCGCCCTGCTCATGAGCCGGCTGCGGCAGCACCTCTCGATCGAGGCGCTCGTGCGCCTGTCGTTTCTCGGCTTTGCGATCTGCGCGGGCGCGAGCGCGGTCAGCACCGCGACGGTGCCGACGATGGCGGCGACGGCCCTCGGCGGCGCCTGCTGGGTGCTGGCGCTCTCGACCTTCAACGTCACGATCCAGCTCTCGGCGCCGCGCTGGGTGGTCGGCCGCGCCCTCGCGATGTACCAGACGGCGGCCTTCGCCGGGATGGCGCTCGGGAGCTGGATTTGGGGCGAACTCGCGGGCGCCGGGGGCGTCGGCGCGGCGCTCCTCGTCTCGGCCGTGGCGAACCTCGTCGGCCTCGGCATCGGCTTTGCCGTCGCGCTGCCGGATCACAAGGAAGCCAATCTCGACCCGCTGCGGCGCTGGACCGAGCCGAAGACCGCGATCGACATCCAACCGCGCAGCGGACCGATCGTCGTCACCATCGAATACGCGATCGCGCCGGACGACGTCGTCGAGTTCCTCGGCGTGATGGGCGAGCGCCGGCGCATCCGCCGCCGCGACGGCGCCCGCCACTGGACGCTCCTGCGCGATCTCGCCGACCCCGAGATCTGGACCGAGCGCTATCACGTGCCGACCTGGCTCGACTACGTCCGCCACAACCAGCGCATCACGCAGGCGGACGCGCGCATCGGCGAGCGCCTGCGCGAACTGCATCGCGGGTCCGAACCGCCCCGCATCCATCGCATGATCGAGCGCCAGACCGGCGCACTGCCCGCGACCTCCGGCGCCCCGCACGACATCGCCGACCCGCTCACGGACGCAACGCGCTCGTCGTGAGCGTGTGTAAATCGTTCCGAGAGCCTCTCCCCGCTTGCGGGGAGAGGCGCACCCGCGCCGTTCGAGGAGACGTATGAATGCCGTGGCCCGTCCCGGAGATGGGAGTCATCGGGCCCCGATCCGCTCGATGACGATCGGCCCGGCGGCGCCGCTCTCGCCGATATCGTAGGCCTTCCGCAAGGCCGCCGCGGCGGCCTCGGCGCGCTCCGCGCTGCGCGCGTGCAGGATGGCGAGGGGCCGCTCGCCGTCGACCCGAGCGCCGATGCCGGCAAGGTCCGTGAAGCCGACCGCGTGATCGATCGGGTCCTGCGGATGGGCGCGGCCGCCGCCGAGCGCGACGACGGCGACGCCGACCTCCCGCGTCGCGATCGCCGCGACGATGCCGGGGCGATCCGGCAGGACGGGCCGCACGACCGGAGCGATGGTCAAATGCGCCGCCGGTCGCGCCAGAAGGTCCGCCGGTCCGCCGAGCGCCGCCACCATGCGCTGAAAAGTCTCCGCGGCGCGGCCGCAGGCGATCGCCGTCTCGATCCTCGCCCGCGCCTCGGCCTCGTCCGCGGCGAGGCGGCCGAGAACCAGCATCTCCGCGCCAAGCGCGACGGTGACGGCGTGAAAGCGCGGCTCCCGGCGCGCGCCGGTCAGATAGTCGACCGTGTAGGCGACCTCGACCGCGTTGCCGGCGGCGGAGGCGAGGGGCTCGTGCATGTCGGTGAGGATCGCGCTCGTCGGCAGGCCGGCGCCGTTCGCGACGAGGACGAGGCTCTCCGCCAGCGCGCGCGCATCCTCGAGCGTCGCCATGAAGGCGCCGCTGCCGACCTTCACGTCCATGACGAGGCCGTGAAGGCCCGCGGCGAGCTTCTTTGCCAGGATCGAGGCGGTGATGAGATCGATCGACTCGACCGTGCCGGTGACGTCGCGGATCGCGTAGAGGCGCTTGTCCGCCGGCGCGAGATCGGCGGTCTGGCCGATGATGGCGCAGCCGACCTCGCGGGTGACGCGCCTGAAGGTGGCGATGTCCGGCTGCGAGACGTAGCCCGGGATCGCGTCGAGCTTGTCGAGGGTGCCGCCGGTATGGCCGAGGCCGCGGCCGGAGATCATCGGCACGAAGCCGCCGCAGGCCGCGACCGCCGGCGCGAGCGCGAGGCTCACCGCATCGCCGACGCCGCCCGTCGAATGCTTGTCGAGGGCCGGCCCCGGCAGGTCCCAGGTCAGCACCTCGCCGGAATGCGTCATGGCGCGGGTGAGCGCGACGCGCTCCTCGACCGAGAGCCCGCGGAAGAACACCGCCATGGCGAAGGCGGCGGCCTGTCCCTCCGAGACGCGGCCGCTCGTCAGGCCGGCGATGAAATCCTCGATCGAGGTGGCGTCGAGCGAGAAGCCGTCGCGCTTGCGGCGGATGAGCTCCTGCGGCAGCAGCGTCATCGGGAGCAGGCCGCCGTTGGACGGAATCTCGGGCCGCTTTCGAAAAGCCGTCCTGCTCCGCATCGGCCTCCACGAAAACCGGGCGCATTGCTCCCCCTCCCCCCTTGCGGGGGAGGGTAGGGAGGGGGGTCGGCGCCGACGGCGGAAGGAAGGAGATCCCCGTCCCGCCGGTCGGCGCCGTACCCCCCTCTCCAACTCTCCCCCGCAAGGGGGGAGAGGGCCTGTTGCGCGTTCCGCGCCTGTCCTGCGAGACGCATCATCTTCAGTAATTCCCGGCAGCGGCGGCGCCGGCGCGCCCCTCGATCGCCGCGACGAGGGCGTCGTAGACGCTGCTCGCGCCGATGCGAAAGGTCCTGGGGGTCGCCCAGCCCTTGCCCATGACGCTGTCGGCCAGGGCGAGATAGGCGTCCGCATCCGCGAGCGTGCGGATGCCGCCCGAGGGTTTGAGGCCGACCTTCCGCGTCGACGCCTTGATGGCCTCGAGCATGATCTTTGCCGCTTCGGGGGTCGCGGAGACCTTGGTCTTGCCGGTCGAGGTCTTGAGGAAGTCGGCGCCGGCCGCGATGGCGATCCGGCTCGCACTCTCGATCAAGGCCGGCGCGACGAGTTCGCCCGTTTCGAGGATCACCTTCAGGAGGCGGCCCTGATCGACGACGTCGCGCACCGCCGCCACCATCTCCGTCGCGACGGCGACATCGCCGCGCCGCACCGCCCCGTAGGGCAGGACGAGATCGATCTCCTGCGCGCCGTCGGCGAGGGCTTCGTTGACGTCGTCGATGACGCGCTCGACATTCTCGCCGCCGGCCGGAAAGTTCACGACCGTCGCGATGCGCACCGGCGAGCCCTTGAGAGGCTCGCGGGCGCGGCCGACGAATTGCGGCCAGACGCAGATCGCGGCGACCGGGCCGAGGGGCGTCTTTGCCCTCTCGCAAAGCGCGTCGATGGCGTGGTCCGAGCAGGTCTCGGAAAGATCGGTCAGGTCGAGGCAGCGCAGGGCGCGCCGCGCGGTGGCGGCGGAGGAATCAGAGGAATCATCGGCCATGGGGCAGTTCCGCGATGAGCGAACGGATGAGGCGCTTGAAGCGGGACGCGGCTTCGGCAGCCGTATCCTTCGTCTCCCGGTGCGAGGGCGAGGCGCCCTCGATGCCGGCGGCGAGGTTCGTCACGACCGAGATCGCCGCGACCCTGAGGCCGAAATAGCGCGCCAGGATCGCCTCCGGCACGGTCGACATCCCGACGAGGTCGCCACCGAGGATGCGCACCATGCGGATCTCGGCCGGGGTCTCGAAGCTCGGCCCGGAGAGCCAGGCATAGACGCCCTCCGGCACCTCGAGCCCAGCCGCCGCCGCGGCCTTCCGGATCAGGCCGCGCAGGGCGGGATCGTAGGCGTCCGTCAGCGACACGAAGCGGCCGTCGGTGCGGTCGCCGAGCAGCGGGTTCATGCCCGAGAGGTTGAGGTGATCGGAAATCGCGACGAGGCTGCCCGGCCGGATCTGCGGCCGCACCGAGCCGGCCGCGTTGGTGAGGACGAGGATGGGCACGCCGAGCCGCGCCGCGAGCGCCAGCGGCAGGCGCATGACGCCGGCATCGCCGTTCTCGTAGGCGTGGGCGCGGCCCTGGAAGAGCAGCACCTCGCGGCCGGCGAGGGTGCCGGCGACGAGGTGCCCGGCATGGCCGGAGACGCCGCTCTGCGGGAAATGCGGAATCTCGGCGTAGGCGAGGGTCGACGCGTTCTCGACTTCGTCCGCGAGCCCGCCGAGGCCGGTGCCGAGGACGAAGGCCGCGGCGTAGGGCCGGCCGAAGCCGCGCGCGAGGGCGAAGGCCTCCGTCTCCTCGACGCCCTGGGTGACGCTCTCGTCCATCTCCGCCTCAGGCGCTCAGGTTGTCCGGTCCGAAGGACGACGGCAACAGGTCTTCGAGGGTAAAGCGCCGGCGCACGCCCTCCGGCCCGGCGACGTGGACGGGGGTCAGCGCAGTGGCGAATTCGCGGATGCGCTGCCGGCAGCCGCCGCAGGGCGTGCAGAGGAGGTCGCCGTCGCCGAGGACGAGGATTTCGGCGATACGGGTGCGCCCCGCCGCGACCATCGCCGCGATGGCGCCGGTCTCGGCGCAGGCGCCCTGCGGATAGGCGGCGTTCTCGACGTTGCAGCCGACGAAGACCGCCCCGTCGGGGGTGCGGATCGCGGCGCCGACCTTGAAGCGCGAGTAGGGCGCATAGGCGGCTTTCTGCGCGGCACGCGCGGCGGCGAAAAGGTCGTCGAGGGAGGCCGTTCGCGGCGGTGCGGGCTCTTGAGGCGCCATGCCCCGGCATTGCGCCATCCTGGCCGGTTTGTCATCCCCTGCCGCGGCTTCGGGCGGACGCGCTGCCGCGCTCAGGTGGTCCATTCGTCGTGGACGACGTAGACGAGATACCAGCTCCCGCGGAAATTCTCGAAGACGAGCCGGAGGATGCGGTCGTCGGGGTCGCCATTCACGGTCTTTGCCGGGACGGTGAACGCCACGATCGTCGCTTCGGGATATTCCTCGCGGAGGTTGTTGTGGGTGTTGCCGCTGTCCTTCTGCTCGCCGTTGTAGACGGCCGTCGCCGCGGCGAAGTCGACGTCGTAGACGAACCACTTGTAATAGCCGGAGAAGGACAGCCGGATGGCCTTGTCGCTGCCGTCGTAGGTTCCCCAAACACGCAGCGCCGGATCGGCGAGCGCCTTGCGCACCGCCGCTGCGGTGAGGCGGCGGTCCTGCTTCGGCTCGACGAACGCATAGGGCGCGAAGCGAACCCCTTTCTCCGGATGGACGAGGGTCGATAACTCCCCCAGGTTGCGCGCCTTCAGGGCTTTCACGGCCCGCGTCGCGATCCCCTCGACGGCAGCCCGCGCCGCTTCGGGTTCGAGGGGCGCGGCGGCCAAGGGCGACGCTGCGGCGGCGCCAACGAGCATGAGCGCGAGCATCAGCGACGTCCCGATTCGCCGCAGGCAGCAGCCCTGGGCGCTGCCCCGGGTAGCCGACGGCAGAGCGAGGTTTGCACCGGTCCAGGCCATCCCGACTCCCTCGTCCGGCCGGCGGTGCCGGGCGGGCTCGAATTGAGAACGAGATAACATTTACCGAAATGCCGACCGGCCGCAAGGCGGCGGCCCGCCGGTGCCCTGCGAACGATGAGAAGTCCGCGCTCCCTCCCCTCCCCCGATCGGGCCAGCGGATTCACACATCTCGGCAAAGGGCGCGGCTTCGCCTCTCCCCGCTCGCGGGGAGAGGGTTCGGCCTGCGGCCGAAACAGCGGAGCGAAGCGAAGCGGGGTGAGGGGCGTCTCCGGAAGAGGCGCCCTGCCGCGCCGCA
The DNA here is from genome assembly GCA_963754975.1 of uncultured Alphaproteobacteria bacterium. Classification (GTDB taxonomy): domain Bacteria; phylum Pseudomonadota; class Alphaproteobacteria; order Rhizobiales; family Beijerinckiaceae; genus Microvirga. Next base: position 43,462 of record CAVWII010000035.1, on the reverse strand, counting down.
GCGCCTCGTTCGACGCCGCCCCTCACCCTCGCCTGCTGCGCAGGCTTGCTGCCTCCGGCAGCCCTCTCCCCGCAAGCGGGGAGAGGTGAGAGCCGCGCACGCGGCGGGCGGCGCTTCGCATCGCGGCCGTGCAACGGTCCCGTCGCCGCCCTATGCTCCGCCCGTTTCCTCACCTTCGCGGAATCCTTGCCATGGAAAAGCTCGACATCGCGGTCGCCGGCGCCGGTCTCATCGGCCAGCGGCACATCGAGATGATCCGCAACAGCGACCGCTGCCGGCTCTCGGCGATCGTCGATCCCTCGCCGGGCGCCGCGGCCTTGGCGCGCGACCTCGGCGTGCCGCTTTACGCCTCGGTCGCCGACCTCTTCGCGGCGGGAAAGCCCGACGGGATCGTGCTCGCGACGCCGAACCGGCTCCATGCCGCGCAGGGCCTCGAATGCATCGCCGCCGGCGTGCCGGCGATCGTCGAGAAGCCGGTGGCGCACAGCCTCGAGGCCGGGCTCGAACTCGCCGCGGCGGCGGAGAAGGCGAACGCGAGGATGCTCGTGGGCCATCACCGCCGCTACAGCGCCATCATCGCCAAGGCGGTCGAGGTGATCCGTTCCGGCGCCCTCGGCCGGCTCGTCGCCGTCGTCGGCACGGCGCTCTTCTACAAGGCGGAATCGGAGGGCTATTTCGACGGTCCCGCCGCCTGGCGGCGCGAGCCCGGCGGCGGCCCGATCATGCTCAACATGATCCACGAGATCGGCAACCTGCGTGCCCTCGTCGGCGAGATCGTCGCCGTGCACGCCTTCGCCGCGAACGCAACGCGCGGCTTTGCGGTCGAGGACACGGCGGCGATCAACCTGCGCTTCGAGAACGGCGCCCTCGGCGCCTTCCTCCTTTCCGACACCGCGGCCACCGACCGGAGCTGGGAGCACACCTCGGGAGAGGACGAGTTCCGCTATGCGAAGGCGCACACGGACGAGGACGATTGCTACCTCGTCTGCGGCACCTTCGGTTCGCTCGCGATCCCGACGATGCGGCTGCAGCGGTATCTCAAGGACGAGGACCGCTCCTGGCACAAGGCCCTCGACAAGACGACGATCGACCTCGAAATCGTCGATCCGCTCGCCGCCCAGATCGCGCATTTCTGTGACGTCATCGAGGGCCGGCAAGAGCCGTGGGTCAGCGTCCGCGACGGCCTGCGGAACCTGCACGTCGTCGAGGCGATTCACGAATCCGCGCGCACCGGGCAGATCGTCACGATCGCGTCGTAGGGCGGAGTGCGGTCGCGCGAAAGGCGATCTCGATCACCTTCATCCAACCCCTCCACCCTCATCCTGAGGAGCCCCGGACCGAAGGTCCCCGGGCTCCTCAGGATGAGGTCGCGAAGGTGAAGACGACGCCCTCGCTACGACCGAGCACGCGCGTTTCGCGCGCCCGCGGCAAGCGGGATGACCTCGCCGCCTTTCGACGCCCGAGAAGAGCATCCTTTGGGGCAAGGGAACGGCACCACCTCGCCGGGCGATGCGGCGGCGGCTTGCGCCGCGGCCTGCGAGCGCTTCAGCGCCTCGACGAATTCCGGAAGCAGCCCGTCACCGCGCGCGGCGGCAATGGCATGAAAAGCGAGGAACGACATGCGGACGATCTCCGAATCCCGGTCAACCTGCGCGGCGCCGAGATGCCGGCCCGCCGCCTGTTGCATCGGATGGGAGTGTGCCCGTGCGCCCGGACGCGGTCCGTGAGCTACGCCACGGCGGCCTCACAATTGGCGGATTGGCGCCGGCCCCGTTGCGTGATCTGCGCCACAGCACGTCCGGTCCGGAATGGGCAGGGTGACCGGGTCTTGGTGCCCTCCTCTGCTCGCATCGCCAAGACGGAAGGCCTCCGGTCGACCCTCCAACCCTGCGCCGGAGGCCTTCACCTGCTCCCTTCAGCCGCTCGCCCGCCTCAGCGCTCCTTCACGTAGGGAACGCCCGAGGCGCGGGGCGGGATCGCGGTGCCGATCACGCCGGCGAGGAGGATGACGGTGAGGAGATAGGGCAGCGCCTGGATCGCCTGCACCGGGACCTCGCCGATCACGGGAAGCGCGATGCCCTGCAGCCGAATCGCGCCCGCATCGAGCAGCCCGAACAGGAAGCAGGCGCCGAGCGCCGGCCAGGCGCGCCACTTCGCGAAGATGAGCGCCGCAAGGGCGATGAAGCCCTTGCCGGCGGTCATGTTGGGCTGGAAGCCCGCCGACTGGCCGACCGACAGGTAGGTGCCGGCGAGGCCGCAGAGGATGCCGGCGAGGATCACCGCCGCGTAGCGCAGACCCGGCACCGAGATGCCGGCGGTGTCGACCGCCGCCGGGTTCTCGCCGACGGCCCTGAGGCGCAGGCCGAAGCGCGTCTTGGCGAGGACGAACCACGTCACCGGCACCGCCGCGAGGGCGAAATAGACGAGGGCCGAATGGCCGAGGAAGGCGGCCTCGAAGCGCTGCGGCCCTTCGAGGGGTGGCGTGCGGCCGCCCTGCCCGTACCAGGCATTGCCGACGACGGCGGTGAGCCCGGCCGCGAGCATGTTGATGGCGACGCCCGAGACGATCTGATTGCCGCGCTGGCTGATCGCCGCGAAGCCGTGGATGAGCGCGAAGACGACGGACGCGCCGATGCCGGCGGCAAGGCCGATCCAGGCCGAATCCGTCGCGTGCGACGCCGCCGCCGCGGCGAAGGCGGCGACGAGCATCTTGCCCTCGAGGCCGATGTCGACGACGCCCGCGCGCTCCGACCAGAGCCCGGCCAGGCACGCGGCGAGGAGCGGGACCGACAGGCGCAGGGCCGAGTCGAACACCGTGACGATGGCGCCGAGATCCATCGCTCACGCCTCCGCGTAGCGCGGCGAGCGCACAAAGAAGCGCGCCACGAGGCGGCGGAACAGCCCGTCGAGGGCGCCCGCGAAGAGGATGATGATGCCGCCGATGACGACGACCATGTCGCGGGTGATGGCCGGCTGCTCGAAGGCGAGCTCGGCGCCGCCCTGATAGAGGATGCCGAACAGAATCGAGGCGAGGATGATGCCGACCGGATGCGCCCGGCCCATCAGCGCCACGGCGATGCCGACGAAGCCGTAGCCGGAGGTGAATTCGAGCAGAAGCCGGTGCTGATAGCCCATCAGTTCGTTGACCGCGAGGCCGCCGGCGAGGGCCCCGGACAGGATCATGGCAATGATGACGATGCGGGCGGGCGAGATGCCGGCATAGACCGCGCCGGTCGGGTTCGAGCCGACGACGCGGATCGCGTAGCCGAGGCGCGAGCGGTAGATCAGGAGCCAGACGCCATACGCCGCGGCGAGCGCGAGAAAGAAGGTCAGGTTGAGCTGCGAGGGCGGGATCGTAATCCCGAACGCGGCCAGCACCTCGTGCAGGTAGGGGATCGCCGATTGCGGCGGGAAGGCCCGCGTCTCCGGGTTCATCGAGGTCGTTTCGCGCAGCACGTTCACGAGCAGGTAGACGCTGAGCACGCTGGCGAGCCAGTTGAACATGATCGTCGTGATGACGATGTGGCTGCCGCGCTTGGCCTGCAGATAGCCCGGCACCGCCGCCCAGGCGGCCCCGCCCGCCGCGGCGCCGAGGATGCCGAGCGGCACGAGGGCGTAGGCCGGCAGGCCCGGCAGGTTGAGGACGACGAGCGCCGCGCCGAGCCCGGCGATCGTCGCCTGGCCCTCGCCGCCGATGTTGAACAGGCCGGCATGGTAGGCGACCGCGACGGCAAGCCCGGTGAAGATGAAGTTCGTCGCATAGAACAGCGTGAAGCCCAGCCCCTCCCCCGAGCCGAGGGCGCCCTGGATGAGCCAGCGCGTCGCGGTGAGCGGGTTCTCGCCGATGCCGAGCACGACGAGGCCGGCGACGAGGAACGCCGCAACGACGGACACCGCCGGCACGAGGATCGTGTCGGCCCATTTCGGAAGGTCGATCGGAGCGCTCACGGTGGGCTATCCGGAAGATGGAGGTTGCCGCGTTCGTCGAGCGGGAAGAACGGGTTCCAGGCGACTTCCCAGAGGTGTCCGTCGGGATCGGCGAAATAGCCGGAATAGCCGCCCCAGAAGACGTCGTGCGGCGTCTTCACGGCGGTGGCGCCGGCGGCGAGCGCCTTGAAGAAGGCCCGGTCGACCTCGGCCTTCGAGGCGCCGTTCCAGGCGAGGCTGATGCCGGCAAAGCCGCGCGGCGCATTCTCGACGCCCGCATCCTCGGCCAGCGCCTGCCGCCCGAACAGCGCCAGCGCGAAGCCGTTGCCCTGCATGAAGACGACGGAGGGCTGGCTCGCCGACGAGGCCTTCCAGCCCAGCGCCTCGTAGAAGGCTTTTGCGCGCGCGATGTCCTCGACGCCAAGGGTGATGAGCGTGATGCGGCTTTCCATCAGGCCGCCTCCAGTGGGTGGCCGAGCACGAAGCGCGCCCGCTCCCGGCGCAGCATTTCATAGGGCGTGATGCAGGAGACTGTCAGTCCGATACAGGCATTCGGTATCTTGATCTTACGCACCGACACGGAAGGCACCTCGTGAGTGACGACCGTGCAGTGGTGCGCGAGAGCATGAGATACGAGCCAGTAGTCGGCGACTTGGAGGAAGGTCGAGATGGCCGCCCGCTCGTAGTTCTGCTCGTTCGTCCATGCGCTGACGCGAGAGAGCGCCGGAACGACAGGTTCATCCGGCGGCAGGAAGAACTCCGATCCGTGCGCCTTTGCCCAGGCTGAGAGGTCATCGCCGTGTGCGATCAATTCATCGGCAACCTTGTCGATACTGGCGACGATGCCAGCCGAGTTCTGCGCGAGCAGCCACTCCCAAAATGCTGGGCAGAAGTCAAAGCCGTAATGAAGGTTGCGTGCTTGGATGAAGATGTTCGTGTCGAGCAGGTAGCGAGTCACAGTATGACTCCTGCTTCACGACCAATATTGCTGAAGGTCTCTGTCTTGGCGACGCCCAGCATGCGGAAGGCATCCCGATAGAGAGTTCTGGCCCTCCAGGGTGCTCTCGACGAGCGCTCGCGCAAAGCGCTTGCCGACACGCGAGAGCGTCGTGCGGTAGAAGTCCCCTCCACCGGAGCCTGCCTTTTCCGCCAAGGCGCGCAGGCGCGCGCGCTCTATCGCCCAGGCTCGGTCGAAGACGTCTCGCGTGATCGCGCCCGCATCAAGACACCGCCGCAGGATGACGAGCGTGCTGACCTTAAACTGACGGGCCAGCCGCTGCATCGCCGCGTCGAGTGGCTCGTCAGGCTGCAAGGCTGGGCGGAATGCCGACAGCGGCACCAGCAGCTCCGCCGCAACGGCGTTGCACCACACCTCCTCGCGCCGATGACCGTTGAGGGGCGCGGCGCTCGCGTCGGAAAGGGCAGAAGTTCCGAGCCAGAGATGCGCCAGCTCGTGGGCAAGCGTAAACATCTGGCCGGACTTGGTGTCGGCGCCGTTGACGAAGACGAGAGGCGCGCGCCGGTCGGCGAGCGCGAAGCCCCGGAATTCCTGCGGGTCGAGGGCGCGACGGGTGTTGGAGAGCACGATGCCACTTACCATCACCAACACGCCAAGCTTCTCCGCTTGGCCGATGAACAGGCGCAGCGCCTCTTCCCAGGTGCGGCAGGCGGCGCGAGCGGCAAGATCGAAGCCGAGACGTGCGGCCATAGCAGCGGCGACTTCCTCCGGGCGCTGGTTCAGCGCGGCGCTGCCGACGAAGTCTGCTTCAGGCATGCGGCTCGCGAGGGAGAAGTCGCGATACCATCCCTGCCGCTCCTGGCAGGCATAGAGCATGTCGAGCAGGTCAGGGCTCGCCCGTCGCACTCCGCGTCCCTCATGGGTCCGAAAATCGGGGATAGGCAGCGTTTCCTCGGGCGGCGCGGGAAGGAACAGATAGCCAACCGGAACATGCACGGTGTGGGCGAAGTCTTGGAGTTGCTTCAGAGTCGGCAGCACAGTTGCGGTTTCCCACTCGGGCAACTTGGGGAAACGGCCCGCCAGCTCGTCGGCCGTCATCACACCTGCGCGCTCCCGCGCCCAGCGCAACAGGTCAGGACTGACGACGACGCGCGTCACGCCGCCTCCTCCGTAACCCCGGCCATGAGCAGGCCGAGATCCTGCTCGTCGGTCTTCTCCGCGTCGCGCTCGCCGGTGATGTGGCCGCCGCACATGGCGAGGATGCGGTCCGACAACGTCATGATCTCCTCGAGCTCGACCGAGACGAGGAGGATCGCGACGCCGCGGTCGCGCAGGTCGATGAGGCGGCGATGGATGAACTCGATCGCGCCGATGTCGACGCCGCGCGTCGGCTGGCCGACGAGCAGCACCTTCGGATGACGCTCGATCTCGCGGGCGAGCACGATCTTCTGCTGGTTGCCACCGGAGAATTTCGAGGTCTTCAGCCGCGGCGCCGGCGGGCGCACGTCGTAATGCTCCATCTTCGCCGAAAGATCGGAGACCATGCGGCGATGGCTGAGGATCGGCCCGTAGCCGAGGCGCGGATCGCCGGAAAAGCCGAGGATCGCGCTCTCGAAGGCCTCGAAGGCCGGCACCAGTCCCATGCGCAGCCGGTCCTCCGGCACGTGCAGGAGGCCGAGCTCGCGCAGGCGGTGCGGATCGTGCTCGCGCGGACCGATCGTGCGGCCCTCGATGGCGATGCCGCCGAGCACCGGCCGGCGCATCCCGGCGATGGCCTCCAAAAGTTCGCTCTGGCCGTTGCCGGCGACGCCGGCAATGCCGACGATCTCGCCCGCATGCACCGTGAACGACGCCTTGGCGACGCGCAGCACGCCGCGCTGGTCGATCACCGAGAGATCGTCGACGACAAGGGCCGGCGGGCCCGGCCGGCAGGGCGGCTTCTCGATCTTCAGAAGGACGCGCCGCCCGACCATCGCCTCGGCGAGAAGCGGCGGGTTCGTCTCGGCGGTGACGAGGGTGCCGACCATCTGGCCGCGGCGCATGACGGAGACCTTGTCGGTCACCGCCATGATCTCGCGCAGCTTGTGCGTGATCAGGACGATCGTCTTGCCCTGTCCCTTCAAGGCGCGCAAAAGCCCGAAAAGCTGGTCGGCTTCGGCCGGCGTCAGCACCGCCGTCGGCTCGTCGAGGATCAGGATGTCGGCGCCGCGGTAGAGCGCCTTCAGGATCTCGACGCGCTGCTGCAGGCCGACCGAGAGATCGCCGACCGTCGCGTCAAGATCGATCTCGAGGCCATAGTCGCGGGAAAGCCGCGTCAGCTCGGCGCGCACCTTCGCCTCGCCGCGGCGCAAGAGCGCGCCGCCCTCGGCGCCGAGCATGACGTTCTCGACGACGGTGAGCGGCTCGACGAGCATGAAGTGCTGATGGACCATGCCGATGCCGACGCGGATCGCATCCGCCGACGAGCGGATCGCCACCGGCTGGCCGTTGACGCGGATCTCGCCGGAATCCGCCTCGTAGAAGCCGTAGAGGATCGACATCAGCGTCGACTTGCCGGCGCCGTTCTCGCCGACGATGCCGTGGATCGAGCCGCGCTCGACCTTGAGGCTCACGTCCTTGTTGGCGTGCACCTCGCCGAAGCTTTTGTCGATGCGGATGAGTTCGATCGCCGGGGACATGCTCGCGGTCCGCGCCTAATCGGGACGGGGGAAGGCTTTCGTCCCACCCCTCGGCGGGGCTCGATCGCCTCTCCCCGCAAGCCTACGGCATTCCCCCATCTCTGAAAGGCGCGGGTTCGCCTCTCCCCGCTCGCGGGGAGAGGGTTCGGCCTTCGGCCGAACAAGCGCAGCGAAGCGAAGCGGGGGTGAGGGGGCGGTGCGGAAGAAGCGCCCTTCGCCGACGCTGTGCCTCGCCCTGCGCCGCCCCCTCACCCTCGCCTGCTGCGCAGGCTTGCTGCCTTCGGCAGCCCTCTCCCCGCATGCGGGGAGAGGCGAAGGCGTCGCCGCTACACCGGGCACTTCGAATCCGACATGTAGTCGTGCACCTTGATGGTGCCCGCCTTGATGTCGGCGGCGGCCTTGTCGGCGGAGGCCTTCATGGCCGGGGTGATCAGCGCCTTGTTGTTGTCGTCGAGGGCCCAGCCGACGCCCTCCTCCGCGAGACCGAGCACCGAGACGCCGGCCTTCCAGGTGCCGTCCTTCGCCGCCTTGAAGGTGGCGTAGGTGGCGTTGTCGACGCGCTTCAGCATCGAGGTCAGGATCTTGCCCGGATGCAGGCCGTTCTGGTTCGAATCGACGCCGATGCCGAGCTTGCCCGCATCCGCCGTCGCGCGCAGCACGCCGACGCCGGTGCCGCCGGCGGCGTGGTAGACGACGTCCGCGCCGCGGTCGATCTGGCTCTTCGCCAGTTCGCTGCCCTTGACGGGATCGTTCCAGGCGGCGCCGGTGGTGCCGGTCATGTTCTGGAACACCTCGGCGTCCTTCTTCGCGTACTTGACGCCCTGGACGTAGCCGCAGGCGAACTTGCGGATGAGCGGAATGTCCATGCCGCCGACGAAGCCGACCTTGCCGGTCTTCGAGGCCTCGGCCGCAAGAAGCCCGACGAGGAACGAGCCCTCGTGCTCCTTGAACACGACGGACTCGACGTTCGGCTTCTCGACGACGGAATCGATGATCGCGAACTTCACGTTCGGGAACTCTTCGGCGACCTTCTTCAGCGCCGTCTCCTGGCTGAAGCCGACGGCGACGATCGGCGAGAAGCCGTCGCGGGCGAAGCGGCGCAGGGCCTGCTCGCGCTGGGCGTCGTTCTGGGGCTCGAAGTCGCGATACTCGACCCCGGTCTCCTTCTTGAAGCGCTCCGCACCCTGCGAGACGCCCTCGTTGAACGACTTGTCGAATTTCCCGCCGAGGTCGTAGACGACGGCCGGCTTGAAGGTCGACGGCTGCGCGATCGCCGCGGCGGCCGAGAGGGCAAGGCCTGCGAGCGCGAGGCCGAACGGTTTCGTGGTCATCAGGATCGGTTCCCCTTCTTGCTCCCTCCGGACCTGTCCCGGCCCGGTTGTCGCGTGACGATGGCACGGGAAGGGCCGGGGAGCCAAGGGGTGGGACATGGGGCATGGGGCATGGGGCGTGGGACGGAGGACGGGGGACGGGGAGAGGAGGTCCGGACCAGCGAGCTTGACCGTCATTCCGCAACCGGACGCTGGTTTCCCTGCTAAGATCCAAACCATCCCCACGCCCCACGCCCCACGCCCCACGCCCCACGCCCCACGCCCCACGCCCCACGCCCCCATGCCCCTCCCCCCCGACGACGTCGAGCGCTATGCCCGCCACCTCGTGCTGCGCGATATCGGCGGGCCGGGACAGGCGCGGCTGCGGGCGGCGCGGGTGCTGATCGTCGGCGCGGGCGGGCTCGGGGCGCCGCTGATCCAGTACCTTGCCGCCGCCGGCATCGGCACGATCGGCATCGTCGACGACGATGCGGTCTCCCTCTCGAACCTGCAGCGGCAGGTCGTCCACGGCACGCCGGATATCGGCCGGCCGAAGGTCGACAGCGCCGCCGATACGGTGGCGCGGCTCAATCCCGGCGTCGCCGTCGAGCGCCATCCCGTCCGGATCGGCGCCGACACCGCCCGCGGCCTCGTTGCCGCCTACGATCTCGTTGCCGACGGCTCCGACAATTTCGAGACCCGCTATGCCGTCTCGGATGCCTGCTATTTCGAGAAAAGGCCCCTCGTCACGGCCGCCCTCGGCCAGTTCGACGGCGCGCTGACGACGATCCGCGCGCACGAGGCCGGCCCCGACGGGCGGCCGAACCCGACCTATCGCTGCCTCTTCCCCTCCCCGCCCCCGCCCGGCGCGATCCCGACCTGCGCCGAGGCCGGCGTCCTCGGCGCCCTCGCCGGGGTGATGGGAAGCCTGATGGCGATGGAGGTCATCCGCGAGATCGTCGGCTTCGGCGAGGGCCTCGTCGGCCGCCTGCTCATGATCGACGCCCGCAGCCTGCGCTTCGAGACCGTGCGCTACGCCTGGGACGAGACGAACCCGCTGAGCGGCACACGCCGATAGCCTCTCCCCCGTGCGGGGCTAGCGGATTCACACCTCGCGACTGCGTCTCCAGCGTTCAAAATGGAGCGCGTCGACTCACCTCTCCCCGCTTGCGGGGAGAGGGCCGCCGAAGGCGGCAAGCCTGCGCAGCAGGCGAGGGTGAGGGGGCGGCGACGACGTAGGCGCTGCGGCAAGGGAAGGCGCCTCTTTCTGCACCGCCCCCTCACCCCCGCTTCGCTTCGCTCCGCTTGTTTTGGCCAGAGGCCAAAACCCTCTCCCCGCAAGCGGGGAGAGGCTATGCGCGCTCTTCAACTCCGCAGGCTGGCGCCGGTCCGCTTCGCCACCTCGGCGACGATCTTCTGCGACACCGCGTCGATCTCCGCCTCGGTCAGGGTCTTCTGCGTCGGCTGCAGCGTCACCGCGATGGCGACGGATTTCTGGTCCGGCGCGATGCCGGCGCCCTCGTAGACGTCGAAGACGTCGATCGCCGCGATGAGCTGGCGCTCGGCCCCTTGCGCAGCGCGGACGATGTCGCCCGCCGCGACGGCGCGGGGGACGAGGAAGGCGAAGTCGCGGGTCACCGGCTGGAAGTCCGAGAGCGCGAGCTTCTGCTTCATCTTCGTCGGCTTCGCCTTCGGCGGCGGCAGCGCGTCGAGGGCGATCTCGAAGGCGACGAGGGGACCCTTTACGTCGAGGGTCTTCAGGATTTTCGGATGAATCTCGCCGAAGGCGCCGATGACGAGCTTCGGGCCGAATTGCAAGGTGCCGGAGCGGCCCGGATGGAACCAGTCCGGCCCGCCCGGCACGACCTGTAGGCCGCCGCCCGGAATACCAAGCGACATCAGGAGCGCGAGCGCGTCGCCCTTGGCGTCGAATGCGTCGACCGCGGCGCCGCCGCCGCGCCACTGCCGGCCGACGGAGGCCGCGCGAGCGCCGCCGCGGCGGATTGCGGCGGCCTTGATCGTCTGGCCTTCCGGCTCGTCCGAGGAAAAGGTCTGGCCGACCTCGAACAGGGCGACGTCGCCGAAGCCGCGATCGGCGTTGCGCTGCGCTGCTTCGATCAGGCCCGGCAGAAGGCTCGGCCGCATATCGGAGAGATCCGCGGCGATCGGGTTCGCGAGCGCGAGCCGCTCGTCGCCGCCGCCGAACAGGATCGCCCGGTCCTTGGCGATGAACGACCAGGTCACCGCCTCGACGAGCCCGCGCGCCGCGAGGGTGCGCTTGGCGAGGCGGGTGCGCTTCTGGATCAGGGTGAGCGGCGGCTTTATGACACCGTCGCCGATCCGCGGCAGCGGCGCCGGCACGATGCGGTCGATGCCGTGGATGCGCACGATCTCCTCGACGAGATCGGCCTTGCCTTCGATGTCCGGCCGCCACGACGGCGGCGCCACCGTCGCGCGCTCGCCTGCGCCGGCGACGGAAAAGCCGAGCCGTTCGAGGATCGCCTTCGCCTCCTCGCGCGGCACGTCGAGGCCGGACAGGCGGCGCGTCTCCGACCACGGGAAATCGAGCGCGCGATCGTGCGCCGGCGGCGCGCCGGCGATCGTCGCCTCGCTCGCCTCGCCGCCGCAGAGGTCGAGCACCATCCGCGTCGCGAGATCGAGGCCCGGCGCGCAGAAGAGCGGATCGACGCCGCGCTCGAAGCGGTAGCGCGCATCGGTGACGATGCCGAGCTTGCGCCCGGATTGCGCGATGTTGCGCGGGTCCCAGAGCGCCGATTCGATCAGCACGTCGGTCGTCGTCTCGTCGCAGCCGGAATGCTCGCCGCCCATGATGCCGGCGATCGATTCGACGCCCGCTTCGTCGGCGATGACGACGATGCTCGCATCGAGGCGGTAGCCGCGGCCGTCGAGGGCGAGCACCTCCTCGCCGTCCTTCGCGCGGCGCACGGTCAGATTCCCCTTCACCTTCGCGGCGTCGAAGACGTGCAGCGGCCGGCCGCGGTCGAAGGTGACGTAGTTGGTGATGTCGACGAGGGCGTTGATCGGACGCAGGCCGATCGCCCGCAGGCGCCGCTGCATCCAGGCGGGCGAGGGTCCGTTGCGGACGCCGCGCACGAGGCGCAGCGCGAACATCGGGCAGAGATGCGCATCCTGCGGCGCGAAGGCGAGGCGGACGGAGACGGGTGTCGCGCCGCGGCCCGCGACAGCCGCAACCGCGCCGCTCTTCACCGTGCCGAGGCCGGCGGCGGCGAGATCGCGCGCGATGCCGTGGATCGCGGTGCAGTCGGGCCGGTTGGGCGTCAGGTTGATCTCGATCGTCGGATCGTCGAGTTCGGCATAGGCCGCGTAGGCCATGCCGAGCGGCGCGTCCGCCGGCAGGTCGAGGATGCCCTCGTGATCGTCGGAGATCTCGAGCTCCGCCGCCGAGACGAGCATGCCGCGGCTCTCGACGCCGCGGATCGTGCCGACGCCGAGGGTCAGCTTCTTGCCGGGAATCCAGGTGCCCGGCGGCGCGAAGACGGACTTCATGCCAGTGCGCGCATTCGGCGCCCCGCAGACGACCTGCACCGGCGCGCCGCCCGCGCCGGTGTCGACGAGGCAGACGCGCAGGCGGTCGGCATTGGGATGCGGCTCGGCGGAGACGACGGAGGCGATCGTGTACGCGGAAAGCGCCTTGGCGCGATCCTCGATCCCTTCGACCTCGAGGCCGATGCGCGTCAGCGTCTCGGCGATCTCGTCGAGGGAGGCGGTCGTGTCGAGGTGGTCCTTCAGCCAGGAGAGGGTGAATTTCATCGTGGATCGGGGCGATTGCCGGAAGAAGTGAAACGGAAGGGGCGAGAATGCGCGGGATCGCCTCTCCCCGCTTGCGGGGAGAGGGCCGCCGAAGGCGGCAAGCCTGCGAAGCAGGCGAGGGTGAGGGGGCGGTGGCGACGAAGGCGCCTCTTCCGGAGACGCCCCCTCACCCCCGCTTCGCTTCGCTCCGCTCGTTCGGCCGAAGGCCGAACCCTCTCCCCGCAAGCGGGGAGAGGCGAAGCCAGCCCGGCGAGCGCGGAGAGACAAGGACCGGTCGCCATCGCATCCCTCACGACGTCAGCCCGCCGACGAGGGTGGGCAGGTCGAGGGGGCGGAAGCCGTAATGGTCGAGCCAGCGGACGTCCGCCTCGAAGAACGGGCGCAGGTCCGCCATGCCGTATTTGAGCATGGCGATGCGGTCGATCCCCATGCCCCAGGCGAAGCCCTGGACCTCGTCCGGATCGAGGCCGCAATTGCGCAAGACGTTCGGGTGCACCATGCCGCAGCCGAGGATTTCGAGCCAATCCTCGCCCTCGCCGAAGCGGATTTCGCCGCCCTTGCGCGAGCATTGGATGTCGACCTCCGCGGAGGGCTCCGTAAACGGAAAGAAGGATGGCCGAAAACGCATCTTCACCCGCTCGACCTCGAAGAAGGCCTTGCAGAACTCCTCCAGCACCCACTTCATGTTGGCGATATTCGCCGTGCGGTCGATGACGAGCCCCTCGACCTGGTGGAACATCGGCGTGTGCGTCTGGTCGGAATCGTGCCGGTAGGTGCGGCCCGGGATGATGACGCGGATCGGCGGCGCCTGCGTGCGCATGGTCCTGATCTGCACCGGCGAGGTGTGCGTGCGCAGGACCTTGCGCTCGCCGTTGCGGTCCGGCTGCAGGAAGAAGGTGTCGTGCATTTCGCGGGCCGGATGGCCCTCGGGGAAGTTGAGCGCGGTGAAGTTCAACTCGTCCGTCTCGATGTCCGGCCCTTCCGCGACGGCAAAGCCCATGTCGGCGAAGATCGCGGTCAGTTCGTCGACGACCTGGCTGATCGGGTGGATGCGCCCGCGCGTCTCGGGCCCCTCCGGCACCGGCAGGGTGACGTCGAGGCGCTCGGCGGACAGCCGCGCCGCGAGGGCCGCCTCGGCGAGGGCGTCGCGGCGGGTCTCGATCGCCGCCTGCACGATGTCGCGCAGGCCGTTGATGCGCGGGCCTTGCGTCTTGCGCTCCTCCGGCGAGAGGCCGCCGAGGGTCTTCAGGAGCTCCGAGACGGCGCCCTTCTTGCCGAGGGCGGCGACGCGCACGGCTTCGAGCGCCGCCTCGTCGGCGGCGGCGTCGACCTTGTCGATGAGGTCGCGTTCGAGGGTGGAAAGATCGGTCATGACGCCCTGCTCGGGATGCGGCGCTGTGGTGAGGCGCGGAGCGGGGCGAAGTCAAGCCTTCCGCTCCGCGGGACGGATGGCGACGGCGCGAGGCCGTCGTCCGCGGGGAAGGTCTCGGGAGGCGGAAGGGACGGCTCGGCTCGGAGCCGCCCTTCGGGATCGTCCGGTCAGGCCGCCGCCTGCGGCAGCGAGGCCCTGGCCCGCTCCACATAGGCGGCGAAGGCCGCCGGCTCGTGGATCGCCATCTCGGAGAGGACCTTGCGGTCGACCTCGATCCCAGCCTTGCCGAGACCGTCGATAAATCGCGAATAGGTCAGGCCGTGCTCGCGCACCGCCGCGTTGAGGCGCTGGATCCAGAGGGCGCGGAAAGTGCGCTTCTTGTTCTTCCGGTCGCGATAAGCATATTGCATGCTCTTCTCGACCGCCTGCTTGGCGACGCGGATCGTATTCTTGCGGCGGCCGTAGAAGCCCTTGGCGGCCTTCAGGACCTTCTTGTGCTTGGCATGGGCGGTGACGCCCCGTTTGACGCGGGCCATGGCTCGAATTCCTTCAAAATCTCAGGTGCGGGAGGTGCGGCGGTGGGAAGAGGCGTTTCAGCCGTTCGGCAGAAAATACTTCTTCACGTTGTAGGCATCCCCGGCGAACAGGGTGGCCGTACCGCGCAGGTTGCGGATCTGCTTGTTCGACCGCTTGATCATCCCGTGCTGCTTGCCGGACTGGGCGTAGAGGACCTTGCCCGTCCCGGTGATCTTGAAGCGCTTCTTGGCGCCCGACTTCGTCTTCAGCTTGGGCATTTGGCTCTCCTGGTCTCACGGGACCCGCCCCGGCGCGGACGCCTGCGGCAGGCCCAGAACATGCTCTGCGAGCAAAACGAACCGCCACGGCAGCCCTTTTCGCCGGGCGGTTCGAACGAGGCGGGGTCTATGGCAGAAAGCCACGCGAACTTCAACCATGGCCCCCGAGCCGTTCATTGACAAATTTTGCCAAGGCCGCCAGGGTTTGCCGTGATGAGGAGAAGATCCATGGCGACGATGAACGTAAGCCTGACCTCCGCGTTGGCCGACTTCGTCGAGGAGGAGGTCGGTTCCGGAGCTTACGTATCGGCCAGCGAGGTCGTCCGCGACGGCTTGCGCCTGTTGCAACGGGAGCGCCAGGTGGCGCGTGAGAAGCTGGCCATCCTCCGCCGCGAGGTCGATGCGGGTCTGGAAGACATGCGTGCGGGCCGCTATTCGGACCGCACGGTGGGGGAGATTGCCGACGCAGTCCTGAAGGAAGGATCGGGTGCGCCTTAGGCTGACCGCGCGAGCGGAGGCAGACGTCGCGCATATTCTGCGCCACACGCGCGTCACCTTCGGGCCGCGGCAGGTCCTGGCCTACGCAAGCCTGATCGAGAAGGCGTTTTCAGCGATCGCGGAAGAGCCGGAACGTCCGTCGTCCCGCCCGCGCCAGGAGATTGCGTCGGGCATCAGATCGTTCCGCATCGGGCTCGCGGGCTCTCGGCCCAGCGCGGCCTCCCATGTCGTGTATTATGTACAAGTCGCGGAGTCCGGCCGCAATTCGGAGGTCGTGATCCTCAGGGTCCTGCACGAGAGGATGGAACCGCTTCACCGGGTCGTCGCGACGGCGCGCGGCGAACGCCCGGTCGAGAAGAATCTCCGGAAGAGCAAGACCCGATCGCCTGACCGAAAACGGCACTCCCAAACGAATGAGCCGCCCGGAGGCGGCTCTGAACGCTGGCCGGCGCCGGCGCGGAGCTACCGCGGCGCCAGCACCATCACCACCTGGCGGCCTTCGAAGTTCGGCTCCATCTCGACTTTGGCGAGGTCGGAGACGTCGGTCTTGACCCGGTCGAGAACCTTCAGGCCGAGGTTCTGGTGGGCCATTTCGCGGCCGCGGAAGCGGAGCGTCACCTTGACCTTGTTGCCTTCTTCGAAAAACGTCTTCATGGCGCGCATCTTGACGTCGTAATCGTGGTCGTCGATGCCGGGCCGGAGCTTGATCTCCTTGACCTCGACCGTCTTCTGCTTCTTGCGCGCCTCGTTCGCCTTCTTCTGCTCGAGAAAGCGGTAGCGGCCGTAATCGAGGATCTTGCAGACGGGGGGCGCCGAGTTGGGGGCGATCTCGACAAGATCGAGGCCCGCGTCCTCGGCGATTCGGAGGGCATCCGGAAAGGGCATGGCGCCCCGGTTCTGCCCGTCCTGATCGATCAGCTGGACATCGCGGACGCCGCGGATGTCCCGGTTGGCGCGGGGCCCATCCTTCACGGGCACCGGCATGGCTCTCATGGGTCGACGAATGGCTTTGGTCTCCTGTATTCGGGCAGTCCGGATCGCCGGCCCAGGATCGGGCCTCGCCCTCCATCAGCGGATGGGCGCGAAGCGGAAACTCCCCATTGTCACGAACGACAGCGACATTTCGCGCAAAATGCCGGGAAGTCAACCGGACGGGCGGGCCGTCCGGCCGTCGAGGAGATCGGCATAGACCGCAAGGGTCGCGCCGACCATCCGCTCGAGCGAGAAGTGCCGCTCGACATGCGAGCGGGCGCGTTCGCCGAGAGCGGCGCGGGCGGTGGCGCCGAGGGCGAGGGCGGCGCCGACGGCCTCGGCGAGGACGTCGGCGTTGCCGGCGGGAACGCGCCAGCCGGTGCGCTCGCCGGCCGGCACGGCGGGCGGGGCCAGCACCGTCTCGGGCACAGCGCCGAGGTCGGAAACGACGACCGGCGTGCCCATCGCCTGCGCCTCGACCGCGGAACGCCCGAAGGCCTCCGGCTCCGTCGAGGGTACCGTCACGACCGAGGCGGCGAGGAAAGCCGCCGGCATGTCACCGCAATGGCCGACCCGGCGGACGACGCCGGCGAGCTTGCGCGCGCCGATGAGGGCGTCGACGTCGCCGACATAGGAATCCCGTCCCTGCGGGTCGCCGGCGAGGATAAAGGCGACGTCCGCGAGGCCGCGGTCGCGCAGGCGCGCGGCGGCCTCGATCAGGACCTTCTGGCCCTTCCAGCCCGTCAGCCGCGCGGCGAGGAGGACGATGCGCTCGTGCGGGGCGACGCCCCACGCCCGGCGCAGGGCCTCGATCCGTTCCGGCGTCACCGACCGGGGCGAGAAGACCGAAAAATCGGTGCCGCGGTGGATCACCCGGATACGCTCGGCGGCAAGGGGATAGGCGCTGCGGACGAGGCCGGCGGTGTAATCGGAATTGGCGATGACGACGTCGCCCCGCGACATCACCGAGTTGTAGAGGACCTTGATCTTCGAGCGCCCGGAATAGCTGCCGTGGTAGGTCGTCACGAAGGGCAGGTCGAGGGCGCGGGCGGCGCCGAGGGCGACCCAGGCCGGGGCGCGGGAGCGGGCATGGACGACGCCGACACCCTCGTCGTGGCAGATGCGGGCAAGGCGGCGCACGTTGATCAGCATCGCGGCCGGGTTCTTGCTCGCCGCCGGAAAAGGCACCCAGATGCCGCCCTTCGTCTGCAACTCGCCGACGAGCCGGCCGCCTTGCGAGGCGACGAGGGCGCGGGCGCCGGCGGCGGCGAGGCCCTCGGCGACGTCGACGGCGGTCCGCTCGGCGCCGCCCGCCTCGAGGTCCGGGATGATCTGGAGGACGGTGCGGCCGGCGAGCCGGTGCAGGGCGGATTGCGGAAACGGGGCGCCGCCGACCGGTCGCGCCAGCCCGCTCACCGTCCTAGAACCTTGTCGGTCGGAATCATTCGCGCAGCCTTACCGCAACGGGTTGAGGATCGGTTAACCATGACGCAGCGGATCACCGTCGGCGAGGGGGCGCAGGCCCGCGCCATCGCCGTCCTCGCCCGGGACGGGGCCGGGCCGCCGGTCGTCTGGCTCGGCGGCTTCAAGTCCGACATGCGCTCGACCAAGGCCTCCGCCCTCGACACCTGGGCGGCAGGCGGCGGCCGCGCCCTCGTCCGCTTCGATTATGCCGGGCACGGCGAATCCGGCGGCGACTTCATGCAGGCGACCCTCTCGCAATGGCTCGCCGACACCCTCGCCGTCCTCGCCGCCTTCGTGCCGGAGCGGCCGGTCCTCGTCGGCTCCTCGATGGGCGGCTATCTGGCGCTCCTCGCCACCCGCGAGCTCCTGCGCAACGCGCCCCGGCAAGCCCCCGCCGGCCTCGTTTTGATTGCGCCCGCGACCGATCTCACCGAGCGGCTGATGTGGGACCGTTTCCCGGAGGACGTCCGCAGCCGCATCCTGCGCGAGGGCTCGTTCCCGCGCCCGTCGGCGTACGGCGACGCGCCTTACCCGATCACCCGCGCCCTGATCGAGGACGGCCGCCGCCATCTCCTCCTCGACGGCCCGATCGCCACCGGATGCCCGGTCCACATCCTTCAGGGCATGCAGGACGGCGACGTGCCCTGGGCGCACGCCATGCGCCTCGTCGAGCACCTGCCCGGCGACGACGTCTCCCTCACCCTCATCAAGGACGGCGACCACCGCCTGTCGCGGCCCGAAGACATCGAGCGGATGCTGGCGGCGGTGGCGGCGATGGGGTGAGGGGTCGCTGCGCCGATCGGGCCTCGCGACGCGCGATCGACCACGCACGAAGCACGACGCCCGCCGCACGCCTCAGTGCAGGCTCACCGTCTGAAGGTCGTTCGCCCAGGCATTGGCGACGGCCGCGTCGCGGCTGTCGGTGAGGAGGATGGGCACGCCGCTCGCCGACAGGAGGGCGAAGAGTTCGAGGCCCGGCTGGATCTCCGGGGCCTGCGGGAAGAGGCGCCGCACCTCGTCGTGATGGAGCGGCTTGACGTAGGCGACCCGTCCCTCGCCGAGGGCGGCGAGCGCGGCGGGGTCGGCTGGCTGGGTCGAGGTCTTGGTCGCGGTCTCGGTCATCGTGGTCTCCTTGCCGGCAGGGCCGCGCCCGTCAGGCCTTGTCCTTGGCCATGATGTCGATCTTCCGGATCGCCCGCTCCGGTTCCGGGCGGGCGAGGTCGATCGACAGCAGGCCGTTGGACAGGTCCGCGCCCATCACCTCCATGCCGTCGGCGAGGAGGAAGGAGCGCTGGAACTGGCGCGCGGCGATGCCGCGGTGCAGGAAGTGCCGGGTCTTGTCGTCGCTCTGCCGGCCGCGGATCACGAGCTGTCCTTCCTCCAGCGTCACTTCGAGCTGCTCGCGGGTGAAGCCCGCGACGGCCAGGGTGATGCGGAGGCGCTCGGGATCGCGTTCGGTGCGGGCCAGACGCTCGATGTTGTAGGGCGGGTAGCCGTCGTTCGAGGCCTTGGTGACGCGGTCGAGCGCCTGCTCGATCTCGTCGAAGCCGAGAAGATACGGGTGCCCGAACGGGGTCTGACGCGACATGAACGAAGCCCAAGGTTGGCGGCACTTCGAGTGAGGGAGCCCGCCTGCGCGGCGCTCCGTGGCATCGAATATGGCGGCCTGGAGGCAGGGCTTCAAGAGCCGGGGAGCGGCGGCAGGGACGCCGCCGGGGCGTGCGGCGGCACGAGCGGGAAGGTGACCCGGTAGGTCGCCTCGCCCGGATCGGGAGTTTCCAGGGTGCCGCCGATCTGCTGCACGAGCTTCATGACGAGGGTGAGCCCGAGCGGCCGGCGCCCGCCCGTCTCGGCCGGCACGCCGATGCCGTCGTCGGAGATCGTCAGGCGGCCGCGCTCGCCGTCCTGCCGGGCAGTGACCCGGACGGTGCCCTCGCGGCCCTCCGGAAAGGCGTGCTTGAAGGCGTTCGTCAGGATCTCGACGGTGATGAAGGCGAGCGGCACGGCGGTGTCGAGAGGGATGCGCATCGACTGGCCGTCGAAGACCGCGCGGATGCCGCGCATGTCGGCGCCGAACCCTTCCGCCGTCTCCTGGACGAGGTCTTCGAGATAGTCCTTGAAGTCGATCGAGGCGAGGTCGGGCGACTTGTAGAGGAGCGTGTGCACCCGCGCCATGGCGCCGATCCGGCGCACGGCGCCCTCGAAGGGCTCGCGCTGGCTCGGCGCGAGATCGCGGGAGCCGAGGCGCAGCAGGCTCTGGACGATCTGCAGGTTGTTCTTCACGCGATGATAGATCTCGCGCAAGAGCACCTCGCGCTCGGAGGAGGCCTTGCGCTGTTCCGCGAGGGCCTGCTGGGTCGTCGCGAGGAGCCGGGCGTCGAGGGCGCTCAGCGCCCGCGAGGCGGCGTAGCGCTCGCCGGAGACCCGGCGCTCGACGACATGGTAGAAGAGGAAGATCGCCAGAACCCCGGCAAGGGTCAGCGCCAGCGCCCCGGTGCCGATCAGGGCCCAGGTCGAGCGGTCGACGCCGCCCTCGAGCCGGCCCCGCTCCGTCGCCATCACCGCGACCCAGCCGGTGAGCGGCGAGCGCTCGAAGGACGTGAAGACGTTGACGTTGTCGATGGCGGCGGCCGCGAAAAGCCCGGCATTGCGGCCGCGGATGGCCTCGCGCAGTTCCGGGTTTGCGGGCTGGCCGACGAAGAGGTTCGGTTCGCCGGACCGGGCGAGGATGCGGTCGCGCTCATCGAGGAGCACCGTGAGGAGGCCGGGATCGGTCATCTGCCGGACGACCTCCTGGATCGCCTCGATCCGCAGGGCGGCGACGAGCACGGACTTGACCTCGCCGTTGCGGATGACCGGCACGGCGAGGAGGACGACGTTGCCGCCCTCGATCGCGCTTTCGCCGGCATAGCGGGTGAAGGCGGTCGGCACCCGCCGCTCGGCGACTTGGCGGATGATGTCGAGGTTGCGGGTCGCCGGCAGTTCCGACCCGTAGGGCCTGAGCGTATTGACGAGCTGCCGGCCGTTCTCCGGATCGACGAGGGCGATCGCCGACCATTGCGGGATCACCTCGATCATGCGGTCGGCGGTCATCTGGAACTGGGCGAGGTCGGGCGCGTCGAGGCCCGGGACGAGGGCGATGGCGCGCAGGACCGAGAAATATTGCTGAATGTCGGAATCGATGCGGGAGGACAGGTTCGTCGAATGCGAGACGAGGTAGGCGCGCAGGTCCCGCTCGCCCTGGTTCAGGACGGTCCGCACCCAGATGCCGGCGAACAGGATCAGGGGCACCAGAGCCGCGAGAACCGCGGCCGCGATGAAGTAGAGGGTCCTCGCCCGCTCGTTCAGTCCTCGGGTCCGAAAGGCGGCGGATGCGGCCGCGGCCTTGACTCCGCCATCCCCCATGGCCTGGCCCTTCACTCCCCGACGCTTGGCGTTCCCATTGCGGCCAACGCCTTTTGAATCGGAACTCACTGCCAACACCGAGCCGCCCCGAGAAAGGCGAGGCGCGACCCTTCAGGCGAGAACGCTGCAAAATTACAAAGGTTCCAACGACAGCGAAGGCCGCTACAGGCGCTCGCGCCACCAGGCGGCCTGCTCGGCGACCCGGGCCGGGGCGGTGCCGCCGAAGCTCGTGCGGGAGCGGACGGAGTTCTCGACGCCCAGAACCTCGTAGACCTCGTCCGAGGCGATGCGCGGCTCGACGGCCTGGAAGGCGGACAAGGGCAGGTCCTCGAGGCCGCAGCCGCGCCGCTCCGCCTCGGCGACGAGCCGGCCGGTGACGTGGTGGGCGTCCCGGAACGGCAGGCCAAGGTGGCGCACCAGCCAGTCGGCGAGGTCCGTCGCCGTCGAGAAGCCGGCGCCGGCGACCGCCGCCATGCGCTCGGGCACGGGCTCGAGGTCCTCGATCATGCCGGTCATCGCGGCGAGCGCGATCTCGATCGTGTCGGCGGCGTCGAAGAGCTGCTCCTTGTCCTCCTGCAGGTCCTTCGAATAGGCGAGGGGGAGGCCCTTCATCATGGTCAGCACGGCGACGAGGGCGCCGAAGATCCGGCCCGCCTTGCCGCGCACCAGCTCGGCCGCGTCGGGGTTGCGCTTCTGCGGCATGATGCTCGACCCGGTCGTCCAGCGGTCGGGCAGGGTGACGAAGGAAAACGGCGCCGACATCCAGACGACGATCTCCTCGGCAAGGCGCGAGAGGTGCATGGCGCAGATCGCGGCGGCGGCGAGGAATTCGAGGACGGCATCCCGGTCCGAGACCGCGTCGAGGGAGTTGCGGGCCGGCCGGTCGAAGCCGAGGGCCTGCGCGGTCATCTCGCGGTCAAGGGGGAAGGAGGTGCCGGCGAGGGCCGCCGCGCCGAGGGGCGATTCGTTGAGCCGGACCCGCGAATCGCGGATGCGGCCGCGATCGCGCGAAAGCATCTCGACATAGGCGAGGAGGTGATGGCCGAAGCTCACCGGCTGCGCGCTCTGGAGATGGGTGAAGCCCGGCATCACGGTGCCCGCATGAGCCTCGGCCTTGCCGACGAGGGCGGCCATGAGCCGGGTGAGCTGCCCGTCCGTCCGGTCGTGCGCGTCGCGCACGAAGAGCCGGACGTCGAGGGCGACCTGATCGTTGCGGCTGCGCCCCGTATGCAGCCGCCCGGCGGGCTCGCCGACGATCTCCTTCAGGCGGCTTTCGACGTTCATGTGGATGTCTTCGAGGGCCGTCTGGAAGGCGAAGGTGCCGGCCTCGATCTCGGCCTCGACCTGGCGCAGGCCGCGATGGATCGCGTCCCGGTCCGCCTCCGAGATGATGCCCTGCCGGGCGAGCATGTCGCTGTGGGCGATCGAGCCCGCGATGTCCTGCTTGGCGAGGCGCCGGTCGAACCCGATCGAGGCATTGATCGCCTCCATGAGCGCGCTGGGAGAGGCGGCGAAGCGGCCGCCCCACATGGCGTTGGCGGTCTTTTGCTTGTCGTCGGCCACGGCACCCGGATCCTCGATGACGATCGGCCAAGGCCTTGCCACAGGATTTCGGCGAGGGGAAGCGAGGCCGCGGACCGCGAGGGAGGGCGGCCATCGCCTCTCCCCGCTTGCGGGGAGAGGGCTGCCGGACCTCGGGTCTACCCGAGGTCCGTTCTTTGGTGCGCAAGCCGGGAACACCCGGCTTGCGAAGGCGGCAAGCCTGCGCAGCAGGCGAGGGTGAGGGGGCGGCGGCGAGAGGGCGCAGCAGCGGGGGCCGTGCGTCTCTTCCGGAGCCGCCCCCTCACCCACGCTTCGCTTCGCTGCGCTCGTTTCGGCCGAAGGCCGAAACCCTCTCCCCGCAAGCGGGGAGAGGCCGGGCGGCCTCGGAACTCGACACACCGGCTCCCGATTTGCGAGGGTAGGCCCTTCACACGCGGGACAGCGTGGGACAGGGGAACAACCTTATGAGAACAATGAAATCCTTCGCCATGACGGCCGTCCTCGCGACGGCCATGGCGACCTCCTTCTCGGCGGTGCGGGCGGCGACGCCGCGGGACACGCTGGTCGTCGCCTTGCGTTCGACGACATCATCACCATGGACCCGGCCGAGGTCGTTCGAGATCTCGGCCGGCGAGATCATGGGCAACGTCTACGACCGGCTGGTCCGCTTCGACGTCGAACGACCCGTCGAAGCTCTACGGCGACATCGCCAAGTCCTGGACGGTCGCGCCCGACGGCAAGACCTACACCTTCGAGTTGAAGCCCGGGCTCAAGTTCGCGTCGGGCAACCCGCTCACCGCCGAGGACGTCGTGTTCTCGCTGCAGCGCGCGGTGCTGCTCGACAAGACGCCGGCCTTCATCCTGACCCAGTTCGGCTTCACCAAGGACAACGTGAAGGACCGGATCAAGCAGACCGGTCCGCTGACGCTGACCATCGAGACCGAGAAGTCGTTCGCGCCGACCTTCGTGCTCAACTGCCTGACCGCGAACGTCGCCGCGATCGTCGACAAGAAGCTCGTGCTGTCGAAGGAGCAGAACAACGACCTGGGCTACGGCTGGCTCAAGACCAACTACGCCGGCTCCGGCCCGTTCAAGCTCCGCGAGTGGCGCGCCAACGAGATCGTCGCGCTCGAGCGCAACGACAACTACTACGGCGAGAAGTCGAAGCTGCCGCGCGTCATCTACCGGCACGTGAAGGAAGCCGCGACGCAGCGGCTGCTGCTCGAGAAGGGCGACGTCGACATCGCGCGCAACCTGACGCCGCAGGACCTGGCCGCGCTCGCGTCGCAACAAGGACATCAAGACGACGTCGACGCCGAAGGGCACCGTCTACTACTTCAGCCTCAACCAGAAGAACCCGATCCTCGCCAAGGCCGAGGTGCGCGAGGCGATGAAGTGGCTGGTCGACTACTCGGCGATCGGCGACACGCTGATCAAGAACATCGGCGTCGTCCACCAGAACTTCCTGCCGGTCGGCCTGCTCGGCGCCAGCACCGAGAATCCGTACAAGCTCGACGTCGACAAGGCGAAGGCGCTGCTCGCCAAGGCCGGCTACCCGAACGGCTTCAAGGTGACGATCGACATGCGCACGGTGCAGCCGGTGCAGGGCATCACCGAGGCGTTCCAGCAGACCGCCAAGCGCGCGGGCATCGACGTCGAGATCCTGCCCGGCGACGGCAAGCAGACGCTGACCAAGTACCGCGCCCGCACGCACGACATCTACATCGGCCAGTGGGGCGCCGACTACTGGGATCCGCACACGAACGCCGACACGTTCGCGCGCAATCCCGACAATGGCGACGACGCGAAGTCGAAGCCGCTCGCGTGGCGCAACGCGTGGGCGATTCCCGAGCTCACGAAGAAGGCCGACGCCGCCGTGCTCGAGCGCGACCCGGCGAAGCGCAAGGCGATGTACGAGGAGATGCAGGCCGACTTCCGCAAGAACAGCCCGTTCGTGATGCTCTACCAGCAGACCGAGGTGGCGGCGATGCGCAGCGACGTCGACGGCCTGAAGCTCGGCCCGACGTCGGACACCACGTACATGTTCAGGGTGTCGAAGAAGTAACCCGATCGTAACGGCGGCATCGCAGCGCCGTGGACCGGCGGCGCTCGCGCCTGCTCCGCGGCGTCGAACGTCGTCGGGCGCTTCCTCGTCGTCATCCTGCTGACCTACCTCGGGCTGCTCGCCGTCACGTTCTTCATCGGCCGCGTCATCCCGATCGATCCCGTCCTCGCCGATCGTCGGCGACCGCGCGCCCGAGCACGTCGATCGCCCGCGTGCGCGAGGAGCTCGGCCTCAACAAGCCGCTCTGGGAGCAGTTCTACATCTACGTGCAGCAAGGTCGTGCACGGCGACTTCGGCACGTCGGTGCTGACGTCGAACCCGGTGATGCAGGACATCCGCCGCACGTTTCCCGGCGACCTTCGAGCTCGCCACGCTCGGCATCGCTCATCGGCGCCGGGCATCGGCGTTCCGCTCGGCGTCTGGGCGGCGGTGCGGCGCGGCGGCTTCGTCGACCAGGTCGTGCGCGTCATGGGCCTCATCGGCTATTCGATGCCGATCTTCTGGCTCGGGCTGATGGCGCTCGTGCGTGTTCTACGCGCGGCTCGGCTGGGTCGAGCGGGCCCGGGCCGCATCGACATCGTCTACGAGTACACGCTGACGCCGCGTGACCGGGCTCCTGCTCCTCGACTCGCGCGCGCGCAGGGCGAATGGCAGGCGTTCGGCAACGCGCTGTCGCACCTCATCCTGCCGGCGTCGCTGCTCGGCTACTTCTCGCTCGCCTACATCAGCCGGATGACGCGCTCGTTCATGCTGAACGAGCTCGCGCAGGAATACATCGTCGCGGCGCGCGCGAAGGGCCTCTCCGAGACGCGGATCATCTGGCGCCACGCGCTGCGCAACGCGATGGTGCCGCTCGTCACCGTGATCGCGCTGTCGTACGCGGGACTGCTCGAAG
This sequence comes from uncultured Alphaproteobacteria bacterium, assembly GCA_963754975.1. Lineage (GTDB taxonomy): Bacteria > Pseudomonadota > Alphaproteobacteria > Rhizobiales > Beijerinckiaceae > Microvirga. The sequence goes on along the minus strand of CAVWII010000035.1, from coordinate 17,790 downwards.
GCTCGGTGCTGACCGAAACGGTCTTCGCGTGGCCGGGGCTCGGCCTCTACCTCACGAACTCGCTGCAGAACGCCGACATGAACGCGGTGCTCGGCGCGCACGATCATCGTCGGCTCGATCTTCGTCGGGCTCAACCTGCTGTCCGATCTGCTCTACCGATGCTCGATCCGAGGACGCGCGCGATGGTGCAGGCGCGATGACGCTGCGACGCGGCCACGCGGCGCGGCGAGAGCCTGCACGATTGGCTCATGTCCGACCGGCCGCGCTCGCGGCGGCAGGCGGCGCTTCGGGCGGGCGTACGGCCGTGGCGCACGTTCGCGCGCAACCGGCTCGCGATGGTCGGGCCTCGCTGATCGTGCTCGCCCTCGTGCTGACGGCGGTCGTTCGCCGACGTGCTCGCGCCGTACTCGCCGTATCGTCGGCGACCTGCGCACGACGCGCCTGCTGCCGCCGTCGGCGGCGCACTGGTTCGGCACCGACGACCAGGGCCGCGACATCCTGTCGCGCCTCATCTACGGCTCGCGCATCACGCTGTTCGTCGTCGTGCTCGTCGCGGTGCTCGCGGCGCCGATCGGGCTCGCCGTCGGCACGGTCGCCGGCTATTCGGGCGGCTCGTCGATGCGGCGCTGATGCGCATCACCGACATCTTCCTCGCGTTCCCGCGGCTGATCCTCGCGCTCGCCTTCGTCGCGGCGCTCGGGCCCGGCATCGAGAACGCGGTGATCGCCATCGCGATCACGTCGTGGCCGCCGTACGCGCGGATCGCGCGCGCCGAGACGCTGACGATCCGGCAAGCCGACTACATCGCCGCGGTGCAGCTGATCGGCGCCTCGCCGTGGCGAATCGTGCTGGCGCCACATCATGCCGCTGTGCGTGTCGTCGGTGATCGTCCGCGTCACGCTCGACATGGCGGGCATCATCATCACCGCCGCGGGTCTGGGCTTCCTCGGCCTCGGCGCGCAGCCGCCGATGCCGGAATGGGGCGCGATGATCGCCAACGGCCGCCTCTACGTGCTCGACCAGTGGTGGGTCGCGGCGGCGCCGGGCGCGGCGATCTTCATCGTGAGCCTCGCGCTTCAACCTGCTGGGCGACGGCCTGCGCGACGCGCTCGATCCGAAGGCGGTGAAGTGAACCGGCGCGCTCCTCGCCGTGCGCCGATGCTGGTCGTCGACGACCTGCGCGTCTCGTTCCCGAACCGCGACGGCGGCCGACCGAGGCCGTGCGCGGCGTGTCGTTCACGCTCGGGCGCGAGCGCCTCGGCATCGTCGGCGAATCGGGCTCCGGCAAGACGCAGACCGGCCGCGCCATCCTCGGCCTCACGCGCGCCGGAAGGCCGCGTCGTCGGCGCAGCGGCTCGAGTTCGACGGCGTCGATCTCCTGCGCTGCCCGCCGCGCGCGAGCGGCGCGAGCTGCGCGGCGGCCGCATCGCGATGGTGCTGCAGGACCCGAAGTTCTCGCTCAACCCGGTGATGTCGCATCGGCGACCAGATCGTCGAGACGCTGCGCGCGCATTCGCGCGTGTCGGCGCGCGAGGCGCGCGACCGCGCGCTGGCATCGCTCGAAGCCGTGCAGCATCGACGATCCGGAGCGCGTCTACGAGCTCTATCCGCACGAGGTCTCGGGCGGCATGGGCCAGCGCGCGATGATCGCGATGATGCTGATCGCCGATCCCGACCTGCTGATCGCCGACGAGCCGACCTCGGCGCTCGACGTGACGGTGCAGCTGCAGGTGCTCGCCATCCTCGACGAGCTCGTCGCGCGAGCGCGGCATGGGCCTCATCCTCGTCTCGCACGACCTGCGGCTCGTCTCGACCTTCTGCGACCGGATTCTCGTCATGTACGCCGGCCGGGTCGTCGAGGAGGTGGCGGCCGGCGACCTCGCCGAGCGCCAGCATCCCTACACGCGCGGCCTGGTCGACTGCCTGCCGCGGCTCGGCGAGGACCGCCATCCGCTGCCGACGCTCGATCGCCAGCCGGAGTGGGCGCTGTGAGCGCCGACGGTGAGCGTACGGCATCGAGGCGCGCGACCTGCGCGTCGCCTACGGCGACTTCGTCGCGGTCGCGGACACGTCGCTTCGCCGTCGCGCCGGGCGAGAGCTTCGGCATCGTCGGCGAATCGGGCTCGGGCAAGTCGACGGTGCTGCGCGCGATCTGCGGGCTCGCGCCCGCGCGTCGCGGCACGGTGCGCTCGTCGCCGGTCGACGGGCCGATCCGCGTTGCCGCCGCCGCCGCGGCACGAAGCCGTTTCGCCGGCTCGTGCAGATGGTGTTCCAGGATCCCTACGGCTCGCTGCATCCGCGCCAGACGGTCGACCGGATCCTGGCCGAGCCGCTGGCGATCCACGGCATCGGCGACGCCGAGCGCGCGCATCGAGCAGGCGCTGGACGAGGTCGGGCTCGGGCCGGGTTCCGCTTTCGCTATCCGCACCAGCTCTCCGGCGGCCAGCGCCAGCGCATCGCCATCGCGCGCGCGCTGATCCTCGAGCCGCAGATCCTGCTGCTCGACGAGCCGACGTCGTCGCTCGACGCGTCGGTGCAGGCCGAAGTGCTCAACCTGCTCGAGGCCCTGCGGGCAAGCCGCGGCCTCACCTTCGTCATGGTCAGCCACGACCTCGCGGTCGTCACGCACCTGTGCGAGCGGCTGATGGTCATGCGCAACGGCGAGACGGTCGAGGAGACGACCGCGGCGGCCTTGCGCGCCGGCGCCGCCGCGAGCGCCTACACGCGCGCGCTGATCGCCGCGAGCCGCGGCTTTTCGCGCACCGGGGCGGCCCCCGCGGCGCCGCCCGCAGGCTAGACTGTGACCCTCGAATCGCGGACGGGTTTTTCATGACGACGCCCCTCATTCCCGTCTTCGACGGCCACAACGACGTTCTCCTGCGACTCATGCGCCGCGGCGGCGCGAACCCGGAGCGGGCCTTCCTCGAAGGCGACACCGCCGGCCATCTCGACTGGCCGCGGATGCGGGCGGGCGGCTTTTCCGGTGGCTTCTTCGCCATCTTCGCGCCCTCCGAGGACGAGAAGGGCCTCGACGTCGACGCGATGATGGCGCGGCCGCAATACGACGTGCCGCTGCCGCCGCAGGTGCGGATCTCGGAGGCGCAGGGCTCGACCCTGCACATGGCCTCGCTGCTCCTGCGCATCGAGCGCGCCTCCCGCGGCGAGGTCGAGGTGGTGCGCAGCGCGGCGCAGATCCGCCAGTGCCACGAGCGCGGCGCCCTCGCCGCGATCATGCATATCGAGGGCGCCGAGGCGATCGATCCGGACCTGCGCCTGCTCGACGTGCTCTACGAGGCGGGCCTGCGCTCGATCGGCCCGGTCTGGAGCCGCTCGAACGTGTTCGGCCACGGCGTCCCGTTCCGCTATCCGTCGAGCCCCGACACCGGGCCGGGCCTGACCGATCACGGCCGCGCCCTCGTCAAGGCCTGCAACCGGCTCGGCGTGATGATCGACCTCTCGCATCTGAACGAGAAGGGCTTCTGGGACGTCGCCCGGCTCTCCGACGCGCCGCTCGTCGCGACCCATTCGAACGTGCACGCGATCTGCCCGCATTCGCGCAACCTCACCGACCGCCAGCTCGCCGCGATCCGCGAGAGCCGCGGCATGGTCGGCGTCAACTTCGCGACCGCCTTCATCCGCGCCGACGGCCGCCGCGACGCCAACACCACCCTCGAGGACCTGATCCGCCATGTCGACCATCTCCTCGCCCATGTCGGCGAGGACCATGTCGGCTTCGGCTCCGATTTCGACGGCGCCACCATCCCCGCCGCGATCGGCGACGCCCGCGGCTTGCCCGCGCCTCGTCGCCGCGATGCGCCAGCACGGCTACGACGAGGTTCTGGTCCGCAAGATCGCCTGGGGCAACTGGCTCGGCCTCCTGGAGCGGACCTGGGGCGGCTGAAGGGCTGCGTCGCCTCTCCCCGCTTGCGGGGAGAGCGACTGTCTTGGCGGTCAAGCGATTTGTGGGTTCCACGGGGTTCGGTCCCGGATGATGGCGTTGAGGATTGTGAGGAGTTTGCGGGCGACGGCGATGGCGGCGAGCTTGTGTGGTTTTCCGGCGGCGACGAGTTTGTCGCGGAAGGCTTTGAGGACGGGGTTGTGACGTCCGGCGACGAGGGCGCCCATGTAGAGGGCGGTACGGACGACGGCGCGTCCGCCGCCGATGCGGCTTTTGCCTTTCCATTGGCCGGACTGGCGGGTCCAGGGGGCGAGGCCGGCGAGGGCGGCGATCTGGCGGCGGTCGAGCAGGCCGAGTTCGGGCATCTCGGCGATCAGGGTTCGGGCGATGACCGGCCCGATGCCGGGAACGGAGGCGAGGAGGTCCTCCTTCTCGCGCCAGGCGGGGGAACCGCGCACCGCCTCGTCGATGTCGCCCTCGAGACTGGAGAGTTCCTTTTGCAAGGCGAGGAGGAGGCGGGCGATGCTGTTTTGCTGACGCCGGCCGGTCAGGCGCTTTTGGCGCTGGCGTTCGGCGCCGATCATCTGGACGATCTGGGCGCGCCGGGAGAGGAGCTCGGCGAACAGCCGCGTCGTCTCGTCGGGCAGCGGTCGGATGTCGGGCTTCGTCGCGGCGGCGAAGTGGGCGATCACGGCGGCATCGATGGGATCGGTCTTGGCCCGCTTGCCGAGGGCGCGGGCGAAGGCCCGCACCTGGGCCGGGTTGACGACGAGGACGGGCAAGCCGGCTGCCGAGAGGGTGGCGGCGACGACGGTTTCGTAGCCGCCGGTTGCCTCCACGGCCACGGCCTGCGGCGACAGGGGGGCGAGGCGGGCGATGAGGTCGTTCAGGCCTGCCTCGTTGCGAGCCACGACGAAGGTGTCGCGGCTCGGGTGGGCGGCGATGTCCAGGCGATCCTTCGAGACATCAATTCCGACAACAATCGCGTCCATCCTGTCCCGTCCTTGCGCAAGCGGGCTTCGCTGGCGGCCCAAGCGACTGTTCGGGTTCGATGGAACGACGGGCGGAGAACCATGCTCCACTACGGGCTTGGTGTCCCTTGGGTTATCGGTCTTCCGCCTGCCACCGCGCCGGACACCGTATCCAAGTGGCGCGAGGGAAGTTACAAGGTTTCGGCCTTCGGCCGAAACAAGCGGAGCGAAGCGAAGCGGGGGTGAGGGGAAGTGCCGGAAGAGGCGCCCGGCCGCAGCCGCCGCACTCCGATCGTCACCGCCCCCTCACCTCGCCTGCTGCGCAGGCTTGCTGCCTTCGGCAGCCCTCTCCCGCAAGCGGGGAGAGGCAACGGGCGCCACCTTGACAACACCCGCTGCCTACCAGCTAACATGTCAGCCGGTTGGCACTATGCCCGCGCTCCTCCGGAGCTGAACGAGGCGCTGCCGCCCGACGGGAGGAGACGACGATGACGACCCTGACGAAGAGAGCCTTTCTCGCCGGCACCGCCGCGGCGGGCGCAATGGTGGCGGCGCCGGCGGTGCTGCGGGCGCAGGCGACGGTGATCCGCTGGGGCGAGATGCTCCCGCCGTGCATCCGCAGGTGCAGATGATCGACCGCATCGCCGCGGAGGTGAAGGAGAAGACCGGCGGCCGCATCGACATCCAGGGCTTCCCGAACGGCCAGCTCGGCTCCGGCAGGACATGATCGAGGCCGTCGCCTCCGGCGCGCTGCAGATGACCACCGACGGCGCCGCGCGCGCTTCGGCGCCTTCCTGCCGGCGATCTCGGTGATCGAGGCGCCCTATCTCTGGCGCGACGCGGCGCACCTGGCAAGGTCGATGACGGCGCCGATCTGTCGCCGAGATGAACGACGACGCTCGTCAAGAAGCGCGGCATGCGCATGCTCGGCGTCGACCTATTACGGCAAGCGCCACCTCACCACGCGGCAAGGCAACGTGAAGACGCCGGCCGACATGGTCGGCTTCAAGCTGCGCGTGCCGCCGGTCGACGTCTTCAAGGCGATGGCCGAGGCCTGGGGCGCGCGGGCGACGCCGATGAACTTCGACGAGCTCTACCTCGCGCTCAACCAGAACGTCGTCGACGGCCAGGAGAACCCGCTGCCGACGATCAAGAGCGCGCAAGTTCGACGAGGTGCAGAAGTACCTCGTGCTGACCGGGCACATCATCACGCCGCGCCTCGTCATCGTGAACGAGGCGTTCTGGACAGAGGCTCTCGGCCGCCGACCGCGAGATCCTCGACGACGCGATCAAGAACGGCGCCGCCTGGCAGAACAGGAGCTCGCCGACGCAGGAAGCGACGCTCGTCGACACCCTCAAGAGCGGCCGGCATGACGGTGATCGAGCCCGACGTCGACAGCTTCCGCAAGCCGGTGCTCGCGACGCCGTGCCGAAGCAGTTCGAGAGCGAAGTGGGGCAAGGGCACGTTCGACAAGCTCGGCCGCTGCGCTGGTCCGCACGACTCCGGCAGCGCCGCTCGTGCGCTCGACGCGCTCGTGCGCCGCGCGTTGCGGCGACGCTGCTGCTGGCGATGCTCGCCTGCGTGCTCGCTCGGCGTCGTGCTTCCGGCAGCTTCGATCGACCCGCTCGACCTGGACCGACGAGCTCGCGCGACTACCTGTTCGTCTGGTGCCGTGCTCGTCGGCTGGATCGTCGCGACGCGGCGGCGCTCGCATATCCGCATCAGCGATCTTCGCCGACCGGCTGCCGCGCGCCGGCGCGCACGCGGCCTCGAGATCGCTGATCCAGGCTGCTGGCGTCGTCGGCGTTCGCGGCGGTGCTGCGTGCGCTGCTACGGTTCGGGCTGATGCGAGCGCAACTGCGACGTCGAGACGGTCAGCGCTGCCGCTCACCACGGCGTTCCTCTATCTGCCGATCGTGCCGGCGCGTCGCGCTGATCGCTGCAGGCCGTCGTCGAGCTCGTCGAGCCGCTGGCCGCGGCCCGCTCCGCGCGCTGCTCGCGCCCGACGGAGGCGACGCCGCTATGATCGACCTGATGCTGCAGATCCTCGGCGGTCTGGTTCGTCGCGCTCCTGATCGGCGTGCCGCTGTTCGCGTCGATGGGGCTCGCGGCGCTCGCGTTCCTGTCGCGTTCGGCGGCATCCCCGGCATCGTGATCCCGCAGAAGATCGCGAAGGCCGCGAACTCGTTTCCGCTGCTCGCCGCGCCGCTGTTCATCCTGATGGGCAACATCATGAACTCGGCCGGCATCACCGACCGGATCTTCGCCTTCGCGAAGGCCGTGCGTCGGCTGGATGCGCGGCGGGCTCTGCCACGCCAACATCCTCGGCTAGCGTGATCTTCGCCGGCATGAGCGGCTCGGCGGTCGCCGATGCCGGCGGGCTCGGCACCGTCGAGATCGAGGCGATGAAGAACGAGGGCTACGACGCCGAGACCGCGGCGGCGATCACCGCCGCCTCGGCGACGATCGGGCCGATCATCCCGCCGTCGCTGCCGATGATCGTCTACGGCGTCTCGGCCGACGTCGTCGATCGGCGGCCTGTTCATCGCCGGCATCATCCCCGGCCTGCTGATGGCGGTCGCGCTGATGGTGATGGTCGCGCATCGTCGCGATCCGGCGGAACCTGCCGCGCCATCCGTTCCAGGGCTTGCGCGCGCTCGTGGCTCGCGCTTCCGCCGCGCCTTCTGGGCGCTGATGACGCCGGTGATGCTGTTCGGCGGCATGTTGTGCGGCATCTTCACGCCGACGGAGGCGGCCGCCGTCGCGATCGTCTACGCGCTGTTCCTCGGCCTCTTCGTCTATCGCGACTTCGAAGTGCGCGACCTGCCGAAGCTCGATCCTCGACACCGTCGAGACGACGGGCGTCGTGCATGGCGCTCGTGATGACCGCGGCGCTGCTCGGCTGGTGCATGTCGATGTCGCGCCTGCCGCAGGACGTTCGGCGCCGAGCTGATCGTCGCTGATCGACGAATCCGCTCGTCTACCTGCTCGATCGTCAACCTGCTGCTGCTCGTCGTCGGCTGCTTCATGGAAGCGCTCGCGGCGATGCTGATCCTGATCCCGATCCTCGTGCCGCCGGCGATCGCAGCTCGGCATCGACCCGATCGCAGTTCGGCCTGGTCTTCGTGCTCAACCTGATGATCGGCACGATCACGCCGCCGGTCGGGCGTCGTGCTGTTCGTGACCGCCAAGGTCGCGAACGTTCCGTTCGAGCGCGATGGCGCGGGCGATCCTGCCCTGGCTCGTGCCGCTGCTCGCCGTGCTGGCCGCTGATCACGCTGTGGCCGCCGCTGACGACCTGGCTGCCGCGGCTGCTGCTCGGGCGCTGATGCTTCACGGGTGAGGGAATGGCTGGAGCGGGCGAGGGGAATAGAACCCACGACATTCAGGGCGCGAGGCTGACGTCCTGTCTCTGACCACGCCCGCCCAGGATCATCGACAGCCGCCGCCGCCGGGCCGCCGCTCGCTTCGACCGCGCGCCGCGCTTCGACATCCCTGGCGCCGTGAAAGCCCTTGCGGCTCCAACAGGTATGCTATATCGTTAAGAAGGGTCGATGTCCCGACCTTAAATCGTGTGTTCGCCGCGGGCAGGCGGATCGGGAGGTGTTTGTAATGGCAGAATTCATCGGGACGACGGGGGACGATGGCAGCATGGCGCCCGTCCAAGGCGATTTTATCTACATGTTCGGACAAGACGGCGTCGATCGGCTCGGCTCGTCGGCCGTCGGGGCGTCCATCGAGGGCAATCGGCAGGGCGACTATCTCTTCTTCTTCGACGGCGGCAGCGGCACCCTCGACGGCGGTGCGGATAACGACAATCTGCGCGGCGGCAATACGGCCCTGCCGGATCATCTCTACGGCGGCGCCGGCGACGACTGGCTGCGGGGCGACGATCCCGCAACGGCCGGCGGCGAAGCCGACTTCCTCGAGGGCGGCGCCGGATCGGACGCGATCTATGGCTTTGCCGGCGACGACGTGATTTTCGGCGGCGACGGCGCCGATAGCTTCATCACCGTCACGGGCATACCCGACCTGCCTGCCGCCAGCGGGCTCGTCACCTCCGATCCGAAGGGCCTCTACGGCGGTGTGGGCAGCGACACCATATATGGTGGACCGGGGTCCGACATTCTCGACGGCGGTCCGGGCGCGGACATTCTTGTCGGAGGATCGGAAGGAGACGCCTACATCGTGGACAACGCAAGCGACAAGGTCGTCGAGGTGAACGAAGGAGGCGGCGACGGCTCGTTCGATGCGGTCACCGCCCTTGTCAGCTACGCCCTGTCGGCGGACGCCCACGTCGAATATCTGTCTTCCGCCGGCCTCGGCCTGTCGCTGACCGGCTCCAGCATCGCCAACGTTATCGTCGGCGATGCCGGCAAGAACGTGTTGACCGGCCTCGCCGGCAACGACGGGCTCGAGGGAAACGCCGGCAATGATATGCTGAGCGGAGGGCTCGGCAACGACAAGCTCGCCGGCGGCGCGGGCAAAGATGTGTTCGTTTTCGACACGAAGCCGAACAAGACGACGAACGTCGACCACATCGTCGACTTCATGCCGAAGGTCGACCACATCCATATCGACAACGCCGTCTTCACGAAGGTCGGCAAGAACGGCGCGCTTTCCGCCGACGCGTTTTTCGCCGGAACCAAGGCGAAAGATGCCGAGGATCGCCTGATCTACGACAAGGCGAAGGGCTCGCTCTCCTACGACCCGGACGGCACCGGTCATGCGGCGATGATCCGCATCGCCCTGCTCGACAACAAGGTGAAACTCGCTGCGACAGATTTCCTGGTAATCTGAGGGCGTGCATTCATTTTGGATGAGAGGCGCCGCTTCGCCTCCCCGCTTGCGGGGAGAGGGTTTCGCCGAGGCGAGCGGAGCGGGGGCGAGGGCACGCAGGGTAAGAACCACCGCCGCAGCCTCGCCCTCCTCGTCGTCGGCCGCTTCATTTAGGCGCTCGCGGCGACGCTGATCCTGCGGCAATCGCGCTTTGGCCAGCGCTGACGACCTTCCTGCCGCGGCTGCTGCTCGGGCGCTGAGCGCGCTCAGACGTGCACGTCGCCGAAGGCGAGCTCGCCCTCGCCCTTCGGCCGGCGCAGGGCCGTGTAGAGGACCCAGAGGTAGAAGAGCGCGACCACCGGGACGACGACGAAGCCCGGCAGCGGCCCGATGGCCGTGCTGCGCAGCCATTCGCCGACGGAGCCGACAAGCCGCGCCTCGGCCCCGCCGGAGGGCAGGACCGCGGTCGTCGTCTTCAAGAGCCAGGCGAGGAGCAGGATCAGGAACAGCCAGCAATAGTTCCGCCGCATCCGCCGCGACATCGCCTCCCAATGGCCGACGAGAAAAAGCGGCCGCCTCAGGTCCTCGCCGAGGGCGCGGACCCAGGCTTCGCTGGTGTCGGGCTCGGGGGCGAAGATCTGCGCGAAATAGTTGCGCTCGAGCCGGCGGACGCGGTTGCGGTAGACGTCGAAGAAGCGGTAGCGCCGCGCCTCGATGACGAGGAGCAGGAGCACGAGCAGCATGGCGAAGAGGAGCACGCCGTGGAACGCCGCCGGCGTCGACAGGGAGACCGAGAGCATCGCCGCGACAACGGTGATGGCCCAGTTGGTGGTGCGGTCGATCCGGTCGCGCCAGCCGGCCATGCGCGCAATCTCGGCGCGGTGGAAATGGGCGACCACGGTGATGAACTCGCCCGGCGTCGCCGGAAAGACCGGCGCCTCGATCGGGGGGCGGGCGCTCTGGGGCGGCCCGCTGTCGCTCCTCGCCATCGCGATCCTCCCAAGGCCGGAGCGGGGCACGGCATCGCGGCCGGGCCCTGTTTTCGGGAGGATGACCCAAAAACCGCGGCGACCCAATACGTCCCGTCCGGCGCGTTCACCTCTCCCCGCTTGCGGGGAGAGGGTTTCGGCCGTCGGCCGAAACAAGCGGAGCGAAGCGGGGGTGAGGGGGCGGTGCCGGAAGAGGCGCTCGGCCCAACCGCCGCGCCTTCTTCGGAAACGCCCCCTCACCCTCGCCTGCGCGCTCGGCCCAAACCGCCGCGCCTTCTTCGGAAACGCCCCCTCACCCTCGCCTGCTTCGCAGGCTTGCCGCCTTCGGCGGCCCTCTCCCCGCAGGCGGGGAGAGGCGAATCCGCGTCCTTTTCAATCGCGGAGACTCACGCCGGCTCCGCGATGACGAGGAAGCCCGGCACCGGCTCGCCGCGCTCCTCCCGGGTCGAGACGCGCTCGAAGAGGACGGGCGTCAGGCCCGCCGCGGCGGCGGTGGCTCGCAGATAGGCTTCGCCATGGGCGTAGCGGCCGTCCTCCCCGAGGATCGCCCCCTCCCCGCCGTGAGCCTGGACGGTGAAGGCGAGAAGGCCGCCGCGGCGAAGGACCCGGCGCGCCTCGCGCAGGACCTGCGAAAAATCCGCCATGTAGACGAAGACGTCGGCGGCGGCGACGAGATCGGCCTCGCCGTCGGCGCGCCCGGCAAGATCCGCGGCAAGGTCGCCCTCGTGCAGGGCGGCGTAGAGCCGCGTCTTCGCGGCCTTGGCGAGCATTCCCGGCGACAGGTCGACGCCCTCGATCCGGTCCGCGCGGCCGTTGAGCGCCCGCGCCATCAGGCCCGTGCCGCAGCCGAGATCGAGGACGAGGCCGAAGCGGGGCGGGCGCAAGCGCAGGACGGCGGCGCGGCGCAGCGCGTCGGCGATGAGTTCCGGGCCGCGGTAGTGCAGGTTGCGGAGGAGGTGCCGGTCGAAGCGGGCGGCGTAATCGTCAAAGAGCGCGCGAAGATAGGGCGCGGCGATCGCCCCCTCCGCCGGCAGGGCGCCAAGCTGGGCGAGGTCGATGCGGACGCCGAGGGCATCCTCCGGCTCGAGGGCGAGCGCCCGCCGGAGCGCCGCCACCGCCTCCTCAGGCCGCCCGAGGCGGGCCGCGGCGCGGCCGAGGAGCGCGTGCGCGGCGGGAAAATCCGGCGCCCTTTCGAGGGCTTGCGCGGCAAGATCCGCCGCGGCGGAAAAATCGTCCTCGTCGTAGGCGGCGCGGCCGTATTCGTAGCGGCGGTCGGCCAAAAGGTCGCCGGAGGAGCGGAAGGTCGAAACGAGCGGCATCGCGGCCGATTGCGGGAGGCGGCGCGCGCTGTCAACGCCCGAGCCGCCTCCCTTGCGGTTCCGGCCCCGAACCGCGATGAAGGGGCATGAATCTCCACGCTCCCCCGCCGGACCTGGTCGAGCGGCTGCGCGCCGCCGTCGGAGAAAGCCATGTCGCGACGGCGGCGGCGGATCTCGAACCCTACCTGACGGAGCCGCGGCAGATCTTTCGCGGCGAGGCCCTCGCCGCGGTGCGGCCTGGGACGACGGCGGAGGTGGCGGCGGTCGTCCGCGCCTGCGCCGCGGCCGGGGTGCCGGTCGTGCCGCAGGGCGGCAATACCGGGCTCGTCGGCGGCGGCGTGCCGCACGGCGGCGTCGTGCTGTCGCTTGCCCGCCTCGACCGCGTCCGCGACCTCGATGCGGACAACGCCACCATCACCGTCGAGGCCGGCTGCATCCTGCGCCGGGTGCAGGAGGCGGCCGAGGCGGCGGACCTTCATCTTTCCCCTCTCCCTCGCCTCGGAGGGCTCGTGCCGGATCGGCGGCAATCTCGCGACGAATGCCGGCGGCACCGCGGTCCTGCGCTACGGCAATGCCCGCGACCTCGTCCTCGGCGTCGAGGTCGTGCTCGCCGACGGCCGCGTCCTTGACGGGCTGAAGGGCCTGCGCAAGGACAATACGGGCTACGACCTGAAGCATCTCTTCATCGGCTCGGAAGGCACCCTCGGCATCCTCACCGCGGCGGTGCTGAAGCTATTTCCGCGCCCGCGCACGGTGGCGACGGCCTTCGTCGGCCTGCGGACGCCGCACGACGCGCTCGCGCTCTTCCGGCGCCTGCGCGCCGTCGCGGGCGATGCGCTGACCGCCTTCGAGACGATGCCGCGCTTCGGTCTCGAAATCGTGCTGAAGCACGCCGCGGGAACGGTGCGCCCGCTTGCCGGCGATCACGAATCCTATGCCCTCGTCGAGCTCTCCTCGCCGCAGGCCGACGCGGATCTTTTCGGCCTCTTCGAGCGCACCCTCGCCGCCGCCATCGAGGACGGCCTCGTCGAGGACGCGACGATCGCCGCGAGCGAAGCGCAGAATCGCGCGCTGTGGCGGCTGCGCGAAAGCCTCCCCGAAGTGCAGGCCCGGGAGGGCGGCTCGATCAAGCACGACGTTTCCGTGCCGGTCTCCCGCGTCGCCGACTTCATCGCAGAAGCGAGCGCCGCCTGCCGCGCGGCGATGCCCAGCGTGCGCGTCTGCGCCTTCGGGCATTTCGGCGACGGCAACGTCCACTTCAACCTGTCGCAGCCGGTCGGCATGGAGAAGGCGGCCTTCCTCTCCCGCTGGGAGGCGTTCAACCGCATCGTGCACGACATCGTGCACGGCATGGGCGGCTCGATCGCCGCCGAGCACGGCGTCGGGCTTCTGAAGCGCGACGAGCTCGTGCGCTACAAGGACCCCGTCGCCCTCGACGTGATGCGCACGCTGAAGCGCGCCCTCGACCCGCAAAACATTCTCAACCCCGGCAAGGTCGTGGCGCAGGGCGGCGATAAGCCGGCGCCGCTGCCCGGAGCATTGCGATGAGCGCCCTCGACATCCTCGCCATCGGCGAGCCCCTGATGGAACTCGCCGAGGTCGAGCGCGGCGGCGAGCGGCTCTACCTGCCCGGCTTCGGCGGCGACGTCTCGAACGTCGCCGTCGCCGCGGCGCGCCAGGGCGCGAAGGCGGGGATGCTGACGGCGCTCGGCGACGACGCCTTCGGCCATGCCTTCCTCGAGCTCTGGGACGAGGAGGGCGTCGACCGCGCGGCCGTGCGCCTTCTCGAGGGCGGCCGCACGGGCGTCTACTTCATCTCCTACGGCAAGGAGGGGCACGTCTTCACCTACGCCCGCGCCGGCTCCGCCGCGAGCCTGATGCGCGACAAGGACCTGCCGCTCGAGCGCATCGCCACGGCGCGCGTGCTGCACGTCTCCGGCATCTCGCAGGCGATCTCGCCGGAGGCGGCGGACGCGGTCTTCGCGGCGATCCGGCACGCGAAGAAGAACGGCAACACGGTGAGCTACGACACCAACCTGCGCCTGCGCCTGTGGCCCCTCGACCGCGCCCGCGCCGTCATCCACGGCGCCGTCGCGCTCTCCGACGTCGCGCTGCCCGGGCTCGACGACGCACAAAAGCTCACCGGGCTCGATGCGCCGGAGGAGATCTGCGCATTCTACCTGGCGCTCGGCTGCCGGATCGTCGCGCTCACCATGGGCAAGGGCGGCACGATGGTCGCCGACGGCGCCCGCCTCGCGACGATCCCGGCGCGGCCGGTCGAAGCCGTCGACGCGACCGGCGCCGGCGACACCTTCGACGGCGCCTTCCTCGCCGAATGGCTGCAGCACGGCGATCCCTTCCGCGCCGCCGCCTACGCCAACGCGGCGGCGGCGCTCTCGACCCTCGGCCGGGGCGCCGTCGCGCCGATGCCGCGGCGCCGCGACGTCGAGGATTTCCTGAAGGCGGCCTGAAGCGCCCCGTGTCGAAGCTCGTCCTCGTTCAGGCGCTGCGCGGCCTCGCCGCGCTCTCCGTCGCCGCCCTGCACGCGCAGGCGGATGCGCAGGCGCTCGCGGCGGGCGCGGGCCGCCCTTCGCGGCGGCCCTGCATCTGCCGTGGGCGGCGGGCGTCGACGTCTTCTTCGTCATCTCCGGCTTCATCATGGTCTACGCCTCGCGCGAGCTGTTCGCGCAGCCGGGCGCGCGGCGCACGTTCCTCGGGCGACGTCTCGCGCGCATCGTGCCGATCTACTGGGCCGTGACCCTCGCCTATCTGTCGATCGCGCTGTTCGCGCCCGCGTTCGTCAACGCGCCGGACCTGTCGCGCGCCGCGATCCTGTCCTCGTTCCTGTTCATTCCGCGCCTTGCTCCGGACGGCTTCGCGCATCCGGTCTTTCCCTCGGCTGGACGCTGAACTACGAGATGGCCTTCTACGCGCTGTTCGCGCTCGCCATCGCCTTCGCGCGCCGCATCGCCGTGCCGGCGCTGATTGCGGCGCTCGCGGCGCTCGTCGTCGTCGGCCTTCAGCGCACATGGCCGGAGCCGCTCGCCTTCTGGACAAACCCGATCGTGCTCGAATTCGCCTTCGGCCTCGCGATCGGATTTTTGCGCGCCGAGGGCGTCGCCCTCGGGCCGTGGCCGCGCGCCGCGCTCGCCGCCGCGGGCCTCGCGCTCCTCGCCTTGCCCGCGGCGCATCCCGACGCGGTGACCTCCCTCGCACGCCCCTTCGTGTGGGGCCTCCCCGCCGCCCTCATCGTCGCCGCCGCCGCCCTCGGGCCGGAGCGAGTCCACGCCCCGACGCTGCCGACGCGCGCCGCCGTGGCGATCGGCGATGCCTCCTACGCGCTCTACCTCGTGCACCCGTTCGCGATCCGCGGCCTCGCCGCTCTGGTGCGCCGGCTCGACCTCGCGCCGACCCTCGCCGGCTGGAGCTTCGTCGCGTTGGCGCTCGCCGGCGCGGTCGCGGCGGCGCTGACGGTGCACCGCTGGTTCGAGCGGCCGGTGCAGAGATGGGCGCGCAAGAGGTTGTAGCGAAGCACCGCCTTCGTCGCTTCCCCTCGAATCGAAAGTCTCTCGGCCCAAGGTCTTACAACTGAATGCTGCGTTGCGGGAGCCGTCCGGGAAGCCATCTGATCCCTTCGATGACGGGAGGCTTACGCGGAAGTCGTCGAGTCAGCCGCATCCCATCGACATCCGGACATGGACGGGCAGGCCGCCGGCGGTGGCACCGCCTCGACCGAGCGAAGCTGATGCTCGAGCTCGACGCGGTCGACCTCACCGGCAAGCTCCACGCCGACGCATCCGGCAAGCTCCGATCGGAATGGCCGTTCCGCTAAGGCTCAGTCGCGACCCCCAGTGTTTTCGAAGTCGGCCTCAGAATGCGAGGTCGAGTTCGAGAAGGATTCGCGCACCATCTCCGCCTTGTGGCGCAGGTCGATCTGCAAGACCGCTGCGACAGCGGCCGGTCGCGGTTCTCGAAAGCGACCATCATGCGCTGATGGTCCTCGACCGCCTGTTGCCAGCGCTCGGGCGATTTTTTGGCGACGTAGCGGACACTGTAAACCTGATCATCGAGGGATTGGTACATGGCGCTCAGCGAAGGATTGGCGGCGAACTCGAAGAACTTGTCGTGGATGTCACGGTTGAGCTTGACGTAGGCTACGGTGATCCTGGTTCCGGAAGTGCTCCACGCGATACCGTTGTGCATCGAACGCATCCCCGCGATGTCATCGTCGGACGCGTTGGCCAGGCGAGCTCGCCCGCGAGTGCTTCGAGCGCCCGCATGATGGGGAACAGCTCGTCCATTCGTCCCGGCCGACGAGCGCACAGCCGCGCGACGATCTTCGGCAGGAGCTGCACGAAGTCCTTCCGAGGCGAGAACTTTCATCGCCTCGCGGAGCGGCGTGCGCGATACGTTGAACCGTACGCAAAGCGCTTGCTCATTTATTTTTTCTCCACCGTTTCAGCTCGCCCTCCAGGGCATCTCGTGCAGGTGCTCGACGGAGCCAGGAATGCAAGCTTTTGCCGAGCATGACCACGTCGTGTCAGCCATTGCCAGACCTGGATCATGTCCGCCTCTCAGTCCACGTTAACCGAGACCTGTGGCGCGCCACGAGTTCGACGGTCGCCTGAACTCTCTCCAGGACGATACGGAACCCCGCAGGCGCGAAGGCCCATCTCCACTCCGGCGAGCGCACCGACGATCACGAGGTCGCTCACATCGCCGAGATGCCCAATGCGGAACAACTGTCCGCGACCTTGCCGAGGCCCGCACCGAGCGACATGTTGAAATCGGTCAGAATTGCCTCACGGAGCCTGTCGGCACTGTGGTCGTCCGGCATCAGGATCGCATCAATGACGCCAGTAGCGGGCGGGGTCCGCGCAGAAAAGTTCAAGCCCCCAGTGTCCCGCGGCGCGCCGCGTCGCCTCCGCATGGCGCTCGTGCCGGGCGAACACGTTCTCGAGCCCTTCCTCTTGCAGCATGTCGATCGCCTCGGCGAGGCCGTAGGGAGATTCGTCGTGGGCGTATACGGGAGTAGCCGCGAACATTGCTCTGCAGCATTCGGGCGACGACGAGTAGGAGCGCGGCAGCCGTGCGTCGCGAGCGCGTGCCAGAGCCCTCTCGCTCAACGCATTGAAAGAGAGGCCTGGGGGCAGCATCAGACCCTTCTGCGAACCGCCGACCGTCACGTCGACGCCCCAGGCGTCGTGCTCGTAGGGTATCGAGCGAGTGAAGAGATGGTGTCGACGATCGAGCAGGCGCCGTGACTTGCCTCGTCCATCGCCTTGCGTACGGCTGGATGTCGCTCGAGCATCCGGTCGAGGTCTCGTCGTGGACGACGAGACGGCCTTGATCTCATGTGCGCGATCATGGCTGAGGCCCTCTCCGATCGCCGCAGGGTCGACGCCGTGCCGCCAGTCAAATTCGAGGAGGGTCGGCTTCAGTCCTAGCCGGACCGCGACCTCGCGCCAGAGCGTGGCGAAGTGCCCGCTCTCGTACATCAGCACGCGGTCGCCGGGAGACAGCGTGTTCACCAGAGCCGCCTCCCACGCGCCAGTCCCGGAGGAGGAATAGATCACGACGGCGTTCGTCGTGCGAAAGATCGCCTTGATGCCGTCCAGGACACGCCGGCCGAGCTTCTGAAACTCGGGGCCGCGGTGATCGATGGTGGGCAGGTCCATCGCCCGCAGGATGCGGTCCGGTACCGGCGTCGGCCCCGGGACCTGTAGGAAATGGCGCCCGGCGACGCGGGACCCGCTGCGTGAACGGCGCGACCGCAGAGCCAAAAGCTCGCCGCTCCGAGGGACATTTGAGCTCATCCGTCCGGTTGACCTTC
>CAVWII010000034.1:0-9590 GCA_963754975.1 uncultured Alphaproteobacteria bacterium | reverse complement strand
GTAGCGGTCGAGTTCGACCGGCTCCATGCCGAAGGCGCGCACGGCTTCGCGCATGATCGGCATCTGCACCCTGAGGTCCTCGGGCGGATCGGGCCGGTGGCCCTTGTAGTCGGCGTAGAGCTCCTTGCGAAGGGTGTCCTCGGACTTGTCGAGCACGATCGCAATGTGCGTCGGCACGAGGCCGGCGGCGCCGTCGCGCATGAATTGCAGCAGCTTCGTGCAGAACAGCCGCACCGCCCCCGTCGGCATGCCGTCCGAGGAGCGGGAATTGTACTTCTGATCCTGGTTCATCGACTGGAAATAGGCCCGGAAGATGAACGAGGAGCCGTCGACGAGAAAAACGCGATCGCCGGCGGCGACGGGAGCGGAAGCGGGCATCGGGGACATTCGCGGATGGGTCGGACGAGAGACATAAGGTCTGCGAGGCCGGATGGCTATGGCGAGGAAAGGATTCGCGTCGGACCTTTCCCGAAGAAGCGCGATCTCCCCTCTCCCGTCTAAGCGAGCGGATGCACACATCTCGGCTAAGGGCGCCCCTTTGCCTCTCCCCGCTTGCGGGGAGAGGGGTCGGGGGTGAGGGAATGGGCCTCGGCAAGAGGGTGACGAGATTGTTGCCGGCGGCCGGCTTTCATCCTAAGCCTCGGGGGCAAGCTTGTCCTTTCGGGCCGGAGCCATGGGCCTTCTCGAGATCTACGTATATTTTGGGATCCCGATCATCGCCCTCCTGATCGGCCTCGGAGCCCTTTGGCTGAGCAAGCCGGGGCGCAACGCGCGCTGGCTGCCGTAGGGGACAGCGCTTTCCCAGAACGGAATCCACATGACGCAGACCCTCTACCCTTCGCTGAAGGGCCGCACCGCCCTCGTCACCGGCGGCGCCAGCGGCATCGGCGCCTGCTTCGTCGAGAACTTCGTCGCCCAGGGCTGCAAGGTCGGTTTTCTCGATCTCGACGCCGCGGCCGGCACGGCGCTCGCCGCGACTCTCGGGCCGCAGCGGGCCCGCTTCGAGCAGGTCGACGTGCGCGACATCGAGGCCCTGCGCGCGGCGATCGGGCGGGTGCGCGCGGCGCTCGGGCCGGTGACGATCCTCGTCAACAACGCCGCCCGCGACGACCGCCACAGGATCGAGGACGTGACGCCGGAATTCTGGCGCGAGCGCTTTGCGACCAATCTCGACCATCAGTTCTTCGCGACGCAGGCGGTGCTGGGCGACATGGCGGCGGCGGGCAACGGCTCGGTCATCAACATGGGCTCGACGAGCTACCTTGCGAGCGACGACGCCTTCGCTGCCTACAAGAGCGCGAAATCGGCGGTCACCGGCCTCACCCGGGGGCTCGCGCGCGAACTCGGCCCGCGCAACATCCGCGTCAACGCCATCGTGCCGGGGTGGATCATGACGCAGCGCCAGATCGACCTCTGGCTGACTCCGGAAGGAGAGACCGAGCTGATGCGCCGGCAATGCGTCAAGCGCAAGCTCGTACCGCAGGACGTCGCCAACCTCGCCATGTTCCTCGCCGCCGACGATTCGAGCGCCATCACGGCGCAGAGCTACCTCGTCGACGGCGGCTGGGTGTAGGGCACGCCGCGGTATCGGTTTCCGAGTGTCGAAACCCACCCCAGACCCCCTCATCCTGAGAGCGTGTGAATGTTTCGGGCGAAAGGCGCGGCTTCGCCTCTCCCCGCAAGCGGAAAGAGGTGAATCGCGCCCTCCTGGGCCTGCCTCAGCTCCGCGCCGGAACGGCGTCCGGTTCCGCCGCCGCTTCCTCGTCCCGTTCTCGCTCCGTCGCGAGCGTGTCCTTGCGGACGACAAGGCAAAGCAACACCAGCGGGATGCCGATGGCGGCCGTCGCCGTGAAGAGGGTCGGGTAGCCCCAGGCGTCGACCACGGCGCCGGAGAAACCGCCGATGAACTTTCCCGGCAGCGCGTAGAGCGATGAGAGCAGCGCGTATTGGCTCGCGGCGAAGCCGGGCGCCGTGAGGCCCGACATGTAGGCGATCAGCGCCGAGCCGGCGAAGCCCGCTGAAAAATTGTCGACGCTGATCGCAAGCGTCAGAAGATCGAGCCGCGCCCCTTCGAGCGCGAGCCAGGCGAACATCAGGTTCGAGGCCGCCGCGATGGCGGCGCCGACGAAAAGCGTCGTCCACAGGCCGATGCGGGTCAGCGCGAGGCCGCCGGCGAAGGCACCGAGAATGCCGATCCAGACGCCGTAGAGCTTCGAGACGTTGGCGATGTCGATCTTCGAGAAGCCAAGATCGATATAGAGCGGATTGGCCATCACGCCGGCGACGATGTCCGGCAGCCGGAAGAGCGCGACGAGGGCGAGGATCGGCACGATCATCGTCTTTTTGCGCCGCACGAGATCGGCGAGGGGCTCGACGATCGCGGCCGCAAAGGGCAGCGGCTTGCGCACGGCGCCGATCTCCGCCGCCGGCGCCATGAGCGTCCCGAGGAGCCCGACGGTCATCAGCGCGGCCATCGCGAAATAGGCGCTTCGCCAGGAGACGAGCTCGGCGATGTAGAGCGCGCCGGCGCCGGCTGCGATCAGCGCCAGGCGATAGCCGAGCTGGTAGGAGGCGGCCATCAGGCCCTGGCGGGAGGATTCCGCGGCGTCGATGCGCCAGCCGTCGATGACGACGTCCTGCGTCGCCGAAGCGAAGGCGACGAGGAGGGCGGCGGCAATGGTGAGCCAGAGCGCGCTCGCCGGGTCGCTCACGGCGATCAGGCAGAGGCCGGCCGCAATCACGATTTGGGCCAGCGCCATCCAGCTCCGCCGGCGGCCGAGGATCGCCTCGAGGCCGGGCACGCCGTAGCGGTCGATCACCGGCGCCCACAGGAACTTCCAGCTATAGGCGAAGCCGACCCAGCTCAGGAGCCCGATCTCGGTACGCGAGATCCCGGCCTCCCGGAGCCAGGCGGAGAGGGTGCCGAAGACGAGCAGGAACGGCAGCCCGGCGGAGAAGCCGAGGGGCAGCATGAGGGCGATCCGCCCGTCGGAGAGGACGTCGCCAAGCTTCAATCGCGGCTTTGCAGCGGCCATGCGAATCCTGCGCAGGTGGGCGGGCAAGGTTCGCACAGCTCACTTCCCTTCGGAACCCGCCCTCTCGCCCGAACGTGAGTGCGTTTTTTCTTGCCACCCGGCCCGAATGAAACGAGGCTCCGGCTCCCTTCCGGACAGGCAGGCTGCATGGCTCCTCGGGCGTCCCTCCTCTCCCTTGCGACGGCGCTGCCGCCGCATCGGCTCGTCCAGACCGAGGTCGAGGCCGCGGCCCGTCGGGTGCTTGGCGGCAAGTTCGAGGATTTCGACAAGGTCGCGCAGGTCTTTCAGACCACGGGCGTTACGACCCGCCATGCGGTGCAGCCGTTCGACTGGTATCTCGAACCGCGCGGCTGGCCCGAGCGCACCGCGGCCTATCTCGCCGGCGCCAAGGATCTTTACGCCGAGGCTGCGACGCGAGCTCTCGACGAGGCCGGCCTCACCGGCGCCGATGTCGACATCGTCGTTACCGCCTCCTCGACGGGGATCGCCGTGCCGAGCCTCGACGCGCAGCTCCTCGAACGGCTCCGCTTCCGCTCGGACGTGGCGCGGGTGCCGCTCTTCGGCCTCGGCTGCGCTGCCGGCGTCTCGGGCCTGATCCTCGCCGCGCGCCTCGCGCAGGCCTGCCCGGGCAAGACGGTGCTCTTCGTCACGGTCGAGGTCTGCACCCTTGCCGTGAGGCCCGACAAGCTCACCGCCGCCAACGTCGTCGCGACCGCCCTCTTCGCCGACGGAGCCGCCGCGGCCGTGCTCCGGACGGACGCGCCAGGCTTCGCGAGCGTCGCCGGCGGGGCCGAGCACACCTGGCCCGGCACCCTCGACATCATGGGCTGGGACGTCGATCCCGAGGGTTTCGGCGTCGTCCTCAACCGCGCCATCCCGCCTTTCGCGGAGGCCCGCCTCGGCGACGCCCTCGACGGCATGCTCGGGCGGATCGAGGTTCCGATCGAAAGCGTCGACCGCTTCGTCTGCCATCCCGGCGGCCCGAAGATCGTCACCGCCCTCGAACAGGTGCTGCATCTCGAACAGGGCAGCCTCGACCACGAGCGCGAGGTGCTGCGCACCTGCGGCAACATGTCGGCGCCGACGGTTCTGTTCGTGCTCGAAAAGGTGCTCCGCGGCGGCCTGCCGGAGCGGGCGCTCCTCGTCGCCATGGGCCCGGGCTTCACCGCCGCCTGCCTCGCCCTGGACCGCGCGGCATGATCGCGGGCTTCGCGCTCCTCGCCTTCGTCACGCTGCAGCGCCTCGCCGAGCTCGCTCTCGCCCGCCACAACACCCGCGCGCTCCTCGCCCGCGGCGCCGTCGAGGTTGCGCCGGGCCATTATCCGCTTATCGTCGGGCTGCATGGCGCCTGGCTTGCCGGGTTGTGGCTTCTCGCGCCCGAGCGACCCCTGCAGCCGTTTCCCGCCGCCCTCTATCTCGTCCTCCAGCCCTTCCGGGCCTGGGTGCTCATGAGCCTCGGCGAGCGCTGGACGACCCGCATTCTCGTGCTCCCCGGCGCGCCGCTCGTGCGCGCGGGCCCCTATCGCTTCCTGTCGCATCCGAACTACGTCATCGTCGGCGCCGAGATCGCGCTGCTGCCCATCGCGTTCGGGCTCGTCGCCTACGCGATCGTCTTCACGGTCCTCAACGCCGTCGTCCTGACGATCCGGATCCGCGCCGAAACGCAGGCGCTCGCGGCGCAAGCGGGCCCGCCGCCGTGACCGCTGCCGGCGAAAGCCGCCCGGTCGCCGCCTGGGCCGGGTTCGGCGCGCTCTGCATCGGCATGTTCATGGCGATCCTGGACATCCAGGTCGTCGCCACCTCGCTCCCCACCATCGCCGGCGCCCTCGAGATCGCGCCGGATCGGATGAGCTGGATCCAGACCGCCTACCTCATCGCCGAAATCATCGCGATCCCCCTCACCGGCTGGCTGACCCGGGTGCTGACCCTGCGCGGGCTGTTCTGCATCGCCGTCGCGGCCTTCACCCTTGCCTCGATCGGCTGCGCCGCGAGCACGGATTTTTCGTCCCTCGTCGCCTGGCGGGTGGCGCAGGGTTTCTTCGGCGGCACGCTCATTCCGGTCGTCTTCACCGCCGTCTTCGTGCTGATTCCGAAGCGGCACGAGGCCCTCGCGACGACGATCGCCGGCATGCTCGCCGTGCTCGCGCCGACCCTCGGCCCGATCGTCGGCGGCTGGATCACGCAGGCCTATTCCTGGCACTGGCTGTTCCTCATCAACGTCGCTCCGGGTCTTGCCGCCTGCGCCCTCGGCGCCGCCTTCCTGCGCCGGGACGCGCCGGACCTCGCCGTCGCGCGATCCCTCGACGTGATCGCCCTCGCCTGCCTCGCGATCGCCCTCGCCTCCCTCGAAATCGGCTTGAAGGACGCGCCGCAGGGCGGCTGGACTTCGGCCTATATCCTCGGCCTCTTCGCGCTCACGGTCGCCGCGGGCCTCGTCTTCGCGCTCCGGAGCTGGCGGTCCGCTTCGCCCGTCGTGGCGCTGTCGCTTTTGCGCGACCGCGGCCTCGCGCTCGGCTGCGCGCTGTCGTTCCTGACCGGGATCGGTCTTTACGGCTCGGTCTACCTGATGCCGGTCTTCCTCGCCTTCGTGCGCGACCACGGGCCGCTCGCCATCGGCACGACGATGCTCGTCACCGGCCTCGCGCAGCTCGTCGCGGCGCCCCTCGTCGTCATCGCCGAGAGGCGCGTCTCGGCGCGCATCCTCGCGGCCGTCGGCTTTGCCGCCTTCGCCTTCGGGCTCGCCCTTTCCGCCTTCGATACGCAGCGGACGGATTTCCGCGAGATGGTCGTGCCGCAGCTCGTGCGCGGCGCCGCGATCATGCTCTGCCTCCTCGCGCCGACGCGCATCGCTCTCGGCTCCCTCGCGGCGCGCGACATCCCCGACGGCAGCGCGCTCTTCAACGTCATGCGCAACCTCGGCGGCGCCATCGGCATCGCCCTCATCGACACGGTGATCTTCACGCGCACGCCGGAGCACGCGGCGGCGCTCGTCGCGCGACTGCAGCAGGGCGACGGCGCGGCCGCCCTCGCCATCGGGGCGCCGGACCGGGCTCTCGCCGCCGGCTACGACGATCCCGCCGCGCAGGCGATCTTCCAGCCCCTCATCGAGAAGGCCAGTCTCGCCTTGGCCATCGACGAGGCTTGGGCCATGATGGCCGCCCTCGTCCTCATCGGCCCGGCCCTCGTTCTCGCCTTCAGCGCGAGACCCCGCCGAGCCGCCATCCGCAGCCCGACCTGAAAGCATTCGCCATGGACTACGTTCGCTTCGGCACCACCGGCCTGACCGTCTCGCGCCTCTGCCTCGGCTGCATGACCTACGGCGATCCGGCCTGGCGTGAATGGGTCCTCGACGAGGAGGCGAGCCGCCCCTTCATCCGCGAGGCGCTCGAGAAGCGGCATCAACTTCTTCGACACCGCCGACATGTACTCCCTCGGCCGCAGCGAGGAGGTCACCGGCCGCGCGCTGAAGGACATGGCGCGGCGCGACGAGGTCGTGATCGCCACCAAGGTCTTCAACCCGATGGGCCAGAAGCCGAACCAGAAGGGCCTCTCGCGCAAGCACATCATGGAGGCGATCGACGCTTCCCTGAAGCGCCTCGGCACGGATTACGTCGACCTCTACATCATCCACCGCTTCGATCCGAACACGCCGGTCGAGGAGACGATCGAGGCGCTTGGACGATGTCGTGAAGGCCGGCAAGGCGCTCTATCTCGGCGCCTCCTCGATGTGGGCCTGGCAGTTCATGAAGATGCTCGGCCTGCAGCGCGCCAGCGGCCTCGCCCCGTTCGTTTCGATGCAGAACTACGTCAACCTGATCTACCGCGAGGAGGAGCGCGAGATGCTGCCGCTCTGCCGGAACGAAGGCATCGCGGTGACGCCGTGGAGCCCGCTCGCCCGTGGCTTTCTTGCCGGCAGCCGGCCGAAGCAGGGCGAGACAGACCGTGCGCGGCCGCAGCGATGCCCTGATGGACATGCTCGGCATGGGGACCGAGCAGGACTATGCGATCGCCGAACGGGTCAACGCGGTCGCCGAGCGGCTCGACGCCAAGCCGGCGCAGGTCGCCCTCGCCTGGGTCGCCGGCGCCCCGGGCGTCACCGCGCCGATCATCGGCGCCTCGAAGCCGCACCACATCGGGGATGCCATCGGCGCCCTCACCCTGACCCTTGACGCCGAGGCGCGCTCCTATCTCGAGGAACCGTATCGTCCGAAGGCCGTGACCGGCCACGTCTGAGCGGGAGACGCGCCATGGCCGCAGCCGAAAACCGCCGCATCCTCCTCGCGTCCCGCCCGATCGGCGAGCCGAAGCCTGCGGATTTCCGCCTCGAGCGCAGGCCGGTCCCGGAACCCGGCGAGGGCGAGGTTCTGTTGCGCACCCTCTGGCTGTCCCTCGACCCCTACATGCGCGGCCGCATGAGCGCGGCGAAGTCCTACGCCAAGCCGGTCGAGATCGACGACGTCATGGAGGGCGGCACGGTGAGCGAGGTCGCGGCCTCGCGGCATCCGGGCTTCGCACAAGGCGAGGTCGTGCTGAGCCATGCCGGCTGGCAGGACTACGCCCTCTCCGACGGCCGCTTCCTGCGCAAGCTCGACCCCGACGCGGCGCCGATCTCGACGGCGCTCGGCGTCCTCGGAATGCCGGGCATGACCGCCTATACCGGGCTCCTCACCATCGGCGCGCCGCAGCCCGGCGAGACCGTCGTCGTCGCCGCCGCGACGGGCGCGGTCGGCTCCGTCGTCGGCCAGATCGCGAAGATCGTCGGCGCCCGCGCGGTCGGCGTCGCCGGCGGCGCCGACAAGGCCCGCTTCCTCACCGAGGAATTCGGCTTCGACGTCGGCCTCGACCATCGCCTACCCGACTTCGCCGAGCGTCTGCACGCGGCCTGCCCGGACGGGATCGACGTCTATTTCGAGAATGTCGGCGGCACCGTGTGGGAGGCGGTCTTCCCGCTCCTCAACAGTTTCGCCCGCATTCCCGTCTGCGGCCTCATCGCCCACTACAACGACACCGCGGCGCCCGCGGGGCCCGACCGGGTGCCGACCCTGATGCGGGCCATCCTGACGAAGCGCCTGACCCTGCGCGGCTTCATCGTCAGCGATTTCGCGACCCAGGCCGCGGATTTCGCGCGTGACGTCGGCGGCTGGCTGCGCGAGGGACGCATCCGCTACCGCGAGGACGTGGTCGACGGTCTCGAGAACGCGCCCGCAGCCTTCATCGGCCTCCTCAAGGGCCGCAATTTCGGCAAGCTCCTGATCCGCGTCGCGGCGCGCTGAGGTCGCCTTTCAGGCGGCGTTCGCGGCGCTCGCGGGCCGCGCCGCCGCCTCGTAGACGCGGGCGGTGTCGTAGAATTCGTGGAACTCGACCGCCTTCCCGTCCCGGAAGCGCCAGACGTCGATCTTCGGCGTCTCGGCGACGGCGCCGTTCGCCTTGCTGCGCCAGGCGACCCGCCCGATCGCGACGACGCGGTCGCCCTCGGCGATGAAGTCGTCCATCCGGTGCTCGACCATCTCCCAGGCGTCGGTGAGCTCCGTGAGGTAGCCCAGGAGCTCGGCCTTGCCGTTCCGCGTCTTCGTGAACGCCATCTCCTGCCGCCCGCCGGCGAGGGAGCGCAGGACAAGGTCGTCCGCCGCGAGATCGAGCCAGCAGCGATGATCGGCCGCGTTCAGCCGGACCCATTCCTCATAGGCCGCCTTCAGGCGCCCGATATTCTCCTGCTCCTTGCCCATCGACCCCTCCCTGACGTTGCAGCGCTGGAGATTACCATCGGGCAGGCGGGCCGGATAGGAGGGTGGCGAGCGGCCGACGGCCCCCCCGCTCCGCCCCGTTGCCCCCCGCCATGGGATCGGCTACACACGGCCTCCCCCGCGGCAAGCCGCGAGCACCCGTAGCTCAGCTGGATAGAGCGTTGCCCTCCGAAGGCAGAGGTCACAGGTTCGAATCCTGTCGGGTGCGCCATGAAATCAAGGACTTAGACATATTCTGGCGGCCCGGCCGGTCTTGGAGTCACCAAGGTGTCACCGAAAATTCGCCCCGGAACCCGCCACCGCCTGCAGCCGCGAGGCGGGGAGCGGCGGGCGTGAGACCCTTCGCGTTCCTCGGGCTGTTGGCTGCCCTCTGCAGCACCGCCCATGCCGACTCCCTGCACCCGCTCAAGGGCGGCTGGCAGCGTTATTCCAACGACCGATTTGGAACGGTGTCGGATATTCCGCCCGGCTTCCAGCCCTACGGGGAGCCTCCCGCCAATGGCGACGGCCGGGAATTCAGGCGGCCGGACGGTGCCCGTCTTCGCGTCTACGGGAGCCACCTCAGCATCGACGAGTACGAAAAGCTCGGCACATCCGATGCCGATCTCACCGACCGCTACCACGCTTCCGGCAAGGGTTGGGTCGTGCATTCCGGCCGCAAGGGCGCGACCATCGAATATCGGAGGTCGGTCGAGCGATGCGGGTCGACGCACAGCATCCATTTCGAGTACCCCGCCGCCTCGAAAAAAATCGGCATTTTGATGCGCGCGGCGCGCTCCCTTTCTTGCGGGGCGGGGATCGAATCCGATGC
>CAVWII010000033.1:0-19556 GCA_963754975.1 uncultured Alphaproteobacteria bacterium | reverse complement strand
CAGTACCGCTGCGAGCGCTGCCCGCCGCGCCTCGCCGCCGGAGAGGCGGCCGGTCTCCTCCTCGCCGCTGAGCCCGAGTTGCTGCAGCAGGTGGCGCGCCCGATAAGGATCGTCCCCCGGCCCGAGCCCGGCCTCGACGAAGGCGAAGGTGGTCGCGAACGCAGTCAATCCGGCTCCTGCGCCAGGTAGCGGATCGTCGCCCCGGGCTGCACGAATCGGCTGCCCCGGTCCGGCTCGATCGCCCCGGCGGCGATCTTGAGGAGGGTGGACTTCCCCGAGCCGTTGCGGCCGACGAGACAGGTCCTCTCCCCCGGCGACACCGAGAGGTCCGCCGCCGCGATGAGCGGCGTGCCGCCGAAGGTGAGCGCGGCGTTCTGAACAAGGAGAACCGGGGGAGCCATTGCCGGCTGAGGTGGCAGGTTCGCGGCGGGGGTGCAAGGCCGGCCGGCCCGGAGTGGACGCAAGGGAAGGATGTGATCCCCTAACCGACTGCGACTCCGAGGGCCTTTATGACCCTGACGCGACGCCTGCTGCTCCTCGCGCTGATCGCGGTCCTGCCGGCGATCGTGATCTGGACCTACACGGAAGTCTCCCTGCGCCGGGCCCGCGGGGCCGAGGTCCACGACCTGGCGTTGCGCCAGGCCCGCCTTGCCGCCTCCGAGGTCGACCGTATCTTCGACGGCGTCCGCAGCCTTCTCGTCGCGGTCGCCGAGGTTCCCTCCGTTCGCGCCCTCGACACCGCCGCCTGCGTCCCCTACCTCGCCGCCCTGCAGGCCCGGGTGCCGCAGCTTCTGTCCATCGCCGCGATCGATCGGAGCGGCCAGGTGCGCTGTCGGCAGGCGCCGCCGCCCGACGGGCGCTTCGACGACCGCTCGTATTTCAAGGAGGCGCTCGCCGGCGCGGACTTCGTCATCGGGGAATACACGGACGGGCGGGTCGCGAAGAAGCCCGTGCTGCCGTTGGCGATCCCCCTCCGCGACGCGGGCGGCCGGATCGTCGGCGTCGTCGCGGCGGCGCTCGATCTCGGCTGGCTCGGGCGCGAACTGAGCGAGCGCAGCCTGCCCGAGGGCGCCTCGGTCACCGTCGCCGACCGCAACGGCGTCATCGTCGCGCGCGAGCCGATGCCGGAGCGCTTCGTCGGCACCGCGATCCCGGACACCTTCAAGCATCTCGTCACCGCGCCGAAGCCGGGGACGATCGAGGTCACGAGCCAAGACGGCAACCGCCGCGTCCTCGGCTACGTTCGGCCGGCAACCCGCCCGAGCGCATCTACGTCAGCGCCGGCCTCTCGAGCGCCGATGCCTACAGCACCATCGACGAAGCCGCGCGCCGCGGCTTCGTCCTCATCGCCCTCGCCTTCGCGCTCGCCCTCTTCCTCGCCTGGCTCGGCGGGCGCGCCTTCGTCGAGAGGCCGTTCGCGATCATGGCCGACGCCGTCCGCGCCTGGCGCAACGGCCGCTACGACGCGCGGATCGAGGGATCGGCGCTGCGCGGCGAGTTTGCGCTTCTCGGCGAGGCCTTCAACGACCTCATGGACGACGTCGCGCGGCGGCAGCGCGCCGTGCAGGAGAGCGAGGAGCGGGCCCGCCTCGCCCTCGATGCGGGCCAGATGGGCACCTGGTGGCTCGACCCGAAGAAGCGCGAGGGCGGCTGGTCGTCGAAGGCCGCGATCCTGCTCGGTCTTCCCCCCGACCGCACCGAGGCGACCTATGCCGAGTGGGTCGCGCTCCTCGATCCGGCCGACCGGCCGGCGACGGAAGGAGCCTTGGAGGAGGCGATCGCCGGGGACGGCGACTACGAGGCGGAGTATCGCGTCCTGCACGCGGACGGCAGCGAGCACTGGATCAACGCCCGCGGCCGCGTCTTCTTCGATGCCGGGCGCGAGCCGGTGCGCATCATCGGCGTCGTTCAGGACGTGACCGAGCGGAGGCTCGCGGAAGAGCAGCAGCGCGTGCTCCTCGACGAACTCAACCATCGCGTCAAGAACACGCTGGCGACGGTGCAATCCATCGCTTCGCAGACGCTGCGCAACTCGCCGGAGCCGATCCGCTTTCGCGAGGCCTTCGAGAGCCGGCTCCTCGCGCTCTCGAAGACGCACGACCTGCTCACCCGTAACGCCTGGCGCGAGGCGGATCTCGACGCGCTCCTCGAACAGGAGCTCACGCCCTACCGCCGCGAGAGCGATCCGCGGATCGTCCTCGACGGTCCGGCGATCCGGCTGCCGGCGCGGGTCGCGATCAATCTCGGGCTCGTCATCCACGAATGCGTCACCAACGCCGCGAAGTACGGCGCACTCTCGACGCCGCAGGGCCGCCTCCACGTCGCGTGGGGAGTCGAGGAGCGAGACGGCTCCCTGCACCTGCGCCTCGTCTGGCATGAGAGCCACGGCCCGCACGTCACCGAGCCGGCGCGGTTCGGTTTCGGCTCGCGGCTGATCAGGCGCAGCATCGAGGGCGAACTCGACGGCCGCCTGGTCATGAGCTTTGCGGCCGGCGGCCTCGTCGCGGAACTCACCTTTCCGATCGGCGAGGCGGTGGCGGCGGAGCCGCGGCCGCCGGGCGGCCTCGCGGTCGCGGTCTGAGCGCCGCCGATACCGGCGGCATGTCTCCGGTATGGACCCGATGGCCCGGCCCCGCGGCGCATCGCACGATCCGGCCGCCCTCCGCCCGGCTGCCGCGCGGCAGCGGCGCGCATTGAGGTTCGGCGATGAGCGGTTCTCCCGCATACGGCGTCCCGTCGCGGCCGCGGCGCGTGTGGCTCCTCGTGGCCGGAGCGGCTGCCGTGGCGCTCGGCATCGTCGGCTTGTTCCTGACCTTTTGGGTCACCATCGCCGGCGTCGTCTGGTACGGCGCGCTCCTCGTCGTCGCCGGGATCGTGCAATTCTTCGAGGCCTTCGCGGGACGGGTGCAGGGCTCGCGCCTCGCGCCCGCTTTGATCGGGCTCGTCTACGCTGGCGGCGGCCTCATCGCGATGTTCAACCCGCTCGGAGCCTCGCTTGCGCTGACCCTGGCCCTCGGCGTCGCCCTCCTCGCCTCCGGCGTGCTGAAGGCGTTCTGGGCGCTCGTCGACCGCTCGCGGCAGACCCGCACCGGGCTCGTCCTCGCGGCGCTCCTGTCGCTTGCCCTCGGCGCGCTCCTGATCGCGCAGTGGCCGGCTTCGGGCCTATGGACGATCGGCCTCCTCGTCTCCTGCGATCTCCTCGGGCACGGGCTGGCCCTGCTCTGGGCCGCCCTCTCGCACGACGACTGAGGCGCCCTATTGCAGCTGGTGTCCGCGCTTCTGCATCTCGGCGCGGGCCCGGATCATGACGTATTCGGAGAGGTTCTGCGTCCAGGTCGCGATCTCCGTGACGATATCGTCGAGGACCGGCGGCTGCGTCTGACACGTATTTCTGGCCGACCGGCGACTTGAAGAAGGCGACGATCTGATTGCGCTCGGCCTCTGCTCATGTGCTTCGCGTAGACCCGCGCCGCGAGCGCGATCATCTGCTGCTTCTGCAGTTCCATCTCCGGCCGCAACGATTTCGACCACCTGGTCGAGGTCCTTGCTGGATCTCCGGGCGGGTGACGTTCATCTGCTTGAGCTGCTCGAGCATCGGCTCGATGATCGCGTCGAACGAGCGCGTCATGCCGGACGAGATCGCAACCTCGCGCGCAGGCCGCGAGCTGGCTCGCAGTGGGCTGGGCTGCGCCGGCTGGACCTGGGCCGGCTGCGTCGCCGCGGGCTGCTGCTGGGCGAGCGCCGGGCCGGCGAGAAGGCAGCGCCAGCGGCCCAGCGAGCCGTGACGGACGAAGAGACGGATGCATCGGAGTGGCTCCATGATTGACGGCGGCTTATGGTCAGAACCTGGCCGAGTTCGACAAGCCCTTTTCGGTCGCAAGCGACCGCGCCCGTCGCGAGGCCGAGAAACAAACCGTGCTCGACGACGCCGGGGACGGCGTCGAGAGCGGCGGCGAGCGCCTCCGGCGCTCGATGCGCCGAAGATGCGCGTCGAGGATGAAGTGGCCGCCGTCGGTCACGAAGGCGCGCGCCGTCGCCCGCGCGCCGGAGGCGAAGGTCGCCGGACGCTCCCGCGAGCCCAGACCGCGCCTCGATCGCGCTGCGGGTCGCCTCGAGCCCGAACGGCACGACCTCGATCGGCAGCGGAAAGCGCCCGAGCCGTCTCGACGCGCTTCGCTTCCGTCGGCGATCACGATCATGCGCCGGCTCGCCGCCGCGACGATCTTTTCGCGCAGGAGCGCGCCGCCGCCGCCCTTGATGAGGCGCAGGCCGTCGTCGATCTCGTCGGCGCCGTCGACGGTCAGGTCGAGTTCGGGCGTCTCGTCGAGCGTCGTCAGCGGAATGCCCTCGCGCTCGCGCCTGCGCCGCGTCGCCTCGGACGTCGGGACGCCGACGACGTCGAGCCCGCCGCGCACCCGCTCGCCCGAGAAGCGCGACGAAATGCGCGGCCGTCGAGCCGGTGCCGAGCCCGAGCCGCATGCCGTCTCGCGACGAGCGCCGCCGCGCGCTCGCGCCGGCGGCCGCGTCTTCAGGGCTCGTCGGCGTTCACCGATCGAGCCCGGCAAGCAGCATGTATTTGAGTTCGATGAACTCCTCGATGCCGTGGCGCGAGCCCTCGCGGCCGATGCCGCGATTCCTTGACGCCGCCGAACGGCGCGACCTCGGTGGCGATGAGGCCGGTATTGATCGCCGACCATGCCGTATTCGAGCGCCTCGGCGACCCGGAAGACGCGGCCGAGATCGCGGGCGTAGAAATAGGCGGCGAGACCGTACTGGGTCGCGTTCGCCTGCGCGATCACGTCCGCCTCGTCCTTGAAGCGGTAGACCGGCGCGAGCGGGCCGAAGGTCTCCTCGCGCGTCACCAGCATCTTGGTCGTGACGCCGGAGAGCACCGTCGGCTCGAAGAAGCGTGCGGCCGAGCGCATGGCGCTTGCCGCCGACCACGACCTTCGCGCCCTTGCCGACCGCGTCGGCGATATGCCGCTCGACCTTGTCGACCGCATCCATGGTGATCAGCGGGCCCTGCTCGACGCCGGCCTCGATGCCGTTGCCGACCTTCATCTCGCCGACCTTTTCGGCGAGCTTCTGAGACGAAGGCGTCGTAGATCCCTTCCTGCGCGTAGATGCGGTTGGCGCAGACGCAGGTCTGGCCCATGTTGCGGAACTTCGAGACGATCGCGCCCTCGACCGCGGCGTCGAGATCGGCGTCGTCGAAGACGATGAAGGGCGCGTTGCCGCCGAGTTCGAGGCCGACCTTCTTCACGGTCGAGGCGGCCTGCCGCATCAGGAGCTTGCCGACCTCGGTCGAGCCGGTGAAGCCGACGAAGCGCACGGCCGGGATGCGACGGTCAAGACGTCGCCGATCGCCGTCGCATCGCCGGTGACGATGTTGAGGACGCCGGCCGGCAGGCCGGCGCGCTCGGCGAGGACGCCGAGCGCGAGCGCGGTCAGCGGCGTCTCCGCCGGCCGGCTTGACCACCGCCGTGCAGCCGGCGGCGAGCGCCGGCGCGACCTTGCGGGTGATCATCGCGGCCGGGAAATTCCAGGGCGTGATCGCGGCGACGACGCCGATCGGCTGGCGGATCACGACGATGCGGGCGTCGGCCCGGTGGCTCGGGATGGTCTCGCCGTAGACGCGCTTCGCCTCCTCCGCATAGAACTCGACGAACGAGGCGGCGTATTCGACCTCGCCGCGCGCCTCGGCCAGCGGCTTGCCCTGCTCGCTCGTCATGATGAGCGCGAGGTCCTCCTTGTTGGCGATCATCAGGTCGAACCAGCGGCGGAGGATCGACGGAGCGCTCCTTGGCGGTCTTCTTCGACCAGGCTCGGAAAGGCCGCTGCGGCCGCCTCGACGGCGCCGCGTCGTCTCCGCGGCGCCGAAGCGCGGCACGCGGCTGACGATCTCGCCGGTGGCGGGAGTTGTCCGACCGGGTCGACGGGATCGCCGACCCAGGCGCCGCCGACCAGGCAGCGATCCTTGAGAAGGGACGGGTCCTTGAGCTTCAGCGCGTGCGAACGGGCGTGTCCATGGCAATGCCTTCGGCGGTCGATGGGATCGGACCGGCGCTCTAGCACGCGAGCGATGCGTCTGCGGAAGGATGCTTGCGAGCCGCTGCGCGCTCGCAGGTGGCGCTGCGGAGGCCCGGCGTCGCCGCGGTCCGGGCCGGGACGGCGGCGGTGGCCGTCGCAGCCGCGACCGGGCTCGTCTGCGGCGTGCAGACGACCTTTTCCTCGAAGACGTAGCAGATGCTCATCTCGCCGGTACGGTAATTGACCCGGAAGACGCCGCCCTCGCGCTCGTGGCGGGAGGCGACGAGGCCGTATTCGCCGGGCGTCTGCGGGCCGGCCGCCCTCGCCGCCGCCCGAAGCACAGCGTGACGCCCACCGTTCCCTCCTGGAGCCCGTACTGGCAGGAGCTGACCTCGCCGGTGATGCGGTCGATCCGGTAGATCCGGTTGAGGTCCGTCTGCGGCGCCGGCACGAAGTCGTAAGGGGCGGCGGCGGCCGGCCCGGCGACGAGCATCAGGCAGAGCGGCACTTGAGCCTGAGGCGCTTCAGCCCGTAACGGAACTGCGGCATCCGAATCCTTCGAGCCAGTCGAATCAGCGAGCCAGCATAGCATCCGCTCGTTCCCCCAGGGCCTTTAGCCAAGCGAGATAGTCATGTCGACGCTCCCGCCCATCGCCATCTTCGACCTCGACGGCACCCTCGCCGACACGATCCACGACCTCATCTCGACCCTGAACGTCGTTCTCGCCAGCGAAGGGCTGCCGCCCCTGCTCCATCGAGGAGGGGCGGGCGCTGGTCGGCGCCGGCGCAAGCGCGCTGATCGAGCGTGGCCTCGCGGCGGTCGGTCGAGAGGTGACCCCGGCCCATCTCGACGAACTGCACCAGCGCCTTCATGGTCCATTACGGCGCCAAATCTGTGCATCGACACGAGGCTGTTCCCCGGTGCCGTCGAGGCCCTCGATCGGCTCGACGCGGCGGGCTTTCGGCTCGCGGTCTGCACCAACAAGTACGAGAGCTATCTCGATCGGGGTGCTCGAGGCGCTCGGCGTCGCGCGACCGCTTCGCCGCGATCGCCGGCCGCGACAGCTTCCCCTATTTCAAGCCCGATCCGCGCCACCTCACCCTTACGATCGAGCGGGCCGGCGGCGACCCGGCGCGGGCGGTCATGGTCGGCGATTCGCGCACCGACATCGCGACGGCGCGGGCCGCCGGGATGCCGGTCGTCGCCGTCTCCTTCGGCTACACGGACGTTCCCGTCGACGAACTCGGCCCGGACCGGGTCATCGACCATTTCGATGGCCTTTTCGACGCCGTGCACTCGCTCCTCAAGATCGCCGCCTGAGGCCGACGAGCGGACGCCTCCTCCCGATCAGCGCCGTCGAGGGCCGCCGAGTTCAGCTCAGTTTCAGGCACTCCAGCGTCTCCGCGACGCGCCGCAGCGCAGGTTCCGGCAGCGGCAGGATGGGGCGCGGCGGTTCGGCCCGGCAGATGCCGAGCGCCGCGACCGCCGCATAGACGACCCTCAAGCTGGAAAATTCCTTGAAGAGCGCCCAGAGCGGCTGGAGCGCCGCGTCCAGGCGGCGGGCTTCATCGGCATCTCCGGCCCGGGCGGCGCGGACGATTGCGCCGCAGGCCTCGGGGAACACGCCCCCGGCGACGCTGTACCAGGCGTCCGCGCCCGCAAGGAGCGCCTCGGTCGCGTGCCAATCGACGCTGCAGCCGACCGAAAAACTCTCCGGCACGGCCCGTCGCAACGTGTCGAGATGCGCGGCGACGGTCGCGGCGGCCGGAGCCGGGCTCTTGATGGCGACGATTCCGGGAACCCGGCTCAGTCGGCTCACGAGCGCCGGGCCGATCGTGAAGTGGGTCGTGCCAGGGTTGTCGTAGATGCACAGGGGCAGCCCGCTCTCCTGCGCCACCGCTGCGAAATGCTCGAACACCTCGTTGTCGTTGAGCGGCGTGTAGGAGACGGGCGCCAAGAGCCCCATCGCGGCGCCGAGCGCCTTCCCATCCTGCGCCAGCCGGACCGCCTCATCGGTGCGAAGCGCGCCGACACCGACGAGGATCGGCGCCCGTCCCGCCGTTTCGTCGATCGCCACCTCGAGGGCCCGGCGGCGCTCCGCGCGGGTGAGATAGGCGTAGGTGCCGGTGCTGCCGAGAAGGCCGATCGAGCCGACCCCTGCTGCCAGCAGGCGGCCGAGGAGACGGCGCAGCCCGTCCTCGTCGACCCGCCCGTCAGCCCCGCACGGCGTGATCGGGAAGGCGGATAGTCCTTCGAGCATCATGCCCCCGCCTACCTCGCAGGAGCCTGGCCGACAAGCCCAGGCTCCGCGGGCGCCCGTTTCCATACGCCGGTGGACACGGGCTTCTGCCGGATCGGGAACCCTTTGAAGCTCTCGCGCCAAGGATCACACCTGCGGCAGGCCGCGAGTCCGTATTTCCGGCGCTTCGCACTCGCCCGAGATCCGGATCTGTCCCGGCCTGTCAAGCAGGCTTTCGCGCGGGCTCCAGAATGCACCCCTCACACCAAACGGCGGTCGCCCGTCTCCCAGCGAATTGCGCCAATCGTTAGACAGGATGCTTTGAGGAGAGAGGCTAGCTCTCGGGGCTGGGGATCACCTCGGGAGGTCCGACATGCTCAGTCCGCTGCGAATTGCGTGTGTGGCATTCCTCTTGTCCGGAAGCTGCGCATTCGCCCAGACCGGCTCCATCGAACCGGAGGCTGGGAAGTGGAAGACTTGGGCCATACCCACGGGAAAGGACTTTCGCGTTCCACCGCCGCCGGATGCGTCCGACACCGCCGCTGAGCTCGGACAGCTGCGCGATCTCCTCGCGCGAAACGACCCGCAGACCTTCGCCAAAATCAAATTCTGGGACGCGGGCTCGCCCGGCTACCGTTGGATCGAACTCGTCAACGAGCGCTTCGCCACGGCGCAGCCGCCGCTGGTCAACGGGCATCGCATCTACACCTACATGACGATGGCGATCCACGACGCGACCATCGCGACGTGGGAGTCGAAGTATGCCTACAAGCGGCCGCGCCCGCGTGACGCCGACGCGACGCTTTCGCCGGTGTTGCAGACCCCCCGCAGTCCCTCCTACCCGTCCGAACACGCCGCTGCCGCAGCCGCGGCTGCAACCGTTCTGGCCTATTTCCTGCCGCAAGAGGCATCCTCGCTCCAGGCGATGGCGGAGGAAGCGGCGCAGTCTCGGGTGCGGGCCGGTTTGCAGTTTCCGAGCGACGCCTCCGCCGGCCTGATGCTCGGCCGCCGCGTCGCCGAGCGCGTCATCGAGATCGCCAGGGCGGATGGCTCGGACGCCGTCTGGGCGGGTGCGATTCCGATCGGACCGTGCATGTGGCGCGGAACCAATCCCGGCAACGTGACGCTGCCGAACTGGAAGCCGATCCTGCTGACGACGCCCGCTGAATTCAGACCGGCCGCTCCCCCCGACTGTCAATCGGAGGAGGCGAAGGCTGAAGCCGACGCCGTCCGCAAATATCAGCGGACCTTCGTTTCGAATTGGAAGGCGTTCTACTGGCAGAGCCCTGCCGGCCTCATGACCGCCTGGTACGATTACGCCAGCAAGTGGATGTTCGAGGATCGCACGGATCAAAATCCGCCCCGTGCCGCACGAGCCTATTCGCTGCTGGCCACGGTCTACTTCGACGCGTTCCTTGCAAGCAACGACGGCAAGTACGCCTACTGGTACTTGCGTCCTCATCAACTTGACCCGGGCATCGCGCCGCTCTTCCCGGCACCCAACTTTCCAAGCTATCCATCAAACCACTCCACGCTTTCGACGGCGCGGAGCGAAATTCTCGCCTATCTCTTTCCGACACGCGCAGAGTTCATTCGCAAGATCGGCAAGGAGGGGGGCAACTCCCGCATCTGGGCTGGGATCCACTTCGAAATGGACAATCGATCCGGCGTCGCACTCGGAAAGGCCGTCGCCGAACAATTCATCGCGCGGGCGCAAGGCGACGGCGCCGATTGACGGGGTCGGGGACTCACCAGGCCGTTGACTCATGAGTTCCGCTCGTTGGTCACCTCGCGGTCCCTCCACGGCAGCGCAGCTTGCCGCCGACACGAAGGGCCTGGACCGCAGGGGCGCAAAAGTTAACGATCGGACCTCATCCTCGCGGGACGGCGAGCCGGGGTTTCGTCCCGGCACGGGTGAAGGGAGGTCCGAATGACGAGAGGCGGGCAGTTCAGGACGGTCACCTTCGCGGTCTTGACGGCGCTGGCTGGGGTCGCTGGCGAAGCACACGCCGCGCAGTGCGGCAGCACCGCGGCCGGCTTCGAGGCGTGGAAGAAGCAGTTCGCGGACGAAGCGAGGGGCCGGGGCGTCGGCACCTCCACCCTCGCCGCCCTGATGGAAGCGTCCTACGCGAATGCGACGATCGCGGCCGACCGCGGTCAGAGGAGCTTCCGCCTGTCGCTCGATCAGTTCCTCGCCAAGCGAGGCGGCTCGGTCATCCTCGCCCGCGGGCGGGCGCTCAAGCAAACCCACGCGGCGCTGTTCGCGTCGATCGAGCAACGCTACGGCGTTCCGCCGGGACCGCTCCTGGCGATCTGGGGGATGGAGACGATCTTCGGGACGCTGCGCGGGAACCAGAACACGCTGTCCGCCGTGGCGACCCTTGCCTACGACTGCAGGCGGTCGGCCTATTTCACCGATCAGCTCTACGCGACCTTGACGCTCATGGATCGCGGGGTGCTCTCGGCGGGCACGCGCGGTTCCATGCACGGCGAGATCGGGCAGACGCAGTTCCTGCCCAAGAGCATCCTGAATTACAGCACGGGCGGAAATCTCGACGTCGCGGCCAACGCGCTGGCCTCGACGGCGAATTTCCTCAAGGCCCATGGTTGGCGCGCGGGCGCCGGATACCAGCCCGGCGAAGCCAATTTCGGAGCGATCCAAGCGTGGAATGCCGCCTCGGTCTATCAGCGGGCCATCGCGCTGATCGGCCAACAGATCGATGGAGAAGGTTCGTCCGCGAGGCGATGACGGTTTCGCAGACCTCCGCCTGCCGACCCTGTCCGCGGTCGGTGCGGCGCCGAAGTTTGCCTCAATCGCCGCGGTTGCTTGTCTTTCGTTCCGAGCCTGGGCGTCGACGTGTAGAGTGGTTCGGCCGATGTCCTTCGGAATGGAGGCGAGGATGGCCGGGTTTCCCGCATGGGTTTTCGGCGGTTGCCTGTTGGCGCTTCTCGTCGTCCTTCCGGCCCAGGCGGACCCGTTCTTCGTCAGGGTCTACGGCAGGACCTACAAGGTCGACCCGCGCTATCCGGCCGACGAAGCCAAGGGCCCGAAGCCTCAGGAGGCCATGAAGTCTCTGCCCGCGGATCTTGCCAAGGGTCCCGGCTTCAGGCCGTCGCACGATCAGGTTCTTGCCGAAGTCGAAGAACGGGTCTGGATCGCGCGAAACCAACTCGACGAGAAAATCGAGGAGACGGCCGCCTCCGAAGATTGGCGGAGTAAGGGCGACGACCCGAAGGCCGTCAGGCAGGAGATCACGGGATCGCTCGCGACCGGCACGGCGCAGACCCGTTCGCCGGAGCTGCAGAAACTCTACGATCGCGACAGGGCCCTGAATCTTCTCGCGCGAGAGCTGCGGCGGTCGCTGGACCTGCCGGTGAGGCCGCCCGGAGCCGGCTTCACGCGTCCGAAGCTCACGCCGGAGATCGAGGCGAGCTACCGCGACCAGAACTTCGATCCGCTTGCGGCCTACTATGGCTTCAGGCGCGTCAAGGCAGCCTTTCGATCCGGCGATGCCGAGCTCCTCGCCCTTGTCGCCCACTACCCCCTGGCGGTCACGGGACGGATCAAGCGGACCATCCGCAACCGCAGCCAGCTCCTCGCCGCGAAGAGAACGGTCATGGATCCGCTCATCCGTGACGTCGTCGCGAAATCGACCTTCGAGACGCTCTTCGTCCGGGACAAGGGCATGATGCTCGGCGGGGGAGAGGTCTGGATCACCCCCGACAAGGCGGGCTTCGGCCTCGGAGCGATCAACCTGGAGTGAACGGCAGCCTGCCGCCATTCCGATCGCTTGCCGCAAGTTGCTGAAATTCTTCGGATTTTGGTTGGTGGGCGCGACAGGGATTGAACCTGTGACCCTTCGCGTGTGAAGCGAATGCTCTCCCGCTGAGCTACGCGCCCGGACCGGCGGTTCTTTAGGGTCCGCACGCCCGCGGCGTCAAGCGGACATCGGGAGAGGCGGGGCCGAGTCCCATCGCCGAGGCGATGAAATGTGGCAGCTTGGCCGTCAGGCGCTTTCGATGCCTGACGGGAATGTGGTACACTTTTCAGGATGTTCACGGAAAATTGGCCCCTGTCGTGGGACCCGAAACCGTGGCGGTTGCGTTAAGCTACCACCGAAATGTCACAAACGGGACGAAATGAGGCGATGATGGGACGTTTGACCGTTGCCCTGTTCGGGCTTGCCTGCACCGCGCTCGCATCCGCGACGCCTGCCGCTGCGGCTTTCTTCGAAATCGATCCGCTCACCCGCCAGCCGCTCTACGGCGTGCCGTCGGACGATTCCTTTCGGGCTCAGGCTTCGCCGATCCCCCGGCAGACCGTGTCGTTCGGCGGCAACTACGCGCCGGGAACGATCGTGATCTCGACGAAGGAGCGGCGCCTCTACTACACGCTCGGCGACGGGCAGGCGATCCGCTACGGCGTCGGCGTCGGCCGGCCCGGCTTCGAATGGGGCGGCTCTCGGAGCGTCACGATGAAGCGCGAATGGCCCGACTGGCGCCCGCCGAGCCAGATGCTGCGCCGCCGTCCCGACCTGCCGCGCCACATGGCCGGAGGTCCGGACAATCCGCTCGGCGCCCGCGCCATGTACCTCGGCGGCACCCTCTATCGCATCCACGGCTCGAACGAGCCCGAGACGATCGGCCAGGCGGTCTCGTCGGGCTGCATTCGGATGACCAACGACGACGTCATGGACCTCTACAACCGCGTCAAGATCGGCACCCGCGTCGTCGTGATGCGCTGAGGCCGCGGCGCAAGTCTCACGGCTAAGGGCCGGCGCAGCCGGCCTTTTTCTCAGGCCGGCCCCCCCTGCCCTCGCCGCGCCGGCTCGCGCGAGAGGCCCTTCGCCTCGAGTTCGGCGAGATAGTCGCGCCAGCGCTCGGCCTCCCCAGCGCCAAGCGCGTGGAGATAGTCCCAGCCGAAGATCCCGGTGTCGTGCATGTCGTCGAAGCGGAGCCTGACCGCGTAGTTGCCCACCGGGTCGACGCCGATGATCTCGACGTCGCGCTTGCCGGGCACGGTCTTGCGCTCGGACGGGCTATGGCCCTGGACCTCGGCGGAAGGGCTGGCGATGCGCAGGTATTCGGCCGAGAGCGCGAAGCTCGCGCCGTCGTCGAAGGCGATCGTCAGCGTGCGCCGGTCCTTGGACAGGCGCAGCTCCGTCGGCCAGCGGGCAGGCGGTTCCGTCGGCGCCATCGATCCCTCGTTTTGCGGGCGGCGGTCGCCGCTTCGGCGATTTGACCCTTGCTGCCCGAACCCCTATCTCAGGACGAGAGAAAAAGATCAAAGGACCCCGTTCGCGATGTGGGGACCGACGGCCCAGGTTCACCCTTCCGACCTTTCGAGGCCGCTCGTCGATCCGTTCGGCCGCGGGGTGACGTACTTGCGCGTCTCCGTCACGGACCGCTGCGATTTCCGCTGCGTCTATTGCATGTCGGAGCACATGACCTTCCTGCCGAAGCGGGATCTCCTTACCCTTGAGGAGCTCGACCGGCTTTGCTCCGCCTTCGTCGCGAAGGGCGTGCGCAAGCTGCGCATCACCGGCGGCGAGCCCCTGGTGCGGCGGGACATCATGACCCTGTTCCGCTCGCTGTCCCGCCATCTCGGGACCGGTTCCCTGGACGAACTGACGGTGACCACGAACGGCTCGCAGCTCGCGCGTTACGCCGCCGATCTCGCGGCCTGCGGCGTCCGGCGGATCAACGTTTCCGTCGACACCCTCGACCCGCAGAAATTCCGCGCCATCACCCGCTGGGGCGACCTCGACCAGGTGAAGGCGGGGATCGACGCCGCCCAGAAGGCCGGCCTCAAGGTGAAGCTCAACGCGGTCGCCCTGAAGGGCGTCAACGATGACGAAATCCCGACTCTCCTCGAATGGGCGCACGGGCGCGGCATGGACCTGACGCTGATCGAGGTCATGCCCCTCGGCGAGATCGAACCGCACCGCGCCGACCAGTACCTGCCGCTTTCGCTGGTGCGGGCGCAGCTGATGGAGCGCTACACCCTCGACGACACGCCGGAGCGGACCGGCGGCCCGGCCCGCTATGTCCGGGTGCGCGAGACCGGCGGCACCCTCGGCTTCATCACCCCCCTGACCCATAATTTCTGCGAGAGCTGCAACCGGGTCCGCCTCACCTGCACCGGCAAGCTCTACATGTGCCTCGGCCAGGAAGATGCCGCCGACCTGCGCGCTCCCTTGCGTGCCTCTCCGAGCGACGTGCCGCTCTCGCTCGCGATCGAGGAAGCGATCTCGCGCAAGCCGAAGGGCCACGATTTCGTCATCGACCGCCGCCGCGACCGCCCCGCCGTCGGGCGGCACATGAGCGTGACGGGGGGCTAGGCGGGACGGCGTATAGCGCCGTGCAGGCGGTCGTGGCGATTGTATTCCACGACGAGCCGAAGTCCATCGGCGCCAAATGGAGCGCCGCCCTCGCAAAGGCGGCCTCGCCGCCTGGCAGGCCGGCCCGCAGGCGGGACATTCCTCCCATGCACGGCCCGAGGCGGCCTCGACGCAGGGACAGCGAGGCCGTATCAGGCGGTGTCCGCCGGAGAGCTCCTTGTCCTACGCCGCGTCGCCCGTCCTGTCACAGGCCGCCGAAAACCGGCGCGGCATCCTGGCGATGCTCGTCGCGATGACCCTGTTCACGGCCAACGACGCGCTCTTGAAGATCACCACCGCCGACCTGCCGCCGGGCGAGATCATGGCGGTGCGCGGCTGCTTCGGGATCGTCATTGCGCTCGTCCTCGTCTTCGCCAGCGGCGAGGCGCGTCACCTGCGCGAATTGCGGGCGCCGATCGTCGCGCTGCGCGCCCTCGTCGAGAGCTTCGTCGCCTTCACCTTCATCTCCGCGCTCGGCGCCCTGCCGCTCGCCGACATCACCGCGATCCTGCAGACGACGCCGATCGTC
This sequence comes from uncultured Alphaproteobacteria bacterium, assembly GCA_963754975.1. Lineage (GTDB taxonomy): Bacteria > Pseudomonadota > Alphaproteobacteria > Rhizobiales > Beijerinckiaceae > Microvirga. The sequence continues at coordinate 4,377 of CAVWII010000033.1, read as the reverse complement.
CTCACCGTGCTCGCCGTCGTGCTCGGGCTTGAGACGGTGGGCTGGCGGCGCTGGGGCGCGATCCTCGCCGGGTTTTTCGGCGTGCTGCTCATCGTCAAGCCGGGCTGGACGGGCTTCAACGTCTATGCCGGGCTCGCGCTTCTGTCCGCCTTTCTCGTCGCGGTGCGCGATCTGATGACGCGCCGGATCGCCGGACACATTCCGACCGTTGTCGTGACGCTCGCGACGACGGTGCTCGTGACGATCCTCGGCTTTGCGATGTCCTACGCGGAATCCTGGCGGATGCTCGTCGGCCGCGAGGCGGCGCTGCTCGGCGTCGCCGCAGTGCTCGTCACCATCGGCAACCTCGCCATCATCGAGGCCTACCGGGCCGGCGAGATGGCGGTCGTCTCGCCCTTCCGCTACACGGTGATCCTGACCTCGCTCATCATCGGTTTCCTCGTCTTCGGCGAGGTGCCGGACCCGGTCTCGGTCGTCGGCATCTCGCTTATCGGCGCGAGCGGGCTCTACACGATCCACCGCGAGCAATTGCGCCGGCGCGCGGAGGCAAGGCAGGAGCCGGCACTCGCCGCTGCCGGAGAGCGCCCGTGACCGCGCACCTGACGACGCGGCCGCCGCGGCCGCCGCTTGCCGTTCTCGTCGCGGTCTCGGCCCTGCAGCCCTTCTCCCTCAACGTCCTCGCGCCGGCGACGCCGGGCCTCGCCCGCGCCCTCGAGACGGACTACGCGACCGTTCAGCTGACGCTGATCCTCTATCTCCTCGCCGTTGCCGTGACCCAGCTCCTCGTCGGGCCGATCTCGGATCGCTACGGCCGCCGGCCCTGCATTCTCGCGGGCGTCGTGCTGTTCGGCGCGGGCTCCCTCCTCGGTGCGGCTGCGGGCAGCATCGGGGCGCTCCTCGTCGCCCGGATCGTGCAGGCGATCGGCGGCGGCATCTGCTTCGCCCTCGCGAGAGCCGTCGTTCGCGACTCCGCCGGCAAGGACCGGGCGGCGAGCCTCCTCGGTTACCTGACGATGGCGATGGTCGTCTCGCCGATGATTGCGCCCCTCGTCGGCGGCCTTCTCGACCGGCATTTCGGCTGGCGCTCGATCTTTCTCGTCATGACCGCCCTGTCGGCGCTCGTCACCGGCGCCGCCTACCTCCATCTGAAGGAGACCGCGATCGTGCGCCTGCGCGGATCCTTCGCGTCGATGCTGAAGGGCTATCCGGACCTCCTGCGCAGCCGCATCTTCGTCGGCTACACCCTCGCCCTGTCGTCGGCCTCCGCGGCCTTCTTCGGGTTCGTCGCGGGCGCTCCCTACGTCGTCGTCGAGGTCATGGCGCAGCCGGCAGATGTCTACGGCTTCTACTTCCTCGGCAATGCCGGCAGCTACATGGTCGGCAACTTCTTCTCCGGCCGGTTCGGCGAGCGTATCGGCGGCGAGCGGCTGACCGTGATCGGGATCTACCTCTCCCTCGCCTCGATGGGCCTCGAGGTCGCCTGCCTCCTCGCGCTGCCCTGGACGCCCGCCACCCTCTTCCTGCCGCTGATGCTGAATGGAATCGGCAACGGCCTCACCATCCCGGGCGGCACCGCCTCCGCCCTTTCCGTCCGGCCTGACCTCGCCGGCACGGCCGCCGGCCTCGTCGGCGCGACGCAGCTCGGCCTCGGCGCGGCGAGCGCGGCGCTCATCGGCACGCTCGTCCTCGTCTCGCCGGCGGCCCTCGTCTGGGTCATGCTCGCCTGCGTCGTCTTCGGCTGGCTCGCCTTCGTGCTCCTCGTCGGCCGGCCGCAGCCGAGGCGCGACAACTCCTTGCGGCCGGCGCCGATGCGGGCCGCAGCGCGGAGCGGGCCGGAACAGGACGGTTCATGACCCCGAACGACATGACCTGGCTCAACGAGCCGCCCCGCTGGCATTGGACGGACGGAACTCTCGCCGTCACGACCGCAGACCGCTCGGACTTCTGGCAGGAGACCTTCTACGGGTTCTACCGCGACAACGGTCATTTCCTGTACGGAGCGGCGGAGGGAGATTTCTCGGTCGAGGCGACCTTCGACGGACGCTACGAGGCGCTCTACGATCAGGCGGGCCTGATGCTGCGCATCGACGCCCGGCGCTGGATCAAGGCCGGCGTCGAATTCACCGACAATCAGAAGCATTTCAGCGTCGTGGTGACGAACGGACGCTCCGACTGGTCGGTCGTCGCGTTGCCGTGGGCCGCCGGGCCCGTGACGGCGCGCCTGACGCGGGACGGCGATGCGGTCCGTGTGCACTACCGCGACGCGCGCGGCGCCTGGCAGATGGCGCGCCTCGCGCCCTTCCCTGCCGACGGGACCGCCCATGTCGGCATGATGTGCTGCTCGCCCGAGCGCGCCGGCTTCGAGGCGACGTTCCGGGATTTCCGCCTCGGCCCGCCGATCGCGCGCAGCCTGCACGCGTAGGCGAGCGGGGCGGGCTTGCCGGACCGGGCATCGTCCGCTTCGCTTGCGCTGCCGGAAGCGTCGTCCCGGGCTCCGCTTCGCTCCCGGGACGACGGGCGCGATCGCGCCCTAGAGAAGCCCGTTCCGCTTCAGGATCGCGTCGGCGTTCGCCTTGGTGACGGTCTCGGTCGGGAGGACGAGCTTCTTCTCGACCTTCTGGCCGCCCAGGACCTTCAGGGCCTGGCGCAGGCCCTCCGCTCCCGGCGTCGGGTAGAGAAAGGTCGCCGCCAGCACGCCGTCATGGACGTACTTGACGCCTTCGTTCGGCAAGGCGTCGACGCCGACGAAGAGGATCTTCTTGTCGCGGCCGACGTCTTTCGCCGCGAGATAGGCGCCGTAGGCCATCGGATCGTTGTGGCCGTAGACGATGTCGATGTCCTCGAAGTTGCGCAACGCGGTCGACATGATCTCGTAGGCCTTGGCCTGCTTCCAATCGGCCGATTGCTGTTTCAGGAGGTGCTTGATGCCGGCCTCCTTGTCGGCGGCCTCGTGGTAGCCCTTGGAGCGGTCGTGGCTCGCCTGCGTGCCGAGGCCGCCCCAGATCTCGACGACGTTGCCCTTCGCCTTGCCGGCGCCGCCGAGGGTCTTGACGACGAAGTCGCCGACCGCCCGGCCGATGACCACGTTGTCGCCGCCGATCCATTGCGTGTACTTCTCGGATTTGACGTTGCGGTCGAGCACGAAGACCGGGATCTTCGCGTCCATCGCCTTCTCCACCACCGCGGTGAGGCCGGCCGATTCCTTCGGGCTGATGAGGATGGCGTCGACCTCCTGGGTGATGAAGCTCTCGGTGTCGGCGACCTGCTTCTCGGTCTTGTCCTCGGCGTCGGACATCAGGAGATTGACGTTCGGGTGCTTTTCGGCCTCGGTCTTGAGGTCCTTGTTGAACTGGACGCGCCACGGCTCCAGGGTCGTCGCCTGCGAGAAGCCGATCGTGACCTTCTTGTTCTGGGCGAGCGCGCGCGGCGTGAAGCCCGCGGGCATCAGGATCGTGGCTCCGCCAGCGGCGAGCGTCGAGCGGATGAATGTACGGCGGTCGATCATGCGTCTCCTCCAACGTTGACGGTTTCGATCTTCTCATCCTGAGCCTTGGCTTCGCCCCGCCAGCGGAGCGGCGCGAAGATCCGGCCAAGATTGCGTTCCTGCAGCAGCACCGTGAGGATGATGATCAACCCCTTCATCACCAACTGGATGTTGGTCGAGATGTTGTGCAGCTGCAGAATGTTGGTCAGCATTCCGAAGATGAGGACGCCGACGAGCGTGCCGGCGAGGCTGCCGCGCCCTCCCATCAGGCTGGTGCCGCCGATGACGACGGCGGCGATGGCATCGAGTTCGAGGCCGACGCCGGCGTCGGGCTTGCCCTGCCGGTACTGCGCCACGTAGAGCACGCCGGCGATGCAGGCGAGCATCCCGGAGAAGGCATAGGTCGCGATCTTGACCGGCCTCACGGCGATGCCGGACAGGCGCGTCGCCTCCTCGTTGCCGCCGATGGCGTATACGTAGCGGCCGAAGGCGGTGAATTTCAGCACCGCCATGAACACGGCGAGCGCCGCGAGGAAGAACAGCCCGGGCACCGGCAGCACGCCCCAGAGCACGGCCCGCAAGAGGTCGATGTCGGCCGTGGCGTTGGTGCCGGAATAGACGGCGACGACGGCGCTGTCCTGCCCGGCGACGAGACGGGCGAGCCCAAGCATCGTCACCATCATGGCGAGGGTGACGATGAAAGGCTGGAGGCGGCCGGTCACGATGATGGCGCCGTTGATTGCCCCGACCGCGAGGCCGACGCAGGGAACGGCGACGAGCACGCCGAGGATGCCGAATTTTCCGTCCACCTGCGGCAACAGCCAGAGCGCGAGCAATCCCGCCGCGACGACGCCGCCGGCGAGCGGGCCCCAGATCGCCACGGCCGCGGCGGG
>CAVWII010000032.1:0-81179 GCA_963754975.1 uncultured Alphaproteobacteria bacterium | reverse complement strand
CCGTTGCCGGGGAACTCGGCTTCGCTCGCCTCGACTTCGTAGCTGCGCAGCGCGATCGCCTCCCGCGGCAGGTCCGAGGCCGTGGGCGTCGCCTGGGCGAACAGGGTCGGCAGGGTCGACCTGAGGCTCGCGAGCGCGCCGTCCGTGCGCAGGCTCGCGGCGAGGATACGGTCGTCGCTGCCGTTCGGCGAGGCGCGGCCGACATAGTCGACGCGGACGTGGGCGGTGCCCTTGCGGCGGAAGTCGAGGGCCTCGGCGGTGCGCTCGGAGACGTCGATGATGCGGTTGCCGTGATAGGGGCCGCGATCGTTCACCCGCACGATGATCGAGCGACCGTTCTCGACGTTGGTGACGCGCGCGTAGCTCGGCAGCGGCATCGTGGTGTGGGCCGCGGCGATGGAATAGCGGTCGAAGACCTCGCCGTTCGCGGTCATGCGGCCGTGGAAGTCGACGCCGTACCAGGAGGCGAGCCCCTCGCGGGTATAGCCCGGGTTCTCGCGCGGCACGTAGGTGCGGCCGGCGACCATGTACGGCCGCCCGACCATCGCGCGCCCGCCGCCCTTCGGGATCGCCTCCCCGTCCCCATAGAGCCGGGGGCTGGCGCCGACGCCGTATTTCGGGTCCACGCCGCCGCGGCCGGAAAGCTTCGCCGACTGGGTGCAATTGGCGAGGGTCAGCGCAAGCGCCGCGACCGCGGCGGCGCGCAATGCCGTCCCGGCCAGGGGCGCTAGCCGCCGGCCGTTCGATCCCGCCGCGAGGGCGTCGTCCCGTTCGAGCATCAAATCCCGCGTTCCCTGGTGCCCCCGCAGGCCGTCTTTGTGGGCTTGCGGTGCAGAGTGCCCGAAGCCGTATCGGGCAAGCTGCGATGTGAGGCCTTAAAGGAAAGTTGCTCGGCGACGGGCTGTCAAACAGCGGCGCTTGCGTGAAAACAGTGGTTTTTTGAGTTAAAAACCAAGTCTTGGCAACATATTAGAGAAATTTAATCGACTTCGAGATGAGGTGCAGTTCTGCAACACTGGCCCGAAATCCGCCCTGCGGCCCGGGAGGCCGTCCCCGACGCCGCATTAACCACTTTCGGACGCCGAAATCGGCCTTCGGCGCAGACGAAGAACCCGCATTCAAAACAGGGTCTTGCGGCACCACCCCGCGAATCGACATCAGCGTCGTACCGCTGTGGCGCCGCGCCGGAATCGGGATTCGCGTTCGAGGGGAACAAAAAGCGGCAAGTCACGGCCTTGCAACGAGATTAACCACCATTGCAGAAACCCGCCCGCAGAACCGCCCAAGAAGGCCCGTTAACCATCCACCCGGGCGCTGGAGCAGGCCCGAAGGTGGCGGAAGGGGTGGGATTCGAACCCACGGTGAGCTTGCACCCACTGCGGTTTTCAAGACCGCTGCCTTAAGCCGCTCGGCCACCCTTCCGGTCGACGCCCTTGCCGATGCTGTAGGACATGCCGGGTTGGAAGAGAAGCGGCCACCCGAGCCCCGGCCGGCGCGCCCGAAGGCGCCGGGCCCGACCGCCGGCGCGCCGGTCTTGCGCGCGGCACGCGCGCACTCCCTCAAGGCGCGGTTCGTCCCCTGCCCCAAACCGGAGCGTCTCCCGCCACGTCAGGGCGAAACCGGCTGGCCTAGATCACGTAGAATTCCGTTTGGCGCGGACACAGCGTTCTGCAGCCCTCGCGGGTGAATATCACGGGTTCTTCGGTCGCCAGCCGCAGCGATTGGTTGTTCCATTCCGGCACCTCGCCCTCGGTGCTCAGCTCCATGACGAAGGCGCTGTTGTATTCGAGGCGGACCTCGCCGCGGGGCAGCCGCTTGTCCTGCTCCCACGGCAAGCCGATCAGGGGCCCCGGCTGGTGCAGGAAAAGCCCGAGATTGTGCGAATAGAACTCTCGGCGTCGGAACGTTTTCGGCGCGCGCGCGGCGCAGGATGTTCTGCAGGAGTTCGTTGCCGGTGAGGCCGTGACGGAATTCGTCCATGTAGATGTCCTGCAGGCGCAGCGTGTCGCGAAACCGCTCCTCAAGGCCGACCGGCACGTCGGTCTCGCCCAGCCGCGGCACATAGGCCAGATGCTGGTGGTCCGAGTTGAGCCGGAGATACTTGATGCCGACGTCGCAATGAATGACGTCGCCCGGGCTCACCACGTTCTCGCCGAACCCCGTCTGCCGGCTGTCGCGGTGCAGCCGGAAATAGGGCCTGAAGGAAACGTCGAGACCGAGATCGCGCGCGTGCTGCCAGTAATGCCAGACGAGGTCGTCGGTGGTGGTCACTCCGGGCGTGATCGTCCCGGAACGGTAGCACTCGGCGATCATCGCCTGCCCGATCTCCGTCACGCGCTCGAACAGCACCGCCTCCCGGTCCGTCAGCGTGCCGCCCCAGAGCACGGCCGCCTTCTCCGCCGAGACGAGGCGGCCGCGGTATGGCTCCGGCAAGGTCGCGACGAGCTGGTTGTAGAGATTGTGCGTGAGCCCGCCCGCGGCCCATGCGACGCTGCCGATGTCGATGCCGATCGTCCGGGGGTCGCGCTTCGTCAGAAGGTCGACCAGGATCGGCCACTGCATCTCCTCGAGCTGGCCGGCGTAGGGCCGCTCGTAGAGGTCCTTCGTGTCGACTGCGGAGAGATTGTAGCGGCGGACCCGGTCGCCCTCGTCGACCATGACGAGCATCGACAGGATCGGCGACCAGTTGTCCATCGGGATCATGGTCGGATAGAGCGGGTCGGGATTGTCCTCCTGGCAGAGCACGAGCCAGACATCGAGGCCGGCCTCTCGCATGGCCGCTGGCAGGATCGTGTCGAGCCGCTCGCGCACCAGTTCCGTAATCAGATCCGATTGCTGCCGGACCGGCAGGATTTGCGGGCGCTGCCCTAGCTCCGACGACCGGGAGGACTGCCGATTCACCATCTGCCTGCTCCGAGGGATGCTTGCGCTGGATAAACGTTTAGGAACCTGGTTCGCCAAGACATCAGTGGGGTCCCGTCGGCAGGTCCTGCGGCGTGCCGCAAGGTCCGCCGTCGTCGTTGGTGGCGATCGGCTGGCGGTGGCCCGAAAAGTCGTAGGCCTCGTAGTAGTCGCTCATCTCTTTCGTGCTCGCCGGGACGTAGTGGCAGATGAGCGATCGGCGGAAGCGGTCCCGGCTGGCGTTCGGAGTGCTGCCGTGGATCACGCTGCCGTTGAAGAAGAGGACATCCCCTGCCGTCATGCGGACGTGTTCCGGTTTGAGGCCTTGGGGCGGCTCGACGTGTTCGGTGCTGAAGAATAGCGCCGGATCCGCCTTCTCCGGACAGGCAATCTCCAGCCTGCTCGTGTTCGGGACGCACATCATGCCGCCGTTCTCCTCGTCGGCGTCGTCGATGGCGATCCAGGCGGCGAGGCAGGTGCCGGGCTTGACCCGCAGATAGAAGTTGTCCTGGTGCAGCGCCTGCCCGCGCGCGCCGGGCGGCTTGAAGTAGAACATGCTCTGGCAGGCGAACGGTTCCTCTCCGAAGAGCGCAAAGAGCAGCGGGCGAAGGCGCGGATGCGTCAGGTACTTCATGGCGACCGGGCCGACCGGCTTATCCGTATGCCTGTGCGGGTGCATCATGCGCGGATAGAAGGCGAGCGGATCGCCGGAATCGTAGCGGCGCACCTCCCCGTCGACCTTCTTGCGCCGGATCTCCGACAGGCCCTCGACGGGGCCGTGCCGGTTCATCGCCATGAAGGTCTCCCGGATCTCGACGATCTCCTCTGAGCCGAAGAGAGCCCGGACCACAACAAAGCCGTCTCGACGGAAGCGGGCGAGCTCACCTTCGGACAGGGCCTTCTCTGTCATCATCTTCCTCCGCGGCCAGATGCGACGATGGTCCGGACCGGGCCATCGTCGAAGGGACGTGCGGTCGAATCCATTGTCCGATACGACGAGCCGCTGTGCGCTCCGCCTGCTTCGGGCAAGCTTCGAGCGGCCCTGCTCCTCGCTCACCGCGAAATCTATATTGCCCCCCGTCGTCAATTCAAGCTAAACGTTAAGCACCAAGTCGGCCCGCGTCGAAGCCGGCGGGCGGGGGATGCGCTGAATGTCTCGGTTCCAGGTGGCGGGCTATCTCAGGAGCCGTCTGCGGGCGACCGGACGGAGCAGGCGCTTTGAAGCCACGAGCCTGGAGGCGTGGCCGATCTGGCGCCAGCAGGTGCGGGGTACCATCCGGACGCTGCTCGGCCTGAACGCGATGCTGCCTGCCCCGCCCAATCCGCGCATCACCGAAACGGTCCAGTGCGACGGCTACCGGCGCGAGCGGGTCGAAATCGACACCGAGCCGTCCGTCACCATGCCCCTCTACGTGCTCATTCCCGACGGACTGGACGGCACGGCTCCGGCGGTGCTCGCCCCTCACGGCCACGTCAGCGGCGGCAAATACGCCACGGCGGGCCGTGGCGATATCGCGCCCGCCGTGGCCGAGACGATCGAGCAGCACAACTACGCTTACGGCGTCGCGGCGGTGCGCCGCGGCTACGTGGTCTTCTGCCCGGACGCGCGCGGTTTCGGCGAGCGGCGCGAGCGCTTCAACGAGAAGCCGGAGCAGTTGCTCGAATGGTCCTGCCGATACCTCGCGCATATGGGGCTGCCGCTCGGGCTGACGGTGGCCGGCATGTGGACATGGGATCTGATGGCGCTCGCCGACTACGCGGCGACCCGTCCGGAAACGGCCGGGCGGAAGATCGGCTGCATCGGCCTGTCGGGCGGCGGCCTGCAGACGCTGTTCCTGTCCGCCCTGGACGACCGCATCGCCTGCGCCGTGGTCAGCGGCTATTTCTACGGGGTCGAGGACTCCCTCCTCCACATGTCCGACAACTGCGACTGCAATTACGTCCCGCATCTCTGGGAAGAGGTCGACATGGGCGACCTCGCCGCGCTGATCGCGCCGCGCCCGCTGCTCTTCGAGTCCGCCCGTCAGGATCCGCTCAACGGGCCGCGCGGCATCGACAACGTGCTCGAGCAATACGCGATCACCGGGAAGGCATACGCGCTCCTGAACGTACCGGACCGGCTGTCGATCGACGTCTTCGACGGCGGCCACATGTGGCACGGCACGATGGCGATGGATTGGCTGGACCGATGGCTGCGCGGCTAGAGGCGAGCGGTCCGCAGACCGGCGTGGAACCGATCCCGTTCATTCAGGTCGGGGTGGGCAATCGCGGCGCCCAGATCCTCGACGATCTCGTCGGACGATACCGCCAGCGCTTTGCGCCCGTGGCCTTCGTCGACATCGAACCCGCCCTCCTCGCGGGCGCCCGCAACCGTGCGGGCCTGCACGAGGTTGCGGCTTACGGCACCCTGGAGGCCGCGCTTGCCGGCCATCCTGATGCCCGGGCCGTCTTCATCGTCACGCCGGCGAAATTCCACGGCGAGATGGTGCGCGCCGCGCTGCTCGCTGGCCGGCATGTCTTTGTCGAAAAGCCCCTGACCTACGACTATGGCGAGGCGCTTGCTCTGGCGGAGCTTGCCGCGCGGCAACGGCGCGCCGTCGTCGTCGGCAACCAGTATCAATACCACCCGCTGGAGCGGCGCCTGCAGGACCTCGTCCGGAGCGAGCGTTACGGCAAGGCCTTCATGGTGAGCTATCTGCATCACCGCCACCGCCCCGCGATGCGCGCCTTCACCGGCGAATACCCGGCCCTGTGGGAGCAAGGGGTGCATTCGCTGAACTCCATCCTGGCGGTGCTCGGCAATCCGGACCTTGCCACCGTCTATGCACTGGGGCAGAGGCCGGCGCTTTCCAACTACAACAGCGACACGGTCACCAACGTCCTGACGTCGTTTGCGAACGGCGTTCAGGCGCATTTGCTGGTGACTTTCGACTCGCACCGCAGCGACTGGTCGATCCGGATCGAGTGCGAACGCGCCGCGCTTCTTCTGACGGCGCAAGGGTGGGATCGCGAGAAGATCGAGGTGCTCGTGGGCGAAGCGATCGTCGAGACGATCGGCGCCGCCGAGGCGGTAGATCCGGAACTGGCGGATCCCTATGCCGCCTTCGACGCGGCGATCGCGACCGGCCGGACGACGCCGACGTCCATCGAGACCAACATCAAAACGATCCAGTGGATCGACGCGGCAGTGCGGTCGTTGCGGTCGGGGACCGTCGTCAGGATCGGGTGACCGGATCGAAGCGGAGAAGACAAGGACGGAATGAGCTACGAGATCATCGACTACAACGCGCGGCGCTGGGTGACCCGGAGCGGACGCTTGCTCGGCGGCTACAGCAGCAACGAGCTGCGGGCCTACGTATTTCCCCTCTATACGCCCAACGGTGTGCTGGTGCTGCAGGAGGCGCCGGCGGACCATCCCCATCACCAGGGCGTCTTCGCGGGAGCGGAGCTCGACGGAAACGATCTCTGGAATGCGGGATCGTTCGGCCTGCCCCGCCATCGCCAGGAATTGCTTGGAAAGCTCACCGATATCGGTGCGAGCGCCAGCGAAAGCCGCGTCGCGTTCAGCCATGACGTGCGCTGGACGACCGCGGACGGGAACGAGCTGCTTGCGGAGCGCCGCACGGTCGTCCTGCGAGACGCCGGCGAGTGCACGGTGGCGGAGTGGCGCTCCACCTTCAGCCATCTGCACAAGGCGACGCGTTTCGGGCAGACCAAGGAATCCGGGCTCGGCGTGCGCGTGCCTCCGCACTGGGAGACGCGCTTCGGCGGACGCATTCGCGACGGCCACGACCGCCGCGGCGAAGCGGGCTGCTTCGATCAATCATCGCCCTGGCTTTCGATCGAAGGGGCGGCAGGGAGCGAGGCCCGCGCCGGCGTCGTGCTCGTCCCTACCAGCGAGCCCTGTCCCTGGTTCACGCGCGACTACGGCGTGCACATCTACAATCCGGCACGGCATCGCACGATCGACCTTGAGCCGGGAGCGGAAGTGACCTGGTCGTTCCGGGTGCTCGCCTATGACGGCGCGCGCACGATTCGAGACATCGATCGGCTCGTCGCGGCCATTGAAGCGGAGGGCGCAGAATGACGGGACGAATGCTCAGCGCGCTTCCGATGCGGAAGTGGAGGCCGCCTGTGCACGCGGCGCCCGCCCGCGCTCGACTGAGCGCGCGCCGACTTGCATCCGTGTCGACGGCCTGGCGCTTCACTTTCCTTGGGATGTCGTCTAACGAAGAGCCTGAGGCCGGCGCAATCGACACGGCCCGTTTCGGGGAGGTTTCGCGGTGAAGCCGGGGAGAGGAAGGCTGCTTCTCGTCGGCGAGTCCGTCTTCAAGATTCACACGCATTTCAAAGGATTCGCCTCTTACGAAACCGGCTATGCGACGCTATCGCTGGAGCCGTTCATCAGCCGGTTCGCGCACACCGGGCTCGACATCGATTTCATGCCCAATCATGAAGTCTCGCTGCGCTTCCCGGCCTCGATGGAGGCGTTGCAGGCCTATGACGCCGTGATCATCTCCGATGCTCCGGCGGATTCCTTCCTGCTCCATCCGGACACGCTGGCCGGCGAGCGGTGCGCTAACAGGTTGAAGCTGATTTGCGACTACGTGCGCGACGGCGGCGGCTTCGCGATGATCGGCGGCTGGATGGCGTTCGGCGGGTTTCACGGCAAGGCGCACTACGCCTATACGCCGCTCGCCGGCCTGCTGCCCGTGAAGATCTCGCCCCACGACGACCGCATGGAGACGCCCGAGGGCGTCTACCCGGAAGTCGTTCTCGATCACCCGCTCCTCGCCGGGATCGGCTGCGACTGGCCCGACTTCCTTGGCTACAACAAGGTCGAGCGGCGCGGCGGGCAGATGCTTCTCCAGTTCAAGGAGACGCAGGATCCGCTGCTGGTGGTCGACGAGGTTGCGAAGGGCCGGGTCGCCTGCTTCACCTCCGACATCCTGCCCCACTGGGGCTCGCCGCGATTCACGTCCTGGCCGTCATACGTGCCCTTCTGGGAACGGGTTTTTCGGTGGCTGACCAAGATGGACGGGTGACGTCGGCGCTTCCGCTCGTATGCCGCGGCGGCGCGCCCTGACTATCGGCGGGCCGGATCGAGTGGCAGGCCGTAATCCCCGATCTGCACGACCGTGCGCTCCTTCAGGCTGCAATTGCCGGCGACGCCGACGATGACGCTGCGCACGCCGTCGATGGTGCCGGCGGCGCGGCCGAGCGGATCGTCGGAGGCGCCAAAAAACATGTCGTCGAGCATGACGCTGTCCCCTCCCCCATGCGCCCCGTCGCCATCCGGGATCGGGATCTCGACGGCCGGCTGCCAGTGCCGATGCAGACGCAGCCTCTCGCCTTCCGACAGGAGTGCGCGGGTGGCGGCACGCGCATCGGACCGCGCGCTCGGATCGACGACGTAGGATCCGGGCGCGGTGGCGTCCGGCGCCGGGACCCACGACCGCTCGACGACGTCGAGCTCGATGCGGCCGCCGGTTCCGTTGATGCCGACGCGGTAGCCCTCCCACGGCGAGAAGGCGGTGAGCGAATAGGCCATGCTGGCGCCCCGGCGGTAACCGACCGTCAGCGACAGGGCGTCCTCGATGGTGATGCCCTCGTCGAACACGTTCCGGTCCCGATAGTAGCCGTCGAGATGCTCGGCCTCGAGATAGAGGCGACGCAGCTGCGGATCGGCCGCCATGTCGAGGCGGAACGGGTCCTTGCGCGGATCCGCATTGCGGCTCAACGTGGGGGAAGGCGGAACGCCGCGGGCGGCCGCGTTGCGCCCGCCGTAGAACCGCAGCCCGCCCAGCGCGTGAACCGACGCCGGGCAGTCGTCGAGCCACCAGTTGACCAGGTCGAAATGATGGGTGGACTTGTGCACCAGAAGGCCGCCGGACTTGTCCTTCTCCCGATGCCAGCGGCGGAAATAGTCGGCCCCGTGCGCGGTATCGAGCAGCCATTCGAAATGCACGGAGGTGATTTCGCCGATGGCGCCTTCTGCGATCAGCCGCTTCACGGCCGTGTTTCGCGGAGCGTAACGGTAGTTGAAGGCGACGGTGAGCCGAGCCCTGCTGCATTCCATGGACTTGCAGATCGCCCTGAGTCCCGCCTCGCCGCTCGTCAACGGCTTCTCCGAAATCACGTCGATGTCGCGGTCGAGCGCGCGGCAGATGTAGCCGGCATGCGTGTAGTCGGGCGTTGTGACGATGAGGCAGTCGGGCCGCGTCTCGTCCAGCATGCGGTCGAACTGGTCGGCGTGGTAGCACGGCACGGGCGGCAGACCGGCGCCTTCGACACTTTCGGCGTGGACCGCCATGCGATGGGCGTTGGTGTCGGCGAGAGCGACGAGCCGTCCGGCGGAGGCGTGGCGGCCCGCCAGGGCGCGAACGAACATGCCGGCGCGGTGGCCCGCCCCGATCAGTGCATAGCGTCTGCTGGAATCCACGCCCACGGCGCCCTCTTCAACATGGAAATCAACATGCGTTCTGTCGCCGATCCGACCTCGCCGAACTGCTGCACAGGAGGATCGTCCTTGACAGGAACGAGCATTAGCACTAAACGTTTAGAAAAATGCAAGGGGGAAGTCGATGAAGTCTGGTGATGAGCCGATCCGCTTCGGGTCCGCCTGGGATCAATCGCGGCACGCAGAAGGCATCGCCGGCCGCACGCTCGAACGCGACGACATCCTGATCACATCGGCCTTCGAGGGCGGGAACGGCGCCGACATGGGCCGCATCGGCCCCGACCACTACTTCGTCCGTTGCGAGCCCGATCCCGGCGAGCATCGCTTCAGCAACAAGTCTTACTATTTCTGCTTCGCGGTGCGGAATCCGCAGCCGCTGGCGCGCCTCGTGCGCATCCGCATCGCCGCAGCGGGCTGGAACTACTTCGGCTCGCAGACCCAGCACTACGTGGTCCGACGCGGCGACACCTATCTGGTCGCCGGAGCGGACGCCTGTCACCCCGTCATGGAGGAGCCCGACACCGTCGATATCGACCTCTATCTGCCCGGAAGCGAGGAGGTCGAGCCGACAGTCGTGGTGAGCAACTTCCACTGGAACCGGTTCCAGGAACTGCAGCAGTGGCTGGGTTCGCTGCCCTCCTCGCCGACGAAGCTCAGGAGCATCGGGACGAGCCGGAACGGCGCGCCGCTGCGGGCCGTGGAGATCGGAGACAATCCCAAGGCGCCTTGCATTGTCATCGCCCAGACGAGCCAGCCCTCCGAACTCGCCTGCACCCTCGTCATCAAGGCGATGGTCGCGCATCTCTGCCAGAACACCGATAGCGCCAAGCGCCTGCGCGACAGCGTGCGCTTCTGCTTCGTGCCCATGACGAACCCGGACGGGCAGCTTGCGGGACTGACGGTCAGCGACACCAAGGGTCATTTCCCGGTCTTCGAGGCCGATCGCGCGGTGAAGGGCCTGCCGGACACGCCCCCCGAGACCGAGGCGCTGTGGCGCTATCTCGCGGCGCAGCAGCCGACGATCTATTGGGAGTGGCACTCCAACAACTGGTCGCGCCGGCCCGGGCACATGGTCCTGCGCTATCGCGACGCGCTCATCAAGAACGGCGCGCGGCGCAAGGCATGGGTGGAGCTCGAGGACGCGGTGCTGCGCCTCCCGCACACCCATCACGAGAACTTCACCTCGCACACCGAGGGACCCTATCAGCCGACCATGGGCTTCCAGGCCGCGGTCGAACTCGGCGCGATCGCGACGATGATCAAGACGCACGAAAAATACCCGATTCAGATCTCGCTGTCGCACGGCATCAGCTGCCTGGAACTGGCGGCGATGCAGCTGATGCGAGGTTGACGCGACGGCCGCGGGCGCAACGTCCCGCGACTTGGGTCTCGTTCAAGTTCCCGAGACCGTTGATGGGGAGGCACGCAGATGTTCAAAGATCCCGTAAGCAGGCGCAGGCTGCTGCGCACCGGCGGATTGGCCCTGGTGTCGTCTGCCGTCCCGGGCATCGTCCCGGGCTTGGTCGAAAGCGCGATGGCCCAGCAGAACGGCCTCGACGGCCCGAATGGCATCGGCGCCAAGGAAGCGCCGATGCTGACCGAGCTCGTCAAGGCGGGCAAGCTGCCGCCGCTCGCCAAGCGCCTTCCGGATTCTCCGCCCGTCGTCAAGCCCGTGGAATCGCTCGGGCTCTATGGCGGCGAGTGGCGGACGGCGATCCGCGGCCCGGCCGACTCGGCCTGGCTCTACCGCACCATCGGCTACGATCAGCTGACGCGTTGGGGCTGGCAGGTGGACGCAAGTGAGCCCGTCGCCAATCTCGCGGAGTCGATCGAGTCGCTCGACGACGCGAAGCGCTTCATCATCCACCTGCGCAAGGGCGTGCGCTGGTCGGACGGCGAGCCCTTTACGACGGCCGACCTCACGTTCGCCTACGACGACGTGCTGCGGAACGAGCTGCTCTATCCGTCGCTGCCGTCCTGGCTGATCTCCGGCGGCAAGCCGGCCGTCTTCAAGGCCGTGGACGACTTCACTCTGGAGGTGAGCTTCGCCCAGTCGTTCGGGCTGTTCACCGGCTATCTCGGACTGGCCGAAGGCCTGCCGCTGACGCTGCAGCCGAAGCACTACCTGAAGCAGTTCCACATCAAGTACAACCCCGACGCGGACAAGCTCGCCAAGGAGCAAGGCTTCCCGACCTGGTCGGCGCTGTTCGGCGCGAAGGGGATCATCACCTATCCGGGCAACTGGCAGAACGCCGATCTGCCCAACCTCAACGCCTGGCATCTCGTCCAAGCCTTCGGGAAGGGGCAGCGGCTCATCGCCGAGCGCAACCCCTACTACTGGAAGGTCGACACGGAGGGCAGGCAACTGCCCTATATCGACAGGCTCGTCTTCGACGTCATCGCCGATCCGCAAGTCATGCTGCTCAAGGCGAGCAACGGCGAGATCGACATGCACACCCGCCACATCGTGACGAGCGTCAACAAGCCGGTGCTGGCGCGGGCGCGGGAGCAGGCAAAGATCGAATTCTTCGACATCGTCCCGAGCGGCGCCAACGAAGCCGCGATCGCGCTCAACCTGACGCACAAGGATCCGAAGATCCGGGCTCTGTTCTCGAACAAGAACTTCCGCGTCGGCCTTTCGCACGCCATCAACAGGCGGGAAATCATCGAGCTGTCCTTCGAAGGCCAGGGCGAGCCCTGGCAGGTAGCGCCCCGGCCCGAAGGGCCCTTCTACGACGAGGAGATGGCGAGGCAGTTCACGGAGTACAATGTCGGGCTTGCCAACAGCTTTCTCGACAAGGCGGGCGTCACCGCACGCGACGCGAGGAACTTCCGGATGCTGGACGGCAAGCGCGTCTCGATCACGGTGAACGCCATCGTCGACGGCAACACCGCGGTCCTGGAGCGGGTTCGCCAGCATTGGGCGGCCGTCGGCATCGAAATGCAGATGCAGACGATGGATCGTTCCCTGTTCTTCGAACGGGTCAGCTCCAACGATTTCGACGGGACGATCTGGTATGGCGACGCGGGCCTCTACGACGCCCTCTTCTTCCCGAGATGGTGGTTCCCGTCCGAGGAGTACTCCTTCTACGCCATCCTCTGGGCGAACTACTACATGAAGCGTCAACCGAGCGAGACCCCTCCGGAGAATATCCTGAAGCAGCAGGAGCTGTTCAACCAGGTCAAGGCGGCAACCGATCCGAAGCGCCGGATCGAGCTCTTCCGCGAACTGTTGCGGATCAACAAGGAGCTCTTCCCCGCGATCGGGATAAGCCTGCCGGCGCGCAGCTACGGCTTCAAGAAGGTGAACTTCCGCAACGTGCCCTCGCCGATGGGAGGATCGTCGCCGTTTCCCTATCCGGCCACCGGCGCCTCGGAGCAGTTCTTCTTCGCGAAGTCGTAGTTTCGCGGCAGGCCTGAAAGACGCGTGCCGGCGCCGGCCTTTCTTGGCCGCGCCGGCCGCAACGTTCCGCGACGGGCGCGGGTCGCCGCCGAGTGATGTGAGGAGCACGGAACAGGCGCATGGGGAAGTTCATCCTCCGCAGATGTCTGATCATGATCCCGACGCTGTTGGCGATCTCGATCGTGACATTCGCGATCATCCAGCTGCCGCCGGGCAATTACCTGACGACGCTGGTGGCGGTAGCGGCGGAAGGCGGCGAGAGGATTGACAGCTCGCAGCTTGAGGCGCTGGCGGCGCGCTACGGCCTCAACGAACCCTTGCATATCCAGTACCTGACCTGGATGCACGGGATTCTCACCCGCGCCGATTTCGGCTTCTCCTTCGGATATAACCAGCCGGTGCTCAATCTCGTGCTCCAGCGGCTGCCGCTGACGATCGCGCTGGCACTGATGACGCTCGCGGTCTCGTGGTGCCTTTCGCTGGTGGTCGGCCTCTATTCCGCGGTGCGCCAGTACTCGATCGGGGACTATCTCGCCACGACCGCCGGCTTCATCGGCCTCGCGGTCCCAAACTTCATGATCGCGCTCATCCTGATGTGGCTCAGCGTGAAATTCTTCGGCCAGAGCGTCGGAGGGCTGTTCTCTTCGCAATACGTCGACGCGCACTGGTCATGGGGCCGCTTCAAGGATTTCCTTGCGCATGTCTGGGTGCCGATCCTGGTGCTGGGGACGGCGGGAACGGCGGGGCTGTTTCGCATCCTGCGCGCCAACCTGCTCGACGAACTCCGCAAGCCTTACGTGGTCGCCGGGCGAGCCCGCGGCCTGCCGGAATTCCAGCTGATCGTCAGGTATCCGTTGCGGGTGGCCCTCAACCCGTTCGTTTCCAGAATCGGCTGGACGCTGCCCATCCTGGTCTCGGGAGAAGTGGTCGTCTCCTCGGTCATGTCGCTGCCAACCACCGGGCCGCTGCTCCTGGAGGCGCTGCTCAGCCAGGACATGTATCTTGCCGGCGCCATCCTCCTCATCATCAGCGTGCTCACCGTCATCGGCACGCTGATATCCGACATTCTGCTCGCCCTGCTCGACCCAAGAATACGGCTGGGGGAGGCATGACCGACGCGCACCCCGTGCACATGATCATCCCGGAGGAGGCAGCGCCTCAGGCCGCGCCGACGCTTGCCGCCGTGGCGACGCTGCCGCAGTGGCGGCTGGTGTGGCGGCGGCTGCTGCGCCATCGGCTGGCGATGGTCGGGCTCGTCGTGATCGCGTTCATCTATGCGGTGGTGGTCTTCGGCGGCTTCCTCGCACCCTACAGCTCCGACCGCTATTCCCCGGCGCACGGCTACGCGCCGCCGCAGGCACTGCATGTCAGCTTCGCCGGCGGGCTCTCCGTCTATGTCCATCCCTGGGCGTCGAAGCGCGATCCCATCACCTTCGAGCGCACCTGGATCGAGGAGCGCGAGAAGCGCGTGGAACTCGCCCTCTTCGTCAGGGGCGATCCCTACGAGTTCCTCGGCATTCCGTTCGATCGGCATCTCTTCGGAACGGCGGACCCGGCCCATGCGACCCCGGTCTACCTGCTCGGCGCCGACCGCGACGGGCGGGACGTTCTCTCGCGCATCATCCATGGCGCGCGCATTTCCATGTCGATCGGGCTGATCGGGGTCCTGCTCGCGTTTTCCCTCGGAGCGGTGCTGGGCGGCGTGTCCGGCTATTTCGGCGGCAGCGTCGACACCGTCATCCAGCGGGTGGTCGAGATTTTCATGTCGATTCCGACCCTGCCGCTTTGGATGGGTCTTGCCGCCGCCGTGCCGCCCCAGATCGGACCGCTCGAACGCTACTTCATGATCACCATCATTCTCTCGGGAATCGCCTGGACCGATCTGGCGCGGGTGGTGCGCGGCAAGTTCCTGTCCCTGCGCGAGGAGGACATGGTGCTCGCCGCGCGGCTCGACGGCGCCCGCGAGACGCGGCTGATCGGCCGGCACATGCTGCCCTTGATGTCGAGCCATCTGATCGCCTCGCTGACACTGTCGATTCCCGGCATGATCCTGGCGGAGACGGCGCTCTCCTTCCTGGGCCTCGGCCTCCAGGCGCCGGTCGTGAGCTGGGGCGTGCTGCTGCGCGACGCCCAGAACGTGCGGGTACTCGAAACGGCGCCCTGGCTGCTCCTGCCCGGGGTCGCCGTCGTCATTGCCGTGCTGGCGCTCAACTTCCTCGGCGACGGTCTGCGCGACGCCGCGGACCCCTACACGACATGACCGCGGCGCACAGCGACATCGCCGCCCGGGCCGGGCCTGCGGACGCGGGCGTCCGCCGATCGGCGGGCGCGGCTCCCGGGAAGGCCATCCTTTGGGACGCGGAGCGGCTGTGGTCCGAACGCGACCTGTTGCGGGTCAAGGACCTGCGCACTCATTTCATCACCAAGGACGGCGTGGTGAAGGCGGTGGACGGCATCGACCTCGCCGTGCAGGCCGGCCGCACGCTCTGCATCGTCGGCGAGACGGGAAGCGGAAAGTCGATCACCGGGCGCTCCATCCTGAGGCTGGTCGAGCCGCCCGGGCGGATTCTGTCGGGGGAGATCAGGTGGCGGCCGACGGTCGACACCGAAAGCTGGGTGGACCTCGCCGGGGGGATGACGAGTCACGAACTCGGGCGCCGCCGCGGCCGGGAGATCGGCATGGTCTTTCAGGAGCCGATGGCTGCGCTCTCGCCCATGTACACGATCGGCGTTCAGTTCGTCGAAGCCATTCGCGTCCATCTGCCCGTTTCGAGAAAGGAGGCGTGGGAGCGCGGGGTCGAGGCACTGCGCCGGGCCAGGATGAGCGATCCCGAATCCTGCATGGCCGCCTATCCGTTCCAGCTCTCGGGCGGCATGTGCCAGCGCGCCATGATCGCCATCGCGCTTTGCTGCGCGCCGTCGCTGTTGATCGCCGACGAGCCCACAACCGCGCTGGACGTGACCACCCAGGCGAAGATCCTCGACCTCCTGCTGGAGCGCCAGCGCCAGGACGGCATGGCGATGATCTTCATCACCCATGACCTGGGCGTCGTGGCGCAGGTGGCCGACACGATCGCCGTCATGAATCACGGCAGGATCGTGGAATACGGCCCGAGCGCGGAAATCTTCTCGGAGCCTCAGCATTCCTACACTCGGAGCCTCCTTGCGGCCTCGAACGCGCTGCTATCCTCCCTGCCGAAGCACCCCTCGCGACTTGCGGGGCGGGTGGAAGCGCGGCCCCTCGGCGTCGGAAACGACCGGCACGATACCGTTTGCGAGGGAGCGGACGCGCGGGAGCCCGCGGTCGACGCGAGCCGGATTCTTGCTCGACGTCAAGGGTCTCACCAAGGCTTTCGCCGCCCGCGGTCGCTCGCTGTTCGGACCGCGTGGGGAAAAGATCGTCGCGGCGCGGGATGTCTCGTTCAAGGTCGTGGCCGGCGAGACCTTCGGGCTCGTGGGTGAATCCGGAAGCGGAAAGACCACGGTCGGCCGCTGCGTCGCGCGCGCGATCGATCCGACGAGCGGCACGATCGCCTATCGCCGCGACGACGGGACGGTCGTCGACCTCGCCGCGCTCGGCCGGCGCGAGCTGCGTCGGCTGCGCCCCAAAATCCGCCTGATCCTGCAGGACCCGTTCTCGTCGCTCAATCCGCGCATGACGGTGTTGGACCTGATCGCCGAGCCGCTGCGCATCAACAAGCTGGCAAGGGGCAGCGAGCTGACCGACCGCGTGGCCGAGATGATGGTGCGCGTGGGGCTCGACAAGGATCACCTGCGCCGCTATCCGCACGCCTTCTCCGGCGGCCAGCGGCAGCGGATCAACATCGCCCGGGCGCTGGTGACGAGGCCGCGGCTGGTGATCGCCGACGAGTTCGGTCTCGGCGCTCGACGTCTCGGTGCGGGCGCGGATCCTGGCGCTGATGAAGGACCTGCAGGACGAGCTGAGCCTCACCTATCTCTTCATCAGTCATGATCTGTCGGTCGTCTCGCATGTCTGCGACCGGGTGGCCGTGATGCTGCGCAGCGAGATCGTGGAAGTCCTCCACGCAAAGGATCTGTTTCTGGGCGGTCGCCACCCCTATACGCGCGAACTCGCGTTGGCGGTGCCGATCCCCGATACCGACGTCGCCCGGGCGCGAGCAAGGGAGATGGCGGAGTGACGCAAGGCGCCTGCCTTCCGCGCGGCTTCCCAACCCGCCGCCGACCGACGGGGCGGTGGGCACCCTGGGCGGCGAAACGCGAGGGAATGGAAGAGCAACCGCTGTATATTTGGTCGCTTTCGCTAGGATACGGCGATCGTTCCATGAGATTGGAGTGCGTAGAGGTGTTGTCGGCGTAGGTCGTGTAGGGCACATCCTGTAATGAGAGCGTCGGCGAGAATTCTGCGTCGGCGCTCCGCGATGAAGGCTTTGCGAATTCCGAACATGAAATCCAGCCGCACAAGATCTCCCCGCAAATCATCTTCGCCGACCATGGTCCAGGTCGCCGAGGCTGCCGGCGTTTCGATCTTCACCGTTTCGGCCGTGCTGAACGGTTCCGCGGTCGTGAGCGACGAGCTGCGGCGACGGGTCGAGGAGGCGATCCGGAAGACCGGCTACAGACGCAACATCCTGGCGCGCGGCCTGAAGACCGGAGAGAGCCGCACGGTCGGCCTCACCGTGGGGGACATCAACAATCCATTCTACACCGGAGTGGTTTCGGTCATTCAGCAGGCCCTCCACCGGGCCGGCTATGCGGTGATGCTATGTTGCA
This sequence comes from uncultured Alphaproteobacteria bacterium, assembly GCA_963754975.1. Classification (GTDB taxonomy): domain Bacteria; phylum Pseudomonadota; class Alphaproteobacteria; order Rhizobiales; family Beijerinckiaceae; genus Microvirga. The sequence goes on along the minus strand of CAVWII010000032.1, from coordinate 63,663 downwards.
GCGACCGCGACGCGATCCTCCAGGCCGAGCAGATCGAGCTTCTGGGGAACCGCATGGTCGACGGGCTGATCATCTCGCCCTTCGGCGACGACGATCAGCTGCGCAGGATCCTCAGGGACACGAACATCCCGGTGGTCCTGATCGACCGCATCCTCGAAGGACTGGAATGCGATTCCGTGGTGCTCGACAACCGTGCCGCCGTCATGGAGGCGACGCGCTACCTGCTCGGGCTCGGACACCGCCGCATCGGCTTCATCTCGGGCACTCTCGAAACCTTCACGGGCCGCGAGCGATTGGAGGGCTACTATGCCGCCCTCGACGAGGCCGGGATCGCGCGGGAGGAAACGCGCGTCCAGCTCGGCGACTTTCGCGAGGAGGGCGCCTACGACGCCGCCATCCAGCTGCTGACGAGCTCGGACCCTCCGACGGCATTGTTTTCGTCCAACAACGTGATGATGATCGGCGCAGTGCGGGCCTTGCGCGATCTCGGCCTCAACTGCCCCGAAGACGTGTCGGTGACCGGGATCGACGACTTTCCCTGGGCCGACCTGTTCCGGCCGCATCTCACCACGGTCGCCCAGCCCCTCCGCGCCATCGGCGAGCAGGCCGCAAACCTGCTGTTGAAGCGGCTCACGGGAAAAACCGACGAGCCTCCCCGTCACATCGTGCTGAAGGGGAGCCTGGTCGTTCGAGGCTCCTGCCGCGCCCTGGTCGGAGCCGACGATTCCGCTGCCGGACCGGGCCGCGGACTTGTCGGCGCGGGTCCGCCATCCGATTGAAGGGCGCGCGCATGGGACGATGCAGGCCCGCGGCGGCCATCCCTCAGAGCGGGATGTTGTCGTGCTTCCGCCACGGCCGTTCGCTTTCCTTGTGGCGCAGCATGGCGAGGGCGCGGGCGATGCGGCGGCGGGTCGAGTGGGGCAGGATCACTTCGTCGATGTAGCCGCGCTCCGCGGCGACGAACGGCGACATGAAGCGGTCCTCGTATTCCTTCGTCCGGGCCGCGATCTTGCCCGGATCGCCGAGGTCGCCGCGGAAGATGATCTCGACGGCGCCCTTGGCGCCCATGACCGCGATCTGCGCCGTCGGCCAGGCGTAGTTGACGTCGGCGCCGACATGCTTCGAGGCCATGACGTCGTAGGCGCCGCCGAAAGCCTTGCGGGTGATGACGGTGACGAGGGGCACGGTCGCCTCCGAATAGGCGAAGAGCAGCTTCGCGCCGTGCTTGATGAGGCCGCCGTATTCCTGCGCCGTACCCGGCAGGAAGCCCGGCACGTCGACGAAGGTGACGATCGGGATTGAGAAGGCGTCGCAGAAGCGCACGAAGCGGGCGGCCTTGCGCGAGGCGTCGGCGTCGAGCACGCCGGCAAGCACCATCGGCTGGTTCGCGACGAGCCCGACCGTCCGTCCCTCGATGCGCGCGAAGCCGGTGACGATGTTCTTGGCGAAGGATTCCTGGATCTCGAAGAAGTCGCCCTCGTCGACGACTTTCAGGATCAGTTCCTTCATGTCGTAGGGCTTGTTCGGGTTGTCGGGGATGAGGGTGTCGAGGCTGCCGTCGCCGCGGTCGGGATCGTCGAAGCTCGGGATTTCGGGGACGCCGTCGAGGTTGTTGAGGGGCAGAAAATCCATCAGCCGGCGCACCTGCAGGAGCGCCTCGACGTCGTCGCCCCAGGCGCCGTCGGCGATCGATGATTTCGAGGTGTGCACCTTGGCGCCGCCGAGTTCCTCGGCGCTGACGACCTCGTTGGTGACGGTCTTCACGACGTCCGGGCCGGTGACGAACATGTAGGAGCGGTCGCGGACCATGAAGATGAAGTCGGTCATCGCCGGGGAGTAGACGTCGCCGCCGGCGCACGGGCCCATGATGACCGAGATTTGCGGCACGACGCCGCTCGAGGCGACGTTGCGCTTGAAGACCTCGCCGTAGCCGCCGAGCGCCGCGACGCCCTCCTGGATGCGGGCGCCGCCGGCGTCGAAGAGGCCGATCACCGGCGCGCGCATCTTCAGCGCCATGTCCTGGATCTTGGTGATCTTCTGCGCGTGCGCCTCGGACAGGGAACCGCCGAAGACCGTGAAGTCCTTGGCGAAGACGAACATGGTGCGGCCGTTGATGGTGCCCCAGCCGGTGACGACGCCGTCGCCCGGAATGGTCACATCGGCCATGCCGAAATCCGTCGAACGGTGCTCGACGAACATGTCGAACTCCTCGAAGGAGCCGTTATCGAGGAGAAGTTCGAGCCGCTCGCGGGCCGTCAGCTTGCCGCGGCCGTGTTGGGCGGCAATGCGCTTTTCGCCCCCGCCGAGGCGGGCCTTGGCGCGCCTCTCCTCGAGCCGCTCGAGAATGTCCTTCATGCCCGGCCCCTTCGTCGATCCGAAACGGCCTTAACATGCGCGAAGGCGCGGGAGAATGCGCCTCGTGCGCCCGTCGCAGCCTTCAGGCGCCCGCGATGGCGTGGACGCGGGAGGCAGCGCGGAACTCGGCCTCGCGGACCCGCCGCCGCGCCATCGCCTCGGCGTCCTCGCCCCAAAGCCGTTCCTGGTGGCGCTCGTCGACATGCGCCGCGTCCCAAGCCTCGTCGGCGGAGAGCGCGCCGGCCGCGTGGCCCAAGGCGATCAGGACCGAGCCGGTGAGCGTCGTCATGACGTGAAGCGCCGCGAGCCCCAAGGGCGAAGACACCGCCGCGAGCGCGGCCCGAACGGCCTCCAGCGCTTCCGCCGGCTGGTCGACATGCATGACGCCCTCGGCGAGGGAGAAGCGGGCGCCGAGCGCATCGCGGGCCCAGTCGAGCACCGGATTCCAGGCGTCGTTCTGGGCGGCGACGAGACTGTCGGGCTCGCTCGCCCGGTAGCAGACGAGGTCGGAGGCGGCGTAGCGCGCAATGTCGTCGCGCACCTGCGCCTCGCGTCCGGCGACGCCGTCGAGGGCGGAATTGACGAGGCGGGTGACGGGCATCGCGGCAGGGTCGATCTCGGCCCCCTGCCCTGCCCATTCGGCGGCTATCGCCTCGGCGAGGCCGCGGGTCGGCACCGCGAGCGGCCTGCGCCCCGGGGTGTTGGCCGGGCGGCCGTCGAGGACGAGCTGGAAGAGGCCGCCGCGCGCCTCGGTCCCCGCCCTCTCGTAGAAGCGCTTCGGCAAGGGCGTGCGCATTCCGGCCTGGGCAGCGCGCATCGGATCCGGCTCGCCGGCGTCCCGGAACCAGTCCCGCGAAAACGGATCGCTCATGCGGCGGAGATGGGCATGGCGGCGGGCGCCGGCGAGGGGGAGAGGACGCGGTCGAGCGCCGCCTCGAGATCGCCCGCGTCCCCGACGATCGCCTCGGCGCCGGCCTCGCGCAGCGCGTCGACGCGATGAAAGCCCCAGGCGACCCCGAGCGTGTGGATGCCGGCGGCACGGCCCATCGCCATGTCGAAGGTCGAATCGCCGACGATGACCGTCTCCTCCGGCGCAGCGCCGACGTCCGCCATCGCCTGCAGGATCATGGCCGGGTGCGGCTTCGAGGGCGCGTCGTCGGCGGTCTGGATCGTCGCGAACCGGCCCTCCCAGCCATGGCGCTCGACGATGTGGCGAACGCCCCGCCGGGATTTTCCCGTGGCGATGCCGAGGACAAGATCGTCCCGGGCCGCGAGCCGGTCGAGGAGCCCGCCCATGCCGGGAAAGAGCGGCTCCTCGTTCGCCGGATCGGCGCGCAAGGCCGAAAAGGCCGTGCGGTAGGCCTCCGCGAGGCTGGCCGCGGGCCCGTCCGGCCCGACGAGGACGCGGAAGGCTTCCAGGAGCGAGAGGCCGACCACCGACAGCGAGCGCTCCCGGCTCGGCGGTGCGAGGCCGAGCGCGGCGAAGGCGGCGCGCTGCGCGGCGACGATGATGCGCTGGCTGTCGACGAGGGTGCCGTCGACATCGAAGAGAACGAGTTTCACGCCGGATCGAGGAAGAGCGCCGCATTCCCAAGCTGGGCGCTCTCGAAGCCGAGCTGGCAGCGGCTGACGTAGCGCCGGCGCTGGGCGCCGCGCAGGCCCTCCTTGCGGGCGAGGCCGAGGCAATGGGCGTAGGATTTCGGCGGGCCCCTCTTACGCGCTTCCGGAGCCTTCTCGGCGGGCTTGGCCGGCGGCTTCGGCGCCGCCGTGGCGGCGGGAGCGGCCGTGTTCGTGACCGGCGGGGCCTGGGCGAGCGCGGGGGAGAGGCCGAAGAGGATGCCCCCCAGGGCAGCCCCCGCCAAGGTGGCGGCGTTCAGGCGCATGACAATTCTCCGGCGGTGATCGCCACCCCGTTTCCGGCATGATCCGCCGTTGCGTCAGGCGCAACAAGAAAAATGCGCTTCACGATCAGGCGACCGGCACCGGGCTGCCCATCCGGGCGGTCAGCGCCTCCTTCACCCCGGGCCACTCGTCCCGGACGATGCTGTAGACGGCGGTGTCGCGGATATGGCCGTCGGGCATGATCGTGTGCGCCCGCAGGATGCCGTCCTGTTTCGCCCCGAGGCGGGCGATCGCCGCCCGCGACTGCTCGTTCCGGCTGTGGGTCCGAAACTCGACGGCGATGCAGCCGAGGGTTTCGAAGGCGTGGCGCAGCATGAGGAATTTCGCATGCGTGTTGACGAAGCTGCGCTGAAAGCCGCGCGCGATCCAGGTCGTGCCGATCTCGAGGCGATGATTTGCGGCGTCGATGTTCATGTAGCGGGTCGAGCCCACGACCCGTTCGCCGTCCCGGACGACGGTCGTGAACGGAAGCTGCGTCCCGGCCCGCTGCGCCTCGAAAGCCGTCTCGATGTAGGCCGGGAAATCCTCCGGGCGCGGCACCGAGGTCGTCCGCTTCTCCCAAAGGGCGCCGTCGCTCGCGGCCGCGCCGAACGCCGGTGCGTCCTCGCGGCGCATCGGGCGCAGGATGAGACGGTCGGTGGAGAGGGTGACGGGTTCGACGGTCAGCATGGGGCGCCCTCGTCTGGCGCCGCCTTTTCGCGCATCGGGCGCGCGGACACAACCGCCCAGGGAGCCAGGAGGCGCAACCGTCTCCCGGCCGCTCTCGATCGATGGCTCCGCCTCGCTATTCGGCGAGGTAGAGAAGCCCCGGCAGGCACAGGGCGAGGCCGCCGAGGATCCAGGCGCCGGAGACGATCCGCGCACGTCCGACGGTGGCGTCGCGCAGACGCCGCGCGAAGGCGCTCGAATCCATCATGTGGCCGCCGAGGCACGAGCAGAAGGCGTGATGCGCCTCGTTCTCGGTGAGCTCGAAGAAGCCCATCGCGTCCCCGAGCCGGTCGCTCGAAAGACCCTGCGTGCGGAAGACCGGGTCCTCGTAGGCGATGGTGAGCGGGGAATCGTCGGCGCGGGCGAGCGGCCGGTCGGCCGGCAGCATGTACTCGATTTCCGGAATCGCGTGGAGCCGCCGCGTGGGCTCGCGCTCCAGAAGATCGATCCAGCGTTGAATCCGCTCGACCCGAGTCATGGTGCGAACGGAATCGGGAGCTTGAACGTCTGCTACGCTACGGAGCTCATCCAGCTTTTTGTGTTCCATAGACGTCCTCCTTGCTGAAAACCCTTGCAAGGGGCGAACCCCTCGCCGGGGTTTACGCAAAGTTAATTCCGTTCGGCGGCAAAAGTGCGACGAAAGACCGAAAAGGACTGCTCAATCTTCGGGCGCCTCGACGATAGGGTCGTAGCGGTCGGTCTCGAAGCCGAGCAGGTTGAAGCTTTGCTGCATGTGCGGCGGCAGCGGCGCCGTCACGTCGATCGGCTTGCCGCTGCGCGGATGCGGAATCACGATGCGGCGCGCGAGGAGATGCAGCCGGTTCTGGATGCCGCCCGGCAGCTCCCAGTTCTCGATATCGAAATACTTCGGATCGCCGAGGATCGGATGGCCGATATGCGCCGCGTGCGCACGGAGCTGATGCGTGCGGCCGGTGACCGGCTTCAGCGACAGCCAGGCGATCTTTTGCGCGGCCGTGTCGACGACCGCGTAGTAGGTGAGCGCGTGGCTCGCGCCCTCCTCGCCGTGCCGGGCGACCGCCATTCGAGCGTCGCCCTCCCCGCCTTCCTCCTTTGCGAGATAGGTCGAGACGCGCCCCTGGCGCACCCGCGGCACCCCGGCGACGAGGGCCCAATAAACCTTGCGGGTCGAGCGCGAACGGAACGACTTCGCGAGCGTCGAGGCGGCAAAGCGCGTCTTCGCGACGACGAGGCAGCCCGCGGTATCCTTGTCGAGCCGGTGCACGAGGCGCGGCTTCTCGCCATGCGGGTCGCGCAGGGCGTCGAGCATCCCGTCGACATGGCGCTTCGTGCCGGAGCCGCCTTGCACGGCAAGGCCCATCGGCTTGTTGAGGACGAGCACGTCCTTGTCCTCGTAAAGGGTCATCGCGCGCAGGGTGTCGCCGTCGTCCCGGTCCTTCGCGGCGGTGTGCGCGACCGGCCTTTGCGCCTCGAGCTTGAGCGGCGGCACGCGCACCTTCTGTCCGGCTTCGATGCGCTCGTTCGCCTTGGCGCGCTTGCCGTCGAGGCGCAGTTCGCCCGTGCGCACGACGCGCTGGACGTGCGTGAACGGGATCTGCGGGAAGCGCGCCACGAGGAAGCGGTCGACGCGCATCCCCGCCTCGTCCGGCTCGACGACGAGAATCTGCACGCCGGTGGCAAGCGTCTCGCTCGCGGCCGCGCGAACCTCGGCCCGCGTCTGCGGCTTCGGCGGGCGCGGCGGCGGGGCTTCGCTGCGCGCGGGCGCGCGGCTGCGCGGCGCGGGCGCGGGCCGTCCCCGCTTCGCTCCGCCCTTGGCGCCGCCTCGACCCGAACCAGCCTTTTTCATGGAGCGTGGGTACCAGAGCCGGTCCGCAGCGTCCATCAAGCGAGCGCGCGGACAATGGCGAGGCCCGCGACGAGGCCGAGGATCGACAGCACCACGGAGCCGAGGGCGTAGGCGCCCGCAAGCGCCGGTTCGCCGCGCTCGTAGAGCAGCACCGCGTCGAGGGAAAAGGCCGAGAAGGTGGTGAAGCCGCCGAGGATTCCGGTGGTCGCGAAAAGCCGCAGCGGCTGGCTCCAGCCCGCCATCGTCTTGAAGGCGAGCCAGCCGGCAAGCAGGCCCATGACGAAGGAGCCGACGACGTTGACCGCGAGCGTGCCATAGGGAAATGCCGTCCCGCAGGCCCGCGCGCAGCCGAGATTCACGGCGTGGCGGAGAGCGCCGCCGATGCCGGCGCCGAGGAAGACGAGAAGAAATCCTCTCACGAACTGCCCCGCCTCTCCCGGCGCAGCTTCGCCCACCAGTCGAGGCGCTTCCTGATCTCCCGCTCGAAGCCCCGGTCGGCCGGTTGGTAGAAGGTCTGCGCGCCCATGCGCTCGGGCCAGTAATCCTGGCCGGAAAAGGCGTCGGGCTCGTCGTGGTCGTAGGCGTAGCGGGCGCCGTAGCCGATCTCCTTCATCAGCTTCGTCGGCGCGTTGAGGATCGTGCGCGGCGGCATCAGGGAGCCGTGCTCCTCGGCGGCGCGCTCTGCGGCCTTGAAGGCGGTGTAGACGGCGTTCGATTTCGGCGCCGTCGCGAGGTAGAGCGTCGCCTGCGCGAGGGCGAGCTCGCCCTCGGGCGAGCCGAGGAAGTCGAAGGCGTCCTTTGCCGCGTTGGCGATGACGAGGGCCTGCGGGTCGGCCATGCCGATGTCCTCGATCGCCGCGCGCACAAGACGGCGGGCGATGAAGAGCCGGTCCTCGCCGCCGTCGAGCATGCGCGCGAGATAGTAGAGGGCGGCGTCGGGATCGGAGCCGCGGATCGTCTTGTGCAGGGCCGAGATGAGGTTGTAGTGGCCCTCCTGGCTCTTGTCGTAGACCGGCGCGCGGCGCTGCACGATGTCCTGCAGGCGCTCGGCATCGAAGACTTCGCCCGGCTTCCCGGAACGCCAGATTTCCTCCGCGAGCGTGAGGGCCGCGCGGCCGTCGCCGTCCGCCATCCGGATGAGGGACAGGCGCGCCTCCTCGTCGATGGGCAGCGCCCGGCCTTCGATGGTCTCCGCCCGGGCGAGGATCTGGGCGATCGCCTCGCCGTCGAGGGCCTTGAAGATCAGCACCCGGGCGCGGGAGAGGAGCGCGGCGTTCAATTCGAAGGACGGATTTTCCGTCGTCGCGCCGACGAGGGTGATGGTGCCGTCCTCCATCACCGGCAGGAAGGCGTCGAGCTGGGCCCGGTTGAAGCGGTGGATCTCGTCGACGAAGAGCAGCGTGCCCTTGCCGGTGGAGCGCCGGCCGCGGGCCGTCTCGAACATCTTCTTGAGGTCGGCGACCCCCGAAAAGATCGCCGAGATCTGTTCGAAATGGAGCTCGGTTTCGTGCGCGAGGAGCCGCGCGACGGTGGTCTTGCCCGTGCCGGGCGGCCCCCAGAACACGAGCGAACCGAGGGAGCGCGAGGCGATCAGCCGCGTCAAGAGGCCGTCCGGCCCGACGAGGTGGTCCTGGCCGACGACCTCCGACAATGCCTTCGGGCGCAGGCGGTCCGCGAGCGGGCGCGGCGCGTTGCGGTCGAGGCCCGCGGCGGCGAAGAGGTCGGACATCGGCGTCGCAGCCGGCTTCAGCCGGGCAGCACGGTCGTGAAGACGCGGCCGCCGCGGTTGATGGTGATCTCCCAATAGCCGGCGCCGCTGCGCAGGATGCGCTCGAGGTCCTTGGTGCCGGAGAGGCGCTGGCCGTTCACGGCGAGGATCAAATCGCCCTTCTTGAAGCCGAGCCGCGCGGCGGGGGCGGCGTCATCGAGATCCGCCACGGCGACGCCGTCGGGGGAAAGCTCGATCTGGAGTTCGTCGGCGACGGCCGGCGAGATGTTGACGAGGGTTGCGCCGGTGAGCGGCGAGCGGGCGCGCACCTTCAGGGGCTCGCGTGGGCGCGTCTCGGGGGGCGTCGCCAGCTTGACGGTGACGGTCTGCCGCTTGCCGTCGCGCAGGACCGTCAGCGGCGTCTCGCCCTGCACGCCCTTCAGCGTGAAGCGGTAGCCGAAGGTCTCCTGGTTCTCGACCGGCTGGCCGTCGACGGCGAGAATGGTGTCGCCGCGCTTCAGGCCCGCATCCGCGGCCGGGCCCTTGTCGTAGACGGCGACGACCATCACGCCCATCGGGCGCTCGAGGCCGAGGGTCGTCGCGATTTCGGGATCGACGGTCTGCAGGCGCGCGCCGAGCCAGGGCCGCCGCACGGTCCGGGCGCCGCCGCGGGCGGAATCGAGCACCGCCTTGACCATGGTCGAGGGGATGGCGAAGCCGATGCCATGGCTGCCGCCGGAGCGCGAATAGATCGCCGTGTTGATGCCGACGAGGCGGCCCTGCATGTCGACGAGAGCGCCGCCGGAATTGCCCGGATTGATGGCGGCGTCGGTCTGGATGAAGAACTGGGTGTCGGTGACGCCGACCTGCGTCCGCGCCAGGGCCGAGACGATGCCCTGCGTGACCGTCTGCCCAACGCCGAACGGATTGCCGATGGCGAGGACGATGTCGCCGACCTCGAGGGCCTCGCTGTCGCCGAGGTCGAGGACGTGCAGGTCGGCGACCTTGTCGAGCTTCAGGACGGCGAGGTCCGTGCGCTGGTCGCGCAGGACGATCTGGGCCTCGAACTCGCGCCCGTCGGCGAGGGCCACCTTCACCTCGGTCATGTTCTCGATGACGTGGTGGTTGGTGATCACGAGCCCTGACGGATCGACGATCACGCCCGAGCCGAGGGAGGTCTGGGTCCGCCCCGGCGGGATGCTCTGGCCGCCCTCCCCGAAGAAGCGCCGGAAGAATTCCTCCGCCGCATCGTTGCGGGCCCGCTTCTCCGTGCGCGAACCGTAGACGTTGACGACGGCCGGGGCCGTCCTGCGCACGACGGGGGCGAAGGAAAGCTGGACCTCGGCCTTCGACGCCGGCGCCGCCCGCTGCGGTTGCGCCCCCGCCGGGAGGGCGAGGACGAGGGCGGCGGCGGTCAGGAGGGCGCGGCAGAGGATCAGGCGCATGGAGTCGGGTCCCGGTTCGAGGAGGCTGGCATAGACCGGATGTGGGGAAAGACAAAGGCTGCGGGAAGGCCGCCCTCAGGCCTCGCCTCTCCCCGCTTACGGGGAGAGGGCCGCCGGAGGCGGCAAGCCTGCGAAGCAGGCGAGGGTGAGGGGGCGGCGACGAAGGAGGCGCTGCGTCGCCAAAGGGCGCCTCTTCCGGCACCGCCCCCTCACCCCCGCTACGCTTCGCTCCGCTCGTTCGGCCGCAGGCCGAACCCTCTCCCCGCAAGCGGGGAGAGGCGGACCCGCGCCTTTCTTGTCCGCCCCCTCAGATGTCGAGCTGCTCCGCGTCGGCGAAGGCGGCGCGGTCCTGGATGAAGGCGAAGCGGGCCTCGGGCCGATTGCCCATCAGGCGCTCGACGGTGTCGCTCGTCTCGGGGCGTTCGTCCGTCTCGACCACAACCTGAAGGAGCGTGCGCTTCCTCGGGTCCATCGTCGTCTCTTTCAGTTGCGAGGCCATCATCTCGCCGAGGCCCTTGAAGCGGCTGATCTCGATCTTGCCATTGCCCTTGAAGGCGGACTTCAGGAGCACCTCCTTGTGCGCGTCGTTGCGGGCATAGACCGACTTCGCGCCCTGCATCAGCCGGTAGAGCGGCGGCACCGCGAGGTGGAGGTGGCCGGCGTCGATGAGGCGCGGCATCTGCCGATAGAAGAACGTGATGAGCAACGACGCGATGTGGGCGCCGTCGACATCGGCGTCGGTCATGATGATGACCTTCTCATAGCGCAGGTCGGCGTCGCGATAGTGCGCACCGGTGCCGCAGCCGAGCGCCTGAACGAGATCGGAGAGAAGCTGGTTCTGCTGCAGCTTGTCCTTCGCCGCCGAGGCGACGTTGAGGATCTTCCCTTTCAGCGGCAGCACGGCTTGCGTCGCGCGGTCGCGGGCCTGCTTCGCGGAGCCTCCGGCGGAATCGCCCTCGACGATGAAGATCTCGGAGCCCGCCGCGCCCGCATTCGTGCAATCGGCGAGTTTGCCCGGCAGACGCAGCTTGCGGGTCGCGGACTTGCGCGCGACCTCCTTTTCCTGGCGCCGGCGCAGGCGCTCCTCGGCGCGGTCGATGGTCCAGTCGAGCAGGCGGTTCGCCTGCTGCGGCGACGCGGCGAGCCAATGGTCGAAGGCGTCGCGCACGGCGGTTTCGACGATGCGCCCGGCCTCGACGGTCGCAAGCTTGTCCTTCGTCTGGCCCTGGAATTCCGGCTCGCGGATGAACACCGACAGCATCGCCGCGCAGGTCGCCATGACGTCGTCGGTCGTGACCTGCGTCATGCGCTTCTGCTGGCCGACCCGTTCGGCGTGGTCGCGCAGGCCGCGCAGGAGCGCGATGCGCAGGCCGTTCTCGTGCGTACCGCCGTCCGGCGTCGGAATCGTGTTGCAGTAGGTGGAGGCGAAGCCGTCCTCGGCCGCCATCCAGGCGACCGCCCATTCGAGCGAACCGTGGCCGCCGGGCTTCACGATCTTGCCGGAAAACACCTGGTCGGCGACGAGCTCCTTTCCCTCGATGTCGCGGGCGAGGTAGTCCTTCAGCCCGTTCGGGAAGCGGAAGCTCGCCTCGGCCGGAACGGTGTCGGCGCCGATGAGAAGCGACGGCGCGCAGCGCCAGCGGATCTCGACGCCGCCGAAGAGATAGGCCTTCGAGCGCGCCATCTTGAACAGGCGCCGCGGCTGGAAGTGCACGTCCTTGCCGAAGATCTGCGGATCGGGCCGGAAGCGCACCTTGGTGCCGCGCCGGTTCAGCACGCGGCCGACGGTTTCGAGCTTCGTCTTGGGCACGCCCCGGGAGAAGATCTGGCGGTAGAGCGTCTGCCCGCGCGCCACCTCGACCTCGAGGGTTTCCGAAAGCGCGTTGACGACGGAGACGCCGACGCCATGCAGGCCGCCGGAGGTCTCGTAGACCTTCGAGTCGAACTTTCCGCCCGCGTGCAGCGTGGTCATGATGACTTCGAGGGCGGACTTTTTCGGAAACTTCGGATGCGGATCGACGGGGATGCCACGGCCGTTGTCCGTCACGGCCAGCCAGTCGCCCTCCGAAAGCTCGACCTCGATGAAGGTCGCGTGACCGGCCACGGCCTCGTCCATGGCGTTGTCGATCACTTCCGCGAAGAGGTGGTGCAGGGACTTCTCGTCCGTGCCGCCGATATACATGCCGGGACGGCGCCGCACCGGCTCCAGCCCCTCCAGGACCTCGATCGAGGACGCGTCGTACCCCGCCTCCCCGGGCGTGCCGTTCTGGGTCTTCTGCACCTTCACCGCAGCGTTCCGCGCCGCAGCCGGCGCCGCGCGCCTCGCGGCGGAGCTTCGATGGCCTCCGAAGAGGTCGTTGTCGTCGGGCATCGGCGACCTTGTCGATGATTCGGGTTCGGGCGCCACTATAGCGCATTCCCCCGCGAGTAGGGGAACGAACTGAGAACGCATTGTTGCACCGCGGAGGCGGGAACCTCTCAAACGTTTCGATATGTTGTATCGTGCAAGCGATTGCGGTAGCTTTCATGAACAGGCGCGCCGCGGCGGCCAGGACCGGGAGCTTTCTTTCGATGTCGACGATCACGGCCGCTCCGGCCGCCGCGCTGAACCTCTACGGCCTCCTGTTCGGCACCATCCTGACGTCCGGCCCCGGCCCGGGGACGCCGACCTCATACACCTACGGGCTCGGCTCCTCCGCCCTTCTCGGCATCTTCGGCAGCGGCTTCACCTACGGCGACCCGCCGGACCAGCCGAAGGCCGGCTCGATCGCCTTCCTCGAATTCAGGACGCTGACGGGGGATCTGCTCGGCACCTGGAGCGGGATTGCCGCCTCCCCGTCCCTGCTCAAGCTGACCTGGACCTTCGGCGGCAAGAGCCTCATTTCCAATTACCTCGCGGGCGCCGACACGATCGCCGGCGGCGCCGGCAGCGACTATCTCGTGGCGGGGCTCGGCGACGACACCATCGACGGCGGCGGCGGCTACGACGAAATCACGTTCGCGGAGGACGCGAGCCGCACGGCCGGCATCCACGTCGACCTCTCGCAGGGCTTTTCCAAGAGCCTCGCCGCCCTCGCCGCGGATCCGGAGGATTCGCCGGATTTCGGCGAGGTCGATTCGCTTTCGGGAATCGAGTCGATCTGGGCGACGAAGTTCGCGGACCTCCTGATCGGCGATGCCGGCGCGAATTCCTTCACTCCCGGACTCGGTTCCGACACGATCGACGGCGGCGGCGGCACCGATGACCTCTCCTACAACCGCGACAGCGGCCGCACCGCGGGCATCACCGTCGACCTCGACGACGGCGACGTCACGGACGCCGCCGGCAAGGTCACGAGCAACGCCGTCTCCGGCAAGGCGGATTTCGGCGAGATCGACCTCATCTCTTCCGTCGAGACGCTCTGGACGACGAAATTCGCCGATGTCGTCCACGGTGACGATCGCAGCATGACCTTCACCCTCGGCCTCGGCAACGACACCATCGACGGCGGCGGCGGCTATGACGAAATCTACTATTTCAGGGACGGCCGCACCGCCGGCATCGACCTCGACCTTCAGACCCACCTCGTCGCCAGCAAGGCCGACTCGGGCAAGCCGGACTTCGGCGAGGTCGACACGATCCTCGGCGGCGTCGAGTTCGATCTGGGCGACGACCTTCGCCGACACCCTCGTCGGCGACGCCCTCGACAACGCCTTCACGCCGGACGGCGGCAGCGACACCGTCGACGGCGGCGACGGCACCGACAAGATCGACTACGCCCGCGGCGCCGCGACGCGCAGCGCCGGCATCGTCGTCACCTTCACCGGAGAGGAGGCCGCCACCGTCAGCGACGGCACCGGCGGCACCGATACCCTCTCCAACATCGAGATCGTCGTCGGCTCGAAGTCTCGCCGACACTGCGGTCGGCACGGCCGGGCGGCAGTGGATCGTCGGCTATTCCGGCAACGATTATTTCGACGGCGGCGCCGGCGGCGACATTTTTCAGGGCGGCAGCGGCAACGACACGTTCATCGTCGACAATGCGGGCGACGCCTTCCTCGAAGCGCCGGGCGAAGGCGCCGACGTCGTCCGTACCTCCATCACCTTCGGCCTCGCACCGGGCCAGGAAATCGAGCGACTCGAAACCACGAATGCCGCGGGGGCGAGCGCGATCAACCTGTTCGGCAACGCCTTCGCCAACACGATCGTTGGCAATGCCGGCGCCAACTACCTGAAGGGCGGCGGCGGCGCGGACATCCTCGACGGCGGCAAGGGCGGCGACACCTACGACGTCGACAGCGCCGCCGACGTCGTCATCGAAGGCGTGGGCGACGCGAAGGATGTCGACCTCGTCCTCGCCTCGGTGAGCTTCACGCTCGCGGCCGGCGTCGAAATCGAGCAGCTGCAGGCGGCGAGCCTCGCGCTCACGACGCCCCTGGCGCTCGTCGGCAACGGCTTCGACAACACGCTCATCGGCAATGCCGGCGCGAACGTCCTCGACGGCGGCCTCGGCAACGACATTCTTTCCGGCGGCAAGGGCAACGACAAGATGCGCGGCGGCAAGGGCAGCGACGTCTACAAGGTCGAGAATGCCGGCGACACGATCGTCGAGGGAACCGGAAACAAGAAGGACATCGACATCGTCCTCACCACGGTGAGCTACACCCTCAAGAACGGCGTCCAGGTCGAGCAGTTCGTCGCCGAGAACGTCAAGCTCAAGACGGCCCTGAAGCTCACCGGCAACGCCTTAAGCCAGCTCGTCACCGGAAACGCCGGCGCCAACAAGATCGACGGCAAGGGCGGCATCGACGTCCTCATCGGCAACAAGGGCAAGGACACCTTCGTCTTCTCGACGGCCCTGAGCGAGAAGAAGAACCTCGACTACATCAGAGACTATTCGACGAAGGACGACACCGTCGCCCTCGAGAACGCGATCTTCAAAACCGCCGGCCGGGCCGGAAAGCTCGCCAAGGACGCCTTCGTCAAAGGCCATGCCGCCGCCGACGAGAGCGACCGCATCATCTACGATCCGGCGAACGGCGCCCTCTTCTACGATTCGGACGGCACCGGCGCGGCAAAGCAGGTTGCGTTCGCGATCCTGAAGAAGGGCCTTGCGGTGACGGCGAGCGATTTCATCGTCATCTGAGCGACCTCAGCTTGCCGACGCCTCGCCGCCGCGCCCCGCGGTTTTCGCCCGCGCTTCGCAGAGGTTGCGCAACTCGTCGAGTTCTTCCTTCGTCAGGTGCTCGATGCCGATATAGGTGTTCTGCGCCTCGCTCGCGCGGATGAGCTCGTCGAGCTTCGTCTGTATCGCCTCGCTGTCCCGGTTCTGGGTGTTCTGGATCAGAAACACCATCAGGAAGGTGATGATGGTGGTGCCGGTGTTGATGACGAGCTGCCACGTGTCCGAGAAGCCGAAGACCGGTCCGCTCACCGCCCAGACGGCGACCAGCACGAGGCAGAGCGCGAACGTCAGCGGCCGCCCGGTCACCTCCGCGACCCAGGCGGCGAATTCAGTGAACATCTTGGCCACGGGGCGATTCTCCAGCTTCGCTCGGGACAACGCGCAGCATGGCCTTCCGGCCTTCGGATTTTCGCTGCGGCATGATCTTCCGCGTCCCCCGGAGCGCAAACCGCTTGCTTGCGCGGTCGATCGGCTGCCTATAATGTAATATCGAAGCATTTCGGAGCACCCCATGGCCACCTTCAATGCAGACGGTTTTCCCGTTACCGACGGAATTGGCTTTTCCCCGATGGCGATGTTTCCGGGCTCCGGAGCCGTGCTGGCCCAAATCACGGCCACCATGCTCGCCTACTCCCTTCCCGGAGGGCGGGCGCTCGTCGTCCAAGGCAATTTCATCGACGGCCCGACCGGCCTTACCGGCGACATTTCGGCCGTGGAGCTCCAGGACGAGGTGTCCGGCGCCACGCTCGCTTCCATCAGCGGCATCGACCGCGATTTCGAGACTTTCGACGCTCTCTGGCTCGGCGACACCGCCTCGGCGAGCGACGTCCTCGCGTTTCTCCTCGGCGGGTCGGACACGGTCATCGGGACGATCGGCGAAGATGTCCTCGTCGGCGGCAAGGGCAGCGACGAGATCGACGGCGGCGGGACCGACTCCGCCGACGATCTCGACACGGTCGACTACTCGAACGATCCCGACCGCACCGCCGGCATCGTCGTCGACCTCAACGACGGCGACCCCGACGACTTCGCCGGCACGATGACGTCGAAAGACATGAGCGGCGAGACGAACTCGCTGAAATCGCTCACGGGCGTCATCGCGACGAAGTTCAACGACACTCTCTACGGAGATGTCCACGCCAACGCGTTCGCACCGGGCCTCGGCTCCGACGTCATCGACGGCGGCGAAGGCGGCGTCGACGAAATCGACGTCATCGCCTATCGCAACGACGGCCGGACGAGTGGAATTTCCGTCACGTTCTCCAATGCGGAAGCGGGGACGGTTGCCGGGGCCGGCGGCGAGATCGACTCCTTCATTCACGTCGAGGCGGTCTACGGCACCGATTTCGCCGATACCTTCGTCGGAGCCGGCGGCGACGAACGCTTCCGCGGCTTTGCCGGCAACGACACCTTCGACGGCGGCGACGGCATCGACACCGTCGAGTATCGCGGCGACGCCCCGGCCGGCGGCGCCGGGGTCACGGTGGATCTCTCGGGGCCGGTGGATGCCAACGGGTTCATCACCGCCATCGGTGCGAACGGCGATTTCGACAAGCTCAAGAACATCGAGAACCTGCGCGGCAGCCGCAACGCCGACACGCTCACCGGCTCGGACGGCGACAACCGTCTTCTCGGCGACAATGGCAACGACATCCTCTCCGGCCTCGGCGGCGAGGACACGCTCTTCGGCGGCAACGGCAACGACCAGCTCTCCGGCGGCCTCGGCGAGGACACCCTCGATGGCGACAGCGGCAACGACACGATGTCGGGCGGGGCCGACGACGACGACCTCGACGGCGGCCAGGGCGACGACGTCGCCGCGGGCGATGCCGGCAACGATCTGCTCTTCGGCGGCGCCGGCAGCGACCAGCTCGCGGGCGGCCTCGGCGACGACACCTTCCTGGGCGGCGACGGCGACGACGCCATCGACGGCGGCGCGGGCTCCGACCAGGCGCAGTACTTCATCCCCATGGGCGACGCGGCCGGTCCGCCCGAGATCGAGATGGTCGACGGCAGCACCGCCCTCGTGAAGTTCGGCACCGTTGCGGTCTTCGAGGTCAAGAGGTCGGCGGCCGGCGTGACGGTGAAGGATTTCCGTCCCGGATCGCCCCTTGGCACCGATCTCCTGACGAACGTCGAGTTCCTCTATTTCGGCATCGAGGAAAGCGCGAACGGATCGGACTATGTCGGGCTGCAGATCGGTCCTTATGTGAACACGGTCCCCGGCGGCAGCGTCCTCGTCTCGGCAACGCCGTTCGACGACACCTTCAACGCCGGGGCCATCCCCGGGCTCTCCAACGCGACGCAGGTTTCGCTCTACGGCTTCGACGGCAAGGACGTCCTGACCGGTCATGCCGGCGGCGACAGCCTGTTCGGCGGCGCCGGGGATGACCAGCTCGCGGGCGCAGCGGGGAGCGACATTTTCGAGGGCGGCGCGGGCGACGACACGATCGACGGCGGCGCCGGCATCGATCTCGCGGCCTCTTTCACCCTCTCCGGTTCGAACGCGACGCCCACGATCGCCGATCTCGACGCCGACAGCTTCACCGTCGAGGCGGGCGGCACGACGCTCTTCGAGGTGACGCGCAACGCCGACGGCTCCGTGACCGTCGACGATCTCAGCGGATCCCTCGGCACGGACACGATCGAGAACGTCGAATACGTCAAGCTCGGGATTCTGAACGCCTTCAACACCGCGCTCACCGTGCAGGTCGGCGTCGTCGTCGACACCGCCGGCGCCCTCACCACGGTGACGAGCGGCGTCTTCGGCGACGCGGTCTCGGGCGCGGACATCCCCGGGGTTTCGGCCGCGACGAACCTCGTCATGAAGGGCTTTGAGGGCGACGATGAGCTCACCGGCCACGCCGGCACCGACACGCTGCAAGGCGGCGAAGGGAACGACAAGCTGAACGGCCTGTCCGGCAGCAACTGGCTCGAGGGCGAGAACGGAAACGACACCCTCGCCGGCGGCGACGGCGAAGACACGCAATATGGCGGGCTCGGCAACGACCGGCTCGCCGCCGGCAACGGCGCGGACTTCCTCGACGGCGGCGACGGCGAGGACGACCTCAACGGAGGCGGTGGCACGGACTTGCTCTCCGGCGGCGCCGGCAACGATACGATCGACGGCGGCGGCGGCATCGGCGATGTGGCGACCTTCACGCTTCCCGCCGGCACGACCGGCAGCCTCGCGACGACGGGCTTCGATGCGAACGGCGTGCTCATCGTCACCCTCGACGGCACGGACGTCTTCAAGGTCACCCGCGGCGGCGACGCCATGACCGTCGAGGATCTTCGGCCCGGCTCGCCGCTGGGCTTAGACATCGTCGTCGGCATCGGGGCGCTCTCCTTCGTCATCCCCGACAACGATCCGGACGCCGCGCCGCTCGCCGTGCTCGACGTCAAGGTCGGCGTCACCTTCGAGGTCGTCGGCGGTTCGGTCTTCAACGTCGCGGGCAGCGAGCTCGGCGACTTCATCGATATCGGCACGCTCGAGGGAATTGGCGCCGCCGATACCGCGAACGCGGAATCCGGCGGTGGCGGCGACGTCGTCATCGGTCATTCCGGCGCCGATTCCATCGACGGCGGCGCCGGCGACGACTTCCTCAATGGCAACGGCGGCGCCGACACCCTGTTCGGCGGTCTCGGCGACGACACCTACTTCGCCGATTCGGACGACACGCTCTTCGAGGGGGCGGGCGGAGGCATCGATACCGTCATCGCTACGTCGAGCTTCACCCTCGGCGCCGAGTTCGAGATCCTGAAGGCAGGGAGCAGCGTCGGCTCCGTCAGCCTCGTCGGCAACGGTCTTGCGAACGAGATCACCGGGGGCGATGCCGGCGACGTCCTCGACGGCGCTGGCGGCGCCGACACGCTCGCCGGTGGCTTCGGCAACGACACCTACATCGTCGATCCCCTCGACACCGTGATGGAGGCCGCGGGCGGCGGCATCGACACAATTGTCGCCGGGTTCAGCTACACTCTCGGCGCCGAACTTGAGAATCTGACGGCCGCCGCGGGCGCCGGCGGCATCGCGCTCACCGGCAACGGGCTTGCGAACGTCGTCACCGGCAACGATGCGGCGAACGTCCTCGACGGCAAGGGCGGCGCCGATACGCTCGCCGGTCATGGCGGCAACGACACCTATTTCGTCGACAACGCCGCCGACGTCATCGTCGAGGGGCCGGGCGGCGGCACGGACACCGTGATCGCCAGCGTCAGCTACGTCCTGACGGCGGCGGCGCAGGTCGAGATCATGAAGTTCGCCGCAGCGAAGGGCAATCTGGCGCTCACCGGCAACGGCTTCGCCAACGCCATTACCGGCAATGCCGGCGCAAACATGCTGAAGGGCGGCGCCGGCAACGACATCCTGCGCGGCAGCCTCGGCAAGGACACCCTCTACGGCCAAGCCGGCAAGGACACCTTCGTGTTCGACACCAAGGCCTCGAGCACGAACCTCGACGCCGTGAAGGACTTTTCGGTCAAGGATGACACGATCTGGCTCGACAACGCCGTCTTCGCGAAAATCGGCAAGGGCACGCCGACGAAACCGTTGAAGCTCGCCAAGGACGCCTTCTTCCTCGGCGCCAAGGCGCACGATGCGAGCGACCGGGTCATCTACGACGGCAAGACCGGCGGGCTCTATTACGATGCCGACGGGACGGGACGGAGCGCCGCTGTGAAGATCGCGACGCTGAGCAAGGCGCTCAAGATGACCTACGCGGATTTCTTCGTGATCTGAGACCCCGTCAATCCGGGGCCGCCAAGCGCAGCCCGACGCCCATAAGCCCCTTGTCCTGAGAGCTTGTGAATTTTTCAGATAAAGGCGCGGGTCCGCCTCTCCCCGCTTGCGGGGAGAGGGCTGCCGAAGGCAGCGAGCCTGCGCAGCAGGCGAGGGTGAGGGGGCGTCTCAGGAAGAGGCGCGGCGGTCGGGACCGGGCGCCTTTTTCTGCGGCGCCCCCTCACCCCGCTCCGCTTCGCTCCGCTCCAAAGGCCGAAACCCTCTCCCCGCAAGCGGGGAGAGGCGAGTCCATGCGCCGTTCGCCCGAACGATTCTCGCGCTCTCAGGACAAGGTCGCAACGGGAATATCGGAGATGGGCTGGCGCGGGCGACGGGGCTCGAACCCGCGACCTCCGGCGTGACAGGCCGGCACTCTAACCAACTGAGCTACGCCCGCGCATATGCGCGCCCTTTCGGGCCGCGATGGGGTCGTTTAAGGGCGCCACTTTCCCGTGTCAAGCAAAGGGCAAAGCGCCTCGCCGTCAGCCTCCTCCGGCGCCCGTCGAGAGGTGGAAACGGCGCATTTCGGCGGTGCTCAGGACCCGCCGCGACGTCGGCGGAACCGTCATCATCAGGCTGATCATGCCGCGGTCGATCCCCATCAGCGCGGAATAGCGCGACAGCAGCGTCGTGATCTCGCGTACGTCCTGGGAGGTCAGCTCGACCGGCACCGCCTCGGTCCCGAGGCGAGCGATCGCCACGAGCTTCGGCCGGTGGATCGCGACGATGCTGCCCGCCGGAATCGTCCGGCGCTCGCCGCCCATCAGGACGAAGACGCAGGCCGAACCGCAGACGCCCCGGCGGACCTGGCCGCCGCCGACGGTGCCCGGGATGACCTGGAATTTCAGGCTGCGGAGCAAGAGCCCCATGCGGATCGAAGCCATCATGTGGCCGCCGACCGACTGGATGACGAGGGTGCGGGTGACGTTCGGCCGGCCGGCGATGCTTTGGAGGAAGGACAGCAGCCGCTCGCTGTCGGCGGAATTGATCGCCCCGGTCGCCCGGATCACGAGCGGACAGGATTGCGAGTAGCCGCAGCGCCCGTCGTCGAGGGGCATGAGCTGGTACGACATCGCCTCCGCCCGCCCCGCAACGGCGAGGCCGAAGAAAAGCGAGAGCAGGAGCGGGATCGCGCGCATCCCCGATCCTCTAACGGCAGGGCGTCCGGATCAAGCCGGTGCGCGAATCTGACCCGCCCGCGCCTGGGGCGGCCGACGCTCGTAGCGCGGGGCCGGCCCGGAGCGGGCCGGGCGATCCGGGCATGGTGGGCGGTGACGGGCTCGAACCGCCGACCCTCTCGGTGTAAACGAGATGCTCTACCGACTGAGCTAACCGCCCCCGTCCTGCGCCTGGAATAAAAAGAGAAGGCCGGCAACGCAAGCGCCGCCGGCCCCGCCCCGAAGGGATCGCATTCGGACTTCGCCCTACTTGGCGTTCACCGCCTCCTTGAGACCGATGCCGGCGCGGAATTTCGGAGCCTTCGAGGCCGGGACGGCGACCTTCTCGCCGGTGCGCGGGTTGCGCGCCTCGCTGGCGGCGCGATCCGTCACCACGAAGGTGCCGAAGCCGACGATCTTGACGTCGTCACCCTGCTTGAGCGCGCCCGTGATCGCCTCCACGGCGGCGTCGATCGCCCCGCCGGCCTGACCCCGTGACAAGCCGACCTTCTCGGCGACGGCGGCAACAAGCTCGCCCTTGTTCATCTGCAGTCCTCCAACGATGTCCGCGGTTCCCCAAACGATACCGATCCGCCTGACAGGGAGGTCCCGTTTGACGCAAAGGAATGTGTGACGCAACCTCCCAAAGTCGTAGGAAATCGGGCGGTTTCGGGGCATTTTCAATCGATTAGGGCCCCCGAACGGCGGTTCGGAGGCCCAACTTCGGAAAGGCGGAGGTTTTCGCAGCCAGTCGGCTCGTCCCGAATTGCGTCCGGTCCGCAAGTGTTTGTTTTCACTGACGATCCCGGAGAGGGCCGAAACCCCCTCCGGGACTGTGCCTAGTGAGCAACGAACCCGGGCGATTCATCGTCCGGCGACGCCGGTGCCGGCGGCTTTGCCGGGATCGCGGTCTCGTCCCACTCGATCCGTTGCGGCAAGCGCAGGAGCGCGTGCTCGATGACCTGATCCATGCGCGAGACGGGCACGATCTCCATGCCGTTCTTCACGCTCGCCGGAATCTCGACGAGGTCCTTCGCGTTCTCTTCCGGGATCAGCACCTTCTTGATGCCGCCCCGCAGCGCCGCGAGGAGCTTCTCCTTGAGGCCCCCGATCGGCAGGACGCGGCCGCGCAGGGTGACCTCGCCCGTCATCGCGATGTCGTGGCGGACCGGGATGCCGGTGACCACGGAGACGATCGCCGTCGCCATCGCGATGCCGGCGGAAGGACCGTCCTTCGGCGTCGCGCCTTCCGGCACGTGCACGTGGATGTCCTTGCGGTCGAACATCGGCGGCTCGACGCCGAAATCGACGGCCCGGGAGCGGACGTAGGAGGCCGCCGCCGAGATCGATTCCTTCATCACTTCGCGCAGGTTGCCCGTGACGGTCATCTTGCCCTTGCCGGGCATCATGATGCCTTCGATCGTCAGGAGCTCGCCGCCGACTTCCGTCCAGGCGAGGCCCGTGACGACGCCGACCATGTCCTCCGACTCGATCTCGCCATACCGGAAGCGCGGCGGGCCGAGATAATCGGCGATGTTGTCCGCCGTGATTTCGACGCTCGCGACCTTCGTCATCAGGATTTCCTTCACCGCTTTGCGGATCAGGTTCGCGAGCTCCCGTTCGAGATTGCGCACGCCCGCCTCGCGGGTGTAGCGCCGGATCAGGAACATCAGGCCCTCGTCCTCGATGCGCCATTCCTTCGCGTCGAGGCCGTGCTTCTTCATCGCCGACGGGATGAGGTGCGTGCGCGCGATCTCGGCCTTCTCGTCTTCGGTGTATCCGGCGATGCGGATCACCTCCATGCGGTCGAGGAGAGGCGGCGGGATGTTGAGCGTGTTCGCCGTCGTCACGAACATCACGTTCGAGAGGTCGTAGTCGACCTCGAGGTAGTGGTCGTTGAACGAGTTGTTCTGCTCCGGATCGAGCACCTCGAGGAGCGCCGCGGAGGGATCGCCGCGGAAGTCCATGCCCATCTTGTCGATCTCGTCGAGCAGGATGAGCGGGTTCGAGGTCTTCGCCTTGCGCATCGACTGGATGATCTTGCCGGGCATCGAGCCGATATAGGTGCGCCGGTGGCCGCGGATCTCGGCCTCGTCGCGCACGCCGCCGAGGGACATGCGCACGAACTCGCGGCCCGTCGCCCGCGCGAGCGACTTGCCGAGCGAGGTCTTGCCGACGCCGGGCGGGCCGACGAGGCAGAGGATCGGGCCGGTGAGCTTGTTCGCGCGCTGTTGCACGGCGAGGTACTCGACGATCCGCTCCTTGACCTTCTCGAGGCCGAAATGGTCGTTGTCGAGGATCGTCTGCGCGCCCTTCAGATCCTTCTTGATCTTCGAGCGCTTGCCCCACGGAATGCCCAGCATCCAGTCGAGATAGTTGCGCACGACGGTCGCTTCCGCCGACATCGGCGACATCTGGCGCAGCTTCTTCAGTTCGCCCAGCGCCTTTTCGCGGGCTTCCTTCGAGAGCTTCGTCTTCTCGATCTTGTCCTCGAGTTCGGCAAGTTCGTCGCGGCCGTCCTCGTCGCCGAGCTCCTTCTGGATCGCCTTCATCTGCTCGTTGAGGTAATATTCGCGCTGCGTCTTCTCCATCTGGCGCTTGACGCGGGTGCGGATTCGCTTCTCGACCTGCAGAACCGAGATCTCGCTCTCCATCAGGCCGAGCACCTTCTCGAGGCGCTGCGCGACCGTCGGGATTTCGAGGATCGTCTGCTTGTCGGAAATCTTGATCGCGAGATGCGAGGCGATCGTGTCCGCGAGCTTCGCCGGCTCATCGATCTGGGTGACCGCCGAGACGACCTCGGGCGAGACCTTCTTGTTGAGCTTCACGTAGTTCTCGAACTCCGACACCACGGAGCGGGCGAGCGCCTCGGCCTCGATCTGGTCGCCGAGCGAATCCGGCAGCACCTCGGCCTCGGCCTCGTAGAAATCCTCCGTGCGGATGTAGGTCTTCACGGCGGCCCGGCTCGCGCCTTCGACCAGCACCTTCACGGTCCCGTCGGGCAGCTTCAGGAGCTGGAGCACGCTCGCCAGCGTGCCGACCTTGTAGATCGCGTCCGTCGCCGGATCGTCGTCCGTCGCGTCGATCTGCGTCGCGAGGAGAATGTGGCGATCGGTCTTCACCACCTCCTCGAGCGCGCGAATCGACTTCTCGCGCCCGACGAAGAGCGGGACGATCATATGTGGGAACACGACGATGTCCCGGAGCGGCAGCACCGCGTAAGTCCCGGTCGAGCCCGGCACGACGGGCTGGCGTGGCTTCGACTGTGTCATCGGATGACGTCCTTTCGGCTGCGCCCGCCTTCTCCCCCATTGATCGGGCGAAGCGACGGACGAGTGACCGGACCGCTCGGGCTTGTGTGAAAGGCTCGGTCCGGTACGCGGGACCGGCCCTCGGATGAGCGGCCGGCCGTCGCGATGAGGAGTAGATGGCGACAGGCGCCATCAGTTTCAATATTGCGCGACGCGGGTGCCCTCGGCCCCCGGATGGTTCGTCGGTCAGGCACTGACGCTCGCCGTATGATCGGCCCGGTCGCCGTGGATGTAGAGGGGCTTGGCCTTGCCCTCCACCACTTCCGCGCCGATGACCACCTGCTCGACCGAGTCGAGACCCGGCAGATCGTACATGGTCTCGAGCAGAATGCTTTCCATGATCGAGCGCAGCCCGCGGGCGCCGGTCTTCCGCTCGATCGCCTTGCGGGCGATCATGGTCATCGCCTCGTCCTGGAAGGTGAGGCTGACGTTCTCCATCTCGAACAGGCGCTGGTACTGCTTGACGAGCGCGTTCTTCGGCTCCTGCAGGATGCGCTTCAGCGCGCCCTCGTCGAGGTCCTCGAGAGTCGCGATCACCGGCAGGCGGCCGACGAATTCGGGAATGAGGCCGAACTTCAGAAGATCCTCCGGCTCGACCTCGCGGAAGACCTCGCCGGTGCGGCGGTCATCGGGCGACTGCACGCTCGCCCCGAAGCCGATCGAGGTGCCCTTGCCGCGGGCCGAAATGATCCGTTCCAGCCCGGCGAAGGCGCCGCCGCAGATGAACAGGATGTTGGTCGTGTCGACCTGAAGGAATTCCTGCTGCGGATGCTTGCGCCCGCCCTGCGGCGGCACCGAGGCGACGGTGCCCTCCATGATCTTCAGGAGCGCCTGCTGCACGCCCTCGCCCGAGACGTCCCGGGTGATCGAGGGGTTGTCGGACTTGCGCGAAATCTTGTCGATCTCGTCGATGTAGACGATGCCGCGCTGGGCCCGCTCGACGTTGTAGTCGGAGGCCTGGAGCAGCTTCAGGATAATGTTCTCGACGTCCTCGCCGACATAGCCCGCCTCGGTCAGGGTCGTGGCGTCGGCCATGGTGAAGGGCACGTCGAGGATACGCGCCAGGGTCTGGGCGAGCAGGGTCTTGCCGGAGCCGGTCGGGCCGATGAGGAGGATGTTCGACTTCGCGAGCTCGACGTCGTTGTGCTTCGTCGCGTGGGCGAGGCGCTTGTAATGGTTGTGAACGGCGACGGACAGCACCTTCTTGGCGTGGTCCTGGCCGATCACGTAGTCGTCGAGGACGCGGCGAATCTCCTTCGGCGTCGGCACCCCGTCGCGGGATTTCACGAGCGAAGACTTCGACTCCTCCCGAATGATGTCCATGCACAGCTCGACGCATTCATCGCAGATGAACACCGTCGGGCCGGCGATCAGCTTCCGCACCTCGTGCTGGCTCTTTCCGCAGAAGGAGCAGTAGAGCGTGCTCTTGGAATCGTTGCCGCCAGCCTTGCTCATGACTTTCATCTCCAATCGGCGCCGGGAAGCCGAAGCAATCCCCACACCATCTCCTTTAACGTAGGAGCCCCGGCCTCAAGAAAAGGTTCCGACGCCACATTGCGACGCGATTTTATCCCGCTCCTCAGAATCCTCATGCAAACACGCGAGGGCCGCGCGATCAATAGAAACGGGTTCTCGCGCGAAAACGACGCACCAAAGGTCTGATTTTCGACGTATTAGGGGGTAGGGAGCGCCGGTTCCGGCCGTTTCTGCAGCACTTGATCGATGAGGCCGAACTCCCGGGCCGAGTCCGAGGTCATGAAGTTGTCGCGCTCCAGGGCCAGCTCGACCGCGGCGAAGTCCCGTCCGGTGTGGCGGACGTAGATCTCGTTCAGCCGCCGCTTCAGCGCTTCGATCTCGCGGGCGTGGATCAGGATGTCGGTCGCCTGCCCCTGGAAGCCGCCGGAGGGCTGGTGGACCATGATTCGGGCGTTCGGCAGAGCGAAGCGGTGATCCTTCTCCCCCGCACACAGGAGCAGGGAGCCCATCGAGGCCGCCTGCCCGACGCACAGGGTCGAGACCGGGCAGCGGATGAACTGCATCGTGTCGTAGATCGAAAGTCCCGAGGTAACGACGCCGCCTGGAGAATTGATATAGAAGGAGATTTCCTTCTTGGGGTTCTCCGCCTCGAGGAACAGGAGCTGGGCCACGATGAGCGAGGCGGTATAGTCCTCGACCGGCCCGGTCAGGAAGACGATCCGCTCCCGCAGGAGGCGGGAATAAATGTCGAAGGCGCGCTCGCCGCGATTCGACTGCTCGACCACCATCGGAACGAGCGTGTTGTTGTAGACCTCGAACGGATCTCTCATCGTCTCATGGCTCCTGGAATCGGCCGCGCGGCTGCACGACCGAATATTCGAGGGAGGGCGAGACGCGAATGAGATGCGCTACTCGCCGTCCTTGGTCTTGTCCGCTCCGGCTCCCGCCGGCGCCGAGCCGGCCGCCTCGGCCTCCTCGTCGCTGAAGAGGGCCTCCTTGGAAACCGTCTCCTCGTCGACCTTCACCTCGGAGAGGATGTGGTCGACCACCTTCTCTTCGAAGAGGGGAGCCCGGATCTCGGCCAGGGCCTGAGGGTTCTTCCGATAGAACTCCCAGACCTGCTTTTCCTGGCCGGGGTACTGCCGGACCCGCTCGACGAGAGCCTGGGTGACCTCGTCGTCGGAAACCTTGATATCGGCCTTCTCCCCTATCTGTGCAAGAACCAGCCCGAGCCGAACCCGGCGCTCGGCAATCCGGCGGTAGTCGGCCCGCGCCTCCTCCTCGGTCGTGCCCTCGTCGGCGAAGGTCTTCTGGCTCGTCTTCATCTCCGCCTCGACCTGCGACCAGACGGCGGCGAATTCCTGATCGACGAGGCTCGCCGGCAGCTCGAAGGCGTACTTGCCGTCGAGCGCGTCGAGGAGATCCTTCTTGACCTTGCGGCGGGACTGGGCGTCGAAATCGCGCTGGATGGCGCCGCGGATGGCGTCCTTCAGCTTGTCGAGGCTCTCCATGCCGAAGCCCTTGGCGAGCTCGTCGTCGATCTTCAGCTCCCCGGCCGCCTCGACCGCCTTCACCGCGACATCGAACTCGGCGTCCTTCCCGGCGAGGCGCTCGGCGAGATAGTTGACCGGGAACGTCAGCTTGACCTGCTTCGTGTCGCCCGCCTTCAGGCCGACAAGCTGTTCCTCGAAGCCCGGAATGAAGGAATTGGAGCCGATTTCCACGCGGATGTCCTCGGCCTTGCCGCCCTCGAACTCAGCCCCGTCGATGCGGCCGACGAAGTCGACCGTGACGCGGTCGCCCGTCTCGGCCGGCCCCTCCTTCGCCCCGAAGGCGACATTCTGGCGGGCCATCCGCTGGAGCGACTCATCAACCTCCCCGTCGGATACCGCGGCGACCGGCTTCTTGACCGTGACGTCGGACACGTCGGCGATCTCGAAAGTCGGCAGCACCTCGAGGGCGACCGTGAAGGCGAGGTCGGCCTTGGCGTCCATCGCCCGCTCGACCTCTTCCTTGTTCTCCGGGAACTGGATCGCCGGCTCGTGGGCGAGCTTGAGGGAGTTTTCCTCGACGATCTTGCGATTGGCCTCGTTGACGGCGTTCTGGACGACGTCGGCCATCACCGAGCGGCCGTAGACCCGGCGCAGATGCGCGACCGGCACCTTGCCCGGCCGGAAGCCGTTGATCCGGACGCGGTCCTTGAGGGTGGCGAGCTCGCTGGTCAGGCGCTCCTCGAGCTCCGTCACCGGCAGCACAACCTTGAATTCACGCTTCAGGCCCTGGGCCAGGGTTTCAGTCACCTGCATGGTCATCTCGCCTTCATCGCCAAATGTCTCGTCGCCGGAACGCTCCCGCGCGCCGCCCGAATCTCGTGCCCGTCGCGCCCGAAGACGCCGAGGACCGAAGCCGAGGCGGGCAAGGGTCCTAGAAGCGCGGTCCAGACGGGACTGGTGCGGGCGGAGGGACTCGAACCCCCACGACTTTCGCCACTGGAACCTAAATCCAGCGCGTCTACCAGTTCCGCCACGCCCGCGCCGAAGGCGGCGCAGGACACCCCCCTCCCGGGACGCGGCTCTATAGCATGGTCGCCAGGAGCCGCAGCAAAAAACTTCGGGGGCGGGAGGAGGCTCGAACGGCTCCCCGACCTGCTATGGTCGAGGCATGTTTCGCTCCCCTCCCCGCCCGAGCCGCCGCGCCGTCGCGGCCGGTGTCGGCCTCTCGCTCTTCGCCCTCCCCCGACGCGCCTTGGCCGAAACGCCGCCGCAGAATTCTGCGGGCCTTCCCGAAGCCGCGCCGGCTGCGGCCGGACGCAACCGTCGACGCCGACGTCTGGTCCCTCGAAGGCCGCTGGTCCGAGAGCGAGCCCGGCCCGATCATCCGCCTGAGGGCGGGCCGGGAGGTGAGGGCCCGCATCCGGAACGAGACCCAAAAGCCCCTCAGCCTGCACTGGCATGGGGTCCGCGGCCCGAACGCCGCCGATGGCGTCGGCGGCCTGACGCAGGAGCCGATCGCGCCCGGCGCGAGCCTGAACACCTTCTTCACGCCCCCCGATACCGGCACCTTCCTGATCCGTCCCTGCGTCCTCGGCGGCAGCGCCGAGCCGGCGGCGCGGGGGCTTGCCGGCCTCCTCATCGTCGAGGAGGCCTCGCCGCCGGCGGTCGATCGGGACCTCGCGCTCCTCGTCGACGACTGGCTTACGGCGGAAGACGGCGCGCTGATGCCGTTCGACCCGGTCCGCGACGGCGCCGGCCGCCTCGGCAACTGGCTCACGGTCAACGGCGAGGCCGTCCCGCAGCGGATCGAGGCGGCGCCCGGAGCGCGGCTCAGGCTGCGCTTCGCCAACGCCTGCAACGCCCGGATCTTGCAGCTGCATTTCGAAGGGCTGAAGCCCTACGTGGTCGCCGTGGACGGCCAGCCGACCGACAGCTTCGAGCCCCTGCGCGCGAGCGTCCCGTTCGCGCCCGGCACCCGCTACGACGTGATGCTCGACATGCCGGCCGAGGCCGGCGCCACCGGCGCGGTCCTTGCGCTCATCGGCCAGGTCCGCCCGGTGCCGCTCCTGACCCTTGCCGCCATCGGAAGCCCCCGCCCGGCGCTGCCGCCGATCGCGCCGCTGCCGCCGAATCCGGCCCTGCCGGCGGCGATCAAGCTGCAGAGCGCGGTGCGCAAGGATCTCGTCATCCGTGCGGCCGACACGGGCCGCGGCCAGCCCTGGTCGATCAACGACCGGCCCGGCTCTGCCGCGACGCCCCTCGTCGCGGTGAAGAAAGGCCAGCCGGTCGTGCTCGCCTTGAAGAACGAGACCCTTCTGCCGCAGCCGTTCCACCTGCACGGCCACGTCTTCCGGCTGCTGCATCCCTTCGACGACGGCTGGGAGCCCTATTTCCTCGACACCGTCCTGGTGCCGGAAAACCGCACCCTCCGGATCGCCTTCAACGCCGACAATCCGGGCAAGTGGCTCATCGCCTCGACGGTGCTGGAGCGCTTCGACGGCGGGTTGTGGACGTGGTTCCAGGTGACGTGAACAGCTCCGCGAACTGAGACTGACCTTCTCGTCCGCCGTGTGGGCCGGAGGGCCGGAGCGGGGTCCGAACCCGCTCCGGCTCCCGTAATCGCGATGCGCCCCGACCCGCGATTCAACGAACCGCGCTGCCGGTCCCCAGGTCAGCCGAGCAGCGCTCGCAGCACGCCCGGCACGAGTTCGGGCAAATCCTCCGCGATCAGGCCCGGTCCGAAGGCGGCGGCGGCTTGCGCGTGGATGAAGACGCCGGCGCAGGCCGCTTCGAAGGCCGGAAGCCCCTGCGCCATCAGGCCGGCGACGAAGCCGGAGAGCACGTCTCCCGACCCTGCGGTGGCGAGGTAGGGCGTGCCGTTCTCATTGATGGCGGCGCGGCCGTCGGGGGCGGCGATTACGGTGTCCGGCCCCTTCAGCACGACGACGGCGCCGAGAAAGGCGGCGGCGCGCCGCGCCCGCTCGAGCTTCGAGCGCGGCTCCAGGATGTCGGGCCGGCCCGAGAAGAGGCGGGCGAACTCGCCGCCGTGAGGCGTGACGACGGTCGGCGCTTCGCCGAAGCGCCCGGCGAGCTGGTTCGCGAATCCCTCGAAGGACGTCAGCCCGTCGGCGTCGAGGACGAGGGCGCGGCGCGCCTCGGCCGCGACCGTCGCCATGGTCCGGGTCATGGCGTGGACGCCCAGCGCCGGCCCGAGCACGATCGCGTTGAAGCGCTCGTCCTCCAGGATGGCCGCGAGCCCTTCGGGGCCGTCGCAGCCGCGCACCATCACGGCGGTCAGCTGCGCCGCGTTGATCCCGACCGCTTCCGGCGGCGAGGCCACCGTCACGAGGCCGGAGCCGATGCGCAGGGCGGCCCGGGCGGCGAGCCGCGCGGCGCCCGTGCGCGCCGCCCCGCCCGAGAGGACGAGGGTGTGGCCGCGAACGTATTTGTGCGCGGATAGCCCCGGCCGCGGCAGTGCCGCCCGCCAGAGCGCCGGCGCGTTGGCGAAGGTCGCATCTGCGACCGCCTCGACGACCTCTTGCGGGATGCCGATGTCGGCGGTTTCGACGGCGCCGCAATGGGCCCTCCCCGGCAGCAAAAGATGGCCGGGCTTTCGCGCCGCGAAGGTCACCGTCCGCGTGGCCCCGATCGCAATCCCCCTCGCCTCCCCGGTATCGCTGTCGATTCCCGAGGGAATGTCGACGGCGAGGATCGGACGTCCCGATCCGTTCAGCCGCGCGACGATCTCAGCCGCGTCGCCGGAAAGCTCCCGGGCGAGGCCCGAGCCGAAGAGTGCGTCGACGATCAGCGCCGCCTGTTCCGGCCGGACGTCTCCCGGCGGCAGGACCGGACCCTGCCAGCTCGCGGCGGCGAGGGCCGCGTCTCCGCTCAATCCTTCCCGGGACCCCAACAGCGTGAGAATGACCCGGGCGCCGCCCCCGGCGAGGAGGCGGGCGGCGACGAACCCGTCACCGCCGTTGTTGCCGGGGCCGCACACGATCAGAGTGTCCGCGCCGATACCCGCCATCTCCGCGGCGATACGGGCCACCGCGGCGCCGGCCCGTTCCATCAGCACGAGGCCGGGCGTTCCGGCCGCGATGGTGCGGGCGTCCGCCTCGCGCATGGCGGCGGCGGTCAGGAGCCGCTCAGGGTCCATTTGCCTGACGTTGGCGCAGATTGCCGCTCAAACCGGCGCTCCTCTTTCCGGCGCCGCCCGAGCGACGCACAAATGCCTAAAGTTTGAGCCATCGTTGCCCGTTGCGATGGCAAATCCGACCCGGTCCGCCGGCCGGAACCATGGCAGGCCGGCCGATCCGATGCTAGAAGCGGCAGACCGTCGGACAGACATCGCACAGGGCCATGAAGAAGATCGAAGCGATCATCAAGCCGTTCAAGCTCGACGAGGTGAAGGAAGCGCTCCAGGAGGTCGGCCTTCAGGGCATTACGGTGATCGAGGCGAAGGGCTTCGGGCGCCAGAAAGGCCATACCGAACTCTATCGCGGCGCCGAATACGTGGTCGACTTTCTTGCCCAAGGTGAAGCTCGAGATCGTCCTACCGGACGAGATGGTCGAAGGCGCCGTCGAGGCGATCCGCAAGGCGGCGCAGACCGGCCGCATCGGGGATGGCAAGATTTTTGTATCGACGGTCGAGGAAGCGATCCGCATCCGGACCGGCGAGACCGGGGCCGACGCGATCTGACCGCGATTCGCAACGCCGCGGCCGTCCGGCCCGCGGGGACCAACCAGGGAAGAAAAGGACTGCTGGGGCCATGAAGACCGCCAAAGACGTGCTCAAGGCGATCAAGGACAACGACGTCAAATACGTCGACTTCCGCTTCACCGATCCGCGCGGCAAGTGGCAGCATGTCACCTTCGACGTTTCGCTCGTCGACGAGGACGTGTTCGCCGACGGCACCATGTTCGACGGCTCGTCGATCGCCGGCTGGAAGGCGATCAACGAATCCGACATGACCCTGATGCCGGACCCGACCACGGCCTGCATGGACCCGTTCTTTTCGGCCGCCACGATGTCGATCAACTGCGACATCCTCGAGCCGGCCACCGGCGAGCCCTACAACCGCGATCCCGCGCGGCATCGCCAAGAAGGCCGAGGCCTACCTGAAGTCGACCGGCGTCGGCGACACGATCTATGTCGGCCCGGAGGCCGAGTTCTTCATCTTCGACGACGTGAAGTTCCTGGCCGAACCCTATAACACGGGCTTCAAGCTCAACTCCTCCGAGCTGCCGACCAACGGCGACACGGACTACGAGGGCGGCAATCTCGGCCACCGCATCCAGACGAAGGCCGGCTATTTCCCCGTGCCGCCGCTCGACTCGGCCCAGGACATGCGCGGCGAGATGCTCGCGGCGATGGCCTCGATGGGCGTCAAGGTCGAGAAGCACCACCACGAGGTCGCCTCCGCCCAGCACGAACTCGGCATGAAGTTCGACACGCTGGTGCACATGGCCGACCAGATGCAGGTCTATAAGTACTGCATCCACAACGTCGCGCAAAGCTATGGCAAGACAGCGACTTTCATGCCGAAGCCTGTCTATGGCGACAACGGCTCGGGCATGCATGTCCACCAGTCGATCTGGAAGGGCGGCAAGCCCGTCTTCGCCGGCAACAAGTATTCCGACCTGTCCCAGGAGTGCCTCTGGTACATCGGCGGCATCATCAAGCACGCTAAGGCGCTTAACGCCTTCACGAACCCGTCGACGAACTCCTACAAGCGCCTCGTGCCCGGCTACGAGGCTCCGGTGCTGCTCGCCTATTCGGCGCGCAACCGCTCCGCCTCCTGCCGCATTCCGTGGACGACGTCGCCCAAGGCGAAGCGCGTCGAGGTCCGCTTCCCGGACCCGACCGCCAACCCCTACCTCGCCTTCGCGGCGATGCTGATGGCGGGCCTGGACGGCATCCAGAACAAGATCGACCCCGGCGCGGCCATGGACAAGGACCTCTACGACCTGCCGCCGCGCGAACTGAAGAAAATCCCGACCGTCTGCGGCTCGCTCCGCGAAGCGCTCGGCTGCCTCGAAAAGGACCGCAACTTCCTCAAGGCGGGCGGCGTCTTCAACGACGACTTCATCGACTCCTACATCGAGCTGAAAATGACCGAGGTCGCCCGCTTCGAGATGACGCCGCACCCGATCGAGTTCATCATGTACTACTCGGTCTGAGTCTCTTTCGGGTCTCCTCCCCGGCCGCCGTTGCGGCGGCCCCCTCCCGGCCGGAGCCTTCGGGCTCCGGCTTTTTCGTGCCGGGTCGGGCCGAATTTTTTTGAAGCGGCGGGAACACCGGCGGAGCAGGCGCGTTTACAGGTATCGCCGGCTCATTCTGCCCCCACGAGCCGGTCCCCTTGAAAGGCTCCCGCAATCCGGGAGCCTTTTTCTTGCGCACCTCCCAGAAGGCGCGGGTTCGCCTCTCCCCGCCTGCGGGGCGAGGATTTCGGCTCTGCCGAAACAAGCGAAGCACGGTAAGGGGGCGGCGCCGGAAGAGGCGCCCTTCACCGACGCGGCGCCTCCTTCGTCGCCGCCCCCTCGCCTGCGCAGGCTTGCTGCCTTCGGCAGCCCTCTCCCCGCAAGCGGGGAGAGGCAAATCGCGTTCTTCGCCTGGCTCGAAATGCAGGCGGCGCGATTGCGGCTACAAACGGCGCCCCAATTGCGGCAGCATCCTCCACTATCGAAGCCCGGCAGGTCCTCTTGGCAAAATCCCGCAAAGTCTCCGCCCCCGCCTTCCCTTCGCGCGAAGACATCGTTGCCTTTATCCGCGACGCCAAGGGCAAGGTCGGCAAACGCGAGATCGCCAAGGCCTTCGGCCTCAAGCACGACGACCGCCTGCGGCTGAAGGAGATTCTGCGGACCCTCGAGGACGAGGGCGCGGTCGAGCGGCGCGGCAATCGGGTCCATCGGGCCGGGCAGTTGCCGCCGGTGGTCCTCGCCGACATCAAGAGCCGCGACCGCGACGGAGAACTCGTCGCGGAGCCCGCGGAATGGGATGAGGCGCACGGCCCCATCCCGCGCATTCTCGTCAGCCCGCCGAAAAGGCCGCGGCCGGGCACGCCCGCCCCGGGCATCGGCGACCGCGCCCTGATTCGGGTCGAGCCAGACCGCGCGGGCGACCCGCGGCATTACGCCGGGCGCGTCGTGAAGGTCATCGCCAAGCAGAAAGCGCAGGTGCTCGGCCTCTTCCGCGCCCTCCCCGAAGGCGGCGGCCGGGTCGTGCCGGTCGACAAGAAGTCCCGCGATCGGGAGTTTCTGGTCCGGCCCGGTGACGAGGGCGGCGCGAAGGACGGCGACCTCGTCGCCGCCAGCATCGGCAAGGCCGGGCCCTACGGCCTGCCGCAGGCCAAGGTGAAGGAGCGGCTCGGCGCGGTCGGTTCCGAGAAGGCGATCAGCCTGATCGCCATCCACGCGCACCGCATCCCGAACGAGTTTCCGCCGGCCGTCCTGCGCGAGGCAGAGGCCGCGCCCGCCGCGACGCTCGACGGGCGCGAGGACTGGCGCGCCCTCCCCCTCCTCACCATCGACCCCGCCGACGCCAAGGACCACGACGACGCCGTCCACGCCGCCCCGGACGCCGATCCCGCCAATGCGGGAGGCTTCGTCCTCACCGTCGCCATCGCCGACGTCGCAGCCTATGTGCGGCCGGGCTCGGCCATGGACCGCGAGGCGCTGGAGCGGGGCAATTCCGTCTACTTTCCGGACCGGGTCGTGCCGATGCTGCCGGAGCGCATCTCGAACGACCTCTGCTCCCTGCTCCCGCTCGCAGACCGCCCCGCCCTCGCCGTCCGCATGACGATCGCCGCGGACGGGCGCAAGCTCCGGCACGGCTTCCATCGCGTCATGATGCGCTCGGCGGCGAAGCTGTCCTACGAGCAGGCGCAGGCGGCGATCAACGGCCGCCCGGACGCGGCGACCGCTCCCCTCCTCGCCACGGCGCTTCGTCCGCTCTTTGACGCCTACGCCGCCCTGAAGCGGGCGCGGGACCGGCGCGAGCCGCTCTTTCTCGACCTGCCGGAGCGGCGGATCGAGCTGGCGCCGGACGGGACCGTCGCGCGCATCCATGCGCCCGAGCGCCTCGACGCCCATCGCCTGATCGAGGAGTTCATGATCCAGGCGAACGTCGCCGCCGCGGAGACCCTCGAGCGTGCCGACGCGCCGCTGATCTACCGGGTGCACGACGAGCCCTCCCTGGAGAAGATGCGGTCGCTCGGCGAGGTCGTCGCCTCGGTCGGCCTGAAGCTGCCGAAGCAGGGGGCACTGTCCCCGGCCCTCTTCAACCGCATCCTCGCCGGCGTCGAGGGCACCGAGCACCAGCTCTTCATCAACGAGGTCGTGCTGCGCTCCCAGTCGCAGGCCGAATACGCGGCCGAGAACTACGGCCATTTCGGCCTCAACCTGCGCCGCTACGCGCATTTCACCTCGCCGATCCGCCGCTACGCGGACCTCGTCGTCCACCGCGCGCTCATTTCGGCCCTCAAGCTCGGCCGGGACGGCCTGCCGGCGAACACGACGCTGGCGGAGCTCGTCGAGACGAGCGCCCGCATCTCGGCGGCGGAGCGGCGCGCCATGGCGGCGGAGCGGGAGACCGTCGATCGCCTCGTCGCGCACCATCTCGCCGATCGCATCGGCGCCGCCTTCGACGGCCAGATCTCCGGCGTGACCCGGGCGGGCCTGTTCGTGAAGCTCGACGACACCGGCGCGGATGGCTTCGTCCCTGCGAGCACCATCGGGGCCGACTATTACCGCTTCGAGGAGCGCAGCCACGCCCTTGTCGGACAACGGACCGGCGAGACCTTCCGGCTCGGCGACAAGGTCCGCGTCCAACTCGTCGAGGCGGCGCCGGTCGCCGGCGCCCTACGCTTCGAGATCCTGAGCGAGGGCCGCTCCGGGCGGCGCGGCAAGGACGGCGCGCGCAAGCCCGCCGCGAAAGGCGAGTCGAAGCCGAACAAGGCGAAGGCCGCCGCCGCCAAGGAGGACGCTTGGCCGCGTCGACGGTCCGGCGGACGCGTGAAAGACAGGCGGCGGCGCGCCGGCGCCTGAGTGTCTGGCCCATAAAGCCGTGTTCACTTTCGCGACATCGCCAATCTTTCGGGCGAAAGGCGCGAATTCGCCTCTCCCCGCTTGCGGGGAGAGGGTTCGGCCTTCGGCCGAACGAGCGGAGCGAAGCGAAGCGGGGGTGAGAGGGGCGTCCCCGGAAGGGGCGCCCTTCCGCATCGCAGCGCGTCCTTCGGCGCCGCCCCCTCACCCTCGCCTGCTGCGCAGGCTTGCCGCCTTCGGCGGCCCTCTCCCCGCAAGCGGGGAGAGGCGGACCCGCGCCTCTTATCTGAAAGAATTCACACGCTCTCGGGATGAGGGGTTTAGGGTTGTTTCGGTCGACGAGTTCGAACTCTGAGGAGCCTTTTCCGAATGGCCGAGCCGGCCCTTGTCGTCCTGCCCGGGAGCCCTGGCGTTGGCCTTGCGATGGCGCGCGGCTTTCGCGGCCGCTGCCCGGCCTGCGGCCGCGGCCGCCTCTTCCGCACGTTCCTGAAGGTCGCCGACGCGTGCGATGTCTGCGGCACCGCCTTCCATCATCACCGCGCAGACGACTTGCCGCCCTACATCGTGATCCTGCTCGTCGGGCATGTCGTCGGCTACGGCATCTTCCAGAGCGAAACCCGCTTCATGGTTCCGCTCTGGCTCCATCTCGCGGTTTGGCCTGCGCTGACGCTCGTGCTCTGCATGGCGCTTCTGCAGCCGGCGAAAGGCGCTGTCGTGGGGCTGCAATTCGCGTTAGGGATGCACGGCTTCGGCGAGGCGCAATCCGCTTCGCGCGCCTCAGAACCGGAGGGCGGCGGTGGCGGACACAACGCGCCAGGTCATCGAGAGACACCTCGCTCCGGCTGAACGGGACCGTTCCTTCCCGAACATCCGCCCGAGGGATGCGGCGACCCTCATCGTCATCGACCGGCGCGGTCGCGCGCCCAAGGTCCTGATGGGACTGCGCCACGAGAGCCACAAGTTCATGCCGGGAAAATTCGTGTTCCCGGGTGGGCGCATCGAACTCGGCGACCGTTCGATGCCGGCGGCGGGCGCGCTCGCCGCCCGCGCCGAAGCGGCCCTGATGGCGCGCGTCCGCCGGCCCTCGCCGACCCGCGCCCGGGCGCTGGCGCTCGCCGCGATCCGCGAGACCTACGAGGAGACAGGCCTGCTCCTCGGCACCCGCGAATACGGCGCCCCGGAGAAGGTGCCGGATGGTCCGTGGTCGGCCTTCGCGGAGCACGGCGTCTTTCCCGAACTCGAATCGCTGCAGGTGATCGCCCGCGCGATCACGCCGCCGGGCCGTCCGAAGCGCTTCGACACGCGCTTCCTCGCCGTCGACCGCGCCGCCATCGCTCACGAAGTCCCGGGCCTCGTCGGCCCGAACTCGGAACTGACGGAACTCGCCTGGGTCACCATCGCCGAGGCGACCCGCCTCGACCTGCCGAGCATCACCCGCTCGATCCTGCAGGAACTCGAGGCGCGCATCGCGCAGGACTTTCTGCCCGAGCTGCCGGTGCCCTTCTTCCACGAGGTCCATCGCCGCTTCGTCCGCGAGCTCCTCTGACGGGAGCATGACCGACAGCCGGTCCTTCAGCCGACCGCAGACCGCCGCCTTGACGGCCGCCATCTCGTGCATCGCCGCGGTCGGCATCGGGCTCAGCCTGACGATCCCGCTCCTCTCCCTCGAACTCGACCGGATGGGCGCGAGCCGGAGCATGATCGGCTTCAACACCGCCGTCGCCGGCGTCGCGAGCCTGATCGTCGTCCCGTTCGTGCCGCGCCTTGCGGCGCGCTACGGCGTGCTCGCCCTGCTCCTTTCGGCCGTGCTGACCGTGCCGGCGGTGATCATCGGCTTCAAGCTCCTCTACGGGATCGCCTGGTGGTTCCCGCTCCGCTTCGTCCTCTCGGCGGCCCTCGGCGTGCTCTTCGTCCTCTCGGAATACTGGATCACCGCCTCCTCCCCGGCGCGCCGCCGCGGCCTCGTGATGGGGATTTACGCTACGGTCCTCGCCGCGGGCTTCACCCTGGGGCCGTTCATCCTCGCGGCCGTCGGCACCAGCGGCTGGCCGCCCTATCTCGCGGGCGCCGCCCTGTTCTCGCTCGCGACCCTACCGCTGCTGCTCGCCGGAAACCTCACGCCGGCCCTCGACCGCGCCAAGCGACGCGGCGTCTTCAGCCTCGTCGTCGCCGCGCCGGCGGCGACGCTCGCGGCCTTCGTCTTCGGGGCGCTCGAGACCGGCGGCTTCGCGCTGTTGCCGATCTACGGGCTCGCAACCGGCCTTGCCGAGCGGGAGGCCGCGCTGCTCGTCAGCGCCGTCGCCCTCGGCAACGTGGCGCTGCAGATCCCGTTCGGGATCATCTCGGACCGGCTGGACCGCCGCAAGATCCTGTTCGCCGCGGCCCTCCTTGGAACACTCGCCGCCCTCCTGATCCCTGCCTTCAAGGACAGCGCAATCGGCCTCGGCGCCCTGCTCTTCGTTTGGGCCGGGCTGACCGGAGCGTTCTACACGGTCGGCCTCGCCCATCTCGGCGCGCGCTTTTCCGGTTCCGACCTCGTCAGCGCGAACGCCGCCTTCGTGCTGTTGTACAATGTCGGCCTCGTCGTCGGGCCGCCGGTCGTCGGGCTGAGCATGGACGCCGACCCGCCGGACGGCTTCGCCTGGAGTCTTGCCGGCTTCAGCGCACTCTACGTCGCGGTCGTCGGCTGGCGCCTCGCGACGGCACCGCGCGCGCCTTGACGCCTCCGGCCCGATCGGGCATGGCTCTGGGAGCGATTTTCGCCGGGCTCGCCCGGTTCTTTGCGTTCCGCCCGCGGACGCCGATCGAAGAGGTCCCCATGGCCAAGGCCGCCACCATCAAGGTCAAGCTCGTCTCGACCGCCGACACCGGCTATTTCTACGTGACGAAGAAGAACTCGCGCACGATGACCGAGAAGCTCTCGCTGAAGAAGTACGACCCGGTCGCCAAGAAGCACGTCGAGTTCAAGGAAGCGAAGATCAAGTAGGCCGGATTTTATCGGGCTGACGCGAAGGCCGCCCTGATCGGGCGGCTTTTTTGTTCCAGGCGCCCTGCGCAAAGGACGCCAACCGCCTCTCCCCGCGCGCGGGGCTCCGGCATTCACACATCCCAAAAAGAGCCGCGGCTCCCCCTCTCCCGAATGGGCTGGCGTATGCACCCATCCCCGCGAAGGGCGCGGATTAGCCTCTCCGCAGTCGGGACGTGTGGATCCGCCAGGCTTGCGGAGAGAGGCGGGGATTCAACTGAAAATGCCCTCGCATCTCCGATGCGAGGGCATTTGAGAAGGTGGCCGGCTGGTGACGGCGATGAGGAGGCCACGAACCGCCCCCGAGCCGGCCTAGCCCACGAAAACCCAGGAGATGCGGCGGACCTGAGCATTCCGTAGGGCGTTCAGGACCTCTGCTGGAGGCAGAGGGAACTCGAAGGCGAAAGTACAGCAGCCCTCGCCCAATGCAAGGACCGGCAAGGCCACGCGCCGCAACCGAAGCCTGTCAAGGTTAAGACCGGCCGACCTCTAAGTGGCGCCCCCGCGAAGCCTGTCAGGCCGGCGATTCGGCGTCGAGATAGGTTCGCACCGTGGCGATGAATTTCGCGACGGAGATCGGCTTCGAGAGATAGGCCTCGCAGCCGCCCTCGCGGATGCGCTCCTCGTCTCCCTTCATGGCGAAGGCGGTGATGGCGATCACCGGGATGCCCTTCAACTCCTCGTCCTGCTTCAGCCAGCGGGTGACCTCGAGGCCGGAGACCTCGGGCAGCTGAATGTCCATCAGGATGAGGTCCGGCTTGTGGGCGCGGGCGAGCTCCATCGCCTCGATCCCGTGCCCGGTCTTGAGGGTCAAATAGCCGTGCGCCTCCAACAGGTCGTTGAAGAGCTTCATGTTGAGTTCGTTGTCCTCAACGATGAGCACGGTCTTGGGCATGGCCATGGTTCCGGCCCCGGGCGGAATCGCGCTTCACGGGACGATCCGATCATCCGATGATAAGCCTACCGACCGACCCGTTGACGAAGTGCAAATCGTCCCACCATGCATTCGCACAGGAAAATGGATCCCGACGCGGCGGCGGCGGTCGCCATCGACGCCTTTTCCTTCATTGCCGAGAACGACGAGCGGCTCGGCCGCTTCCTCGACCGGACGGGCCTGACGCCGGACGGGATCCGGGAAGCTGCCGCCTCGCCGGGCTTCCTCGTCGCCGTTCTCGACCACGTCGCGGCCGACGAGACGCTGCTTCTCGACCTCGCCCGCTCCCTCGCAACGAGGCCGGAGCGGATCATGGAGGCGCGGCACACCCTATCTCCTTCGGAATTTTCATGATGCCGGAGCCGGGCGCGCCGTTCTGCCGCGACTGCCTGAAGGAGGCGAGAGCCGCCGCGAAGCGCTGCGAATCGTGCGGGTCGCCCCGCCTCCTCGCGCATCCGGAGCGCGACTTGCTCTCGATCGCCCATGTCGACTGCGACGCATTCTTCGCGGCGGTCGAAAAGCGCGACGACCCGAGCCTCGCCGACAAGCCGGTGATCGTCGGCGGCGGGCGCCGCGGCGTCGTCTCGACCGCCTGCTACGTCGCGCGGACCTACGGCATCCGCTCCGCCATGCCGATGTTCAAGGCCCTGAAGGCCTGCCCGCACGCGGTGGTGATCAAGCCGAACATGGACAAGTACCGGATCGCCGGCCGGGCCGTCCGCCAGCTCATGCTCGGCCTGACGCCCCTCGTGGAACCGGTCTCGATCGACGAGGCCTTTCTCGATCTCACCGGGACGGAGCGCGTGCATCGGGCGAGCCCCGCCCTGGCGCTCGCCCGTTTCGCCCGCCGGGTCGAGGATGAGCTCGGCATCACGGTCTCGATCGGGCTCGCGCCGAACAAGTTTCTCGCCAAGATCGCCTCCGATCTCGAAAAGCCCCGCGGCTTCTCGGTCATCGGCAGGGCGGAGGCCGAGACCTTCCTGGCCGACCGGCCGGTGACGGCGATGCCGGGCATCGGCGCCGCGGCGCAGGCGCGCCTCGCCCGCGCCGGCGTCACCCTGATCCGCCACCTGCGCGAGGTGCCGCAGAAGACCCTGTTCGAGGCGCTCGGCCGCGAGGCCGGCCGCCTGACCCGGCTCGCGTCGGGCCTCGACGACCGCCGCGTCACGCCGGAACGGGAGACGAAGAGCGTCTCGGCGGAGACGACCTTCTTTTCCGACCTTCGCACCCTCGACGACCTCGAGCCGATCCTCTGGCGCCTCGCGGAGCGGGTCTCACGCCGGCTGAAGGCGGCGGACCTCGCCGGATGCAGCGTCACTCTGAAGCTGAAGGACAGCGAGTTCCGGCTGATCACCCGCACCCGTTCCGGCCTGCCGCCGACGCAGCTCGCCGCGCGCCTGTTCGAGCCGGCCCGTCAGCTCCTGCGCGGCGCCTGCGACGGCACGGCGTTCCGGCTGATCGGGATCGGCGCCGCGGATCTCTGCGAGGGAGCCCTCGCCGACCGCGGCGACCTCGCCGACCGCGAGGTGCTGCGCGAGAAGAGCCGCGACGCCGCGATCGACAAGATCCGCGACCGCTTCGGCGCGGACAGCCTGCAAAAGGGGATCGCCCTGCGCGGCCCTCAGCGCTGACAGGCGGAACAGGTCGTTCGTGGGGGAGCAAGGGCGCTCCACGCACCATTACGGGCGAGCCGGGAACCGGGTCATCACCCGCCGGCGGGACTCCTCGCCGTCAACGCCCTCGCCGCGGTCGAGCTGGTCGAGCCCGACTTTGATATCCGTGTTCAACTGCTCGAGCCGGCGCGCCTTGAGTTCGTCCGCCTCGAAGAGCAGACGCAGAGCCTCGCGCACGACCTCGCTCGCGCTCGTATAGAGCCCGGACGCAACCTTCTCGGCAACGCGCCGTTCCAGTTCCGGCGACAACGATACATTCATGCGACCCTCGCCGATGAGGCTCCCTTATACCCATTTATAGCAAATTTCGCTATTCCCGCGAAAGCAGCGACGCTCCGTGAACGAACAACAATTCACTCAAGGGCGTGTCGTCGGACCGGCTCCCCTCGCCGGGGACCGGCCGTCGGGGCTCAGCGCTGGCAGTCGGAATACGGCAGAAGCTGGAGGCTCGCGAGCTCGCCCTTGAGGGCGAAGTCGCCGTAATCGAGCTTCAGGGCCCGGCTGACACCGTTCTCGTAAAGCTCGAACGAAATCGTGTAAACCGGCGTCCGGTCGCCGGTTCCCGGCGTGAAGTAGCTGATCGTCATCGGCCAGCGCGGCAGCTTCGCGAGTTCCGGGTTGCCGGCGGCGGCGGCCTCGGTGTTCGTGCCCTGCCCCGGCTCGATGCGATGGCCGACCAGCGCCAGGGTGTCGTAGATCCTCTTGCCGTTGTCGGAGCCGTCATAAACCTTCACGGCGAAGGTGTTGCCGCCGGCCCGGCCGATGTCGATCAGCTTCTTCATGTGCTCGGTCGGGAAGACCGGCTCGACGGGGACGTTGACCGTCTCGAGCTTCGGCCCCGTGAGGCGGATCGCGAGCGCGCCGTTCCTGACATCCGCGCTGCCGTCGACGTTGTCGCTCGCGACGCCCTCCATCAGGGAGTTGGTCTTGAACCGAATCGTCTTGCCGTCGGCGGATTCGAACGTTGCGCTGCGCACGTCGAGAGTCTTCGGTCCGGACTCGCTCGAATCGAGCACGGTGACCTGCCGGTATTTGAGGCTGTACCCGGCGCAGGCGTCGCCGGCGAAGTCGAAGGCGATGCGGCCCTTGGCGCTGTCGAGGGCGCGCGAGCCGCCGGAGCGGGCGAGGGTCAGGTCGTAGACCGCCCTGTGCGGCACGAGGCGCACCCCGGCCGGCTCCTGGGCCAAGGCGGCCGCCGGCACGAGGACGATCGCGGCGAGGGTCGAGGCGAAGAGGACCCGCATGGAAACTCCCGGATTTAAGCTTTCATAACCCTATGACTCCCGGGCATTCCCGGCAATCATCCCGCTTGCGTCCCGTTGGCTCATCCGCCAAAACCCGACCGGCAACGTGGGAGTGGCAACGATGAGCGCAGTCGAGAACAGGCTGAAGGAGTTGGGCATCGCACTCCCCTCGCCGGCGGCTCCCGTTGCAAACTACGTGCCCTTCGCGCGCACGGGCTCCCTCATCGTGATCTCCGGCCAGCTCTGCCTCGGCCTCGACGGCAAGCTCGCCGATGCCCACAAGGGCAAGCTCGGCGACACCGTAAGCCCCGAGGTCGGCAAGGAGGCGGCGCGGCTCTGCGCCATCAACCTGCTCGCGCAGCTCCGCGCCGCGATCGGCGATCTCGACAACGTCGTGCGCTGCGTGCGGCTCGGCGGTTTCATCAACGCCGTGCCCACCTTCGCGCAGCTCGCGCCGGTGATGAACGGCGCTTCCGACCTGATGGTCGCGGCCCTCGGCGACCGCGGCCGCCATGCGCGCTCGACGATCGGCGTCGCCGAATTGCCCCTCGACGCCGCGGTCGAGGTCGAAGGCATGTTCGAGGTCCGATGAGCGCTCCTGCCTGGCTCACCGCGCAGCCGATCGCTCACCGCGGCCTGCATGACAAGACGCGCGGCATCCTCGAGAACACGCTCTCCGCCGCCGACGCGGCGATCGCCAAGGGCTTCGCCATCGAGTGCGACGTGCAGGAGACGTCGGACGGCGAGGCCGTCGTCTTCCACGATTTCACCCTCGACCGACTCACCGCGGAGAAGGGCCGCGTCGCCGAGCGCTCCGCGAACGAAATCGCCGGCATCCGGATCGCCGGCTCCGCGGACGACCGCATTCCGACGCTGAAGACCTTCCTCGACCGCATCCGGGCCCGCGTGCCTCTCGTCGTCGAGATCAAGAGCGCCTTCGACGGCAGCATGGGCCTGACGCGGCGCACCTGCGAAATCCTGGCGGATTATGCCGGGC
Organism: uncultured Alphaproteobacteria bacterium; assembly: GCA_963754975.1. Taxonomy (GTDB): domain Bacteria; phylum Pseudomonadota; class Alphaproteobacteria; order Rhizobiales; family Beijerinckiaceae; genus Microvirga. Next base: position 19,423 of record CAVWII010000032.1, on the reverse strand, counting down.
CGGTTTGCGTCAAGTCCTTCGACCCGGCGCCGATCGCGGCGGTGCGCACCATCGCGCCGAACCTCCTGCGCGGCATCGTCGCCGAGAGCCGCTACGCCGACGGCAGCTACGCGAAGCTCAGCGCGGAGCAGAAACACAATCTCGCGAACCTTCTGCATTTCGAGGCCTCGCAGCCGCAGTTTCTTTCCTGGGCGGTGCGCGACCTGCCCGTCGCGGCGCCGTATCTCGCGCGGGTGCTCGGCAAGATCCCGGTCATGACCTGGACCGTGCGCACGCCGCAGGAGCGGGCCCGGGCGGAGAAGAATGCGGATCAGATGGTCTTCGAGGGGTTCGTCCCTTAGAGTCTGGTTAGTCGATCCCAATCCACCCCCCAAAAACCTCATCCTGAGGAGCCCTGGACCGTCAGGTCCAGGGCGTCTCGAAGGAGGCTGCAGGGAACGCTTGAACCTCCCGACGCCCGACGTCGCGCGAAGGTGAATCCGAGCCCGCTGGAGCCTCCTTCGAGACGGGTCGGACCTGACGGTCCAACCCTCCTCAGGATGAGGAGGTTTGGGGCTGAGGCGGGATTCATGAACCGGACGCTGAGGCGCCTTGTCCGGGTTGCGGCATCGCGGAACCTTGCCTCCGATGCCCAGGACACTGTCCTCTCTGGGTTTCGTCAGCAAAGAGGCCCCGTGACCCTTCAGGTCAAAGTCGCCAAATCCCTCGCCGCGGTGCCGCCGGATGCCTGGAACGCATGCGCTTTTCCCGGCCCGCGCGGGGAGGAGGATCCGCACAATCCGTTTCTCTCGCACGCCTTTCTGTCGGCGCTCGAAGAGTCGGGCTGCGTCGGCCGGCGCACCGGCTGGACGCCGCTGCACGTCCTCGTCGAGGACGAGGAGGAGCGGCTTCTCGCCGCCGCACCGTGCTACCTGAAGTCCCATTCCATGGGCGAATACGTGTTCGACCATTCCTGGGCGGACGCCTTTTCCCGCGCCGGCGGCAGCTACTACCCGAAGCTCCAGGTCTCGGTCCCTTTCACGCCGGTGACCGGGCCGCGCCTCCTCGTCAAGAACGGGCCCGGCGCGGCGGCCGCGCGGCGCCATCTCGTCGCCGGCCTGCGGGCGCTCCGCGAAAAGACGGACGCTTCGTCGATCCACGCCACCTTCATCCTCAGCGAGGACGCCGAAGCCCTCGCGGGTGACGGCTTCCTGACCCGCAACGACCGCCAGTTCCACTGGTTCAACGAGGGCTACGGCAGCTTCGAGGATTTTCTCGGCGCGCTCTCCTCGCGCAAGCGCAAGGCGATCCGGCGCGAGCGGCGCGACGCGCTGGCGGGTGGCGTCACGATCGACTGGGTCACCGGCAGCGACCTGACCGAGGCGCATTGGGACGCCTTCTTCGCCTTCTACATGGATACGGGCTCGCGCAAATGGGGCCGGCCCTACCTCAACCGAAAATTCTTCTCGCTTCTCGGCGAGCGACTGGCCGACCGCGTGCTCCTCGTCATGGCGAAGCGCGGCGGACGCGCGATCGCCGGAGCGCTCAACCTGATCGGCGACACCCGCCTCTACGGCCGCAATTGGGGCTGCATCGAGGACCGGCCGTTCCTGCATTTCGAGGTCTGCTACTACCAGGCGATTGCTTTTGCGATCGCGCGCGGGCTGTCGCGGGTCGAGGCCGGCGCGCAGGGCGATCACAAGCTCGCCCGCGGCTATCGCCCGGTCCTCACCGCCTCTGCCCACGACATCGCCGACCCCGCCCTGCGGCGGGCGATCGAATCGTATCTGCGCCAGGAGCGTGCCTACGTCGCCGACGCGGTCGAGGACCTCGCAGAGGCGGGGCCGTTCCGGCAGGAGCGGGAATAGGGAAGACTCCCCCTCATCCTGAGGAAGGCCGGACCGCAGGTCCGGCCTGTCTCGAAGGATGATCCAGGGGGCTCGGATACGCCTTCGCGCGACATCGGCGTCGGGCGCTTCCCGCGTTTCATGCGGCATCCTTCGAGACGGCCGCTTCGCGGGTTCCTCAGGATGAGGCCGCGAAGGTGGACACGGCTCTACGGGCCGGACACTCAAAAATTCGACGTGATCGTGCTCAGGCCGTTGAAGATCGCGGAGGGAGAGGTGCCGAGGGCGGTGAGGACGCCGTCCACGAAGAAATAGCCGCCGATGAGGATGATCGGCACGAGGATCCAGGCCAGCACCTCCTCGAACCAGATGCGCCGGCGCCGGCGCTCCCAGCGCTGCTCCCGCCACGATTTCTTCACCCGCGGAGCGGGCGCCGGCGGAGGCTCCTCGACGGGCGGCTCCGGAAGCGGCTCGATGAACCGCATGTCGGCAAAGGCCTCGGGAGCCGGCTCGACGACCGGGCGTGCGTCCGCGACGACCGGCGGCGGGGCCGCCGCCGGCTGGTCGACGACCACCACCGGCACCGAGACGGCCTCGCGCAGCATTTCGGAGGGGCTCGGCTCCGGAACGGGATCGCGCAGCCGGTCGCCGACCACGATGTCCGGGACCGGCGCACGCGACCGTCCGTCGACGAGCGGCTGCGGGACGATGTCAAGCCGTCCGTCGTCGGCCTTCGCCGTCATGCGCGGACCAGCGGGACCTTCGGCACGGTGCGGACGCCGCCGCCGCCGCCCTTATCGCCTCCGCCCTTCGGCTTCGCCGGCCGGCGCGGCTTCGAATAGGAACGCGTCCGCTTCTTCTTCTTCGCCGCGTTGCGCACGTCCTTCTCGGGCTTCGGCTTCGCCGGGCCCTCCGGATATTCGAAGCCGAGGCTCTCCAAGCCGATCTCGTCCTTCTTGACGATGACGCGGACGGCGCCGCCGGTCTTCAGCCGGCCGAACAGGACATCGTCCGCGAGCTGCGTCTTGATCGTCGACTGGATCAGCCGGGCCATCGGCCGCGCGCCCATCGATTCGTCGTAGCCATGCTCGACGAGCCAGTCCCGCGCCTCGTCGGAGAGCTCGATCGTGACGTTGCGGTCGGCGAGCTGCGCCTCGAGCTGAAGCACGAACTTGTCGACGACCTTCTGCACGACCTCCTTCGGCAGGTGGCTGAACGAGATCACCGCGTCGAGGCGGTTGCGGAACTCTGGGGCGAAGAGCTTGTTGACCGCCTCCATGTCGTCGCCTTCCCGCTTCTGGCGGGTGAAGCCGTAGGCCGGCCGAGCCAGATCCGCCGCGCCAGCATTGGTGGTCATGATGATGATCACATTGCGGAAATCGACGTGCTTGCCGTTGTGGTCGGTGAGCTTGCCGTGGTCCATCACCTGCAACAGGATGTTGAACAGGTCCGGATGCGCCTTCTCGATCTCGTCGAGGAGCAGCACGCAATGCGGGTGCTGGTCGATGCCATCGGTGAGAAGCCCGCCCTGGTCGAAGCCGACATAGCCGGGAGGCGCGCCGATGAGCCGGCTCACCGTGTGCCGCTCCATGTATTCCGACATGTCGAAGCGCAGGAGCTCGACGCCGAGCGTGGCGGCGAGCTGCTTTGCCACCTCCGTCTTGCCGACGCCGGTCGGACCGGCAAAGAGATAGGCGCCGATCGGCTTCTCGGCGTCGCGCAGCCCGGCGCGGGCGAGCTTGATCGCCGAGGTGAGCGATTCGATCGCCCGGTTCTGGCCGTAGACCACGCGCTCGAGGGAGGCCTGGAGGTTCGCCAGAACTTCGGCGTCGTCCTTGGAGACGGTCTTCGGCGGGATGCGCGCCATGGTGGCGACGGTCGCCTCGATCTCCTTGACGCCGATCGTTTTCTTGCGCCGGCTCTCGGCCAGAAGCATCTGCGAGGCGCCGGTCTCGTCGATGACGTCGATCGCCTTGTCGGGCAGCTTGCGGTCGTTGATGTAGCGGGCCGACAGTTCGACCGCGGCCTTGATGGCCTCGTTCGTATAGCGGAGCTTGTGGAACTCCTCGAAATACGGCTTCAGCCCCTTCACGATCTCGATCGTGTCCGGCACCGACGGCTCGTTGACGTCGATTTTCTGGAACCGGCGCACGAGGGCGCGGTCCTTCTCGAAATACTGGCGGTATTCCTTGTAGGTCGTCGAGCCGATGCAGCGCAGCGTCCCCGAGGCGAGGGCCGGCTTGAGAAGGTTCGAGGCGTCCATCGCGCCGCCGGAGGTGGCGCCGGCGCCGATCACGGTGTGGATTTCGTCGATGAACATGATCGCGTTCGGATGCGCCTCGATCTCCTTCACGACCTGCTTCAGGCGCTCCTCGAAGTCGCCGCGATAGCGGGTTCCGGCGAGCAGCGTGCCCATGTCGAGGGCGAACACCGTCGCGCCGGCGAGCACCGCCGGCACGTCGCCGAGCACGATCTTGCGCGCGAGACCCTCGGCGATCGCGGTCTTGCCGACGCCGGGATCGCCGACGAGGAGCGGGTTGTTCTTCTGCCGGCGGCAGAGGACCTGGATCGTGCGCTGTACCTCGGCCTCGCGGCCGATCAGCGGATCGATCTTGCCGTCCTTCGCCTTCTTGTTGAGGTTGATACAGTACGCCTCCAAGGCATCGCCCTTCTTTTTCGGGCGCTCGCTCTGGTCTTCGCCCGTCGGCCGCTCGTTCGATTCTTCTTCGGCGCCTTTCGGCGGCCGGGCTTCCGTGAGCCCGGGCCGCTTGGCGATGCCGTGGCTGATGTAGTTGACCGCATCGTAGCGGGTCATGTCCTGCTCTTGCAGGAAATAGGCCGCGTGGCTCTCGCGCTCGGCGAAGATGGCGACGAGCACGTTCGCGCCGGTCACCTCCTCCCGGCCGGAGGACTGGACGTGGATGACGGCGCGCTGAATCACGCGCTGGAAGCCGGCGGTCGGCTTCGAATCCTGGCGGGCGTCGGCGATGAGGTTCGCAAGCTCGGTATCGACGTAGTCGACGAGGTTGCGGCGCAGGAGGTCGAGATCGACGTTGCAGGCCCGCATGACCGCGGCCGCATCCTGGTCGTCGATCAGGGCGAGGAGGAGGTGCTCCAGCGTGGCGTATTCGTGCCGCCGCTCGCCGGCAAGCGCGAGGGCTCGGTGGAGGGCTTGTTCGAGGCTGCGTGAAAAACTCGGCAAGGGCTCGGTATCCTATGGATGCGAGGATCGCTACTTCTTTTCCATGACGCACTGGAGCGGATGCTGGTGCTTGCGCGCGAAATCCATCACCTGCGTGACCTTGGTCTCGGCCACCTCGTAGGTGAAGACGCCGCACTCCCCGACCCCGTTCTGGTGGACATGAAGCATGATGCGGGTGGCATCCTCCCGGTTCTTGTTGAAGAAGCGTTCCAGGACATGAACGACGAACTCCATCGGGGTGTAGTCGTCGTTCAGGAGGAGAACGCGGTAGAGGTTCGGCCGTTTCGTCCGCGGCTTCGTCTTGGCGATGATCGCGGTGCCGCTGCGGCCGTCGTCGCCCTGGCCGCCCGGTCCGCGGGAGCCGGACGCGACGGCGCGAGGGAGATCCGCCGACGCTGCGGCGCCTCGCCCCCCACGCAGTGTGGTCTTCCGTTCGACCGTCCGCATATCAGTTCTGGTATCGGCCCGACCGCCGGGCCGCGACGCACGTCACAGTGTATAATCGCTCCGCAAGGACCGCCATATCAATCGAGATGGGGGTGTTTCCCCGCTCACAAAAGAGCGCAGGCGCCCTTTTTGCCTCGGCGGATCGTCGCGGCCGGGTTCGGCGACAGGAAGGCGGAATCTGGCCTGAAACGGGAGCGACGGCTCCAAACGCAAAGCGCCCGGCCGACGGGCCGGGCGCTCAAGGAACGCAGCTACTGACGCGGTACGCTTACTTAACGGCCTTGGACACGGCGGCCTCGAGGGGCTTGAAGGCCTCCTTGGCGACGCTCGCATAGAGCTCGCCCATCTTCGTCGACTGCGCGACGAAGCTCTCGTAGGTGCCCTTCAGATACTCGGTATGGATCTCGATCGCCTTGTCGAGGGTCTTCGCCCCGACGAGCTTCTCGAGGGTCGCGGTGCCCTGCTCGAACGACTTCTTCGCATAGTCCGCGGCCTCGACGGCGATCGCCTGTGCCCCCTTTGACACAGCGCCAAAGGTTTTGAGGGCCGAATTGACATTCTCCTGCCCGAACTTCTGGAAGTGATCGAACTGCTGAACCATCATGCTCTCAGCGCCGCTGGCGCTGCCTCCATCAAAAAGTTGTCCGCCCGTTGCGGATGTTCGTAATATGTGCAGTGCACAATTAATGTCAAGGGAATTTTGTGCGGTGCACAAAAAAACCTGAGGGCGGTCATTAACCGCCCCGTAACTCCGTCCTCCTAGCGTCCGGCACTGTGGTGCGTCGGTCACGCTGCGGCCGGGCGGGACCCAGACTTAGGGACCAGGTAAACGGGGACGGTCGAGCATGATGGGTTGCGTCGGGGCCCGGGGCCGGAAGTTCGTCGCTATTGCAGCATTGACCGGGGTTGCAGCCTCGGTTCTCGTCGCGCTCGCCTCGCCGGCGGAAGCGGCCCGCCGCAAGCGCCACGGTGGTGGCGGCGGCGGGAGCTACAGCCCGCCCTATTCCGATATGGTCGTCGACGTGAAGACCGGTAAGGTCCTGCACGCCGTCAACGCGGACGAGCTCCGCCATCCCGCCTCCATCACCAAGGTGATGACGCTCTACCTCCTCTTCGAGCAGCTCGAGCGCGGCAAGCTCGCCCTCGACACGCCGCTCCGCGTGTCCGCGAACGCCTCGCGCCAGGCGCCGTCGAAGCTCGCCCTGGAGCCCGGCGAGACGATCGAGGTCGAGGATGCGATCAAGGCCATCGTGACGAAGTCCGCGAACGATGTCGCCGTCGTCATCGCCGAGAACCTCGGCGGGTCCGAGGAGGACTTCGCCGACATGATGACGCGCAAGGCGCGCTCCCTCGGCATGAGCCGGACCGTCTATCGCAACGCTTCCGGCCTCCCCGACCCCGAACAAATCACGACCGCCCGGGATCTGACGATTCTCGCGCGCGCCATCCAGGACCGCTTCCCGAACTATTACCGCTACTTCCAGACCCGCGTCTTCTACTACGCCGGCCGGCCGATCAAGAATCACAACAAGCTCCTCGGCCGGGTCGAGGGCGTCGACGGCATCAAGACCGGCTACACCCGTGCCTCCGGCTTCAACCTGATGACGAACGCGAAGACCGAAGACCGGCATATCGTCGCCGTGATTCTCGGCGGCCGCTCGGGCGCGAGCCGCGATCAGGCCATGGCCGGGCTCGTGCAGTCGAGCCTGCCCCTAGCCTATGCCGGCCTCCGCCAGACGCCCGCCGCCGGCGACGGCGGCAGCGGCAGCGGCTTCTCGCTCTTCGGCGGCCTCTTTGCGCGACCGACCGTCGTCGCCGACGCGGAGGCCGGGGTGGTGCCGCTGCCCGCATCGCGGCCCGTCGAGGCGGTTGCGGCGCCGGCGCCTGTCCCGCGGGCCCGCAAGGCCCTCGACCTCTCCGCGTTGCGGCCGGTCGTCGCCTCCGCCGCCGGCGCTGGAACCGCAACGCCCTCGCAGCCCCTCCGCCTGCAGCCGAACGGATTGACCCTGCCGGCGAACGCCCAGGCCTTCGCGCCAAGCCCGCCGCCGGCCACCGAGACCTCCCGCTTCGTGCCGGTCGCTCCGGCTCCGGCTCCGGCGGCGCGGACCGAGGAGCGCGCCCAAGTCGCCAAGCTCGAAGCGCCCGAGGTCAAGCGCGAGGCGCCCCGCGCCGCGCCGGGCGCATGGGTCATCCAGCTCGGCGCCGTCGAGGACGAAGACGAGGCTAAGGAGATGCTGAGCCGGGCGAAGTCCGAAGCGGGACGCCTCCTCGCGCATGCCTCGGGCTTCACCGAGAAGGTCGCGAAGGCCGGCTCGACCCTGTACCGCGCCCGCTTCTCGGGCTTCGAGGCGTCCGAAGACGCGGAGGCCGCGTGCCGGACCTTGAAGCGCAGCGGCTTCAAGTGCTTCGCGACGCGAAGTTGAAAAATCTGCAACGGCGGCATGAGGTTGGCGCCGCCGCTTTACAAGGAACATCCGGATCGCGTGTGGAGTTCAGCGATGTCGGCTCACGAGAAAGTCCTTGGCCGCGTTGACGCGGGCGGCGAGATACGTCGAGCCCCCCTGGTCGGGATGCAGTTTCTTCATCAGGGCGCGGTGCGCGGCGCGGATCGCATCGAGCCCGGCATCCGGCTGAAGCCCCAGGATCTGGTAGGCTTCCTCCTCCGTCATGGCCCCTGGTTTCGCACTCCCGCCCGGCCCAGGATCGCGATCACGCTGAGCGTGTTCACGCCGTCCGGGAAACCGGCGGTCGAAATACGCCTCTAGGAGCCGGGCCCCGTCCAGGTCGGCCGCGGCGCAGTCCTGATAGAGGCGCTGCAAGGCAGCCTCGTCGAGATCGTCCAGACGGCGCCCCGCAAAGGCTCCCGCGAGCACCGTCCCCGACAGCGCGCCGCTCGCGTGATCGAGCTCCATCTCGATCGTCGCCGAGCGCACCCGCGACACGGAACCCGGCGTCGGCTGCTGGCGCGAACCGAAGAATGGAAATTGCGGCAGGCTCCAGCCGAACAGCCAGGCGGCGATGCCGCCGAGCATGATCGCCATGTCGATGCGCCCGCGCAGGCCCGTCGCGACGGCGCCGCCGAGCGCCAGCACTCCGCCGACGATCTTCAGCGCCTTCGCCATGGCGGCGGTGTTCGCCCTGGCGAACTTTTGCGAAAGCCACCAGGCGAGGACGACCGTGGCGAGGCCGTAGAGCAGCGTCATGCAGACCGGCCGTGCATCGCAGTGAGAAGCCGGCGCGCCTCGACATTCTCGGTCGCGAGCTTTGCGAGACCATCAACGCCGCGGGACGCATAGGCGGCCGCGGCGCGCAGCAGGCCGGCCAGAGCCTGGGCCGCGCCCGCGTCGAATCGCGCATAGGCGCCGCCGGTGAGCCGCGCGATCTCCTGGAAGGCAGCGGCGGCGTCCGGGTCCCGCCCCTCCTGGAACATGAAGGCCTTGACCCCAAGGAGGCCGAGCTCGCCCGCCGCCGCGCAGAGATCGTCGATCGGCTCCTCCATCGCATCGCCGACGAAGACCACGGCCCTCAAGGAAGAGCGACCAGCCTCGGTCCGGACGTGACGCAGGACGCGGCCGATCTGAGTCTGGCCGCCGCGGCAATCGATGGAGGTCATCAGCCCGGTCAGGGCCCTGGCGTCGGCGACGAATCGCGAGGACCGGCACTCGTCGAAGCCGCGAAAGTAGACGAGTTGCACCGAAAGCCCGGTCTCCGCCGCGGCGGCGAACATCGCGCCCTGAAGGCGGCAGGCAAGATCCCAGGTCGGCTGCCGGCTCATCGTCGCATCGAGGGCGAAGACGAGCCGCGGGCGACCGCCTGCCGGCTCGGTCAGCCGGCGGGCGTCGCTGATGAATGACGCAATCTCGGCCCCGGCGCTCGCCGCGCCCGCCGATGCGATCTCCTTGCCTCCGCTCGTCTTGCCGCTCATGCGGACAGATGTGGGCGCGGCAGGAGCGCTTGTAAATGCGAGCGAGGCTAGTGAAGGACGCGAACCGGCCCCGGCGACCGCCGGCGGTCCCGGTCCCAGGCCTTCAGGGCGACATCGTGGACGCCGGCATCGTGCAGGCGGTCGCTCAGATCGGCGAAGCTGCGCTCCTTGGCTTCGAGGTCGAAGCCGATTTGGTCGTCGTCGACGGGCTCGATTTCGGACGCCGCGAAACGCTCGAATGCGGCCGACATCTCGGCATAGGCGAAGGCCACCGGCATGGTTCGGAAGATGGTCGAGAATTCCTCGTCGAGGTCGCCGGTCTCGAGGTCGCGCATCTGGACGAGATAGCCGTCCGAGTGCTCGCATACCTCGTAACGCCAATGCCGACCCTCAGACGCCGCCAGGAGCATCGCAGCCTCCGCAGAACCTAACCCCGGGAGGCAAATGCGAAACAGGCGCGCGCGGTTCCCTTTTTCGATAGGGCCGAGCCTGTCCCCGTCAGCGCCGGCCGGCGGTGCCGACGTCGACCCTGACGCGACCGCCGACCCGCAGCGACGAGCCGTTGCCGAGATCGACGAAGCCGGGCTCCTTGCCGGCGCGGGCCGCCTCCTCGGCGAAGGGCTTCGCGGCCGCTCCGGCCGCGCAGCCGGGCGCCGGCGGTGCCCGCACGCCCGGCGGAGCGTCGGCCGGCGGCTTGCACTCCTTCGCCGCGGCCGCGGAGGCGGCGGCCACGGCGGCGGCGGCGAGGACGAGGCGCAGGATCATCGCGGCATTCTGTCAGATGAGGCCGAGATCGGCGAGTTCCCGCCGCATCGCCTCCGGCATCAGGGCGACGTCGCCGGAGCGGCGGCCGATATCCCGGGGCGCGTCCTTCGCCCCGAGGTAACGCCAGCCCTGGAAGGGTCGGAACGGCCGCGGCTCAACCGGGATGACTTTTGGCTCCAGGACCAGCCGACAGCGGCCGATCCCGTCCGTGTCCGTGAAGGGCCGGATGTCGAGGAGACGCTGGCGGCAGGAGACCTGCCCCTTGATCACCCAGTAGAGGGAGCCGCCGGCGACGATCTCCTCCGCCCGCTTCGGCACCATGCGGGTCGTGTGCGTCTGCTCGTAGTCGCGCTTCAGGCGCTTATGGTGGATGCGGTTCTCCTCGATCCACTCGACGAGATCGGCGATCGAATTGCAGCCGACGCAGAGCTTGAGGAGATGGAGGGGCATGAGATGAGATGAACCACGCCGGCGCGCGGCGCGAAAAGGAGGCGTTGCGCCGCAGCCTCATTCGTCGGGTTTCAGCACGATCAGCCGCGCCCCTTCCGCGACCTGCGCGCCCGCCTCCGCCGCGACCTCCGCAATCTCCCCGTCTGCCGGCGCGACGAGGGCGTGCTCCATCTTCATCGCCTCGACGATGGCGAGGCGCTGGCCCTTCTCGACCCGGTCGCCCGCCTTGACGAAGACGGCGACGAGCTTGCCGTGCATCGGCGCCTTGACGGCCCCGCCCTCGTCGATGTGCTCGAGGTCGACCGCGAAGGGATCGTGCAAGGCGATGCGGGTCTGGCGGCCCTCGCGGACGACGATGACGCCCTCGGGAGTCGGCACGAACCCCTCGTGGAATTGCGGGATGTAGTCGTCGACGAAAGCAGAGGTGCCGTCGCCGTAGCGCACGGTAACGTTCATGTCCGGATGCCGGCCGCGGGGGTTCGGCCAGGCGAGCGCAACCTCGGTCCGCTCGCCCTCGATCGCCACCGGAAAGCCCTGCCGCCGCGCCGCGCCGAGCTGGAACCCGTCCACCGCATCCCAGGGCGAGGGCAGCGCGATGCCGCGGCTCAGCCGTTCATCCACGCGGCGCTCGTATTCCATGTCGAGGAGCTTCAGCACCCCGAGCCGAACCGCCTCCGCATCGACAGGCTGCGGCCCGCCGCCAAGGGCCTTGAGGTTGCGGTCGATGAAGCCCGTGTCGAAGGTGCCGGCGCGAAAGCCCTCGGCCTCGCAGAGCTTCTTCAGGAAGGCGCTGTTGGTCTTGGGGCCCGCCACCACGGTGTCGCCGAGGGCGGCGGCGAGGCGGTCGAGGGCTTCTTCGCGCGTCGCCGCGTGCGCCACGATCTTGGCGATCATCGGGTCGTAGAAGGGCGTCACCTCGTCCCCTGCCCGCACCCCTGTGTCGACGCGGATGCCCTCGCCCTCCGGCAGCGAGAGCGCCCAGAGCTTGCCGGTCGAGGGCAGGAACTCCTTTTCCGGGTCCTCCGCATAGAGCCGCGCCTCGACGGCGTGGCCGTCGATCGAAAGGTCGCCCTGCGCAAAGGGCAGCTTTTCGCCGGCAGCGGCGCGGAACTGCAACTCGACGAGGTCGAGCCCGGTGATCGCCTCGGTGACCGGATGCTCGACCTGGAGACGGGTGTTCATCTCCATGAAATAGAAGCGGTCGGCCTTCAGCCCCTCGCGGCCGTCGGCGATGAACTCGACCGTGCCGGCGCCGACATAGCCGACCGCCCGCGCCGCCTCGACGGCGGCCTTCCCCATCGCAGCCCGGACATCCTCGGGCATTCCCGGCGCCGGCGCCTCCTCGATCACCTTCTGATGCCGGCGCTGGAGCGAGCAGTCGCGCTCGAAGAGATGCACGACGCTGCCGTGCGCATCCGCGAACACCTGGATCTCGACGTGCCGCGGCGCGAGCACGTATTTCTCGACGAGCACGCGCGGATCGCCGAAGGCGCTCGTGGCCTCGCGCTGCGCGCTCGCGAGGGCGGCGTCGAAGTCGCCGGCTCTCTCGACCCGGCGCATGCCCTTGCCGCCGCCGCCGGCAACCGCCTTGACGAGCACCGGATAGCCGATTTTTTCAGCCTCGCCGCGCAGGAAGTCGGGCTCCTGGCGGGCGCCGTGATAGCCCGGCACGACCGGCACCCCCGCCGCCTCGACGAGGGCCTTCGCGGCGTCCTTCAGGCCCATCGCCCGGATCGCCGCCGCGGGCGGCCCGACGAAGACGATGCCGTTCTCCGCGCAGGCCTGCGCGAACTCCGCCCGCTCGGAGAGGAAGCCGTAGCCCGGATGGATCGACGCCGCGCCGGCGCGGCGGGCGACGTCGATGATCTTCTCGATGACGAGATAGCTCTCCCGCGCCGGCGCCGGCCCGATGAGATGCGCCTCGTCCGCCATCTCGACGAAGAGCGCGTCCCGATCCGCCTCCGAATAGACCGCGATCGTGCGCATCCCGAGCCGCCTTGCGGTGCGGACGATCCGGCAGGCGATCTCGCCGCGGTTGGCGATCAGGACGGAGGGGAGCATGGCGGGTTCCGGATGGCAGGTCGCCGCCCTTTAAGAACGAGGCCCGGGCCGGCCCGTCAAGTCCGCGGGGATCGACGGCGAGGGATGGTCGTTGAAAGGCGCGGCTTCGCCTCTCCCCGCCTGCGGGGAGAGGGTTCGGCCTGCGGCCGAACGAGCGGAGCGAAGCGCAGCGGGGCGAGGGGACGGTGCCGGAAAAGGCGCCTTGCCTTCCCGCAGCACCTTCTTCGTTACTGCCCCCTCACCCTCGCCTGCTGCGCAGGCTTGCCGCCTTCGGCGGCCCTCTCCCCGCAAGCGGGGAGAGGCGAATGGAGCCCTTCGCCTTGTCCTGTCAACGCGCAGGGCGCTGAGCGCGAGGCGCACCGTGAGCGCATCGACGGTCGGCACCTCGCGGTAGAAGCGCGCCTCGCCCCAGCCGATCTCGATCCATGAATAGGCCGCGAAGCGTCCGGCGACCTTGCCGAGAAAGTCGTCCTTCGGGCCACGATTGCCGCGCTCGCTCAGCCGGATCAGCGCCTCGCGGGGGATGACGAGGCCGGAATGATAGCCGTGGCTGACCACATGGATCTCGACCGGGTGGTTCCAGCGATCGGGATAGAGGCTCCGGTCGCCCCAGCGATTGCTGCCGAGCAGGAGGATCGTTACAACGTAAACGATCCGCCAGAGATACGTCCCGACGCGCCGCATCGCCGCATCGTCTCAAGCAGCGCCTTCGAGCCGCCGCAGCGCCTCCCCAACCTTCGCCTTGCGGGCCTCGGCCTCCTCCCGCCGCTCGCGCTGCTCGTCCACCACCTCTTCCGGCGCGCGGGCCAGGAAATCGGCGTTGTTCAGTTTCGCGTCGACCTTGGCGATGTCGGCGTCGAGCTTCTGCAACTCCTTCTTGAGGCGCGCGCGCTCGGCCGCAAGGTCGACGATGCCCTCCAAGGGAAGCGCCGCGACGCCGCCGCGCACGAGGAGCTGGACGGAGGTCTTCGGCGCCGTGTCGGCGAAGGCGATCTCCGAGATGCGCGCGAGACGCTTGATCGTCTCGCCCCAGCGCTCGGCACGGGCGCGCGCCTCCGCCGGCGGCGCGACGAGGACGAGGGGGATCTGCGCGCCGGCGGGCACGTTCGTCTCCGAACGCGCCGAGCGGATCTCGGCGACGAGGTCGACGACGAAGCCGACCTCCGCCTCCGCCTCCAGCGCCGAGAGGTCGCCGAGCGCCGGCCACGGCGCCAGCGCGAGCACGCTCTCGCGGGCGTCTCCCTCCTCGCCCTTCACGGCCCAAAGTTCCTCGGTGAGGAACGGCATGAAGGGATGCAAGAGCTTCAGGATCTCGTCGAAGATGAAGGCGATCGTCGCGCGCGTCTCGATCTTCGCCGCCGAATCCGGGCCTTGCAGCACGGGCTTTGCGATTTCGAGGGTCCAGTCGCAGAAGACGTTCCAGACGAAGCGGTAGGCGGCGAGCGCCGCCTCGTTGAACTTGTAAGACTGGATCCCCTCCGACACCTCGGCGACCGCTTTCGCGAGTTCGCCGAGCGCCCAGCGGTTGAGCGTCTCCTTGGCGCCGCGCGGGTCGAACCCGGCGGTACGCCGGCACTCGTTCAGCTCGGCAAAGCGCGCCGCGTTCCAGATCTTCGTTGCGAAATTGCGGAAACCCTCGACGCGCTGGATCGAGAGCTTGATGTCGCGGCCCTGCGCCGCCATCGCGGCGAGGGTCATGCGCAGCGCGTCGGCGCCGTAGCGGTCGACGATCTCCAGCGGATCGATGACGTTGCCCTTCGACTTCGACATCTTGGCGCCGCGCTCGTCGCGCACGAGGGCGTGGATGTAGACCGTGTCGAAGGGCACCCGGTCCATGAAGTGCAGGCCCGTCATCATCATCCGCGCGACCCAGAAGAAGATGATGTCGAAACCGGTGACGAGGGTGTTCGTCGGATAGTAGCGCTTCAGTTCCGGCGTCTCCTCGGGCCAGCCGAGGGTCGAGAACGGCCACAGGGCGGACGAGAACCAGGTATCCAAAACGTCCTCGTCGCGGCGGAGCGCCACGTCGCGCCCGTGCTTCGCGCGCGCCTGCGCACGCGCTTCCTCCTCCGTCTGCGCGACGTAGATGTTGGCCTGCGTCGTCGTACCAGGCCGGGATCTGATGACCCCACCAGAGCTGGCGCGAGACGCACCACGGCTCGATGTTCTCGAGCCACTGGAAATAGGTCTTCTCCCAGGTCTCCGGCACGAACCGCGTTTCGCCCGCACGCACGGCGGCCAGCGCGCGCTCGGCGAGGGGCTTCACGTTCACGTACCATTGATCCGTGAGATAGGGCTCGATCACCGCGCCGGAGCGGTCGCCGTGCGGAACCGTGTGCGTATGCGCCTCGACCGTGACGAGAAAGCCGCTCTCGTCGAGCAGCGCGACGATGCGCTTGCGCGCCTCGAAGCGATCGAGGCCGTCGAGGGCGAGCACCGCATCCGCCGCATCGCCGCCGCGGTCGAGCCCTTCGAGGAAGGCGTCGTTTCTCGAAATCTGGACCTGCGCTTCGGGACCGAGCACGTTGACGAGCGGCAGGCCGTGCCGCCGGCCGACCTCGAAATCGTTGAAGTCGTGCGCCGGCGTGATCTTCACCGCGCCCGTGCCCTTTTCCGGATCGGAGTATTCGTCCGCGACGATCGGGATTTTTCGGCCGACGAGCGGCAGCACGGCGTTCTTGCCGACGAGGTCGCGGAAGCGCTCGTCGTCGGGGTGCACCGCCACGGCGACGTCGCCGAGCATCGTTTCGGGGCGCGTCGTCGCGACGGTGATGAAGCGCCCCGGCTCGCCCTCGATCGGGTAGCGGATGTGCCAGAGCGAGCCCTTCACCTCGACCTGCTGCACTTCGAGATCGGAGATCGCGGTCTGGAAGGTCGGGTCCCAGTTGACGAGGCGCTTGTCCTTGTAGATGCAGGCCCTGCCGGTAGAGGTCGACGAAGACTTTCAGCACCGCGCGCGAAAGCCCCTCGTCCATCGTGAAGCGTTCGCGCGACCAGTCGCAGGAGGCGCCGAGGCGCTTCAGCTGGTTGACGATGCGCCCGCCGGATTCCTCCTTCCACTCCCAGACGCGCTCGCACGAACTCCTCGCGGCCGAGGTCGCGGCGGTGCATCTGCCGCTCCATGAGCCGGCGCTCGACCACCATCTGCGTCGCGATGCCGGCGTGGTCGGTGCCCGGGCTGCCAGAGCACGTCGCGGCCGCGCATGCGCTCGAAGCGGCAGAGGATGTCCTGCAGCGTGTTGTTGAGGGCGTGGCCCATGTGGAGCGAGCCCGTCACGTTCGGCGGCGGGATCACGATCGAGTAAGGCTTCGCCGCCCGCCGATCCGGCCGGCCGGCCTTGAAGGCTTCGGCCGCCTCCCAGCGGGCGGCGATGCGCGCCTCGACGGCGGCGGGATCGAAAGTCTTGTCCATCATGGTCGGAACCGGAATTGCGGGACGCGCCCTGGGAAGAGGCGCGCCGGCTACAAACCGGACCCCTCCGGGCAAGTCAATGGAGGGGCGGCGTCCGCGGCGCGCGGGCGAAGGCCGAACCCGAGGAAGGCGCCCCGCCGGGGACCGGGCGGTGCAGGAAGAGGCGCCCTTCGCCGACGCAGCGCCTCTTCCGGAAACGCCCCTTCACCCTCGCCGCTGCGCAGGCTCGCTGCCTTCGGCAGCCCTCTGGAGAGGTGGTTCGCGCCCTTCCCCTCGCCCGAAACGCGGCTGCCTCAGCGCGTCGAACGGGCGATGCGGTCGATCTCGCTGCGGACGAGACGCTCGACGAGGGGCGGAAGGTTCTCGTCGAGCCAGATCCTTCAGCATCGGCCGGATGAGGTCGGTGACGAGGTCCTCGAGGGTGCGCGGATTGGCGTTCAGAACCGTCGTCGAGAGCATCTTCAAGGCGCCTGCCGCCGAACTCTGCGCAACGCTCGAGAGAAGCCGGTCCGGCTCGGGCAAGGGCTCCGCGCCGTGGCCGGGAGCGGTGGCGCGGAAGGCGGCGGGGGGGATCGGCCGGCGCTTCCAGGCCGCGAAAAGCGGTCTCCTCGCGGATCGGTTCGCGCTTCGGGAACGGCACCGGCGGCGGCTCGCCCGGGCCGACGCCGTCGTCCTGCCGCACGAGGCTCGCCGCGGGCGCGGCGCCGTCCTGATCGTCCGCGATAATGCGGCGGATCGAGGCGAGGATTTCCTCCATCGAGGGGTCTTGCACCTTCGGGCTGGCTGAATTCATGCGGCGAGGACCGGTCTCGGCAGGGCTACGAATTGCCGGCGGCGGCCGCGAATCGGGGAGCTGTTCTCCCTCTCAGGGGTAGTTCACGCGGGGGCGCCGAAGCAAGCAAGCCGCCGCGGCCGCGGCGGCCATGCACGGAATTCGTCAGCGCCCGTCCGGCGTCGTGGTGCCGATCCAAAGGTCCTTGACCTGGTCGAAATGCTTCTTCGCGCTGTAATTGTCGACCTTGAGCGCCAGGGCCCGCGAGTTCAGCCGCCCCGCCGCCTGCACGACCGCGTAGGAGCCGACGACCCGGTCGCGCTGGGCGGTGATGAGATTGACCCGGCGCGACAGCAATTCCTGCTGCGCGTTCAAGACGTCGAGAGTGGTGCGCTGGCCGACGCGGGCTTCCTCGCGGACGCCGTTGAGGGCTGTCTCGGAGGCCTGCACCTGCGCCTGCGCGGCGATGATCTGCGGCCTTCGCCGCCTCGAGCTGCCCCCAGGCGGAGATCACGGCGGCGCGGACCTGATCGCGGATCGAATTGGCCTCGAGCCGCCGTTGCCCGGCGAGTCTCCTTCGCCTGCCGGGTGCGCGAGTAGACTCCGCCGCCCTCGTAGATTGGCACGGTCAGGTGCGCGAGGATCTGTCCCGGACGAGGCTCTCGTCGCCCGGGGCTCGGCGA
Source organism: uncultured Alphaproteobacteria bacterium (assembly GCA_963754975.1). Taxonomy (GTDB): domain Bacteria; phylum Pseudomonadota; class Alphaproteobacteria; order Rhizobiales; family Beijerinckiaceae; genus Microvirga. Next base: position 1,880 of record CAVWII010000032.1, on the reverse strand, counting down.
GTCAAGGCTTGGTGACCGCGCCGGCGACGCTCGAGGCTCGGCGCGAGCTCGCCCTCGACAATGCTCGACCTGCAGTTCCGCCGCGTCGACCCCGTGCAGCGAGGCGATGATCGCGGGATGCTCGTTGAAGGCGATCTTGAGGGCGAGCATCAGCGTGCGGCGGAAGATACTTGTCGATCGGCCGCCCGGGCGCGAGCTGCGCGGCTCGACGCCGATGACTCTGGCGGTAGCGGGCGATGCTGGTGCTCAGGTTGGCCTCGCGCGAGGCTCACCTGCGAGCGGGAAAGCCGCAAGGCGCGCCTCGGCCTGCGCCACGTCCGGTGCGGGTGACCTCGCCGACGTTGAAGCGGTCGCGGGTCTGGCGAAGCTGCTCCTCCAGAACCTCAACGTTGTTGCGCTGCAGGTCGAGGATCGCCGTGTCACGCAGGACGTTCATATAGGACGCGGCGCCATCGAAGAGGACGTTCTGCTCGTTGTTGCGAAGCGTCTCGCGGGCGCCCAGAACTTGGGACTTGGCCTGGCGGACCGAATTGTCGGCGTGATAACCCGTTGAAGAGACTTTCCGGTTGACCTGGAGGCCGTACCCGCGCGGCAAGTCCGCGTGATCGAGCTCTCCCGGTGCGGCGTCACGGGGTTCGTGAAGGGTGCCCGCACCCGGATCGAACTGGCGCCGGCGCCTCGGAGCGCTGTGAGATCGAGCCGCCCGCACTTGAGCCGAAGCCGGTGACCGTCGGACGACAGCCGGATTTGGCCGCGCGCACCTTCTCGTCGACCGCGCGCACCGCTGCGCGCTGGGCGTTGAGGGTCGGATTGTCTCCGTAGGCGGACGAGAGGGCGCTATCGAGAGTCTCGGCGGCGGCCGTCATCGCAAACCCGAGGACGACGAGGGAGGCACCGTCCCGCCGAGGAGGCACCGGCGTGTCTTGGTTGAACGCTCGTCTGTCACGCCCACCGCCCGACAGCCGGACCGCGAGCCGGTCGCATCGACGGACCAATCACCCCGATACTCCCTGCACTCCAGAGCGGGACAATACCGAACGCCAGGAGTTGGCAATCGGACGACGGCGAGGGCGGCGATTATGATCGCGATGGCGCAAAAAGGCGACACCGTCTCGAGGCTTAGAAGACGAAGCTCGGTTCGGCGCGAAAATCCGGGAGGACCGGCGGTGCCGCGTCGAACAGCCCGCGCGCGCCGATGCCCTCGCCGGAGCGGACGTAGAGCATCGCCTGCGGAGCGGCCGCGCGCCGCAGGGCAGACCAGCCGCCCGCCCTCGGCCGGCTGCCGCAACGGCCCGTCCGGACGCGTCTCGACGGCGCCGTTGACCAGAACCGCATCGAAGGGCGCACCGGTCGAAAACCCCTCCGCGAGCGGTCCCCAGACGACCTCGACGCGGCGAGCCCGCCGCGGCGAGCCGCTCGGCGGGCGGAGCGGCGAGCGTCCTGTCCGCCTCGAGCGCGACGACCCGCGCCCCGAGAGCGGCAAGAATGGCCGACGAATAGCCGAGGCCGCAGGCCACATCGAGCACCCGCGCCCCGGGGTCGATCGCAAGGCTCTCGACGAGCCGCGCGTGGACCATCGGCGAGAGCATGAAGCGGCTTTCGCCGACGAGCAGATCCTGGTCGATATAGGCGAGGCCCTCGAGAGCCGGCCGGGACGAACCTCTCGCGCGGCTCCGTCCATAGCATCGAGCAACCGCATGTCGTGCACGTCGAAGGTCCGCAACTGGCTGTCGACCATCGTGCGGCGCGCTTGCGCGAAATCGACATCATCTCGCCCCACGAGGAGATTTGGAGGTGTCGCCCGGAATTGAACCGGCGTGCTCGGATTTGCAGACCGATGCGTAACCACTCCGCCACGACGCCGTCCAGGCGAGCCGCCT
>CAVWII010000031.1:0-18407 GCA_963754975.1 uncultured Alphaproteobacteria bacterium | reverse complement strand
ATGTCGTACTCGTTCAGTTCGTGCTCGTCGAGCGCCTGTCCCGCCATGACCTCTTCGAGCCTGTAGAGCGTGAGATTGATGCGGTGGTCGGTCACCCGGCCTTGCGGGAAATTGTAGGTGCGGATGCGTTCCGAACGGTCGCCGGAACCGACCTGGCTCTTGCGGTCGGCGGCGCGCTCGCCGCGTCCTTGGCGGGCGCTCGGCGTCGTAGAGGCGGGCGCGCAAGAGGGCCATCGCCCGGGCGCGGTTCTTGTGCTGCGAGCGCTCGTCCTGGACGAAGACGACGATGCCGGTCGGCAGGTGGGTGATGCGGATCGCCGAACTCGGTCTTGTTGACGTGCTGGCCGCCGGCGCCCTGCGCGCGCATCGTGTCGATCTTCAGATCGGCGTCGTTGATGTCGATGTCGACGTCCTCGGCCTCCGGCAGGACGGCGACGGTCGCGGCCGAGGTGTGGATGCGTCCCTGTGTCTCGGTGTCCGGCACCCGCTGCACCCGGTGGACGCCGCTCTCGAACTTCAGCCGGGCGAAGACGCCGCGGCCCTTCATCTCGGCCACGACTTCCTTGTAGCCGCCGACCGTGCCCTCGCTTTCGGAGATGATCTCGACCTTCCAGCCCTTCAGCTCGGCGTAGCGCGCATACATGCGGAACAGGTCGCCGGCGAACAGCGCCGCCTCGTCGCCGCCGGTGCCGGCGCGCACTTCGAGAATGGCGCTCTTCTCGTCCGCCGCGTCCTTGGGCAGGAGGAGCCAGCCGCAGGTTCTGTGCCGCCTCGTCGAGGGCCTCCTCGGCGCCTCGGGCGCTCCTCGGCGGCGAGCGAACGCATCTCGGCATCCGTCGAGGGATCGGACAGCAGCGCCTCGAGCCCCGCGAGGTTCGTCCTTCGGCGGCCTGGTAGGCGTGGATCGCGGCGACGACCGGGTCGAGTTCGGAGAGTTCGCGCGACAGCGTGACGATGCTCTCCGCGTCGGGCGCGGCGTTCAGGGTCGCCATGACGATGTCGTGGCGGGCGAGAAATCGCGTCGAGGCGTTCGGAGGGAGGGGCAATCGACATGGTCAAATCGGAATCCCGTGGGTCTCGGCGAAGGCGGTCAGGAGCGGCCGCAAGGACGTGTCGTCGCGCCGAGCGGCCAAGTCCTCGCTCGAACGAGCGCGCCGACCTTCGCCGCGTCGAGTGTCAGCAGCATCGCCTTAACCGGGCCGATGGAGGTCGGCGACATGGAGAGCGAGCGGTAGCCGATGCCGATCAACGCCATCGCCTCAAGCGGCGCCCCGCCGATCTCGCCGCAGACGGTGACGGGCACGTCGCCGCGTCGGCGCTCTCGGCGACGAGCTTGAGGGCGCGCAGTGAGGGCGCGCTCAGCGGATCGAAGCGGTTGCGCGACCCGGCGGTTTTCCCGGTCGACGGCGAAGAGGAACTGCATGAAATCGTTCGAACCGACCGAAACGAAGTCCGCTGCGCGGCAGATCTCGTCGATCTGGCACAGCAGCGACGGCACCTCGAGCATCACGCCGAGCGTGAGCTCGTCGGCAGCGCATAGCCGTGGCGGGCAGAGATCGTTGAGTCTCGCGATCGACGATCGCTTCGCGCGCAATCGAATTCGTCGCAGGTCGCAACCATCGGCAACATGATCTTGAGGGCCGTCCCGCCGGCCGCCTTGAGAAGGCGCGAACCTGCGCCCGCAACAGGCCGGGCCGGTCGAGGCCGATGCGGATCGCGCGCCAGCCGAGAGCGGGATTTTCCTCCTCGATCGACTGCATGTAGGGCAGGAGCTTGTCGCCGCCGATGTCGAGCGTCCGGAAGGTGACCGGCATGTCGCCAGCGGCGGCGAAGACCGCCTTGTAGAGCGCCTGCTGCTCGCTGCGGCGAGGGCATGCGCTCGGCGACCATGAACTGCAACTCGGTGCGGAAGAGGCCGACGCCCGACGCCCCGGTCTCGCCGAGATGCGGCATGTCGACGAGAAGCCCGGCGTTGAGCTGCAGGTCGATCGCGACGCCGTCGTTCGTGACGGACGGCACGTCGCGGAGCGCCGATACTGCTCCTGGCGGCGGGCGCGCAGGCGCGCCTTTTCGGCGTAAGCCGCCTCGACGTCCGGGCGCGGCCGGATCTGGATGTCGCCGACCGTCGCCGTCGACGATGATCGCGTCGCCCGGCTCGACGAGCGAGGTGGCGTTGCGCGACCTCGCCCACGGCCGGAATGCCGAGCGCCCGCGCCACGATGGCGATGTGGCTCGTCGGCCCGCCCTCCTCGAGGACGAGGCCGCGCAGGCGCGAGCGGTCGTAATCGAGCAGCGCCGCCGGGCCCATCGAGCGGGCGACGATGATGGCGTTGTCGGGAAGCGAGCCGCGCTCGGCCACGAGGTCGCGGCCGACGAGCCGGTGCAGCAGGCGGTTGGCGAGGTCGTCGAGGTCGTGCAGCCGGTCGCGCAGATAAGGGTCGGTCTGCGCGCAGCATGCGGGCGCGGTTGTCGGACTGCACGCGCTCGACCGCGGCTTCCGCGGTCAGGCCCGACAGCACCGCCTCGCGCATGCGGCGCAGCCAGCCCTGATCGTGGGCGAACATGCGGAAGGTTTCCAGCACCTCCCGGTGCTCGCCGTGATGGGCGACGTCGCCGCGCTCGATCAATTCGTCGATCGAGGCGCGCACTTCCCCGATCGCCTTCTCGAGACGTGTGACGCTCGGCCTCGATGTTCTCGGCGATCAGGTTCTTGCACCGTCACGCGCGGCTCGTGCAGCACCACGTGGCCGAGGCCGACGCCGTCCGCGAGGGACACGCCGCGCTGGTGGACGCGGCCGGCGCAGCGCGATGCCGGCCGCCTTGAGGGTCGCAAGGCCCTGCAGCTCGCCGGACGCGATCATCTCGGCGAGCACCATCGCGGTGGTCTGGAGCGCCTCGATCTCCTCCTCGGCATAGACCCGGTAGGTGCGGTTCTGGACCACCAGGACGCCGAGCGTGTTGCCGGCCCGCAGAAGCGGCACGCCGAGGAAGGCGTGGTAGATTTCCTCGCCGGTCTCGGGCCGGTAGGAGAAGGCCGGATGGTTCTGGGCGTCCGAGAGCGCGAGCGGCTCGGCGGTCGAGGCGATCAGGCCGACGAGGCCCTCGCCGGCGCGCATGGTGGTCAGGTGGACCGCCTCGCGGTTGAGGCCCTCGGTGGCGAACAGCTCGAGGGCGCCGTCGCCGCGCATGACATAGAGGGAGCACACCTCCGCCACCATGTTGGCGGCGATGAGGATCACGATCTTGTCGAGACGATCCTGCGCGCTGACCGGCTCCGCCATGATCTCGCGGAGGCGGCGCAGGAGGACGCGCGGACCGCCGGGAGCACTCGGCATGAGCTCTTCGTTCCGTCCCCGCCGGCAGTCGAGCCTCGCGGCAGGCTGCAAAACATTGCTGTCGCCACAATGCCAACGTATCGTCAATCAGGCGCGATCAAGGCCGTATAGCGAGTGGAGGGTCCGCACCGCAAGCTCCGTATAGGCCGCATCGATCAGAACCGAGAACTTGATCTCAGACGTGGTGATGGCCCGGATATTGATTCCCTTTTCGGCCAACGCCTTGAAGGCCTGTGCCGCGACGCCGGCGTGGCTGCGCATGCCGACCCCGATGGCCGAGACCTTCACGACGTCGGTCGCGCCCTGAAGGTCGCCGGAACGGCGATCTCGCCGCGATGCTCGTTCAGCACGGCGCAGGCGCGCTCGTAGTCGGTCGTCGGGACCGTGAAGGTCATGTCCGTGTCGGCGTGTCGTCCGAGACGACCTGGATGATCATGTCGACGTTGATGTTGGCATCCGCGAGCGGCACGAAGATCGAGGCGGCGACGCCGGGCTTGTCGGCGACATTCCGCAGGGTGATCTGCGCCTCGTCCTTCGAATAGGCGATGCCGGTGACGATCTGCTGTTCCATGATGTCTTCCTCGTCGCAGATGAGGGTGCCGAGCTTCGGATCGGTCGGATCGTCGAAGGACGAGCGCACATAGGTGGGCACCCGATGCACCATGGCGAGCTCGACCGAGCGGACCTGCAGCACCTTGGCGCCGAGCGAGGCCATCTCGAGCATTTCCTCGTAGGAGACGCGTGTCGAGGCGGCGCGCCTTGGGGACGATGCGCGGGTCGGTCGTGTAGACGCCGTCCACGTCGGTATAGATATCGCAGCGCTCGGCCTGGATTGCCGCCGCGAGCGCCACCGCGCTCGTATCCGAGCCGCCGCGGCCGAGCGTCGTGATCCGGCCCGTCGGCTGGTGCAGGCCCTGGAACCCGGACACGACCGCCATTTCCCGGCGCTCCTGAAACCCTGAAGGATCCCGGTGCCGTCGACTGCGGCGATGCGCGCCGATCCATGGGCGTCCGAGGTCATGATCGGGATCTGCCAGCCCTGCCAGGAGCGCGCCGGCAGGCCCATCTCGTGCAGCGTCAGGGCCAGGAGCCCCGACGTGACCTGCTCGCCGGAGGCGACGACCGTGTCGTATTCCCGGGTATCGAAGAGCGTCGATGCGTCCTTCACCCAGCCGACGAGTTCGTTGGTCTTGCCCGCCATCGCGGACACGACCACGGCCACGTCGTAGCCGGCCTCGATCTCGCGTTTGACGTGCCGCGCCACGTTGCGGATGCGCTCAACCGTGGCGACGGACGTACCGCCGAACTTCATGACGAGACGGGGCATTGATGCGATCTAAACGAGGATGAATGGCTGGGAAAGCCGCCGCTGCACTTCGCAGCCGCGAAACGGCGCGTATACATGACGATGCGAGACTGGCCTGTCAACGCGGCCTTGAGGGTCTCCGGCGGGCGTGGTGTCAAAGGGATGGAGGCGGAGGTTCTGGCCATGGCGGAGGGTGTGTCGCCGACGATCGACCCGCAGGAGGTCGCCCGCTTCGAACGGATGGCGAAGGACTGGTGGGACCCGAGGGGGCCGATGCGGGCGCTCCACAAGTTCAACCCGGTGCGCCTCGCCTATATCCGAGATGCGGCTTGCCGCCGCTTCGGGCGCGATGCGCGCTCGGTCCGCTCGCTCGACGGCCTGCGGATCCTCGACGTCGGCTGCGGCGGCGGCATCCTCGCCGAGCCGCTGGCGCGCCTAGGCGCGCAGGTCACCGGACTTGACCCGGCGGAGGGAAACATCGGCATCGCAAGGCTCCACGCAGAGCGCGCAGGTCTCGCCATCGGATACTCCACCGACACGATCGAGGAGGTTGCCGCGCGGGGCGACAGCTTCGACATCGTGCTCGCCATGGAGGTCGTCGAGCACGTGGCGGATGTTGCGGCCTTCGTCTCCGCCTGCAGCACGTCGGTCGCTCCCGGCGGCCTTCTCGTCATGGCGACGCTCAACCGCACGATGCGCGCCTTCGCGCTCGCCATCGTCGGCGCCGAATACGTCCTCGGATGGCTGCCGAAGGGCACCCACCAATGGGAGAAATTCGTCACCCCTGCCGAGCTGTCGCTCGCGATCGAGGCGGGCGGCTTGCGCGCGGTCGAAGAAAAGGGCGTCGTCTACAATCCCCTCACCGGCGCCTGGTCCCTCGCGCGCGACGTGAGCGTGAACTACATGGTCCTGGCGGAACGGGACTGAGAAGCCACCCCGTCATTCCGGGACACGCCCCGGTGAGTAGTTAGTAGTGAGTAGTTAGTAGTTAGTAGTTCAAATCTCTACTTCCTACTCCCTACTCCCTACTCTCCCGGCGGCGAGCTTCAACACCGCGTAGCCCACAACCGCCGAGAGGAACGATCCGGCCAGCACTCCGACCTTCGAGGCCTCGTTGAGATGGGGCTGCCCGGGAAAGGCGAGCGCGGCGATGAACAGGCTCATGGTGAAGCCGATGCCGCACAGGAGCGCGACGCCGTAGAATTGAAGGGGCGTCGCGTGCACCGGCAGGGCGGCAATTCCGCCGCGTACGGCGGCAAGCGAGAACGAAAAGACGCCGACTTGCTTGCCGAGGAAGAGCCCCAGCGCGATGCCGAGCGGAACGGGCTCCAGAAGCACATCGGCCGAAAGCCCGGCAAAGGAGAGGCCCGCATTGGCGAAGCCGAACACGGGCACGATCAGGAAGGCGACCCAGGGCTGCAGCGCCCGTTCGATGATGTGAAGCGGCGAATCGAGCGCCTCCGGCTTGCCCGGTGTGCGCCGAAGCGGGATGACGAGCGCCAGCGCGACACCCGCAAGCGTCGCATGCACGCCCGATTTCAGGACGAGGAGCCAGAGCACGGCGCCGACGAGGAGGTAGGGCGCGATCCGCATGACGCCCGCCCGGTTGAGAAGTGCGAGGACGATGAGGCAGACGAGCGCGCCGCCGAGCATGGTCCCGCTCAGATCGCCCGTGTAGAAGACCGCGATGATGGCGACCGCGCCGAGGTCGTCGAGGATGGCGAGCGCGGTGAGAAAGATCTTCAAAGATGCGGGTACGCGCGATCCGAAGAGCGTGAGAACGCCGAGCGCGAAGGCGATGTCGGTCGCGGAAGGTATCGCCCAGCCGTGCAATGTTTCCGGCGTCCTGCGGTTGATCAGGACATAGATGAGCGCCGGGACGATCATGCCGCCGAGGGCCGCTATTCCCGGAAGCGCGCGGCGGCGCCAGGTCGAGAGTTCGCCGTCGAGCATCTCGCGCTTGATCTCGAGGCCGACGAGCAGGAAGAACACGACCATCAGCGCGTCGTTGATCCAGTGCAGGGTGCTCATCCCGAGAAAGTGAAATTCAAGGGCGGCGAAATAGGCGGGAGCGAGCGGCGAGTTGGCGATGCCGAGCGCCACGAGCGCAACACCCATCAGGACGATGCCGCCGGCAGCCTCGCTCGTCAGAAAGCCGTGCAGCACCGTGACCGGCCTGCGGATGCGCGCGGCTTTTTCCTTCCCCACTCGATTCACGGCAAATCTCCCTGTCGCCAGGGTCGTAGACCACAAGGTGAGTGGGTAAAAGCCCGCCGCCGGCTCGGACAGCGTGCCAGCGCGCGGACGCGCCGCGCAAAAGGGTGCCGGATCAGTTGCGGTCGTCGGGGATGACCGGCAGCGGATGCACCTCGATGCCCTCTTCCATGAGGGCGCGGGCGTCGGCGGGCGCCGCCTCGCCATAGATCGAGCGGTGCTCCGTTTCACCGTAGTGCATCTGGCGGGCGAGTTCGGGGAAGCGCTCGCCGACATTCTCGGCATTCTGCGTCACGTGCTCGCGCAGAGCCTTCAGCATGGAGCGCATTTCCCGCTCCTTCTCCGAGAGAAGGGCCATGGGCTGCGGCTCCGCCGGAGCGGCCGCGACCGGAGCCGGCGCATGGTCGGTGCGGGAGATGGCCGGCGCCATGATCTGCTTCTCGACCTTGCCCGAATTGCAGACCGGGCACGTGACGAGGTTGCGCCCGCGCTGCAACTCGTAGGCGTCGCTCGACGGGAACCAGCTTTCGAATTCGTGGGCCTTTTCGCAGGCCAGGGCATACTTGATCATTTCGACACGATACGCAGCAAACCTGCAGCATTAACCTCTAGCATGACATGGGCGCAATGGCGGCCCGCGCCAAGCGTTATGCCGTCGCAGCGGATGCAGGCGGCGTCGAAGCGGGAAAACATCCTCACTGGCCGCGCAGCAGAGGCTCGAGCTGCCCTCTTCCCTCGAGTGCGTAAAGGTCGTCGCAGCCCCCGACATGGCGCTCGCCGATGAAGATCTGCGGCACGGTCGTGCGGCCGCCGGCTTTCGCGATCATGTCCCGCCGCGCCTGCGGCGCGCCCTCGATGTCGATCTCCGTGAAGGGCGCGCCCTTCTCGCTCAGGAGGTCCTTTGCGGCGGAGCAATAGGGGCACCAGCGCTTGGTGTAGATCGTGATCGGCGACATTTTCAGGCCTCGGCGAACTTCTTCCGCAAGAGCGAGATATAGGAAGGGTCGGGCGCCCCGCACAACCCGAGCCGGGTCAGCCCTCCCGGACGACCCGCGCGAAGGCGAGGACGTCGACGCTCTCGGCGCCGCCCCGGAGGAGGGCTCGGGAAGCTGCATTCGCGGTCGAGCCGGTGGTCATGACGTCGTCGACGAGGAGGACGCGCTTTCCGTGCAGGCGCGGTCTCGCCTCCGCCGGTACGCGGAACGCCCCCTGCAGGTTCTCCTGACGCTGCGCGCGGCTCAGGCCCACCTGCGGCCGGGTCGGCCTGACCCGGAGGAGAAGAGAGGGATCGCAGGGCAGGCCGCGGCCGGCCGCGATCACCTGAGCGAGCGCCATCGCCTGGTTGAACCGCCGCCGCCACAGGCGCCACCGATGCAGCGGGACGGGGACGACGAGTTCCGCCTCCGCGATGAGCTCCGCCCCGGCGAGCGTCGCCATCATCCGCCCGAGCGCTTGGGCGAGGTCGAGCCGGTCGCCGTATTTGAGGCGCTGCACCAGCACCCGGGCGGCCTCGTCGTAATGGGCCACGGCGCGGGCGCGCCGGAAGACCGGCGGGTCGGCGATCGCGGCGGGCGACAGGAGAGGCGCGCCCAGGTCGACGGCGAAGGGCGTTCCGAGACGCTCGCAAAAGGGTCTTTCGATGAAGCGCAGACCAGACCAGCACCGGGCGCAGAGCGTATCGGGCACGCCCGTCGCGGCATGGCAAGCGATGCAGGTCGGGGGATAGAGAAGATCGAGCGCCGTTCGTCCCAGCGGCGCAAGCGTGCGGAGCGTAAGTCCCATGCGGCCGAGACTAAAGCCGTGCGGGCGGAGTTTCCCCCCTCCTGCGGGGAGGTTGCCCGCGCCGAAAGGCGCGAGCCCGGGACCCATAACCGCTGGCGCATCCGGTAGCGGCACCGGCGCATTTCGATGGGACATGCTCGCGGCCATAGGTTCCGGGCTCCGCCGCGCGGCCCCGGAATGACAGTCCGCCCCACCGTCATCCCGGGGCGCGCCGAAAGGCGCGAGCCCGGGACCCATAACCGCTGGCGCATCCGGTAGCGGCACCGGCGGCATTCGTTCGGAAACGATTGCAGTTATGGGTTCCGGGCTCCGCTGCGCGGCCCCGGAATGACCGTGAGGGCCCCAAAATTGACAGAAGATGGGCGCATGGCGGCTTGGATCTTCTGCCGGTCCAGGCCATATCCCGGCTCATGTCCGCGCCGCTTCTGTTCGACCGCCCGCTCGTCCGCCACCGTCTTGGGCGGGCGCTCAAGGGGCGTTATGCCGATTTTCTCCTGGCTCACGCTGTGGCCGACCTCGAGGAGCGGCTGCGCAATGTCCTGAGGACCTTCCCCCTTGCGCTCGACGTCGGCACGCCGACGGGGCTTGCCGCCGCGTTCCTGCGCGCCAGCGGACGGGCCGAAACCGTTCTGCGGCTTGCCCCGACGCCGGAGCCCGGCGCGGTGCTCGGCGACGAGGAGCGCCTGCCTTTCGCGACCGGGCGGTTCGACCTCGCGGTGTCGCTTCTCGCGCTCCATGCGGTCAACGATCTTCCGGGCGCGCTCGTCCAGATCCGCCGCACCCTCAGGCCGGATGGCCTGTTTCTCGGCTGCCTCCTCGGCGGTGCGACCTTGGGCGAGTTGCGGCAAGCCTTTACGCAGGCCGAGGTCGAGGTCGAGGGCGGCGCCAGCCCGCATGTCGCGCCCCTCGCCGACGTGCGCGATCTCGGCGGCCTGTTGCAGCGCGCCGGATTTGCCCTCCCGGTTGCCGATGCCGAGACGCTTCGCGTGCGCTATGCCGACCCGTTCGGGCTGATGCGCGATCTCAGGGCCATGGGGCTGACAAACGCCCTCTCCGAGCGGCGGCGGCGTCCGCTGCGCCGCGCGACCCTCATCCGGGCCGCTGAAATCTACGTCGAGCGCTTCGCCGACCCGGACGGGCGCGTGCCGGCCACCTTCGAGCTCGTGTGGCTTTCCGGATGGGCGCCGCACGAGAGTCAGCAGAAGCCCCTGCGGCCGGGCTCCGCGAAGATGCGTCTTGCCGATGCCCTGCGCACGCCGGACCAGGCGGCCCCGGGCCGGCAGGAGGACGAGTAGGGCAGCCGAAGCCTGCCAGTCGATCGGCGATCCCTTGGGGATGGCCCTGAACTGCCCTATCCTCGACGCCGACCGCGAGGAGAAGTCGATGGGTGCGTCCATGCGAGAGCCCGGCCCCGATCATCCGATCACCATCAAGCCAAATCCGCATCGCATCCGCGTCGTGCTGGGCGGCTTCATCGTGGCCGAGACGACGAATGCCCTGACGCTCGAAGAGGCCGCCCTGCCGCCGGTGCACTACATCCCGCGGGCGGACGTCCACATGGACCTCGTCGAGCGGAACGCCCACAAGACCCATTGCCCCTATAAGGGCGATGCCTCCTATTTCGTCGTCACCGCCGGCGGCCTCGTGCGCGAGAACGCCGCCTGGAGCTACGAGCATCCCTATCCCGCGGTGAGCAGCATTGCCGGACACCTCGCCTTCTATCCCGCCAAGGTCGACGCGGTGGAAGAGTTCGCCGACTGAACGCTAAGACCGACCACTACCGGGGCCGATGTCGCAGGCGCCCGCCGCTAGGGCGATCGGTTCGGCCTGACGAGGACGCCCGCGTCCTTGGCGGCGGCAAGAAAGGCATTGCGCGCAATTTTGCTGTCGGACGCCTGATCTTCGAGGCAATTGAGGCAGGCGTGCAGCGCCGCGTAGTAGGCGCGCCCGCGCTTTTTCGGCCAGTTCTCGGCAACGAGCATTTCGGCAAGCCCGCCGATCGAATGCACGGCGTGGAACTCGCCGGGGGACATTTCGACGTCGACCGCTTCGCTCAAGGGCGCACCTCGTCCATGCGAGAAGCTGTAGACGGTTGGGCGCTTGCCGCGCCATTCGACGATGGCTGGGGCACGAAACAGGGGGTGCACGACCTTCGGCGAATTGATCTTTGGCTTCCTCAACGGCATGTGCGCGGGAGCGAAGGGGAGTAGCTCAGCGTCAGAGCGTTGGGAGTTCCAATCTCAAAGGTGCAGTGTTCAAGTAAGGGGAGTAGCTCAGCGTCAGAGCGTTGGGAGTTCCAATCTCAAAGGTGCAGTGTTCAAGTCCTGCCTCCCCTGCCAGCTCCTGATGCCGCGAATGTAGTCGCAGCGCCGAAGACGCCATCGGCGGACGAGCGCCGCATGCGCCAACCTGTGGCCTTCCTGTCGACAGGCGGTGAACAAGCTGGGGACATGACCGCCTACCCGCGGCTTGCGAGGGCGACACCTGCGGCGGCCACGGCCATGCCGGCGATCTGCAGCAGGCTCAGCGTCTCTCCGAACGCGAAGTAGGCCATGATCGCCGAGACCGGCGGCACGAGGTAGAGCAGGGCCGCAACCCCCGCGACCGCGCCGCGGCGGATGAGGAAGAGCAGGAGCCCGATCGCGCCGATCGACAGGCCGCACACGGCCCACAGCAGGCCGGTCCAGAACTGCCACGCGAAGGTCACCTCGAACCGCTCGGTCAACAAGGCAAGCGGCAGGGTCGCGGCCATCGCGCCGAGATACTGGATGATGGCGTTGACCCGCATGTCGATGCCGCCCCCGGTGCGCTTCTGCCAGATCGTGCCGAGCGTGATGGATGCCATCGCCAGGAGGCAGATTGCGAGCGCCACGGGTGGGAAGCCGCCCGCCACGCCGAGCTTGGGTGCGATGACGAGGAGCGCCCCGAGAAAGCCGAGGGCGATGCCCGCCCAGCGGCGCGGCGATACCTCTTCGCCGAGGAGCGGCCCGACGAGGAGGCCGGTCGCGAGGGGCTGCAACCCCGCAATCAGCGCGGCGATGCCCGCCGGCAGCCCGTGCCGGACGGCCCAGAAGACGCCGCCGAGATAGAAGCCGTGCAGGAGAACGCCCGCAAGAAGCGCGTCCCGCCATTGCATCGCCCGTCTCGGCCATCGCGCCCGCGCCAGGAACGCGATCGCGGCGAGGATGAGGATCGCGAGCGCGTAGCGGAAGACAAGGAAGCTCAAGGGCTCGGCATAGGGAGCGACGAGGCGCGCCACGATGAAGCCCGTCGCCCAGATGACGACGAAGACGGGAGACGCCAGGCGGCCGAGGAGTTGCGCAGAGGTCATGGCGTCCTTTGACGGGAATTCGGGCGCGGAAGCAATGTTCCAGTGACGACGCGAAGGCTATGCTGAGGGGCGCGCACCCGGCCTCACCGGATGCCTGCACCTTGCGGCGTGAGAGCGCGGGCGCCATTTCCGCGGCACGGAGATCCGCCCCTTTGATACGCGTGCGCACTTTCTTCGAGATCCTGATGATCGCGGGCACGCGGTTCGTGCGGCACGATGCCTGGGCCATCGCAAGCCACATCGCGCTCTCGATCCTGATGGCGATGTTCCCGTTCCTGATCCTCATCACGGCGCTGGCGAGCCTCTTCGGCACCGGGTCCCTCGCCGACACTGCGGCGGACATCATCCTCGAAGCCTGGCCCCGGGAGATCGCCGAACCGATCGCCAAGGAGGTTCACACGATCCTCACCGGCCGGCGCAGCGACGTGCTGACCCTCGGCCTCGTGCTTGCGCTCTATTTCGCATCGAGCGGCGTCGAGAGCCTGCGCGTCGGGCTCAACCGCGCCTACGGCATCCGCGAGACGCGGCCCTGGTGGTTCACGCGGCTCGAATCGATCGCCTTCGTGATCGGCGGCGCCTTCGTCATGCTGGCCTTTGCCGTGCTCGTCGTGTTCGGGCCATGGGTCTGGCGGGGCCTCGTCTACTGGCTCCCCGGCCTGCGCCCGTTCAGCGGCCTCATCGATTTCCTGCGCCTCGGCGTGGCGACGCTTGTCATCGTGATCGCGCTCGTCTGCGCCCACAAGCTCGTCCCGGCCGCAAACCGCGCCTTCCGCGAAGTGCTCCCGGGGGTCGCCATAACCTTCGGATTGTGGATCCTCGGCGGGCTGGGGTTCGGCTGGTATCTGGAATATTTCCCCGGCGCCTATGCCTCGACCTATGGCGGCCTTGCGACCGCGATGGTGGCGCTGATCTTCCTCTACACGCTCGCCGCGATCTTTCTCTTCGGCGGCGAGCTCAACGGGACGCTCATCGCCGCAAAGCGGCTGAGCCTGCACAAGCCGACGCCAGAAGAGGAGTTCGAGGACGCCATCACGACGCCTTGAGCCGCTTCACCGTCATTCCGGGACGCGCCAAAGGCGCGTGCCCGGAACCCATAGACGCCGACATTTCAAGAAAGGCGGCGCGGTCGCGAACTTGTTGGAAGCGCTAGCGTTCATGGGTTCCGGGCTCCGCTTCGCGGCCCCGGAATGACGAAGTGTGGCGCCCTCTCCGATATCCGTTTCAGCCTTTGCTAACGTCCGGATGCTATCAGCGCGGGCGGATGTTGCGCATGCCGCCGCCGGTTTGTCGGTCCGGTGCATGCGAACGAGGAGTCATGGGGATTTCCTTCAGCTTCGCTCTCGTGTGGGCGATCGTCGGCATCGCCGCCTGCGCGCTTGGCGTCGCGGTCGTGCGGCATCGTCAGGCCGTCGCCGCGCAACGCCAGGCGCACTATTTTGCCCATCACGAGCCGATGACGGGGCTTCTCAACCGGCCGCACTTCATCGCCGCGCTCGACGAACTCGTCGCCGGGCGCGACGCGCACGGTGAGATCGCCGTGCTCAGCATCGACATCGACGGCCTGCGCGAGATCAACGACCTTTACGGCCACGAAAGCGGCGACGCCGCAATCGTGCACGCGGCGAAGGCATTCCAATCCGTCGGCGGAGCGGATGCCCTTGTCGCCCGTCTCAGCGGCGACAAGTTCGCCATCGCCCTGCGAGCAATCTCCGTCGGCGAGGTCAAGGATTTTGCGGGCAATCTCCTCCAGGCCGCGAGCAAGCCGTTCGAGGTCGCGGGCCAGGAGGTCGCGCTCACCGCCCAGATCGGCATCGCGCTGACGCCGGGCGACGGCGACACGGCCTTGCGCCTCCTCAAGGGCGCGGGCCTCGCCCTCGACCGGGCGCGGCTGCGCCAGGGCAATTGCTTCCTCTTCTTCGAGCGCACGATCGAGATCGAGCTGCAGCGCCGGCGCGAGCTCGAGCAGCAGATCCGCGACACCCTCGCCGACGGCGCCTTCGACCTGCATTTCCAGCCGCTCTTCGACGCTTCGCAGGTGCGGCTTGTCGGCTTCGAGGCTCTCCTGCGCATGCCCGATGGTCACGGCGGCTTCGTCTCGCCGGCGATCTTCATCCCGGTCGCCGAAGAGATCGGCCTCATCATCGAGATCGGCGATTGGGTGGTGCGGCGCGCCTGTGCGCTGGCGTCGCTGTGGCCCGATCACCTCTCGGTCGCGGTCAATCTGTCCCCGGCGCAGTTCAAGGCGGGCGGCGTCCACAAGACGGTCACCGACGCGCTCGCAGCCGCGGGCCTCGCGCCGCAGCGGCTCGAACTCGAGATCACCGAAGGGCTCATCCTTCACGACGACGCGGCGATCATGCGCGAGCTTGCCGAACTGAAGTCGCTCGGCGTCTCGATCGTGATGGACGACTTCGGCACCGGCTATTCGAGCCTCAGCTATCTTTGGAAATTCCCGTTCGACAAGATCAAGATCGACCGTTCCTTCATGCGCGGGCTCAACGCGGAAGACGGCTCGGTCGTCGACGTGCTGCACGCCATCATGTCGCTGAGCCGCGCGCTGCGCATGCGCGTCACGGCCGAGGGCGTCGAGACGAGCCTGCAAGCGGAATTCCTGAAGACGATCGGCTGCGACGAGGTGCAGGGCTTCTATTTCGGACGCCCGATGCCGATCGATCTGGTCGCCCTCGCGATCCTGCGCGACGTGCGCGGCGAGGACACGATCGAACCTTCGAACGACGAACGCCTCCTCGATCACCCGGTCCGCCACCTCGCCGCCGGCTGATGAAGGCCGCGGCAGCGGCCACCGTGCCGTCATGGCCGGCCTTGTGCCGGCCCATCCACGCCTTTGCTGGAAGGCCGAGGCAGCGGCCACCGTGCCGTCATGGCCGGCCTTGTGCCGGCCATCCACGCCTTTGCTTGATGCCAGCGGCAGGCGTGGATCCTCGGGCCAGGCCCGAGGATGACGGTGGTGCAAGCCGCGTGCTGCGCGACGCCGGCCTAGCCGACGACGCGATACTTGATGAAGCCCTCGGGTCCGTCGCCGAGCTTCTCGACCTTGATCCCGGCGGGCTGGTAGGAAGCCGCATTGGGGCCGGTCAGGAAGATTGCCGTGACGTTCGGGGGCGGCGCGACGAGCGACCACGATCCGTCCGCCTTCGGCGCGATCTCCTTGCGCTCGACGATGAAGCGCATGATCGCATCGCGTGTCAGGTCCGGCGCATCGAGCACGATGGTCGTGCCGTCGTTGCCCGGGAAGTTGCCGCCGCCGCCCGCGCGGTAGTTGTTCGTCGCGACGATGAAGACCTGATCGTCCGCCACCGGCTTGCCGTCGAACGTGAGATTCTTGATGCGGTGCGCATTCGCATCGACGAGCTTGCCGTCGACGTCGTAGCGCGAAGGCTGCATCGGGTCGATCTTGTACTGCACGCCGGCGATGACGTCGAAATTGAAGGCCGGGAACTTGTCGTTGATCAGCTGCTGCTCGCCGCTCTTCGCCGGATCGATCTGGTTGAAGATCCCGGCCGAGCGCTCGAGCCATTCGCGCACCTGCGCTCCCGTGACTTTCACCGCGCGGATGGTGTTCGGGTAGATGTAGATGTCCGCCATGTCCTTGATGGCGAGCGGACCCGGCTTGATGTCGGTGAAGTAGTTTGGCCCGCCGCGGCCGCCGGCCTTGAAGGGCGCCGCCGCCGAGAGCAGCGGCAGGTCCTTGTGCGCCGTCTGCTTGATGAGATCGGCCACGTACCAGGCCTGCGCCTCGGTGACGATCTTCACGGACGCGTCGTCGGAGACGAGCGAGAAATAGGAGTTGATCGGCACCGCCGTTTTGCCGACGGGCTCGCGCACATATTTCAGGGTCGCGTCATGGTCGGCCTGCGCGGCGGCTGCGACGAGCGCCTCGGAGGCGACCTTCGGCACCACCTTGCGGTCGACGCGGTCGTAGATCGGCCGAGCCTCGACCTTGAAGTCTTCGACTTTCCAGGCCTCGCCCGCCTTCGTCAGCGTGAGGTCGACGAGGCCGAGATGGCTGCCCCAGAAACCTGCCATCACCGCCGGCTTGCCGTGCAGCGTTCCCTTCTGCACGTCGACGCCCGCGATGTTGTTGAACTCCTTACCGCCGGGAAAGACGAAATGCTGGTGGCCGGTCAGGATCACATCGATCCCGTCAACGGCTGCAAGATGCAACGCAGCGTTTTCTTCCCCGCCCTTGCGTTCGCCGCCGGCGATGCCCGAATGGCAGAGCGCGACGACAATGTCGGCACCCGCCTTCTTCACGTCGGGCACGTGCTTCTTCGCCGCATCGACGATGTCGCCCGTCGTCGCCTTGCCGTCGAGATGCGCCTTGTCCCATTGCACGATCTGCGGCGGCACGAAGCCGATGACGCCGATCTTCAATTTATGCTTGGCGCCCGCCTCGTCGACGAACTCGCGATCGAGGATGAGCCACGGCTTGATCATCGTCGCGCCGCTCGGCGCCTGCAGGTTCGCGCAGACGATCGGAAACTTCGCCCCGCCGAGCGAATTCCAGAGATAGTCGAGGCCGTAGTTGAACTCGTGGTTGCCGAGCGTGCCGCAATCATAGTCGAGCACGTTCATGGCGGCGACCATGGGGTGGCTGTCGCCCTTCTTCAGCCCTTTGCGATAGGCCATGAAGTCGCCCATCGGCGAGCCTTGGATGAGGTCGCCGTTGTCGAACAGGAGGCTGTTCTTGGCCTCCTTGCGCGCGCCGTTGACGAGGGCCGCCGTGCGCGTCAGGCCGACCGTGTCGTCCGCCGCGTCGCGATAATAGTCGTAAGGGAAGACGTTGACGTGCAGATCGGTCGTTTCGAGGATGCGCAGCTTGACGACCGGACCGGCGGCAAGAGCAAAGCGAGGTGATGCCGCAACGGCTGCGGCAGCGGCGCCCGTTTGCAGGGCGCGGCGGCGGGTCAGTGACGTCATTTTCTCTTCTCCCAGGCTCGGCGCGTTGTCGCGCCGCAATGCAACCATGTGATGACGTGGGACCATAGCCGCCTAACGAGCGGCTGTCAGGGCCTCGTCCAAATCCCGATAAAGGTCTTCGGTATCCTCGATGCCGACCGAGAGGCGCAGGAGATCCGGCGGGCAGGGCGTGCCCGCCCCCTCGATCGAGGCGCGGTGCTCGATGAGGCTTTCGACGCCGCCGAGCGAGGTCGCCCGTTTCCAGAGGCGGACGCGTGACGCCGCGGCAATCGCCGCCGCCTCGCCGCCGGAGAGCTGGATCGACAGCATGAAGCCGAAGCCGCCTTCCATCTGCCGGGCGGCGATATCGTGCCCGGGATGCTGCGGCAGGCCCGGATAGAGAACGCGTGCGAGCTTCGGATGGGAAGAGAGCCTTTCTGCGAGGGCAAGGGCGCTATGCGCCTGGGCGGCGGCGCGAAGGTGCAGCGTGCGCAGGCCGCGCATAAGGAGATAGGCCTCGAATGGCCCGAGGATGGCGCCCTGGCTCTTGCGGATCGTGGCAAGCCGCGCCCAGAACGCGTCGTCCCTTGCCCCCGCAAGGACGCCAGCGACGACGTCGGAATGACCGTTCAGCACTTTCGTTGCGGCATGCATCACGATGTCGGCGCCGAGCGCCAGGGGCCGGGTGTGGAACGGCGAGGCGCAGGTGGAATCGACCGCAAGGAGGGCGCCGGCCGCGTGCGCGATTTCGGCCGCCGCGGCGATGTCGGTGATGCTCCAGAGCGGGTTCGAGGGCGTCTCGATCCAGACGAGCTTCGTGCGCTGCGGCAGGACCGCCTGGCGCAGCTTGTCGAGATCGTCCGTCTCGACGAAATCGACGCCAAGGCCGAAACGCTGCGTCTCCGTCGCGAGCCAGTTGCGCAGCGCCCAATACATCACTTTCGGCGCGACGACGTGGTCGCCCGGGGCGAGCGCCTGAAAGACGGTGGTCGCCGCCGCCATGCCGGATGAGAAAAGCATCGCCCCGGCCGGCGCGTCCTCGAGCATCGCCAGCACGCCCTCGGCCTCACGGGTCGTGGCGTTGTCGGGGCGGCCATAGGCGAAGCCGGACGAATACGCGTTGTCCTCGTCGCGGATATAAGTCGTCGCCACGTGGATCGGCGGCACGATCGCCTTGGTGATCGGATCGACATGTCCCATGGCCTGGGCCGTGAGACTGCGCTTCGACCAGGGAGGGCGCTCAATCGTCATTTAAACCTCCGGATGCCCGTTGCCTGCCCTGGCCCCGGAAACTCCTCATACAGAATATTGCTTCGGCCGGGTTCAGGTATCGAGCGCTCGCGCCACCGTCGCGCGCAGATCGGCCAGCGAAAAGGGCTTCGTCAAGACGTCGTCGACGATCGCCTGAAGGTTTCTCGCCCGCTCGCGCTGCTCCGCGAACCCGGTCATGAGCAGGATCGTCACGTGCGGGTAGTCGCGTTTGGCCGCAAGCGCAAGCGCGATCCCGTCCATGATCGGC
>CAVWII010000030.1:0-450789 GCA_963754975.1 uncultured Alphaproteobacteria bacterium | reverse complement strand
GCCACCCGCAGCGGAGGGCTGGAGTATCGGGCGACGACTGCCCAGTGGCACGCCGAACGATCGGCTCGACGCCCCAAACCCACCAAGCTTGCGCTCAATACGACTTTGCGCACCTATGTGGAGGAGAGATTGGCTGGCATCGTCGTTGCTCCGAGCGGCATTCCCGCTCCCGGTCCCGCAGTGTCTTGGAAGGGCCGCCGACATGGCCAGCGACAGGATCGGCGATGGGCCAGGGCATGGAGCCCGGAACAGATTGCCAAGCGCTTGCCGGTCGACTTTCCGGACGACGATACAATGCGCATCAGCCACGAAGCCATTTACCAGGCCTTGTTCGTCCAAGGCCGTGGAGCGCTGCGCCGAGAACTCACCGCCTGCTTGCGAACAGGGCGCGTGTTGCGGGTGCCGAGGGCGCGCGTACGCAGACGAGGCAAGGGTTTTGTCTCGCCAGAGATCATGATCAGCCAACGTCCTGCCGAAGCGGCCGACCGCGCTGTACCAGGGCACTGGGAAGGAGACCTCATCCTGGGCCTTGGCAGCTCGGCGATCGGCACGCTGGTCGAACGCACGACGCGCTTCACGATGCTGTTGCATCTTCCCCGCCTTGCAGGCCACGGTGACGCGCCGCGCGCGAAGAACGGGCCTGCGCTCGCTGGCCATGGTGCTGAGGCTGTGCGCGATGCGATCACGCGCACCATAGTCACCTTGCCCAAAGAGCTGCGCCGATCGTTGACGTGGGATCAGGGTGCCGAGATGGCTCAGCACGCCCGCTTGAAGATTGATGCCGGCGTCCAAGTCTACTTCTGCGATCCGCAAAGCCCATGGCAGCGCGGCACTAACGAGAATACCAACGGACTGCTGCGCCAGTACTTCCCGAAAGGCACCGATCTGAGCATGCGCAGCGCCGAGGAGATTGCCGCGGTGGCGGTCGCCCTGAACTCAAGGCCAAGAAAGACGCTGGGTTGGAAAACGCCAGCAGAGGCGCTTGACGAGTGGCTGCTACAGGGCAACAAGATCGATGTTGCGACGACCGTTTGAATCCGCCCCCTTGCCGCAGATCGGAATGGTGGCCGAACCCGGCTTTGACGACCGCGTCGCTGTAGACGATCACCTCTTCCTCGAGCACCGCGATGAGCTTCGTGGTGGCGGTGAGGCCGAAGCGCCCGTAGCCCTCGGGAAGATGCGCGCCCGCGCTCGCCCGTGCCTGGGCGTCGCTCAGCCCATGAACCTCCTGCAGCCATCGCACGAGATTCGCCTCGTCCTCGGCGCTTTCCTGATCGAGGATCCGCGAGATGACGGTCCATTGCGCATCGGTATCGAGATGCGCCCAGCGGGTGCCGAAGCACTTCTTGCCGCCGAGGTCCGACGCGACTTCATCGCCCTTCATTTCCTTGCGGTCGTCCTTCTCCTTGTTGAACCGGTCTTCGGGGTCGAGCTTCAGGGACTTGCGAAGGCTTTCGTATGCGACCTTCCGCTTGTCCTTGAGCCGAAGCAGGAGCAAGTTGCGTTGCCCGCGCGTGAGCTTGTGACTCGTGCCCCCCGTCCGCTCGATCTCCAGCGCGTTGATCTCTTCGAGAAGACGGCGCCGCTGGAAGAGCGGGTGCGCCTTCGGCAGGCGCGGCTCCTCCGGCACGAGGGTGCACTTGCCGATCGTCGGCTTCTTGAGCGGGCGCTGATGAAAGATCACCTCGAAGAGCCGGTTCCGCACGTCGGCCGTGAGCACGCCGGGATGGTGGCGCGCCTGCGCCGACGTGATCGCGATGAACTCGTCTTGCAGCATCGCGCGGTCGGGGTAGAAATCGTAAAGGGTCGTCTCCTTGCCGTCTGCAACGGCCGTGCGCAGCCGCGCACGCACGGACGGCACGGCGTTGGGATCGCTTGCGCGGGCGCGGCGCTGATGCAGGAACTCGCCGAGGGTGGCGGCGCCCGCATCTTGCATGGCTGCGTAAAGTCGCCCGATGCCGACGCGGATTCTGCCGTCCTCCGGCGTGTTCTTCCCGCGTTCTGTCTTGCGGTTGGACTTGAATCCGCGTCGCTGATTGAGATGAAGCAGCGCGCGGCCGAGGTGATGCAGAGGAAGCGGCTCGTGGAGGCTGCGTGCTCGCAATTCGTACGGATCGAGATCGGCCAGAGCCTTGCGCTCCGCCTCCTGCGTCGGAAGCAGGCCCACCGCGACGAGGTGCTTCAGAAGGCCTTTTCGCCGCCGCAGGAAGCGGTCGCGACGCCGGCGCATCGACCGCGCCCCCCGGCGGTCGACGGCAAGGGATTCCTTCGTTTTCGGATCGCGCCCGGCAGCCCCGGCGTTCTCGCCGAATCCGGCACCGGCGCCGAAGATGCGCGACCCGGCGGCGAGGATGCCCGCGGCCTCGCCCCTTTCGAGTTTGATGACCGCCCAACCGAGCGAGTTTGTTCCGAGATCGAGCCCGAGACGCCACGCCATCGCCCACTCCGCAATGTTATGTTTTTGCGCTGGCGACCGTAGATCGAATTTCAGGGTTTACACAACCACCAAAGTTCGGTCGGACGGAAGCAAGCCTGGCCTATGGGGCGACCCGAAGCTCGAGAAGCTCCTTCCCGTCGGGCGAGACGCGACAGGTACCCCTAACGATGCGTTTGAACCGGTAGCCGGGCAGGTAGACGTTCGAGACGTCCCCGTTCATCGCGAGGGCGCTCGCCTCCGTCCTGAGGGTGCTGACCGAGCCGACATGTCCGGCCGCTCCCGGCGTTCGGCGGATGGGGTCGAGCTGCGGGAGGCGCTCCTTTGCCTCAACAGCACGTTTTGACCGCGGCGTTCCGGACCGCGAGGCTCGGAATTGGCGACTTCGCGGTCGCCTCTGCAGATCGAAGCGGCGAGGATCGCGTCGACGAAGGGGCAAAGCGCCAAGGCTGGGGCATGCGAAGCTCCTGCGCAGGCGAGCAGGTCGAAACTAAATATCATGCCGAATCGAGGCGAACCAGGTCTCCTATCCTCACGAAGGACGGCTCAGCGCCGTCCGGGGCGCGAATTCAGACCCTCCGTCGAGAACATGCCTTGACTTCCGTCACCGAAACGCTATTCTATCGCCGTTCAGAGATCGCGGTCTGGCGGCTAACAAGCAGCTAGTCTGCACCAGATAAGGGCGGCGCTCCGGCGTCGCCTTTTCCTTTTGGGCTTTGCTTTCGGGGTCGCTTCGCCGCAGCCGCCCTCACGAGGCCGGCGCCGTCGTCACCGCGTAGGTGCAGGCGAAGGCGGCGGCGGCGATGCGGTAGGTGTCGGCGGGGTTTGCCGGATCCTGCACGATCGCGTCGCCGGGCTTCGCCACCATGCCCTCGCCCCAGGGCGCCTTGAAGGCGAAGGGCCCTTCGGACGGCTTCAGGACCAGAAAGCGCATCGGCGTGCCGGTGGGCTTGTAGGGGCGCCAGCCGTCGCGGTCGGCCTCGCCGGCGGGCTCGCCGTAGCGCTTCGCAAAGCTCGCGGCCTTGACGAGGTACTGTTCGTTGCCGGTCTCGGGGCAGCGGTTGCGGACGACCATGTCGCCCGCCTCGGCCGCCTTGCTCTTCGTCTCGACGCCCTCGGACCGGATGATCGTGACGACGACCTCGCCCGGCATCGCCGGCTTCGCGTCGACCATCCGGGTCTTCTCCGCCATCCCGGTGCGGCCGGACGCCAGCGCGCCCGCGAAATGTGCCTTCACGTCGAAATCCTGCGCCGCCGCGGGAAGGAATGCGAGCAGCGCCGGCCCGGCGAAGGCGGCGGCGCGGAGAAACGGGCGAGGCGACATCAAAGACCCCTTCAACGGATCGAACCGATGCAGGCTAGCCTGAGCCGTTCGCTCTGAAAACGATCCTTCTGCGCGCGCCTCGTCGCGCGTCCACGACCGTCCGTCGCAGGCGCCCCGGTCGGACGGACGACACGGCCGGCCTCCCTCTCACATCGCGAGCAGCGAGAATACGGTCGAGCCGACGAACAGCCAAGCGACGAGGCCGCCGATGAGCAGAGCGGGGGAGATGCGACGCGGCTCGAGATCGTGGGGGCGATGCTGCAAGGAAGCCATGAATCCCTCCCTTCGGAGTGCGAGGGAGGTTAGAAATCCCGTTCCCCGACCGAGGTGCGCTGGGTCACATCACGTTTGGGAAGGTCGCCGCCCGCCGCGCCGGCGCCGGCGGCTCGACAGGCCGGAGCAAGTCCTGTATAGCGGCGCCCAATTCACAACAGGACGCCGAAATCCCGCGGGGCCCGAGCTTCGGAGCGCCGCTACGGCAGGAGTTTTCGTCATGGACATCATCGCGCAGCTCGAAAAAGAGCAGATCGCCAAGCTCGGCAAGACGATCCCGGATTTCCAGCCCGGCGACACCGTCACCGTCAACGTCAAGGTCAAGGAGGGCGAGCGGGTCCGCGTCCAGGCCTATGAGGGCGTCTGCATCGCCCGCTCCGGCTCCGGCCTCCACGAAAGCTTCACGGTCCGCAAGATCTCCTACGGCGAGGGCGTCGAGCGCGTGTTCCCGCTCTATTCGCCGATGGTCGATTCGATCAAGGTCGTCCGCCGCGGCGCCGTCCGCCGGGCGAAGCTCTATTACCTGCGCGACCGCCGCGGCAAGTCCGCCCGCATCGCCGAGCGCGGAGAGCGCGGCGACAAGGCCGAGAAGGGCGCCGCCAAGAAGCCCGCCGCCGCCGCGGAGTAGAGAAGCCCGCGGCAAGGGCGATGACGTTGCAAGCGCGGCCCCTCGGCCGCGCTTTGTCGTTTCGTGCCTCCTCCCCTTGGCCTTGACGGCCCGGCGGGCGGCCCACCCGACCCGGCGCCGCGGCCCGCGCCAGCCGGAGCCCGGCCGCGCCGCTTCTCGGCTTTTCGCGGCGGCCGATAAGGGCTAGAGACCGCAGCGAGCCATTCGCGCCCGCCGGACAGGACCCATGAGCAAGGCCCGCACCCTCTACGACAAGATCTGGGACGACCACGTCGTCCACACGCAGCCGGACGGCACCTGCCTCCTCTACATCGACCGCCACCTCGTGCACGAGGTCACGAGCCCGCAGGCCTTCGAGGGCCTGCGCGTCGCCGGGCGCAGGGTGCGGCAGCCGGAAAAGACGCTCGCCGTCGTCGATCACAACGTTCCGACGACCGACCGCTCGAAGGGCATCGAGGATCCCGAATCGGCGACGCAGGTGGCGACGCTGGCCGAGAACGCCCGCGATTTCGGCATCGAGTATTTCGATGAGCGCGACCGCCGCCAGGGCATCGTCCACGTCATCGGGCCGGAGCAGGGCTTCACGCTGCCCGGCACGACCATCGTCTGCGGCGACTCGCACACCTCGACGCACGGCGCCTTCGGCGCGCTGGCGCACGGCATCGGCACCTCGGAGGTCGAGCACGTGCTCGCCACCCAGACGCTGATCCAGAAGAAGGCGAAGAACATGCGCGTCAGCGTCGACGGCCGCCTGCCGGACGGCGTCACCGCGAAGGACATCGTTTTGTCCATCATCGGCACCATCGGCACCGCCGGCGGCACCGGCCATGTCGTCGAATATGCCGGCGAGGCGATCCGCGCCCTCTCGATGGAAGGCCGCATGACGGTCTGCAACATGTCGATCGAGGGCGGCGCCCGGGCCGGCATGATCGCCCCCGACGAGAAGACCTACGCCTACCTGAAGGATCGCCCGAAGGCGCCGAAGGGCGCCGCCTGGGACGCCGCCCTGCGCTTCTGGGAGACGCTGCATTCGGACGAGGGCGCCGGCTTCGACCAGGAGATCCGCCTCGATGCGGAAAAGCTGCCGCCGATCGTCTCCTGGGGCACGAGCCCGGAGGACGTCGTCGCCGTCGACGGCGTCGTGCCGAACCCGGACGAGATCGGCGAGGAGAACAAGCGCCGCTCGAAATGGCGGGCCCTCGAATACATGGGCCTGAAGCCGGGCACGAAGATCACCGACATCGCCCTCGACCGGATCTTCATCGGCTCCTGCACGAACGGCCGCATCGAGGATTTGCGCGCGGTGGCGAAGGTCGTCGCCGGCCGCCGCGTCGCCGACAGCGTCTCGGCGATGATCGTGCCCGGCTCCGGCATCGTGAAGATGCAGGCGGAGGCGGAGGGGCTCGACCGCATCTTCACCGCCGCCGGCTTCGAGTGGCGCGAGCCCGGCTGCTCGATGTGCCTCGCCATGAACGCCGACCGCCTCTCGCCGCAGGAGCGCTGCGCCTCGACCTCGAACCGCAACTTCGAGGGCCGCCAGGGCTTCAAGGGCCGCACGCACCTCGTCTCGCCGGCGATGGCGGCGGCGGCGGCGATCGCCGGGCGCTTCGTCGACATCCGCACCTTCGCCTGAAGGCGGGGCGGGCGTCGCCGTTGCGCCGGCCGGCCGCGGCATGGGACAAGAGGTCATGGCGAGCCGTGAGGAAGACGCCCGCGAGCGCGAAGCCAAGGCGGCCCTCGAACGGGTCGAGCGCGATTCCGAGACGCTTGGCGCCTCGGCGATGGCGCGGGCCGGGCGCCGGCTCGGCGACCATTTTTCGGGCCGCGACGCGATCGGCGCCGGCGAGCATGGCGAGACCGACCCGATCGAGGTCTGGGGCCGGCGGATCGGCCGCTTCCTGTCGGTGATCGCCTTCGTCGCTCCTGACCCTGTGGCTGCTCGTCCAGCTCAAGCTGATCTGACGCGATGACCGACTTTTCCGGCTTGCAGGCGCCCTCCCTCGCGGAACTGGAGAGCATGGCCCGCGAGGCCTTCGAGCGCCTGCCGAGGACCTTCCGCCGGCTGTGCGGCAACCTCGTCATCCGGGTCGAGGACTTTCCCGACGACGGCACCCTCGACGAGATGAACGCCGAGAGCGAGTTCGACCTCCTCGGCCTCTTCCGCGGCGTCGGCCTCGCCCAGGACGGCGCCGTGCCGCAGACCGGCCAGTTCCCCAACATGATCTGGCTCTACCGCCGCCCGATCCTCGACTACTGGGCCGAGCACGAGGAAACCCTCGGCCACCTCGTCACCCACGTCCTGGTGCACGAGATCGGCCATCATTTCGGGCTCTCGGATGCGGATATGGAGGGGATCGAGGCGCGGGGGTCGTGAAGTCGTGCGTCGTGAGATCGTGCTTCGTGAGATCGTGAAGTCGTGAAGTCGTGAAGTCGTGCTTCGTAGGCCTGGGAGATAATACGCAGGTTTTTTCACACGACCCTTACGAAGCACGACCTTACGAAGCACGACTTCACGAAGCACGATCTACGAAGCACGACCTTACGAAGCACGATCTCACGAAGCACGATCTCACGAAGCACGACCCACCGCCTTCCTTAGCCACCCCGCACCTGCTAAACCCCACGCCATGACCCCCTTCACGACCCTCACCGGCGTCGCGGCGCCGCTTCCGATCGTCAATGTCGACACCGACATGATCATCCCGAAGCAATACCTGAAGACGATCAAGCGGACCGGGCTCGGCACCGGCCTGTTCGCCGAGATGCGCTATCGGCGAGGACGGCACCGAGAACGGGGATTTCGTCCTCAACCGGCCGGCCTACCGCAAGGCGCAGATCCTCGTCGCGGGGGACAATTTCGGCTGCGGCTCGTCGCGGGAGCATGCGCCCTGGGCGCTGCTCGACTTCGGCATCCGCTGCGTGATCTCGACGAGCTTCGCGGACATTTTCTACAACAACTGCTTCAAGAACGGCATCCTGCCGATCACAGTGACGCCGGAGGACCTCGAAAAGCTCTTCGATGACGCCGAGCGCGGCGCCAACGCGACGCTCACGGTCGACCTCGAGAACCAGGAGATCCGCGGTCCCGACGGCGGCCGGGTGAAATTCGACCTCGACCCGTTCCGCAAGCACTGCCTCCTCCACGGCCTCGACGATATCGGCCTGACGATGGAGAAGGGCGCGGCGATCGACACCTTCGAGAAGACCCTCGCGCAGCGCCCTTGGGCCTGAGTCACTGGCCCATCGGGCCGAATTCATCCTGCGACCTCATCCTGAGGAGGCCGCGCAGCGGCCGTCTCGAAGGATGATCCGGGGAACGCGGGGGGCGCCCGACCTCGCGCGAAGGCGTTTCCGAGCCTCCTTCGAGACGCCCTGGACCTGACGTCCAGGGCTCCTCAGGATAAGCTCGCGGGGGTTGTCACGATCAACCGGTCGGGCTCCAAGGGGCCGGCGGATCAAGTTGCGCCGCGTTACCCAAAACTTAACCATGATCGTGTGAAGAATCGCGGCATGACCCACCGCCTCGCCCCTGCCGCCTTCGCCCTCGCGCTCGTCGCGAGCCCCGCTTTCGCCCAGGCGGAGTGGTCGTCCTGCCTCGCCGGCCTGCGCAGCCAGGCCGCCGGCCGCGGCATCTCCGGCCAGACCTTCGATTCCGCGACGTCCGGCCTGGCGCCGGACATGACGATCCTCGAGCTCCAGAACAACCAGCCGGAATTCAAGACGCCGATCTGGGACTACCTCGCCGCCCTCGTCGACGAGGAGCGGGTGCAGGACGGCCGCGCCGCGCTGCAGCGCTGGGGCAGCGCGCTCGCCGCCGCCGAGGCCCGCTACGGGGTCGACCGGCACGTGATCGCCGGCGTCTGGGGGGTCGAGTTCGAATTTCGGCAAGGACGGCGGCAGCCGGCCCCTGGTGCAGTCCCTCGCCACCCTGTCCTGCTACGGCTCGCGCCGGCGCGACTATTTCGCCGGCGAATTGATGGCGACCTTGAAGATCGTCCAGGCCGGCGACATCGCCGCTTCGGATCTCAAGGGCTCGTGGGCCGGCGCCTTCGGGCACACCCAGTTCATGCCCTCGACCTTCCAGCGCCTCGCCGTCGATCTCGACGGCGACGGCCGCCGCGACATCGTCGCCTCGGTCCCGGACGCGGTCGGCTCGACCGCCAACTTCCTGCACAAGGCCGGCTGGCAGACGGGCCTGCCCTGGGGCTACGAGGTGCGGCTTCCGGCGGGCTTTTCCGCCGGCGCCCTCGGCCGCAAGAACAAGCGCCCGGTCGCCGCCTGGGCCGCCATGGGCGTGACCCGGGTCGACGGCCGGCCCCTCTCCGGCTCGTTCCCGGCCGGCATCATCGCGCCGGCGGGCCTCAACGGCCCGGCCTTCCTGGTGACGCGGAATTTTGACGCGGTCTATTCCTACAATGCCGCCGAATCCTACGGCCTCGCCATCGCCATCCTCGGCGACCGCCTGCGCGGCGGCCCCGGCATCCAGGCCCCCTGGCCGACGGACGACCCGCCTCTGACCCGCGCCGACCGCCGCGAATTGCAGCGCCTCCTCACCAGTCGCGGCTACGACGTCGGCGAGCCCGACGGCCGCATCGGCCAGAAAACCCGCGACGCCATCAAGGACGTCGAGCGCCGCATCGGCATGGCCCCGACCGGCCGGCCGGGCGGCAAGGTTCTGGGGGCGCTGCGGAAGGGGTGAGGCCATGACCCGCCGCCTCATCTCCACCGGCTCGCCGTTCGAGCAAAAATACGGCTATTCCCGCGCGGTCGTGCAGGGGCCGTGGGTCTTCGTCGCGGGGACCACGGGCTACGATTACGCGCGCATGACGATGCCGGACGACGTTTCGGCGCAGACGCGCAATTGCTGGACGACGATCGCGGCGGCGCTGGCGGAGGCCGGCGCCTCCCTCGCCGACATCGTGCGCTGCCACTACTACGTGACGGACCCCTCCCATGCCGACGCGATGCTGACGATCTGCGGCGAGGTCATGCGGGACGTCCGGCCCGCGGCGACGCTGACCGTGGCGCAGCTTCTCAAGCCCGAGATGAAGGTCGAGATCGAGGTCACCGCGCTGAAGGCGTGAGCCTTCTTGCCAAGCCGGCCGTCCCGCCCCTAAACCGCTGCCGCCGGGCTTCGTCCCCTCCCCGGCCGGAGCGTTCCATGGCGACCCACAAGCTGCTTCTCCTGCCGGGCGACGGCATCGGCCCCGAAGTCATGCGGGAGGTGGAGAAGGTCGCCGCCTTCTTCCGCAAGGCCGGCATCGGCTTCGAGACCGAGACCGATCTCGTCGGCGGCGCCGCCTACGACGCCCACAAGGTCGCCATCTCCGAGGCCGCGATGGCCCGGGCGCAGGCCGCCGACGCGGTCCTGTTCGGCGCCGTCGGCGGCCCGAAATGGGCGGACGTGCCCTACGCCGCGCGGCCCGAGGCCGGGCTGTTGCGCCTGCGCAAGGATCTCGGCCTCTTCGCCAACCTGCGCCCGGCGATCTGCTATCCGGCCCTCGCCGACGCCTCGTCCCTGAAGCGCGAGGTCGTCGAGGGCCTCGACATCGTCATCGTGCGCGAACTCACCGGCGGCGTCTATTTCGGCGAGCCGAAGGAGATCGTCACCCTGGAGGACGGCGCGCAGCGCGCCGTCGACACCCAGCTCTACACGACCGGCGAGATCGAGCGCATCGCGCGGGTCGCCTTCGACCTCGCCCGGAAGCGGCGCAACAAGGTCTCCTCGGCCGAGAAGAGCAACGTCATGAAATCCGGCGTGCTCTGGAAGAAGGTCGTCGGCCGCGTCCATGCGGCCGAGTTCGCCGACGTCGAGATCGAGCACGTGCTCGCCGACAATTGCGCCATGCAGCTCGTGCGCTGGCCGAAGCAGTACGACGTCATCGTCACCGACAACCTCTTCGGCGACATCCTCTCCGATGTCGCCGCGATGCTGACCGGTTCGCTCGGGATGCTGCCCTCGGCGTCCCTCGGCGCCGAGGACTCGCGGACGGGCGCGCGAAAAGCGCTCTACGAGCCGGTGCACGGCTCGGCGCCGGACATCGCCGGCCGGGGCCTCGCCAACCCGATCGCCATGATCGGCTCCTTCGGCATGGCCCTGCGCTATTCCTTCGGCCTCCTCGAGGCGGCGGACCTTCTCGATCGGGCGATCGCCAGCGTGCTTGCCTCCGGCGCCCGCACGAAGGACATCGCCGGGCCCGGCGCGAACGCGGTCGGCACCGCCGAGATGGGCGATGCCGTTGTGAAGGAATTGTCGGCGCTCTCCTAGGCGGGAAGGCGCTCAGCGCTGCCGGACGTCGATCGGGCCGTTGAAGTCGATCGGCGGGAACGGGTTGCGCGCGCCGACATAGGGCCCGTTGGTGATCGGGTCGGGCAGGAGGTTCTCCCCGAAACGCTCCCGGTTGACCGCATAGGGCGGCGAGAGCAGGTAGGCCTGCGTCTGCGCGAAGCCGCTCGTCGTGCGGTCGAGGGAGCCGGGCACGACGAGGACGCCCGGATCGAGGAAGCTGCGCGGGCGAACCCGCAGCGTCGGCACCGAGTTGTCGACCGGAACGTACGCGCGGCGCCGCTGCTGGGCCTCGGCCTGCGGCGCGACGGCGGCGACGGCCGCGAGGGCGATGAGGCTGAAGGTGAGGGTTGCGCGCATGACGACCTCGCTCGAACGAAACAGCGACGAACGCCGCTCCGGAAAAGCTTGCGGGAGCTTCGACGCGAGGACAAGCCAGCTTGGCCGAAAAAAGTTCCGTTCCGTAAAGAATTGTGGCGAAATCGGGTCTTACCCTGCTACGGGCCGCGCAATCCGGCCAGCCGGCGCACCGGTCCGCAGCCCTCGCTCCGCCGCCGCTCCGCTTCGGCAAAGAGCGCCCTCAGGGCGGGATCGGCGGCGCCGACGGGGGTCAGCCGGTCGAGGAAGCAGGCGAGTTCGCCCGCCACGGGCGGTCCTGCCGTGCCGCCGCAGACCCAGCCCTGGACCGAGAAGGCGGTCCCCGCAGGCAGGAGGCGAACGGCCTGGCAGATCTGCTCGCCCGCGCCGACGAGGGTGAGGCTCGCCGTCTCGGCCGGCCCGAACTTCGTCTCCAGCCGTTCGATCCGCCCACTGCGGCGAATGGCGAGGCCGGCCGCCGCGGCCTGCCGGACGAGATCGACATAAAAGCTCGCCGGCGCCGCCTCGACGCCGCCGTGCCGGATGCGCAGATGCCCGTAGCCGGGCTCGCCGACGCTCTTCACGGTCAGGCTGTCCTCGCGCCCGCCCTCCACCTCCCGGCGCACGGCGGAGGCCGCCGCGGCGACGCCTTCGATGGCGTAGGCCGGCGCGGCATCCGCGATTGCCTGCCAACGGGCGGCCGGTGGCGTTTCGGCCGCGCCGCGACGGGCTCCCGCGGCGTTGCCGCCCGCTCCTCGGCGACACGGGTCATCGCCGTGACGAGAGCCGCCGAGGTCAGGGCCATCCGCAGCCACGGCAACCGCCGCCGCCGCCGCGGCGGCCCGGCCCGGCGCGCGTCGAAATCGTCCTCGTTCTCGTCAAAAGCCTGGCGCATCGCGATCCCGACCGAAGGAACGCGCCGATTTCGCAAGGAAAGAGTAAGCAGGCCGTTACCGCCGGCATCCGGACGGAAGAGGGGAATCCGCGGCGGGGAGGATCCGACCCGACCCTTGACGGCTCCGCGCGTTTGGTGTGTTGCTGCCCGGGACCGCGGCCCGCCGCGGCAAGAGCCTGTCCCTGGACGAGATCATGACGGCGTTCCGCTTCACGACGCGCAAAACGAAAACCGTCACGACGGCCGTGCGCACGGCCGGCTAGGCTCTCGTCGTCCCCGGTCTCTCTCCCACGGGGCGAGAGAGGCCCGAAGGCCCGGAGCTCGAACGAGCCGGGATTTCGGAACGAGCGACGGGGAGAGCGGCACGAAGGAGACTTCAAAATGGGTTACAAGGTCGCCGTGGTCGGCGCCACGGGCAATGTGGGCCGCGAGATGCTGGACATCCTCGCCGAGCGTGCCTTTCCAGCGGACGAGGTCGTCGCCATCGCTTCCCGCCGCAGCCGCGGCGTCGAGATCTCCTTCGGCGACCGCATCCTGACCGCGAAAAGCCTCGACACCTACGATTTCTCGGACGTCGATCTCTGCCTGATGTCGGCGGGGGGCGAGATCTCGAAGGAGTGGTCGCCGAAGATCGCCGCCCAGGGCGCGATCGTGATCGATAACTCGTCCGCCTGGCGCTACGACCCGGACGTCCCCCTCGTCGTTCCCGAGGTCAACGCGGAGGCCGTCCGCGGCGTCGCGAAGAAGGGCATCATCGCCAATCCGAACTGTTCGACGGCGCAGCTCGTCGTCGCCCTGAAGCCGCTGCACGACCGCGCCACGATCCGCCGCGTCGTCGTCGCGACCTATCAATCCGTCTCCGGCGCCGGCAAGGAAGGGCTCGACGAGCTCGACCGCCAGACGAAGGCGCTCTATTCGCTGCAGGAGGTCGAGCAGAAGAAGTTTCCGAAGCGCATCGCCTTCAACGTCATCCCGCACATCGACGTCTTCCTCGACGACGGCTTCACGAAGGAAGAATGGAAGATGACGGCGGAGACGAAGAAGATCCTCGATCCGAAGATCAAGCTCGTCGCCACCTGCGTGCGCGTGCCGGTCTTCATCGGTCATTCGGAAGCCGTCGTCGTCGAATTCGAGAATCCGATCACGGCCGACGAGGCGCGCGAGATCCTGCGCAAGGCGCCGGGCGTCGTCGTCGTCGACCGGCGCGAGCCCGGCGGCTACATCACCCCGCACGAGGCGGCGGGCGAGGACGCGACCTACGTCTCGCGCATCCGCGAGGACTACACGGTCGAGAACGGCCTCGCCTTCTGGTGCGTCTCCGACAACCTGCGCAAGGGTGCCGCGCTGAACGCCGTCCAGATCGCCGAAGCCCTCGTCAAGCGGCGCCTGCTGCCGGCGAAGAAGAAAGCGGCCTGAGAGGAAGCTTCCCTCTCAGAGCCCTTCGCCCCTCAGAAGCCGGGGGCCGTCCCGGCTCAATCCGGCCGCTTCGCGGATGAAGAAGCGCTTCAGCGCCGGCATGCGGTCGACGAGGCCGAGGCCGAGGTCGCGGATCAGGCGGACGGGGAGGAGATCGTTCGAGAACAGGCGGTTGAGGCCGTCCGTCATGGCGCCCATCGCCGTGATGTCGAAGCGGCGGGCGCGCTCGTAGCGGTCGAGGACGTCGGCGCCGCCCGGATCGAGGCCGAGGCGGACCGCTTCGACCACCGCCTCCGCGAGGCAAGCGGCATCGTGCAGGCCGAGATTGAGCCCCTGCCCGGCGATCGGATGGATGACGTGGGCGGCGTCGCCGAGAAGCGCCAGGCGCTCCGCCACGAAGGTGCGGGCGACGCCGAACGAGAGCGGATGGGCGCCTGCGGCTTCGTCTCGACGGCGAGCCGCCCGAGCTGCAGGCCGAAGCGCCGCTCGATCTCGCCGAGAAAATCTTCGGGATCGAGGGCGAGGAGGTGCGGCACGGCCTCGCTGCGCTCCGTCCAGACGATGGAGGAGCGATGGCCGAGCGGGCCGCCCGGCCTCAGCGGCAGGATCGCGAAGGGACCGGAGGGCAGGAAGTGCTCAACCGCCCGGCCCTCGTGGTCGCGCTCGTGCGCGATGGTGGCGACGATGCCGGATTGCGGATAGGGCCAGGCGATCCAGCCGATGCCGGCGAGGTCGCGCAGCCGGGAGCGGCCGCCGTCCGCGGCGACGAGAAGCGCCGCCTCGCAGGGCTCGCCGCCGCCGATGCGGACGCGGATCGCGCCCGGACCGTTCGCGAAACCCTCGACCCCCGACGGTTCGAGGACGACGCCGGCCCCGCGGCAGGCCGCGACGAGGGCGGCCGTGAGATCGCGTCCCTCGACCATGTGGGCGAAGGGCTCGCCCGGCTCGACTTCGCCGGCGAAGCTGAGGAAGACCGGCCGGACCGGGTCCTGGAGGCGCGAATCGGTGATGACCATGTCGAGGATCGGCTGCGCCGCCGGGGCGACGCTCTCCCAGACGCCGAGCGCCTCGAGCATCCGCCGCGCCGCGGCCGCGATGGCGTAGGCGCGGGTGTCGCCCTTCGGATCGCGGCGCAGGGCCGGATCGGCCATCGTCACCTGAACGCCGTCGCGGAGCGCCCCCTTCAGCGCCAGGGCCAGCGACAGCCCGGCAAGGCCGCCGCCGGCGATGACGATGCGGGGCGATACGGGAGGAGGAGGGGGCATGGGCTCTCGGGAGTGGAGAGAGGCTTAGCCGGCTGGCTGGACCTCGCTGTGAATATCGGCTGCGCGGGAACCCGGGAAGCGGTGGAGTTCGGGCCCGACTACCGGCAAGGTGAAGTCCCGCCTCTCCACCTCCCCGCGCCCCACGCCCCATGACCACCGCCGTCGAAGCGCTCCTCGCCATCCTCGACCTCGAGCCCCTCGAGCACAACCTGTTCCGCGGCCGCAGCCCGCAAGTCGGCTGGCAGCGGGTCTTCGGCGGGCAGGTGATCGGCCAGGCTCTCGTCGCCGCCTGCCGCACCGTGGAGGACCGGCAGCCGCATTCGCTGCACGCCTACTTTCTCCTTCCGGGCGATCCGAAGGTGCCGATCATCTACGAGGTCGAGCGCCTGCGCGACGGGCGCTCCTTCACCACGCGGCGGGTCAAGGCGATCCAGCACGGGCGCGCCATCTTCGCGATGTCGGTCTCGTTCCACCGCGACGAGCCCGGCTTCGAGCACCAGATCGCGATGCCGGTCGTGCCCGGCCCGGAAGAGCTGCCGAGCGAGGCCGAGGTCAAGGCGGGCATCCTGCCGCGCATGCCCGATCCCGTGCGCGCCTATTACGAGCGCGAGCGGCCGATCGAGCTGCGGCCGGTCGAATACGAGCGCTACGCGGCCCGCACGCCGATGAAGCCCGCCTTCAATGTCTGGATCCGGGCCACCGGCCGGCTGCCGGACGATCCGGCGATCCATCAGGCGGTGCTCGCCTACGCCTCCGACATGACGCTGCTCGATTCGGCCCTCGTCGCCCATGGCCGCACCGTCTTCGACCGCTCGATCCAGGGCGCGAGCCTCGACCACGCGCTCTGGTTCCACCGCCCCTTCCGGGCCGACGAATGGCTGCTCTATGCCCAGGACAGGCCGAGCGCCTCCGGCGCCCGCGGCTTCTCCCGCGGCTCCATCTTCACCCG
The DNA here is from genome assembly GCA_963754975.1 of uncultured Alphaproteobacteria bacterium. GTDB lineage: Bacteria > Pseudomonadota > Alphaproteobacteria > Rhizobiales > Beijerinckiaceae > Microvirga. Next base: position 434,962 of record CAVWII010000030.1, on the reverse strand, counting down.
CGACGGCGTGCTCGTCGCCTCGGTCGCCCAGGAAGGGCTGATTCGGGACAGTCGAGAGAATAACGTCGCGATTATGCCTTTTTCTGAGGCAAAATGCCTTTTTCTTGAACTGTGATTGCCTGCCTGTTTGTTGTGCAGCGTTTCCGCGGTGCCGACTCGACTTGGCACGGCGCTTGAATCTCCCCACTCCGGCACCCGTGCAAAGAGCGCGGGTTACGAACGAAACCAATCGCACCGCTTGGCCAAGCGGCGCGACCTCAGCGGGGAGGCTTCCTCAATGAAAATCGTGATGGCCATCATCAAGCCGTTCAAGCTCGAGGAGGTGCGCGACGCGCTGACCGGCCTCGGCGTGCACGGCCTCACCGTGACCGAGGTGAAGGGCTACGGGCGCCAGAAGGGGCACACGGAAATCTACCGCGGCGCCGAATATGCCGTGAGCTTCCTGCCGAAGCTGAAGATCGAGGTCGCGGTCGCGACCGACGCTCGTCGCGCAAGGTCGATCGACGCCATCGCGGCCGCGGCCCGGACCGGCCAGATCGGCGACGGCAAGATCTTCGTTACCCCGCTCGAGAAGGCGGTTCGCATCCGCACCGGCGAGACCGACGGCGATGCCCTCTGAGACCCCTTCCGACCTTTCGCGGAGTTCAAGCAATGAATCGACTTCTCACACTCGCGACCGTGCTGGGCGGGGCCGCGTCTCGCCGCTTCTCGCGGTCGACCCGGCGCTGGCGCAGGACGCCGCGGCAGCCGGTTCCGAACAAGGGCGACACCGCCTGGATGCTCATCGCGTCGATCCTCGTCCTGATGATGACGGTGCCGGGCCTGGCGCTGTTCTACGGCGGCCTCGTGCGCACCAAGAACATGCTCTCGGTGCTGACGCAGGTCTTCGCCATCGCCTGCCTCGTCTGCCTGATCTGGGTCTTCTACGGCTACTCGCTGGCCTTCACCAACGGCGGCGGCCTCAACGACTTCGTCGGCGGCTTCTCGAAGGCCTTCCTGCAGGGGCGTCGACGCCGAACTCGGTGGCCGCGACCTTCTCGAACGGCGTCGTCATTCCCGAACTACGTCTACATCTGCTTCCAGATGACGTTCGCGATGATCACGCCGGCGCTGATCGTCGGCGCCTTCGCGGAGCGGATGAAGTTCTCGGCGCTGATCGCTGTTCACGGTCCTGTGGGTCACCTTCATCTACTTCCCGATCGCGCACATGGTCTGGTACTGGGCGCGGTCCCGACGCGGTCGCCACCGCCGCGAAGGCCGTCGCCGGCGCTGCCGACGCGGCCGCGAAGACGGCGGCGCAGGCCAAGCTCGACGCGTCACCGCCGATGCGGGCCTGCTCTTCCAGTGGGGCGCGCTCGACTTCGCCGGCGGCACGGTCGTGCACATCAACGCGGGCATCGCCGGCCTCGTCGGCGCGCTCATGATCGGCAAGCGCATCGGCTACGGCAAGGAGCTGATCGCGCCGCACTCGCTGACCATGACGATGATCGGCGCCTCGCTCCTGTGGGTCGGCTGGTTCGGCTTCAACGCCGGCTCCAACCTCGAAGCGAACGGCACCACCGCGCTCGCCATGATCAACACCTTCGTCGCCACGGCCGCCGCGCGGCCTGTCCTGGCTCTTCGTCGAGTGGGCGCACGAAGGGCAAGCCCTCGCTGCTCGGCCTCGTCTCGGGCGCGGTCGCCGGCCTCGTCGCGGTCACGCCGGCCTCCGGCTTCGCCGGTCCGATGGGCTCGATCGTCCTCGGCCTCGTCGCCGGCGCCGTCTGCTTCGTCTTCTGCTCGACGCGTGAAGAACGCGCTCGGCTACGACGACTCGCTCGACGTCTTCGGCATCCACTGCGTCGGCGGCATCGTCGGCGCGCTCGGCGACCGGCATCCTCGTCAACCCGGCGCTGCGGCGGCGTCGGGCGTCGCCGACTACGTCACGAAGCCGGGCGAACTCGTCGTCGCCGACTACGTCTTCGCGGCGCAGTCTGGTCGCAGGTCAAGGCGGTCGCGCGTCACGCTGCTCTGGTCCGGCATCGGCTCGGCGATCCTCTACAAGATCGTCGACCTGATCGTCGGCCTGCGCGTCACCCAGGACGAGGAGCGCGAAGGCCTCGACCTCGCCGACCACGGCGAGCGCGCGTACAACTACTGAACGCGAAGCGGCACGCTTCGCGAGACGCGAAAGCCCGGCCGAAAGGCCGGGCTTTTTACGTTCAACCCGTTGATAGCAGGAAAGGGACCCTCACGGCCGATGCCAGAAAGAGCGGGTGGCGTGCGGATTCATCGACGTAGAACACGTCGATCCCCTGAGGCTCCATGAGCATTTGCGCGCCTGCGCGAACGATATGATGTCCAATCTGGCGAAGCTTGGCATTTAGGGCAAGCGACAGCTCTGTGCCGACCCCCAGGTCCCATAGGGTTAAACGCCCCTTAACCCGTCGCCCCGTAACACTCGAACACCGTCCTCTCGTCCACGGTCGTCGAGTTCATCATGCGCCCTCAACGCCGATCCCAATCCGCCTATGACGGGCTTGCCGAGGCCCTGCGCGCCTTCGCGGCGCGGCGGGCGCAGGAATCGATCGGGCTTCTCCTCATCGTCCTGATGGGCCTTGCCGCCGTGGCGCTCGCAACCTGGTCCGCCGACGATCCGAGCTTCAACAATGCGACGGACGCGGCGGTGAAGAACGCGCTCGGCCGGCCCGGGGCCGTCGTCGCCGACATCCTGATGCAGCTCTTCGGCCTCGGCGCCGTCGCCGGCCTCGTGCCCGTGGCGTTGTGGGGCTGGCGGCTTCTGCGGCGCGGCGATCTCGGCCGGGTCCAGTTGCGCATCGCGCTCTGGATCGTCGGCGCCGGCGCGGCGAACGCCGTCGCGAGCGCCCTGCCGGTGACGGCGCGCTGGCCGCTTCCGACCGGCCTCGGCGGCGTCGCCGGCGATGCGCTTTTCGCCGCCGCCAAGGCCGTCACCGGATTGTCCGGCGGGCCGGCGCGGGCGCTTCTCGGCTGCGCCTTCGCGGGCATCGCCATCCTGGCGCTCACCGCGGCCTGCGGCTTCGGCCTCGCCGAGGACCGGGCGGATGCGACCGCTTCCGGCCGCAAGGCCGCGCCGGACCTCGAGGATTCGGAGGAGCCCGGCTCCGACGAGCCCGGCTGGGGCATCGTCTCCCTCGGCTGGCTGGCGCACGGCCTGATGAGCCTGCGCGCGGCCTTGCGCCGCTTCCTCGAGGGGCGCCGGCAGCATGCGATGGGCGACCTCGCCCTCGCCGGGACCGGGCCGCGCATGGCGGCTCCCGCCGGCTATCGCCGCGACCCCGCCTTCGAGGCGCGGCCCGGCCGCGTCGCGCCGCCGGCCGAGGAGGCCGGTGACGAATTCCACGACGAGCCGCCCCTGCGCCCGCAAACCCGCGTCGCCCCGGTGCCGACGCCGCCGAAGCCCGGCCGGCGCATGGCGCGGGAGGCGCAGCCCTCCTTCCTCGACGAGGCCGGCGCCTATGCGCTGCCGGCCCTCAATCTCCTCGCAGAGCCGCGGAAGAGCGCGGCGCCGACGGTCTCCGCCGAAGCGCTCGAACAGAACGCCACGCTCCTTGAAGGCACGCTCGAGGATTTCGGCGTCAAGGGCGAGATCATCAACGTCCGTCCCGGGCCCGTCGTGACGCTCTACGAGCTCGAGCCGGCGCCGGGCACCAAATCCTCGCGCGTCATTTCCCTCGCCGACGACATCGCGCGCTCGATGAGCGCGGTCTCCGCCCGCGTCGCCGTCGTGCAGGGCCGCAACGCCATCGGCATCGAACTGCCGAACCACAAGCGCGAGACCGTCTATCTGCGCGAGCTCCTCGCCTCGCAGGATTTCGAGACGACGAAGCATCGGCTCGCGCTTTGCCTCGGCAAGACGATCGGCGGCGAGCCCGTCATCGCGGACCTTGCGCGCATGCCGCATCTTCTCGTCGCGGGCACCACGGGCTCCGGCAAGTCCGTCGCCATCAACACCATGATCCTGTCCCTCGTCTTCCGCCTGAAGCCCGAGGAATGCCGCCTGATCATGGTCGATCCGAAGATGCTCGAACTCTCGGTCTACGACGGCATTCCGCATCTCCTCACGCCGGTCGTCACCGATCCGAAGAAGGCGGTGATCGCGCTGAAATGGGCGGTGCGCGAGATGGAGGACCGCTACAAGAAGATGTCGAAGCTCGGCGTGCGCAACATCGACGGCTTCAACGCCCGCATCGCGGAAGCGAGCGCGAAGGGCGAGGCCCTGACGCGCACCGTGCAGACGGGTTTCGACAAGCAGACGGGCGAAGCGATCTACGAGGACGAGATGATGGATCTCGAGCCCCTGCCCTTCATCGTCGTCATCGTCGACGAGATGGCCGACCTGATGATGGTCGCCGGCAAGGACATCGAGGGCGCGATCCAGCGCCTCGCGCAGATGGCCCGCGCCGCCGGCATCCACGTCATCCTGGCGACGCAGCGTCCCTCCGTCGACGTCATCACCGGCACCATCAAGGCGAATTTTCCGACGCGCATCTCCTTCCAGGTCACCTCGAAGATCGACTCGCGCACCATCCTCGGCGAGATGGGCGCCGAGCAGCTTCTGGGCCAGGGCGACATGCTCTACATGGCCGGCGGCGGGCGGATCACCCGCGTGCACGGGCCGTTCTGCTCGGACCAGGAGGTCGAGAAGATCGTCGCGCATCTGAAGCGCCAGGGCCGGCCGCAATATCTCGACGCGGTCACCGCCTCGGAGGACGACGAGGCCCCGGCGGGCGATGCGGCCGTGTTCGATCAGGGCGAGTTCGGCGCGGGCTCGGGCGATCTCTACGATCAGGCCGTGGCGGTGGTGCTGCGCGACAAGAAGGCCTCGACCTCCTACATCCAGCGCCGCCTGCAGATCGGCTACAACCGTGCCGCCTCCCTCATGGAGCGCATGGAGAAGGAAGGCATCGTCGGGCCGGCGAACCATGCCGGCAAGCGCGAGATCCTTCTCGAAGGCGCGGAGATGGATGAGGATTGAGAGGTTTTCGCGGGCCGCCGTGCCCGCAGGGACCTTCCCCGTGCCGGCAAACTGTCGTAGCGGGAAGGAACCGCCACGCTCTGGATTCGGACCGCGTGCTTCTGTCGATCTCGACCTGGAACATCAATTCGGTCCGGCTCCGGCTCGGCCAGGTGCTGCGCTTCCTGAGCGAGCGCCGGCCCGACATCCTGTGCCTTCAGGAGACGAAGTGCCCGGACGACAGATTCCCGCGCAAAGAGTTTTGTGAAGCCGGCTATCCTTATCTGGTGCATATTGGTCAGAAGGGCTATAACGGCGTCGCCATCCTCTCGCGCCTTCCCTTCTCGGCGACGAGCGTCATGGAGATGTGCGAGCGCCAGGACGCCCGGCACGTCACGGTCACCCTCGCCTCGGAGGCCGGGGCCGCGGCCGGAATCGCCCTGCACAATTTCTACATTCCGGCCGGGGGCGACGTTCCCGACCCGCACCTCAACTTGAAATTCGCCCACAAGCTCAGGTTCTTGCGCGAATTGCGCGAGTGGAGCGGGCGGCTGAAGCCGGCCGCGGCGCCGGCGATCCTCGTTGGCGACCTCAACGTCGCTCCCCTCGAGCACGACGTCTGGAGCCACAGGCAGCTCCTCGACGTCGTCAGCCACACGCCGGTCGAAACGCAGGCCCTGGAGGAGCTGCGCCTCGAGGCCGGCTGGATCGACGCCATGCGGCACCGCCGGCCCGAGCCCGAAAAGATCTATTCCTGGTGGAGCTATCGATCACCGGATTGGGAGGCGGCTAACAAAGGTCGGCGCCTCGACCACATCTGGCTCTCGGGCGGTCTCGCCCCGGCGCTGCAGTCGGTCGACGTGACGCGCGAGACCCGCGGCTGGGCGAGGCCGTCCGACCACGTCCCGGTGACGGCGGTGATCGAGGTCTGATCCGCCCGGCGCCGGGGCGCGGCGGTTCAGTCCGCGACGACGTCGACGACGTTCTGTTCCATCCAGCCGCTTTTGCACGGCCCGACATAGGGACGCCTGCGGGCGATCGGGCTGGCGACGCCGCAATCCTTCGCCTCGCCCGAGGGATGGTAGACGACCCCGTACCATTTGCCCTTCTGCGCGCAGACATAGACGAACTGGCCGTTGGTGCGCCGGTCGGTCTCCCGGTAGGCCTTGCTGGCGGCGGGGCCGGCGCGCACGAACGCCGGATCGAGGCCGATGACCTTGCCGAGGGCGCAGGCATCGACCGTCTCGTCTCCGCCAACGACGACGGCGACATTCCGGCTTTGCGGCGTCTGGGCCCGGGCTGCGAAACCCGGACAGCATGAGACGACGGCGACGGCGAGAAACGGAAGCGGCTTCATCGACAGCCCTGCTGCAACGTTGCATCTGCCGGACCTTACAGCACGATCGTCTCGGATCGAAACCCACCCCGAGGGCCTGCCGCAGGGCCATCAGCGTCTTCGCGGCCTCATCCGAGTGTCCGGCCCGTCGTCCCGTTTCCCCCAACGCGACCTCGTCCTGAGGAACCCTGGACCGCCCGGTCCAGGGTGTCTCGAAGGATGTTCCAGGAAACGCGGGACCCGCCCGAAGTCCGACGGCGCGCGAAGGAGGTTCAGGAGCCTCCTGGAACATCCTTCGAGACGCCTCGGACCTGCGGTCCGAGGCACCTCAGGACGAGGGGGTTTTGGGGATGTTCCGGAGCCCGGAACGATGCCGTCGGGGCGGTCGGCTCTGCCGATCGGCAGGCTGCCCCGCCCTCATTCCTTGCCGCCGTCGATGGCAAGGAGGCTCTGGCGGACCCCTTCGAGCCCGTCCGTCAGCCGCCCGAGTTCCTCGATCAGGATGTCCTTCATGGCGATCGCCGCCTCGGGAAACTCCTCGAGCACCCGGCGCATCAGGCTCGGGCTGATCCGGATGACCGCCGAAGGCACCCGCGCCAAGGCGGTGGCGGGACGCTGGAGCTTCGTGAACAGGGCCGCCTGCCCGATCAGCGCGCTCGGGCCGGCGACGAAGATCGCCGGCGAACCATCGTCCTTGCGGTCGAGGGAGATGGCGCCGCGGCTGACGACGTAGCCCCCGTCGGAGCGCTCGCCACGGCGGAAGAGGACGTCGCCGGCGCGCAGGGACCGGTTTTCGGCGGCGAAGGCGACGAGGCGGAGGGCGTCGCGGTCGAGGAGCTGGAAGAGCGGCGCCCCGGCGAGCGTCGCGATGTCGTCCTCGAGGGCCATCGCCTAGGGCATCAGCTTGTAGCCGCCCGGCTCGGTGACGAGGATGCGGGCGTGGGAGGGATCGGATTCGATTTTTTGGCGCAGCCGGTAGATATGGGTTTCGAGGGTGTGGGTGGTGACGTTCGCGTTGTAGCCCCAGACCTCGGCGAGCAGGATCTCGCGGCCGACGACCTTCTGGCCGGCCCGGTAGAGGTAGCGCAGGATCGCCGTTTCCTTCTCGGTCAGCTTCAGCTTCGAGCCCCGCTCCGTGGTCAGGAGCTTCGAGCTCGGCCGGAACGTGTAGGGCCCGATCTGGAAGATCGCGTCCTCGCTCGCCTCGTATTGCCTGAGCTGCGCCCGGATGCGGGCGAGGAGCACGGCGAACTTGAAGGGCTTCGTGACGTAGTCGTTGGCGCCGGCCTCGAGCCCGGCCACGGTGTCGGTCTCCGAGCCCTGGGCGGTGAGCATGATGATCGGGCTGCGGAAGCCGTCCCGGCGCATGATCCGGACGGCCTCGCGCCCATCCATGTCGGGCAGGCCGACATCGACGATGGCGAGGTCGATCCGGTCGCCCCGGACGGCGTCGATCGCCTGGCCCGCGGTGTCCGCGGTCGCGACCGCGAACTCCTCGTAGAGCCCGAGCTGCTCGGCGAGGGTGTCGCGCAGGTCCTTGTCGTCGTCGATGACGAGGAGGCGGCTGGCATTCGACATCGGCAACCCCAGACTCAGCAAAGCGCTGCGGGAGGGTTAGACCAGTCACCCCCGCCTTGACAACAAGGGCGCGATCCGTCCCACCGGCACGATGACGTTTCGGCCGCTGCCCCTGATCCGGGTTTTCCGCTCCCCGCTCGACCGGCGCAAGGGCCGCCTCGTCGCGGGCGGCCTCGCCTTGCCCTGCGCGCTTGGCCGCTCCGGCACGCGCCGGAGGAAGCGGGAGAGCGACGGCGCCTCGCCCGTCGGGCGCTTCGGCGTGCTGCAGGGCTTCTTCCGGGCCGATCGGGTCGGCCGGCCCAAAAGCCCGCTGCCGTTCCGGCCGATCCGGCCCTGCGACGGCTGGTGCGACGACCCCGCCGACCGGCGCTACAACCGCCCGATCCGCCTGCCGAGCCGGGCCCGCCACGAGACCCTCTGGCGGGATGACGGCCTCTACGACGTCGTCCTCGACCTCTCCTACAACCGCGGCCCGATCCGCCCCGGCCGCGGCAGCGCCATCTTCCTCCACTGCGCCGGGCCCGGCTTTCCGCCGACCGCGGGCTGCATCGCCGTCGCGCCCGCCGCGATCGGCCGCCTCCTCGCCCGGATCGGACCGCGGACCCGGATCGAGATCGTGGGCTGAGGCGCGACTTCGCCTCGCCCCGTTTCCCGATCACGGCATCCGCACGTCTTCGTCCGACAGGGGCAGCGTCAAGGCGATGACGAACGGGCGCCTTCCCGCCTCCCGCGTTGCCTGGATCCTCCTTCGAGACGGCCGCCACGCGGCCTCCTCGGAGCTTGTGAATTCTTTCGGGCGAAAGGCGCGAATTCGCCTCTCCCCGCGTGCGGGGAGAGGGTTTCGGCTTTGCCGAAACCAGCGGAGCGAAGCGAAGCGGGGGTGAGGGGGCGTCTCCGGAAGAGGCGCCCTTCGCCGACGCAGCGACTCGTTCGTGACCGCCCCCTCACCCTCGCCTGCTGCGCAGGCTTGCTGCCTTCGGCAGCCCTCTCCCCGCAAGCGGGGAGAGGCGGAGCCCGCGCCTCTTATCTGAAAGATTCACAGGCTCTCGGGATGAGGTCGCGGGGGTGAAGACGGACTTATGGCCGGACACGCCGGATGCGTGTTTTCGACTTGTGAGTCGAACTCTGAGCGGAGCCGCCTCAGCGCGCCCCGAAGATGGCGCTGCCGACGCGGACGTGGGTGGCGCCGAGCTGGATCGCCGCCTCGAAATCCGCGCTCATGCCCATCGACAGGAGGGGCAGGCCGTTGCGCCTCGCGATCGCGTTCAGGAGGGCGAAATGCGGCGAGGGCGGGTCGTCCGCCGGGGGAATGCCCATCAGACCCGCGACGGAAAGCCCCCAACGGTCGCGACAGGCGGCAAGAAAGGCGTCGGCCTCGCCGGGGGCGACGCCGCCCTTCTGCGGCTCCTCGCCGGTGTTGACCTGGACGAGGAGGCGCGGGGCGCGCCCCTGCTTGCCGATCTCCTTCGCCAGGGCCTCCGCGAGGGAGGGCCGGTCGAGGGTGTGGATGGCGTTGAAGAACGCCACCGCGTCCCGCGCCTTGTTCGATTGCAGCGGTCCGATGAGGTGAAGCTCGACGCCGGGGAAGCGCTCGCGCAGGGCGGGCCATTTCGCCTTCGCCTCCTGCACGTAGTTCTCGCCGAAGACCCGCTGTCCGGCGGCGAGGACCGGCTCGATCGCCGCGGCCGGAAAGGTCTTCGAGACCGCGACGAGGGTGACCTCCGCCGGATCGCGCCCAAAATCCCCGGCGGCCCGGGCGATGGCGGCCCGGACCCCGGCGAGGCGGGCGACGGCGGGGATCTCGGAAGCGGCGGCGGTCATGGCGTCGTCCTGGCCCTTTTCGCGCACGGCGGAGCCGTTGACCCCGAAGGCGGCGTGTGTCCTAGTCCGCGCGACCTCGCGGGCGCAAGCCGCGCCCTTCGACGAGCCGACGACGGATTGCAAGACCGAAGATGAGCCGCGAGCGCTACAACGCCAAGGAAGCCGAGCCGAAATGGCGCCGGATCTGGGCGGAACGGGACCTCTTCCGCACCGACAATGCCGACGAGCGACCGAAATACTACGTCCTCGAGATGTTCCCGTATCCGTCCGGGCGCATCCATATGGGCCATGTCCGCAACTACGCCATGGGCGACGTCGTCGCGCGCTACAGGCGCGCGAAGGGCTTCAACGTCCTCCACCCGATGGGCTGGGACGCCTTCGGCATGCCGGCCGAGAACGCGGCGATGAAGAACAAGATCCATCCCAAGACCTGGACCTACGACAACATCGCGACGATGCGCAGCCAGCTCCAGTCGATGGGGCTTGCGATCGACTGGAGCCGCGAGATCGCGACCTGCGATCCGTCCTACTACAAGCACCAGCAGCGCCTCTTCCTCGACTTCCTGAAGGCCGGGCTTCGTCGACCGCAAGCAGCGCCAAGGTGAACTGGGACCCGGTCGACCAGCACCGTGCTCGCGAACGAGCAGGTCATCGACGGCCGCGGCTGGCGCTCCGGCGCCCTCGTCGAACAGCGCGAGCTGACGCAGTGGTTCTTCAAGATCACCGACTACGCGCAGGATCTCTACGACAAGCTCGACGATCTCGAACGCTGGCCCGAAAAGGTCCGGCTGATGCAGCGCAACTGGATCGGCCGCTCCGAGGGGCTGCTGATCCGCTTCGCGCTCCGGCGCGGGACGACGCCGAACGGCGAGAGCGAGCTCGAAATCTACACGACGCGGCCCGACACGCTGTTCGGCGCGAAGTTCATGGCGATCGCGCCGGACCATCCGCTGGCGCGGGCGGCGGCGGCGAAGAACCCGGCGCTCGCGGCCTTCATCGAGGATGCGAAGCGCATCGGCACGGCGCAGGAGATGATCGAGAAGGCCGAGAAGATCGGCTTCGACACCGGCATCCGCGCCGTGCATCCCTTCGACCCGAACTGGACGCTGCCGGTCTACGTCGCGAACTTCATCCTGATGGACTACGGCACGGGCGCGATCTTCGGCTGTCCGGCGCACGACCAGCGCGACCTCGATTTCGTCAACCGCTACGGCCTCGGCAACATCCCGGTCGTCTGCCCCCCGGACGTCGACCCGGACGCCTTCGTCGTCACCGACACCGCCTATGACGGCGACGGCCGCATGATCAATTCGCGCTTCCTCGACGGCATGACCATCGCCGAGGCGAAGGAGGAGGTCGCGCGCCGGCTCGAGGGCGAAACCCGCGGCAACCGTCCGGTCGCCGAGCGGCGCGTCAATTTCCGCCTGCGCGACTGGGGCATCTCGCGCCAGCGCTACTGGGGCTGCCCGATCCCGGTCATCCATTGCGAATCCTGCGGCGTCGTGCCGGTGCCCGACAGCGAGCTTCCGGTCACCCTGCCGGAGGACGTGTCCTTCGACGTGCCGGGCAATCCGCTCGACCGGCATCCGACCTGGAAGCACGTCGCCTGCCCGCAATGCGGCGCGCCCGCCCGGCGCGAGACCGACACGATGGACACCTTCGTCGATTCGTCCTGGTACTTCGCGCGCTTCACCGACCCGACGCTCGCGGACCGGCCGACCGACCCCGCGACCGTCGATCGCTGGCTGCCCGTCGACCAGTATATCGGCGGCATCGAGCACGCGATCCTGCACCTGCTCTATTCGCGCTTCTTCATGCGCGCGATGAACGCGACCGGCCACTCCGCCATGCGCGGCGACGAACCCTTCGACGGGCTCTTCACGCAGGGCATGGTGGTGCACGAGACCTATCGCGCCGCGGACGGCACCTTCGTGCAGCCCGCCGACGTGCGCATCGACGACGAGCGGCGGCGAGCGGCGCGCCTTCCATCTCGGCACCGGCGCCCCGATCGAGATCGGCCCGATCGAGAAGATGTCGAAGTCGAAGCTCAACACCGTCGATCCGGACGACATCATCGCCTCGCTACGGCGCCGACACCGCGCGCTGGTTCATGCTCTCCGACTCGCCGCCGGAGCGCGACGTGATCTGGACCGAGGAGGGCGTGCAGGGCGCCGGCCGCTTCGTGCAGCGCGTCTGGCGCCTGGTGCAGGACATCGCCGAGCGCGCCGCGCTGGCGAACGGACAGGAGGCGCACGGGACCTTTCGGGACGGCGATCCGCAAGGCGGCGCACAAGGCCCTCGCCGCCGTCGAGGAGGATATCGAGCGCCTGCGCTTCAACCGCTGCGTCGCGCATATCTACGAACTCGCCAACAGCCTCCAGGAGGCTCTCGGCGAGACGCGCGACGCCGCCGAGCCCGGCCTCGCGGCGGCGTTCCGGGAGGCGGGGCGCATCTTCGTGCAGCTTCTTGCGCCGATGATGCCGCACCTTGCCGAGGAATGCTGGGAGGCCCTCGGCCAGGAGGGACTCGTCGCGGCGAGCGCCCTGGCCCGCCGTCGACGCGGGCGCTTCTCGTCGAGGACGAGATCACCCTGCCGGTCCAGGTGAACGGCAAGAAGCGCGCCGACGTCACCGTGCCGCGGGATGCCGACACGGCGGCGATCGAGGCGGCGGTGCTCTCCCTCGACGCCGTGCGGCGGGCCATGGACGGCAGGCCGCCGCGCAAGATCATCGTCGTGCCGCAGAGGATCGTGAATGTCGTCGCTTGACTTCGCCCGCGCCGGGCGTCTCGCCGGCGCGCTGGTGCTCCTTCTCGCGCTCTCCGCCTGCTTCCGCCCGCTCTACGGGCCGACCGCCTCCGGCGAATCTCTCGTGACGACCTTGCAGGCGATCGAGGTCGACGAGGTGGTGGTGGCGCCGAATTCGGAGCGCTTCGCGCCACTATCTGCGCAGCGAACTCATCTACGATCTCAACGGCACCGGCCAGGAGATGCCGAAGCGCTACAAGCTGACGCTCTCCTTCACGTCGACCCTGTCGACGCCGATCGTCGACACGCAGACGGGACGGGCGCAATCCGCGACCCTCAACGGCGATCGTCACCTACACGCTGACGAGCCTCGACGGCGAAAAGAAGATCCTCGACGGCCGCGCGACCAGCAACGCCAGCTACGACCGCAACATCCAGCGCTTCGCCTCGATCCGCGCCGCGCGCGACGCCGAGATCCGGCTTGCGAAGCTCCTCGCCGAGCAGATCCGGACGCGCCTCTCGGCGGCGCTCGTCGCCAAATCCTGAGGCGATGGTCGCGGTCAAGGCGGGCGACGTCGCCGCGCTTCTCCAGCGCCGGCCCGACCCGGCGATCGGCGTTTTTCTCGTCTTTGGACCCGATGCGGGCCTCGTCGCCGAGCGCGCCCGCGCCCTCGCCGAGCGCGCGGTCGACGATCCCGCCGACCCCTTCCAGTTCATCCGCCTCGACGGCGACACGGTCGCCGCCGACCCGGCGAGGCTCGCCGACGAGGCTCTGACGGTCGGCCTCTTCGGCGGCCGGCGCGCCATCTGGGTGCGGCCGACCGGGCGCAACCTCGCGCCGGCCGTCGAACCGCTTTTGGCGGCGCCGCTTGAGGACGCGGTCGTCGTCATCGAGGCGGGGGACCTTGCCCGCTCGGCGCCCCTGCGCACGCTCTGCGAAAAATCGCCCCGCGCCCTCGCCCTCCCCTGCTACGCGGACGAAGGCCGCAGCCTCGGCGAGCTCGTCGACGAGACCCTGCGCGAAGCGGGCCTGCGGGCCGGCGGCGAAGCGAGGGCCGCGATCCTCGCCGAGCCTCGGCGGCGACCGCCTCGCCAGCCGCGCGGAGCTCGGCAAGCTCGTCCTCTATGCGCACGGGCAGCGGGAGGTGACGGTGGAGGACGTCGACGCGATCCTGAGCGACGTTTCGAGCCTCGCGATCGAAGCCGTGGTCGATGCGGCCTTCGCCGGGGACGGGACCGGGCTCGAGACCGGCGCGCGCCGTCTCGCCGCGGAGGGGCTCCACGCGGCCGTCGTCCTCGGCGCCGCCCTGCGCCACGCCTTCGCCCTGTTGCCGCTGCGGATCGAGATCGAGGGCGGCATGGCGGTGGAGACGGCGCTGGAGAGCTGGCGCGGCCTGCATTTCAGGCGCAAGACCCTCGTCCGGACCCATCTTCAGCGCTGGACGCAAGCCGCTCTGAAGTCGGCTATCGATCGCCTCCAGGCCGCGGTCCTCGACACCCGCCGCCTGGCCATCGTCGACGACGCGATCGCAGCCCGCGTGCTGCTCGACCTGGCGCGGACCGCAAGGCGGTAGCATCGACGAATTCGAGTGTCCGGCCCATCGATCCATCGTCACCCTCGCAACCAACCCCCAACCCCTTATCCCGAGAGCTTGTGAGTTTTTCCGATAAGAGGCGCGGATTCGCCTCTCCCCGCTTGCGGGAGAGGGTTCGGCCTTCGGCCGAACGAGCGGAGCGAAGCGTAGCGGGGGTGAGGGGTCGGTGCAGGAAGAGGCGCCGTCCCGTGCCACCGCGCCTTTTCGTTACCGCCCCCTCACCCTCGCCTGCTGCGCAGGCTTGCCGCCTTCGCAAGCCGGGTGTTCCCGGCTTGCGCAGCAAAGAACGGACCTCGGGTAGACCCGAGGTCCGGCGGCCCTCTCCCCGCAAGCGGGGAGAGGCGGACCCGCTCTTACCTGAACGATTTACACGTTCTCAGGATGAGGTTGCGCAGGGCATAAGGGAACTAAGCCGGATTGAGCCGCCGGCAGAGCGAATCGAGCTGTTCGAGGGTCTTGTATCTGATCCGCAACTCGCCGCCCTTCGCCTTGTGCGCGATGGCGACGCCGAGGCCGAGGACGTCCTCAAGGGCCTTTTCGAGGGCGCGGGTATCCGGGTCCTTAGCTGCGACAGCAATCTGGCGCGGCGATGCCGATTTTGTTTCGAGCCGGCTACCGTTCTCCTCCTGCGCGATCGCTTCGACGACGCGAACGCTCAGCCCTTCATCGACGATGCGGCGCCCGAGCCCGACGGGGTCTTTGACGGACAGGAGCATCCGGGCATGCCCGGCGCTGATCTGGCGGGCGATCAGGAGCTGCTTGACCTGCTCCGGCAGTTCGAGAAGGCGGGTCGTGTTGGTCAGGTGCGGCCGGCTCTTGCCGAGGATCTTCGAGAGTTCCTCGTGCGTGTACTTGAACTCGGCAAGGAGGCGGGCATACCCCTCCGCCTCCTCGATCGGATTGAGGTCGGAGCGCTGCACGTTCTCAAGGATGGCGTATTCGAGGGAGGTGCGGTCGTCGACCTGGACGACGACGACCGGGACCTCGTGCAGGCCGGCGATCTGGGCGGCGCGCCAGCGCCGCTCGCCGGCGACGATCTCGTAGGCGTCCGGGACGTGCGGCAGGGGCCGCACGACGATCGGCTGGATCAGCCCGCGCTCGCGGATCGAGCCGGCGAGCGGGTGCAGCTCGTTCTCCGGAAACGACTTGCGCGGATTGCGCGGGTTCGGCCGCAGGAACTCGACCGGCACCTTGCGCTGGCCGCGCCCGCGCTCGGTCACGGCCGCCTCCGTCGCCGACATCCCCGATCAGCGCCGCCAGGCCACGCCCGAGACGGGGCTTCGCCAATTCCTCTGCCATGTCCATATCCCCGGTCCGTTTCCCTTCCCATTCGTCATGTTCAGGCCGCCGCGCGGATCGCCCTTTCGCGCTGGATGATTTCCGAGGCGAGGCGAAGATAGGCCTGCGAGCCGGCGCATTTCAGATCGTAGAGCAGCACGGGCTTGCCGTGCGACGGCGCCTCCGAGACCCGGACGTTCCGCGGGATCATCGTCTCGTAGACCTTGGCGCCCATGAACTGGCGGACATCCGCGACGACCTGCCCCGACAGATTGTTGCGCGGATCGAACATGGTCAGGACGATGCCGTGGATGGACAGGCGCGGGTTCAGGCTCGTGCGAACCTGCTCGACGGTCTTCAAGAGCTGGCTCAGGCCTTCGAGGGCGAAGAACTCGCATTGCAGGGGCACCAGGACCGCATCGGCCGCCGTCAGGGCGTTGATGGTCAGGAGATTCAGGGAAGGCGGGCAATCGATGAGGATATAGGTGAAGGGGTCCTCGCTCGCCGTCAGCCCCTCGACGGCGCGGCGCAGGCGATGCGACCCGGTCGCGCTCATGCGCGATCTCCAGCTCGACGCCGAGGAGGTCGAGGGTCGACGGCGCCACGAAGAGCCGCGGCACGGTGGTTGGCGTCACCGCCGCGGCGAGGGGGGCTTCGCCCGCGAGGACATGGTAGGTCGAGACCTTGCGGTCCTTGCGGTCGATGCCGAGCCCGGTCGAGGCGTTGCCCTGCGGGTCGAGATCCAGAATCAGGACCTTTTCGCCGATCGCGGCGAGGGCGGTGCCGAGATTGATCGCCGTCGTGGTCTTGCCGACCCCGCCCTTCTGGTTTGCGAGGGCCAGCACCCGCGGCAGGCGCAGTCCCGGCCTCAGGGCCGAATCCGACCCGTTCGCTCCAGGCGCGAGAGCGTCGTTCATGTCGTAGGACCCGCAAGGTGGGCGACGCGGAGGATCCGGGCTTCGGAATCAGTGCGACTCGGGATCGCCTCCGCTTCGAATCTCCATAATTTCTGTGCGTCGGTCAATTCCGAGAGGGCGTCGCGCCCCTTCGGGAAGAGGCCGACAGCCCCCTTTGTCAACAGCGGTTCGGTCCAGAGCAGCAATTGCGGCAGCGGCGCCAGGGCCCGGGCGCAGACCACCTCGACCTTTCCGACGAAATCGGGGAGCAGCGTTTCGATCCGGCCGTTGTGAATCGTCGCAGGCGCGCCGGTCAGCCGGGCGACGTGGCGCAGGAAGGCGCATTTCCGCGAATTGCTCTCCACGAGGTCGACGCGGATGGTCCGGTCGACGCCGGCGATGGCGAGGACCAGTCCCGGAAAGCCCGCGCCGGAGCCAAGGTCGAGCCAGCGCGACGCCGCCGGGGCGAGGTCGAGGAGCTGGAGGGAATCGGCAACATGCCGCCTCCAGACGTCCCTCAAGGTCCCCGGACCGACCAGGTTCTTGATCGCCTGCCAGCGGCCGAGTTCCTCGACGAGGATGACAAGCTTCTCGAAGGTTTCACGTGAAACATCGAAGCCGTGCAGGGCCTCCTGCGGCGAAGCGTCCGGTTTCACGGGAAACGATCGGTCTCGGCCGCTTCGGCGGAGGGCCTCCGTCCGCTTCCGGACATGCGCCGCCAGGAGGGTGATGGCCGCGGGCGTCATGCCTTCGATCCGCGCCGCCTGCCCGAGGGTCCGTGGCCTCACGGTGTCGAGCTTCGTTCGAATCTCCCGCGACAGGCCGGGGAGGGCGTCGAAATCCAAGGCCTCGTTCAGCACCAGGGCTTCGTCGCGCCGATAGGCCGCGACGTCCCGCGCCTGACGGTCGAGATAGACCGAGTAGGTCGCATCCGTTTCGATACGGTCGCGGAGGGCCGGCGGGGTCGCGGCGAGGTCGGGCCAGGCCCGGACGAGCGCCGCCCAGCCGATCTCCGGATGCGAGAGAAGCGTGAAGGCGGAGCGGCGGACCCCGTCCTGGTTGAGCGCCAGCCCGCGGCGCTCCGCTTCCTGCGGCGTGAGGGACAGGCCGTCCAGCCGGCGCCGAAGTCGCTGAAGCTGGGCCTGGCGGTCGGCAAACAAGCGCTGCCGCTCCGGCCCGACGCAGCCGAGCGCCAGCCCCTTCGGGGTCAGCCGCTCGTCCGCATTGTCGACCCGCAGGCTGAGGCGGAACTCCGAGCGGGAGGTGAACATCCGGTAGGGCTCGCTCACGCCGCGGGTGACGAGGTCGTCGATGAGCACGCCGAGGTAGGATTCGGCCCGGTCGAAGACCACGCCGGCCGAGCCGCCGGCCCGCCGCGCCGCATTGAGGCCTGCGACCAGTCCCTGCGCCGCCGCCTCCTCGTATCCGGTGGTCCCGTTGATCTGCCCAGCGAGGAACAGGCCGGGGAGGGCGCGGGTCTCGAGGGTCGCCTCGAGCTGCCGCGGGTCGACGTAGTCGTACTCGATGGCGTAGCCCGGCCGGACCATGGCCGCGCGCTCGAGGCCGGGGATGAGGGCGAGCAATCCGCGCTGCACCTCCTCCGGCAGGGAGGTGGAGATGCCGTTCGGATACACGATCGGATCGTCGAGCCCCTCCGGCTCGAGAAAGATCTGGTGGCGTCGTCCGATCGGCGAAGCGGACGACCTTGTCCTCGATCGAGGGGCAATAGCGCGGTCCGCGGCCGGCGATGGCGCCGGAATAGATCGGCGCCCGATGCAGGTTGGCCCGGATCAGGTCGTGCCCCGCCGGCGTCGTTCGGGTGATGCCGCAGGCGATCTGCGGCGTTGCGATGCCATCGGTGAGAGCCGAGAACGGCACCGGCTCGTCGTCGGCCTCCTGCTTGTCGAGGCCGGCCCAGTCGATCGTGCGGCCGTCGAGGCGCGGCGGCGTGCCGGTCTTGAGGCGTCCGAGTCGGAAGCCGAAGCGGGCGAGGGTCTGCGCCAGGCCGACCGACGGACCCTCACCGACCCGACCCGCGGGAATTCGGGTCTCGCCGATATGGATGAGGCCGCGGAGAAAGGTTCCGGTGGTCAGCACGACGGCGGGCGCCGTCAGGGAACGCCCATCCGCGAGGCGGACGCCGCGGATGGTGCCGCCCTCAACGAGGAGGTCTTCGGCCTCTCCGGCGACAATCGACAGGCGGCCCGTCGCCCGAAGCGCGGCCTGCATGTGGCGGGCATAGAGGCGCCGGTCGGCCTGCGCGCGCGGACCCCGGACCGCCGGGCCCTTGCGGCGGTTCAACAGCCGGAACTGAATGCCGGCCCGATCCGCGACCCGGCCCATGAGTCCGTCGAGGGCGTCGATCTCGCGGACGAGGTGCCCCTTCCCGAGCCCGCCGATGGCCGGATTGCACGACATCGCCCCGATCGTCTCGAGCCGGTGCGTGACGAGCGCCGTCTGCGCCCCGACCCGCGCAGCAGCGGCCGCCGCCTCGGCGCCGGCATGTCCCCCACCGACCACGATGACATCGAAGTTCATGGCCCGGGCATAGCGGGTTTCGGCCAGCCGGCAAAGGGGCGGGGGCGGTGATCGAACGCGGCTGTTTCACGTGAAACAAGGGCCGGCCTCCACAGGCCGCGCGCACCTTCTCAACAGCTTGCGAACCGCTTGTTCGGCTACTTCCCAATACAGAAGGCGGAGAAGAGGCGGTCGAGGACGTCCTCGACATCGACGCGGCCGGTGATCTCGCCGAGGGCGTGCAGGCCGTGGCGGGCTTCCTCTGCGGCAAGCTCAATCGGACCGCGGTTCGCCAGGAGATCGACCGCGCGCAGAAACGCCGCCTCGGCGCGGGCGAGGGCGGTCCGGTGCCGTTCCCGCGTCAGCAGTGCGTCGCCCGCACCGAGCCCGTCGCGGGCTTCCGCAGCGATGGTGGCGAGGAGGGCATCCAAGCCGGCGCCGGTCAGGGCGGAGACGGGAAGGCAGTCGGGAGGCGGGGGGGCGAGGTCCGCCTTCGTGCCGATGCGGAGGATCTGTCCCCGCTGCATCGCATGGGCGGCGCCGTCCGGCGGGACAAGCCAGAGGACGAGGTCCGCCGCCTCCGCCCGGCGCCGCGCCCGGGTGACGCCTTCAAGCTCGACCGGATCGGCGGTGTCGCGCAGGCCGGCGGTGTCGACGAAGGTCACCGGCAGGCCATCGAGATCGCAGCGGACCTCGATGGCGTCGCGGGTGGTTCCCGGGATCGGCGAGACGATGGCGACGTCCCGCCGGGCGATGGCGTTGAGGAGGGTCGACTTGCCGGCGTTGGGCGGCCCCGCGATCACGACGGTGAAGCCATCCCGAAGCCGCTCCCCGCTCCTTTGGGCGAGGAGGCCAGCCATCTCCTCCCGCACCCGCGAGAGCCTTCCCTGCGCCTCGTCCTCGAGGCTCTCCGGCACGTCGCCCTCGTCCGAAAAGTCGAGGGCGGCCTCGATGAGCGCGAGGGCGGTCAGGCTCTCCTCCCGCCAGGCCTCGACGGCGGAGCCGAGGGCGCCTTCGAGCTGGCGGAGAGCCTGCCGGCGCTGCGCCTCGGTCTCGGCGTCGATGAGGTCGGCGAGCCCTTCGACCCGGCTGAGATCGAGGCGGCCGTTCAGGAACGCGCGACGGGTGAATTCCCCAGGGGCGGCCGGCCGGCAGCCCGGCATCGCGCCGAGGGCCCGCAGCGCCGCCGCCACGGTGGCGCGGCTGCCGTGGAGGTGGAGTTCCGCCTGATCCTCCCCGGTGTAGCTCGACGGACCCGGCATGAACACCGCCATGCCCTGATCGAGGGCTTCGCCCTCCGGCGTGGCGAAGGTGCGAAGGACGAGGCGCCGCGGCTCCGGCAACGGGGAGGCAAGGGCGGCGAGCGCGGCGCGCGTCGCCGGCCCGCTGATGCGGACGACCGCGATCGCCGCGCGCCCGGCGCCGGAGGCGAGGGCGAAGATGGTGTCGGAACTGCTTTCCATCGTACCCTTGCGCTAAGAGAGGCTCCGCCCCGATTTCGCCCTCGCGCTTTAGACCGAAAGCGCGGCCCCACACAGCCGCAAAGTCACGATCCGCGATGAACCATCTGTCGAAGGCGAGCTCCCCTTATCTCCTGCAGCACCGGGACAACCCGGTGGCGTGGTGGGAATGGGGCGAGGAGGCGTTTGCGGAGGCGCGGCGGCGCAACAAGCCGGTCCTGCTCTCGGTCGGCTATGCCGCCTGCCACTGGTGCCACGTCATGGCGCACGAGAGCTTCGAGGACGAGGGCGTCGCCGCGGTGATGAACGACCTCTTCGTGAGCATCAAGGTCGATCGCGAGGAACGTCCCGACGTCGACCACCTCTACATGAGCGCGTTGCACCTCCTCGGCGAGCAGGGCGGCTGGCCGCTGACGATGTTTCTCACGCCCGGAGGCGAGCCCTTCTGGGGCGGCACCTATTTCCCGAAGGAGGCCCGCTTCGGCCGGCCGGGCTTTACCGACGTCCTGCACGAGGTCGCCCGGGTCTTCGCGGCCGAGCCCGACCGGATCGCGCACAACCGCACCATGATCGCGCAAAGGCTCGCCGCGCAGGCGAAGGCCGTCTCCGGGCCCGGCCTCGCCCTCGCCGAGATCGACCCGATCGGCCCCCGCCTCGCGGACCTAATCGACGCGCGCCACGGCGGCCTTCAGGGGGCGCCGAAATTTCCCAATCCGCCGATCCTGGAATTCCTTTGGCGCTTCGCCCGCCGGACCGGGCACGCGCTCGCCCGGGAACGAGTCCTTCTCACCCTCGACCGGATGGCCCGCGGAGGCATCCACGACCACCTCGCCGGCGGCTTCGCCCGCTATTCCGTCGACGAACGCTGGCTCGTCCCGCATTTCGAAAAGATGCTCTACGACAACGCCCAGCTCCTCGAACTTTACGCCCTCGGGGCGGCGGAGACCGGGTCCGCGACCTTCCGCGAAGCGGCCGAGGGCATCGTCGCCTGGCTCGAACGGGAGATGACGACGCCGGAGGGCGCCTTCGCCTCGAGCCTCGATGCGGATTCGGAAGGGGAGGAGGGCCGCTTCGCGGTCTGGAGCCTCGCTGAGATCCGCGAGGTGTTGGGCGCGGATGCGGACCTGTTTGCGCGGACCTACGACGTTACGGAGAGCCGGCAATTGGGAAGGGACGAACATCCTCAACCGGCTCTCATCGGGCGACCTCCCGCCGGAGGTCGAGGCGCGGCTCGCCGCGATGCGTGAAAAGCTCCTGGCGCGGCGGGCGGAGCGCGTCCGGCCGGGGCTCGACGACAAGGTTCTTGCGGACTGGAACGGACTGATGATCTGCGCCCTCGTCCGCGCCGCGCTCGTCCTCGGGCGGCCGGACTGGCTCGCCCCCGCCGAGCGGGCCTATCGCTTCGTCGCCGGCACGATGAGCCGCGACGGGCGGCTCGGGCATTCCTGGCGGGGCGGCCGGCTGATCCATCCGGGCTTCGCCCTCGACCACGCGGCGACGATGCGGGCGGCCCTCGCGTTGCACGAGGCGACGGGCGAGGGCGGCTATCTTGCCGATGCCCGGCGCTGGCGGGACGTGCTGATGCGCGACTATCTCGTCACCGAAACCGGGCTTCTGGCCATGACCGCAGGGGATGCGGAGCGCCTTCTGGTGCGGCCGCAGCCCTCGGCCGACGACGCCGTGCCGAACGCCAACGGCGTCTTCGCGGAAGCGCTCGTCCGCCTCGCGCAGATCACGGGCGGCGATGAGGATCGCGAGCTCGCGGAGAACGCGCTCGCGACGCTCACCGCGATCGCCCGGCCGGCGGCGATCAACCACGCCTCGATCCTGAACGCCCTCGATCAGCACCTGCGCGGGCTGACCATCGTCGTCACAGGGGAGGGGAGCGCAGCGCTTCGCGAGACGGCCCGGCGGCTGCCCTATCTCGACCGCAGCGTCAGCGCGCCGGCGGACGCGGCCTCGCTCGGCGCCTCGCATCCGGCGAAGCAGGCGGCTCTTGCCGGAGGAGGCGCGCAGGCCCTCGTCTGCGCCGGGATGCGCTGCTCGCTGCCGGTGCGGACGCCGGGAGAGCTGGCCGAACGTGCGGAGGAGATGCTGACGATGCGATCTGCGGGTCGCAGGGCGATGGACCGCGCGGGGGAGACGATTTCTCACTTCCGTCTAATATGTGAAAGAGCTGCGCGTCCGTTCAAGGTGACCCAGCCCCGGCTACGTCATGCCGGGCTGCGGAGCAGAGCCCGGATCCGTGAACGCCACGACGCAGGCGGCGCGCGACGATGCACTGACTGCGGTGTTCATGGGTCCCGGGCATCCGCTTCGCGACCCGAATGACAGCGTTGAGCTTATTCGATATGAACGGAGCTGCTCCAGCTGGATCCTGGCCTGAAGCGAGCGGCGCGGTCACGTATTCATCGAATCGAAGAAATCGCCGTTCGTCTTCGTCTGGCGGAGCTTGTCGAGCAGGAACTCGATCGCGTCGACGGTGCCCATCGGGTTGAGGATGCGGCGCAGGACGTACATCTTCTTGAGCATGTCGTTCGGGACCAGCAGCTCTTCCTTGCGGGTGCCGGAGCGGGTGATGTCGATCGCCGGGAAGATGCGCTTGTCGGCGACCTTGCGGTCGAGGATGATCTCCGAGTTGCCGGTGCCCTTGAACTCCTCGAAGATCACCTCGTCCATGCGCGAGCCGGTATCGATCAGGGCCGTCGCGATGATGGTGAGCGAGCCGCCTTCCTCGATGTTGCGGGCGGCGCCGAAGAAGCGCTTCGGCCGCTGCAGGGCGTTGGCGTCGACGCCGCCGGTCAGCACCTTGCCGGAGGACGGCACGACGGTGTTGTAGGCGCGGCCGAGGCGCGTGATCGAATCGAGCAGGATGACGACGTCGCGGCCGTGCTCGACGAGGCGCTTCGCCTTCTCGATGACCATCTCGGCGACCTGGACGTGGCGGGTGGCCGGCTCGTCGAAGGTCGAGGAGACGACCTCGCCCTTCACCGAGCGCTGCATGTCGGTGACCTCCTCCGGCCGCTCGTCGATGAGCAGGACGATGAGGTAGCATTCGGGATGGTTGGCGGTGATCGACTGGGCGATGTTCTGCAGGAGCACCGTCTTGCCGGTGCGCGGCGGCGCCACGATCAGCGCGCGCTGGCCCTTGCCGACGGGCGAGACGATGTCGATGACCCGGGCCGAATAGTCCTTCTTCGTCGGGTCCTCGATCTTCGAGCTTGAGGCGCTCGTCCGGATAGAGCGGCGTCAGGTTGTCGAAATGGACCTTGTGCCGGATCTTCTCCGGGTCCTCGAAATTGATCGTGTTGACCTTGAGCAGGGCGAAATAGCGCTCGCCCTCCTTGGGGCCGCGGATCGGCCCGTCGACGGTGTCGCCGGTGCGCAGGCCGAAGTGACGGATCTGCGAGGGCGAGACGTAGATGTCGTCCGGCCCCGGCAGGTAGTTCGAATCGGCCGAGCGGAGGAAGCCGAAGCCGTCCTGCAGGACCTCGACGACGCCGGCGCCGATGATCTCGACCTCGCGGGCGGCGAGCTGCTTGAGGATCGCGAACATCAGCTCCTGCTTGCGCATCGTGCTCGCGTTCTCGACCTCGAGCTCCTCGGCGAAGGTGATGAGCTCGGTCGGCGTTTTCGACTTGAGGTCTTGAAGCTTGATTTCCCTCATCGGGGAACACTCTCTTGGTCAGGGGATGTAAGGAGACGCGAGCCGGGGGTCGGAACGCGCGGGCTCGCAAGGGGGAAACTTCGACCGGGCGGCCCTGTTCGACGCGCGTGAGTTCGGAAAGCCGTGGCGGCCCGACGCGAGCGACCTGTCGCTAGGGAGAGACCCGCCTTTGTAGCGATTCCGTATCCGCCTGCAGGCGAAGTTCGCTCGAACGGCCGGCTCAGAACGGTTTCACGACCACGAGGATCACGATCCCGATCATCAGCACCGTCGGGACCTCGTTGAGGATGCGGTAGTAGCGGGCCGGCCGCGTGTTGCGGTCGGCGGCGAAGTCCTTGCAGGCGCTTCGCCGAGATGCCGTGCAGCGCGGACAGGACGAGGACGAGGGCGAGCTTCGCGTGCAGCCAGCCCGAACGAATCCAGCCGCCCTGCCAGACGAGGACCAGGCCGAGGACCCAGGTCGCGATCATCGCCGGAGTCGATGATCGCCTTGAGCAGGCGCCGCTCCATGACCTTGAAGGTCTCGGACTGGATCGAGCCCGTCGGCGCGTCGCAGTGATAGACGAAGAGCCGCGGCAGATAGAGCATCGCCGCCATCCAGGCGATGACCGCGACGACGTGGAAGGCCTTGAGCCAAAGGTAGAGCATGCTCAGGCAGCCCTCCGGACCGCGGGCGCAGCGAGCTGCGTCGACATGCGCGATCGGCGTCTCCGGCAGGATGCCGTGGCCGAGATTGAAGATGTGCGGGCGTGCCGCGCGAAGGCCTCGAGGATGCGCGTCGATGCCCTGGTCGAGCGCGCTCGCCGCCGGCGACGAGGGCGAGCGGATCGAGATTGCCCTGGGTCGGCAAGGGTTCTCGGCAGCGCCGGGCGCACGGCCAGCGGGTCGACGGTCCAGTCGAGGCCGAGCGCGTCGCCGATCCCGGTCTCGCGGCGAAGGCCGCAAGATGTCCGCCGCGCGCCGCGCACGAAGACGATGATCGGCGCCCGGGGCCGCGCCGCCTTGAGCGCCGGCGACGATGCGGCCGATCGGGCTCGAGGGACCAGCGGCTCGAAGAGCGCCGGCGGCAGGGCCGGCCCGAAGCTCTCGAAGATCTGCACCGCCTCGGCGCCGGCCTCGATCTGGCGCATGAGATAGGCGATCGAGGCGTCGACGAGCCGATCGATCAGCGCGCCGCATGAAGGCCGGATCGCGATAGGCGGCGAGGCGGGCCGGCGCCTGGTCCGGCGTGCCCTTGCCGGCGATCATGTAGGTCGCGACCGTCCAGGGCGCGCCGCAGAAGCCGAGCAGCGTCGTCTCGCTGCGGCAGGGCCGAGCGCAGCGCGCACCAGGGTCTCGAAGACCGGGGCGAGGCGCGCGAGCGGCAGCTCCTCCGCGAGGCGGCCGAGATCGGCGGCACCCGTCGACGGGATCGAGCCGCGGTCCCTCGTCCTCGACGAAGCGCACCTCCTGGCCGAGCGCGTGCGGGCACGACCAGGATGTCGGAGAACAGGATCGCCGCATCGAAGCCGAAGCGGCGGATCGGCTGCAGCGTCACCTCGGTCGCGAGCGCGCGGCGTGTAGCAGAGATCGAGGAACGAGCCGGCCTCGGCCCGGACGCGCCCGATATTCCGGCAGATAGCGGCCCGGCCTGCCGCATGATCCAGACCGGCAGGAGGCCAGACGGCCTCGCCGTCGAGGACGCGCAGGACGGACTTCGTCGGGCGTTCGCTCACAGAATCGTCTCTAACAAAGGAATGTATTGATTCTTGAATCTGTTGTTTCTCTTGGAGGGTGAATTGGAGAGCCGCAAGGGCGTCCACAGCCGGTCAACAGGCGGAGCTTGCGTTTACGCGTCTGTTAAGACCTGCGGCGCGAGGCTCGGCGGCGGTCGCCGATTCCTGAATGGTAAAGAAGCCGTTAACGGGCGACGCGGCGCGGACCATGGCCCGGGGCGGTGCGGTCGGATTCGCACCGAGTCAGGGCCCCGCCGCCTCTCCCGGACCGCCGCACCTGTTGATGCCGGAGTTCGACAGCTTGCCGGGCCTTGCCGCTGGACCCGCCCGCGGGGGCGATCTATCCACATTCATCGACTCCCTCATCCCGGAGGACGGCGTGGGGCGCAGCTATTTCCATCTCCATCTCGTCTCCGATTCGACCGGCGAGACGCTGATCACCGTCGGCCGCGCCGCGGCGGCGCAGTACGAGGGCATCTCGGCGATCGAGCACGTCTATCCGCTGGTGCGCTCGCCGACCGCAGCTCGAGCGGGTCATCTCCGAGATCGAGACCGCGCCGGGCATCGTGCTCTACACCCTCGTCGACCAGGACCTCGCCGGCCGCCTCGAGGAGGTCTGCCGCGATTCCGGCTCGCCGCACCTGTCCGTGCTCGCGCCGGTCCATGCGCTGCTGCAATCCTATCTCGGCGCCGCATTCGACCGCCCGGCCCGGCGCCCAGCACATGCTGAACGCCGAGTATTTCAAGCGCATCGACGCGATGAACTTCACGCTCGCTGCACGACGACGGGCAGTTGCCGGCGGACCTCGACGAGGCCGACGTGGTGCTGTCGGCGTCAGCCGCACCTCGAAGACGCCGACCGCGATCTATCTCGCCAATCGCGGCATCAAGACCGCCAACATCCCGCTCGTGCCCGGCGTCCCGCTGCCGGCCGTCCTCGAGACGGCGCGAAAGCCGCTGATCGTCGGCCTGTCGCCAGCCCCGAGCGGATCGTGCAGATCCGCCAGAACCGCCTGCTCTCGCTGCGGGCCGACGACGACACCGCCTATGTCGACCGCGAGGCGGTGGCCGAGGAGATCGCCCTCTCGCGCCGGCTCTGCGCCCGCCACAACTGGCCGATGATCGACGTGACCCGCCGCTCGATCGAGGAGACCGCGGCCGCGATCCTCGACCTCTACCGCGACCACCGGCTGAAGTTCATCGCCGTATGACGATCGGCCGCTCTGGACGGCCGAGCGGCCCCTCGTCCTCGCCTCGACGAGCGCGACCCGAGGCGCGATCTCTTGCGCGGCGCCGGCATCGAGGTCGAGACGGTCGCCTCCGGGCGTCGACGAGCGCGCGGTCGAGGCCGGCCGCGGCGGCCGAGCGGCTGACGCCGGCGGCCCTGGCGCTCGCGGCTCGCCGGCGGCAAAGGCCCTCGCCGTGAGCCGCCGCCATCCCGGCCGCTGGGTCGTCGGCGCCGACCAGATCCTCGATCTCGACGGCGAGGCCCTGCACAAGCCGCCGGACCGGGCGGCGGCCGCGGCAGCATCTGCGCGGCTGTCCGGCCGGACGCACGCGCTTCACTCCGCCGTCGCCCTGGCCCGGGACGGCGCCCTGGAGGACAGCTTCGTCGAGAGCGCCGCCCTCACCATGCGCCCGCTCGCCGCCGGCCGCCATCGACGCCTACCTCGACGCCGTCGGCGCCGAGGCGCTGTCAGAGCGTCGGCGGCTACCAGGTCGAGGGGCTCGGCATCCATCTGTTCGAGCGGATCGAGGGCGACGCACTCCACCATCCTCGGCCTTCCCCTCCTCCCGCTGCTCGCGGCCCTGCGCGATCGCGGCTGCCTCGCCTTCTAGGACCGCTGCATGACGAAGGCCTTCGTCGTCGGTCATCCGATCGCGCATTCGCGCTCGCCCGCTCATCCATGGCTATTGGCTGAAGCGAGCACGGGACTTGAAGGATCCTACGAGCGCGATCGACGTGGCTCCCGCCGATTTCGGCGAGCTTCGTGCAATCGCTTCGGAGCGCGCGGCTTTGCCGGCGGCAACGTCACGATCCCGCACAAGGAGGCGGCCTTCGCGGCGGTCGCGCAGCGCACGCGCCGGGCCGAGCGCCTGCGGGCGGTCAACACGCTCTGGTTCGAGGACGGCGCGCTCTGCGGCGACAACACCGACGTGTCTGGGCTTCATGGCCCATCTCGACCATAGCCTCGGCGCCGGCTGGGAGCGCCGGGTCGGACACGGCGCTCGTGCTCGGCGCCGGCGGCGCGGCGCGGGCGGTCGTCGCCGGCCTGCAGGAGCGCGCCGATCGAGCGCATCCTGGTCGCCAACCGCACCGCGGAGCAGGGCCGCGGACCTGCGTGCGCGATCTCGGACCTTCGGCGAGGCGTCCGGCGCTCGAAGCCGTCGCCTGGCGAGGCCGTGGCGGCCGCGCATGGCCGACGTCGATCTCGTCGTCAACACCACCTCGCTCGGCATGGTGGGCCAGCCGCCGCTGAGCCTCGATCTTGCGCCGCGCTGCCGCGCACGGCGGTCGTCGCCGATGTCGTCTATGTGCCCGCTCGAAACGCCGCTGCTCGCCGCCGCCGCCGAGCGCGGGCTGCGCGATCGTCGACGGGCTCGGCATGCTCCTGCACCAGGCGGTGCCGGGCTTCGCCCGCTGGTTCGGGGTGACGCCGGAGGTGACCCCGGAGCTGCGCGCCGCTGATCGTCGCCGATATCGAGGGACGGCGATGACCTTCGTCCTCGGCCTCACCGGATCGATCGGCATGGGCAAGTCCGCGACCGCCGCGATCTTCCGCCGGCTCGGCGTGCCGGTCCACGATGCCGATCGGGCGGTGCACCGCCTCTATCGCGGCCGGGCCGCCGCTCCGCGATCGAGGCGGCCTTTCCCGGGTTCGGTGCGAGCGGGCGGCGTCGACCGCGGCGCCGCTCGGCGCCATGGTGCTCGGCGATGCCGACGGCGGCTGAAGCCGCCTCGAAGCGATCATTCATCCGCTCGTCGCGCGAGGAGGAGGTCGCGTTCCTGAGCCGCGCCGCGGCCGCCGGGCCGCCGCTCGTCGTTCTCGACATCCCGCTCCTCTTCGAGACGGGCGGCGAGGCGCGCTGCGATGCGGTCCTCGTCGTCACGGCCCCGGCCGAGGTGCAGCGCGCGCGGGTCCTGGCGCGGCCCGGCATGAGCGCGGCGCAAGCTCGCGGCGATCCTGGCGCAGGCAGATGCCGGACGCCGAAAAGCGGGGACGGGCCCATTTCCTTGTGGACACGAGCCGCGGCTTTGCCTCGGCCGAAGCGCAGGTCCGGCCTATCCTGGCTGCTCTTGCGGGACGGCCCGGCCGCATCCTGCGCGACGCGAGGTCCGGAGCGTAGGTCTGAACGATGCTGCGCGAGATCGTCCTCGATACCGAAACGACCGGGACCGATCCGGCGACCGGCGACCGGGTGGTCGAGATCGGCTGCGTCGAGCTCCTCAACCACTTTCCGACCGGGCGCAGCTATCACGCCTACATCAACCCCGAGCGGCGCGGTCGCCGCGGGCGCCTTCGCCGTCCACGGTCTGTCGCGATCACTTCCTGTGCCGACAAGCCGCTCTTCGCGGCGATCGCCGAGGAGTTCGTCGACTTTCTCGGCGACGGCCGCCTGGTCATCCACAACGCGGCCTTCGACATCGGCTTCCTCAATGCGGAGTTCGCCCGCACCGGCCATCCGCCGATCTCGCTCAACCCGGTGCGTCGACACGCTGGCGCTGGCGCGGCGCAGGCATCCCGGCGCCTCGAACAACCTCGATGCGCTCTGCGCCCGCTACGGCATCGACAATTCCCGGCGCACCAAGCACGGCGCGCTGCTCGACGCCGAGATCCTGGCCGAGGTCTATATCGAGCTGATCGGCGGCAAGCAGGCGGATCTCGGCCTCATCGTGCGGCCGCAGCGCGCAGAGCGGCCGGCAGGGCGGCCGCCGCTCGCACGCGGAGCAGCGCGGCCGCCGGCTCACGATCTCGCGCCTCGACCGACGCGGAGCGCGCAGCCCACGAGGCCTTCGTCGCGAGGCTCGGCGACGAACGCGCTCTGGCGCGACTACCTCGGCGAGGACCGGCCGGCGCCGGGCTCAGGAGAGGCACCCGGCGCCTCAGGCAATGTCTTGGCGGCTGCCGGCGCCTGCATCTCGGCGCGCGCTGGCGATAGAGGCCGACGAAGTCGATCGGATCGATGTAGAGCGGCGGGAAGCCGCCATTGCGCACCGCGTCGGCCACGATCTGGCGCGCGAACGGGAACAGCAGGCGCGGGCACTCGATCATGACCACCGGATGGATCTGGTCCGGCGGGATGTTCTGGACGCGGAACACGCCGGCATAGGTGAGTTCGAAAGCGAACAGCACCTCCTCGCCGGCTTTCGCGTCGCCCTCGCAGGGTGAGGTCGACCTCGAAATCGGCCTCGGCGAGCTGCTTGGCGTTGACGTTGACCTGCAGGTTGATCTGCGGGCCCTGGCTCTGCGGCTGCAGCGAGCGCGGAGCGTTCGGGTTCTCGAACGAGAAGTCCTTGCATGTATTGCGCCAGGGCGTTGAGCGACGGAGCGACGCCTCTTCTGCGCCATTGTTTGCCGGTATCGGCCATGAGATCGAGCTCCCAAGGAGGATGAGTCGTCAGAGCCCGGACGGAGCGCTGGAAGAGCAGAGCGCACGGCGTTCGCGCACGCGGGCCGCGGGCGATTCCGCCGCTGGTCACGCCTGAACCAGCGAACGACGTCCCGAACCGACGCCTGGACAGCGGCTGTCGCTTGTTCAGATGGCGGGTGGATGTTACGAGCGGGAAGCCCCATATCCGAAGGGTCACGCCTTCGCTTCGGCCCTGCTTCCCGGCTCGGCTGCTCAGAGGCCCGACAGACAGCCTCACACCGGATCGACGATGCAGAATTCCTTCGACATCACGACCCTGATCTTCCTGGCTCTCGCCGTTTTCGTGATCTGGCGCCTGCGTTCCGTGCTGGGCCAGAAGACCGGCAGCGAGCAGCCGCCCTTCGACCCGTTCTCCCGCCGCGAGCCGCCGCCGACGCCGGCCGGCACGGCACCCGACGCCGATGGAGACAACGTCGTCCGGCTCCCGGGCGCGACAGGCCGACCGGCCGGCACCATGGCCGTGCCGCCGGCCGACCGCTGGAAGGGCATCGCCGAGCCCGGCTCGCGCATCGCCGCAGGGCCTCGACGAGATCCTGCGCGCCGAACCGCCATTCGATGGCGCGCGGCTTCATCGACGGCGCCGAAGGCCGCCTACGAGATGATCGTGACCGCCTTCGCGCAGGCGACCGCAAGATCCTCAAGGACCTGCTCTCCCGGGACGTCTACGACGGGTTCGAGCGCGCCATCGTCGAGCGGGAGAACCGCGGCGAGAAGGTCGAAACCACCTTCGTGTCGATCGACAGGGCCGATATCGCCGGGGTCGAGGTGCGCGGGCAGTTCGGCGCCAGATCATCGTCCGCTTCCTGTCGAAGCTGATCACGGCGACCAGGGACGCGGCGGGCGCGGTCGTCGATGGCAGCCCGGACACGGTCGTCGACGTCACCGACGTCTGGACCTTCGCCCGCACCCTCGGCAGCCGCGATCCCAACTGGCAGCTCGTCGCGACCGAAGCGGGGCAATGACCCGTGTCGGGCGGGCTCGCGCGGCCTTCTCGCCGGAGCGATCGCGATGACGTCCGCCGTCGCCGGAGCTCTCCGGCGCCGGGTCGGCGGCCGAGCTCAAGCCCGTCTCGTTTGCGGAACTCGACGGATGGGCGGACGACGACCATGCGGCCGCGTTCGCGACCTTCCGGCGAGCTGCGAAGGCCTCGTCGCCGCGGCCTGGCCGCTCCGCCCTGCCCCCGCGGCCGATCGCGGCCTGCTGCCGCCTGCGGGCGGCTCTGCGCCGGCGACGCCTCGGACGCGCGAGGCGCGCGCCTTCTTCGAAGCGCATTTCAGCCGTTCGCGGTCGTGCCGCCGGCCGGCCACGGCTTCCTGACCGGCTATTACGAGCCGGAATTTCACGGCTCCCGGCAGCCGGCGTGCGTTCTCGATCCCCCTGCTCGATCGGCCCGACGACCTGGTCACCATTCCGCAGGGCGAGACGCTGCCGGGGATCGACCCGGCCTGCAGGCGGCCCGCCGCACCGGCCGGCGCTACGAGCCCTATCCGGACCGCGCCGCGATCGAGGACGGCGCGCTCGGTGGCCGGGCCGGTCGATCGTGTACCTGCGCGAACCCGGCGAGGCCTTCATCATTCATGTGCAGGGCTCGGCGCGGATCCGCCTCGAGGACGGTTCCGTCATGCGGGTGGCCTATGCGGGCCGCAACGGCCAGCCCTACACCTCGATCGGCCGCCTCCTGGTCGAGAGGGCGAGATGGACGCGGGCACATGACCCTGGAGCGGCTGCTCGGCTGGCTCCGGGACCATCCCGGCCGGCCCGGGCCCTGATGCGGCGCAACCGCTCCTACATCTTCTTTCGCGAAGCCAACGGAACTCGCGCCCGACGACGGCCCGATCGGCGGGGCTGGCGATTCCGCTCACCGCCGGGCCGCTCGCTCGCGGTCGACCGGACGCTCTGGGCCTACGGCATGCCGTTCTGGCTCGAGGGCGACTTGCCCGCCTCGACCTCGGCCGCGGCGAGCCGCTGCGCCGGCTGATGATCGCCCAGGATACCGGATCCGCCATCCTGGGTCCGGCGCGGGGCGATTTCTATCGTCGGGAGCGGGGCCGAGGCCGGCACCCGGGCCGGGCTCCTGCGTCACCGGCCAGATTTCGTGGTGCTGCGTCCAACGCCGAAATCACGAGCCGCCGCGCGCCCGCGCGCTCAGCGCCGAGGAGCGTCGGCTCTGGGCCCAGGTCGCCCGCGGGGTCACGCCGATGCAGGGGCCGCATGCTGCCGGCCGAGCCGGAGCCGCCCGCCCCGCCACGAGGTGACGGATCCGAAAACGTGCCGCCCCGGCCGCGCGCCGTCGCCGTTACCGCCGCCCGAGCCCGCGCTTCTGCCGCTCGCTCGCGCCCTCGACCGCAAGACCCTTCAGGCGCTCCGTCGCGGCGCCCGCGCCGTCGACGCCGTCATCGATCTGCACGGGATGCGCCAATACGAGGCCCACGACGCCCTGCTCCGCTTTCTGCATCGGACGCAGGCGGCCGGGCACTCGCTGTCGTTCTCGTGATCACCGGCAAGGGCGGAGCCGGATCGGGCGAGCGCTGTTCGAGGAGCGCGGCGTCCTGCGCCGCATGGTGCCGCATTGGCTGCGGCTGCCGGACCTGCGGTCGATCGTGATCGGGTTCGAGGAAGCCTCGCCCCAGCACGGCGGATCCGGGCACTCTATGTCCGGCTTCGCCGCCGGCGGGGCGCGGGACCGGATCCGATGACCCCCTTCGGTGAACGGGTGCGGCGGCTTCGCCGCGAACGCGGCCTCCTCCTCAAGGACATGGCGGCCCATCTCGGCGTCTCGAGCGCCTACCTCTCGGCCCTCGAGCGGGGCGAACGCGGAAAGCCGACCTGGACGCTGATCCAGGGCGTCATCCACTACTTCAACATCATCTGGGACGAGGCCGACGAACTCGCGCGCCTGGCCGACCTGTCGGACCCGCGGGTCAAGATCGACACCGCCGGCACGACCCCGCGCGAGACGCTCCTCGCCAACCGCCTCGCCCGCGAGATCGCCGGCGCTGACCGACGACGAGGTCGAGGCGCTCCTGGCGATCCTCGACGGCGCGCTCGACCGGGCCGCCGGCGGCCCGGGGATCCGGCCGGCGGCCTTCCGCCGCCGAGCGAGGGCGCGGAGCGCCGACGTCTGACGCTTCTTGACCGGCTCTGCGGCGGATGCGAAAGCGCGGCACCCTCCCCTCCACGCTCCGGTTCCGCCCATGCCCCACACTCCCATCGACGTGCTGACCCTCGGCAACGCCATCGTCGACGTGCTTGCGCAGACCGACGAAGCCTTTCTCATCGCGCAGAAGGTCCACAAGGGAGCCATGCAGCTCATCGACGAACCCCGGGCCGAAGAGCTCTATCGGCGCCATGGGGCCGGCGATCGATCGTCTCCGGCGGTTCGGGCGCCAACACGGCCGCGGGCGTCGCCTCCTCGGCGTCGCGCCGGCTTCATCGGCAAGGTCAAGGACGACGAGACCGGCCGTCTCTTCGCGCACGACCTCAAGGCCATCGACGTCCATTACGACGTGGCGCGGCCGCAAAGGACGGCCCGGCGACCGCGCGCAGCTTCATCCTGGTGACGCCGGACGGCGAGCGCACCATGAACACCTATCTGGGCGCCTGCCAGAACCTGACCCCGGACGACGTGAGCCCGGAAACCGTGCGCGCCGCCTCGATCGTCTATCTCGAAGGCTATCTCTGGGATCCGCCGGCCGCCAAGGAGGCGTTCCGCAAGGCGGTCGAGGATCGCCCACGCGGCCGGCAACCAGGTCGCGCTCACCTTGTCCGACGCCTTCTGCGTCGACCGCTACCGCGACGAGTTCCTGGGCCTGATGCGCGACGGCAGCCTCGACATCCTGTTCGCCAATATCCACGAGCTGCAGAGCCTCTACGGCACGTCCGATCCGAAGCGCGCTCGCCGCCCTGCGCGAGGAGAACGGTGCTCTGGGCGTCGTCACCCGCTCCGCGGACGGCGCGCTCGTCGTCTCGCGCGGCGAGACGAACGCCGTGCCGGCCTTCCCGGTCGAGCAGGTCGTCGATACCACGGGAGCCGGCGACCTCTTCGCGGCCGGCTTCCTGGCCGGCCTGACGCGACCTCGACCTCACCGACTGCGCGCGCCTCGGCGGCCTCGCCGCCGCCGAGATCATCAGCCATCTCGGCGCCCGGCCGCAGGCGAACCTGCTCGACCTGGCGCGGCAGGAAGGGCTGTTGGGGTAGAAGCCCCTCGCCCAAAGCCTGCGCAGCAGGCGAGGGTGAGCGGGCCGTCACGAACGAGGCGCTGCGGCACGGCGAAGGGCGCCTCTTCCGGCACCGCCCCCTCACCCCCGCTTCGCTTCGCTCCGCTCGTTCGGCCGAAGGCCGAACCCTTGTAACTTCCCTCGCGCCGACTCGGATACGGTGTCCGGCGCGGTGGCGGGCAGAAGGCCGCAAAACCCGAGGGACACCAAGCCCGTGGGAGAGCCTGGTTCTCTGCCCGTCGGTCCATCGAACCCGAACAGTCGCTTGGGCCGCCAGCGAAGCCCGCTTGTGCAAGGACGGGACAGGATGGACGCCATCGTCGTCGGAATCGATGTCTCGAAGGATCGCCTGGACGTCGCCACCCACCCGAGCCGCGACACCTTCGTCGTGGCTCGCAACGAGGAAGGCCTGGAAGACCTCATCGCCCGCCTCGCCCCCCTGTCGCCGCAGGCCGTGGCCGTGGAGGCGACCGGCGGCTACGAAACCGTCGTCGCCGCCACCCTCTCGGCAGCCGGCTTGCCCGTCCTCGTCGTCAACCCGGCCCAGGTGCGCGCCTTCGCCCGCGCCCTCGGCAAACGGGCCAAGACCGATCCGATCGACGCCGCCGTGATCGCCCACTTCGCCGACGCGACGAAGCCCGAGATCCGACCGCTGCCCGACGAGACGACGCGGCTGTTCGCCGAGCTCCTCTCCCGGCGCGCCCAGATCGTCCAGATGATCGGCGCCGAACGCCAGCGCCAAAAGCGCCTGACCGGCCGGCGTCAGCAAAACAGCATCGCCCGCCTCCTCCTCGCCTTGCAGAAGGAGCTCTCCAGTCTCGAGAGCGACATCGACGAGGCGGTGCGCGGTTCCCCCGCCTGGCGCGAGAAGGAGGACCTGCTCGCCTCCGTTCCCGGCATCGGGCCGGTCATCGCCCGAACCCTGATCGCCGAGATGCCCGAACTCGGCCTGCTCGACCGCCGCCAGATCGCCGCCCTCGCCGGCCTCGCCCCCTGGACCCGCCAGTCCGGCCAATGGAAAGGCAAAAGCCGCATCGGCGGCGGACGCGCCGTCGTCCGTACCGCCCTCTACATGGGCGCCCTCGTCGCCGGACGTCACAACCCCGTCCTCAAAGCCTTCCGCGACAAACTCGTCGCCGCCGGAAAACCACACAAGCTCGCCGCCATCGCCGTCGCCCGCAAGCTCCTCACAATCCTCAACGCCATCATCCGGGACCGAACCCCGTGGAACCCACAAATCGCTTGACCGCCAAGACAGTCGCTCTCCCCGCAAGCGGGGAGAGGCGGACCCGCACCTTTCGCCCGAAAGATTCACAAGCTCTGAGGATGAGGTCGCGGGGGGTGAAGACGGATTTATGGGCCAGCCACTTACCCTCATCCTGAGGAGCCTCGGGCCGTAAGGTCCGAGGCGTCTCGAAGGATGCTGCCGCGCCTCACAACCGTCGCAGCGCCACCGCCTCGATGCGGTGGCTTGCGCCCTTGCGCAGGATCAGGCTGGCGCGGCGGCGGGTCGGGACGATGTTTTCGCGCAGGTTGACGAGGTTGATGCGGCGTCCAGAGCCCGTCGGCGACCTCGATCGCCTCGTCCTCGGGGATCTCGGCGTAGCGGCGGAAATAGGAGAGCGGGTCGCGGAAGGCGGTGTGGCGCAGGCGCAGGAAGCGGCTCACGTACCAGCGGTGCAGGTCGGCCTCGTCGGCGTCGATATAGACCGAGAAGTCGAAGAAGTCGGAGACGAACGGGATCACCGAGCCGTCCTTCGGCATCCGCGCCGGCTGCAGCACGTTCAGCCCCTCGACGATGAGGATGTCCGGCCGGTCGACCTCCGTCTCCTCGCCCGGCACGACATCGTAGACGAGGTGCGAATAGAGCGGCGCCCGGACATTGCGCTTGCCGGCCTTGATGTCGGTGAGGAAGCGCAGGAGCCCGTTGGTGTCGTAGCTCTCCGGAAAGCCCTTGCGCTCCATCAGGCCGAGGCGGGTGAGGTCGGCGTTCGGCAACAGGAAGCCGTCCGTCGTGACGAGATCGACCTTCGGCGTGTTCGGCCAGCGGGCGAGCAGCGCCTTGCAGGACGCGGGCGGTGGTCGACTTGCCGACCGCGACCGAGCCGGCGATGCCGATGATGTAGGGGACCTTGACCTCGTTCTCGGCGAGGAGGAAGCGCTGCGTCGCCTTGAACAGCCCCTGCGTCGCGGCGACGTAGAGCGAGAGCAGGCGCGACAGCGGCAGATAGATCGCGACGACCTCCTCGAGGGAGATCGGATCGTTGAGCGATTGCAGCCGCAGCACCTCCTCCGCCGTCAGGGTGAGCGGCGTTTCGGCGCGCAGGCCCGCCCACTCGTCCCGCGGAAAGATCCGGTAGGGCGAGAGGCCGTCGTCCAGGGGATGCTCGGACCGCTGATCCATGTGGGGATGCCTCCGCTCCTATGAGGTGCGGCGGGAAGCCTTTTCGGCAAGGCCCGATTGTGCAGTGCGACGGTAAAGCTCGTCCATCACCGCATCCAGCGGGATGCCGGCGCCCCTGAGGACGACGAGCAGGTGATAGAGCACGTCCGCGGCCTCGGCCGTCAGGGCGGCGCGGTCGCCTTGCGACGGCGGCGATCACCGCCTCGACGGCCTCCTCGCCGAGTTTCTTCGCCGCCCGCGACGGGCCGCCGGCGAGAAGCTTCGCGGTATAGGATTCGTCCGCGGAGGCGGCCGCCCGCTCCGCGACGATGCGTTCGAGGTCGGCGAGGCCGAACGGGCTCATCGGGCCTGGGCCAGGGCGGGCGGGGCGACGCCAGCCGGGACGGGGACCTCGCCGGCGGGATCGAGCCGCATCCTGAGGCCCCGCTCGGCCATGAAGCGCTTCGCCTCGGCGATCGAGTAGGTGCCGAAATGGAAGATCGAGGCGGCGAGGACGGCGCTCGCATGGCCGTCCCGCACGCCCGCGACGAGGTCGTCGAGGGAGCCGACGCCGCCGGAAGCGATCACCGGCACCGGAGACGCTGTCGGAGATCGTGCGGACGA
Source organism: uncultured Alphaproteobacteria bacterium (assembly GCA_963754975.1). GTDB lineage: Bacteria > Pseudomonadota > Alphaproteobacteria > Rhizobiales > Beijerinckiaceae > Microvirga. The sequence continues at coordinate 397,500 of CAVWII010000030.1, read as the reverse complement.
GGGCGATGTCGTAACCGGATTTGGTGCCGTCCCGGTCCATCGAGGTGACCAAGAGCTCGCCGGCGCCGAGGCAGGCGGCCTCCTGCGCGAAGGCGATCGCATCGACCCCCGTCGCCTGCCTTCCGCCATGGGTGAAAATCTCCCAGCGCTCGCGCTCGCCCGGGCGCCGAGACGCGCTTTGCGTCGATGGCGACGACGATGCACTGATCGCCGAATTTCTCGGCCGCCTCCCGGACGAAGCGCGGCTTCTTCACCGCGGCGGTGTTGATGGAAACCTTGTCGGCGCCGGCGAGCAGGAGCCGGCGGATGTCCTCGACGGTGCGGACGCCGCCGCCGACGGTGAGCGGCATGAAGCAGGCCTCCGCGGTCCGCTGCACCGCGTCGAGCAGGATGCCGCGATCCTCGTGGCTCGCGGTGATGTCGAGGAAGCAGAGTTCGTCCGCGCCCGCAGCGTCGTAGGCCTTGGCGGCCTCGACCGGATCGCCGGCATCGCGCAGGTCGACGAAGCGCACGCCCTTGACGACGCGGCCGTCCTTCACGTCGAGGCAGGGGATGAGGCGGACCTTGAGCATGAGCCGGCCGGAACGAGCGGGTATCCGCGTCGTGATGTCAGCTTTTTGCGCCCCTGTCACCCGGCCGGCGGCTTGAGGCGCCGCCGCTCCGGGGCTAGAAGCCGGACCGAAACGCCCCGGAGGACCCGTGCCGGACGCAACGCCGCTTTCGCCCGAAGACCTGCTCGACCGCTTCGCGGCGATGGGAATCAAGACCGACACCGTCGCGCACGAGGCCGTCTTCACCGTCGCCGAGTCCCGGAACGTGAAGGCGCGCGTTCCCGGCGCCCACTCCAAGAACCTGTTCGTCAAGGACAAGAAGGGGCGCTTCTTCCTCATCAGCGCCAAGGCCGAGACGCCGATCGACCTGAAGCGCCTTCACGCGGCGATCGGCGCCTCTGGCCGCCTCTCCTTCGGCTCGGCCGACCAGCTCCGCGCGCTTCTCGGCGTCGAGCCGGGGTCGGTGACGGCCTTCGCGGTGGTGAACGATCGCGAGGGCCGGGTCTCGATCATCCTCGACGAGGCCCTGATGGCGCACGAGCGGGTCAACTTCCATCCCCTCGTCAACACCATGACGACCGGCCTGTCGCGGGAGGATCTCGTCCGCTTCCTGACGGCGACCGGACACCCGCCGCGGATCCTGCGGCTGCCGGCGCCGCCCGAGGAAGAATTGCGGGACGCCGGCTCCGCTCCCATCTGAGCCCTGACCAATTCCCCCGTGAAGGTATTGCCATGCTCTCCGAGACCAACAGCGCCCCCGCCCAAGCGGGCGACCTGATCAAGGAAACGACCACGGCGGGCTTCCGCCAGGACGTCATCGCCGAATCGATGAAGCAGCCGGTGCTCGTCGATTTCTGGGCGCCCTGGTGCGGCCCCTGCAAGCAGCTGACGCCGGTCATCGAGAAGGCGGTCCAGGCGGCCGGCGGCAAGGTCAAGCTCGTCAAGATGAACATCGACGAGCACCCGCAGATCGCCGGCCAGCTCGGCATCCAGTCGATTCCCGCGGTGATCGCCTTCCAGCGCGGCCAGCCGGCGGACGGCTTCATGGGCGCCCTCCCGGAGAGCCAGGTCAAGGGCTTCATCGAGCGCCTCGTCGGGCCGCATCGGCGCGAGCGCGGTGGAGGATCTTCTGGCCGAGGCCGATGCCGTCGCCGCGGCGGGCGATGCATCCGGCGCCGCCGAGCGCTACGCCGCGGTGCTGGCGCAGGATCCGGAGAACGCCGCCGCGGTCGCGGCCCTCGCGAAGCTGCACGTCGAGACTCGGCGATCTCGAGGGCGCCAAGCGCTTCCTCGCCATGGCGCCGCCGGGCAAGGAGAACGATCCGGCGATCGTTGGCGCGCGGGCGGCGATCGAGCTCGCCGAGCAGGCGGCCGCGGTCGGCGATCTCGGCGACCTCGAGCGGCGGGTGGCCGAAAATCCCCTCGATCATCAGGCCCGCTTCGACCTCGCCCTCGGCCTCAACGGTCTCGGGCGGCGCGAGGAAGCGGTCGACCACCTCCTTGAAATCGTTCGCCGCAACCGCACTTGGAACGACGACGGCGCGCGCAAGCAGCTCGTCCAGCTCTTCGAGGCCTGGGGCCCGACGGACGAGATGACGGTCGCAGGACGGCGGAGATTGTCCTCGCTCCTGTTCGCTTGACCGCGCCTCCAGCGCCAGCGGAGGGTGCGGCATGGGCATGAACGCGGTCTATAAGGGCCCTCAGGACTGCCCATCCGTCATCCCGGTCTTTCCGCTGCCCGGCGCGCTGCTCCTGCCCCGCGGCCAGATGCCGTTGAACATCTTCGAGCCGCGCTATCTCGCGATGGTCGACGATGCCCTGCGCGGCGAGCGGGTCATCGGCATGATCCAGCCCGACCCGGAGGCCGCCGGCAGCGCGCCGACGCCGAAGCTCTATCGGATCGGCTGCGCCGGCCGCATCACCCAGTTCGCCGAGACCGGCGACGGGCGCTATCTGATCACCCTCGTCGGCATCGCCCGCTTTCGGGTCGTCGAGGAGCTCGCGACGACGACGCTCTACCGGCAGTGCCGCCCGGATTTCGAGCCGTTCGCCACCGATTTCGTCCCCCGCGCCGGCGAGGAGGAGGTCGACCGCGAGGGCGTCCTCAAGGCGCTCCGGGACTTCGTCGCCGCCGCCGACGTGCGCGTCGACTGGGAGGGCATCGACCAGGCGCCGAACGAGGCCCTCGTCAACGCGCTCTGCATGATGAGCCCGTTCGGGCCCCGCGAGAAACAGGCCCTCCTCGAGGCGCCGGACCTGAAGCGCCGCGCCGAGGTTCTGATCGCCATCACCGAGATCGAACTCGCCCGCGGCGGCAGCACACCGGAGAGCCCGATGCAGTAGGGGCGCTCCGGGCCGGGCTCGCACGATTTGGCGCGATCGCAATCGTCACGGCCGAGCCGCGGTCTCCCTTCATTAGCCGGCAATTCGACAAGGATGAGCGCGAGCAGACGGATGGGTGACGCTGACATCGAAGATATCTTCGCGGCCCTTGGGAAAGTGACGATCAAACGCATGTTCGGCGGCAAGGGGATCTACCACCGGGGACGCATCGTCGCGGTCGAGGTGCAAGAGGAAATTCTGCTCAAGGCCGACGCCCTGAGTGCGCCGGAATTCATGGCGGCGGGCGCGAGACGATGGACGTACACGGGCAGGGGCGGCAAGGCCGTCGCGATGCCGTACTGGTCGATCCCGGAGAGCGCCTTCGACGACCCTGACCTCATGGCCGGTTGGGTGCGCCTTTCCTACGAGGCGGCCCTTCGATCCTCCGCCGATTGAGGATCGCTGCGCCCGGCGCCTCCGCGCTTCGCTCGGAGCCACCCCACCCTGACCCTCGGCGGGAGGCGCGCTCTTCTGCAAGCGCAGCATCAGGGCCCATCGGCGAGAGGCGTGCGCAGCCGTTGTCCCGGCGCTCCGGACCGTCTTCTGCGTCATTGTCCAAACGACCGCTTCCGCCCCGCCGAAACCTGCCGTATGAGACGCCTCCATCCGTGCTGCGCCTCTTTCCAGGGTCGACATCCCATGAGCGACGACACCCCCGCCCCCGTCGAAGCGACGCGCATCGATCCGAAGCTTCTGGAGCTTCTGGTGTGTCCCCTCACCAAGGGCCCCCTCGACTACGATTCTGAAAAGCAGGAACTGATCAGCCGGCAGGCGAAGCTCGCCTATCCGATCCGCGACGGCATTCCGATCATGCTGCCCGAAGAGGCGCGGGCGCTGACGGACTGAGCTCTTCAGCGGGCGGCGATCGCCTCGGCGAGGGCGACCGTCCGCCGCGCCATCTCCACGTGCAGGCGCTCGACCATGCGGCCGTCGAGGGAGATCGCGCCCCTGTCGGCGTTCTCCGGCAGCGCGAAGGCGGCGATGATCGCGCGGGCGCGCCCGACCTCGTCCTCGGCCGGGGCGAAGACCGCATTCGCCGTCGCGATCTGGTCGGGATGGATCAGGGTCTTGCCGTCGAAGCCGCAATCCCGTCCCGCGAGGCACTCGGCCAAAAAGCCCTCCTCGTCCTTGAGCGCGTTGTAGACCCCGTCGACGATGTCGAGTTCGTGCGCCCGGGCGGCGACGAGGGCGGTCATCAGGAAGGGCAGCATCGGCGCGCGGCCGGGCACGAGGCGGGCGCGGGTCTCCTTGGCGAGGTCGTTGGTGCCCATCACGAAGCAGTCGAGGCGCGTGTCGACGTCGCGGGCGGCGCTGGCGATCTCCTCGGCGTGCAGGATCGCGAGCGGCGTCTCGATCATCGCCCAGACGCGGGTGCGCTCCGGGGCGCCGAGGCGGCGCAGGCGCAGGCCGACGGCGACGAGGATTTCGGGCGACCACACCTTCGGCACCAGGATCGCATCGGGCGCCGCCGCGGCGGCCGCGGCGAGATCCGCCTCGCCCCAGGGCGTGTCGAGGGCATTGATGCGGATGACGAGCTCGCGCCCGCCGTAGCCGCCGGTGGCGACCGCAGCGCAGACCTGGTCCCGCGCCAGAGCCTTGGCATCGGGCGCCACCGCGTCCTCGAGATCGAGGATCAGCGCGTCGGCGGCGAGGCTGCGGGCCTTCTCGAGCGCGCGGGCGTTCGAGCCCGGCATGTAAAGCACGCTGCGGCGGGGGCGGATCGAGGTCATGCGGCTCCTCTCAGGTTGCGCTGCTTATCGCCATCCGCGGCGCCGCTGCCAAGCCCGCGGGGACGCTCCTGCTGCAAGGCCCTTGCCACAAGGCCCCTTGCCGAGCGGCGGCGGATGGCCGATGGACGGGCATGTTCTCCTCCCGATCCGGACTCTCGGCGCCCGTCTTCGGCTCCGCCGCGATCCCGCTGCCGCGGACCTGACATGGCCTCCCCCGTCACCCGCGCGGCGATCGAGGCCGCGGCCGCGCGCATCGCGCCCCATATCCGGCGGACGCCGCTCCTGAACGGGCCTGGCGCCTTCGGGCATGACGGGCCGGTCAGCCTGAAGCTCGAATTCCTGCAGCATGCCGGCTCCTTCAAGGCGCGCGGCGCCTTCAATACGCTCCTGTCCCGGCCCGTTCCCGCCGCCGGCGTCGCGGCCGCCTCGGGCGGCAATCACGGCGCCGCGGTCGCCCTGGCGGCGGGCCGGCTCGGCATCCGGGCGCGCATCTTCGTGCCGCAGATCGCGAGCCCGGCGAAGATCGCGGTCATCCGCGCGCACGGGGCCGAGATCGTCATCGGCGGCGCCCGCTACGCGGATGCGCAGGAAGCCTGCGACGCCTATGTGGCGGAGAGCGGCGCGCTGCGCGTGCATCCCTTCGACGCCGAGGCGACGATCGAGGGCCAGGGCACCGTCGGCCTCGAATGGGAGGAGGACGGCCCGCCCCTCGACACGGTCCTCGTCGCGGTCGGCGGCGGCGGGCTCGTCGCCGGCGTCGCGAGCTGGTTTGCGGGCCGCGTCCGCGTCGTCGGCGTCGAGCCGGAGGGCTCGCGGGCCCTGCACGCCGCCCTCGCCGCGGGCCGGCCGGTCGACGTCGAGGTCGATTCGGTCGCTGCGGATTCCCTCGGCGCGAAAAATGTCGGCGACCTCGTCCATCGCATCTGCCGCGACACCGTCGATCATGTCGCCCTCGTCTCCGACGAGGCCATCGAACAGGCGCAGATCGCGCTCTGGCGGGACTTTCGCATCGCCGCCGAGCCCGGCGGCGCGGCGGCGCTCGCGGCCTTGCGGTCGGGCGCCTATCGCGCGGCGCCGGGGGAGCGGATCGGCGTGCTCCTCTGCGGCGGCAATGTCGATCTTCGCGCCCTCGCGGAGCTCGCCGCATGACAGCCCTGCCCGAGCGAACGATCGCCCGACGCGGCGCGGCCGGGCCTGCGCCGCTTCCGGTTCATCCCGCTCTGGCGCGCCGTGTCGCCGCAGGGGATCGCCCGCAGGAGCCCATCACCTTAAGGTTCAGCGAGGTCGCCGGCGGCCGCTCTCTTGCATGAGGGACGGCGCGCAGGATCGGCGCGAGGAGAATCGCCGCATGTTTCCGCAAGCCCTGACCGACGGCTACCGCGCCTTTCTCGGCGAAAGCTTCGCCCGCGAGCAGAGCCGCTACCGCGCCCTCGCCGAAGGCCAGGCGCCGGAGATCATGGTCATCGGCTGCTGCGATTCCCGCGTCTCGCCGGAAGTGATCTTCGATGCGCGGCCGGGCGAGCTCTTCGTCGTCCGCAACGTCGCGAACCTCGTCCCGCCCTACGAGACCGGCGGCGAGTACCACGGCACCTCCGCCGCCCTCGAATTCGCCGTGCAGGCCCTGCGCGTCAAGCACATCGTCGTCCTGGGCCATGCCCGCTGCGGCGGCATCCGCGCCTTTGCCGACGACAAGGCGCCGCTCTCCCCCGGCGACTTCATCGGCCGCTGGATGAATCTCATCGCCCCCGCGGCCGAACGGCTCGGCAAGCCCGGCGGCGATCTTGCGGCCTACGCGACGCAGCTCGAATTCGCGGCGATCGAGAACAGCCTTTCGAACCTCATGACCTTTCCCTGCGTGCGCATCCTCAGCGAGCGCGGCAAGCTCGCGCTGCACGGCGCCTATTTCGGCGTCGCGACGGGCGTGCTGCTGGTGCGCGATCCGCAGACCGGCCGCTTCGAGCGCGCGGTGGAAAAGATGCCGGAGCGCGTCTCGACGATCCGCGCGACGCGGGCGTAGGGATCAGGCCTCGGCGGCCTTCAGGCGCTCGCTCGCCGAATGATGGGCATAGGTGTCCCAGGTCGGCGCGTAGTCCTCGTTTGCCTCGTTGCCCCAATAGGTCCAGCCCTTGCGCGTGCCGCGGGCGAACAGCTCGAGATACGGTCCCGGGCTGCACGCCTCGATCACCCCGTATTGCTCGTCGGGCTTTCGCGAATGCTCGCGCTTGCGCGTCGCGATCATGTTGACCTGGCTGCGCCCGGGAGCGAGCGTCCGCGCGTTCTTGCCGCGCACGCCGAAGAGCAGGAGTTCCGTCACGTTGCGGAAGTAAAAGCCGACGCCCCGTCCGTCCGATCCGCCGTCGCGGCGGATCTTGTGCCAGACGATGTTGGACTTGTACGAAAAGCCCCACGCCGCCAGGACCGCGAGCCCGTCCGGCAACAGGGCGTTCGGGACCCACAGATAGAGGTGCGCGGTCTCGCGCGCGACGTCGGCGACGGGGATGGCGCGAATATCCTCCGTCGTGAGCGTCCGATAGCGGGTCAGACGTCGATGCTCCGGCGCCATCTTTCCGGTGCGGTTCGTGAATCGCCAGGGCGGGTCCGCGAGAACCGTCGAGAAGCGACGGCCGCGCAGAGCCGCGGCGAAATCGAGAATCGTGTCCACCCGCTCGGACGTCATGCTGCCGGACTCCGATCGTCCTCATAAGAATCCGGCGTCACGCCGAACGCAAGGATCGGACATCCGCCGCGCGAATTCGCCTCTCCCCGCTTGCGGGGAGAGGGTTTTGGCCTTGGCCAAAACAAGCGGAGCGAAGCGAAGCGGGGGTGAGGGGGCGGTGCCGGAAGAGGCGTCCGGCCGAAGCCGCCGCGCCTCGTTCGTGACCGCCCCCTCACCCTCGCCTGCTGCGCAGGCTTGCTGCCTTCGGCAGCCCTCTCCCCGCAAGCGGGGAGAGGCGGACCCGCGCCTCCTATCTGAACGATCCACAAGCTCTCAGGGTGAGGTTGGCATCCCCCCGGACGCCCGTCCCCCTACTTCTTCGCCCGCTCGATCGCTTCGAGGATCAGGCGGTGGGCCTCGCCCGTGTCGCCCCAGCGCAGGATCTTCACCCATTTGCCGGGTTCGAGATCCTTGTAGTGCTGGAAGAAGTGCTCGATCTGCTGGATCGTGATGTCCGGCAGGTCCTTGTAGGTCGAGACGCGTTCGTAGCGCTGCGTCAGATGGCGCGAGGGCACCGCGACGATTTTTTCGTCCTCGCCGGCGTTGTCCTCCATCACGAGAACGCCAACCGGGCGGACGCTGATGATCGCGCCGGGGACGATGGCGCGGGTGTTGGCGACGAGCACGTCGCAGGGATCGCCGTCGCCGGAAAGGGTGTGCGGGATGAAGCCGTAGTTCCCCGGATAGCGCATCGCCGTGTAGAGGAAGCGGTCGACGACGAGGGTGCCGGCCTCCTTGTCCATCTCGTACTTGATCGGTTCGCCGCCGATCGGCACTTCGATCACCACGTTGACGTCGTGCGGCGGATTGGAGCCGATCGAGACCGCGTCGAGACGCATCGCCTTCCTCCGGGGCAAGCATGAGGGCCGAATCGTTCTAGAGCATTCCCGCTCCAAGTCGAATCGGGCCGGGCCGGCTGCGGTCCCCGGAAGCGCCCTCGTTTTCAGCGCAGCGTCGCAGGGACGGACCCCCCGGGCGGCGCGGCCGTCCTCCCCCTTGCATCCCCGCGTTCCCCCGGCTGCGCCGGCGTAAGGCGCGCCGCGACGTCTTCGCGAAAACCCCTTTACTCCGCAATCCGTCCGCGCTACATGACTGACCAGTCAGTCATTGGGAGCGAGACGATGCCGCGGCCTTCCTCTTCCCGACGCCCGGGCGTCTCCCCGGCGCCGTCCGCGGCCGGGGCCGACGCGGCCGATGGGGCCCTTCGGGATGCCGACGAGCGGGCGGGTCGCCCGGCCGCCGGGCCCGCCCGGCCGCGCCCGGCGAAGGCGCGCCCGCCCGCGAAGCGCAAGCGCAGCGCCGGCCGGCGGCGCGATGAGCGGTTGCAGGACATCCTCGATGCCGCCCTCGACGTTTTCTCGGAGGCCGGGTTCACGCAGGCGCGGCTCGAGGACGTCGCGGCGCGGGCCGGGGTCGCGAAGGGGACGCTGTATCTCTACGTCTCCTCGAAGCAGGATCTCTTCGAGCGGCTCGTGCGCACCGGCATCGGCGGCCCGATCGAGGCGATGGCGGCGCCGCTTCTCGCCCTCGACGCGCCGATCGAGCAAAAGCTGAAGGCCGCCTTCGCCTTCCTGCGCACCGAGGTCCTGGGCACGCGGCGCAAGGACATCATCCGCCTCTTCATCACCGAGGCCGGGCGCTTCCCCGAGATCGCCGAATTCTACCATCGCGAGGTGCTGGCCCGCGGCCTCGGGCTTCTGCGCGCCCTCGCCGAGGGCGCCGTGGCCCGGGGCGAGTTCCGGTCGGACGCGCTCGTGCGCTTTCCACAGCTCGTCGTGGCGCCGGTTCTCGTCGCGCTCGTCTGGGCGCACCTGTTCGAACGCTTCGAGCCCCTCGACAGCGCCGCCATGTTCGACGCCCATGTCGATCTGTTGATGCGGGCGATGCGCGGAGAGGCGCCGTGAAGCGCATCCTGATCCGCCTCGTCGTCCTCGCCGCAATCGTCGGCCTCGCCGTCGCCGGCTGGTTCGCGCTGCGGCCGCGCCCCGCCGCGCCGGGCTTCCAGGGCTATGTCGAGGGCTACCTCGTCTACATGGGCGCCGAGGACGGCGGCCGCATCGTCGCCGCGAAGGCCGAGCCGGGCGATCGGGTGCAGCCGGGACAGTTCCTGTTCGCCCTCGATCCGAGCGTGCAGGAGGCGCAGAAGCGCGAGGCCGAGGCGCGCCTCCACCAGATGCGGGCGCAGCTCGCCAATCTCGAAAGCGCCCTGCAGCGGCCGGAGCAGATCGCCGTCCTCAAGGCGCAGGAGGAGCGCGCGAAGGCGCAGCTCGACTATTCGCGCAGCGACCTCGACCGCCAGAAGACGCTGTTCCTGCGCGGCTACACGGCGCAGGCGCGGCTCGATCAGGCCGAAATCCGCCTTCGAGCGCGACAAGGCCGCCCTCGCCGAGGTGCAGAAGCTGATCGCGGCGGGCGAGATCGCCGGCCGCCAGGGCGAGATCGGCGCCGCCGAAGCCGCGATGCGCATGGCCGAGGCCGCCCTCGCGCAGGCCGAGACGCGGCTTGCGAAGCGCCGCGTCAGCGCCGAAACGGCCGGCGTCGTGCAGGACGTCTTCTTCCGCCCCGGCGAGGTCGTCATCGCGGGCCAGCCGGTCCTGTCCCTGCTGCCGCCGGGCAACCGCCGCATCCGCTTCTACGTGCCCGAGCCCGTGCTCGCGACCCTCGCCCTCGGCGCCCCGGTCGCGGTCACGTGCGATTCCTGTCCGGCGGACCTCGGCGGCAAGGTCAGCTTCATCGCCCAGGAGGCGGAGTACACGCCGCCGGTGATCTTCAGTCGCGAGGAGCGCCGCAAGCTCGTCTTCCGCGTCGAGGCACAGCTTTCCGGCGACGCGGCGCTGCCGCTCGGCCTGCCGGTCACGGTCTTGCCGACGGGAGCGCCGCGGTGAGCGAGACCTCCGACATCGTCATCGACGTCGAGGGGCTGACGAAGTCCTTCGGCAGCCGCGTCGTCGTGCGCGACCTGACGATGCAGGTCAGGCGCGGGCTGATCTACGGCTTCCTCGGGCCGAACGGCAGCGGCAAGACGACGACCATCCGCATGCTCTGCGGCCTCCTGACGCCCGACAGCGGACGCGGCACCTGCCTCGGCTACGACATCCGCACGCGCTCCGCCGAGATCAAGCAGCATGTCGGCTACATGACCCAGAAATTTTCGCTCTATGCGGACCTCTCGATCCGCGAGAATCTCGAATTCGTCGCCCGCGTCTACGGCCTCGTCGATCCGCGCGCTGCGGCGCAGGCGGCGATCCGCCGCCTCGGTCTCGACAACCGCGCCGAACAACTCGCCGGCGAATTGTCGGGCGGCTGGAAGCAGCGCCTCGCGCTCTCCGCCTGCATCCTGCCCGGCCCGCAGCTTCTCCTCCTCGACGAGCCGACCGCCGGCGTCGATCCGAAGGCGCGGCGGGATTTCTGGGACGAGATCCACGCGCTGGCCCACGAAGGCATGACGGTGCTCGTCTCGACGCACTACATGGACGAGGCCGAGCGCTGCCACGAGATCGCCTACATCGCCTACGGCGAACTTCTGGCGCAGGGCACCGTCGACGAAGTCGTCGCCAATGCGCATCTTGCGACCTATTCGGTGACGGGTCCGGACCTTGCCGATCTCGCCGCGGATCTGAAGCGCCGACCCGGCGTCGACATGGTGGCGCCGTTCGGCGCGGCCTTGCACGTCAGCGGCCGCGACCGCGCCCGGCTCGATGCGGCGACCGCCGACCTGCGCGGCGACGGACGCCACGCCTGGACGCAGGACGAGCCGACCCTCGAGGACGTCTTCATCGACCTGATGGCGCAGGCGAAGGACAACGCGGCATGAGTGCCGGCATCGCCGCGCCGCGCCGCCTGAACGGCCCGCGCGCCGTCGCCAGCCGCATCTATGCGACCTTTCTGAAGGAGATCCTGCAGCTCAAGCGCGACCGCATCACCTTCGCGATGATGATCGTCATCCCCCTCGTGCAGCTCCTCCTGTTCGGCTACGCCATCAACACCAATCCGAAACACCTGCCGACCGCGGTGCTGATCCAGGACGACAGCGCCTTCGCGCGCTCCTTCCTCGCCGGCATGCGCGCGACGGACTACTTCAGCATCGTCGCGCAGGTGACGAGCGAGAATGAGCTCGACCGCCTCCTGCTCTCGGGCCGCGTGCAGTTCGGCGTGCAGATCCCGACGCATTTCGGGCGCGACCTCATCCGCGGCGAGCGGCCGGCCCTGCTCATCGTCGCCGACGCCACCGATCCCTCCGCGACCGGCAGCGCCGTCGCCGCGCTCGAAGGTCTGGCGCAGAGCGTCTTCACGCGCGATCTTACCGGCGCGCCGAACCTCGCGCCGAAACCGGCTCCCTTCGAACTGCGCGTGCATCGCCGCTACAATCCGGAGATCGAGACGCGGCTCAACATCGTGCCCGGCCTGATGGGCACGATCCTGACCCTGACCATGCTCATCTTCACCGCCCTGTCGGTGACGCGGGAGATCGAGCGCGGCACGATGGAGAGCCTCCTGTCGATGCCGATCCGCCCGGTCGAGATCATGCTCGGCAAGATCGCGCCCTATGTCGTCGTCGGCGGCCTGCAGACCGCGATCATCCTGATCGCGGCGCGGCTTCTCTTCGCGGTGCCGATCTTCGGCAGCCTGCCGCTTCTGATCGCGCTGACGTTGCTGTTCATCCTCGCCAACCTGTCGGTCGGCTACACCTTCTCGACGATCGCCACGAACCAGCTTCAGGCGATGCAGATGTCGTTCTTCTTCTTCCTGCCGAACATTCTTTTGTCCGGCTTCATGTTTCCGTTCCGCGGCATGCCCGACTGGGCGCAGATGTTCGGCGAGATGCTGCCGCTGACGCATTACCTGCGCATCATCCGCGGCATCATGCTGAAGGGCGCGACCTTCGCGGACCTGCAGACCGATGTGCTCGCAATGGCCGCCTTCACCCTCGTCGCGATGGCGGTCGCGGTGGCGCGCTTCCGGCAGACCCTCGACTGACCCTCACTCCGAGGACGCCTTGGCCGGCGGCGCGGAACCGCGCAGGGGCCGCTCCTCCATCCGCCACAGGAAGAGGAGCGCGAGTAAAAAACCCATCGTCGCCGCGGCGAAGACCCACCGGAACACGGCGGAGAGGTCGATGCCGCTCTGCGCCGCGGCGGCGGCGAGATTGTCGAGGCCGCGCAGGCTGCTGCCGAGCCCCGAGGCGCCGAGCACGATGGCCCCGAAGATCGCCACCACGAAGGCGCTGCCGAGGGAGCGGAAGAAGTTCGCCGTCCCCGTCGCGGTGCCGAGCTGATGCGGGGCGACGGCGTTCTGAATCGACACCGTCGCGACCGGCAAAAGCGTACCGAGTCCGACGCTGAGCAGCCCGAGCACGATCTCGATCGCGACGAGCGGCAGTCGCCCCGCCGCGAGCGCGAGGACGGACATGCCGAGGACCGCGATGCAAAGCCCCGCCGTCGGCAGGCGCTTGTAGCGCTCGAAGCGCATCATCGCCCGCCCCGAAAGGGTCGCGCCGGTGACGGTGCCCGCCATCAAGGGGATGAGCGCGAGCCCCGAGGCGCTGGCGGAGAGATGCAGGACAGCCTCGAAATAGACCGGCAGGTAGATCGTCAGGCCGATATAGGTGCCCATGCCGAAGCTGGTGGCGAGCGTGGCCATGCGCACGACCGGGTTGTTCAGGACGCCCGCCGGGATCAGGGGCTCCCGCGCCGTCCGCATCCGCCAGGCGAAGAGCGCCCACAGCATCGCCGAAAGCGCGACGAGGCCGAGGATCGGCGCCGAGCGCCAGGGATAGACCGTGCCGCCCCAGCCGAGCGCGAGCAGAAGCGAGACGGTTGCCGCGACGAGGAAGGCCGCGCCGACGAGATCGAGTTCGTGCGGGCGGTCGTAGCGCGGCAGCTTCTTCAGGGCGCGGTTCGAGATGGCGAGCGCCGCGAGCCCGAGGGGAAGGTTGATCCAGAAGATCACCGACCAGTGCAGGTGCTCCGCGAAGAAGCCGCCGAGCACGGGGCCGACGAGGCTCGAGGTCATGAAGACGCCGGCGATGTGGACCTGGTATCTGCGCGCGCTCGCGGGGCGGCACGAGATCGCCGATGATCGTCTGCGCGAGCGCGATGAGGCCGCCGCCGCCGAGGCCCTGCAGGGCCCGCGCCAAAATCAGCGCGAGCATGGTCGGGGCGAGCGCGCAGGCGACCGAGCCGACGATGAAGATCGCGATCCCGATCAGCATCGTGATCCGCCGGCCGTGGCTGTCGGCGAACTTGCCGTAGAGCGGCGTCACCGCCGTCGAGGCGAGGAGGTAGACGGTGACGATCCAGGGCAGGTGCACGAGGTCGCCGAGGTCGCGCCCGATCGTCGGCAGCGCCGTCGCGACGATCGTCTGGTCGAGGGCCGCGAGCAGCATCGCCAGGAGAACGCCGAAAATCACCGTGCGGATCTCGGCCTGGCTCAGCGGCGCCTTCGCGGCGATCGGGACGGTCTGGTCCATCGGATTTCCGTTGCGGCGGCAAGGCGCCGTTCGGCCTCGCGCGAAACTGCGCCGGCCGTCGGCGGCGGGCAAGGCCGGCGCCGCGGCGAGAGCCTTACCCCGCTTCCCGCCCTTCCGGCCCGCCCGCCGTGCAAGGCTGCCATGCGGGCGCTTGCGCAAGGGTGGGGCGGCGCGATAGCTCTTCCGGTCCATGCCGGCTCCCCGCACCCGCCTCACCCTGTCGCAGGCCCGGCGCATCGCGCTCGCGGCGCAGGGCTTCGCCGATGCTCGCCCCGAACGGCCGACGGCACGCCACCTCGCCAAGGTCCTGGAGCGCAGCCACCTTCTCCAGATCGACTCGGTCAACGTGCTGGTGCGGGCGCATTACATGCCGCTGTTCTCGCGGCTCGGCGGCTACGACCGGAGCCTTCTCGAGGCTGCCGCCTACCGGCCGCGCAGCCGCCGCGTCTTCGAGTACTGGGGCCACGAGGCCTCCCTCATCCGGCTCGACCTGCACCCGCTCTTCCGCTGGCGCATGGAGCGGGCCCGGCGCGGCGAAGGCACCTATGGCGGCATCGCCCGCTTCGGACAGGAGCGGCGCGATTTCATCGCCGAGGCGCGCCGGCAGATCGAGGCGCGCGGGCCGCTCAGCGCCGGCGAACTCGAGAACGGCGGCCGCGGCAAGGGCTCCTGGTGGGGCTGGAGCGACGGCAAGCGGGCGCTTGAATGGCTGTTCTGGGCCGGCGAGGTGACGGTGGCGACGCGGCGCAGCTTCGAGCGCGTCTACGACCTCACCGAGCGCGTCCTGCCGGCCGAGGTGATGGCGGCGCCGACGCCCTCCGCCGAGGAGGCGCAGCGCGCGCTCCTGCGCCACGCCGCGCGGGCGCTCGGCGTCGCGAGCGAACGCTGCCTGCGCGACTATTTTCGGCTCGACGTCACGGAAGCGAAGCAGCGCGTCCGGGAACTCGTCGAGGCCGGCGATCTTCTGCCCGTCCATGTCGAGGGCTGGACGGAGGACGGCTATCTCGATCCGAACTATCGCCTGCCCCGCCGCGTCGCGGCGCGGGCGCTCCTGTCGCCGTTCGATCCGATCGTCTGGGAGCGCACGCGCACCGAGCGCCTGTTCGACTTCCGCTACCGCATCGAGATCTACACCCCGGCCGAGAAGCGCGAGTTCGGCTATTACTGCCTGCCCTTCCTCCTCGGCGATCGCATCGTCGCCCGCGTCGACCTCAAGGCCGACCGCCCGGCCCGGCGGCTGATCGCGAGCGCGATCCATCTCGAAGCGGGGGCCGACCGCAAGCAGGTCCTGCCGGAACTCGACGCGGAACTGGCGGCGATGGCCGAATGGCTCGGTCTCGACACGGTCGTCGTCGACCGCCGCGGCCGCTGAGCGATGCGCGCGCTCCTCGCTCCCGCGACGCGGCTCGCGATCCGGCTCCGCCTCAACGAGGTCGCGCCGCTGTTGTCGCTGGCGCTGCTCAGCATCGGCGCCTGGGCTTTCGTGGTGCTCGCGAGCGAGGTCGCGGAGGGCGACACGCACGCCTTCGACCGGGCCCTGCTCCTCGCCTTGCGCGATCAAAACAACCTCGGCGATCCGATCGGCCCGGGCTGGCTCGAAGAGGCGGCGCGGGACATCACCGGTCTCGGCGGCTACGCGGTTCTGACGATGGTCACGCTCGCGACCGCCGCCTATCTGCTCATGGTCGGCAAGCGCGGCGCGGCCTTGCTCGTCGTCTGCGCCGTCGGCGGCGGCATGCTCCTGTCGACCGGCCTGAAGCTCGGCTTCGAGCGGCCGCGGCCGGACCTCGTGCCCTACGGCGCGCGCGTCTACACCGCGAGCTTTCCGAGCGGCCACGCCATGCTTTCGGCGATCGTCTACCTGACCCTCGCCGCGCTCCTGTCCCGCGTGCAGGAGCGGCGGCGCGTCAAGGTCTTCCTCGTCGCCCTCGGCGTCGCGATCACGCTCCTCGTCGGTGCGAGCCGCGTCTATCTCGGCGTTCACTGGCCGAGCGACGTCCTGGCCGGCTGGTGCGGCGGCGCCGCCTGGGCCGCCCTGTGCTGGTTCGCGGCGCTGCAGCTGCAGCGCCGCGGCCGGGTCGAGGGCGCGGACTGAAGAACGGGGCGCCAAAGAACGGGGCGCCAAGGGGCTCGCTTCTCGCCCGCTCCCGCGGCGTGATTTGCCACCCCTGCCGCCTCATCCTGGAGGAACCCTGGACCTGCGGTCCAAGCCTCCTCAGGATGGCGTTTTTGGGATCGGAGGGATTGCCAGGCAGTCCCGGTGGCCGACGAGGCACCCGGCGGCGGCTTCCCGCGCGGCGAGCCAGGCCGCGATCTCCGCCTCGGGCAACCGCCCCGTCTCGCGCACCGCATCGGCGGCGCCACGGGCGAGTTCGCGCAGCAGGGCGGGCTCGTCGCGGCCGATGCGCCAGGGGCTGTCCGCCGTCTCGACGACATGGCCCGCCGCGCAGAACGCCTTGTCGAGGAAGGCCGTCGCCTCCGGGCCGGCGGCGGGGCCGAAGCCCTTGTCGCGACCCTGGTGGGCGTGGAAGGCGGCGAGCATCGCGGCGTCGGCCGGGTGCGGCGGCCGCCATTCCTCGCGGCCGTCGTAGGTCAGCGCCGTGTAGAAGGCCGCGCCCGTCGCCGCGACGGCCGCCGCGAAGCGTCCGATCCAGGCCGGCGAGACGAGGTCGAACAGGGCGGCCGCGGTGACGAGATCGGGCCCCTCGTCGAGCGCGCCCCCGATCCCGCGGGCAAGGTCGGCCTCGACGAGGCGGACGCGGATCGCGCGGCCGCCCTTGCGCAGGACGAGGTCCGGCCCGGCGCGGTCCGCCGCATCGGCCCAGGCGCAGAGGCGTTCGGCGGCCGCGGCGAGGAGGCCGGCATCGTGGTCGACGAGACGCCAGCTCTGCCGCTCCGGCAGGTACGGCGCCACGGCGCGCAGGTTCGAGCCCGTGCCGCAGCCGAGATCGACGACGCCGACGCTCGTCGCGCCCGGCGAGGAAACGCCGAGCGCCGCCAGGAGGCGCTTGTCCCGCGCCCGCCGATCGACGGGCTCGCGCAGGGCGAGCCATCCGGCGCTGAACGCTCACGGCGCGACCTGCCGCAGCACCCGCGCCACCTTCGCGGCCGTGTCGGGCCAGCGCGGCAGCCCCTCGCCGGCGGCATGGGCGGCGTCCGCAAGGCGGCGGCGCAGGCCGGCATCGGCGATCGCCCGGCGCAGGGCTCGCGGCAAGGGCCCCCGCGTCGCCGGGCGGCACCTTGAGGGCGGCCGCGTCCGGCACCGTCTCGGCGGCGGCGCCGCCGGTCGAGGCGACGATCGGCAAGGCCATGGGCCAGGGCCTCGGCCAGCACCATGCCGTAGCCCTCGAACAGCGACGGCGAGACGAACAGGTCGGCGGCATCGATAGAGCCGCGCCAGGGCGTCCTCGCCGACCGCTGCCGGCAAGGACGATGCGGCCGTCGAGACCGGCCCGCGCGACGGCCTCGCGCAGGAGCAGCGCGCGGCGGTCGGATCGCGGTCGAGGGAGCCGGCGATCGTCGCCCGCCAGTCGAGGTCGCGACAGGTCCGCGAGAGCCGCGACGAGGGTGTCGTAGCCCTTGCGCGGCGAGATCGCGCCGACGGCGAGGAGCGGCGACCGGCGCGCCGGTGCCGCGGGCGCGCGGCGCCGGCTCGGTGCCGGGCTCGGCGACGGTGATGCGGGCCGGATCGACGCCGAGATCCCGGCCGCGAGCAGGCGCGACGTCGGCGGGCTCGTGACGATCACCCGCGCGGCCTTGGCGAGGGCCGCGCGCTTCGGAGCAGGAGAAGCGCTTCGCTGCGTCCTGGCCGAAAGGCCGCTCTCGAGGCCGAGCGGATGGTGGACGAGGGCGACGATCGGGCGCGCGGAAGCCGGCGATCAGGTCCGCGGTCATCGCGCCGAAGGCGAGGCCGTCGACGAGGATGACGGCGCCGTCCGGCGCGAGCGCGAGCCCGGCGCGCGGTCTCGGCGAGATCGTCCGGCGTCGGGTGCGGGAAGGAGCCGGGCAGGATCAGCGGCGTGCATCGTCGACGCCCGCGGCCGGGAGCAGCGCGAGGAGCCGCCGCGCATAGGCGTAGCCGCCGGTCGGCTGGTCGAGATCGCCGGGGATGGCGAAGACGGCGCGCGTCACGCCGGCGCGCCCTCGTACCAGGCGCGCGCGACGTCGGATTCGTGCAGCGTGACGCGGATGTGCGCGACGCCCTCCGAGCCCGGCCCGAGGTGGCCCGCGCGGGCCGCCGCGGCCATGGCGTCGAAGATGTGCTTCGGCCAGGAACTCGGTCGTGGTCTTGCGGCCGGCAAATTGCGGCAGCGCGTCGAGATTCTGGTAGTTGCAGCGGCTTCAGCGTCGGCGCTCAGCGCCTCGTGCGCGCGGCCGATATCGACCACGACCGCGTCCTCGGTCAGCTCCTCGCGGAAGAAGGCGACGTCGACCACGAAGGTGGCGCCGTGCAGGCTCTGCGCCGGCCCGAACAGGTCGCCCTTGAAGGAGTGGGCGATCATGATGCGATCGCGCACCTCGACGGCGTACATGCGGCTCTCCTGGCGGTCAGGGATAGCGGATCGACGGTGGCGAGGCCCGAAGCGCCCGGGCGCGAGCAGCCGCGGCAGCGCGCGCCGGCAGCGTCTCGAAGGCGATCTCCTCGGTGATCAGCGCGTCGAGCCTGTCGTCGCGCAGGAGCGCGAGCGCCATGTCGAGCCGCCGCGCCGATGGCTCCAGCGCGGCCGGCGCGACGGCGCGACCTGGCCGACCTGCGAGGAGATCAGCCTCAGCCGCCGGCTGTGGAAGGCGAGCCCGAGGGGCGCCGGCACCGGCTCGTCGCCATACCAGCTCATCTCGACGACGCTCGCCTCGAAGCCGGCGCAGGCGAGCGCGCAGGCGAGGCCGGCCGCCGTGGCGCTGGCGTGGAAGACGACGTCCGCCTCGCCCGGCGCGTCGAGGGGCTTTGCAAAGGCGCGCCGAGCGCCTGCGCCACCGCCCGGCGCGACGGATCGACGTCGACGAGCGTCACCTCGCGCCCCCGGCAGCCGGGCGGCGAGGAAAGCGACGAGGCAGCCGACGACGCCGGCGCCGACGACCACGATGCGGTCGCCGGCGCCGGCGCCGGAATCCCAGAGCGCGTTGAGGGCCGTCTCCATGTTGGCGGCGAGCACCGCGCGGCGCGCCGGCACGCCCTCGGGGAGCGGCCGCACGCATCGCGGCCGGGGCGAGCGAAGACGTCCTGGTGCGGATGCAGCACGAAGACCGTGCCGCCCGACGAGGTCCTCGGGTCCCGCCTCGACGATCGCCGACGGCGCAATAGCCGTACTTCACCGGGAACGGGAAATCGCCCTCCTGCAGCGGCGCGCGCATGCGCTCGCCCTCGAGGAGCGACACCCGGCCCTCGAAGACGAGCCGCTCGGTGCCGCGGCTGAAGCCGCTGAAGAGGGTGCGCAGAAGCGCCTCGCCCGGCGCCGGCGCCGGCCAGGGCGGCCGAGCGCAGCTCCGCCCTGCCGCGCCCGACATACCAGAGCGCGCGGGCGGCGGTGCCGGCGCCGTTCATGGGAGCTTCAGGGTTTTCGCGCTTCATCACGTCCCTTCGATTGGCTAAGACCCCCGCATGAGCGAGCCTCGTCCGCCTCGACGCCGCGATCGACATCGTCGGCGCGACCTCTACGACGCCGACCGGCGCTCCAGTCCATCGGGGCCCTGCGGAAACGGCGCCGGCTTCGTCCTCGCCGCGAACGTCGTCACCTATGTGGCCCTCGCTGCTGGCTGGCCGCGATCCTCGGCGCGGGCGGCTGGACCCTGGTCGACGTCGGTCCTGTTCGTCTGCTTTGCTCGTCGCGCACGCCGTGGACCGTGCTCGGCTTCTGGAACGCGCTCATCGGCCTCTGGCTCCTGCACGGCCGCAAGGACGGCCGTCGGCCGAGGTCGCGCCCTACGCGGCGGCGGGCGAGCAGCCGACGCCGCTCCGCGTCAAGACCGCCGATCCTCATGACGCTGCGCAACGAGGACCCGGCGCGCGCCATCCTGCGGCTGAAGACCGTGAAGGCCAGCGTCGACGCGACGGGCGAGGGCGCCGCCTTCACCTATTTCGTCCTGAGCGACACCAACGATCCGGCAGGTCGGCGGCGGCCGAGGAGGCGGCCGTCGCCGCCTGGAGGGCCGCCGATCCCGATCCGCGACGCGCATCGTCTACCGCCGGCGCACCGACAACACCGGCTACAAGGCCGGCAACGTGCGCGACTTCTGCGAGCCGCTGGGGCGCGACTTCGAACTCATGCTGCCGCTCGACGCCGACAGCCTGATGTCGGGCGAGCAGATCGTGCGCCTCGTGCGCATGATGCAGGCGCATCCGCAAGATCGGCATCCTGCAGAGCCTCGTCGTCGGCATGCCGTCGGCGAGCGCGTTCGCGCGCATCTTCCAGTTCGGCATGCGCCACGGCATGCGCGCCTACACCATGGGCTCAGGCCTGGTGGGTCGGCGATTGCGGGCCGTTCTGGGGCCACAACGCGCTGGTGCGCATCGCGCCGTTCCACGAGCAGTGCGACCTGCCGATGCTGCCCGGCAAGCCGCCGCTCGGCGGCCACGTGCTGTCGCACGACCAGGTCGAGGCGACGCTGATGCGCCGCGCCGGCTACGAGGTGCGCGTGCTGCCCGAGGAGCGCGGCAGCTGGGAGGAGAACCCGCCGACCATGCTCGAGTTCGCGCGCCGCGACGTGCGCTGGTGCCAGGGCAACATGCAGTATCTGAAGCTGCTCGACCTGCCGGGCCTCTATCCGATGAGCCGCTTCCAGCTCGTCTGGGCGATCCTGATGTTCGTCGGCATCCCGGCCTGGACGCTGATGATCGCGCTGCTGCCGGTCGCCGCCTGGAAGGCGCAGCGGTCGCCGAGTTTCCCGGCCGGCGCTCGCCATCGGCGCTCTACCTCACGTTCTTCGTCATGTACCTGATGCCGAAGATCGCCGGCGCTCGCTCGACGTGATCCTGACGCAGGGCGGCGTGGCGCGCTACGGCGGCTGGCTGCGCTTCCTCGCCGGCGCGGCGATCGAGATCGTGTTCTCGTTCCTGCAGGGCGCCGTGTCGACCATCCGCATCGTCGATCTTCATGATCGGCCTGCTGTTCGGCAAGTCGGTGGTCTGGAGCGGGCAGTCGCGCGACGCGCAGCGGCTGTCGCTGGAGCAACGGCGCTGCCGCGACCTGTGGCCGCAGACGCTGTTCGGCGTCGATCGTCTGCGGCGCGCTGCTGGCGATCGCGCCGGCCGTGCTGTGGTGGAGCCTGCCGCTGACCGCCGGCTATCTCCTGGCCATTCCCTTCGCGGTCGTCACCGCCTCGCCGCGCTTCGGCGCCGCCCTCGCCCGCCTGAAGCTCTGCGCGATCCCGGAGGAGTTCGCGCCGCCGGCCGAGATCCGCGCCGTCGCGGCGGCACCCTGACGATGCCCTTGCCGAAGGGCTCCGCCGCGGCGCTCGCGCGATCCCTGCGCCTCTATCACGGCGACGGCGCCGCAATGCGGCGATGGATACGCTCTACGCGCGCTTCCTGAGCCCGGCGATCTCGCCTTCGACATCGGCGCCCATGTCGGCGACCGCGTCTCGTCGCTTCCGCCGCCTCGGCGCGCGCGTCGTCGCGCTCGAGCCGCAGCCGGGCCCGGCCCGGGTCCTGCGCCTCATCCACGGCGGCGATCCGGCGGTCACGCTCGTCGAGGCGGCCGGCGGGGAGCGGGAGGGCGACGATCGCCTTCCAGCTCAACTCGCGCCAACCCGACCGTCTCGACCGCCTCGGACGCCTTCGTCGCGGCGGCGGACGGCGCCGGCGGCTGGGAGGGCCAGGTCTGGGACACGACCGTCGACGGTGCCCTGCCTCACCCTCGACGGCCTGATCCGCGACGCACGGACGCCCGGCCTTCGCCAAGATCGACGTCGAGGGCTTCGAGGACGCCGTGCTGCGCGGCCTGAGCGAGCCGCTTGCCGGCGCTTTCCTTCGAGTTCACCACCATCGCGCGCGAGGTGGCCCAGCGCCTGCCTCGATCGGCTCGCCGTGCTCGGCCGCTACCGCTTCGACGTCGCCCTCGGCGAGAGCCAGCGCCTTGCCTTCGGGAAGTGGATCGACGCAGACTGGATGGCACGCCATCTTCGCGAGCTGCCGCACGACGCCAATTCCGGCGACGTCTATGCCGTCCTGTCCTGACGAAGGCCCTTGTCGATGCGTTCCCTGCTTGCGCCTGCGCCGCCATCGTCGTCGGCCTCGTCGCCGGCTCCCCCGCCGCGACCCTCGACGGCCTCGCCGTCGACGTGACGAACGGCAGCGAGCCCGTGCTCTGCGCCGAGAAGGACAACGTCACGCTCAACTTCGCCTCGCCGCAGGTGCAGCAGTTCCGCATCGAGGCGACGCATCCGGTCTATATCGGCGGCCTGCGCGACGACCGCTTCGCGCCGGACTGGAGCGCCTGCGAGGACATCTCCGCCGCCACCTCGGAGGTGCCGCCGCCGCGCAAGGTCACCTTCTACGAGGACGTCGAGGTCTGGCTGACCGGCTTCTCCTTCGCCAATTTCTGGCGCGACAAGGACGTGCCGATCCGGGTCGGCGACCGGGTCGAGCACGGCCTGCACCTGATCCAGCTCTGGGTGCGCCGGTTCGAGCGGGCGGAGGAGGTGCTGGTGCTCTATCCGGCCGACGGCTACTGGCGCATCCGGCCGCTGCCGCCGGCCCATCTCGGCTGGAGCGCCTACGGCTCCTCCTTCCTGGTCGGCCCGATCGAGCAGGCGGGGCGGCCGATCGTCGACATCAAGGAGATCGCCTTCGACCGGCGCACGATGACCTTCACGCTGACCTTCGACCGCGGCGGCACGGCGAGCCTGAAGATCGCGGCCCTCGACCGCGAACGCCTCGCCCTCGACGTCGCCTTCGACCGGTCGATCGCGGGCGGCCCCTTCGCGACCCTGCGCTCGATGTACGTGACCGAGTTCAACGCCGACGTCGCCCGGATCGCCGTGCGCGAGGAGAGCGCCAAGGGCTGGCGCGAGGAGCCGATCATCGATTTCCGCAGCGGCCGCGCCACGGACGTCTGGACCGGCCGCACGGTGCCCTCGAGCCACAACACGAGCGCGCCGGACATCGTCTTCAGCCGCTTCCGCCCCGCCGCCGCGAACTGAGCCGCGCCGGGCCGGAAACCATTGGTTCACGCCGTTCTCCGGAAACCCGCGCCGCTTTACGGCCTGTTCACGCCCGCCGGCTGAGGTGAGCCCATCCCGGGGCCGCCACGCGAGCCCCGACGGCCGCAGCGGCGGGGGCTTTTCGTGACGATGAGGCGAGGACATCCGTTCGACCGCAGGCTCAGCCGGCGCGCCATCGCCCTCGCCCTGGCCGCTCCCCTCGCCGGCATCCTCCTCCTCGCCGGCACGGTCTTTTCCCCAGCGGCGGCGGGAGCCGGCGCGGCCATGCCGCTCTCCGCCTGCGGGGCGACGGGGTTCAGCCATTGCGGGGGCTGCGTTTCGGGGGAGTGCGGGGAGAGGCGAGAAGCGGGCCTCAAAAGTCCGACGCCAGGCCCTTGATCTCCCAGTCCTCGTAGCGGACCGGTTCGAGGCCGCCGCGGCCCTGGCGTTCCTTTGCGCTGCCGATCCTGGCGGCGCGGGCGTCGATCTCGGCGCGGCGGACGGCGGCTTCGTCGAGGGCGCGGCGGGCCTCGGGCGTGAGGGGCTTTTCGGCAGCGCCGTCGCAGGGTGCA
Source organism: uncultured Alphaproteobacteria bacterium (assembly GCA_963754975.1). Lineage (GTDB taxonomy): Bacteria > Pseudomonadota > Alphaproteobacteria > Rhizobiales > Beijerinckiaceae > Microvirga. The sequence goes on along the minus strand of CAVWII010000030.1, from coordinate 373,942 downwards.
CGTTTCCTCATCGCATCGACTCCGAAAGGCGCCGCGATCTTTCGCGGGCCGCTCCGCACCCCCACATCAGGGCCATCGCCACGCCCGGCGGATGTTGAAGGAGTTGGAGCCTTTCATGAACATGGTCAAGACCGCGATGCTGATGGCCGCGCTCACGGCCCTCTTCGGGGTCGTCGGCTATCTCCTCGGCGGCGGCGGCGGCATGACCATCGCCCTCGGCCTCGCCGTCGTCACGAACCTCTTCGCCTATTGGAACTCCGACCGGCTCGCGCTCAACGCGCACGGCGCCGTCGAGGTCGACGAGCGCGCGGCGCCGGAGCTCGTCGCGCATGGTCCGCGACCTTGAGCGCCAGCGCCGGACTGCCGATGCCGCGGGTCTATCTCATCGACAGCCCGCAGCCGAACGCCTTCGCGACCGGCCGCAACCCGCAAAACGCCGCCGTCGCGGCGACCACCGGCCTGCTTCGGATCCTGAGCCCGGACGAGATCGCCGGCGTCATCGCGCACGAGATCGCCCACATCAAGAACCGCGACACGCTGATCATGACCATCAGCGCCACCTTCGCGGGCGCGATCTCGACCCTCGCCCAGTTCGGCTTCTTCTTCGGCGGCCGGGACGGCGAGCGGCCGAACCCGCTCGTCATGATCGCCACCGCGCTCCTCGCCCCGCTCGCGGCGGCGGTGATCCAGATGGCGATCTCGCGCTCGCGGGAATATGACGCCGACCGCGACGGGGCGCCGAGATCTCCGGGCAGCCCCTCTCCCTCGCCGCGGCGCTGGCGAAGATCGCCGGCGCGGCGCAAGCCATCCCGAACCCCGAGGCCGAGCGCCATCCCGCAACGGCACCCCTCTTCATCATCAACCCGCTCTCCGGCCACGGCTTGGACAACCTGTTCTCGACCCACCCGGCGACGGAGAACCGCATCGCGGCGCTTCAGGCCCTCGCCCGCGAGATGGCTGCGGCAGCCGCGCCGGCGCGGCCGAGCTTTCTCGATCCGCGACCGTCGCAAGGGCCGAATTTCCGCGGCGGCGCGCGGCGCGGCCCGTGGGGCTAGCCTTGGCGCCGTCCGCCGGCGAGGGGCTCGGCTCCCGCCGGCTCGCCTGGAATGCCGTGGCCGAGGTCCTGAAGCGGCGCGTACCCCTCGACGACGTCCTCGCCGCCCCCGGCGAGGGGCTCGACGCCCGCGACCTCGGGCTCGCGCGGGCGATCGCGGTCGTCGCCTTCCGCCGCCTCGGCACGATCCGCCATGCCCTCGAGCCTCGCCTGAACCGCGAGCTGACCGACCGGCGCCTGTTCGCCCTCCTCGCCATCGGGGCGGCGCAGATCCTGATCCTCGACGTGCCCGACCACGCCGCGGTCGGCACCGCCGTCGAGCTCGCGGCGGCCGACCCGGGGCTGCGCCATGCGCAGGGCTTCGTCAACGCAGTCCTGCGCCGGGTGGCGCGGGAGCGCGACGCGATCCTCGCCGCGGACGATCCCTGGCAGGACACGCCCGCCTGGCTGCGGCAGCGCTGGAGCGCCCATTACGGACCGGAGACGGCCGCGGCCATCGCCGCGGCGCACCGGCACTCCGCCGGGATCGACCTCACCGCCCTCGGCGATCCGGCGGCCCTTGCGGAGCGCCTCGGCGGCCTCCTGCTGCCGACCGGCAGCGTCCGCCTCGCCGAGCGCGGCGCGGTCCCGGAGCTGCCCGGCTACGCGGAGGGCGCGTTCTTCGTTCAGGATGCCGCCGCGGCCCTGCCGGCGCGTCTCCTCGCCGTCGAGCCGGGGGAAGCGGTCGCGGACCTTTGCGCGGCGCCCGGCGGCAAGGCCGCCCAGCTCGCCGCCGCCGGAGCGCAGGTGCTCGCCGTCGACCGTTCGGCCCGGCGCCTGGAGCGGGTGGCGGAGAACGCGCGCCGGCTCGGCCTCGCAATCGAAACTCTCGTCGCCGACGCGACGAGCCTCGAGGCCGGCCCTTTCGACGCCGTCCTCCTCGACGCGCCCTGCTCGGCGACGGGCACGATCCGCCGCCATCCCGACGTCGCCTGGACGAAGGACGAGGCGGACATCCGCAAGCTCGCGGCCCTCCAGGGCCGCCTCCTCGACCGGGCGGCGGCGCTGACGAAGCCCGGCGGCCGGCTCGTCTTCTGCACCTGTTCGCTCGAGCCGGAGGAGGGCGAGGCCCAGGCCGAGGCCTTTCTCGGCCGGCATCCGGACTTTCGCCCGTCCCGGTGCGTCCGGAGGAGGTCGGCGGGCTTGCCGAACTCGTCTCGTCCGCCGGGCATCTGCGCACCTTGCCCTGCCACCTGCGCCTCGGCGAGAAAGGGCGCAGCGGGCTCGACGGATTCTTCGCGGCCCGCTTTATCCGCAGCGCGCGATGATCCGCTTGTTGCGCTTCCATCAATCGTTAACCATTCGGCCACCGGTCGGCTCGTAAGATCGCAGACCGGGAACTCGCAAGGCCGAGGACGGATCGCGTGGTGTCGGCGCCGGATCGCAAGCGTCTCTACAGGCTCGGCCTCCGCGAGGCCGGCCGGGCGCTGCGCGGCCGCGGCGCGCAGTCTCGCGGCCTGGCGCCGGGTCGGCATGCCCGTGCCGACGCGGCTCCTCTTCGCGCCGCAGGACCTGCGCACGGCGGACCCGACCGTCGCCGCCGACATCTATGCCGGCTTCTACGTCTTCGCCGGCCGGCCCCTCGCCACCGGCGGGCGCTCGCCCTTCGACTTTGCGCCGCCGAACCGGGCCTGGGGCGAGGCGCTCTACGGCTTCGGCTGGCTGCGCCACCTGCGCGCCGCCGGCACCGCGCTCGCCCAGGCCAACGCCCGCTCCCTCGTCGACGAGTTCATCTCGACGAGGAACGGCGACCGCGCGCTCGCCCGCGAGACGCAGGTTCTGGCGCGGCGGCTGATCTCGTTCATGAGCCAGTCGCCGCTCATCCTCGAAGGGGCGGACCACGCCTTCTACCAGCGCTTTCTCAAGGCCGTCGGGCGCTCGGTGCGCGATCTCGAGCGGGACGTGCACACCCATCCCCTGCCCGGGCGGCGCCTGACCGCGGCGATCGGCCTGTGCTATGCGGGCCTGTGCTGCGAGGGCCTCGACGGCACGCTGCGGCGGGCGACCCGGCTTCTTTCCCGCGAGCTCGACCGCCAGATCCTCCCGGACGGCGGCCATGCGAGCCGCAATCCGCGCGTCCTGATCGAGCTTCTGTTCGACCTTTTGCCCCTGCGCCAGATGTTCGCCAGCCGCGCCGTCGACACCCCGGAGGCGCTGCTCCACGCCGTCGACCGCATGCTGCCGATGCTGCGGCTCTTCCGCCATCCGGACGGCACCCTCGCGCATTTCAACGGCATGGGCGTCACCGCCGCCGACCACCTCGCGACGCTGCTCACCTACGACGACATGCGCAGCAAGCCGATCCGGCACGCGCCGCATTCCGGCTACGAGCGCCTCGAAGCCGGGCGCTCGCTCCTCATCGCCGATGTCGGCCGGCCGCCGCCGACGGATCTTTCCGCGGAAGCCTCCGCGAGCTGCCTCGCCTTCGAGTTCTCGAGCGGGCGCGAGCGCATCATCGTCAATTGCGGCCTGCCGCGGAGCGGCGGCGGTCCGGTCGTGCAGGCGGCGCGCTCAACCGCGGCGCATTCGACCGCGGCGATGGGCGACGTCTCCTCGACGCGCTTCCTGTCGATGCAGGGATTCTGGTTCGAGCGGCGCCTCGCGCGCTGGCTCCTGTCGCGGCTCGGACCGGTCGCGCTCGCCGGGCCGGGCGCGGTGAGCGTCGAGCGCGGCGAGCGCGACGGCGGCCCGATCCTCGCCGCGAGCCATGACGGCTACCGCCCGCTCTACGGCCTGACGCACGAGCGCCGCTGGCGGCTCGGGCAGGAGGGGCGGCGGCTCGACGGCGAAGACCTGTTCGTGCCGCACGGGCGCATCGCCGACGGCGCCGAGGCGGTGATCCGCTTCCACCTCGCCCCCGGCATCAGGGCGAGCCGGGCCCAGGGCGGGCGCACGATCATGCTCGTCCTGCCGAACCGGGAGGCCTGGCAGTTCGAGATCGACCGGGGCGAATTGCAGCTCGAGGACAGCGTCTTCTTCTCGGCCCAGGAAGGCGCCCGGCGGACGGAGCAGATCGTGCTCGTCCTGAAGCCCGCCGAGACGCCGGGCGTGCGCTGGCGCTTCGAGCGCCTCGACCGCGGCCCGGAGACCGCCGCGCGCCAGCCGGAGGCGGCGCCCGTTCTCCTCTAGGACGGCGCGCAAGCGAGTTCCGCCCCGCCGGCTTCCATGCTATCGCGCCGGCCGATCCCCCTCCCGCCGGAGCGCCCGATGCCGAGCGATTTGAAGCGCGTGACCCGCGCCCTTCTGTCCGTGTCCGACAAGACGGGTCTTGCCGCCTTTGCCGAAGCGCTTCACCGGCGCGGCGTCGAACTCGTCTCGACCGGCGGCACGGCCAAGGTCCTCCGGGACGCGGGCCTGCCGGTGCGCGAGGTCAGCGATCTCACGGGCTTCCCGGAAATGATGGACGGGCGCGTCAAGACGCTCCATCCGGCCGTGCACGGCGGCCTTCTCGGGGTGCGCGCCAATCCGGAGCATCAGGCGGCGATGCTGGCGCACGGGATCGCGCCGATCGACCTCCTGGTGGTGAACCTCTACCCGTTCGAGGCGACGCTCGCGGCGGGCAAGGGCGCACAGGACTGCATCGAGACCATCGACGTCGGCGGCCCGGCGATGATCCGCGCGGCGGCGAAGAACCACGGCGACGTCGCGGTCCTCGTCGACGGCGCCGACTATGCCGCCGTGCTCGCCGATCTTGACGCCTATGACGGCGCCGTCACCCTGACCCTGCGCCGGCGCCTCGCGCAGAAGGCCTTCGCGCGCACCGCCGCCTACGACGCGGCGATCTCGAACTGGCTCGCGGACGAGATCGGCCTTGCGACGCCGGACATCCGCGCCCTCGGCGGCGCCCTCGCGGAGGTGATGCGCTACGGCGAGAACCCGCATCAGGCCGCCGCCTTCTACCGCACGCCGGAGACGAGGCCGGGGGTTTCGACCGCCCGGCAGGTGCAGGGCAAGCAGCTCTCCTACAACAACGTCGCCGACACCGACGCGGCCTACGAGGCCGTCGCCGAGTTTGCCGCCGCGGACGGCGGCGCCGTCGTCATCGTCAAGCACGCCAATCCCTGCGGCGCCGCGACCGGCGCCTCCCTCGCCGAGGCCTACGAGAAGGCGCTCGCCTGCGATCCCGTCTCCGCCTTCGGCGGCATCGTCGCGCTCAACCGCACCCTCGACGCGGAAGCGGCGCGAAAAATCGTCGAGATCTTCACCGAGGTGATCGTCGCGCCCGAGGCGAGCGAGGAGGCGATCGCCATTCTCGCGCAGAAGAAGAACCTCCGCCTTCTCCTCGCCGGCGGCCTGCCCGATCCGCGCGCGCCGGGCCTCGCGCTGCGCACCGTCGCCGGCGGATTTCTGGCGCAATCGCGCGACAACGCGGTCGTCGACGACATGGCGCTGAAGGTGGTGACGGCGCGCGCGCCGAACGAGCGCGAATGGCGCGACCTGCGCTTCGCCTTCAAGGTGGCAAAGCACGTCAGGTCGAACGCCATCGTCTACGCCAAGGACGGCGCCACGGTCGGCATCGGCGCCGGGCAGATGTCGCGGGTCGATTCCTCGCGCATCGCCGCCTGGAAGGCGGCGGCGGCGGCGCGGGCCGCCGGCTTCTCCGAAAGCCTCGCCCGCGGCTCCGTCGTCGCCTCCGACGCCTTCTTCCCCTTCGCCGACGGCCTCCTCGCCGCGGCGGAAGCCGGCGCGACGGCGGTGATCCAGCCCGGCGGCTCGGTGCGCGACGACGAGGTGATCAAGGCCGCCGACGAAGCCGGATTGGCGATGGTCTTTACGGGCTACCGGCACTTCCGGCATTGAGCCCGGCGCCCGATCCTCACCGTCGCGACCTCATCCTGAGAGCATGTGAATCCTTCGGGCGAAAGGCGCGGGTCCGCCTCTCCCCGCTTGCGGGGAGAGGGTTCGGCCTTCGGCCGAACAAGCGAGAGCGAAGCGAGGGTGAGGGGTTGTTGCCGGAAGAGGTGCGCGGCCCAAGCGCGGCGCCTTCTTCGCCGCCGCCCCCTCACCCTCGCCTGCTGCGCAGGCTTGCTGCCTTCGGCAGCCCTCTCCCCGCAAGCGGGGAGAGGCGGGTCCGCGCGTTTCGCTCGAGGAGAATCCGCTCCCTCACGCCCGCGCCAGATCCCCCAACAGCGACGACGCCACCGTCACCTTCGACAGCGTCAGTCCCGAGGCCACGATGGCGTCGACGGCGTTGCGGATGCGGGTCACGTCGGCGCCGCGCTTGGCGCTCCAGGCCTCGACGGCTTCGGAGCCGGCGGCGCCCCGCGACGCCGCGTCGGCGGTCAGGTTGCGGTGCGCGGAGGCGATCGAATTGATGGCGCGGTCGAGGGCGAGGCGGTCGAAGTAGTCGCTGACCGCGATCTCCCGGGCCGCCCCGGTGAGCGCGCCGAGGCGGAACAGGCCTTCGAGGGCGAAATGGGTGCGCGCGATGTCGGCGACCGGACGCTGCGTCTTCTGCGCGACGAGGGCGATGTCGAGGGCTTCGACGAGATCGGGCAGGGCGGCGATGCGGCCGGCGAGCTCCGCCGGCACGCCCTGTTCGGCGAGCGTGCGCGTGCGCGCGTTCCAGGCGGTCAGGGCCTGCGGCGACAGGGTCGCTTCGAGGCCGCGTTCGACCTCCGCGACGCCGGCGCGAAAGGCACCGATCACCACGTCGAGGGAGGCCTCGCTGAAATCGACGTTGCGGATGAACCAGACGATGCGGCCCATCAGCAGGTCCTGAAGATCCGCGTAGAGCTGGAGCTGCAAGGCGCCGGGCACGAGGCCGTCGAGGGCGTCGACGGCGGCGTTGAGATCGGTGAGGCCGAAGGAATCCCGCGTCGCCGCGTAGGCCGCCGCGACGGTCGGCGCGTCGGCGCCGGTCTGGTCGACGAGGCGCGTGACGATCGTCGGACCGCCGCGGTTGACGATGGCGTTCGCGAGCTGCGTCGAGATGATTTCGCGGCGCAGGCGATGCGTCGCGATGGCGTCGCCGAAGCGCTCGCGCAATTCGAGCGGGAAGTAGCGCTCGAGCTCGCGGCCGAGATAGGGATCGTCCGGTACCGGGCTGTCGAGAAGCGCGTCGTGCAGCGCGAGCTTCGCATAGGCGAGGAGCACCGCAAGCTCCGGCCGGGTCAGCGCCTCGCCGCGGCGGCTGCGCTCGGTCAGCGTCGCCTCGTCCGGCAGGTACTCGACGCCGCGGTCGAGGCGGCCCTGCTGCTCGAGGGTCTGCATGAGGCGGCGCGCGAAGCCGAGATCGCCGGCGCCGCGCCGCTCGGCGAGGGAGAGCGCGAGGGTCTGCAGGTAGTTGTTGCGCAGCACGAGGCGGCCGACCTCGTCGGTCATCTCGGCAAGGAGCGCGTTGCGCGCGCTCACGTCGAGCCGTCCGTCATGCTCGGGCGTCGCCAGGGCGATCTTGATGTTGACCTCGACGTCCGAGGTGTTGACGCCGGCCGAATTGTCGATCGCGTCCGTGTTGAGGCGCACGCCGGCGCGCGCCGCCTCGATGCGGCCGCGCTGGGTCGCGCCGAGATTGGCGCCTTCTCCGATCACCTTCGCGCGCACCTCGGCGCCGGTGATGCGGATGGCGTCGTTGGCGCGGTCGCCGACCTCGTCGTCGCTCTCGCTCCCGGCGCGGATATAGGTGCCGATGCCGCCGAACCAGAGCAGCCCGACGGGTGCCTTGAGGATCGCTTTCATCACCTCGGACGGCGGCGCCTCGGTCTTCGTCAGGCCGAGGAGCGCGCGCACCTCCGGCGACAGCGCGATCGATTTCGCGCTGCGCGAGAACACGCCGCCGCCGGCGGAGATGAGGCTCTTGTCGTAATCCTGCCAGGACGAGCGCGGCAGCGCGAACAGCCGCTCGCGCTCGCTGAAGGAGGCTTCCGCATCCGGGCTCGGATCGAGGAAGATGTCGCGGTGGTCGAAGGCCGCGACGAGCCGGATCGCGCGCGACAGCAGCATGCCGTTGCCGAAGACATCGCCGGACATGTCGCCGACGCCGGCGACGGTGACCGGATCGCGCTGGATGTCGACGTCCATCTCGCGGAAATGGCGCTTCACCGCCTCCCAGGCGCCGCGCGCCGTGATGCCCATCTTCTTGTGGTCGTAGCCCTGGCTGCCGCCGGAGGCGAAGGCGTCGCCGAGCCAATGGCCCTTCTCGATCGAGATGGCGTTGGCGATGTCCGAGAAGGTCGCGGTGCCCTTGTCGGCGGCAACGACGAGGTAGGGATCGTCGCCGTCGTGGCGCACGGTGTCGGCCGGCGGCACGACGCGGTCGCCGACGATGTTGTCCGTCAGTTGCAGGAGCGTGCGCACGAAGATGCGGTAGCTCTCCGTGCCCTCGGCGAGCCAGGCGGCGCGGTCGCCGGGCGGCGGCAATTGCTTCGGCACGAAGCCGCCCTTGGCGCCGACCGGCACGATGACGGCGTTCTTGACCTGCTGCGCCTTGACGAGGCCCAGGACCTCGGTGCGGAAATCCTGCGGCCGGTCCGACCAGCGCAGGCCGCCGCGGGCGACCTTGCCGAAGCGCAGGTGCACGCCCTCGACGCGGGGCGAATAGACGAAGATCTCGTAGAGCGGACGCGGCAGCGCCATTTCCTCGACCTTCGCGCATTCGAACTTGAAGGCGATCGTCTGCTGCGGCAGACCGTTCGCGTCGATCTGGAAGAAGTTCGTGCGGATGGCCGCTTCGACGAGGTTGATGAAGCGGCGCAGGATGCGGTCGTCGTCGAGGCTCGTGACGTCCTTCAGCGCCTCTTCGAGCCGGCCGCGGATCGCCGCCTCCGCGTCAAGGCGCGGCGAGACGGCGTCGGCGCGCGGATCGAAGCGCGCATAGAACAGGCGCACGATCTGCGCCGAGAGCGTGCCGTGGCGGGCGAGCGTCTCGGCGAGATAATCCTGCGCATAGGGGATGCGGATCTGGCGCAGGTAGCGCCCGAGGGCGCGCACCATCGCGACGTCGCGCCAGCCGAGGCCGGCTTCGAGGACGAGGCGATTGAAGGCGTCGGATTCCGCAAGCCCGCGGAGGAGCGCGAGGAGCGCCGCTTCGATCGAACCCTGGATCGCCGCGATGTCGATCGAGCCGCCCGCCGCGCGCTCGAGCGCCATGTCGTGCAGCCAGACCCGGTCCGCCTCGTCGCCGCCGACCGGAGCGACCCGGTAGGTGCGCTCGTTGACGACCTTGAAGCCGAGGTTTTCGAGCAGCGGCACCCGGTCCGAGAGCGGCAGCGCCGTGCCGCGCGAAAAGACCTTGAGGTTGACGCGGCTGTCGTCGTCGCCCTCGCGGCGGTAGAGATCGACGGCGCGCGGCCGCTGCTCCGTGACCTGTTCGAGGATCGCGATGTCGGCGAGCGCGGCCTTGGCGCCGAAGGCTTCCCGGTAAGCGGCGGTGAAGGCGTTGCCGTAGCGCGCCGCGAGCGCGCGGGCGCGCGGGCCGCCGATCGTGCCGGCAAGCTCCTCGCGCAGCGCGTCGCCCCAGGTGCGGACGATGTCGCCGATGCCCCTCTCGAGGACGTCGCGGGCGATCGTCGGCGTCTCGCCGCCGTCGCGGCCGATGATGTAGTGCGTGCGCGCGAGCGGGCCTTCCGGATAGGCCGGATAGGCGGCCGAGAGGCGGCCCTGGTAGACCGCGGCGAGATAGTCGCCGACGCGCATGCGGATCTGACTGTCGTAGCGCTCCTTCGGGATGAACACGAGCACCGAGACGAAACGGTCGAACTCGTCGACCCGCGCCAAGGCGCGGATGCGCGGCCGCTCGGAGAGATTGAGGATGTCGAGGGCGAACCGGTAGAGGGTGTCGTCGTCGAGTTGGAAGAGCTCGTCGCGCGGATAGTTCTCGAGCACGTTGAGGAGCGCGCGGCCGGCATACGAATTGGGATCGAAGCCCGCCCGGGCCACCACCTTGGCGACCTGGTGGCGCAGATAGGGCACGTCCGCGGTGCTGTCCGTGTAGGCGCTCGCGGTGAACAGGCCGACGATGCGCAATTCGCCGTCGAGCCGGCCGTCGTCGGAGAACAGCTTGACGCCGACGTAGTCGAGATAGGCGCGCCGGTGGATCCGGGACTTGACGTTGGCCTTGGTGATGATGAGCGCCCAGGGCTTGGCGAGGAACGAGCGCACCTCCGGCGTCATCACCACGAGTTCCTTGCCGCGGCGCAGGACGCGCACGGTCGGATCGCGCAGAAGGCCGAGGCCGGTCGCCTCGACGGGATCGGCGGCGGCGTCGCCCTCCGGCAGGCGGTATTCGCGCATGCCGAGGAAGGCGAAGTTGTCGTGCCGCATCCATTCGAGGAAGGCGATCGCCTCCGAGACCTCGTCGGCGGGAAGCGGCGGCGGGTTCGCGCGATAGGTCTCGATCGCCTCGACGACGCGGGCGCGCATCGGCGCCCAGTCCCGCACCGCGGTGGCGACGTCGGCGTAGACCTTTCTCAGGCCGGCGACGAGCCGCTCGCGGGCCTCCGGCTCGTCGATACGGTCGAGATGGATGTGGATGAAGCTCTCGCGCTTCACCGCCCGCGCCGCGGCGGCGGTCGTCTCGCCGACGAGGCGGACGAGGGCGCCGGCGGCATCCCGCTCGACGGCGAGGATCGGATGCGCGACGAGGATCGGCTCGTAGCCCTGGTCGACGATCTCGGCGAGGGTGGAATTGAGCAGGAACGCCATGTTGTCGTTCACCACCTCGAGGACGGTGACGTCCCGGCGGCGGCCGCCGCGCTCGACTTCGAGATCGACGAGGCGGAGGTCGGGGCTGCCGGCCGGCCGCGGCGCCTTCAGATGGGCGAAGGCGGCGGCGGCGAGCTCGGCGAGGGTGCCCGGGGCGTAGGCGGCGAGGTCCTCCGGCGGGACGCGGCCGAAGAGATCGACGACGAAGGAGGGCGGCACCTGCGAGTTGCCCGCGGCCAGAATGGCGGCCGCCTCGGCCGTGAGGGCACCTCCGACGGTCGGCATGTCGTGTCTCATGCCCGTTCCCCACCGTTGTTATCGGCCTGAGCGTTGGCACAGTGCCGCGTCATCTGCAACCTTCGTCCGACGCCGCTGCAAAGGGAGGACCACCGATGGCCGCAAAGCAGAAGCCGGGGGGCAAGAAGGAGGATGTCGGCCTGAAGCCGGCGGCCCAGCGCGACGCGCACGTCACCGCCCTCGACCTGCCGCGGGGCGCGCTTTCCGAGGCGATGCGGGCCTATTTCGCGAAGTGCGAGGAGAAGATCGGCTTCGTCCCGAACGTGCTCAAGGCCTATGCCCACGACAACGCCAAGCTCGAAGCCTTCGCGGCCTTCTACAACGATTTGATGCTGGCGCCCTCGGGACTGTCGAAGCTCGAACGGGAGATGATCGCCGTCGCCGTGTCGAGCGAGAACCGCTGCTATTACTGCCTGACGGCGCACGGCGCCGCCGTCCGCCAGCTCGCCGGCGATCCGGCCCTCGGGGAATTGATGGCGATGAATTTTCGGGCCGCCGACCTCGCGCCCCGGCACCGGGCCATGCTCGCCTTCGCCGTGCTCCTCACGCAGGCGCCCTCTACGATCGAGGAGGAGGACCGGGAGGAGTTGCGCGCCGCCGGCTTCTCCGACCGCGATATCTGGGACATCGCCGCCGTCGCGAGCTTCTTCAACATGTCGAACCGCATGGCCTCCGCCATCGACATGCGCCCGAACGCCGAATACCACGCGCAGGGGAGGTGAGGGCGGTGGTGGGCAGGCGCGTTCCTTTCCGCGCTGGACGTGCGGCGGGGTCCCGACTTAGGCGATACAAGGTGACTTTACGCGGATGCGGCGCAGGCTCATATTTCCCTCACTCTCGTAGCCCGAAGCCCCTACCTCGGTAGTGGACCCGCCCAAGGCGGCGGCTCGCAGGAGCCTAGGGCTGCGAGACGATTGTCATCGCAGTTTCCGATGCCAGACCGTGAAGCGACCCTTAATTGAGGTGTCGCGACCCACATCGGCGATCCGAGCCTCGCGAAGCATACGGTCGGAAAGGGCTCGCTTCGCCGGGGAAGCGTTGTGAGCCGCATGATGGCCGTTGCGACGGTAGGCAAGTGCTCCGAACGAGCAGGTCCACGAGCGGAGCGTCCACTGGCTCCTTGTCCGAGTTTGCGGAAATGGATACGCCTGAAGGGCCAGTGTCGCCGGTCCCCGCGCTTTGCGGTTCCTCGATTGAGGATGCAGTCGTAATTCTTCGGTTCCGCTACTGGTGCTGCGGCGGTCTGGATAGACATGGAACAGACCGCTATACAAGCGGCCGAATTTCATCAAAAGCTGATAGATCTCTTTGCTAAAACCTGTTTCTCTCGAGCCATCGTTATACTTTTTATCATCTATTTTATGGGTATCTATAACGACAGAATGAAAACTCGAGCTTGGTGAATTCATGCACACCACCAAAAAATACGTCGACCAATCTCTTGTAAGCCGCAAACTTTGTTGCCGAAACTTTCGTCCATTTCAGCTCGCCCTCGGGCAATTCGGGCATCCGTGCGCTTCGGATTAAAGACTCCACTTCGGCACGGAGCCACGAGACAAAATCAATCCTCCCAGGACAAGAAACCGGTGTTTCGTCTGGCTCGATTCGTCGACGTATATGTTGCTGATATCGTCCGACTCCGGAAGCATAAGCGAAGTAATCGTCGGAAAATGTCGCCTGGCAAGCCTGTCGCAACGTCATATATTCTAAAGCCGGGTGTTCCCGCGCCCCGCCGCGGCGGCGATCGCCAAAAAGAAAGGCCGCCCTGTCAGGCGGCCCGTGCTCTCGACTTTAAGGTGGCCCGGCGATCCCGAAACCCCGGGGGGCTGGGGGGCTGACGTGTCCGGTAGAAACGGAACCACCGGGCCGTCGAGGCAACCCCATGATGGTCCGCCCGCACTGGGGCTCCCAAGCGGCACCAATGTGGCTGGAATGTGGTTTTCCGGCCCCCTGCCGCCGGCCGCCAGGCTCGGGTTGCGCGGTTTCGCCGTCATGCCCATCATGACTGAAGACGACATCAAACGGGGAGGCGTCATGAGCGAGGGCGAGATCGTGGAGACGATGCGCGGCGGTTTGGAGGTGCTGACCTTCCCCGCCGCGCCGAACACAGCCCAGGCCGTGTCCTTCGACCGGCACGAATTGAGACGGATGCTCGATCTCTACGGGCGCAAGGTCGCCGAAGGCGAGTGGCGGGACTACGCCCTCGACTTCACCCGCGACAAGGCGGTGTTCTCGATCTTCCGGCGCTTCTCGGAGATGCCCCTCTATCGGATCGAGAAGGAGCCGCGGCTGGCGCGGCGGCAGGGGGCCTATTCGGTCATCGCCTCGACCGGCCTGATCCTGAAGCGCGGCCACGACCTCGACCGGGTCCTGCGCGTCCTCGACAAGCCGCGAATCGTCGCCTGAGCCGGCCGGTCCGCCTGTAACTTTGTTATTGTCTGAGGCAGGGCCGCGGTCTAAGAGACCGCGTGATCCGCCGCCGCAGGCTTCAGACGACGCGCCCGCGCCCCCGGCTCCTCGTGGCCGCGGCCTTTCTGATCGGGCTGTGGCCGGGACCGGGGCGCCAGCAGGGCTTTGCCGGCGCCGCGCCGCTGCCCCTTGCCTTCCCAGCCGGCGAGCCGGTCCCGACGCGGAGGCGCCGCCGTGCCGGCCGGGCCTCGCCTGTCGGACGATCATGGCCGCCTCCGACGGCCTTCTTCGGACGAGCCAATGCCTGCCCCCCGACCCGATCGCGCTTTCGGGCCTGCCGTGCCTCGCCGGCCGCATCGGCGCAGCCGCCGCGCCCTTCCGCGACCGGGTCACGGCGATCCGGCCTCTGGCTCTGTCCCCTTCCGCCGCCGGCCGGCCGCCGAACCGCTGCCTGCCACCGCGTCTCGGCGTTCCGGGCGGGCTCGCCGACCGCGCCTGCGTTCCGGGCGAGGCCGGCCCGGCGCCGGGCGCGATCTGCGCCCTCGGCGGCGGCCGCGCCTTCGACCTCTGCGCGGAATCGGGCGACTTCTCCGCCTGCCTCGCCGACGCCGCCTCCCGCGCCGAGCGCCAGGCCTGCGGCCACGGCGCGCTCTGCCGGGAGGATTACGTCTGCCAGTCGCTGCCGCCCGAACTCGCCGGGGGCAAGGGCGGCGCGGGCTTCTGCACGCCGACCTATTTCCTGTTCCAGATGCGGGTCGACGGCCATCCGAGCCCCCGGGGCTGATGGGCGCGCGGCCCCTGGGGGAGGCGGCTCAGCCGAAGCGGTGCAGGTCGCTGCCGTGCCGGCGCAGCCAGGTCTCGGCCTCTTCGGTCCGCGGGCAGAGCTCGTATACGATCTTCCAGAACTTCGGCGAGTGGTTCAGTTCGCGCAGGTGCGCGACCTCGTGCGCGGCGAGATAGTCGAGGATGTAGGCCGGAGCGAGGATCAGCCGCCAGGAAAAGCTGAGCGCGCCCCTGGCCGAGCAGGAGCCCCAGCGGCTCGTGGTGTCGCGAACGGCGATCCGCTTGACCGTGACGCCGAGCTTGCCGGCATGCTTCTTCACCGCCACCCCGAGGTCCCGGCGCGCCTCGGCTTCCAGAAACTCGCGGACCCGGCGCGGCACGTGCGGGCGCTCGCCGCAGACGGCGACGATCGGCTCGCCCGCGACGCCCCGGGAGGCCCGGGTGGTGCCGCGGACGTTCGTCCAGTGCACGATCGTATGCGGCGTTCCGCGCACGGGGACCGAGGCGCCCGGGCGCAACTCGACCCGGGCCGGAACCTTGGCGACCCGGTTGGCGATCCATTCGCCATGGGAGTTGGCGAAGCGCTGGGCGGTCTTGAGGTCCGTCCGCTCCGGGATGGTCATCAGGATTTCGCCGGTGGCGTTCGAGACGCGCAGGATGATCCGCTTCGCGGTCGGCCGCCGGCGCAGGGCGATCTCGTAGGACTGGCCCGCGTGGGAGACGTCGATCTGGATGGGGTCCGCCGAGACACGGCGAAACAGGGCGAATCTCATGCCCCCAATGTGCCGTGAAGTCGGGCCCCTGTCAGCGCTGCTGTTTGCCGCGCGCGGCATCCTAGACGGGACGCAGAATCGGCCTTGACCGTCGCTTCGCTGCCGCCTCCATCTCCTGGTTCAGGATGAAATCGGAGATCCGCGGGGCGATTTCGGACCTGAATCGGGAGCCGTTGAAGACCCCGTAATGGCCGACATTCTTCTGGAGATGGTAAACTTTCTTGTCCGCGGGCAGGTTCGGGGTCAGGTCCAGGGCGGCCAGGGTCTGCCCGACCCCCGAGATGTCGTCCTTCTCGCCCTCGACGGCCATGATCGCGCAGCGCCGGATCGCCTTGAGATCGATCGGCTTGTCACGATGCATCATCTCGCCCTTGGGCATTTCGTGCCTGACGAAGACCTTCTCGACCGTCTGCAAGGTAGAACTCGGCGGTGAGATCCATCACCGCGAGATATTCGTCGTAGAAATCCCGGTGCTTCTCGGCCGAGTCGCCGTCCCCTTCGACGAGATGCTTGAACATGTCGTAATGGGCGTTCATGTGCCGGTCGATGTTCATGGCCATGAAGCCGGACAGTTGCAGGAAGCCCGGATAGACGTCGCGCCAGAAGCCCGGATAGGCCGGCGGCACCTTGACGATGCAGTTGCGCTTGAACCAGTCGATACCGCGCTCCTCGGCGACGAGGTTGACGGCGGTCGGCGAACGGCGGGTGTCGATCGGGCCGCCCATCAAGGTCATGGAACGGGGCGTGAACGGGTCGTTTTCGGCCTCCATCCGGGCGACCGCCGCGACCACCGGGACGGAGGGCTGGCAGACGGCGAGGACGTGCAGGTCCGGCCCGAGCGCCCGGATCATCGAGATCAGGTAGTCGATGTAGTCGTCGAGATCGAAGCGAGCCCGAGGCAAGCGGCACCAGCCGGGCGTCGATCCAATCGGTGATGCAGACCTGGTGCGTCGGCAGGAAGGCCTCGACCGTGCCGCGCAGGAGCGTCGCGTAATGGCCGGACATCGGCGCGACGATGAGGAGCTTCGGGCTGCGCCTTCGGCCGCCGCAGCACCCGGTCGAAGGAGATGACGCGGCAGAAGGGCCGCTCCCAGACCACCCGCTCGAAGACCGGGATGCGCTCACCGTCGACGGAGGTCCCGTTCAGGCCGAATTCCGGCTTGCCGTAGCGCCGCGTCGTGCGCTCGAACAATTCGCAGGCCGCCGCGACCGTGCGGCCGTAGGGGGTATGGGTCAGCGGATTGATCGGATTTTCGAAGAAGAGCTTCGCGCCCTCGCTGGCCGCCCGGGCCGGGGTCAGCATCAGGTGGGCGGCCTCATACCAGTAATAAGCGAGGTTCATTCGCACCCCCACGGTCGGGAGCCTGCGGTCCTCGCGACGCAACACGAAGCCGGGCAATCACCCTAAACCGTAACATGTAAGTTAAAGTTCCGACCCGCCGATTCCAATCCTGCTTAAGCCTTACGCCCTTCGAACCTTCGCCCCTGTGACCTTTTTCACGCGCCGGCGAGCGCCCGCCGCCCCGGCGCTGTTGGACGGGGGACGCAGGAGTCCTATCCTTTGGGCGCGATGCCGTACCGAACGCCCTCCGATCTGGCGCACGACGCCCGCCGCCTGCGGCTCGACACCCTCGTCCGGCTGCGCTGGCTCGCCGTCGCCGGCCAGGCGGCGGCGGTCGCCCTCGTCCAGTTCGGCTTCGGCTTTCCGCTGCCTTTCGGGCTCTGCTTCCTCGTCATCGCGCTCTCGGCCTGGGTCAATCTCGCCCTGCGCATCCGCTTTCCGGCGAGCCATCGCCTGTCCGACAATGCCGCGACCCTGCTCCTCGCCTTCGATCTCCTCCAGCTCGCGGCCCTGCTCTACCTGACCGGCGGCCTCCAGAACCCCTTCGCGATGCTGGTGCTGGCGCCGGTGCTCATCTCCGCGACGGCGCTCACGCCGGAGCGAACCCTCGGGCTCGGCCTCCTCGCGGTCGGCTCGGCGACGCTTCTCGTCCTCGTGCACCGGCCATTGCCGTGGTTTCCCGGCCAGAGGCTCGACCTGCCCTTCGTCTACGTGACCGGGATCTGGACGGCGATCCTCCTCGGCACGGCCTTCACCGGCATCTATGCCTGGCGGGTGGCGGAGGAGGCGCGCCAGCTCGCCCAGGCCCTCGCCGCGACGGAGCTCGTCCTCGCCCGGGAGCAGCACCTGACCCAGCTCGACGGCCTCGCGGCGGCGGCGGCGCACGAGCTCGGCACGCCGCTCGCCACCATCGCCCTCGTCGCCAAGGAGCTCGACCACGTCCTGCCGAAGGAAGGCCCGGTCGCCGAGGATCTCCGCCTCCTGCGCGAGCAGGTCGAGCGCTGCCGCACGATCCTGACCAAGCTCACCGCCATGGGGCAGGAGCAATCCGGCCTTCCTGGAGACGATCTCGCTCAGCCACCTCGTCGAGGAGGTGGTGGCGCCGCAGCGCTCCCTCGGGCTCGATGTCGAGGTCGCGGTCGAGGGCGAGCAGCCGGAGCCGACGACGCGGCGCAACCCCGGCGTCGTCTACGGGCTGTCGAACATCCTCGACAACGCCGTCGGCTTCGCCGAGGAGAAGGTCGTGCTGCGGGCGCACTGGACGAAGGACGAGGTCCGGATGGAAATCCGCGACGACGGGCCGGGCTATGCGCCGGAGGTGCTGCTGCGGATCGGCGAGCCCTACGTCACGACCCGCAGCGCCGCCAAGCGCGCGGAAGAGGGCGATTCCGGGCTCGGGCTCGGGCTCTTCATCGCCAAGACCCTGATCGAGCGCTCCGGCGCCCAGCTCGCGCTCTCGAACGCGGCGCCGCCGGAGACCGGGGCGGTGGCGCGGATCGTCTGGCCGAGGGCCGCCTTCGAGCGCGGCGCCGCCCCGGCGCCGCCGGCCGCCGCCGGCGAGCCGATGACGAACAGACAAGCCGTTCCCATATCAGGATAAAGCCGGACGATGGACGGGCGCCCGCCGGCCGGGCGCCGAATGCAAGGAGATCACCCGATGGCGGAGACGTCCGCGGCGTTCGAGGCTCGCGCCGACAAGAGCCTCCTGATCGTGGACGACGACCGTCCCTTCTCGACGCGCCTGGCGCGGGCGATGGAGGGGCGCGGCTATCAGGTCCGGGTCGCCGAGAGCGTCGCGGACGGGCTCGCCGCCATCGAAACCGACGCGCCCGCCTTCGCGGTGATCGACATGCGCCTCGGCGACGGCAACGGCCTCGACGTGATCGAGCGACTGAAGGAGCGCCGCCCGGATGCCCGCGGCGTGATCCTGACCGGCTACGGCAACATCGCCACCGCGGTGACGGCGGTGAAGATGGGCGCCTTCGACTACCTCGCGAAGCCCGCCGACGCGGACGAGATCCACGCCGCCCTGATGGCCCGCACCGGCGAACGCGCGCCGCCGCCCGAGAACCCGATGTCGGCGGACCGCGTCCGCTGGGAGCACATCCAGCGCGTCTACGAGCTCTGCGGCCGCAACGTCTCGGAAACTGCCCGCCGCCTCAACATGCACCGCCGCACGCTGCAGCGCATTCTGGCCAAGCGCGCGCCGCGGTAGGGTCCGGCTTGCGCTTCCGCTTCCCCAGCGCGCCCTCCTCCTGAGAGCATGTGAATCGTTGAGAAGGGCGCGGATCCGCCTCTCCCCGCTTGCGGGGAGAGGGCTGCCGAAGGCAGCAAGCCTGCGCAGCAGGCGAGGGTGAGGGGGCGATGACGAAGAGGGCGCCGCAGCTTCGGCCGGACGCCTCTTCCGCCGACGCCCCCTCACCCCCGCTCCGCTCCGCTTGCTTTGGCCGAAGGCCAAAACCCTCTCCGCGCAAGCGGGGGAGAGGCGAATTCGCGGAGTTTCCCGTACCGTCGACGGTGTCGTGGATCGGCTCGATCGGCGCCCGCCCATCCTCAGGCCCGGCTGGCGATGGCGACGCCGACGGCGGCGACGGCCATGCCGGCGATCTGCACCGGGGCAAGGGTCTCGCCGAAGATGAGATAGGCCATCGCGGCGGAGACGGGCGGGACGAGGTAGAGCAGGGCCGCGACCCCCGCGACGGCGCCGCGGCGGATGAGGAACAAAAGCAGCCCGATGGCGCCGATCGAGAGCCCGAACACCGCCCAGGCGAGGCCGAGCCAGAGGTCCGGCGTGAAATCGAGGCGGCCCGTCTCGGTGAGGAGGGCGAGGGGCAGGGTGACGCCGGCGGCGCCGACATATTGCGCGACCGCGTTGGTGCGCAGGTCGACCGAGGCGGCGGTGCGCTTCTGCCAGATCGTTCCCAGGGTGATCGAGAGCATGCCCAGGGTGCAGATCGCGACCGGCAGGGGCGGGAAACCGTCGACGGCGCCGAGTTTCGGCGCGACGACGAGGAGCGCGCCGAGAAATCCGGTGCCGATGCCGAGCCAGCGCCGGGGCGTCACCCGCTCGCCGAGGAACGGCCCGACGAGGAGCCCGGTCGCCAGCGGCTGCAGGCCGGCGAGGAGGGCGGCGATGCCGGCGGGCAGGCCGTGCTTCACCGCCCAGAAGACGCCGCCGAGATAGAAACCGTGCAGCAGCATCCCGGCGACGAGGGCGTCCCGCCAGCCGCGCGGGCCCCGGGGCCACGGCGCCCGCAGCAGGAAGGCGGCCGCGGCGAGGACGAGCGCCGCCAGGACGTAGCGCACGAACAGGAAGGTCAGCGGATCGGCATGCGGCGCGACGAGGCGCGCGACGACGAACCCCGTCGCCCAGATCAGGACGAAGAGCGGCGGCGCGAGGCGGGGCAGGAGGTCGGCCATGGCGGCCGGCTGTTTGCGGGATTTCCCCGCCCGACGCCAGGGCGTCCGGCGCGGCGGCCCGGGCCTGACTTGCTCCCTGCGGCGTTCCGCGCCATGTCAGCGGGCGGGAGATCCCCGTGCGACGCCCCCTCCGGACGAGCCTCGAAGTCCTCGCGATCACCTTCAACCGCTTCGTCATGCACGACGCCTGGGCGATCGCGAGCCATATCGCGCTCTCCGTCCTGACCGCCTTCTTCCCGTTCCTGATCCTCGTCACCGCCGTGGCGAGCTTCTTCGGCGAAGGCTCGCTGTCGGACACGGCCGCGGATCTGATCCTCGAGACCTGGCCGAAGGAGGTCGCCGGGCCGATCGCGCACGAACTGCACTCCGTCCTCACCGGCCGGCGGAGCGACATCTTCACCGTCGGCCTCCTCCTCGCGCTCTATTTCGCCTCGAGCGGGGTCGAGAGCCTGCGCGTCGGGCTCAATCGCGCCTACGGCCTGCGCGAGACGCGGCCCTGGTGGTTCACGCGGCTCGAATCGATCGGCTTCGTCCTCATCGGCGCCGTGGTGATGCTGAGCTTCACGCTCCTCGTCGTCGTCGGGCCGCTGATCTGGCGCGGCGCCCTCTTCTACCTGCCGGGCCTGCGGCCGATCGGCGGGCTCATCGACTTCCTGCGCCTCGGGGCCGCGACGGTGCTCGTCGTCGCCGGTCTCGTCGTCGCGCACAAGTTCGTCCCGGCCGGCAGCCGCAGCTTCCGGTCGATCCTGCCCGGCATCGGCGTCACCCTCGTGCTCTGGATCTTCGGCGGCGTCGTCTTCGGCTGGTATCTGGAGAATTTTCCGGGTGCCTACGCGTCGACCTACGGCGGCCTCGCGACGCCGATGATCGCCCTCGTCTTCCTCTACACCCTCGCCGCCATCTTCCTGTTCGGCGGCGAGCTCAACGGCACCCTCGTCGCCGCGAAGCGCCGCCGCCTCCAGGACATCCGCGACGCGGTCGCCTTCGAGAACCCGGTCACGATGCCGTAAGGCCAGACGCTCCGTCCGTCCGGCCGGCGCTGGCGTCGCTCGCGGCGGGAATGGTAAGGGTGGCCTTTCCGGGGCGGATGTTCTCCGATTTCATCGACGGACGAAACGGCGGGATTGGAATGGTGATCCGTGTTCGCGACATTGCTACGGCCGCGGATACGAACGAGCAGGGCAGCGCGGTTCATGCGCGCCTCGTCGAAGCGCTCGCGCGACAGGAGAACGTCATCGTCTCGTTCGACGGCATTGCCACCGCGACCTCTTCCTTCGTGAACGCCTGTTTCGTCGATCTTCTCTCCTCGCTCTCCTTCGAGGACATCAAGCGCCGCGTGCGGGTGGTTCAGGCGACGCGGCAGATCGCGGCAATGATCAAGCTGCGCCTGTCGAGCGCGGCGAAGCCGGCGGCGGCCTGACCGCTACCGCGTCGCCCCCGCCTCGATGACGTCGTCGATCGTGCGCAGGCCCGCCCTTGGCGCATTCACCAGCACCGCCATGTTGCCGGGGGCGTGCTGGTTCTTCCACATCTTGGTGTGGGCGAGGGGGATCTTCTGCCAGGGAAAAACCTCGCTCATGCAGGGATCGATGCGGCGGTCGAGGACGAACTGGTTCGCCGCGGCGGCCTGCTTGAGATGGGCGAAATGCGAACCCTGGATGCGCTTCTGGCGCATCCAGACATAGCGCGCGTCGAAGGTGATGTTGAAGCCCGAGGTGCCGGCGCAGAACACCACCATGCCGCCGCGCTTGGCGACGAGGGTCGAGACCGGAAACGTCTGCTCGCCCGGATGCTCGAAGACCATGTCGACGTCGCGCTTGCCGGTGATGTCCCAGATCGCCTTGCCGAATTTCCGGGCCTCCTTCACCCACTCGGCGTATTCGGGGGAATTGACCTTCGGCAGCTGGCCCCAGCACGCAAAGTCCTTGCGGTTGATGACGCCCTTGGCGCCGAGGCCGAGGACGTAGTCGCGCTTGCCTTCGTCGGAGATGATGCCGATCGGGTTGGCGCCGGAGGCGGCGCAGAGCTGCACGCCGAAGACGCCGAGCCCGCCCGAGGCGCCCCAGACGAGGACGTGGTCGCCGGGCTTTATCGTGTGCGGCGGGTGGCCGAACAGCATCCGGTAGGCGGTGGCGAGGGTCAGCGTGTAGCAGGCCGCCTCCTCCCAGGTCAGGTGCTTCGGCCGCGCCATGAGCTGGCGCGACTGCACCCGGCAGAACTGGGCGAAGGAGCCGTCCGGGGTCTCGTAGCCCCAGATCCGCTGCGAGGCGGAGAACATCGGGTCGCCGCCGTTGCATTCCTCGTCGTCCCCATCGTCCTGGTTGCAATGGACCACGACCTCGTCGCCGACCTTCCAGCGCTTGACCTTGGCGCCGACCGCCCAGACGACGCCGGAAGCGTCCGACCCGGCGACGTGATAGGGCTGCTTGTGCGCGTCGAGCGGCGAAATCGGCTCGCCGAGGGCCGCCCAGACGCCGTTGTAGTTGACCCCCGCCGCCATCACGAGGACCAGGACCTCGTCGTCGCCGATGGTCCAGGTCGGCACCGCCTCGACCTGCATCGCGCTCTCCGGCGGCCCGTGCCGCTCCTTGCGGATCGCCCAGGCCCACATCTTCTCCGGCACGTGCCCGAGGGGCGGAATCTCGCCGAGTTCGTAGAGATCCTTCAGCCCCGCCGGCTTCTTCAGCGCCTGCACCGCCATCGTCCGCTCCTCCTCGCCGGGGTGAGCTTACCATGCCGTTGTTGCGCCGCAACAACGGGGGCGGGGCGGGGCGGGCAACGACAGGTGAAGGGTGGCGCCGGCAACGACAGGTTGTTTGGCGGCCTCGGCAAGGACGGCACCGGCGCCGCCGCGCTGGTGCAGATCGCCCTCCTCGCCAAGAACCTGAAGCCGACCGCCGCCGACTTCTTCGTGATCCGAGAGGCGGCGAGGCGGGACCGGGCCGGACGAGGGTCCCCGGTCCTCCCGTCCTTCCTTTCGTTCCGGCGCGACGACGCGAGGCCGGAATCCGGGATGCCGGCGCGAGCCGGTGCCGGCCGCTCCGCGTCGTTCGAGCCGCTGCCATCGTAGGTTCCGGGGTCCGGCCGCGCCGATCCGGCAATGACGGGCGAGGCCCCGTTCGCCGATGGCCCCTGGCGCTCCCCGGCCGAAGCTGTACCATCCCGCACTGCAACATCCTGGATCGGGAGCGACCGGACCATGCAGAGCCGCGAACGGGACAAGCCCTGGATCTTCAGGACCTATGCCGGGCACTCGACGGCGGCGGAGTCGAACGCGCTCTACCGCGGCAACCTCGCCAAGGGCCAGACCGGCCTTTCCGTCGCCTTCGATCTGCCCACCCAGACCGGCTACGACCCGGACCACGAGCTCGCCCGCGGCGAGGTCGGCAAGGTCGGCGTCCCGATCGCCCATCTCGGCGACATGCGGACCCTGTTCAGGGATATCCCGCTCGCGACCATGAACACCTCGATGACGATCAACGCGACGGCGCCGTGGCTCCTCGCCCTCTACATCGCCGCCGCCGACGAACAGGGCGCGCCGCGCAAGGCGCTCCAGGGCACGACGCAGAACGACATCGTCAAGGAATATCTGTCCCGCGGCACCTACGTGTTTCCGCCGGCGCCGTCCCTGCGGCTGACCCGGGACGTCATCCTCTTCACGACGTCGGAAATGCCGAAGTGGAACCCGATGAACGTCTGCTCCTACCATCTGCAGGAAGCGGGCGCGACGCCGGTGCAGGAGCTCTCCTTCGCCCTCGCGACGGCGCAGGCGGTGCTCGACACGGTGCGCGAGGCCGGCATCGACGATGACACCTTCGCCGAGGTCGTCGGGCGCATCTCCTTCTTCGTCAATGCCGGGATGCGCCTCGTCACCGAGATCTGCAAGATGCGCGCCTTCGCGGAATTGTGGGACGAGATCGCCCGCGACCGCTACGGCATCGCCGATCCGAGGAAGCGGATCTTCCGCTATGGCGTGCAGGTCAACTCCCTCGGACTCACCGAGCAGCAGCCGGAGAACAACGTCCACCGCATCATGATCGAGATGCTGGCGGTGACGCTGTCGAAGAAGGCGCGGGCCCGCGCCGTGCAGCTGCCGGCCTGGAACGAGGCCCTCGGCCTGCCGCGGCCGTGGGATCAGCAATGGTCGCTGCGCATGCAGCAGATCCTCGCCTTCGAGACGGATCTTCTCGAAAACGACGACATCTTCGACGGCAGCACGGTGATCGAAGGCAAGGTCGCGGCGCTGAAAGAGGAGGTGCGGGCGGAACTCGCGCGCCTCGACGCGCTCGGCGGCGCCGTCGCCGGGGTCGAGTCCGGCTACCTCAAGCGCGCCCTCGTCGAATCGAACGCGCGCCGCCTCGCGGCGATCGAGAACGCCGAGCAGATCGTCGTCGGCGTCAATCGCTACAGGGAGGGCGAGCCCTCGCCGCTCACGGCCGGCGACGGCGCCATTCTGACCGTGCCCGAAACCGTCGAGATGGACGCGGTGCGCGCGATCCGCGCCTGGCGCGCCGCGCGCGATGCGGACGCCGCCGACGCCACCCTCGCCGAGCTCGAGAGCGCGGCGCGGGAGGGCCGCTCGATCATGCCGGCCTCGATTGCCTGCGCGAAGGCGGGCGTCACCACGGGCGAATGGGGCGAGACCCTGCGCCGCGTCTTCGGCGAGTACCGCGCCCCGACCGGCGTGACGCCGGAAACGGCGAGCCCCGGCGCGGCGGACGGCATTCGCCTGATGGTGGCCGATCTTGCGGAGCGCATCGGCGAGACGCCGCGCCTCGTCGTCGGCAAGCCCGGCCTCGACGGGCATTCGAACGGCGCCGAGCAGATCGCGCTGCGCGCCCGCGACGTCGGCCTCGACGTCGCCTACGACGGCATCCGCCAGACGCCGGCGGAGATCGTCGCGCGGGCGCGGGAAACGAAGGCGCACGTGATCGGGCTGTCGATCCTGTCCGGCTCGCACGTTCCGCTCGTGCGCGAGGTCAAGGCGCGGCTGCGCCTCGAGGGCCTCGACCACATCCCGCTCGTCGTCGGCGGCATCATTTCCGCGGACGACGAGAACGTGCTCCGGAACATGGGCGTCGCCGCGATCTACACGCCGAAGGACTACGTCCTCGACACGATCATGGCCGACATCGTCCGCGTCGTCGGCCGCGCCTGGTCGAAAGAGGCGCTCCTCGACAGGACGGGGTGAAGGCTCCGGCACGATCCCGGCGCTCTACCGTGCCCTAACGTCAACCTGTAAGCTGTTGCCGGTGCCGTGTGGAACGAAGGAGCAGCGAAATGGCCAATGTCCAGGTCACCGTCGGGTTGCCCGTGCTGAGGAAGGGCTCGAACCCGGAGAGCGGTCCGACGGTGGTGGAGCACCTCCAACTGATGCTGAATGAGCGGGGCGGCTTTCCGATCGTCACCGTGGACGGCGAATTCGGAGCCACGACCGAGCAATCGGTCAAGCACTTTCAACAGAACGAGAACCTGACCGTCGACGGAATCGTCGGGAGGCAGACGTGGACGGCGCTCCTGTCGAAGTGGCTTCTGCAATCGGCGCCGGGATGACGCTTCATGGAGAAACCCCCGGCCGCAACGGCGGGCCGGGGGTTCATGCTCTCGCGTGAAGCTTGCCTCACGAAGATTGGCCGAAGGCTAGCGCCGGCGCAGCAAAAACACGCCCTGCTCGCCGAACAGGTTCCACACCCACCACGGCAGCGTGACGCGGATCGGGCGGCCGCCGGCGTTGAGCGCGATCGCCCGCTCCATTTGCGCGCCGACCTCGCGGCATAATTCGACGAAGTCGCGGATCGTGCAGAAATGGATGTTCGGCGTGTCGTACCAGGAGAAGGGCAGGTTCTCGGTCAAGGGCATCCGGCCGCGCACGAAAAGCTCGACGCGCACGCGCCAGTGGCCGAAATTCGGGAAGGTCACGATGGCGCGCCGGCCGATGCGCAAGAGATGCTCGAGCACGACCTTCGGCTGCCGCGTCGCCTGGATCGTCTGCGAGAGGATGACGTAGTCGAAGGCATCGTCCGGATAGTTCGCGAGATCCGTGTCGGCATCGCCCTGAATCACCGGCAGGCCCTTGGCGAGGCATTCGCTGACGCCCTCGCGGGATATCTCGATGCCGCGCCCGTCGGCGCCGCGGCGCTCGCGCAGGAGCGCGAGAAGCGAGCCGTCGCCGCAGCCGATGTCGAGGACGCGGGCGTTCGGCTCGACCATCGCGGCGATGAGGAGGAGATCGAGGCGCTCGGCCGCGGCGGCGACGCTCGCGGCCGGCGGAGCGCTCGCCGCGAAGGGCTGTCCCTGCGCGGTCGATGCCTGCGGCGCGCTCATTGAAGGCCCCTCGCCCTTGCCGCGGCGTCGATGAAGCCGCGCACGATGGCGAACAATTCCGGCTCGTCGAGGAGGAACGCGTCGTGCCCCTTGTCGCTCTCGACCTCGACGAATCCGACCGAGGCGGCCGCGGCGTTGAGCGCATGCACGATGGCGCGCGAATCCGCGGTCGGAAACAGCCAGTCGGAGGTGAAGGAGATGACGCAAAAACGCGTCGGCGTGGCGCGGAAGGCGTTCGCGAGGACGCCGCCGTAATCGGCCGCGAGGTCGAAATAATCCATCGCCCGCGTCATGTAGAGATAGGAATTGGCGTCGAAGCGCTCGACGAAGGAGAGGCCCTGGTAGCGCAGGTAGCTCTCGATCTGGAAGTCGGCGTCGAACGAGAACGTCGGCGCCAGCCGGTCCTGCAGGTTGCGGCCGAACTTGCGGTGCAGCGCGATCTCGGAGAGGTACGTGATGTGCGCGCCCATGCGCGCCACCGCGAGGCCCTTGCCCGGCCGCATCCCCTCTTCGAGATAGCGGCCGCGGCGCCAGTCGGGATCGGCCATCACCGCCTGCCGGCCGACCTCGTGGAAGGCGATGTTCTGCGCCGAATGCCGCGCCGCCGCGGCGATCGGCATGGCCGCGAAGACGCGCTCGGGATAGCTCGCCGCCCATTGCAGGACCTGCATGCCGCCCATCGAGCCGCCGGCGACGCAGAACAGGCTCTCGATGCCGAGCCGGTCGATCAGGGCCGCCTGCGCGCGCACCATGTCGGGCACGGTCACGACGGGGAAGTCGAGGGCGTAGGGCCGCCCCGTCGCCGGGTCGGTCGAGGCCGGCCCGGTGCTGCCCATGCAGCCGCCGACGACATTGGCACAGATGACGAAGAAGCGGTCCGTATCGAGGGGCCGGCCCGGGCCGACCATGGTCTCCCACCAGCCGGGCTTGCCGGTGACCGGGTGCACGTTGGCGACGTGCTGGTCTCCGGTCAGCGCGTGGCAGATCAGGATGGCGTTCGCCTTCTGCGCGTCGAGCGTGCCGTAGGTCTGGTAGGCGATCTGCCACGGCGCCAGGGCGAGGCCGGCATCCATCATCAGGGGCTCGCCGGCCGCAAACCGCGCCACCAGGCTCGACGGTTCGTCGACCTGGGTCAGGGGCTCCGACATGAGGATGGCGTGCGACACGATCTCGCTTCGTTCGGTTTTCCGAACATATCGTCAACCCTGCCGGATAAGTCAACGAAGGCGGGGCGGGGCCATCCTTGATCGACACCCGGCCGGTTTGCCCGTAGAGCGCCCTGGCCATGCTGAAGCGCGACACCCTCGCCCTGACGGCGGTCCTCGCCTTCCTGACCGCCCTGGGACCCCTCTCGACGGACATGTACCTGCCCTCGCTCCCGGCGATCGGGCGGGCCCTTGGCGCGCCGGCGGCGGGGGTGCAGCTGACGCTTTCCGCCTTCCTCCTCGGCTTCGCGGTCGGGCAGTTCGTCTACGGGCCGGTCTCGGACGTCGTCGGCCGGCGGCCGGTGCTGATGTTCGGGCTCGGCCTCTTCGTCGCCGCGAGCGTCGCCTGCGCGCTCGCGCCCTCGATTGCGACCCTCGTCGCCGCCCGCTTCGCGCAGGCCCTCGGCGCCTCCGGCCCGATCGTGCTTGCGCCGGGCCATCGTGCGCGATCTCTACGAGGGCCCGCGGGCCGGCCGGGAACTGTCCCGGATGGGCACCATCATGGGCCTCGTCCCGGCCCTGGCGCCGATCGCCGGCGGCGCCCTGCACGCCGTCTTCGGCTGGCGGGCGAACTTCTGGGCCCAGACCCTGTTCGGCCTGTCGCTCACCGCCATCGTGCTGCTGCGCCTGCCCGAGACGATCCGGGCCCGCTCGCCGGGGCCGATCTCGTTCCTTTCGATCCTGCGCGGCTTCCGCACGCTGCTCGCGCATCCGGGCTACCGGGTCTACGTGGCGATGTCGGCGCTCGCCTATTGCGGGCTGTTCTCCTTCATCTCCGGCTCGTCCTTCGTCCTGCAGGGGATCTACGGGCTCTCCGAGATGGCGTTCGCGCTCACCTTCGCCCTCGTGGTGATCGGCTATATCAGCGGCACGACGGTGGCGCAGCGTCTCGTCGGCAGCCTCGGCCTCGACGGCACGATCCGGATCGGCGTCGTCGCGCTCGCCGCGGGCGGCGTTTCCATGCTCGCCCTCGTCCTTCTGAAAGTCCCCTCCGCGCTCGCCGTCGCCTTGCCGATGGCGCTCTACACGTTCGGCGTCGGCCTGACGATGCCGCAGGCCATGGCCTCGGCGATGGCACCGTTCCCGGACGCGGGCGGGCGCCGCCTCCTCCCTCCTCGGCCTCTGCCAGATGACGCTCGCCGCCCTCGTCGGCATCGGCCTCGGCCAGATGCTCGGCGCCTCGGCGCTGCCCTTGCCCGCCTTCGTCGCCGGCGCCGGGCTTTTGGCCTTCGCGATCTTTTCGGCGAGCGCCGGCCGGCCGGCGGACTGATCGCTCAGAGCCCGAACAGGCGCTCGAACAGGTTGCGCTCGCCCCGTGCCGGCGCCGATGGCGGCGGGATCCAGCTGCGGTCGGCATTGGCGGTCGAATAGGGCCGGTTGGCGCCCGCGACGGGCGTGTCCGCCGGGGCCGGCGCGAAGCGGCCGCCGCCGGGCAGGGGCACCGGCGCCTGGCCCTTGAGGGCCGTGCGCATGAAGGCGCTCCAGACCTCGACCGGCAGGTTGCCGCCGGAGACCCGCTTCGTCGGGTCGCCGTCGTCATTGCCGAGCCAGACCCCGGCGACGAGGCTGCCGGTGAAGCCGACGAACCAGGCGTCGCGGAAATCCTGGCTGGTGCCGGTCTTGCCGGCCATGTCCCAGCCCGGGATCTCGCCCTTCTTCGCCGTGCCGATGACGAAGGTCTGGTGCATCATGTCGTTCATCATCGCGACCTTGGCCGGATCGACCACCCGTCCGAGGCCGCCGCCGGCGGGCCGCCGGTAGACGACCTTGCCGTCGCCGGCCTTCACCTGGACGATGACGTAGGGGATGACGCCGCTGCCGCCGTTGGCAAAGGCGGCGTAGGCGGAGACGAGTTCGAGGGGCGTCACCTCGGAGGTGCCGAGGGCGAGGGCCGGGTTGGCCTGGAGCGGCGAGGTGATGCCGAGGCGCTGCGCCGTCTGCACGACCGCCTTCGGGCCGACCTCGAGGCCGAGCTTCACGGCGACCGTGTTGAGCGACAGCGCCAGGGCGTCGCGCAGGGTGACGGCGCCGCGATATTCGCGCGAATAGTTTTCCGGGCTCCAGCCCTTGTAGCTGACCGGGCCGTCCTCGCGCACCGCGTCGGGGGTCAGGCCGCGCTCGAGCGCGGCGAGGTAGACGAAGGGCTTGAAGGCCGAGCCCGGCTGGCGCTTCGCCACCGTCGCCCGGTTGAACTGGCTCGCCTCGTAGTTCCGGCCGCCGACGAGGGCCTTCAGGGCTCCGTCCGGCTGCATCGCGACGAAGGCGCCCTGGCTGACGTTGAAGCGCTGGCCCTTGGCGTTGAGCTCGTCGACGATCGCGCGCTCCGCCGCGACCTGCAAAGCCGGGTCGATCGTCGTCGCGACGACGATGTCGCTCTCGACCGTGCCGACGAAATCGTCGAGCACGTCCATGACGTAGTCGGCGGCGTAGTTGAGGGAGCCCGCGCCCTGCGCCCGCATCGCCTGGGCCGGCGCGCCGAGGGCCGTCTTGGTCATGCCCGGCGTGATGAAGCCGAGGTCGTTCATCGCCGCGATGACGAGTTCGGCGCGGCGCTGCGCCGCGTCCGGATTGCGGTTCGGGGCGAGCCGCGAGGGCGCCTGCACGAGGCCCGCGAGCACCGCCGCCTCGGACAGCGACACGGCGCGGGCGGACTTGCCGTAATAGCGCTGCGCCGCGGCCTCGACACCGTAGGCGCCGGCGCCGAAATAGACCCGGTTGAGGTAGAGTTCGAGGATCTCGTCCTTGCTGTACTTGCGCTCGAGCCAGAGCGACAGGATCGCCTCCTGGATCTTGCGCGAGGCGGTGCGCTCCTGCGTCAGGAAGAGGTTTTTCGCAAGCTGCTGCGTCAGGGTCGAGCCGCCCTGGGTCAGGCCGCGGGCGGTGAGATTGCGGAAGACGGCGCGGGCGATGCCGACCGGATCGATGCCGAAATGGTCATAGAAGCGCCGGTCCTCGATGGCGACGAAGGCCTTCGGCAGGTAGGGCGGCAATTCCTTGAGGTGAATGGCGCGCCCGCCGGTCTCGCCGCGATTGGCGATGAGGGTGCCGTCCGCCGCCAGGATCGCGATGTTCGGCGGCCGCTTCGGCACGGCGAGCTGGTCGATCGGCGGCAACTGCGAGGCGTAATAGGCGACGATGCCGGCGAGCCCGATGACGCACCAGAGGCCAAGCACCATGGCGGCATAGAACAGCCGGCCCCAGAGCGAACGGCTGCGGCGCGCGCCCTTCTTCCGGCGGCGCCGGGGCGCCTCGCCGGGATCGTTCCTGCCTGTCGAACGCTGCCGCGCCATGCCGCCTCCGGCCCGGTCCTCCGGCGTCAGGCCGATGTCCAGGGATCCTGTCCCGGCGCGCGTCGTAAAGACCGGCTCCCGCCGGCCGCGCCCCTTCGCCATCGCCCCACCACGCCCCACGCCCGCCGGATCGGCCCGGCCGACGCTGTGGGCACGGTAATTATGGCGGTTTAAGGGGTGGTTAAGGGTCGGCGGAACGGTTGCGGGCGAGCCGCCGCGGAAGGGCGGCATCCTCGCCGCCCTGCGCCGCTCCCCGCTCGCCGGCGTCGACCGACATCCTCAACCCGATGCGCGCCGCGCCGCGGCCGTAGGAAGCGAAGCAGGCGGCGCCTATCCCGCCGCCGCCCTCGGCAACGCCCGCGACGCGCAGGGCGGGCTTGTCCTCCTCCCGCCTCCCGCTAAGCTCTGGCGGCGGTCTTGCATGTCCTGCCCGCGATCGTTGAACGAGACCCCGGCCCGCATGATCCGCACCCTCCTCGACGGCCTCTATCGCCTGTCGGGCTATCTCGCCGGCCTGTTCCTGATCCTCATTTTTCTCCTGATGATGGGCCTCTCGGTCGGGCGCGAGATCGGCGTCAACATCCCCGCGGGGGACGATTTCACCTCCTGGTGCATGGCCGCGATGGCCTTCCTCGGCCTCGCCCATACCTTCCGCTCCGGCGAGATGATCCGGGTCGGGCTTCTGATCGACCGCTTTTCCGGCCGCACGCGCTGGGCGATCGAGGTCGTCTCCCTCGTCCTCGGCCTCGGCTTCATCGGCTTCTTCGCCTTCAACGCCGTGCTCTTCACCTACGACAGCTGGCGCTTCAACGAGATGGCGCAAGGCGTCCTCGCGGTGCCGCTCTGGATTCCCCAGCTCGGCTATGCCGGCGGCCTCGTCATCCTCGCCATCGCCTTTCTCGACGAATTCGTGCACGTGCTCGCGGGCGGCCAGCCGCGCTATGAGAAGCCGCCCGCCACATCCGCCGAGGAGGTCGTCGAGCGGGCGATCCAGAGCGGGGTCTAGGCGATGGCCCTCCTCGAGATCTCCGCCCTGCTCTTCCTCCTCCTCGTGGTGCTGCTGGCGGGCGGCGTCTGGATCGCCATCGCGCTGATGGCCTGCGGCTTCATCGGCATGCAGTTCGCCGGCGCCGCGATCCCGGCCGGATCGGTGCTTGCGACGACGATCTGGGGCAACGCCGCCTCCTGGACCCTCGCGGCGCTGCCGCTCTTCATCTGGATGGGCGAGATTCTCTATCGCACGCGGCTGTCCGAGGAGATGTTCCGCGGCCTCTCGCCCTGGCTCAACTGGCTGCCGGGGCGGCTCCTGCACGTCAACGTCCTCGCCTGCGGCATCTTCGGATCGGTCTCCGGCTCCTCGGCGGCGACCTGCGCCACCGTCGCCAAGATCGCCCTGCCGGAACTGAAGAAGCGCGGCTACGACGACATGGTGAGCCTCGGCTCCCTCGCCGGCGCCGGCACCCTCGGCATCCTGATCCCGCCCTCGATCACCATGGTCGTCTACGCGGTCGCGGCAAACGTCTCGATCATCCAGGTCTTCCTCGCCGGCTTCCTGCCGGGCCTTCTCGTGATGGTGCTCTATTCCGGCTACATCGCGGTCTGGTCCCTCGCGCATCCGGAGCGCACGCCGCCGCGCGAGCCGCACATGCCGTTGAGGAAGAAGCTCAAGGAATCGGTCAACCTGATCCCGTGCCTGCTGTTGATCGCCCTCGTCTTCCTGTCGCTCCTTCTCGGCTGGGCGACGGCGACGGAATGCGCGGCCTGGGGCGTCGCCGGCTCGCTCGCCATCGCCTGGTGGTCGGGCACCCTCACCTGGGACTCGTTCTGGCAGAGCGTGATGGGGACGACGCGCATCACCTGCATGATCATGCTGATCCTCGCCGGCGCCTCCTTCATGTCGACCTCGCTGGCCTATACGGGCATCCCGATCGCGCTCGCGGGCTTCGTCGACAGCCTGCACCTGTCGCCCTATGCGCTCATCGCCGCGCTGACGGCGATGTACATCGTCCTCGGCACGGCGCTCGACGGCATCTCGATGATCGTCCTGACGACCGCGGTGGTGATTCCGATGATCAAGACGGCGGGGTTCGACCTCGTCTGGTTCGGCATCTTCCTCGTCCTCGTCGTCGAGATGGCGGAGGTGTCGCCGCCGGTCGGCTTCAACCTCTTCGTGCTGCAGACGATGTCGGGGAAGGATTCGAACACGGTCGCGCTCGCAAGCCTGCCCTTCTTCTTCCTCCTCGTCGCCGCCGTCGCCATCATCACGGCCTTTCCGGACATCGTGATGGTGTTGCCGAGGCTCGCCTTTCCGGACTAGCGTTGAAACCAAGACAGGGAGACAGACGATGAGATCCTTCACCCGCCTCGCCCTCGCGCTCGCCGGCGCGATGACGCTGGCCCTGCCCGCCGCCGCGCAGACGAAGTGGAACCTGCCCGCCGCCTATCCGGCCGACAATTTCCACACCGAGAACCTGGCCCAGTTCGCGAAGGACGTCGCGGACGCGACCGGCGGCCAGTTGCAGATCACGATCCACGCCAACGCCTCGCTGTTCAAGGCGCCGGAGATCAAGCGCGCGGTGCAGACCGGGCAGGCGCAGATCGGCGAGGTGCTGATGTCGATCCACGAGAACGAGGACCCGCTCTACGGCGTCGACGTGGTGCCGTTCCTCGCCACCTCCTTCGGTCAGGCGCGGAAGCTCTGGGAGGCGCAGAAGCCGGTTCTGGAGAAGAAGCTCGCGGCGCAGGGCCTCGTGCTGCTCTACGCGGTCGCCTGGCCGCCGCAGGGCATCTACGCGAAGAAGGACATCAACACCGTCGACGACATGAAGGGGCTGAAATGGCGCTCCTACAACGTCGGCACCTCGCGCATCGCCGAGATCGTCGGCGCGCAGGGCGTGACGATCCAGGCGGCGGAGCTGCCGCAGGCGCTCGCGACCGGAGTCGTGAACGCGTTCATGTCGTCGGGCGCGACGGGCTACGATTCGAAGGTCTGGGAATCCCTCACCCACTTCTACGACACGCAGGCCTGGCTGCCGAAGAACATGATCATCGTGAACAAGGCCGCCTTCGACGGCCTCGACAAGCCGGCCCAGGAGGCGATCGCCAAGGCCGCGAAGGCCGCCGAGGAGCGCGGCTGGAAGGTCTCGCAGGAAAAGACGACCTGGTACACCGACCAGCTCGCCGCCAAGGGCATGAAGGTGCTGCCGCCGAGCCCGGAACTGAAGACCGGCTTCCAGAAGGTCGGCGAGCAGCTCACCGCCGACTGGCTGAAGAAGGCCGGCCCCGACGGCCAGGCGGTCGTCGACGCCTACAGGAAGGCGGGGACGTAGGGTTTTCGCCGCGACGGGTGAAGGGCGCTTCCCGCCTCTCCCCGCAAGCCTACGGCATTCACGCATCTCGCGATTGCGCGTTTTGCGCCCCTCCCCCCTTGCGGGGGAGGGCAGGGAGGGGGGTCGGCGCCGACGGGACAAGGAGGGCGCCCGTTCCATTCGGTCGGCGCCATACCCCCCTCTCCAACTCTCCCCCGCAAGGGGGGAGAGGGCCTGTCGCGCTTCCAACGCTCGTCCTGCAAGGTCGCTGCTGGCCCGTGAGCGCCTATCCGAGATGTCTGCATGTGCTAGCCCCGCGAGGCGCGGAGAGGCGAAGCCGCGCCTCTCGCCACCGGGCCGGCGTCCTCCTCAGGCGAGGGTGTAGTCGAGGGTGATCTCGGCGTTCAAGACCTTCGAGACCGGGCAGTTCTTTTCCGCCGCCCGCGCCAGTTCCTCGAACTTCGCCTTGTCGATGCCCGGAACCGTCGCCTTGAGGGTGAGGGCCGATTTCGTGATCGTGAAGCCGCCGCCCTCCTGCACCAGGGTCACCGCCGCCTCGGTCGAAAGCTCGGTCGGCGTCGCGCCGGCGCCCTGGAGCTGGAAGGCGAGGGCCATCGTGAAGCAGCCCGCATGCGCCGCGGCGATGAGCTCCTCGGGATTGGTGCCGGGCTCGGATTCGAAGCGCGTCTTGAACGAGTAGGGCGTCTTCGAAAGAATGCCGGAATCGGTGCTGATATGCCCGGTGCCGTCCTTGCCGGTGCCCTGCCAGACGGCGCGCGCTTTGCGGATCATGAAGCCTCTCCCGTGATGTGAACGCGCCGGCGGCGTTCGCTCCGCCCGCGACCGCAGGCAAACTAGCAGGCTTCGCCGGTTCGGCGAGACCCCCACCCGCGCGAGGCGTCCGCGCCATGTTGTGAGCCGCGAGGAATCGGAAGCGAAGGCCCGCGCCCGTGAGGCCGAGGCGCTCGCCGTCGCCGCGGAGGAGAAGGTGACGACGGCAAAGCAGGTCGAGATCGCCGGGCGCGACAAGCGCATCGCCGTCATCGCCGCGGAGCAGCAGGCCGAGACGCAGGCGACCGGCGTGCGCATCGCCGCCGCCGCCGAGAAGGACGCCGCGCTCAATCAGGCGGAGGCGATCAAGACCCTCGCCCAGGCGAAAGCGGACGCGACCAAGATCGAGGCCGAGGCGACCCGCGAGAAGGGCCAGGCGGAGGCCGACGCGGAGGCGGCGATGGCCGAGGCGCGCAACAAGCTCTCCGCCGCGATCGTCGAATACGAGCTCGCCCTCGAGCGCATCCGCATCGTGCCCGCGGCGCTCGCCGAGGCGGTGAAGCCGATCGAGAAGATTTCCGACATCCGCATCTTCGATGTCGGCGGCGCCCTCGGCGGCCGCAATGGCGGCGGCTCGGGCGTCGGGTTCGGCGAGGAACTCGCCGGCCAGCTCCTCGCCTTCCAGGCGAACAAGCCGATCCTCGACCGCATCCTGAAGGAGGCGGGCTTTGCCGGCGACGGCAACGCCATCGACAGCCTCCTCGCCGCCACCGCCGCGAAGCCCGACGGCGCGGCGCTGCCCGGACCCGACGGTCCGAAGCGCGGCCCGGCGGCGTAGACCAGAGGGGAAAGGGGGAGGCGCCCCTTTTTTCCGAAACCGCAAGCAGCCCCGGCCCTCATCCTGAGAGCTTGTGAAATCTTTCCGAGAAGAGGCGGTCACGAACGAGGCGCTGCGGCGCCGGAAGGGCGCCTCTTCCGGAGACGCCCCCTCGCCCCTGCTTCAGCTTCGCTCCGCTTGTTCGTGCCGCAGGCCGAAGCCCTTGTAACTTCGCTCGCGCCGACTCGGATACGGTGTCCGGCGCGGTGCCTGGCAGAAGTGCCGCAAAACCCGAGGGACACCAAGCCCGTGGGTGAGCCTGGGTCTTCGCCTGTCGGTCCATCGAACCCGAACAGTCGCTTGGGCCGCCAGCGAAGCCCGCTTGTGCAAGGACGGGACAGGATGGACGCCATCGTCATGCGGAATCGATGTTTCCAAGGATCGCCTGGACATCGCCACCCACCCGAGCCGCGACACCTTCGTCGTGGCTCGCAACGACGAAGGCCTGAAAGACCTCATCGCCCGCCTCGCCGCCCCTGTCGCCGCAGGCCGTGGCCGTGGAGGCGACCGGCGGCTACGAAACCGTCGTCGCCGCCTCCCTCTCGGCAGCCGGCCTGCCCTTCGTCGTCGTCAACCCGGCCCACGTGCGGCCCTTTGCCCAGCGCGCTCGGCGACCTGGCGAAGACCGATCCCATCGACGCCGCCGTGATCGCCCATTTCGCCAGCCCGACGAGGCCCGACATCCGACCCCTGCCCGACGAGACCGACGCGGCTGCTCGCCGAGCTCGTCTCCCGCCTCGCCCAGATCGTCCAGATGATCGTCGCCGATACGCCAGCGCCAAGAGCGCCTGACCGCCGGCGTCGGCGAAAGCAGCATCGCCCGCTGCTCCTCGCCTTGCAAAGGAGCTCTCCAGCCTCGAGGGCGACATCGCCGCGGTCGTTGCGCCGATCCCCCGCCTGGCGCGAGCGGAGACCTTCTCGCCTCCGATCCCGGGCGTCGGGCCGGTCCTCGCCCGACCCTGCTCGCCGAAGTGCCCGAGATCGGCAGCTTCTCCGACCGCGCCGTCAGCAAGCCTCGTCGGCCTCGCCCCCCTCGCCGACGACAGTCGGCCAGCGCAGCGGCCGCCGCTCGCATCCGCGGCGGCCGTGCCGTACGTCCGCAGCATCCTCTTCATCGTCGCCCGCATCGTCGCCAACACGACCCGCACTTCGCCGCCTTCCAGCACCGGTTGCAGACCGCCGGAAAGGCCAAAATGGTCGTCCGCATCGCCCTCGCCCGCAAACTCCTCGTCAATCCTCAACGCAATAGCACGCGACGCGCGAAACCAATTCGCCGCCGCAACTTGACCACCCAGACAGTCGCTCACCCCCGCTTCGCTTCGCTCCGCTTGTTTCGATCTCAAGATCGAAACCCTCTCCCCGCAAGCGGGGAGAGGCGGACCCGCGCCTTTCGCCCGAACAGATTCACACGCTCTGAGGAAGGTCCACCGTCTCTCGAACGCCGGGACCGTCGCGCAAAGGCCGTTCCGAGCTCCTGGAGCATCCTTCGAGACGGGTCGGACCTGCGCTCCACCCCCTCCGGACAAGGTCGCAAGGTGGAAACCGGGTTATGGCGCGCCCTCAGGACGAGGGGTTGGGCGTCAGGGCGCCCCGGGCCACATCCGGCGCAGGGTGCCGTCGCGGCGGACGAGATGGTGGTGAAGGGCGGCGCCGGCGTGCACGAAGACGAGGGCGGTCAGCGTCAGGGCGAGGCCGATATGGATCGGGAAGATGGTCTTCGCCCGCTCCATGCCGCCCTCGATCGGGAGCGTCACCGGCAGCGTCCAGAACACGTTGACCGGCGCGCAGCAGGCCGAGGTGCCGGCCCAGCCGGCGAGGGGGACGAGGACGATGAGCATGTAGAGGGCGGCGTGCGAGACGTGCGCCGCGTGCCGCTGCCAGTCCGGCATCCCGGGCACCAGGGGCGGCGCCCCGTACCGCCAGCGCACCGCGATGCGCAGGAGCGCCAGGGCGAAGACGATGAGGCCGAAGGACTTGTGCAGCTCGAACAGGGTGTTCTTCACCGGCCCGTCGCCGAGGACGTTGGTCATGATCAGACCGACCGGGACGGTCACCACGACGATGGCGGCGATGAGCCAGTGCAGGATCCTTTGCGCGAGGGTGTAGGACGGCTCCTGCGGAATCATGCGGCACTTTCGGCGTTTCGGAAGGCGGAACGAGGCCGGGTCGGAACTCCCGCCGGCCGGTCCGGGAGCCTATCGCGTGGGCAAATCGGGGCCTTTCGGACGGCAGAAGCGATGCTAAGGTGCGCCGCCGTTCATCTCGGAGCAAGCTTCCGCGAGGCATAAGGCGGCAAGAAGGGGTCTCCGCCAAATTTTCCAGGTTTCTCGGCGACCGGCCACGGGGTGTCGTGTGATGATGCGTGTTGTCCTGAGCCTGGCGGCCGAGCTTGACCCGACGGTTGTCGAACGCGCCATCGCGGAGTTCCGCTCCGGCCGCCCGGTCATCGTCGACGGCGAGGCCGGCGGCGCGCTTGCGGTCGGCGTCGAGGATCTCGACCCCGCCCTCGCCGCCCGCCTCGAACTCGTCGCCGGCGGCCAGGCGCATCTCGTCCTGCCGCCGGCCCGCCTGCGCCGCCTCGGCCTCGACAGGCATCAGCCCGGGACCCTGGCGCTGCCGGTCGTCGATCCCGTCCGGATCGAGGCCCTGGCGCTGAAGATCGAGGCGCGTGTCGACGCCCCCGTCGGCCCGGCGAGCACCCTCGACGAGGACGCCCTCGAACTCGCCCGCCTGTCGCTGATCCTGCCGGCCGTCGTCGTCGTGCCCCTGAGCGGCGGCATCGAGGTCGACCCCTCGATCGTTCGGGTTCCGACCGCCGCCATCCGGGCCTTCCGTCAGGCGCAGGTCCGCAATCTGCGCATCGTCAGCCGCGCCCCGGTCCCCCTCGAGGGCGCGACCGCGACCGAATTCGTGGTCTTCCGCGGCGGCGAGGGCCTGCGCGACCAGGTCGCGATCATCGTCGGAAAACCGGACCTCGCGAAGCCGGTCGCGGTGCGGCTGCACTCCGCCTGTCTCACGGGCGACCTCTTCGGCTCGCTCAAATGCGATTGCGGCGACCAGCTCCGCGGCACCGTGCGGGCGATGGCCGCAGGGCGAGGGCGGCATCCTGCTCTATCTCGACCAGGAAGGCCGCGGCAACGGCCTCGCCAACAAGATCCGCGCCTACAAGCTCCAGAGCCAGGGCTGGGACACCTACGACGCCGACGAGGTCCTCGGCTTCGACCTCGACCAGCGCCGCTTCGATTTCGCCGCCGCGATGCTGAAGCAGCTCGGCGTCGCCGCCGTGCGCATCATGACCAACAACCCGGAAAAGATCGCGGCGCTGCGGCGCGCCAACCTCGAAGTGGTCTCCGAAGAACGGGTGCTCGGCCGCCCGACGGCGGAAAACGTCCGCTACCTCGCCTCGAAGCGCGACCGGGCCGGGCATTTCATCGATTTCGAGAGCCTCGCCGCGCACGCTCCGAACCAGAACTGACGCGAGCGGGCCGAGGCCCGGCCCGACCCCGCGCGCCGGGGGTTGCCGCATGAGCCTGCCCGGACCGCCCGCGCCGGCCCGCCGCGACTGGGCGGCGGCGATCGCGCTCTTTCTCCTCGGCTGGGCGATCCTGTGCTGGCCCTGGCTCTCCGGCGCGGTCACGATCCCCTGGGACGCGAAGGCGCATTTTTATCCGCAGCTGCAGTTCCTGGCGCAGTCGCTGCATCGCGGCGAGGAGCCGTTCTGGGCGCCCTACGTCTTCTCCGGCTCGCCGCAGGTCGCCGATCCGCAATCCCTGATCTTCTCGCCGCCCTTCCTCGCCCTCGCGGCCCTCGATCCCGATCCGGGCTTTCGCGCCTTCGACGCCGCCGTCTTCGGCATGCTCGGGCTCGGCGCGTTCGCGATCATGGCCTACGCCCGCGACCGTTCCTGGCATCCGGCCGGGGCGCTCGCCGCGGCCCTCGTCTTCGCCTTCGGCATGTCGGCCTGCTGGCGGGTGCAGCATGTCGGCCAGATCCTGAGCCTCGCCTTCTGGCCGATGGCGCTGCTCTTCCTGACGCGGGCCCTGGCGCGCAACTCCCTCCTCTACGGCGCGCTCGCCGGCCTCGCCGCCGGCCTGATGACCCTGAACCGCGATCAGGTCGCCCTCCTCGGCCTCCTGCTTCTCGCGGGCGCGGTCGCGACGCATTGGTTCGGAGCCGGGCGGCCGGGCCGCCGCATCGCGAGGAGCCTCGTACCCCTCGCCGCGGGCGCGCTCGCGGGCGCGCTCGTCGTGACCGGGCCGATCGTCCTGACGATCCTGCTCGCGGAGCAGTCGAACCGCCCGGCGATCCCCTATGCGGACGCGGCGCGCGGCGCGATGCACCCGGCGCTCCTCCTCACCGGGCTGATCCCGAACCTGTTCGGCGTCGACGGGCCGTTCCTCGCCTATTGGGGGCCGCCGAGCCCGCTCTGGGGCGAAAGCGACCTCGTCCTCGCCCGCAACATGGGCGTCGTCTATGCCGGCGCCCTGCCCTTCGCCCTCCTCCTCGCCGGCGCTCGCGAAGGGCGCGCTGCTGTCGCGGGAGATCCGCGCCGCGACGATCGGGCTCGCGCTGATGCTGCTCTATGCGATGGGCGGCTTCACGCCCGTCTTCCGCCTTGTCTTCGCAATTCCCGGCATCGATCTCTTTCGTCGTCCGGCCGATGCGCTCTTCCTCGCCGGCGCGCTTGCGGCGCTCGCGACGGGCTACCTCGTGCACCGGATCTTCTCGGGCAGCTTCCTCGCCGCCGGAAGGCCGTGGGGCCTCGCCGAGTGGAGCGTCGCCGTCGCGGCCTTCGCGGCGGCGTTCTGGCTCGCGGTCTCCCGCGGCACGCTCGCCTCGGCCGGCCTCGCCTTCGCCACCTCCGCCGCGTTTCTCGCCGCCGCTCTCCTGCTGCTCTCGCGGCTGCCGGCGCTGGCGCGCACGCGTCCGCTCGCG
Source organism: uncultured Alphaproteobacteria bacterium (assembly GCA_963754975.1). GTDB lineage: Bacteria > Pseudomonadota > Alphaproteobacteria > Rhizobiales > Beijerinckiaceae > Microvirga. The sequence goes on along the minus strand of CAVWII010000030.1, from coordinate 333,473 downwards.
GCGATGCTCGTCCTCGCCGCCTTCCTCGTTGCCGACCTGCGCTTCAACAGCGGCCCGAACGAATCGACGGCCTTGCCGCCGGCGGATTTCGAGATGCTGCGGCAGGATTCGAGGAGCCCGCTCGTGGCGGCGCTCAAGGCGCGGCTTCCGGCCGGCAGCCTCGACCGCATCGAGCTCGCCGGCCTCGGCTTCGCCTGGCCGAACGCGAGCCTCGTGCATCGCTTCGACAACGTCCTTGGCTACAACCCGGTGCGGCTCGCCCTCTACAGCGAAGCGACCGGCGCCGAGGATCACGTCGCGCTGCCGGACCAGCGCCGCTTCTCGCCCCTGTTCCCGTCCTACCGCTCGACGCTCGCGGATCTGCTGGGCCTGCGCTTCATCGCCACCGGCGTCCCGGTCGAGGCGATCGACCCTGCGCTGAAGCCCGGCGATCTCACGCCGCTCGCGCGGACACCGCAGGGTTATCTCTACGAAAATCCGCGCGCCGGCCCGCGCCTTCGCGTCGTTCCGAACGCCCTCGCCATCGATCAGGACGCGCTCTTGCGGGATGGTCGCTGGCCGGCGGTCGATCTTGCGACGACGGTGCTGCTCTCGGCGCTGCCGCCGGGCGCGCCGGCGCCGTCGCACAGGCCCGTAAACGCGAGCGTTCGTCTCGTCGCGGCGCATAACACGCGCATGGTCGTCGACGTGACGAGCGAGGCAGCCGCCTATCTCGTCGTCGCCGATCCCTATCAGCCCTGGTGGGAAGCGAGGATCGACGGCGCCCCGGCGCCGCTCCTGCGCGCCGACGGCATCTTTCGCGCCGTCCCCGTGCCGGCCGGCGCCCACCGCGTCAGCTTCGTCTTCCGCCCGTTCAAGGGCGCGTGGAGGGACGCGCAAAAACGCTGGCCGGTGCTGCAAACCGTTGCGACGATCGTCGGGCTCGCTCCCTGATGCGCCGACACTCCGGAAAGAGCGCTTCTCGCCTCTCCCCGCTTGCGGGGAGAGGCGAATCGCGGTCTCACGCGGAACGAAACCCGGCTTCCGGCCCCTCCCTTGCCGGCATTCCCGCCTCGACGATCTTCGCGAACAGGGACACGCCGTAGGGCGCGGCCTCGTCGTTGAAATCGTAGGCCGGGTGGTGGACGCCGGCGGTGTCGCCGTTGCCGACGAAGATGTAGGCGCCGGGGCGCTCTTCGAGCATGTACGAGAAATCCTCGGCGCCCATCAGCGGCGGAATGCCGGTGTCGACGCCGCCGGCGCCGGCGACGAGGCGGGCGACGTTCGCCATGAACTCCGTCTTCGCCGGATCGTTGAAGGTGACCGGATAACCGCGCTCGTAGACGAGCGTTGCCGTCGCGCCGAAGGCGGCGCAGATGTTCTGGACGATGGCGCGGATGCGCTCCTCGCAGAGGTCGCGCACCGCGTTCGTCAGCGTGCGCACGGTGCCGAGGAGCGTCGCCGTCTGCGGGATGACGTTGAAGGCCTCGCCCGCCTTCACGGTGCAGACCGAAACCACCGCCGCTTCGAGCGGATCGACGCTGCGCGAGACGACCGTCTGCAGGGCGAGGACGAGGTGGCTCGCCACCACCACCGTGTCGATGCAGGCGTGCGGGCGCGCCGCGTGTCCGCCCTTGCCCTCGATCGTCAGGGTGAAGCGGTCGGCGGCGGCCATCATCGGGCCGGGGCGGATGGCGAAGGCGCCGACGGGAATGCCCGGCATGTTGTGCATGCCGTAGACCTCCTGCACGCCGAAGCGCTCCATGAGGCCGTCCTTGACCATCTCGGCGCCGCCGCCGCCGCCTTCCTCCGCGGGCTGGAAGATGACGATCGCGGTGCCGTCGAAATTGCGCGTCTCGGCGAGATACTTCGCCGCCCCGAGCAGCATCGCGGTATGACCGTCGTGGCCGCAGGCGTGCATCTTGCCGGGGACCGTCGATGCGTAGGGCGCGTTCGTCGCCTCCTCGATCGGCAGGGCGTCCATGTCGGCGCGCAGGCCGATCACCTTGCCCGAGGCGGTCGCGCGGCCGCGGATGACGCCGACGACGCCGGTCCGGCCGAGCCCGGTCACGACCTCGTCGCAGCCGAATTCCGCGAGCTTTCCGGCGACGATCCCGGCGGTGCGATGCACCTCGAAGAGCAGTTCGGGATGGGCGTGGATGTCGCGGCGCCAGGCGGTGATCTCGTCGGCGAAATCGGCAACGCGGTTGATGATCGGCATGGGGGTCCTGTCCTCGGTCGGCGATGATCGCGGCGAAGCGGCGACCGTCCTGCCGCCGACGATGTCCTTGCGCCACGTCGCATCATGACGGCAAACCCGCGTTCCGCAAAGGAGGTCGTCGGCCGGTCCGCCCGCGCCGCCGCCGCGCCCGCCGGCGATCGTCGCCCCGGGGAGGCCGCCCTAAGGCGGGGTCCTGCGGGGCTGGACCGCCGGCCCGGTCCCCGTCTAACCTGCCGGCGGGGGGAAGGCCGCGCTGCCGGACGCCCCCCGATCAACGACAAGATGTCCGCGAAAAAGCGGGTCTTCCAGTGGAGAACGATCGCCGATGTTCAACCGTCTCAGCCTCCTGTCGGCCTGCGCCGCCCTCCTCCTCGCCGGCACGGCCGCCGAGGCCGTCACCCTGCGCTACGCCAACCAGGGCGACCTGAAGTCGCTCGACCCCTACACCCTCAACGAGACCACCACGAACTCCCATCTCGGCCACGTCTACGAGGGCCTGACGAAGCGCGGCAAGGACCTTTCCATCGAGCCCGGCCTCGCCGAGCGCTGGGAGACGAGCGAGGACGGCCTGACCTGGCGCTTCTACCTGCGCAAGAACGTCAAGTTCCACAATGGCAATCCCTTCACCGCCGACGACGTCGTCTTCTCGGCGAACCGCGTCCGCGCACAGGGCTCGAACTTCCAGACGCGGGTGCCGACCAACGCGGAATTCGTCAAGGTCGACGACTACACCGTCGACGTGAAGCTGAAGACGCCGAACCCGATCATGAACTACCAGTGGGACACCTGGTACATCATGGACAAGGAATGGGCCGAGGCGAACAACGCCGCCGCCCCGACGCCGGCCTCGGCGCAGACGCCGAGCTTCGCCGCGCTCAACACCAACGGCACCGGGCCGTTCAAGATCGAGAGCCATCAGCCGGGCGTGAAGACCGTGTTCAAGAAGAACGATGCCTGGTGGGGCAAGGTCGAGCACAATCTCGACGAGATCGTCTTCACGCCGATCGGCTCGGATGCGACCCGCGTCGCGGCGCTGCTGTCCGGCGAGGTCGACGTCATCGAGCCGGTGCCGATCCAGGACATCCAGCGCGTCGACACAAGCCCGAACGCGCAGGTGCTGAAGGGGCCGGAGCTGCGCACCATCTTCCTCGGCTTCGACCAGACCCGCGACGAGCTCCTGTTCTCGAACGTCAAGGGCAAGAACCCGTTCAAGGACATCAAGGTCCGGCAGGCCTTCTACAAGGCGATCGACATCGAGACGATCAAGACCCGCGTCATGCGCGGCCTGTCGACGCCGTCCCCGTTGATGATCGCGCCGGAGCTCGTCACCTTCTTCAAGGATTTCGAGCGCCCGAAATACGATCCCGACGGCGCGAAGAAGCTTCTGGCCGAGGCCGGCTATCCGAACGGCTTCGAGGTCGGCATGGACTGCCCGAACGACCGCTACGTCAACGACGAGGCGATCTGCCAGGCGGCGGTCGAGCATGCTCGCCCGGGTCGGCGTGAAGGTGAACCTGATGGCGCAGCCGAAGGCGCAGTACTTCGCCAAGGTCCTGAAGGCCGGCAACTACCAGACCTCCTTCTACCTGCTCGGCTGGACGCCCGGCACCTTCGACGGCCACAACGTCCTGAACGACATCCAGGGCTGCCGCGACAACCCGCAATCCTCGCGCGGCGAGTCCAATCTCGGCGGCTATTGCAACAAGAAGCACGACGAGCTCGCCGACAAGGTGCTCGTCGAGAACGACAAGACGAAGCGCGACGCCGCCATGAAGGAGGCCTTCAAGATCGCCTTCGACGACTACGCCTACATCCCGCTGCATCAGCAGGCTCTCGCCTGGGGCGTGTCGAAGAAGGTCTCGCTGACGCAACGCGCCGACAACGCCGTGCTGCTCTACTGGGCGCGCAAGGAGTAGGCGCGGCGCGCGCACACGGAACCGTGGCCGGGCCCGTTCCGGCCACGGCGTTTCGGAGCGGGCCATGATCGCGTTCATCATCCGCCGCGCGTTGCAGGCCGTCGGCGTCCTGCTCGCGGTCGGCCTCATCGCCTTCGCGATGTTCCGCTTCGCCGGCGATCCGGTGAACCAGATCGTCTCGATCGATACGCCGGCGGCGCAGCGCGAGGAGGTGCGGCGCTCCCTCGGCCTCGACGATCCGGTGCCGGTGCAGTTCGTGCGCTATCTCGGCCGCGCCGCGCAGGGGAATTTCGGCATCTCCTACCAGTTCCGGCAGCACGTCTCGACGCTCCTCGCCGAGCGCATGCCGGCGACCCTCGAACTCGCTTTCTGCGCGACGGTGTTCGCCATCGTCTTCGGCGTCCTGATGGGCGTCTATTCGGCCCTGCGGCGGGAGAGCCTTCTCGCCAAGCTGTTCCAGGTGATCTCGCTGATCGGCATCTCGATGCCGACCTTTCTCATCGGCATTCTCCTCATCTACCTCTTCGCCGTGACCCTCGGCTGGCTGCCCTCCTACGGGCGCGGCGACACCGTCCGCATCGGCTGGTGGACGACCGGGCTCCTGACGAAATCCGGCCTCCTCGCGCTGATCATGCCGGCGGTGACCCTCGGCCTTTTCCAGATGACGCTGATCATGCGCCTCGTGCGCGCCGAGATGCTCGAGGTCCTGCGCACCGACTACATCCGCTTCGCGCGCGCCCGCGGGCTGACGACGCGGGCGATCCATTTCGGCCATGCGCTGAAGAACACGCTCGTGCCGGTCATCACCATCGTCGGCCTGCAATTCGGCGCCGTGATCGCCTTCGCGATCATCACGGAGACGGTGTTCCAGTGGCCCGGCATGGGACTGCTCTTCGTCCAGGCGGTGCAGAACGTCGACATCCCGATCATGGCCGCCTATTTGATGCTCGTCGCGCTGATCTTCGTGACGATCAACCTCCTCGTCGACATCCTCTACACGATCGTCGATCCGCGCCTGCGCACGTCGATCCGGCGGGCGGCGTGAGGGCGCGGCGATGAGCGATCTCGCAAAGGCCGCCGCCGCCCCGGTGCCGCCGGCCCGGGCCTCGCTTTTCGCGCGCCTTCTCGACGCCGACATCCTCGCGAGCTTCCTCAGCTCGAAGCTGACGGTCGCGGCGGCGGCCGCGACGTTCCTCTTTTTCGCCGTGGCGCTCGCGGCCGGCCTGATCGCGCCGCAGGACCCGTTCGATCCGGCGCAGCTCGACCTCCTGAACAGCCGCCTGCCGCCGCTCTGGGAGGCGGAGGGGCAGGCGCCCTTCCTCCTCGGCACCGACGAGCAGGGCCGCGACATCCTCTCGGCCATCCTCTACGGCCTGCGCATCTCGCTCGCCGTCGGCTTCCTCGGGGTCGCCTTCTCGGCCACCCTCGGGATCGGCCTCGGCCTCGTCGCCGGCTATGTCGGCGGCGTCGCGGACGGGCTCATCATGCGCGTCGCCGACGTCCAGCTCACCTTCCCGGCGATCCTGATCGCGCTCCTCGTCGACGGGGTCGTGAAATCCCTCCTCGGCGGGAGCCTCGACGCGCCGACGACGCTCGCCGTCCTCGTCTTCTCGATCGGGCTCAGCTTCTGGGTCCAGTACGCGCGCACGGTGCGCGGCTCGGTGATGGTCGAGAAGAACAAGGACTACGTCGCCGCCGCGCGCCTCATCGGCCTGCCGGCGCCGGTGATCATGGTCCGCCACGTGCTCCCGAACGTCATGGGCCCGGTCCTCGTCATCGCCACGATCAACCTCGCCCTCGCCGTCATCACCGAGGCGACCCTGTCCTTCCTCGGCTCCGGCATGCCGGAAACCATGCCGTCCCTCGGCACCCTGATCCGGATCGGCAACAATTATCTCTTCTCCGGGGAATGGTGGATCGTCGCCTTCCCCGGCGTCGCCCTCGCCGCCCTCGTCCTCGCCGTCAACCTCCTCGGCGACTGGCTCCGGGACGCCCTGAACCCCCGCCTGCGCTGAGGCGGCCGGACGCTGCGGAAATCCGACGGATCGCGCGATTGACTTCGCCCGCCCTTCGTCGGTAACTCGCGCCACGGACGGCCAAAAAACCCGGCCGTCACGGGAGGACGACCTTCATGAAACGTTCACGCCTATTCGCCGCGATCTGCGTCCCGGCGCTTCTCGCCGCCGCACCGCTGTCGGCGAAGACCCTGGTCTACTGCTCCGAAGGCAGCCCGGAGAACTTCTATCCCGGCGTCAACACCACCGGCACCTCGTTCGACGCCAACAGCCAGATCTACAACCGCATCGTCGAGTTCGAGCGCGGCGGCACCAAGGTCGTGCCGGGTCTCGCCGAGAAGTGGGACGTCTCGGACGACGGCACCGTCTACACCTTCCACCTGCGCAAGAACGTGAAGTGGCACTCGAACAAGAACTTCAAGCCGACCCGCGACTTCAACGCCGACGACGTCGTGTTCATGTTCGAGCGGCAGTGGAAGGAGGACAATCCCTATCTTCAAGGTTACGAGCCCGGACCATTCCTACTTCAACGACATGGGCATGCCGAAGCTGCTCAAGTCGATCGAGAAGGTCGACGACTACACGGTCAAGGTCACGCTGAACCAGCCGGAGGCGCCGTTCCTCGCCGACCTCGCCATGGAATTTGCGGGCGTCCAGTCGAAGGAATACGCCGACGCCATGCTGAAGGCCGGCACGCCGGAGAAGATCGACCAGGAGCCGATCGGCACCGGTCCGTTCTATCCTCGTCCAGTACCAGAAGGACGCGATCATCCGCTACAAGGCCTTCCCGGACTACTGGGGCGGCAAGGCCGAAGATCGACGACCTCGTCTTCGCGATCACGCCGGACGCCTCCGTCCGCTGGGCCAAGCTCCAGAAGGGCGAATGCCACGTGATGCCCTATCCGAACCCGGCCGACCTCGAGGCGATGCGCAAGGATGCCGAACGTCACAGATGCTCGAGCAGCCGGGCCTCAACATCGGCTATCTCGCCTTCAACACGAAGAAGAAGCCCTTCGACGACGTGCGAGGTGCGCAAGGCCCTCAACATGGCGATCGACAAGAAGGCCATCATCGACGCGGTCTATCTCGTCGACCGGCATCGCCGGCGAAGAACCCGATCCCGCCGACGATCTGGTCCTACAACGACGCCGTCAAGGACGATCCGTACGATCCGGCAGCGGCCAAGAAGCTGCTGGCGGAAGCCGGCGTCCCGAACGGCTTCGAGACCGACCTCTGGGCGATGCCGGTGCAGCGTCCCTACAACCCGAACGCCAAGCGCATCGCCGAGCTGATGCAGGCGGATCTCGCCAAGATCGGCGTCAAGGCCGAGATCAAGAGCTTCGAATGGGGCGAGTACCGCAAGCGCATGCAGGCGGGCGAGCACCAGATGGGCATGCTCGGCTGGACCGGCGACAACGGCGATCCGGACAACTTCCTGCACACCCTGCTCGGCTGCGCCTCCGCCAAGCCGAGCGGCCCGAACATCGCCAAGTGGTGCTACAAGCCCTTCGACGATCTCGTCGATCAAGGCGAAGTCGATCTCCGACCAGGCAAGCAGCGCACCAAGCTCTACGAGCAGGCGCAGGTGATCTTCAAGGAGCAGGCGCCCTGGTTCACGATCGCGCATGCGGTGCAGCTGAAGCCGATGCGCAAGGAAGTCGTCGACTTCAAGCTCTCGCCCGTTCGGCCGCCACACCTTCTACGGCGTCGACATCAAGGGCAAGTAAGCCAGCCGTCCCATGGTAGGCGGCGGGGCGGTCTTGCCGGCCGCTCCGCCGTTTTCGGTGCTCGCGAGCCATGCTGCGATTCATCCTCACCCGCGTCAGCCTCGTCATTCCGACCTTCATCGGGATCACGTTCCTCGCCTTCTTCCTGATCCGCCTCGTCCCGGGCGATCCGATCGAGACCATGGCCGGCGAGCGCGGCATCGACGCGGCGCGCCACGAGCAGCTGCGCAAGGAATTCGGCTTCGACCGCCCGCTGCTCGTGCAATACGGCATCTATATCGCGCGACGTGCTGCACGGCGATCTCGGCAAGTCGATCGTCACCCACGAGCCGGTGTCTGACGAATTCCGCGAGCCTCTTCCCGGCGACGATCGAGCTCGCGCTCTGCGCCATCCTGTTCGCGCTCGTCCTCGGCCTGCCGGCCGGCATCATCGCGGCGGTGCAGCGCAACTCGATCTTCGATCACGGCGTCATGGGCGTCTCGCTCACCGGCTATTCGATGCCGATCTTCTGGTGGGGCCTGCTGCTCATCCTGCTCTTCTCCGTGCAGCTCGGCCTGACGCCGGTCTCGGGCCGCATCGCGCGTCGAGTACTACGTCGAGCCGGTCACCGGCTTCCTGCTGATCGACTCGCTGCTCTCCGACGAGGAGGGCGCCTTCCGCTCCGCCGCTCGAGCACCTGATCCTGCCGACGATCGTGCTCGGCACGATGCCCGCTCGCCGTGATCGCGCGCATGACGCGCTCGGCGATGCTCGAAGTGCTGGGCGAGGACTACATCCGCACCGCGCGCGCCAAGGGCCTCTCGCAGCTTCCGCGTCATCGCGCTGCATGCGCTGCGCAACGCGCTGATCCCGGTCGTCACCGTGATCGGCCTGCAGGTCGGCGTGCTGTTCACCGGCGCCATCCTGACCGAGACGATCTTCTCCTGGCCCGGCGTCGGCAAATGGCTGATCGAGGCGATCGGCCGGCGCGACTATCCGGTGCTGCAGGGCGGCATGCTGCTCATCGGCTGCGTCGTGATGAGCGTCAACCTGCTCGTCGACCTCACCTACGGCCTCATCAACCCGCGCATCCGGCACGACGCGATGACCGCCGAAGTGATGGAAGCTGCCCGTCGGTCGCGGTGCCGACCGCGACACCGCCGCACCCGCTTGCGCGAGTTCTGGGGCTATTTCGCGCGCCAATCACGGCGCCGTCGCCGGGCTCGTGGTCATCGTCGGCGTGCTCCTCGTCGCGGTCCTCGCCGATCGTGCTCGCGCCGCATTCGCCCTACATCACCGACACCTCCATCGCCCTGAAGCCGCCGTTCTGGCAGGAGGGCGGCTCGCTGGCCTATCCCCTCGGCACCGACCGATCGGCCGCGACATCCTCTCGCGCCTGATCTACGGCGCGCGCCTGTCGCTCCTCATCGGCATCGCCGTCGTCGCGATCTCGATCGTCGTCGGCATCGTGCTCGGCCTCGTCGCCGGCTTCTTCCGCGGCCTGACCGAGATCGTCATCATGCGGCTGATGGACATCATCCTGACGCTGCCGAGCCTGCTCCTCGCCATCGTCATCGTCGCGATCCTCGGACCCGGCCTGATGAACGCGATGCTCGCCGTCGCCATCGTCGTGCTGCCGCACTACGTGCGCCTCGCCCGCGCCGCGGTGATCACCGAGACCTCGAAGGACTACGTCACCGCCGCCCGCGTCGCGGGCGCCGGCACGCTGCGGCTGATGTTCAAGGAGGTGCTGCCGAACTGCACGGCGCCGCTGATCGTGCAGGCGATCGCTCGGCATCTCGACCGCGATCCTCGACGCCGCGGCGCTCGGCTTCCTCGGCCTCGGCGCGCAGCCGCCGACGCCGGAATGGGGCACCATGCTGGCCGACGCGCGCGAATTCGTGCTGCGCGCCTGGTGGGTCGTGACCTTCCCGGGCCTCGCGATCCTCGATCACCGTGCTCGCCTTCAACCTGCTGGGCGACGGGCTGCGCGACGCCCTCGATCCGAAGCTGAAGCGCTGACCATGGCCCTGCTCGAGATCCACAACCTCTCCGTCGAGTTTCCGACCGCAGGGCGGCGTCATGCGCGCGGTCGACGGCGTCAGCCTCAGCGCTCGACCAGGGCGAGGTCCTCGGCGTCGTCGGCGAGTCCGGCTCGGGCAAGAGCGTCACCATGCTGGCGCTGATGGGGCTCGTGCCGTTTCCCGGCCGCGTCAAGCGCCGACCGCCTTGCCTTCGACGGCCGCGATCTGCTCACGCTCTCCGACCGCGAGCGCCGCCAGCTCATCGGCAAGGACGTGGCGATGATCTTCCAGGAGCCGACGACGAGCCTCAACCCGTGCTTCACGATCGGCTTCCAGATCACCGAGACGCTGCGCCTGCATGAGGGCATGGACCGCAAGGCGGCGCGGCGGCGCGCGATCGAGCTGCTCGAGCAGGTCGGCATTCCCGCGCCCGAGGGCCGGCTCTCCGCCTTCCCGCACCAGCTCTCCGGCGGCATGAACCAGCGCGTCATGATCGCCATGGCGATCGCCTGCAATCCGAAGCTGCTCATCGCCGACGAGCCGACGACCGCGCTCGACGTCACCATCCAGGCGCAGATCCTCGACCTTCTCGTCTGCGCTGCAGAAGGAGCGCGGCATGGCGCTCGTGCTGATCACGCACAACATGGGCGTGGTCGCCGAGACGGCGCGAGCGCGTCATGGTCATGTATGCCGGCCAGATCATGGAGGAGCGGGCGGCCGACGCGCTCTTCGAGGCGCCGCAGCATCCCTATACCGCGGCGCTGCTCGCGGCGCTGCCGGAGCGCAGCGAGGGCGGCCGGCTCGCCACCATTCCCGGCGTCGTGCCGGGCCTCTACGACCGGCCGCGCGGCTGCCTGTTCTCGCCCGCGCTGCGCCTACGCGACGGAGCATTCGCGCAGCGTGCGGCCGGAGCTGCGCCCGTGGGCCGGCGGCGCCGATCCGCTGCCACTACCCGCTCGGCGACCCGAACCGCGAGGCGGAGATCCGCGACGATCGCCCGGTCGGCGCGGAGGCCGCCCAATGAGCGCGCCCGTCGTCGTCGCCGAAAACCTGAAGCGCACCTACGAGGTGCGCCGCGGCCTGTTCCGCGAGCCCGGCCGGCTGCAGGCGGTCGGCGGCGTCTCCTTCGCCGTCGAGCCGGGGCGCACCCTGGCCGTGGTCGGCGAATCCGGCTGCGGCAAGTCCACCCTGGCGCGCATGGTGACGCTGATCGAGAAGCCGACCGAGGGCGCGCTCACGATCGACGGCATCGACGCCGTCGATCCGCCGCCGGGGGAGGCAAAGCGCCTGCGCCGCACCGTGCAGATCGTCTTCCAGAACCCCTATGGCTCGCTCAATCCGCGCAAGAAGGTCGGCGCCATCCTCGAGGAGCCGCTCATCATCAACACGGCGCTCTGCCGGTCCGGAGCGCCGCGCGCGCGCCCGGGAGATGATGGCGAAGGTCGGCCTGCGGCCCGAGCATTACGGCCGCTATCCGCACATGTTCTCCGGCGGCCAGCGCCAGCGCATCGCCATCGCCCGCGCGCTGATGCTGTCGCCGCGGCTCGTCGTCGCCGACGAGCCGGTCTCGGCCCTCGACGTCTCGATCCAGGCGCAGGTCCTCAACCTGCTCGCCGACCTGCAGGACGAGATCGGCCTCGCCTATCTCTTCATCTCGCACGACCTCGCCGTCGTGCGGCACATCGCCCACGACGTGATGGTGATGTATCTCGGCCTCGCCGTCGAGCAGGGCCCGAAGGAGCGCGTCTATCGCGCGCCCGCTGCACCCCTACACGCAGGCGCTGCTCTCCTCGACGCCCGGGCATCGGCGAGTTCAAGCGCCGGCGCATCGTGCTGAAGGGCGAACTGCCCTCGCCGCTCAACCCGCCGCAGGGCTGCGTCTTCTCGACCCGCTGCCCCTATGTCACCGAGCGCTGCCGCGCCGAGCGCCCGACGTTGCGGGCGATCGACGCGCGCATGGTCGCCTGCCACTACGCGGAAGACTTCCTGGTCGGCGAGCCGATGCCCGTGAACCAGGGCAAGGTGGCGTGAACGGGCGGGACGCGCGCGCCTTCGCGAGTTGCGGCCGACGATGACCGAGCCCGTCCTCTCCGTCCGCGACCTGCGCGTCGAGTTCGTCACCCGCCGCGGCGTGCTGACGGCGATCGACGGGGTGTCGTTCGAAATCGCCAAGGGCGAGGTCTTGGGCGTCGTCGGCGAATCCGGCGCCGGCAAGTCGGTGACCGGCGCGGCGGTGATCGGCCTCATCGATCCGCCGGGGCGCATCGCCGGCGGCGAAATCCGCCTGTCGGGGCAGCGCATCGACGATCTCGATCAGGACGCGATGCGGAAAATCCGCGGCAAGCGCATCGGCATGATCTTCCAGGACCCGCTGACGAGCCTCAACCCGCTCTACCGGGTCGGCGAGCAGCTCGTCGAGACGATCCGCACCCACACGACGCTCTCCGCCGCGGCGGCGCGCAAGCGCGCCGTCGACCTTCTTGCGGAGGTCGGCATCCCGGCGCCGGAGCGGCGCATCGACGGCTACCCGCACGAATTTTCCGGCGGCATGCGCCAGCGCGTCGTGATCGCGCTCGCCCTGTGCGTCGAGCCCGAGCTGATCATTGCCGACGAGCCGACGACGGCCCTCGACGTCTCCGTGCAGGCGCAGATCATCGCGCTCCTGAAGCGCCTCGGGCGCGACCACGGCACGGCGATCATGCTCGTCACCCACGACATGGGCGTCATCGCCGAAACCGCCGATCGGGTCGCGGTGATGTATGCCGGCCGCATCGCCGAGATCGGCCCGGTGCGCGACGTCGTCTCGATCCCGCTGCACCCCTACGCCAAGGGCCTGATGGGCGCGATCCCGTCGCTTGCGGGCGACACCGACCGGCTCGTGCAGATCCCCGGATCGATGCCGCGGCTCTCGGCGATCCCGCCCGGCTGCGCCTTCAACCCGCGCTGCGCCTTCGCCTTCGCGCGCTGCCGCGTCGAGCGGCCGGAGCCGATCCCGCGCGAGGCGCGCAAGGTCGCCTGCCACCTCTACGACGAAGCGCCGGCGGAGGCCGTCCGGTGAGCGCGGACCGGATCCCCTACGTCGCCGTGCGCGACCTGCGCCGGGTCTTCGACGTCTCGAAGCCCTGGCTCAACCGCGTCCTCGAAGGCGGCAGGCGGCACTCGCTCAAGGCCGTCGACGGCGTCACCTTCGACATCGCCGAGGGCGAGACCTTCGCCCTCGTCGGCGAATCCGGCTCCGGCAAGTCGACCGTCGCGCGCATGGTCGTCGGCCTCCTGCCGCCGACCGCCGGCGCGGTGACGATCGCCGGGGTCTCGATGACCGACCCCGGCGAGGGCGCGGAGCGCCGCAGGCTGCGCCAGCGCATCCAGATGATTTTTCAGGATCCCTATGCGAGCCTCAATCCGCGCTGGCGGGTCGACCGCATTGTCGCCGAGCCGATCCGCGCCTTCTCGCTGATCGACGGCGAGCGGGCGATCCGGGCCCGCATCGGTGAGCTTCTCGTCCTCGTCGGGCTGCATCCGGAGGACGGCGCCAAGTATCCGCACGAATTCTCCGGCGGCCAGCGCCAGCGCATCGCCATCGCCCGCGCGCTTGCCTCGAACGCCGATTTCATCGTCTGCGACGAGCCGACCTCGGCCCTCGACGTGTCGGTGCAGGCGCAGATCCTCAACCTGATGCGCGACCTCCAGGACCGCTTCGGGCTGACCTATCTCCTCATCAGCCACAACCTCGCCGTCGTGCGCCACATGGCGACGCGCATCGGCGTCATGTATCTCGGCCGCATCGTCGAAATTTCCGGCGGGCGCGCGCTTTTTTCGACGCCGAAGCATCCCTATACGCGGATGCTCCTCGATGCGGTGCCCGACGTCGGCCAGAGCGGCCGCCAGCGCATCCCGGTGAAGGGCGAGATCCCGAACCCGATCGATCCGCCCTCGGGCTGCACCTTCCACCCGCGCTGCCCCTTCGCCGACGAGCGCTGCCGCCGCGAGGTGCCGGCGCTCCTGGGCGGGGTCGCCTGTCACGCCGTCGAGGAGGGCCGCCTCGGAACGGTCGCGGCCTGAGCGTGCAATTCAAGGAAGTTTACCCCATTTTATCTAAATTCGATAAACGAGAGCAGCATCCGTTCACGCTGAATCAAGCTCAAACGCTGTCATTCCGGGGCCGCGAAGCGGAGCCCGGAACCCATGAACACCGCACTCTCCGTACCGTCCCGCGCCGTCTGTGTCGTCGCGTTTATGGATCCCGGGCTCTGCTTCGCAGCCCCGGGAGGACAGAGCCGGGGATGGGTCATCCTGGACGGTAAAATTCCTCGATATGGACCCGCGCCGAAATCCCTGCGCGCCGGGCGCAGGCACGCCGCCGCCCGAACTCGCCGGCCGCGGCGAGGTCGTCGAGCGCGCCGCGATCGCCATTCTCCCGGCGCCGTAACGGCGCTACCCCCGGTGAAAGATCGCCTTCGGGCGGGTCGTGCGGAACTGGCCGCGCTCGGTCGCGACGAAGATCAGCACGGTGACGGCAAGGCCCGTGAACCACCAGACCTGGGCCGTGCCGATGCCGAGGCAGGCGAAGGCGAAGGCCGTCGCGAAGGCGGCGACGATGCCGGGCACGAGGAGCGGATGATCCCGGCCGGCGTTTTTCGCGGCGCCGAAGAGGGCCACCGCTCCGGCGAAGGCGCCGACGAGGCCGAGTTCGTACCAGACCTCGAAGAGCAGGGTCGACGGCGCGTTCGGCGGCAGGAGCCCGACGAAGCGCCCGCGCAGGGCCGTTTCGAAGCCGTGCCCGGTAATGAGGCGGGCGGGCTCGTTGAGCACGACGAGGCGCCAGCTGTCGAGGCTCACCGTGATCGGGTCCGTCGACCCGAGCAGCTTCGCCGCAAGCGGATGCAGCGCCAGCGGCAGGAGCGGCGCGAAAACGAGGAGAACCGCCATCAGGCCGGCGACCGTGAGCGTGCCGGTCTTCGGGCTCGCCGCCGCGACGGCAAAGAGCACGGCGCCGGCGGCGAGCGCCTGCAGCGGCAGCGGGAACGGGCCGAGCAGCGTCGCGATGGCGACGAGAACGGCGAGCACGACCGATTCGAGATGGCGGCCGCGGGAGCGCAGCCAGCTCATCGCCGGCCAGAGCAGCATGACGAGGAGCGTCAGGCCGCGATCGAGGTTCTGGGCGTGCTCGTCGTCGCCGCCGAGGAGCGCCAGCGCCATCGCGGCGAGCGCCGCGGCGGCGACGCCGACGGGGAGGATGTAGAGGTTCGCCGAGCGCATCCGCTCCGGCAGGGCGAGGTAGCCCGCGACCGCCATCAGAACCGTGCCGGCGATGTTGAAGAGGCGCTCGGAGGCCTCGGCGAGAAACGGCGTCCAGATCAGCGACAGGGCGCACCAGGCGAGCACGAGGCAGGCCGCAAGGCCCGTCGTCGACAGGGTGAGGCGGCGCAGACTCTCGGCGAGCGGCCGGCCGCCGCCGTCGATCGCCGTCGCCATGACGAGGAGCACGATGCCGAGCGGCACCAGGATCACGATCGCCCGGCGCGCATAGAGCGCGGCGAGCGGCAGCGCCAGCATCAGGGTGGCGAAGCCCATCCGCCGCAGGAGCGCGGCCGCGTTGGCGGCCGGATCGGCCGTCGGAGAGAAGACGCGGGCCATGGCGCAGGCTGAAACGGGATCGCGGGACGCTGATTGACGGGCGGAGACCCTAGTGGACGCGGGAAGCGAAAGCTGTAGGCCTCTTGCAACACTCTTGGGGCGACGAGAATGGCCGGAGCCGGCGCCCCCGGCGCGGCCGCCCCTCCGGTTCCCGAAGGACGCCGTCGACCGGCGCTTCATGGGCCGGTCCGGTGAGGCAGCGGGGTGTGTTCCCGGCGTCTGAGAGCTCGTGAATCGTCCGATAGGCGGCGCGGCTTCGCCTCTCCCCGCTTGCGGGGAGAGGGTTCGGCCTTCGGCCGAACGAGCGGAGCGAAGCGAAGCGGGGGTGAGGGGGCGTCTCCGGAAGGGGCGCCCGGCCCGGGCCGCAGCGTCTCGTTCGTGACCGCCCCCTCACCCTCGCCTGCTGCGCAGGCTTGCTGCCTCCGGCAGCCCTCTCCCCGCAAGCGGGGAGAGGCGGACCGGGATGAGGATCGGGATCGATGGACCAGGCTCTCAGGCGCCGCGCAGGAAATTGACGATGCCGGAGAAATCGTCGCCGGCATGGCCGGCGCCGTTGAAGAGGGCGTAGAGCTGGGCGGCTTCGGCGCCGAGGGGCGTCGATGCGCCGGAGGCGAGGGCGGCCTCCTGCGCGAGCTTCAGGTCCTTCAGCATCAGGGCCGCCGCGAAGCCGGGCTTGTAGCCGTTGTTGGCGGGCGAGGTCGGCACCGGGCCCGGGCACGGGACAATAGGTCGTCAAGCGACCAGCACTGCCCCGAGGAGGTCGAGGCGACGTCGAAGAGCGCCTGATGCGAGAGGCCGAGCTTCTCGGCCAGAACGAAGGCCTCGGCGACGCCGATCATCGAGATGCCGAGGATCATGTTGTTGCAGATCTTCGCCGCCTGCCCGGCGCCGGCCTCGCCGCAATGCACGACGCGCTTGCCCATCTGCGCCAGGATCGGCTCGGCGCGCGCAAACGCCTCCGCCGCGCCGCCGGCCATGAAGGTGAGCGTTCGCGGCCCTGGCGCCGCCGACGCCGCCGGAGACCGGCGCGTCGAGGGAGGCAAGGCCGCGCTCGGCGGCGAGCGCATGCGCCTTGCGCGCGCTCTCGACGTCGATGGTGGAGGAATCGATCACCAGCGTGCCCGGGCGCCGCGGCGGCGAGGATGTCGCCCCAGACCGCGAGCACGTGCCTGCCGGCCGGCAGCATGGTGACGATCACCTCCGCATCCTTCACCGCCTCGCGGCCCGAGCCGACGATGTCGACGCCGTCCGCCTTCGCCTGCTCGCAGGGAGGCGGGCACGAGATCGAAGCCGCGCACGCGGTGCTGCGCCTTGACGAGATTGGCGGCCATCGGGCCGCCCATGTTGCCGAGGCCGATGAAGGCGATGGTGGTCATGTCCGCTCCGCTTGCTGCCGTTCCCTGTCCGCGGCCTGCGCGATCAGTTTCCCCGCCCGACGAGGGCGCGCGCCGACGATCAGCCGCATGACCTCGTTGGTGCCTTCGAGGATCTGGTGGACGCGCAGGTCGCGGACGATCTTCTCGATGCCGTAATCGGAGAGGTAGCCGTAGCCGCCGTGGATCTGCAGCGCCTCGTTGGCGACCTCGAAGCCGGTGTCGGTGGCGACGCGCTTCGCCATCGCGCAGAGCGTCGTCGCGTCCGGCGCCTTCGGCGTCGAGCGCGGCGGCGGCGCGCCACAGGAAGCTGCGGGCGCATTCGAGTTCGGTCGCCATGTCGGCGAGCTTGAATTGCAGCGCCTGGAAGTCGGCGATGCGTGGAACCGAAGGCGCGGCGGTCCTTCGCATAGGCGAGGGACTTGTCGAGCGCCGCCTGGGCGCCGCCGAGCGAGCAGGCGCCGATGTTGAGCCGGCCGCCGTCGAGCCCGGCCATGGCGATGCGAAAGCCGATGCCCTCCTCGCCGAGGCGGTTGGCGACGGGCACGCGGGCGCCCTCGAAGATCACCTGCGCGCGTCGGCTGCGCGTTCCAGCCCATCTTCTTCTCGTTCGCGCCGAAGGAGAGGCCGGGCGTGTCCCTCTCGACGACGAGGGTCGAGATGCCGGACGCGCCGCCCTCGCCGGTGCGCACCATGGTCACGTAGAGATCGGAGACGCCGGCGCCGGAGATGAACTGCTTGACGCCGTCGACGACGTAATGATCGCCGTCGCGCACCGCGCGCGTGCGCAACGCGGCGGCGTCGGAGCCGGCGCCGGGCTCGGTGAGGCAATAGCTCGCCAGATGCTCCATCGTGCACAGCTTCGGCAGGAAGCGCTGTCGCTGCGCGTCGGAGCCGAAGCGGTCGATCATCCAGGCGGCCATGTTGTGGATCGAGATGTAGGCCGCGACCGTCGGGCAGCCCGTCGCCAGCGCCTCGAAGATGAGCGCCGCGTCGAGCCGCGTCAGCCCGGAGCCGCCGACCTCCTCGCGCGATGAGATGCCGCCCATGCCGAGCGCCGCCGCCTCGCGCATCTCCGTCGACCGGGAAATGCTTCTGCTCGTCCCATGCGACCGCATGCGGCGCGAGCCTCTCCGCCGCGAAGGCCGCGCGCCATGTCGCGGATCGCGATCTGGTCGTCGGTGAGGGCGAAGGGGGTCACTCCCTCCAATCCTTCAGATGGACGACTCGCCTTCCGTACAAGGTCCCTTTGACCTTGCGCAGGAAGCGTTCGTCCGCGGTCACATAGGTGCAATCGGCCTTTTCGGCGAGCGCGAGGTAGAAGCAGTCGTAGACGGGATGATCGAGCTCCAGCGCGCAGGCCATGGCGCGATGGCGCAGCCCCATCGCCGGCATCAGGGCGGCGAACCATCGCGGCAGGAACTCGAGTCCGTCGAGCGCGCGCTGAACTCTGTCCGTCCGCTCGCGAACGGCGTAGAGGAAGGCGTTTGCCACCTCCGCAACGATCCATTCCGGAGCGATGAGAGGCAGCTTCGATCGGATGAGGGCTTCGGCCCGGTCCGACCACGGCATCTCGATCGTCCAGCGCACGGCGACGCTCGCATCGACGACGACGCTCTCGGCGGTCATGGCGAGTCGAACTTCTCTTCCATATCGCGGAACTCGTCGTCGCGGCCCCAACGGATGGCGGCGTGCGAGTCGAAGTCCGCGTGGGCGAATTGCGAGCGCAATCGCCGCGACAGCGCGATTTTCTCGTCCGTCGAAAGCGGTGCCGCCGCTGCGATGATCTCACGCAATTCCTGCTCGAGAGAGGAGCTCTTCAGCTCCGCCCTGAGCTTCAACGAGGCGATGACCTCGTCGTCAAGATTGCGAATAAGCACCTGACCCATGTGATATATTCCTAGCTATCAGTTATGATAGCGCAGCCGGCGGAGCTCGTCCACTTCACTGCATCGTCGGGATCACGAACTCCGCGCCCTCCTTCACGCCCGAGGGCCAGCGCGAGGTGACGGTCTTCGTCTTCGTGTAGAAGCGGATCGCGTCCGGGCCGTGCTGGTTGAGGTCGCCGAAGCCGGAGCGCTTCCAGCCGCCGAAGGTGTAGTAGGCGAGGGGCACCGGGATCGGCACGTTGATGCCGACCATGCCGACATTGACCTTCGCCGCGAAGTCGCGCGCCGCGTCGCCGTCGCGGGTGTAGATGGCGACGCCGTTGCCGTATTCGTGCTCGGAGGGCAGGCGCAGGGCCTCGTCGTAATCCTTCGCATGCACGACGGAGAGGACCGGCCCGAAAATCTCTTCCTTGTAGATGCGCATCTGCGGCTTCACCTCGTCGAACAGGCAGCCGCCGAGATAGAAGCCGTTCTCGTAGCCCTGCATCTTGAAGCCGCGGCCGTCGACGACGAGCTTCGCGCCTTCGGCGACGCCGAGATCGACGTAGGAGCGCACCTTGTCGAGATGCGCCTTCGTGACGAGCGGCCCGAAGTCGGCGGAGGGATCGGTCGAGGGGCCGACCTTCAGGCTCTCGACCCGCGGGCACGAGCTTGTGCAGCAGCGATTCCGCGGTGCCCTTGCCGACCGGCACGGCGACGGAGACGGCCATGCAGCGCTCTCCGGCCGAGCCGTAGCCGGCGCCGATCAGGGCGTCGACGGCCTGGTCCATGTCGGCGTCGGGCATGATGATCATGTGGTTCTTGGCGCCGCCGAAGCACTGCGCGCGCTTGCCCGTCGCCGCGGCGCGGGAATAGACGTACTCGGCGATCGAGGAGGAGCCGACGAAGCCGACGGCGCGGATGTCGGGATCGTCGAGGATCGCGTCGACGGCGTCCTTGTCGCCGTTGACGACGTTGAGGATGCCGGCCGGCAGGCCCGCCTCCATCATCAGTTCGGCGAGCCGCATCGGCACGCCCGGATCGCGCTCGGACGGCTTCAGGATGAAGGCGTTGCCGACGGCGATCGCCGGCGCAAGCTTCCACAGCGGGATCATGGCCGGGAAGTTGAACGGCGTGATGCCGGCGACGACGCCGAGGGGCTGGCGCAGGGAGTAGATGTCGATGCCGGGCCCGGCGCCCTCGGTGTACTCGCCCTTCTGGAGATGGGCGATGCCGGTGCAGAACTCGACGACCTCGACGCCGCGCTGGATGTCGCCCTTGGCGTCGGCGACGGTCTTGCCGTGCTCGCGGGCGAGGAGATCGGCGAGGGCATCCATTTCCTTCGCGATGAGGTCGAGGAAGCGCATCATGACGCGGGCGCGGCGCTGCGGATTCGTCGCCGCCCAGGCCGGCTGCGCCTTCTTCGCGGTCTCGACGGCCTGACGCAGTCTCGGCCCGCGAGGCGAGGGCGACCTTGGCGACGACCTCGCCGGTCATCGGCTGAAAGACGTCCGCGAAGCGGCCCGAGGTGCCTTGGACTTCCTCGCCGCCGATGAAATGCCCGATCTGGCGCATGCTGCGATCCTTCCCTGTTCGGCCCGCCGTCCGCGGCGCGCCCGATTGACGATTGCGGCCGCTCTATCATTGACAAATCCGCACGGCTATAGGGGAAATGACTGTCGGGACGTGCGGAAAAACAAAAATGATGCTGACAGGCGCCGGAGCCCGGATGTTGCCCCCCGATCGCGGCGCCGTCCATGAGCCGATTTGACTGGGACGACCTGCGCTTCTTCCTGGCGGTCGCCCGGGCCGGTCGCCTGACCGTCGCCGCGCGCCGGCTCGGGGCGGACCACGCCACCGTCTCGCGGCGCATCTCGGCCCTCGAGAGCGCGCTCAAGGCGAAACTCTTCGAGCGCCGGCCGCAGGGCTACGCCCTCACCGGCCACGGCGAGCGGCTCCTCGCCAAGGCCGAGAGCATGGAGACGCAGGCGCTCGCCGTTTCGAGCGAGATCGGCGGCGCCGACCTCGCCCTCTCCGGTATCGTCCGCATCGGCACGCCCGGACGGCTTCGGCACGCTCTTTCTCGCGCCGCGCATCCCAGCGCTGGCGAGCCTCTATCCGGACCTCGAGATCCAGCTCATCGCGATGCCGCGCCTGCTCTCCCTGTCGAAGCGCGAGGCCGACGTCGCGGTCTCGGTGGCGCCGCCCAAGGAGGGCAAGATCGTCGCCCGCAAGCTCACCGACTACCGGCTCGGCCTTTTCGCGACGGTCGCCTATCTCGACCGGCACCCGCCGATCGCCGGCCCGGAGGACCTGCACGCCCACGACATCGTCGGCTACATCGACGACCTCATCTTCACGCCCGAGCTCGACTATCTCGACGAGGTCTCGAAGGGCCTGCGGCCGCGCCTGCAGAGCTCGAACCTCGTCGCGCAGATGCGCGCGACGATCGCCGGCGCCGGCATCTGCGTGCTGCCCGCCTTCGCGGCGGTGCAGGAGCCGTCGCCTCGTGCCGGTGCTGCCGGAGCGGGTCTCGATCCTGCGCTCCTTCCACCTCATCGTGCACGCCGATCTCCGCGACGTGGCGCGCATCCGGGCGACGATGGATTTCCTGGTCCGGGAGGTGCGGGCGGCGCGGGGGCTGTTCCTGCCGTGACGCTTGGACCTTCCCTGCCGCCGTCCTAGAGTGACGGCCCTGCGAGGAGACGAAGGAAGAAAGCCATGCCCTCGAAGCTCGAGCAATTGCGCGCCATGACCGTCGTCGTCGCCGATACCGGCGACATCGACGCGGTGCGCCGCCTGAAGCCGCAGGATTGCACCACGAACCCGACCCTCCTGCTCAAGGCGGCGGAGGATCCGGCCGCGACGGCGATCGTCGAGGAGGCGCTGGCCTGGGGCCGGCGGCAGGGCAGCGCCCGAGAGGGCGTCGTGGCGGCGGTCTGCGACCGGCTCGCGGTCGCCTTCGGGGCCGAGCTCGCCGGCATCGTCCCGGGCCGGATCTCGACCGAGGTCGATGCGGACCTCTCCTTCGACACGCAGGCGACGATCGACAAGGCGCACGCCATCGTCGCCGCCTACGCGGCCCGCGGCATCGGCCGCGAGCGCATCCTGATCAAGATCGCCTCGACCTGGGAGGGCATCCGCGCCGCCGCGGTGCTGCAGAAGGAGGGCATCGACTGCAACCTCACCCTCCTCTTCGGGCTGCCGCAGGCCCTCGCCTGCGCCGAGGCGGGGGTGTTCCTGATCTCGCCCTTCGTCGGCCGCATCCTCGACTGGCACGTCAAGGCCGGCGGCGGCCCGTACACGGGCGACACCGATCCCGGCGTCCTCTCGGTCCGGCGCATCTACGCGACCTACAAGGCGCGCGGCGTCAAGACGGTGGTGATGGGCGCCTCGTTCCGTAACGTCGGCGAGATCGAGGCCCTCGCCGGCTGCGACCGGCTGACGATCTCGCCCGCTCTCCTCGACACGCTTTCCGCCGCCGAGGGCCCGCTGCCGCGAAGGCTCTCGCCGGAGAGCACCGAAGGCGCCGCCCCCGCCTCGCCGCCGCTCGACGAAAAAAGCTTCCGCTTCGCGCTGAACGAGGACGCCATGGCGAGCGACAAGCTCTCCGAAGGCATCCGCGCCTTCGCCAAGGACCTGCGCACGCTGCGCGCGCTCGTTTCGCGGCGGCTGGAGGCGGCGAAGGCGGCGTGAGGCGTGAGGGGCGTGCTTCGTGCTTTGTAAGATCGTGCTTCGTGCTTCGTAAGATCGTGCTTCGTGCTTCGTGAGTCGAAGTATGGCCTTCGTCACGACCAATGCACGACTAACGACTAACGACTAACGACTAACGACCCGAAGCCGATCGCCATTCGCTACTTCCTGCGCAGCGCTGCCTCCCGCAACGCCGTCAGCGTCGTCGTCGGCGTGATTGCCTCCGGGTCGATGAGGCAGTGGATGATCGCGGGCCTTCCGGAATCGATGGCGCGCGCGAGGGCGGGCGCGAAGTCCTCCGTGCGCTCGACGCGCTCGCCGTGGCCGCCGAAGGCGCGCGCGTAGGCGGCGAAATCCGGATTCTTCAGATCCGTCGCGACGACGCGGCCGGGATAGTCGCGCTCCTGGTGCATCCGGATCGTGCCGTACATGCCGTTGTCGATGACGAGGATCAGAACCGGCAGGCCGTATTGCACGGCGGCCGCGAATTCCTGGCCGTTCATCAAGAAATCGCCGTCGCCGGCAAGGCACAGAACCATGCGCTCCGGCAGGATGCGCTTCGCGCCGACCGCCGCCGGCACGCCGTAGCCCATCGAGCCGGAGGTCGGCGCGAGCTGCGTGCCGTAGCCGCGAAACGGCCAGAAGCGGTGAATCCAGGTCGCGAAATTGCCGGCGCCGTTGCAGACGATCGTGTCCGCCGGCAGCACCTTGCGCAGATGCGCCATCACGGCGCCCATCTGCAGCGCGCCGGGATGGCGGATTTTTTCCGGATCGCTCCAGGTAAGATAGTCGCCATGCGCCGCCTCGGTCCCCACGCGCCAGGGGATGTCGGCGGGTGGCTCGAGGCCTTCGAGGGCGGCCGAGAAGGCCGTCGGCGAGGCGTTGATCGCAAGCTGCGGACGATAGACGCGGCAAAGCTCGTCCGGGTCCGGATGCACATGCACGAGCGGCTGCCGCGGCGCAGGGATGTCGAGGAGTTTGTAGCCTTGCGACGGAACCTCCGAGAGGCGCCCGCCGAGCAGCAGCACGAGATCGGCGTCCTCGATGCGCGCGAGCATCCTCGGGTTGGCGCCGAGGCCGAGATCGCCGGCATAGCAAGGATGGTCCGCGGACATGAGCATCTGCCGCCGGAAGCTCGCCACGACCGGCAGCGCGAAGCGCTCCGCGAAGCGCGAGAAACGCTGCACCGCCTGCGGCGACCAGCGGCTGCCGCCGAGGATCGCGAGCGGCCGCTCCGCCGCCCAAAGCAGCTTCTGCAAGTCCGCCATCTGCGCGGGCGAGGGATGCGTCTCGACGACCGCGTAGGGCGGCGCGTCGGGAACGCTCGCCGCGTCCGTGAGCGTGTCCTCCGGCAGGGCGATGACGACGGGCCCGGGCCGGCCGCTCGTCGCGACGTGGAAGGCGCGCGAGATCAGCTCGGGAAAGCGCGCCGGATCGTCGACCTCGGTCACCCATTTCGCGATCGTTCCGAACACGGCGCGGTAGTCGAGTTCCTGGAACGCCTCGCGCTCGCGCATGCCGCGCTCGATCTGGCCGACGAAGAGGATCATCGGCGTCGAATCCTGGCGCGCGATGTGCAGGCCGGGCGAGGCGTTCGTGGCGCCCGGGCCGCGGGTGACGAAGCAGATTCCGGGCCGGCCGGTGAGCTTGCCGTAGGCCTCCGCCATCATCGCGGCGCCGCCCTCCTGGCGGCAGACCGTGATCGGAATCGCGGCGTCGTGCAGGGCGTCGAGGGCGGCGAGATAGCTCTCGCCCGGCACGCAGAAAACGTGCTCGACGCCGTGCACGACGAGCTGGTCGATCAGGATTTGGCCGCCGTTGCGGGATTGCGTCGTCATGTCTTCGTCCTCGCTTCTCACGTCCATGCGGGATCGCGCAGGACATCGTCCGTGTGTTCGCCGAGGAGCGGCGGCGGCCGCTGCGAGACCTGCGGCGTGCCGTCGATGACGATCGGCGAACGCACGGTCGGAATCGTTCCGCCCTTCGCCGCAGGCGCCGGCAGGTCGATGCGCATGCCGCGCGCGACGACCTGCGGATCGGCGAAGACGTCGGCGATGTCGTTGATCGGCCCCGCCGGCACGCCGGCGGGGGCCAGCGCCGCGAGAAGCTCGTCGCGGCGGCGCTCGAGAAGAATCGGTTCGAGGAGCGGGATCAGGAGCGCGCGGTTGCGCACCCGGTCCGCGTTCGTGCGGAAGCGCTCGTCGTCGATCAGCTCCGGACGGCCGAGGATGCGCATGAACTTCGCATACTGGCCGTCGTTGCCGACGGCGACGATGACGTGCCCGTCGGCGACGCGGAAGACCTGGTAGGGCACGATGTTCGGGTGCGCGTTGCCCATCCGCTTCGGGGTGCGGCCGGAGGCGAGATAGTTCATGGCCTGATTCGCGAGCACGCTCGTCTGCGTGTCGAGGAGGGCCATGTCGAGATGCGCGCCTTCGCCGGTCGCGTCGCGCCGGCGCAGGGCTGCGAGGACCGCGATGGCCGCGTAGGTTCCGGTCATGATGTCGGCGATGGCGACGCCGGGCTTCTGCGGTTCGGCATCGGGCTCACCCGTAAGATCCATGATGCCGCCCATGCCCTGGATGATGAAGTCGTAGCCGGCGCGCGGGGCATAGGGGCCGGTCTGCCCGAAGCCGGTGATCGAGCAATAGATGAGGCGCGGATTGACCGCCTTCAGGCTCGCGTAGTCGAGGCCGTATTTCTTGAGGCCGTCGACCTTGAAGTTCTCGATCACGACGTCCGCCTTGCGCGCCAGGCGGCGCACCAGGGCCTGGCCCTCCGGCGTCTCGAAATCGGCGGCGATCGAGCGCTTGCCGCGGTTGCAGGAATGGAAATAGGCGGCCGAGAGCGGCGCGCCGTCGGCGCCCGCGACGAAGGGTGGGCCCCAGGAGCGGGTGTCGTCGCCGCTGCCCGGCCGCTCGACCTTGACGACGTCGGCGCCGAGATCGGCGAGAATCTGCCCGACCCACGGGCCGGCGAGGATGCGCGCGAGTTCCAGGACCTTCACGCCGTTCAGGGGGGTGTTCATGGATCGTCCGCTCAGGATGCCTCGCCGAGGGCATAGGCGAGGAACTGCATGGCGAAAAGGGTGACGGCGTAGATCTCGAGGGAATAGCGGCCGCAGAACCGCAGCAGCGCGGCTGCGGGCTCCGGCGGCTGGGCCGGCAACGCCAGACGCCGGAAGGCGAGAAGGGCCGCGGTCAGCGCCAGCATGAGGCCGGCGAGGATGGCGGATTGGCCTGCGTCGAGGGCGTAGTCGCGGACCTCGCGCAGTGTGTAGGCGAGGGCGGCGACGAGCGCGAGCGCCGTGCGGGTCGGCGCGAGCGCGCCCTCGCCGTCGCGGACGGCCCGGTGAGCGAGGCCGAACAGCGCGAAGAGCCAGCCCTCGGTGCCGTATTCGAGGACGAGGCCGGACGGGCTCATCAGGATGACGCAGGCCGCGACGAACGCGGCGAGCGCAAGCGGCCGCCGCAGCACATGGCGCTCGACGAAGGGCAGCACGGCGGCGCGGAGCAGCGCGAAGTTGAGGAGGATGTTCAGCGAGACGTCGTTAAAACCGTCCTCCGCGTCGTAGGAGGTGAAGGCATCGAGCGCCGTGAGCGCGATGCCGAAGGCGATCCACGCGCGCGGCACGGGATGCGGGCGCGCATAGCCGATGAGGAAGAAGAACACCGGCGCCGCGACGCGCCCGGCGACCCGCCACCAGAGCTCGTCCGGCGAAAAGAACAGGCCGTAATGATCGACGAGCAGCGCCACGACCCCGACGCACTTGAGGACGTCGGTGGTGCCGACGGAGCGGAGCGCGCGCGTGTCGATCACACGACGGTCCGACGCATGCGAAGCCAGTGAGGCGAAAAGCCCGCTTTTGCCTCTCCCCGCTTGCGGGGAGAGGGCCGCCGCAGGCGGCGAGCCTGCGAAGCAGGCGATGGTGAGGGGGCATTTCCGGAAGAGGCGCAGCGTGACGGGAAGGGTGCCTTCCGGCAGCGCCCCCTCACCCCCGCTTCGCTTCGCTCCGCTCGTTTCGGCAAGGCCGAAACCCTCTCCCCGCAAGCGGGGAGAGGCGAGGACCCGCAGGTCGGTCGCTGCTCGAATCGAAGCACGGTTCGGCGTCTTTCAGAAAAACGCCTGCAGGCCGGTCTGCGCGCGGCCGAGGATCAGCGCGTGGACGTCGTGGGTGCCTTCGTAGGTGTTGACGGTCTCGAGGTTCTGCGCGTGGCGCATCACGTGGTAGTCTTCCTGGATGCCGTTGCCGCCGTGCATGTCGCGGGCGACGCGGGCGATGTCGAGCGCCTTGCCGCAATTGTTGCGCTTGACGAGCGAGATCATCTCCGGCGCGACGCGGCCCTCGTCGAAGAGGCGGCCGACGCGGAGCGACGCCTGGAGGCCGAGCGCGATCTCGGTCTGCATGTCGGCGAGCTTCTTCTGCACGAGCTGCGTCGCGGCGAGCGGACGGCCGAACTGCTTGCGGTCGAGGGTGTATTGACGGGCGCGGTGCCAGCAATCCTCCGCCGCGCCCAGGGCGCCCCAGGAGATGCCGTAGCGGGCCCGGTTGAGGCAGCCGAACGGGCCCTTGAGGCCGGACACGTTCGGCAACAGCGCGCTCTCCGGCACTTCGACGCCGTCGAGCACGATCTCGCCGGTGATCGAGGCGCGCAGCGACAGCTTGCCGCCGATCTTCGGGGCGGAGAGTCCCTTCACGCCCTTGTCGAGGACGAAGCCGCGGATCTCGTTGTCGTGCGCGGCCGATTTCGCCCAGACGACGAAGACGTCGGCGATCGGCGCGTTCGAGATCCAGGTCTTCGTGCCGGTGAGGCGGTAGCCGCCGTCGATGCGTTCGGCGCGCGTCTTCATGCTGCCGGGATCGGAGCCGGCATCGGGCTCGGTCAGGCCGAAGCAGCCGACGAACTCGCCCGACGCCAGCTTCGGCAGGTATTTTTTGCGCTGCGTCTCGTCGCCGTAGGCGTAGATCGGATACATGACGAGGGAGGACTGCACGCTCATCATCGAGCGGTAGCCGGAATCGACCCGCTCCACCTCCCGCGCGACGAGACCGTAGGCGACATAAGAAGCGCCGGCGCAGCCGTATTCCTCGGGCAGCGTCACGCCGAGGAGGCCGAGGGCGCCCATCTCGTCGAAGATGCCGCGGTCGGTCTTCTCCTCGCGATAGGCCTCGATCACCCGCGGCAGGAGCTTGTCCTGCGCATAGGCACGGGCGCTGTCGCGGATCATGCGCTCGTCGTCGGAAAGCTCGGCGTCGAGGAGGAGCGGATCGTCCCACTGAAAGCGGGCGGGGGCGGCAGCGTCCTTCGGCTTTTTGCTCGGCACGGCGTTCATGGGCGTTTCCTCGTCATCCGGATTTCGTCAGGCGTCGACGTCGAACTTCACCCCCTGCGCGAGGGGCAGGTGGGCGCCGTAGTTCAGGGTGTTGGTGGCCCGGCGCATGTAGGCCTTCCAGGCATCCGAGCCCGCCTCGCGGCCGCCGCCGGTCTCCTTCTCGCCGCCGAAGGCGCCGCCGATCTCGGCGCCGGAGGGGCCGATATTGACGTTGGCGATGCCGCAATCCGAACCCGCCGCGGAAACGAAGCGCTCGGCCTCGCGCATGTCGAGGGTGAAGATCGAAGACGAGAGCCCGGCGCCGACCGCGTTGTTGAGCGCGATCGCGCTCATCGAGGTCGGTGTAGCGCATCGCGTAGAGGATCGGCGCGAAGGTTTCGCGCGGCACCGGCCCGGTCTGCGCCGGCATCTCGACGAGGGCCGGGCGGGCATAGAAGGCCGCCGCGCTTTCGCCCTCGGCGCGGCCGCCGCCATGCACTTTGCCGCCGGCGGCGCGGGCCTCGGCGAGGGCGCGCTCCATGCCGTCGAAGGCGGCCTTGTCGATGAGCGGTCCGACCAGCGTGCCCTCGGCGCGCGGATCGCCGATGCGCACGCTGCCGTAGGCCTTGGCGAGCTTCGGCACGAGGGCGTCGTAGACGCTGTCGTGCACGAAGAGGCGGCGCAGGCGTCGTGCAGCGCTGCCCGGCGGTGCCCATGGCGGAGAAGGCGATGGCGCGCAGCGCGAGGTCGAGATCGGCGGAAGGCGCGACGATCGCCGCGTTGTTGCCGCCGAGTTCGAGGATCGCCCGGGCGAAGCGCGCCGCGAGCTTCGGGCCGACCTGCCGGCCCATCGCCGTCGAGCCGGTGGCGGAGACGAGCGGCGACCCGCTCGTCCTCGACCAGCGTCTCGCCGACCGTCGCGGCCGCCGATCAGCACCTCGAGAAGGCCGTCCGGCACGCCGCCGAAGCGCTTCGCCGCACGGCTCACGACGGCCTCGACCGCGAGCGCCGTCAGCGGCGTCTTCTCCGACGGCTTCCAGACGACGCTGTCGCCGCAGACGAAGGCGAGGGCGGCGTTCCAGGACCACACCGCGACCGGGAAGTTGAAGGCGGAGATGACGCCGCAGACACCGAGCGGATGCCAGGTCTCCATCATCCGGTGCTCGGCGCGCTCGGTGGCGATGGTGAGCCCGTAGAGCTGGCGCGAGAGGCCGACGGCGAAGTCGCAGATGTCGATCATCTCCTGCACCTCGCCGAGGCCCTCGGAGACGATCTTGCCCGCTTCGAGGGTGACGAGGCGGCCGAGATCCTGTCTTCGCGGCGCGCAGCTCCTCGCCGATCAGGCGCACGAACTCGCCGCGGCGCGGCGCCGGGACCGGGCGCCAGGCGAGGAAGGCCGCGTGGGCGCGGCCGATCGCGGCGCTCGCCGCCTCCGGCGTCGTCTCGGCGAGGACGGCGACGGTCTCGCCGGTGATGGGCGAGCGGGCGGGAAGGCCCGCCGCCGCGAAGGCGGAGGCCGGCACGCCGAGCCGGGCGAGGATGGCGCGGGCCTCCTCGGCGACGCCGGCCGGCGCGGACACGGGCTTCAGCACAGCTTGGGACGTCATGGATAGCTCCTAAAATCGGTCGGCGCGGAGGGCTCTGGGGCGAGTGCCCGGTTCATCAAACCCACCCCTCCCAACCCCCTCATCCCGAGGAGCCCTGGACCGTCAGGGCCAGGGCGTCTCGAAGGAGGCTCCTGAGGGCGCGGGGACCTTCCCGACACCCGGCGTCGCGCGAAGGCGTTCTTGAGCCTCCTGGAGCCTCCTTCGAGACGTGCCGGACCTTCGGTCCGGCACTCCTCGGCAGGAGGGGATTTGGGCGGAAGCGGCGGCCGCTCGCCGGATCGTTGCTTCTTAGTCGAGATCAGGCGGCGGCGTCGAGGCCGCCCGTCGTCACGGCGGGGAGCGCGATCGGCTCGCCGGCATAGACCCGGCCGAAGCGGTTCGCCAGGAACACCGGCAGCGGCACGTCCTCCTGCCGGTGGAAGCCCACGCCCTGAAGCTTGCCCTCGACGAGCAGGTCGAGCATGGCGCAGATGCCGGCCGCCGTCGTCACCTGGATCGCCGTCCGCGGCTCGCCGGCGACGCTCTGGCCGTAGATCTTTCTGGCATAGGTCTCCTGGACGTGCCGGCCCTCGCGCTCGCCGGTGACGGTGACGAAGACGATGACGACGTCCTGCAAGGTCGCCGGAACGGCGTTCTCCAGGATGTCCTTCAGGACCTCGCGGCGGTGGCGCAGCTGGAGGTCGTTGAGGAGCACCCGCATCAGGTCGCAATGGCCGGGATAGCGGATGGTCTTGTAGTTCAGGGCCCGGACCTTGCCCTCGAGGGTCTCGCAGAGGGTGCCGAGGCCGCCGGAGGTGTTGAAGGCCTCGTAGCGCACGCCGTCGAGGGAGAATTCCTCCTTCTCCTCCATCGCCGGCACCTCGCGCAGGCGGCCGTCGACGATCGCCTCGCAGCGCTCGATGTACTCGTTGATGACCCCGTCCGTGCTCCAGGTCAGGTTGTAGGAGAGCGCGTTCGAGGGAAATTGCGGCAGGGCGCCGACCCGGAGGCGCACGGTGTCGAGGCGATCGAACCGGCTCGCGATGTCGTTCGCGACGATCGAGATGAAGCCCGGCGCGAGGCCGCATTGCGGCACCAGGGCGGTGGTGGCGCCGTCGGCCAGCTCCTTCACCATCTTCGTCGTCGCGACGTCCTCGGTGAGATCGAAATAGTGCACGTTGGCGAGGCGCGCCGCCTGGGCGACGTGGCCGGTGAGGTGGAAGGGCGCCGCGCTCAGCACCGCATAGCGACCCTTCAGGGCCGCCTTGAGGGCGACGGCGTCGGACATGTCGAGATCGAGGGTGGCGACGCCGCGGGCGGCGATGTCCCGGAGGGCTTCGGGGGAGCGGTCGGCGACGGTGACGGCGTAGTCCCCGGTCCGGTGCAGCATGTCCGCGATGGTGGCGCCGATCTTGCCGGCTCCGACGACGAGTACCGAGTGCATCATCCCCTCCTGTGGCAGGCCCTTAAGGTGGCCGCGATCGATGCAGATCGCCATGGACAAGCCGACGGAAAGCCGACATGTTTTGGGCAGAACGCCAGTCCGGCTGGTCATAACGATGCTCGACGCCACCGACCGCGCCCTGATCGCCCTGCTGCGCGAGAACGCCCGCATCGGCCATGCCGAGGCGGCGCGGCGGCTGAAACTCTCGCGCACCACCGTGCAGGCGCGGGTCGAGAGCCTCGAACGGCGCGGCATCATCGTCGGCTACACCATCCGTCTCGCCGAGGAGATGAGCCGGCGCCTGGTGCGGGCGCAGGTGACGATCATCGTCGCGACGAAGGCCTCGGCGGCGGTGACGAAGGCCCTCCAGCGCATGCCGGCCCTCAGGGCGCTCTATTCCGTCTCCGGCCCCTTCGACCTCCTCGCGGTCGTCGAGGCGGAGGACGTGCCCTCCCTCGATGCGGCCATCGACGGCATCGGCGCGGTGGAGGGCGTCGAGCGCACGCAATCCTCGATCATTCTCTCGACGAAGTTCGAACGATGAAAGCGTCCGACCGCGTTGCCGACGTCGTCATCGCCGGAGGCGCCGCCATGGGCTCCTCCGTCGCCGCCCATCTCCTCGCCGATCCCGCCTTTTGCGGCCGCGTCGTGGTCATCGAGAAGGACCCCACCTACCGGCTCTCCGCCTCGGCGCTTTCCGCGGCTTCGATCCGGCAGCAATTCTCGAGCCCGGTGAACATCCGCATCTCGCTCTACGGGATCGGCTTCCTGCGCGCCATCGGCGAGCGCCTCGCCGTCGACGGCGAGCGGCCGGAGATCGATCTCAAGGAGGGCGGCTACCTCTATCTCGCGAGCCCCGCCGGCGCCGCGATCCTCGCCGAGAACCATGCCGTGCAGACGAAGGAGGGCGCCGACATCCGCCTCCTCGACCCGGCGGGCCTGAAGGAGCGCTTCCCGTGGCTGGCGACAGACGACCTCGCCGCCGGCAGCCTTGGCGCCACAGGGGAAGGCTGGTTCGACGGCTGGGGCCTCCTGCAGGCCTTCCGCCGCAAGGCGCGCTCGCTCGGGGCGGACTACGTCGCCGGCACCGTCGCCGGGCTCGAGCGGGACGGCAGCCGCATCGCCGCCGTCAGGCTTGCGGACGGAACCCGCATCGCCTGCGGCGCGGTCGTCAACTGCGCCGGCTCGGGCGGGCCGGCCCTGGCGCGGCTCGCCGGCCTCGATATCCCGGTGCAGGCGAAACGACGCTACGTCTTCACCTTCGCCTGCCGGGAGCGGGTGGAGAACTGCCCGCTCCTCATCGACACGTCCGGGGTCTACGTGCGGCCGGAGGGCGAGGGCTTCATCTGCGGCGCCTCGCCTTTGTCCGAGGCCGATCCGGACTGGCGCGACGACGATCCGGCGAGCCAGGAAGTCGATCACGGCTTCTTCGAGGAGGTGGTCTGGCCGGCCCTCGCCCACCGCATCCCGGCCTTCGAGGCGATCCGCCCCGGCCGCGCCTGGGCCGGGCCCTACGACATGTGCCTCCTCGACCACAACGCCATCGTCGGCCGCGCCGGACCGGACAATTTCTACCTCTGCAACGGCTTTTCCGGCCACGGCCTGCAGCAATCGCCCGCCGTCGGCCGCGGCCTCGCCGAGCTTCTCGTGCATGGCCGCTACACCACCCTCGACCTCTCCGACCTCGGCTACGAGCGCGTCCTCGCCGGAAGGCCGCTTTTGGAGCGGAACGTCATTTAGAGCAAAATCCGTTCAAGATGACCCATCCCCGGCTCTGTCATCCCGGGGCTGCGAAGCAGAGCCCGGGATCCATAAACACGACGGTGCAGGCGGCGCGCGACGGTGCCGAGACGGCGGTGTTCATGGGTTCCGGGCTCCGCTTCGCGGCCCCGGAATGACAGCGCTTGAACTTGATTCAGCGTGAACAGATGCTGCTCTCGCCGAAGCCGACGGTAGCGCATCGAAAAGGGAAGCGCGCTCAGAGCACGAACCAATTCTCTGCTACGTGTCGGTGGCCTGGAAGGACGATGACGGCCTCGCGGCAAATCCTGATCGATGTTGATGAGCAACCTCGTCTCATCCTTTACCGTGATCGCCTTGACCTGTCCCCTGCCCGTGAAGGTGCCCTCGACGTAGCGGAGGTGCTGCATGCCGGCGCGAGTGGAATTGCCGTCAAATCCACTCAGGTCGATGCGATCGCCTTCCTCTGGCCGAAAATCCTTGATGACATCCGCTGTTGAAGAAGTCGAGCCGGTGTCATTCGTCCTGAAAACAAAAACATCCCGGTCGCTTCCGCCGACGAGAATATCGGCCCCTCTTCCACCGTAAAGAAAGTCACGACCGGCCTTGCCGGATAACACATTGTATTGAGAGTTACCAACGAGACTATTGCCCCGCTCATTGCCGGTGGCGTAGATGGCGTCTTGTGTCAGAAGAAGGGTCTCGAGGTCGGGCCAGTATCGTGTTGACGCTCGAGACCACGGTGTCGACGCCTTCGCGGGGCTTCGCAATGACATGTCCGAGCGATCAACGTAGTAAATGCGTTCCCCGAAACCGGCCATTCCGCCTTGTCGATCCCGCTTGAAGTCCTTGCCGTAACTGCCGCGTCGTTGTCGTCCGCATCCAGTAATTGTCTAACCTTCCTTTGGCGTCGTAGTTTTTCTGAAGGAGTTCCCATGGTTTCGGCTGCCCCGCATCGTTGACGAGGACGATATTTCCTGTTCGGGCCTCGCCGATCGATCCTTCTCCGAAGCGCCCGTAAGACTCGGCCCTCTTGGAGGTGTACAGCGAGCGAGCCTCGGCGATCGCCACGTTGTCCCGGCCGGGGAAGCCGGGGTGCGCCAAAAAGGGATCGTTCAAGGGATTCGAACTTCGTAGGGATTGATCGCCCAGATGTTGGCCGGTGTGCCGGTTGCATGAGGAAGGGTCGAGACTTTTCCAATCGCGCCGCCGCTCGGCCACAGGGACCGGATTTCCGACAACGAGAGCGGGTTCCCGTTGCGATCTTCGAAGTAGATGCCGGTTGTGGGGTCGATGAATACCCATTGATCCTTAATTTTTACTTCGCCTGTAACATGATTCCCCTGAACTGGAACGCTATAGAGCCCGATCTGACGGGTTTGAAATCCCGCATGCTTGAGAACCGCCGCCATGTCCTTCCAGCGAACGCCGCAAGCTCCATAAGTGATATTTTCATCGGACAGCGGATTCCCGACGGGAATTCCAATTCCGAAAGCATGGTCGGAAGTAGATGCCCATGAAAGAAGCGCCCTAAAACCTTGTTGGCCGCATCCTTTTCGGCCCTTGCATAGGCAACAAGAGAATTGTAGATAGAGAACATTATCGATTCACCGTCGAAAAGCAACCCACAACCCCCTCGCTCGGTGGTCAGCCAAGAGCCTTATCTCCCGTATTAAGCCGGATGCAGTCCATTCTTTTAGGTGGTGCTCGGCAAAAACGTTGACTGCTTCGCTTCTGGACGGTCTGAAAGATTCACCCGCTCTCAGGATGAGGGGATCGGGATTGTTTCAATTGACCGGCCCCTCCGTGGCGCGGCGGGCCGGCATCGGCTATATCGAGGGCCGGTCCCATGCAGCCCGTGCGCACTCAGCCCGTCGTCTGGCTCGTCGTCCTCGCGGCGAGCATGCTCGCCGGGGTCGCCTACGACCGCCTCTTCGGCCTCGGCCGGCCCGTTACGGCGGCGATCTACGGCGCCTGCATCGCGCTGCCGCTGATGGCGCTCGAGGCGGGCCTGCTGTTCCCCAAGCTCCAGCGCCGCATCCGGCTGATGCCGACCCTCCTCGCCGTGCCGGCGTCCGAGGCCCTCTACGTCGGCCTGATCGCCGCCGGCTTCGCGACCGCCGGCCTCATCCTGTGGTCCTCCGGGCTGACGACCGAGGGCCTCGCCGAGGCGGTGCTGCCGTCGGGGCGGGTGCTCATCTATTCCCTCGTCGTTTCCGCGGTCGTGGTCTCGTTCATGCGCGTGCGCGATCTCATCGGCAGCGAGGTGTTCCTGTCGCTGCTGATCGGGCGCTATCACCGGCCGGTGCGCGAGGAGCGCGTCTTCCTGTTCGTCGACCTCGTCGGCTCGACGCGCTTTGCCGAGCTGCACGGGGATCTGCGGGCGCAGGACTTTCTCTCGGCCTTCTTCGCCGCCCTTGCCGAGCCGGTGCGGGCGGCGCGGGGCGCCGTCGACGACTATGTCGGCGACATGGCGCTGATCACTTGGCCCCTCGCCCGCGGCGTCCGCGAGGGGGCCTGCGTGCGCTGCGTCTTCGCCATCGAGGAGGCGATCGCCCGCAATGAAAGCGAGTGGCGGGAACGCTTCGGCGCCGTGCCGCATTTCCGCGCCGCGCTCCATGCCGGGCCGGTGGTCACCGCCGAGGTCGGCGTCGACCGGCACAAGATCGCCTATTTCGGCGACACCGTGAACGTGACCGGCCGCATCGAGCAGCTCTCCAAAAGCCTCGACGCGCCGTTCCTCGTCAGCACCGATCTCCTCGACCGGCTGCCGGCGCTCCCGAGCGGCGTCGCGGCGCGGCCCCTCGGCGAACACGCCCTGCGCGGCCGCGACCAGCCCCTCGCGGTCGCCGCCCTCGAAAGGAGCGACGGCCGCCCGACACGCGAAGTCCCGCGCAGCGTCCCCTCCCGCGCGACCGCCTGACGCCTCCTCGGATCAGCCGGCGGTGGGTTTATCGGGCTCCCTCAGGAGGTCCGGACGGCGCTCCCGCGTCAGGCGCAGGGCCTCCTCGCGCCGCCAGCGGGCGATGGCGGCGTGGTTGCCGCCAAGCAGGATGTCGGGAATGGCGCGGCCCTCCCAGTCCCGGGGGCGGGTATAGTGGGGATATTCGAGGAGATTTTGCTCGAAGCTTTCGTCGTGGCCGGAGGCTTCGGCGCCCATCACGCCCGGGATCAGGCGGATGCAGGCATCGAGCAGCGCCATCGCGGCGATCTCGCCGCCGGACAGCACGTAGTCGCCGACCGAGACCTCCTCGAGCCCGCGGGCCGCGATCACCCGCTCGTCGACCCCCTCGAAGCGCCCGCAGACGACGACCACGCCGGGGCCGGACGCCAGGGTGCGGACGCGGGCCTGGGTCAGCGGCCGGCCGCGCGGGCTCATCAGCAGGCGCGGGCGCGGATCGCCGTCCGGCACGGCCGCGTCGAGGGCGGCGGCGAGGACGTCGCAGCGCAGGACCATGCCCGGTCCGCCGCCGGCCGGGGTATCGTCGACGGCGCGGTGGCGGCCGAGCCCGTGCTCGCGGATGTTTTTCGTCTCAAGGGACCAGAGCCCCCGCGCCAGGGCCTCGCCCGAAAGCGAGAGCCCGAGGGGGCCGGGGAACATCTCCGGAAAAAGGGTGAGGACGCTCGCCGAAAACATCAGGCGGCGTCCTGCGGTCCCGGCGGCTCGGCTTCGGCTGCCGCGAAAAGGTCGTCCGGCGCCTCGACCACGACGCGGCGCGCGGCGAGATCGACGACCGGCACGAAGGCCTTTGTGAAGGGCAGCAGGGCCGTCGGGCCGGGCGTCGACCGCGCGATCTCCAGAAGGTCGCCGCCGCCGAAATTCGGGACGGCGACGATCGTGCCCAGAACCTCGCCGCCCGGCCCCGCCACGGCAAGGCCGATGAGGTCGGCGACGAGGAACTCGTCCTCGTCCTCAGGCGCGGGCAGCCGCTCGCGATCGAGATAGAGGCGAACCCGGTTCAGGGCCTCCGCCGCATGGCGCGTCGGCACGCCCTTCACCTGCGCCACGAGCAGGTCCGGCGAGCCGCCGGGAACGGTCCGGACGCGCTCCAGAACCAGGGCGCTCGCCCGCCCCGGTCGACAGGGGACCGTAGGAGGCGATCGCCAGCGGATCGGCCGTGAACGACTTCAGCCGCACCTCGCCGCGAACGCCATGGGCGCGGCCGAATTCGCCGACGAGGAGCGCATCCCGCCGGCCGGCAGGCGGAGGAAGGCGCGCGCCGGCACCCCGCCGCATCGCGCCTTACGCGGCCTCGCCTTCGGCCGGAGCCGCGGGCGGAGCCTTGGCGGCGGCGCGCTCCTGGGCCTTCTTGCCCGGCTCCGCCTTCTGCGGGTTGTTGCGCGCCTCGCGCTTCGCCACCCCCGCCTTGTCGAGGAAGCGCAGGACGCGGTCGGTCGGCTGGGCGCCCTTGGCGATCCAGGCCTGGATCTTCTCGGCTTCGATGCTGACCCGGGCCGGATCGTCCTTCGGCTTCATCGGATCGTAGGTGCCGAGCTTCTCGATGAAGCGGCCGTCCCGCGGCGAGCGCGAATCGGCGACGACGATGCGGTAATAGGGACGCTTCTTGCCGCCCGCGCGGGCGAGACGGATCTTGAGGGACATTCTTCTCTCCTGAGCTTGTCCGTTGCGAAAAGGGCGCCGTCACCCGGTCGGGGACGGCGGAAAGGTCACTTCTTCTTGCCTCCGAGCGGCAGGCCGAGGCCCGGCAGTCCGGGCAATTTGCCGCCGCCGAGGCCGGGAAGGGCCGGACCCTTGCCGAGTCCAGGGGGCATCGGCGGCAGGCCGCCGCCGGGACCGCCCGGGAAGGGCGGGCAGCTGCCCGCCCATCTGCTTCTGCAGGGCCTCGATCTGCTCCGCGCGTCGGCTGGGGCATGCCGCCGCCGATCCCGAACATGTTGCCGAGGGCCGCGCCGATGCCGCCGCGCTTGCCCGAGCCCATGGCCTTCATCATGTCGGCCATCTGGCGGTGCATCTTGAGGAGGCGGTTGACGTCCTCGACCTTGACGCCCGAGCCGGCCGCGATGCGGCGCTTGCGCGAGGCCTTGAGGACGTCCGGGTTGCGGCGCTCGGCCGGCGTCATCGAATCGATGATCGCCCGCTGGCGCTTGATGACCCGCTCGTCGAGGTTCGCGTTCTCGATCTGCGTCTTCATCTTGGCGATGCCGGGCAGCATGCCGAGCATGCCGCCGATGCCGCCGATCTTCTCCATCTGGGCGAGCTGGTCGCGCAGGTCTTCGAGGTCGAAGCGCGCCCTTGCGCATCTTCTCGGCGATGCGCAGGGCCTTGTGCTGGTCGATCGTCTCCGCCGCCTTCTCGACGAGGGAGACGATGTCGCCCATGCCGAGGATGCGGTTGGCGACGCGGGCCGGATGGAACTCGTCGAGGGCGTCGACCTTCTCGCCGGTGCCGACGAGCTTGATCGGCTTGCCGGTGACGGCGCGCATCGAGAGCGCGGCGCCGCCGCGCGCGTCGCCGTCCATGCGGGTCAGCACGATGCCGGTGACGCCGAGGCGCCCGTCGAAGGCGCGGGCGGTGTTGACCGCGTCCTGGCCGGTCAGCGCGTCGGCGACGAGCAGCACCTCGTGCGGGTTCGCGGCGGCCTTCACCTCGGCCGCCTCCGCCATCAGGGCCTCGTCGACCGTGACGCGGCCGGCGGTGTCGAGCATGACGACGTCGTAGCCGCCGAGCCGCGCCGCCTCGAGGGCGCGGCGGGCGATCTGCACCGCCGACTGGCCGGCGACGATCGGCAGGGTCTCGACGCCGACCTGCTTGCCGAGAACCGCGAGCTGCTCCATCGCGGCCGGGCGGCGGGTGTCGAGGGAGGCCATCAGGACGCGGCGCTTCTGGCGTTCGGCGAGGCGCCGGGCGATCTTCGCCGTCGTCGTCGTCTTGCCCGAGCCCTGCAGGCCGACCATCAGGATCGCCACCGGCGCCGGGGCGTCGAGATCGATCGTCTCGGCCTCCGCGCCCAGCATCTCGACGAGCTGGTCGTGGACGATCTTCACGACCTGCTGGCCCGGCGAGACCGACTTGATGACCTCCGCTCCGACCGCCCGCGCGCGCACCTTGTCGACGAACGAGCGCACGACCTCGAGTGCGACGTCGGCCTCGAGCAGGGCGCGGCGGACCTCGCGCAGCGCCGCGTTGACGTCCTCCTCGGTGAGCGCGCCGCGGCGCGTCAGCCCGGAGAGGATGGCGGAGAGCTTGTCGGAAAGGCCGTCGAACATGGCTCTATTCGCTGTTCTGGGCCGTGTCGGCCCGGCGCGCCTCGAGGGCGTCCTCGAAATGCTCGATCGCCGCCTTGAACTTGTCGCGGCAGCCCGGATTGCAGAAGCCGACGACGGCTCCCTTGTAGAGGGTGAGCGAATCCGCCGCGATCGGCTTGCCCGACCATGGGCAGGTCCCGTTCACCGCATCCTCGATGCGCAGATCCGCACCCATCGCGTCATGCCCTCGCCTGTGCTCCAAAGCCGAACGCGCCCGAGGGCGCATCGCGCTGTCGGGCGTGGACCTCCGGCCCCGCAGGACCGGTCGGCGGCTCTGAAGGCTCGCTCGTACCGATTGTGGCCGCGGAGGTAAGGGTGAAGTGCGGCGGAGTCAAGGACGGCGGCGCCGCGCCGGCCTGCGGGCGGGACCGCTTTTCGGCGCCGCTGCCAGGCCCCATCTTGCGGACGCATGGAACGCCGGACGCTCCTTTCCCTCCTCGGCCTGCCCGTGGCGGGCGCTCTCGGCGCCCTCGGCTGGGCGGCGGTCGCGCGTTCCCGCAACCCCTACTACGAAGGCGCCGTCTCGGATCATTTCGACGGCCTGCGCTTCTTTTCCCCCGGCGAGCCGCCGGACCGGGGCCTTGCGGGGTTCCTGCGCTGGCAGCTCGCCGGTGGCCGTGCCGACTGGCCCGAGGCGTTTCCAAGCCCCTTCCAAGACCGGCCGCCGGGGCGGGTCGAGGGCCTGCGCGTCGCCCTCGTCGGCCATGCGACGCTGCTCGTGCAGGTCGCCGGGCTCAACCTCCTGACCGACCCGGTCTTCGGCGAGCGGGCGAGCCCGCTCTCCTTCGCCGGTCCGAGGCGGGTCAATCCGCCGGGCATCGCCTTCGGCAACCTGCCGCCGATCGACGCCGTGCTGATCACGCACAACCATTACGACCATCTCGACGTCGAGACCGTGGCCCGGCTCTGGCGCCGCGACCGGCCGCGCCTCGTCGCGCCCCTGGGCAACGACACGATCCTCAAGGAGGCGGTGCCGGACATCGCCGTCGAGAGCCTCGACTGGGGCGGTTCGGTCGATCTGGCGGCACGGCGTGAGCGTGCATCTGCCAGCCGGCGAAGCACTGGTCGGCCCGCGGCCTCAACGACCGCCGCATGGCGCTCTGGTGCGCCTATCGTCCTGACGACGCCCGCGGGCGCGATCTACCATGTCGGCGACACCGGCTACGGCGACGGCGACATCTTCCGGGCCGCTGCGCGCGCGCTTCGGCGCGCCGCGGCTCGCGCATCCTGCCGATCGGCGCCTACGAGCCGCGCTGGTTCATGCGGCCGCAGCACATCGACCCGGCCGAGGCGGTGAAGATCCTCGCGCGACACCGGGGCCGAGACGGCGCTCGGCCACCATTGGGGCACCTTCCGGCTGACGAACGAGGCCGTCGACGCGCCGCCGCAGGCCCTCGCCGCGGCGCTTCAGGCCGCGGCGCTGCCGCCGGAGCGCTTCCGGGCCCTGCGGCCGGGGGAGGTCTTCGGACCTATTTAGGCTGGACGTAGATGTTGAGTTCGAGGCTGCCGTCCGCGGAATCCGTCATCTCGGTCACGTATTCCTCGAGGAAGGCGTCCTTTACGGTGATGCCCTTGGCGTCGAGATAGGCGGTGATCGTCTCGTAGGTCGAATTCGATCTCGTCGTAGGGGTCCTTGTGCACGAAGCGCCAGGCCTTGCCTTCCGGGGTCTTGCCGAAGCGGATCTCCGGGGGAAGGGTCCCCCGGCCCTCGGGCTGCGCCGGGATCGGGATCATCGCGTCGTAGCGGAAGCCCATGTCGTCGGTCTCGACGAAGAGGGCGAGGGGCCTCCCGGCGGGGGCGATCCCGGCCCGGGCCAGCTCCTCCTCGATGCGCTTGAAGCTGCCCTTGAGGTTGTTGAAGCCGTCGTCCCAGGTGCTGGTGCCGGACATCACCGCGACCGGCTTCGAGGCCAGCACGACCTCGTCGGCATTGGACGGGTCGCCGGGCGTCGGGATCAGCGTCGGCCGCGCCGCCGCCGCGGCGGGCGGCGCCGGAGCCGCGGGGGCCTGGGCCGGCGGCGGCGCCGGCGCGGTCTGGGCGAGGGCGGGGACGGCAAGGAAGAAGGCGAGGAGGGCGGCGCCGAGCCGCGGGGAGACAATGCCGTCAGTCATGGGAGCCTCGCAGGCGAATCACCGGCCCGGTCGGGGCGGATCATAGGAGCCGATCCCGGTTGCGGCGAGGCGAGGGAGCGGCGGAACAGGAGAGAGACGCCCGGGGCGACTCGCGGTTCCACAGGTTTTGGCCCATAT
This sequence comes from uncultured Alphaproteobacteria bacterium, assembly GCA_963754975.1. Classification (GTDB taxonomy): domain Bacteria; phylum Pseudomonadota; class Alphaproteobacteria; order Rhizobiales; family Beijerinckiaceae; genus Microvirga. Next base: position 292,440 of record CAVWII010000030.1, on the reverse strand, counting down.
AGCCCGCCATGAGTGCCCTCGCCCATCGCCGCTTCCTCAAGATGAACGGTCTCGGCAACGAGATCACCGTCCTCGACCTGCGCGGCACCGCCATCCGAGTCGCGCCGCAGGAGGCTCGCGCCATCGCCGCCAATCCGCGCTCGCGCTTCGACCAGCTCATGGTCCTGCACGATCCGGTCAGCCCCGGCACGGACGCCTCGCTCGCGATCTACAACACCGACGGCTCGGAATCCGCCGCCTGCGGCAACGGCACGCGCTGCGTCGCCTGGGCGATGCTGTCCGATCCGATGATGGCGCGGCCGGCGGGCGAAACCCTCTTCCTCGAAACCGCCGCCGGCATCCTGCCGACGACCCGCGACGGCGATTTTTCATTCACCGTCGACATGGGCGCGCCGCGCTTTCGGTGGGACGAGATCCCGCTGCGGGACCCCTATCCCGACACCCGCGCGATCGACCTCAGGATCGGCCCCGCCGAGGCGCCGCTTCTGAGCGGCCCGGCCGTCGTCAACATGGGCAACCCGCACGCGATCTTCTTCGTCGAAGACGTCGCCGGCTACGATCTCGGCGCGATCGGACCCGTGCTCGAACAGCATCCGATCTTCCCGGAGCGCGCCAACATCTCCCTTGCGGCGGTCGCGGGCCGCGAGCACATCGTCCTGCGCGTCTGGGAGCGCGGCGCCGGCCTCACCCGCGCCTGCGGCTCGGCCGCCTGCGCCGCCCTCGTCGCCGCCGCGCGCAAGAATCTCACCGGACGGCGCGCCCGGGTCAGCCTGCCCGGCGGCGATCTTCACATCGCCTGGCGCGAAGCGGACGATCACGTGCTGATGTCGGGGCCGGTCGAGCGCGAGCACGAGGGCGTGCTGCGCGCGGAGCTCTTTTCCGGAGCGGCGTGATGGCGGTCGAGATCGTCACCTTCGGATGCAGGCTCAACACCTCCGAGTCCGAGGCCATGCTGCGGCACGCGGAGGCGGCGGGCCTTGCCGACGTCGTCATCGTCAACACCTGCGCCGTCACCGGCGAGGCGACGCGGCAGGCGCGGCAGACGATCCGCCGCCTCGCCCGGCAAAAGCCGGGCGCGCGCATCGTCGTCACGGGCTGCGCCGCGCAGATCGAGCCGGAGGTTTTCGCGGCGATGCCCGAAGTCGCGCAGGTCCTCGGCAACGAGGCGAAGCTGAAGGCCGCGACCTGGGCCGGCCTGACGGATCGGGGCGGCGAGCGCATCCTCGTCGACGACATCCTGGCCGTGCGCGAGACGGCGCCGCATCTCGTCGACGGGATGCGCGGCCGCACCCGCGCCTTCGTGCAGGTGCAGAACGGCTGCGACCACCGCTGCACCTTCTGCATCATCCCCTACGGCCGCGGCAATTCGCGCTCGGTGCCGATGGGGGCCGTCGTCGAACAGGTGCGCGTCATCGTGGAGCACGGCTCCCGCGAGGTCGTGCTCACCGGTGTCGACATCACGAGCTACGGACGCGACCTGCCGGGCCGGCCGGGCCTCGGCCTTCTGGTGAAGGCGATCCTGCGACACGTGCCGGAGCTCGAGCGCCTGCGCCTGTCGTCGATCGATTCCGTCGAGGCCGACGACGCGCTCCTCGACGCTGTCGCGACGGAGCGGCGGCTGATGCCGCACCTGCACCTTTCGCTCCAGGCCGGCGACGATCTCGTCCTGAAGCGCATGAAGCGGCGGCACCTGCGCGCCGACGCGATCCGCTTCTGCGAAACCGTGCGGGCCCTGCGTCCGGACATGGTCCTCGGCGCCGACATCATCGCCGGCTTTCCGACCGAGGACGAGGCGATGTTTTCCCGCTCGCTCTCGATCGTCGCGGAATGCGGCCTGACGCATCTCCACGTCTTCCCGTTCTCGCCCCGCCCCGGCACGCCGGCCGCCCGCATGCCGCAGGTCGCCCGCGCCGAGGTCAAGGACCGCGCCCGCCGCCTGCGCGAGGCGGGCGCCGCGGCGCTCGCCCGCCACCTCGCCGCCGAAGTCGGCGCCCGCCGCCGCATCCTCGTCGAAACCGGCCGCCTCGGCCGCACGGAAGCCTTCACCCCGGTCCGCTTCGCGCACGACGTGCCCGCCGGAACCATCGTCGAGGCGACGATCGCGGGTCACGACGGGAAGGAACTCCTGGCGGCTTAGGGGCGCTGTTTTTCCGCTTCGATCACGTAGCGGCGAAGAACGCGGTTGATCTCCGTCTGATAGCGACCGCCTGCAAAGCGTTCCTTGAACCAGGTGAGAACGTCCAAATCCAGTCGGATGGTGACCGGCTGCTTCAAGGGCCGATAAAGATTGCTCCGCCTTGCATAGACCCAATTCTCGGCCGGCGCCTCCGGGATGTCGGCCGTGTCGATCTGATCGTCAGGAAGCGCGGCCACCCTTGCAAGCTGCTCGCGCTGCTCTGGGCTAAGCTCCTTCTTGCTCATAGCGTCTCCTTTCGTCGGCCGTCGCCTTTCGCGCACCGACAATTCTGATGCGCTCTTCGTCCTCCCCGCCTGGATATGTATGAACGACAAGGAGAATGGCGACGGGACCCGACCATCCCGATGGCATGCCATCGCTGCTCTCCATTCTCGATCCGATCCGGGACGATGACGTGCAAGGGATCGTCGAAAACGTACTGCGCAAAAGTGAAATCCACGGCGTGCTTGACGAGGTTCCGTCGCGCTTTCTCAGGGTCCCATTCGAATCGCACGGAGAATCTCGTACCGACCAGATTGTACATACGAAAGTGTAATCGTCAAGGACCCCTTACTGTCGCATTGCCGCCCCGCTCACTCCGCCAGCGGCCGCGTCGGCGGGGACGTGTCGCCCGGGCCGAGCGCCCGCTGCATCAGGACGCTGGCGAGCCAGCGGCCGTGCTTGTAGCCGATGCCCTGGAAGGTGCCGACCGGCGTGAAGCCGAGGCTGCGGTGGAGGGCGACGGACCCGGTCGAGGCCGCGTCGCCGATCACCGCCACCATGAGCCGGAAATCGCGCGCCTCGCATTCGGCGATGAGGCGGGAAAGCAGCGCGCGGCCGATGCCCATGCCGCGCGCGAACGGCGCGACGTAGATCGAATCCTCGACCGTCGAGCGGTAGGCGGCGCGGGGCCGGTAGGCGCCGGCATAGGCGTATCCGAGAACGGCGCCCCCGGCCTCCGCGACGAGGTAGGGAAAGCCGCCGGAAAGCAGCGCCTCGCGCCGCCGCGCCATCTCGGCCTCCCCGGGCGGCTCGAGCTCGAAGGAGGCGGTGCCGTTGGCGACGGCCTCGGCGTAGATGGCGGCGATGGCGGGAAGATCGACCTCGGCGGAGGCGCGGATCAGGACGGACATGCGGGCGCGGGAGGCGAAGCGGCGCGGGCCTTTCAAGAAAAAGCCCCGGCCTTCCGGCCGGGGCTGCGATCCTCGTTTTGTCGCCCGGTCTTACTGGTTGCGGTTGCCGACCAGAGCCAGGATGAACTGGAACATGTTGATGAAGTCGAGATAGAGCGTCAGGGCGCCGAAGATCGAGACCTTGGCCGCGGCTTCGCCGTCGAAATTGCCGGAGACGTACATCTCCTTCAGCTTCTGCGTGTCGTAGGCGGTAAGGCCCGCGAAGATCAAAACGCCCAGCGCCGAGATCGCGAATTGCAGCGCGCTCGAGGCCAGGAAGATGTTGACCAGCGAGGCGAGGATCAGGCCGATCACGCCCATGACGAGGAACGAGCCGATGCCGGACAGGCTGCGGCTCGTGGTGTAGCCCCACAGCGACAGCGCGCCGAACGACGCGGCCGTGATGAAGAACACCTGCACGACGCTCGCGCCGGTGAACACGATGAGCAGCGTCGACAGGGACGCGCCCATCACCGCCGCGAAGGCGAGGAAGGTCGTACGCGCGCTCGCGGCGGACATGCGGTCCATCCGCATCGTGAACATGAAGATGAACGCCAGCGGCGCCAGGGCGACAACCCACTTCAGCGGGGTGCCGTAAAGGAGACGGCCGAACTCGGTCAGGTAGATGCTGCCGATCCGGGTGGCCGTCGGGGTCGAGCTCGTCGCCGCCATGTTGACGCCGAGGGCGACGATGGCCGAGACAGCGAGGCCCAGCACCATGTTGTTGTAGACGCCGAGCATGAAGCTGCGCAGGCCCTGGTCGACCTGGGCGGACGAACGGGCAAAGCCCGAGCCGTAGGCGGTGGGGTTCTGGTTAACGGGTGCCATCAGAGTCCTCTCCGCGTGGAATGGTCATGTCGAGGGCTCACGCGACCCCTCGGCCGCCGTTCTTCGGCGTGACGAGAATATGAGGGTCCGGCGCGGCCTCCGCAAGAGGTCTCCGGCGCACCTTAAGGTGAGTGTAGAACAGTGCCGGCGGCGGCCAATTCAACGCAGCGGCCGCGGCGGCGCAAAGCTTCGGCGCTCAAAGGTTCCGCAAGTAAGGCGCCGGCTTTTGACTGAGGATTCGCCAGGTTCCGACAAGTCCTAAGCCGACGCTCACCAGCACGGCGAGGGCGGCGGAGAGGACAGCGCCCGAAAGATCGAGGGCGAAGGGCACGTTCATCACCCGCGTCAGGATGAGATAGCCGGCGAGCGTGCCGGCGAGGAGGCCGAAGAGGGCTGTCGCGACGCCGAGCGCCCCGTATTCGAGGGCATAGGCGAGGACGAGGCGGCCGCGCGTCGCGCCGAGGGTCTTCAGCACGACGGCGTCGTAAAGCCGCGCCCGATGACCCGCCGCCAGGGCGCCGGCGAGGACGAGAAGGCTCGCGACGAGGGCGATGCCGCTGGCGCCGCGAATCGCCATGACGAGCTGCGAGACGACGTCGTTGACCGCGTCGAGGGCGTCCTTGACGCGCACGCTCGTCACGGAGGGATAGGCGAGGGCGGCGTCGCGCAGGATCTTCAGCTCCGCGGTGCGGTCGGGGCCGTGCGGGAAGGTCACCGTCGCGAGGTGGGTATGCGGGGCGCCCGCGAAGGTGTTGGGCGAGAAGACCATCACGAAATTGATGCCGATCGAGCGCCATTCGACGTGGCGGAAGGAGGCGATGGTGGCGCCGATGTTGCGGCCGAGGACGTTGACGGTGACCTCGTCGCCGAGCTTCAGGCCGAGCCCGGCGGCGATCCTGTCGTCGAAGGAGACGAGGGGAGGGCCGCGGTAATCCGCCGGCCACCACGCGCCCGCCTCGAGGGTCGAGCCCTCCGGAATTTCGGCCGCGTAGGTGATGCCGCGGTCGCCGTCGAGCACCCAGGCGACTTGCTCGTCGGCCTTGATCTCGGCGACCGGCACGCCGCGCAGGGTGACGAGGCGGCCGCGCATCATCGGCACCCGGTCGATCGTCGCGCCGGGAACCTCCTTCTGCAGGAAGGCGTCGAAGGCCGGCGCCTCGGCGTTCGGGATGTCGAGGAAGAAGAAGCTCGGCGCCATCGCCGGCAGGGTGCGGGTGAGGCTGCGGGTGAGGTTCGTATCGATCAGGGCGAGGGTGACGAGGAGCGTGATGCCGAGGCCGAGGGAGAGCACGAGGGAGGGCGTCAGCGCGCCGGGGCGGTGGATGTTGGCGAGGGCGAGGCGCGGCGCCGTCCGGTGCGGCCGCGGCAGGCGGCGGGCGAGGGCCATCAGGCCCGCCGCGACGAGGCGCAGGAGGAGGAAGGTCGCCGCCGACCCGCCGACGAACATCAGCGCGATCCTGCGGTCGTAGGCGGCGGCGACGGCGAGCCCCACGAGGGCGGCGACGGCGACGGCGAGGGCCGCGAGGTAGCGCGTGCGGGGCCAGCGCCGCTCGGGCTCGACCTCGTCGCGGAACAGGCCGGAAACCGGGATGTCGTGGGCGCGCCCGAGGGGCGCCAGCGCGAAGACGAAGGCCGTCAGGATGCCGTAGAGGAGCGCGACGGCGAGCTCGCCAAGGGCGAGCGTCGGCGCGAGCGGGATCGGCAGCACGGCCCCGAACAGGCGCTCGATCAGGAAAGGCAGGGAACCGCCGACGGCGAGCCCGATCGCGATGCCGAGCGCCGCGATCAGCATCACCTGGACGAGGGCGAGGGCGACGACCTGCCCGCCCGGCGCGCCGAGGCTCTTCAGGGTCGCGAAGGTCGCCCGCTTGCGGTCGACGAAGCCGCGCACCGCGTTCGCGACGCCGACGCCGCCGACGAGCAGCGCCGTCAGGCCGACGAGGGTGAGGAACTGGGTGAAGCGCTCGATGTTGCGGGCGAAGCGCGGGTCCGCGTTGACCCGGGAGCGGACGTCCCATCCGGCCTCCGGCAGCGCCGCCTGGGCCTCCTTGGCGATCCCCTCGAGGCGCGAGTCCGGGGCGCCCGAGGGCAGGTCGAGGCGGTAGGTCCAGCGCACCAGGCTGCCCGGCTGCAGGAGGCCGGTGGCCCGCAGCGCCGCCTGCGAAACGAGCAGCCGCGGCCCGAGGCCGATGCCGTTCGCGATCTTGTCGGGCTCGGAGACGAGGGTCGCGCGCAGCTCGACCGGCGCGGCGCCGACGCTCACCCGGTCGCCGACGGCGAGGTCGAGACGGACGAGGAGCGCCTCGTCGACGACCGCGCCGTAGGCGCCGTCCCGGAAGGCGAGGAGGTCCGCGGCGGGGCGCTGCGGCTCGGCCAGAAGCTCGCCGACGGTCGGATAGTCGCCGTCGACGGCCTTCAGCTCGACGAGGCCCGAGCCCTTTTCGCCCGCCATCGCCATCGCCCGCATCGAGGCGATGACCGAGACGCGGCCGCGGGCGTCGAGGAAGGCGCGCTCGGCGGGGGCCGCCTCGCGGTGGATCAGCGAGAAGGCCATGTCGCCGCCGAGGATCTTGCGGCCCTCCCGCCCGAGCCCCTCGGTGAGGGAGCGCGAGATCGAGGAGACGCCGGCGATGGCGGCGACACCGAGCGCGATGCAGGCGAGGAAGATGCCGAAGCCGGCAACGCCGCCGCGCAGTTCGCGCAGGGCGAGCCGAAGCACGAGGGGCAGCCGTCCGGGCGAAGGACGGCGCGGCGTTGCGAGGAGCGAGCCGTGCATGGAAAAGCCTCAGGCCGCCACGGCCGCATCGGCCTCGATGCGGCCCGAGCGCAGCCGGACCGTGCGGTCGCAGCGGCTTGCGAGAGTCGGATCGTGCGTGACGAGGACGAGGGTGGCGCCGCGATCCCGGCGCAGGGCGAAGAGGAGGTCGATGATGCCGGTGCCGGTGACCTCGTCGAGATTGCCGGTCGGCTCGTCGGCGACGAGGATCGCCGGGTCCGGCACGATGGCGCGGGCGATGGCGACGCGCTGCTGCTCGCCGCCCGAAAGCTGCGCCGGGTAGTGGTGCAGGCGATCGCCGAGCCCGACCCGCTCCAGTTCCGCCGCCGCGCGGGGAAAGGCGTCCGGCGCGTCGGCGAGTTCGAGCGGAAGCGCGACGTTTTCGAGCGCCGTCATGGTCGGCACGAGGTGGAAGGACTGGAAGACGATGCCGATGCGGCGGCCGCGGAAGCGGGCGAGGGCATCCTCGTCGAGGCGCGCGAGGTCCGCGCCGTCGACGATGACGGTGCCGCCGTCCGGCCGCTCGAGGCCGGCCATGGTCATGAGGAGCGTCGACTTGCCCGAGCCGGAGGGCCCGACGAGGCCGACCGCCTCGCCGCGGCCGATCGCAAGGGAGACGCCCTTGAGGATATGCACCCGCGCCGCCCCGCGCCCCAGGCTGAGGTCGACACCCTCGAGGGCGATGGCCTTGTCCTCGATCATCGAAAACCCGATCTTTGCCACGACACGGGCGGCCCACCGGCCGCCCGCTCTCACTCGCATATGGGACGGATACCGATGAAGCGCCAAGACGGCTTTGTCGCGACATTGCGCGTCGCCCGGCTTTTCGCCCTCGCGCTCGCGCTCTTCGCGGCCGCCCCGGCCCTGGCGCAAAAGGCGCCGGCGGGCCGGCCGCTCCGCCTCGTCGCGCTCGGCGATTCCCTCACCGCCGGCTACGGCCTGCCGGCGCAGGCGGCCTTTCCGCAGGCGTTGGAGCGGGCGCTCAAGGCGAAGGGTCACAAGGTCGAGATCGTCAATGCGGGCGTCTCCGGCGACACCGCGTCGATGGCGCTCGAACGGCTCGACTGGTCGATTCCGGACGGCACCGACGGCGTCATCCTCGAACTCGGCGCCAACGACATGCTGCGCGGCCTCGATCCGGCGGTGCCGCGCAGGGCCATCGGCGAGATCGTCGCCCGGCTGAAGGCGCGCAGCATCCCCGTGCTTCTCGCGGGCATGGTCGCGGCGCCCAATCTCGGGCCCGATTACGGGAAGTCGTTCGACAAGCTCTACCGTGAGATTGCGGACAGGCAGGGCCTCGTGCTCTATCCCTTCTTCCTGGACGGGGTGGCGGGCGACCGCTCTCTCAACCTTCCCGACGGTCTTCACCCGACCGCCAGGGGGGTCGAGATCATCGTCGAGCGCATGCTGCCGACCGTCGAGACCTTCCTTGCCCGCCTGACCGCGTCCTGACGCGGCCGGGTGCCCGTCTTCAGCCCGCGCCGATCCCGGCGCCGTCACACGCGGCGGTCCTCGCCGCGGGAGCTCCTGCGATGAAATACGCGACCCTCGGCCGCACCGGCCTGACCGTGAGCCGGATCTGCCTCGGCACCATGACCTGGGGCCAGCAGAACACGGAGGCCGAGGGCCACGAGCAGATGGACTACGCCCTCGACCGGGGCATCAATGTCTTCGACACGGCGGAGCTCTACCCGATCCCGCCGCGCGCCGAGACGCAGGGCGCCACCGAGCGCGCCATCGGCTCCTGGTTCAAGAGCCGCGGCAGCCGCGACAAGGTCATTCTCGCCTCGAAGGTCATCGGCCGCTCCGAAAGCACCTGGTTCCGGGACGACGGCTCCCCCGGCGAGCTCTCCCGGGCGCAGATCGAAGAGGCCGTCAACAAGAGCCTGAGGCGCCTGCAGACCGACTATATCGACCTCTACCAGCTGCATTGGCCGGACCGGCCGATCCCCTGGGGCGGCAACCCGACCGTCTATCGCGCGCCGCCTCCGGTGTCGGAGCATCCGATCGCGGAGACCCTCGACATCCTCGGCGACCTCGTGAAGGCCGGAAAGATCCGCCATGTCGGCCTCTCGAACGAGAGCGCCTGGGGCACCATGACCTTCCTCAGGGATTCGGAGGCCCGCGGCGGGCCGCGGGTGCAGTCGGTCCAGAACGCCTACAGCCTCGTCAACCGCACCTACGAGACGGCCTTGGCGGAGGTCTCGATGCGGGAGGGCGTCTCGCTCCTCGCCTATTCGCCCCTCGGCCAGGGTTTTCTGACCGGCAAGTATCTCGACGGCGCCCAGCCTCCGGGCACGCGCACGACCCTCTTCAAGCGCGGCCAGCGCTACCAGACGCCGGGGGCGGAGAAGGCGATCCGAGCCTATGTCGACCTCGCCCGCGACCTTGGCCTCGACCCGGCGCAGCTCGCCATCGCCTTCGTGCTGTCGCGGCCCTTCGTGACCTCCGCCATCATCGGCGCGACGGCGATGGGCCAGCTCAAGACCGACATCGCCGCGGTCGACGTCAAGATCACGCCCCAGATCGAGGACCGGATCGACGCCATCCACGTGACGAACTGCAACCCCTGCCCGTAAGGCAGGCGGAACGAATCGCCCTGTTGATCGTCGGCGGGTAGGATTGCGGAGGGCATGGCTCCGCCGCCATGATCCTCGTCTCGCCGTTGCGATTGGGGGGTGCCGATGCCACGCCTGTTCACCGGCCTCGAGATCCCCGAGGAGATCGGCCTCGAACTCTCGACCCTCCGCGGCGGCCTGCCGGGCGCCCGCTGGATCGACCCCGAAAACTATCACATCACCCTGCGCTTCATCGGCGACATCGACGACGGGCTTGCGGACGACGTCTTCTCCGTCCTCGGCGACGGCCGCCGGCGCGGCCCGGTCTCGGTCACCTTCGACGGGCTCGACTCGTTCGGCGGCGGCCGCCCGCGCGCCGTCCTCGCCCGCGCCGCAGCCTCGGCCGACCTCGCCGACCTTCGCTCCGAGCAGGAGCGCCTCGTCCGCCGGATCGGGCTCGAGCCGGAGCGGCGCAAGTTCGTGCCGCACGTGACCCTGGCGCGGCTGCGGGATTCCTCGCCGATCGACGTCGCCGGCTACATCGCGACGCGGGGCCATTTCCGCCGGCTGTCCTTCACGGCGCGGCGCTTCGTGCTGTTCTCGTCCCGCGGCGTCGTCGGCGGCGGCCCCTACGTGGTCGAGGCCGCCTACCCCCTCGGCTGAGCCTATTTCGGCTGCATCCGGAGCGCGCCGTCGAGGCGGATCGCCTCGCCGTTCAGCATGTCGTTGTCGACGATCGCCAGGACGAGCTTGGCGAATTCCTCCGGATGGCCGAGGCGGCTCGGGAACGGGATGCCGGCCTCGAGGGACTTGCGAAAATCCTCCGGCACGCTCTCGAACATCGGCGTCGAGAACAGGCCCGGCATGATCGTCAGCACCCGGATGCCGTAGCCGGCGAGGTCCCGCGCCACCGGCAGGGTGAGGCCGAGGATGCCGCCCTTCGAGGCGGCGTAGGCGGCCTGTCCGATCTGCCCGTCCGTCGCCGCGACGGAGGCAGTGCAGACGACGACGCCGCGGCCGCCATCCGCCGTTACCGGATCGAGCCCGGCCATGGCGACGGTGGATTTGGCGATCATCAGGTAGGTGCCGATCAGGTTGATCTCGAGCGTGCGGCGGAAGCTCGCGATGTCGTGGGCGACGAGCTCTCCGGTCTCGCGTTTCCTCGACACCGTGCGCTTGCCCGGCGCCACGCCGGCGCAGTTGACGAGGACCCGCTCGACGCCGTTTTTCGCCCGCGCCTGCCGCAGCGCCGCGTCGACGGAGGCCTCGTCGGTGACGTCCGCCTCGCAGAAAGCGCCGCCTAAATCCGCGGCGACGGCCCGGCCGCGCTCGCCGTCCCGATCGAAGATCGCGACCTTCGCTCCCGCCGCGGCGAGCAGGCGGGCCGTGGCCTCGCCGAGGCCGGAGGCGCCGCCGGTCACCACCGCCGCCACAGATTCGTCGAGCTTCATGCGTTGTCTCCTCCAACGGGATGGCTCTTAGCCGAAGCGCTTCCCGGCGGGAATGACCGCGCCGGACGGCTTTTGCGCAGGCGGCGGGGTTCCCACATGATGCGGTAATCGGGCCGATCGACGGGATGTCCCGCCGGGGCCTTCGGAGGGGAGCATGAGCGAGGCGATCGTCAAGCCGTTCACCAAGGCCGAGATGGAGGCGGTGCGCCGGGCCGCCCGGGACGAGGACGGCGTGCGCCGGGATTTTTGGGCCAAGCTGAAGCGCGTCGGGCGCCGGATCCCGTTCGCCGAGGACATCCTCGCCGCCTATTACTGCACCCTCGATCCGGCGACGCCGAGCCGGGTCCGCTTCGTGCTCCTCGGCGCCATCGCCTATTTCGTGATGCCCGTCGACGCGATCGCGGATTTCCTGCCGGTGCTCGGCTTCGCCGACGACGCCGCGCTCCTCGCCGCGGCGCTCTCGCAGGTCGCCGGCGCGATCAAGGACGAGCACCGCGAAAAGGCCCGGACCGCCCTCGCCGAGGGCGCAGCCGCGGACTGAGCCGCCCGCCTTCCTCAACCGAGATGCCGCCGGGCCCGGATCGGGCCGCGACGATGGCGGCATTCAGGCAACCTTAACGAGGGCTGGGATGTGCTCTAAACGGGAAGGCGCTCCCCCAAGGGTCCGTTCATGATTCTCGCCAGCCTTTGCCGCGTCCTTTCCGGCGCCCTTTTCGCCGGCCTCGTTGCGTTCGCCGGCCCGGCCGCCTTCGCGCAGGGCACGCAGAAACCGGCCGCCGGCCGCGCCGCGCCCGCCGCGTCTGAGCGGGGCCGTCCGGCGGCGACCGGGCAGAACCGGCCCGCCGCGAAGCCCGCCGCGCCGGCGGGGAGCCCGATCGGCGGCGGCGCCGCCGCCGTCGCCACCCTCGGCGACTGGACCGTCTACACCGCCCAGCGCGGGCGTTCGAAAATCTGCTACGCGCTGACCCAGCCGAAGGAGCGCCTGCCGCGGACGCTGACGCGGGACCCGGCCTATCTGTTCGTGACCGTCAGCCCCTCCGAGAACGTCCGCAACGAGGTCGCCCTGGTGATGGGCTTCTCGACCAACGACGCCGTCCCGGCCCAGGCGAGCGTCGGCGCGACGAGCTACGCGCTGCTGACGAAGGAACAGAACGCCTGGCTGAAGAACCCCGCCGAGGAGGGCAAGGCGATCGCCACCATGTCGAAGGGCCAGGCCCTCCTGGTGAAGGTGCAGTCCCGCCGCGGCAACCAGCTCACCGACCGCTACTCCCTCAACGGCTTCGGGCCGGCCCTCGACCGCGCCCGGAAGGAATGCGCGTCCTAAGGCGCCCGCCCCGGCTCCGCCCCTCCCCGCTTGCGGAATTCAGCGCGATTCACCTCTCCCCGCTTGCGGGGAGAGGGCCGCCGAAGGCGGCAAGCCTGCGCAGCAGGCGAGGGTGAGGGGGCGCCGACGAAGAAGGCGCGGCGTCGTGGGCAGCGCCTGTTTCTGCACCGCCCCCTCACCCCCGCTGCGCTTCGCTCCGCTCGTTCGGCCGAAGGCCGAACCCTCTCCCCGCAGGCGGGGAGAGGCGAAAGGGTCCTGTGGGACTCACAATCCGGGCGCTTTCGGCCTATATGGGCGCTTCGTTCCGACAGCGAGGACAGGGTTTTCGATGGCGCTCGACATCGCCGCGCGCACGAGCCATGCCGGCCCCCATGCCGGCATCGAGAAGGCGGCCGAGATTGCCGTGGCGGCCGGCGCCGCGCCGTCCCTCGTCGGGCTGACGCGGGAGGAGCTGAAGGCGAAGCTCGCGGCGATCGGCGTGCCGGAGGGCGACCTGAAGATGCGGGTCGCGCCAGCTCTGGCACTGGATCTACCTGCGCGGCGCCCGCTCCTTCGACGCCATGACGAATGTCGGCAAGGGCCTGCGCGGCGCCCTCGCCGAGACCTACACCCTCGACCGGCCGGAGGTCGTCTCCGAGCAGGTCTCGAAGGACGGCACGCGCAAATGGCTCCTGCGCATGGCGCCCGCCGGCCCGCACGACAAGGGCGCCGAGATCGAGTGCGTCTACATTCCGGAAAGCCGACCGCGGCACGCTCTGCGTCTCGAGCCAGGTCGGCTGCACCCTGACCTGCTCGTTCTGCCACACCGGCACGCAGCGCCTCGTCCGCAACCTCACCTCGGCCGAGATCGCGGCGCAGCTCATCGTCGCCCGCGACCGGCTCGGCGACTGGCCGGGCGCGGCGCCGCCCGCCGGCGCCTTCGTGCCCGGCGACGGCGCGCGCTTCGTCTCGAACGTCGTCTTCATGGGCATGGGCGAGCCGCTCTACAATCTCGACAACGTCGCGCCGGCGATCGACGTCCTCTCCGACAACGAGGGCCTCAGCCTCTCGCGCCGGCGCATCACGGTCTCGACGTCCGGCGTCGTGCCGCAGATGGACCGCCTCGGCCGCGAGGCGAACGCCATGCTTGCGATTTCCCTGCACGCCGTGCGCGACGATGTCCGCGACAGGCTCGTGCCGTTGAACCGCAAGTACCCGATCGCCGCGCTGCTCGAGGCCTGCCGCGCCTATCCGGGCGCCTCGAACGCGCGCCGCATCACCTTCGAATACGTGATGCTGAAGGGCGTCAACGATTCCGACGCCGATGCGCGCGACCTCGTGCGCCTGCTCAAGGGCATCCCGGCGAAGATCAACCTGATCCCGTTCAATCCCTGGCCCGGCACGGTCTACGAATGCTCCGACTGGGAGCGCATCGAGCGCTTTTCCGAGATCGTCTTTCGGGCCGGCTACGCCTCGCCGGTGCGCACGCCCCGCGGCCGCGACATCCTTGCCGCCTGCGGCCAGCTCAAGAGCGAGACCGAGAAGCTGCGCGCCCGCGCCCGCCTGATGCTCGAATCCGGCATCGGCGCGGAGGGCGTGTACGCGCTCGGCGAGCGCGAATGAGGCGCAAGATTCTCGGCGTCGTCGCTGCGACGATCGCCGCGCCCTATCTCGTCCTGGCCTTCTATTACGTCGGCGATGTCCTGTTGCGGAGCGGCGGGGGGCTGCGCCGGGACGATCTTTTCGGTGTGCGCAAGATACTGCCGCTCGGCCTCGACTTCCTCCTTTACCTCGGAGGTCCGCTCGTTGCGGCCGCGGGCCTTCTGGCGTTCGTCCTGGAGAGGTTCGGGCTTCGTCACCGGGCCGTCTTCATCGCCGCCGGGGCCCTCCTCGGAGCGGCCTTCGTCGCGACGACCTCGCCGAGCCACGCTGGCGCGCCGGAAAGCTGGAGCTGGGGTCCCGTGAGGATGATAGCGCCGTTCGCCGGCGCGATCTGCGGCTTCATCTACTGGCGCATCGGCGTGCGCGAAACGCCGTCCCTCTCCGCGGCAACGCGCCTCGACCCGACCGGCTGAGCGGATAGCGATGCTTCGCCTGATGGTCCTCGTCCCGTTCGCCCTCGCGCTGGCGATCGCCGCCGGCGCGCTCTTCCTCGTCGTCGCGGCGATCGCGGACCCGCTCTTCGGCAACATCGTCGCTGTGGTGCTCGAAACCGGCTGGTGGTCTCTCTTCGACGCCCTCGTCGATGCCGACGAGGGTGGATTGCCGAGCCTCGACGGCGCCTTCGCCGCCGCCGGGAAGATCGCCTTTGCTCTCCTCGTCCTGCCGCCCCTCGCCGTCGCGCTCGCGAGCGAGGCGATCGGCGCGCGCTCCTTCGTCTGGCAGGTCGGCGCGACTGCGCTGATCACCGGCGCGATGCCGTTCCTCGCCCGCGGGGTCGGTCGTGCGCCATCCCCCGAGGAGATGCATATCGCCTTCGTTCTCTTCCTCGCCGGCGCCGTCTCCGGCGCGGTCTACTGGCTCATCGCCGGACGCAGGGCGGGCATGCGTCAGCGCGAGGAGGCGAGGATGCGGAGCGCGAACGCGGAGAACAGGCCGGCGAAGGAATAGTCGATGACCCGCAGCAGGCGCGGCCGGCCGTGCAGAGTCGCGATGACCTTCTCGGCGCCGACGATCATCAGGGCGGCGAGCGGGATCGAGAAGGCAACGAAATAGAGGCCGAGGAAGACGAGCTTTGCCGCCGCATGCGGATCGCCCGCCTGCACGAATTGCGGCAGGAAGGTCACGAAGAAGAGCACGATCTTGGGATTGGTGAGATTGATGCCGACGCCCATCAGGAACGTCTTGAAGAGCGGCACCTCGCCCCTGCGCTCCGCCTTGACGCTGAGGGCCGAGCCGTGCCGGACGGCATCGAACGCGAGCCAGAGGAGATAGAGCGCGCCGACGATCTTCAGCGCCGCGAAGGCCGTCGCCGAGGCCGCGAGCAGGGCCGAGAGGCCGAGGGCGGCAAGAAGCGTGTGCACGCAGCACCCCGCCATGGCGCCGAGCATCGCCGCGATGCCGGCCTTCGTGCCGCCCTGCAGCGTCTTCGCCAGAAAGAGGCTCATGTCCGGCCCCGGCGTCACGAAGAGCACGAAGCAGGCGAGCGAATAGGTCAGGAGCACGCTCGTCTCGGGCAGGAAGGTCATGCGGCACCTCGCGCGTCGCAAAGACGGAAACGCCCGGATTTGAGATCGCCGGGACGAGCCCCTATAAAGCGGGAACGCGCGCCGGGGGAGATTTTTATGCAGGTCCAGACGCTGCCGACGACGAGGCGGGCTTTTTCGGTTCGCATCCTGATGGCCGGCCTCGCCGTCGCCTGCCTCTCGGCCTGCGGCATCAACAACGTGCCGACCCTCCAGGAGCAGGCGAAATCCGCCTGGAGCGAGGTCCAGAACCAGTACCAGCGCCGGGCCGACCTGATCCCGAACCTCGTCGAGACGGTGAAGGGCTTCGCGCAGCAGGAGCGCGACGTGCTCACCCAAGTGACGGAGGCGCGCGCCAAGGCCTCCTCGGTGAAGGTCGACGCGACGACCATCACCGATCCGGCGAAATTCAAGGAGTACCAGGACGCCCAGAACCAGCTCACCGGCGCCCTCGGCCGGCTGCTCGTGACCGTCGAGCGCTATCCAGAGCTGAAGTCGAACGCCAACTTCCTCGCCCTGCAATCGCAGCTCGAAGGCACCGAGAACCGCATTGCCGTGGCGCGGCGCGACTACATCGAGGCCGTGCAGGGCTACAACACCGAACTGCGCACGATCCCCGGCCGCTGGATCGCCGCCTTCCTCTATCCGGACGCGAAGCCGATGGAGAACTTTACGGCGACGGCAGGCTCCGACCGCCCGCCGGCGGTGAAGTTCTGAGCCGCCGACCGGGCCTCGCGGCGATGCCCGGCGCTGGACGTCCGCTCCTCGCCTCGCTCGCGCTCCTCGTCGCGCTCGCCGTTCCCCTTTCGGCGCTCGCGCAGAGCTTCCCGGCGCTCACCGGCCGCGTCGTCGACGTCGCCGAAGCCTTGACGGGCGGCGAACGCGCGGCCCTCGCGGAAAAGCTCGCGGCGCACGAGGAGGCGACCGCCGATCAGGTCGTGGTCGCGACGGTTCCCTCCCTCGAAGGCGTGCCGATCGACGCCTACGCCAACCAACTCTTTCGCCTCTGGGGGCTCGGCCGGGCGGACCGCGACAACGGCGTCCTCGTCCTCGTCGCGCCGGGCGAGCGCCAGATGCGCATCGAGGTCGGCTACGGGCTCGAAAGCGTGCTGACGGATGCCCTCGCGGGCGCAATCGTGCACGCGGTCATGCTGCCGCACTTCCGGCGGGGCGACGTCGCCGCCGGCCTCGCTGCGGGAACGGACGCCGTCCTTTCGATCCTGAGCGGCGACGGGCAGGCCTGGCAGGGGCCGGCGGCGGCCTTCGACGGGAATGCCTCCCGCGACATCTTCTTCGGCTTCCTCGTGCTCGTCCTCCTCGCGACACTCGTCGCCTTCCTCCTGGCCGGGCCGCCAGCGCGGCGCCGCCGCCGCGACGGCTGGGGCCTCGGCGGGAGCGCGCGCTCGGGGAGCGGCAGCGGCGGCGGCTATTCGGGCGGCGGCGGGTCATCCGGGGGCGCCGGAGCCTCCGCGCGCTGGTAGGGAGCGTCCGGTGAGCGAGCGCGGCAGCTTTTTCGATCGGCGGCGGCGCGACGGCGCGGCGGCTTTCGCCGCGGCCCTTCTCGTCGCGCTTCTGCTGCCGCTCGCCGGGCTGGCGCAGAGCTTCCCGGCGCTGACGGGCCGCGTCGTCGACCGCGCCAACCTCCTCACGGCCGACCAGCGCGCCGGCCTCGAAGCGAAGCTCAAGGCCTACGAGGACAAGACCAGCGACCAGATCGTCGTCGCCACCGTCCCCTCCCTCGAAGGCTACGAGGTCGAGGATTACGCGAACCGGCTCCTGCGGACCTGGAAGCTCGGCCGGGCCGACAAGAACAACGGCGCCCTCCTCCTCGTCGCGCCGAACGAGCGCAAGGTGCGCATCGAGGTCGGCTACGGCCTCGAAGGGGCGCTGACGGATGCCCTGTCGCGCACCATCATCGCGGCCGCCGTCGCGCCCCGCTTCAAGCAGGGCGATTTTGCCGGCGGCATCGGGGCGGGCGTCGACGCGATGCTGTCGATCCTCGCGGGCGACGCGGAGGAATGGCAGCGCCGCGCCGACACGCCGAGCGTCGAGAAGTATCGCTTCGATTTCTTCACCGCCTTCATCGTCCTCGTCATTCTGGCGATCATCGTCGCGAACCTGATGCGCAGCAGCGCCGGGCCGGGACGTGCGCACCGCCGCCGCGGCGGCGGTTGGGTGGTCGTCCCGGGGAGCGGCTGGGGTGGCGGTTTCGGGGGCGGCAGTGGCGGCAGTTTCGGGGGCGGCGGCGGCGGATTCTCCGGCGGCGGAGGCTCCTCCGGCGGCGGTGGCGCCTCGGGGAGCTGGTGATGGGGGGCTGGCCTGCTGGCGCATTCCGGGCGAGGCTCTGCGGCGGGGGAGGATCCTCGGGCGGCGCTGGCGCCTGGGGGCGTTCGTGATGGGGGGCGGGTCTTGATCGAGGCCGGCGAACGGGAGGCCCTGTCGGCGCTGATCCGCGAGGAGGAGGCGCGCAGCGCCGGCGAGATCGTGATCGTCGTCGCCCATCAGGCGAGCGGCTACCGCTCGGTGCCGGTGCTCTACGGCCTTCTCGCCGCGCTCGCGACGCCCTGGCCCCTGATCTGGTTCACGCCTCTCGGGCCGAGCCGGATCTTCTCGTCCAGCTCGCGCTGGCGATCGTGCTCTGCGTCGTGCTCTCGATGCCGAAGCGCCGCTACCGGCTCGTGCCCGGCTTCCTCAAGCGCGCCCGCGCCCACGAGGCGGCGGCGCGGGAGTTCGTCGCCCGCGGCATCAGCCGGACGCGGGCGCGCACCGGCGTCCTGATCTTCATCGCGGAGGCCGAGCGCTATGCCGAGATCGTGCCGGACGTCGGCCTCGCCGACCGGGTCGACCGGCGCGTCTGGCGGGAGGCGATCGAGGGTCTCGTCGAGGCCATCAAGGCCGGCCGCACCGCCGACGGCCTCGCCATGACCGTGCGCCGGCTCGGCGACCTCCTGGCCGAGCACGCCCCGCCCCTCGGAGACGACGTCGACGAGCTGCCGAACCGGGTGATCGTGCTGTAAGGCTCAGAGCCCCGGGCTTTTCGCGGCGCCGAGGATGACGCCGGGCTTCGAGCCCTCCAAGGTCTGGAGCAGGACGACGTAGCCGTCCCCGTCGCCGCGGGCGACCGGGAGCGAGACATCGTAAGTCGAGCGGCCGCCGCGCCATTCGCCGAGACGGATCATGCCGCGGACGACGTTCGAATAGGTCACCGCGCGGCCGCCGTTCTCGCCGCGGCCGATCTTCACGGTCCGGGCGCGCAGGACCGGCAGCAGCCAGACCTCGGCCATCGCGACCCGGTCCGGCCCGGCATCGATATGGACCTCGACGGCGTCGTTCGTTTCCGTCGTCGAGACCGCGACCGGGAGGGCCTGGCCGGAGCGGGTGACGGCCTCCAGTTCCGAGCGGTCCGAGCCGATGCAGGGCTTGGTGCCGTTGACGATCGCCTGCGGCGTATAGACCTGGCGGTCGCCGCGGGCATGGGCATAGGCCTTCTGGCGCTTCGTGAAGAGCGGATGCGCGAGCGTGTCCTTCCAGCCGAGATAGTCCCAGTAGTCGACCGGGAAGGTCAGCGCGACGACATCCTGCCGCTTCGACAGTTCGCCCAGGATCTCGTCCGCGGGCGGGCAGGACGAGCAGCCCTGGCTCGTGAACAGCTCGACGACCGCGACCGGCGGCGCCGCGACGGCTGCGCCGACAAGGCCGATCCAGGCGAGCGCCGCGAGTCGTGCGGGAGAGCGGAAGAACATGCCCCACTCAACACGAAAGGGGCACGGGCGGGAACTCACTTTGATTTGAGAATCACACAGCGGCCTTGAGGGGCGGGCGCCAGCGCCGGTGCATCCAGAGCCATTGCTCCGGATGCTCGCGCACCCAGCCCTCGACGATCCGGGTCATCGCCTGCATCGCGCCGGCGACGTCGATCTCTCCGTTTGCGTCCCGCGGCAGGTCGAGGGCCGGGGTGAGTTCGAGGCGAAAGCGGTGCCTCGGCAGGCGGACGACGCGGACGCCGTGCACCGGGCAGTCGAAGCGCCGCGCGAACTTGGCGAGGAGCGGGTTGACGAGCGCCGGACGGCCCATGAAGTCGACGAGAACGCCGCGGGTGAAATGCTGGTCGATGAGCATGCCGAGATGGCCGCCGCGCTCGAGCACGCCCTGCATCGCGAAGGCGGCGCCCTGGCGGGCCGCTTCGAGGCCTCCCATGGTCTCGCTGCGGACCTCGTGCACGATCCTCGCAACGGCGGGATCGTTCGGGGCCCGGAAGACCGCCGTCGCGTCGAGGCCGTAGCGGGCGGCGCAGATCGCCGGCAATTCCCAGTTGCCGAGATGGGCGGAAAAGATCAGTCCGGGCCGGCCGTCGTCCTTCAGCGCGATGAAGTTGTCGATGCCCTCGACCTCGACGCGGCCGGCCTTCTGGCCCCAGTAATCGTAGTCGAACAGTTCCTTGAGGTGCGGATACTCCGCCCCGGTGCGGCCGAGATTCTCCCAGGCCCCGAGGGCGATCGCCTTGCGCTCCGCTTCGGTCTTTTCCGGAAAGACCGCGCGCAGATTCGCCATGGCGGTGCGATGCGCCGGCAAAAGCGGCCCGATCCGGCGCGCGAGCGAAGCGCCGACAGCGCTCGAGCGCTCCGGCCCGAGCCCGCGCGCGAGACCGAACACCGCCCGGATGAGGCCCACCATGCCGGCCTCCGCCGCCCGCGACCCGAGCCCGCGGCTGCGCCGCCTTCTGTCGAACACGCGAAAATCCCCTGTGCCGGCGCAAGCGGCGTCCCGCGCTCCATTCCGCGCCGCCGCCCTCCCGTCAAGGGCAAGTCAGAACGTCACGACGACCTTGCCGAAGACCTTGCGCCCTTCGAGGCGCTCCAGCCCCTCGGCGAAGCGCTCGAGGGGATGAATCGAATCGATGACCGGAATCATCCCGGCGGCCATCTTGTCGAGGGCTTGCGCGATGTTGGCGAGGGAGCAGCCGAAGGAGCCGAAGATCCGGTATTGCTGCTGGAACAATTGCATCAGGTTCATCGAGGCCGAGACGCCGGACGTCGAGCCGCAGGTGACGAGCCGGCCGCCGCGCTTGAGGCACAGGAGCGAGCCGTTCCAGGTCTCGGCGCCGACATGCTCGAAGACGACGTCGACGCCCTTGCGCTTCGTCAATTTGCGCACCTCGCCCTCGAAGCGCTCGCTGCGGTAGTTGATCACGTGGTCGGCGCCGAGCTCGCGCGCCTTGCGGCCCTTCTCGTCGTCGCCGACCGTCGCGTAGACCGTGCAGCCGATCGCCTTCGCCATCTTGATCGCGGCCGTGCCGATGCCCGAGCCGCCGGCATGGATAAGGATCGATTCGCCGGGTTCGAGCTTCGCGTTGTCGAACAGCATGTGCTGCACGGTGCCGAAGCCGATCGGCGCGCAGGCCGCCTGCTCGAAGGAGACGCCGTCCGGCACCTTGACGACGAGGCGCTCCGGCCGGTTGACGAGTTCGCGGGCAAAGCCGTCGACGTGAAAACCCATGATGCCGGCGACGTTCTCGCAGAGATTGTCGCGGCCCTCCCGGCAGGCCTTGCAATGCCCGCAGGTCTCGGCGCCGTACATCGCCACCGCGTCGCCCGGCCTGAAGCGCGTCACGCCCTCGCCGACGGCCTCGACCGCGCCCGAGGCCTCGACGCCGACGACCTGCGGCAGCCTGCGCTTGGCGAAGGCCATGCCGCGGAAGCCCCAGACGTCGAGATAGTTGAGCGCCAGCGCCTTGACGCGCACCTGGACCTCGCCGGGCCCGGGCGGCGGTGGCGGGTCGATGTCGACGAGCCGCAGGTCGCGGTCGCCGAAGAGCTTTAGGGCGCGCATGAAGACCTTTCGCGGCGAGGCCGCCAACGCCGGGAGCGCCGTCCTCGAACGAAGCCGTTCCAGGCGAAGCGGTCGATCTAGGCGCGGGGTAGACCTTGAGGCCGAGAGGCGAAGGGGGTGGGCTGGACTTGCGGTAGGGCAGGCATGAGTTACGATTCGCCGGAGCCGGCACAGTGACGGCACGCATGACGCGCAGACTGGCCTCGCAAGACCGCCGACTCCAGTCGGTCCGCACCTGGAGGGCACATCGACTTCAAGTGACGGCGGCGGTACCTACGATCGCTCATGCGGGGCTGCGCGTCTCGAACGTCGAGGAAGCGACTGCGGCCGATGCTCGGTCGGGCCGGCGGGCCGTGCGCGATCGCGTGCCGGCTCGCTCCGATCGAAGCTCGCTGCCCTGGCGGACGAGGCCTCGCTGCCGGGCTCGCGGTAGAGGTCGCCGCCAGCGTGCCCCGGCGCGATCCGGACGGCCGGTCAAGGCGAACCTGTCTCTCGATGCCGGCATCCTCGACGCGTCGTCGACGCGGAAGCCTCGCGCCTGAAGCTCCCCGGTCGGCTCTCGTCGAGTCCTGGCGAAGCGGATGCTGGCTCAGGGTAGGCTGATCGGGCGCCGCACAGGCCGCGCTTCTCTCACCGATGAATCCCCGTCATCGCGGTCATGCCGCCGTCGATCGGCAGCACGGCGCCGGTGATGTAGGCGGCGGGATCGCTCATCAGGAAGGCGACGAGGCCGGCGATCTCGTCAGCCGTCGCGAAGCGGCCGGCCGGGATCTGCCGTTCGATATCGGCGCGGTGAGCGGCATAGGGCGCCATCATGTCGGTGTCGACGAAGCCCGGCGCGACGACGTTGACGGTGATGCCGCGCTTTGCCGTCTCGACGGCGAGGGTGCGCGCGTAGGAGAGCAGCGCCCCCTTCGAGGCCGCATAGGCGGCGTTGCCCGGATTGCCGCGGAGCGCCGCGACGGAGCCGATCGCCACGATGCGGCCGGCGCGGGCGCGGATCATGCCGCGCACGACGGACTTGGCGATCCGCGTCAGCGACCAGAAATTCACCTGCATCGCCGCCTCGGCCTTGTCCTGCGCCATCGTCGCGGCGAGGGCGTCGTAGGACTGGCCGGCATTGTGCACGAGGCCGAAGAACGTCTCGCCGTCGATCGCCGCGCAGAAACGGTCGATCGCGGCCGTGTCGGCGAGGTCGAGGGCATGGGTCTTCACGCTTCGCCCCGGATGGGAGGCGAGAAGATCGCCGGCGAGGGCCGCCGCAGCCTCCGCCGAGGAGCGGTAGGTGAAATCGACGTCGTGCCCGGCTCCGACGAGCGCGCGCACGATCGCCGCCCCGACGCCCTTGCCGCCGCCGGTGACGAGGACGCGGCCGGTCACGGACAGGCTCCGCACAGGGCAGGGCTCGCTTCGCCTCTCCCCGCTTGCGGGGAGAGGGCTGCCGAAGGCAGCAAGCCTGCGCAGCAGGCGAGGGTGAGGGGACGTCTCCGGAAGAGGCGCCGCGGCGCGGGAAGGCGCCTCTTCCGGCACCGCCCCCTCACCCCCGCTTCGCTTCGCTCCGCTCGTTCGGCCGCAGGCCGAACCCTCTCCCCGCAAGCGGGGAGAGGCGAATCCGCCTCGCGAATTCCTCGCCTGGCCCTCGGCGCCATCCTCATCCCTTCGGCTCCGCGGCGAGGACGAGGCAGGTGTTCTGGCCGCCGAAGCCGAAGGAATTCGAGAGGACGAAGCGGACATCCGCGTCGCGGGCGACGTTCGGCACCACGTCGAGGGGAATCGCCGGATCGGGAACGTGGTGGTTGATCGTCGGCGGGATGCGGCCCTCGGCGATGGTCATCAGCGCCATCACCGCCTCGACGGCGCCCGCCGCGGTCAGCGTGTGGCCGATCATCGACTTGTTCGAGGAGATCGGCACGGAGCGCATGCGCTCGCCCATCACCGCCATCAGGCCCATCGATTCCATCTTGTCGTTCTCGGGCGTGCCGGTGCCGTGCGCGTTGACGTAGTCGATGTCCTCCGGCTCGAGGCCGGCGTCGGCGATGGCCTCCCGGATCGCCGCGACGATCGGCGCCCCGTCCGGGCTCGAGCGGGTGCGGTGGAAGCCGTCGCCCTTCTCGCCGCAGCCGAGCACGTAGCCGAGGATCGTCGCGCCGCGCGCCTTCGCGCTCTCGGCATTCTCGAGGACGAGGGCGGCGCCGCCCTCGCCCATGACGAAGCCGTCGCGGTTCTTCGAGAATGGCTTCGAGGCGCCCTCGGGCGGATCGTTCTGCGTCGAGAGGGCGGAGAGCAGCGAGAAGCGGATGAGCGATTCCGGATTGACCGAGCCGTCCGTGCCGATGCACAGCGCCGCGTCCGTCTCGCCGCGGCGGATCGCCTCGACGCCGAGCTGGATGGCGGTCGCCCCCGAGGAGCAGGCGGTCGAGAGCGAGATCGGCGAGCCGCGCGTGCCGAAGCGCTCGGCGATGCGGTCGGCGACCGTCCCGAAGATGAAGAGCTCATGCCATTCGCGGAAGCGGCCCGAGCCGGCGCCCCGCAGGAGGTCGTCGTAGGTGATCGCCGCGCCGTTCGCGCCGGAGGCTTCGGCGAGGGCTTCGCGCTGCGGCCATTCCATCTCGACCGGCGGCACGGCGATGAACAGCGCGCCCGGGAAATCGCCCTTGGGACCGAGCCCGGCCTTTGCCACCGCCTCCTCCGCCGCAAGCCTCGCGAGGCGCTCGGACAGCATCGGCGCGACGAAGGGCTCGACCGCGACCGTGTCGATGGTGCCGGCCATCGTCGTGCGCAGGCCGGCGATCGGGAAGCGCGTGATGCGGTGGATGCCGGAGCGGCCCGCGGCCATCGCCGCGAAGGTCTCCGTGCAGCCCTCGCCGAGGGAGGTGACGACACCCATGCCGGTCACGGCGACGAGGGGACGGCCCAAACGGTCGGTGAGCGCCATGCGGCCTCCTTCAAACCTGTCGCAACCGGAGTGCGCCTTCGCCGCGGCGATGGCCGACCGAGGTCACGAGCGCCTCCTGCGCCTCGCCCGCGGCGATCGAGGCCGCGGCGAGGGCGGCGCCGAACGGCGCCTGCGCTTCCATGGTGTGGCCGACGACGTCGCTCGTCGCGACGAGGCGCGCCGCGGGGGCGAGGGCGGCGACGGCGTCGCGCTCCTCGTCGGTGATGCCGGCGGCGCCGGTGGCGCCCGAGACGACGAGGTCGGGCGCGCCGGCACCGGTCTTGCGGGCAAGCCTCTCGACGGCGGCGCGGACGCTGCCCGGCTCGCGGCGGCTGCGATCCGAGGCGACGGCATCGAGGATCGCCAGCGCCGCGGCGCCGCGGGCCTGCGCGTGCTGGCGGGACTCGAGCACGAGGAAGCAGGCGCCGGTGCCGAGCACGATGCCGCCGCCGTCGCGGCCGCGCTCGAAGACCGGGCGGGCGCCGCCCTTCCAGAGAAAGCCGCCCATCTCGTAGATCAGGAGCACGTCGGGGCGCTGCGCGTTGTAGGCGCCGCCGACGAGGAAGATGTCGTTCTGGCCGGAGGCGATGCGGGCCTGGGCGACGCGCAGGGCATCGACGCCGGAGGCCTCCTCGCCCATGAAGGTGCGCGAGGCGCCGGTGACGCCGTGCACGATGGAGATGTTGCCGGCGAGGAGGTTCGAGAGCTGGGCGAGGAAGAGCGTCGGGCGCAGATCCGCCATGAGGCGCTGGTTGAGGAAGACGCCGGGATCGGCCGCCTGGCGCAGGCCGGTCAGGATCTGGCCGTCGACGGCGTAGTCGCGCTCGCCGCCGCCCGCCGCGACGATGAGGTGCATCGCCGCCTTCAGCGCCGCGTCGCCCTTCGCCTTCGCCGCATCGAGGGCGAGGCCGGCGGCGTAGGCGCCGAGGCGCTGCCAGGGCTCCATCTGGCGCTGGTCCGATTTCTTCGGGATCTGGGTATCCCAGTTCGGCACCGCGACCGGATGCACCGAGAAGGGCGCGAAGGTCTCCCTGTCCAGCGCCGGCCCGGCTCGCCCGGCGGCAACGTCGAGATGCGGCCCGACGCCTTCTCCCGCCGAGGAGATCAGGCCGAGGCCGGTGACGACGACATCGCGCATCATGCCGTCTCCGCGGCAAGGCCGATGCGGCGGGCCTTGTCGCGCATCTGGGGGGCGAGGCCCGGCGGGAAGGGCATCGTCTTGAAGCGCAACTCGGCGTCGCAGATCGGCTTGCCGTCGACGGCGATCTTCGCCGTCGTCACCGCGTAGCCCGAGCCTTCGTGCGCGAGGCTCGCGGTGACATTCAGGACCATGCCGGGGCCGACGAAGCTGCGAAAGCGCGCCCGGTCGACGGCCATCAGGAACGGCATGCGCGTGAAGTCCATGAGCCCGAGCACGAGAAAGCCCGAGGCCTGGGCCATCGTCTCGGTGAGAAGGACGCCGGGCACGAGCGGATGGCCGGGGAAGTGGCCCTCGAAGACCGGGCTCTCCATTGGCACGACCGAACAGGCCTCGATGCGCTTGCCTGCGCGGTCGAAGGCCGTGACCGTGTCGATCATGTCGAAATATTCGAGACGCATCCGCTGGTCATGCCGCTCGCGCCGCGCCGGATCAAGCCCGGCCCGGCGGGCGGGACCGCCTCAGGCGGTCTTCGCCGCGACGAGGGCGTCGATGCGGGAGACGAGGTTCTTCAGGACGAAATACTCTTCGGCCGGGACCTTGCCCTCGTTGACCTCCTGCGTCCACTGCTCGAGGGGCAGCTTGATGCCGAAGGCCTTGTCGATCGCGAAGGCGATGTCGAGGAAGGCGAGGAAATCGATGCCGAGATCGTCGATCGCGTGGCTTTCCGGGGTGATCTGCTCCCGCGGAATGTCGGCGGTGTCGGAAATGATTCCGGCCACGGTCTCGAAGGTGGAGGACATTCCGTCGCTCTCCTGAAGAATCGTCCCGAGCCCGGTGCGACACTTTGGTGCGCCGCCCGCAGCGCCGAAGCCGGCCACCGGCTTTTCTCGTCGCCGCCAAGGTCTCGAGTGAGGGTCGTCGAAGCGCACCCCTCTACACGAGGCCCGAAGGACGGGCAACCTTGCGATCGCGGGGCGGATGTCGCCCTCCCAGGGAAGGACGCCCGCCTTTGCCCGCTTGCGCGGCCCCTGGGGAAAAGGACGCCTCGGGGCCTGGAGGGGGATCAAGGTCCGGGCCGGCGTCGGCCTTCGTCGCTGTTTCCGGCCGTGCCGCCTTCGCCGAGGGGTCGCCGCCCTGTCGCCGAAACAGCCGCCGCCTCGCCCCCCGGCGCGTCCACCCGGCGTTCGGATCGAGCGTCGAGCGGCTCTCGATCCGCGCCGGCGCCGTCCGCAACGGCCGCCGCCGCACCGCGCCCTCGATCGGGCTCCCACGGGACTTTCCCGGAGGCCCCGCAAGCGGTGAGGTCAACGGGCCCTGCGTCGCTCGGCGTGGCCGCGAAATGCCCTACCGCGCGCCGCGGCCCGCTTCGAACAGGAACCAGACCCGCCGTTCGGCTTCGTCGATCCAGTTCTCGATGAGACTTGCGGTCGCGACGTCCTCGTGCTCGTCGCAAAGATCGTGCGCCTCGCGCAGGCGGCGCACGGTGTCCTGGTTGTCGCTGCGCAATTCGGCCAGCATGTCCTGCGGATCGACGAAGTCGGCATCGTTGTCGGCGACCCGTTGCAGGCGGGCGATATGGCCGATCGAGCGGATCGTCGTGCCGCCGATCTTGCGCACGCGCTCGGCCATGTCGTCCGTCGTCGCGTAGATCTGCGCCGCCTGTTCGTCGAGCAGGAGATGATAGTCGCGGAAGTGGGGACCGCTGACGTGCCAGTGGAAGTTCTTGGTCTTGAGGTAGAGCGCGAAGGTGTCGGCGAGAAGCGCGTTGAGCGCACCGGCGACGTCGCGCGTCGCGTTCGATTGAAGGTCGGTCGGCGTCGCCAGCGGGGCCATGCGCCGGCTTTTCGCCGAAATCCTTGCCGCCGGAACCGGGGACTGCGGCGCGGCTGGACAATTCGGATGCGACTTTTCTGGCCATGATCGTCTCCCGATGGAACGCTCTGTCCGCGCGGCCTCGAAGGCCGCGGCGCCGGGATTATAGCGCGCCGTCGCCGCCGGACCACCGTTTCGCGCGCCGCTCAATTCCTACTCCTCTCCCATTGCGATCAGGTTGGCGTTGCCGCCGGCGGCGGCGGTGTTGATCGTCACCGTCTGCTCGGTCGCGAAGCGCAGGAGATAGTGCGGGCCGCCCGCCTTCGGGCCGGTGCCCGAGAGACCGTGGCCGCCGAAAGGCTGCACGCCGACGACGGCGCCGATCATGTTGCGGTTGACGTAGACGTTGCCGACCGCGAGCTCGTCGACGACATGCGCCACCGTCGCGTCGATGCGCGAATGCACGCCGAGGGTCAGGCCGTAGCCGGTTTCCTCGATCGCCGCGATGACCTCGTCGAGGCGGCCGGCGCGGTAGCGCGCAACGTGCAGGATCGGCCCGAATACCTCCTCGGCGAGGGCCTGCGGGCTCTTCAGTTCGAAGACGTGCGGCGCGACGTAGGTGCCGCCGTTCGACGCCTCGCCGCCGGCATAGCGCACCTTCGCCTCGCGCTTCATGCGCGCGATATGCGCCTCGAGCCGGTCCTTCGCCTCGCGGTCGATGACGGGGCCGATCTGGACCGCCTCGTCGCGCGGATCGCCCACCGCCAGTTCGCGCGCCGCGCCGACGATCATCTCGATCATCTTCTCGGCGACGTCCTCCTGGACGCACAGAAGCCGCAGGGCCGAGCAGCGCTGGCCGGCGGAGCGGAAGGCCGACATGACGACGTCGTCCGCGACCTGCTCGGGCAAGGCCGTCGCGTCGACGATCATGGCGTTGATGCCGCCAGTCTCGGCGATCAGCGGCACGATCGGGCCGTCCTTCGCGGCGAGCGCCCGGTTGATCAGGCGCGCCACCTCCGTCGAGCCGGTGAAGACGACGCCGGCGACGTCGCGATGCGCGACGAGGGCGGCGCCGAGGCGGCCGTCCCCCGGCACGAAGTGCAGCGCCGTCTTCGGAATTCCGGCCTCGTGCAGGAGCCGTACCGCGAGGGCGGCGATCAGCGGCGTCTGCTC
Organism: uncultured Alphaproteobacteria bacterium; assembly: GCA_963754975.1. Lineage (GTDB taxonomy): Bacteria > Pseudomonadota > Alphaproteobacteria > Rhizobiales > Beijerinckiaceae > Microvirga. Next base: position 264,101 of record CAVWII010000030.1, on the reverse strand, counting down.
GGCGGGCTTGGCGACGACGGCGTTGCCGGCGACGAGGGCCGCCGTGACCTGGCCGAGGAAGATCGCGAGCGGAAAGTTCCACGGCGAGATGGCGACGAAGACGCCGCGGCCGCGCATCCGCAGCACGTTCGATTCCCCCGTCGGTCCCGGCATCGCCGCGCCGGGCCCGAACAGGCGCCGGCCCTCGGCCGCGTAGTAGCGGCAGAAATCGACCGCCTCGCGCACCTCCGAGATGGCGTCGTCGATGGTCTTTCCGGCCTCCGCCTGCAAAAGGTGCAGGAAGGCGCCGCGCCGCTCCTCGAGGAGGTCGGCGGTCCTTTCGAGAGCCGCGGCGCGGCGCGCGACGGGCGTTTCGGCGAAGGCGCGAAAGCCGGCGCGCGCCGCGGCCATCGCCTCGCCGGCGCTCTGCGGCAGCGCCTCGACGACGTGCCCGACGACCGTCGCGCCGTCGATCGGGCTCGTCACCGCCCGCTCCTTGCCGGCGCGCGCCGCGCCGCCGATCGAGGGCTCGGCCTTGAACGGGCCGCGGGCGCCGTCGCGGATCTCGCGTTCGAGGGCAGCGACGGCGGCGCGATCGCCGAGCTCGACGCCGCGGGAATTCGGCCGGCCGGGACCGTAGAGGTCGCGCGGCAGCGGCAGCTTCGGGTTTCGCGCCCTGTCGGGCGAGACGACGATGTCGGCGGGACGCTTCAGGAGCGCCTCGACCGGCACGGCGGGATCGGCGGCGACGGAGACGAAGGAGGAATTGGCGCCGTTCTCGAGCAGCCGGCGGACGAGATAGGCGAGGAGGTCCTGGTGTCCGCCGACCGGCGCATAGGTGCGGCAGGCCGCCCGGATGATCCTCGATCAGGCGATCGTAGAGGGCCTCGCCCATGCCGTGCAGGCGCTGGAACTCGTAGCCGTCGACGCCGCCCGCCCGGGCGATGATCGAGGCGACGGTGAGCGCGTTGTGGGTCGCGAATTGCGGGTAGAGAACCGGCCGCAGCTGCAGGAGCTTCTCGGCGCAGGCCATGTAGTTGAGATCGGTCATCGCCTTGCGCGTGAAGACCGGGTAGTCGTCGAGCCCGCGCTCCTGGGCGCGCTTCACCTCCGTGTCCCAGTAGGCGCCCTTGACGAGGCGCACCATCAGCCGCCGCCCGTGGCGGCGGGCGAGCGCCGCGACGTGGTCGATCACCGCGCCGGCGCGCTTCTGGTAGCTCTGGATGGCGAGGCCGAACCCGTCCCAGTTCGAGAGCGTGTCGTCGGCGAGCACGGCGCCGATCACGTCGAGGGAGAGTTCGAGCCGGTCCGCCTCCTCCGCATCGACGGTGAAGTTGAGGTCGTAGGCCCGCGCCTTCTGCGCGAGCGCGACGACGGCGGGCACGAGCTCGGCCATCACCCGGGCGTGGCTCAGCGCCTCGTAGCGCGGATGCAGGGCCGACAGCTTCACCGAGATGCCGGGCCGGTTCGGCAGCGCCTCGTTGCCGGCGGAGCGGCCGATCGCCTCGATCGCGGCGGCATAGGAGAGGCCGTAGCGGTGCGCGTCGTCGGCCGTGCGGGCGCCTTCGCCGAGCATGTCGAAGGAATAGCGGTAGAGCCGGCCTTCGCCGGACGCCGCGCGCTTCAGCGCCTCCCCGATCGTCTGGCCGAGCACGAAATGGTTGCCCATGACGCGCATCGCCTGCCGCGTCGCCGCCCGCACCGCCGGCAGGCCGAGGCGCTTGGCGAGCTGGCCCAGGATGCCCTCCGGCGTCTCGCCCGGCTGGATGATGCGGGCGGTGATGCCGAGCGCCCAGGCGGAGGCCGAGACGAGGAAGGCGTCCGACTTCGCTTCGTGACCGACGAAATCGCCCTGGCCGAGCTTGTCCTCGATGAGGCTGTCGGCGGTGGCCGCATCGGGCACCCGCAGGAGCGCTTCGGCGAGGACCATCAGGGCGAGGCCCTCCTTCGTCGACAGGGCGTATTCGCGCAGCATCTCCTCGACGCCGCCGAAGCCGGCGCTCCTGGCGCGGATTGCCTCGACGAGCCGCCGCGCCGTGCGGTCGACCGACCGCTCTTCGTCCCGCGAAAAACTCGCCGTCGCGAGGAGGCGGCGCGCGATCGCGGCGTCGTCCTCCGCATAAGGCGGATCGAAGACGGGAACGGGGGCGGACATGGCGCGATTTCTCCGGGACGCGCCGAAACATAATCCCGAACGGTCCGGGTTTCGAGAGCCATTTTCGTGGACAGGCCGTGCTTTTCTCGGCATCTTCCGGCGATGGTAGCGATTTCGACGGACCTCGACAGAACCGACCGGCGCATTCTCGCCGTGCTTCAGGCGGACGGCCGCATCGCCACGGTCGACCTCGCCGAGCGCATCGGCCTGTCGCCGACCTCGACCGGCGAGCGCCTGAAGCGGCTGCAGCGGGAGGGCTACATCGCCGGCTTCGGGGCGCGGCTCGATCCGCACCGCCTCGGCCTCGGTCTCCTCGTCTTCGTCGAGGTCTCCCTCGACAAGACGACCCCCGACGTCTTCGAGAAGTTCGCCGCCGCGGTCCGCCGGGCGCCGGAGGTCCTCGAATGCCACATGGTGGCCGGCGGCTTCGACTATCTCGTCAAGACCCGGGTCGGCGACATGGCGGCCTACCGGCGCTTCCTCGGCGAGACGCTGCTGGCGCTCCCGGGCGTCAAGGAGACGCGGACCTATGCGGTGATGGAAGAGGTCAAGACGGACGGGCTGCTTCCGGTGTAACGCAGGTGCGCCAGCGCGCGGCAGGGCGCTTGACCCCGTGTTCCGTTCTGCTTGCATGGGGAAGGGGGCTCCCGGCACACCGCTCGCCCGTCCGCGCGGGGCAAGCGGCAGGCCGGCGCGACGGCGGGGATCGAGATGCCGAATAGCGTGAGACGCTTCGTGCCGCCGCTGGCCGCCGGCCTTTTCGCCGTGACCGCCGCCGCGGCGCAGACGCCCGTCCGCTTCAGCCTCGACTGGCGCTGGGAGGGCCCGGCCGCACCCTTCGCCGTCGCCCTCGACAAGGGCTACTTCAAGGCCGAGGGCCTCGACGTCACGATCGAGCCGGCGGCGGGTTCCCGCGAGCCGATCGCGCGCCTCGCCTCCGGCGCCTTCGACATGGGCTTCGGGGACGTGAACTCCCTGATCCGCTTCCGCGACGAGAACGGCGCCGCCGACGTCAAGGCCGTGATGATGGTCTACGACCGGCCGCCCTTCGCGATCGTCGGACGCAGGAGCCGCGGCATCACGAAGGATCTCGCGAGCCTGCAGGGCAAGCGCTTCGGGGCGCCCGCCGGCGACAGCGCCTTCGCGCAATGGCCGATCTTCAAGGCCGTGAACAAGATCGACGACGCGAGCATGAAGTTCGACAATGTCGGCTTCCCCGTGCGCGAGCCGATGCTGGCGCAGGGCGAGGTCGACGCGGTCTTCGGCTTTTCGATGTCGTCCTACGTCAGCCTCAAGGCCCGCGGCGTGCCGCCCGAGGACATCGTCGTCCTGACGATGAGCGATTACGGCGTCGACCTTTACGGCAACGCCGTCCTCGTCGCGCCGAAATTCGCCGCCGAGAAGCCCGAGGCCGTGAAGGGTTTTCTGCGTGCCCTCGTCAAGGGCGTACAAGAGACGGTGAAGGACCCCGCCGCGGCCGTCGATGCCGTCGTGAAGCGCAACGAACTCGCCAAGAAGGAGGTCGAACTCGAGCGCCTCAAGATGACGCTCGAGCAGAACATCCTCACCCCCGCCGTCAAGGCGAACGGCTTCGGCGGCATCGACAGGGCACGCTTCGAGAAGGCGATCGACCAGATCGGCCTCGGCTCCGCATTCAAGAACAAGCCGAAGCCGGAGGACGTCTTCTCGGACGAGTTCCTGGCGCCCGCGGATCAGCGGAAGGTGCATTGAGGGGGACGTGGGACGTGGGACGTGGGGCGTCGGAGAATGAGACTTGGGAAGTGATGGACGGGCGTTGACGAATCTCGTTCTCCCACTCCCCACGTCCCCACGTCCCACGTCCCACGTCCCACCCATGCTTCACCCCGCACCCGACTACGAAAGCCTCGTCGCCTCGTTCCGCTGGGCGGTCCCCGCGCGCTACAATATCGGCGTCGATGTCTGCGACCGCTGGGCGGCCATGGCGCCGGACCGCGTCGCGATCGTCGAAGCGGCGGCGGACGGGCGCGTCGCGACGCTTACCTACGGCGAGTTGCGCGCGGCCTCGAACCGCCTCGCCAACGCCCTGCGGGCCCGCGGCGTCCGGCGCGGCGACCGCGTCGCGGTGCTGCTGCCGCAGGGCTTCGCGGTGCCGGTTGCGCATGTCGCGGCCTACAAGCTCGGCGCCGTCGCCCTGCCGCTCGCCGCCCTGTTCGGCGTCGACGCCATCGCCTACCGGCTGCGCGACGCGGGGGCGAGGGCCCTCGTCACGAACGGTCCCGGCGCCGGCAAGCTTGCCGAAATCGCCGAGCCGCTGCCCGATCTGCAGGTCGTGCTGAGCCTCGACGGCGCCGGCGGGCGGGCCGAATCCTTCGACCGGGCGCTCGCCGGCGCAAGCGCCGAATTCGCCCCGGCCGACACCGCCGCCGACGATCCGGCGATGATGATCTACACCTCGGGCACGACCGGCCCGGCGAAGGGCGCGCTGCATGCGCATCGCGTCCTGCTCGGCCATCTGCCGGGGGTCGAGATGCCGCACGAATTTCTGCCGCAGCCGAAAGACCGGCTGTGGACGCCCGCCGACTGGGCCTGGGCCGGCGGCCTCCTCAACGTGCTCCTGCCGGGCCTGCATTTCGGCGTGCCGGTGATCGCCCGCAAGTTCGACAAGTTCGACCCGGAGGAGGCCTTCGCGCTGATGGCCGCGCAGGGCGTGCGCAACACCTTCGTGCCGCCGACCGCCCTGCGCATGCTGCGCACGGTCAAGAACCCGCGCGGTCGCTTCGCCCTCGACCTGCGCACGATCGCCTCCGGCGGCGAGACGCTGGGGGCGGAGACGTTCGCGTGGGGCCGCGAGGCGCTCGGCCTGACGATCAACGAGTTCTACGGCCAGACCGAATGCAACCTCGTGCTCTCCTCCTGTGCGGCGATCGGCGTCGCCAAGGCCGGCGCGATCGGCAAGCCCGTGCCGGGCCACCGCGTCGCGGTGATCCGCGAGGATGGCGCCGTGTGCGAGCCGGACGAGCAGGGCCAGATCGCCGTCCGTCGGCCCGACCCGGCGATGTTCCTCTCGTACTGGAACAAGCCCGGCGCGGCGGAGGCGCGGTTCGTCGGCGACTTCATGACGACGGGAGACCAGGGCCGCGTCGACGGCGAGGGCTACGTGCATTTCGTCGGCCGCGACGACGACGTCATCACCTCCGCCGGCTACCGCATCGGCCCGGGCGAGATCGAGGATTGCCTCATCCGCCATCCGGCGGTCGCCCTCGCCGCCGCGGTCGGCAAGCCCGATCCGGTGCGCACGGAGATCGTCAAGGCCTTCGTCGTCCTGAAGCCGGGCTTCGCGCCCTCCGAGGCCCTCGCCGCCGATATCCGTGACTTCGTCAAGAACCGGCTCTCGGCGCACGAATATCCCCGCGAGATCGCCTTCCGCGCCGAGCTGCCGCTGACGACGACGGGGAAGGTGATCAGGCGGGTGTTGCGGGACGAAGGGTGAGGGGGCGAGAGGGTCGGTCGTGGGTCGTGGGTTGTGGGTCGTGGGTCGTGGAAAGGCGCGAATTCGCCTCTCCCCGCTTGCGGGGAGAGGGCTGCCGAAGGCAGCAAGCCTGCGCAGCAGGCGAGGGTGAGGGGGCGGTGAAGAAAAGGGCGCTGCGACTTCGGCCGAACGCCTCTTCCGGAGACGCCCCCTCACCCCCGCTTCGCTTCGCTCCGCTTGTTTTGGCCGAAGGCCAAAACCCTCTCCCCGCAAGCGGGGAGAGGCGGACCCGCGCCTTTCCACGACCCGCGCCTTTCCACGACCCACGACCCACGACCCACGCCCACCCCCTACCGCCGCAACGCCAGCGGGTTGTCCGTCAGGGCCGCCGCGTCGGGAGCGTCGACGGCGGGGCGCCCGAGGAACGCATCCCAGAGCGTTTCGACGTAGGCGCGGTCGAGATCGTCGACGATGAGGACGATGCGGCTGCGCCGGTCCTCGCTCGGCCAGCGCTCGAGCACCGCCGGCACGTGCACGACATGCTGCGCGCCGTGGATCACGACCGGATGCTCGGGATCCTCGGCGAGTGCGACGAGACCTTTGACGCGCAGGAGCTTGCGGCCCTGCGACGAGCGCAGGAGGTCGAGGAACATGTCGAGGGCGCCCTGGCGGATCGGTGCGTCGCTCGTCAGCGCGTAGGCGCGGATTTTTTCATCGTGCCGGTTGGCGTCGTGCGCATGGTGGCCGTGCGCGCCGCGGTGCTGATGCGCGTGCGAGCGCTCCTCCGCCTCCTCCACCGCCTCGGCGCGCAGCCAGGCGGCGACGTTGGCGATGCGGCCCGAGACGTCGTAGAGTCCAGCGCCGACGAGCGCCGCCGCATCGGCCTCGCCCTTGGCGCCGTCGAGGATGCGCGCGCCCGGATTGAGCGCTTCGATCCGCGCGAGCAGCGCCGCGCCGTCCCCGGCAAGATCGGTCTTCGTGAGGACGAGGCGGTCCGCCATCGCGACCTGCTTCACGGCCTCCTCATGCCCGTCGAGGGTCGCGGCGCCGTTCACCGCATCGACGAGGGTGACGACGCCGGCAAGGGCGTAGCGCAGCGAGAGATACGGATGATAGAGGATCGCGTGCAGGATCGGCGCCGGATCGGCGAGCCCCGTCGTCTCGATGACGACGCGCTTGAACGGCGCGATGCGGCCGTTGTCGCGCTTGCGCAGGAGAATCCTCGAGGGTGGCGATGAGGTCGCCGCGCACGGTGCAGCAGAGGCATCCGGCGGCGAGCAGGATCATGGTGTCGTCGACGGTCTCGACAAGGAGATGATCGAGGCCGATCTCGCCGAACTCGTTGACGATGACGACCGTGTCGGCGAGAGCCGGGTCCTTGAGCAGCCGGTTGAGCAGCGTCGTCTTGCCGGCGCCGAGAAACCCGGTCAGCACGGTCAGCGGAATCGGATCGGGCCTTTGCGGAGCCATGGCGGCGTCCTCAAGCGCTGGAGACGACGGCGGCCTGCGGCGCGCGGCGGCCTTCGGCAAGAACATTGGCGAGGATCGCGGCGAGAACGAGGGCGCCGCCGAGAAGCTGCACGCCGGAAAGCGCCTCGTCGAGGATGAGCGTCGACGAGAGGGCCGCGACGACCGGCTCGGCGCAGAAGACGATGCCCGCGACGACCGCCGGGATGCGCGCGAGGGCGAGGAACTGCAGCACGATGCCGACGACGTAGCCGCCGACCGTCAGCGCCACCGCGAGCGGCGCGAGCGCGAGCGCCGACGGCGGCGCGAGATTTCCGAAAAAGAGGCCGATCAGCAAGGTCGGCGGCAGCAAAAGCAGATGGACCCAGACGATCTTCGCGACGACGCCCGTGCGCCTCGCCCGCCCGACCGCGATGAACTGCACCGCCGTCGCGGCGCTCGCCGCGAGCGCCAGCGCGAGGCCGCGCCGGTCGAGCGCGCCGGCGGACGGACCGACGACGAGGACGACGCCGCAAAGCGCGAGTGCGACGATGCCGACGAGCGCCGCCCTCGGCCGCGTGCCGTCGAGGACGGACGAGGCGATGAGGATCAGGGTCGGGTAGGTGTAGAAGATGACGACGGCGACGGCGACCGGGATATAGGCGACCGAGGACAGGTAGAAGACGCCGATGCAGGCCGTGGCGAAGCCGACGATCCCGACGGCGACGCGGTCTCCCCGCGGCACCGCGAGGGAGGTCCGCGACACGAGCGCCGCCGCGCCGATGACCGCGAGCATCAGCAATCCGCGGTAGACGACGATCGTCGTCGCGGAGACGCCGGCAAAGGAGGCGAGCCGCGCATAGCCGATATTGACCCCGTAGAGCGAGGCCGCGGCGAGGGCGAGCAAAAGTCCGGACGGCGAAAGGGGCGATCTCATCGGGGAGCGGCGCGGGACGGCGCCATCCCTCGCCCGTCCGAGGGCGCTTGGCAAGCGCGGACGGGCGCTCGGCTCAGTTCGTCTTCGGCGCGCCCTTTCCGCCGGCCTTGGAAGCGGCCTTCACGGCGGGTTTGGCGTGGACCTGCTTCGCGCCGCCGACCGGCTTCAGGCTCACGGTGACTCGGCCACCCTTCTTGGCGATCACCTTCTTGCCCTTCTTGCCCTTCGAGAGCCGGGCGGCCTCGGCGGCCTCTTCCGCGGCGGCCTGGGCGGCGAGAATCCGCCTCGCTCGGCGGGTTGGCGCCGGTCCAGACGCGGACCGGCTGCACGGCCGCCCGCGGTCCGAGGACCGTGTGCCCGGTCGAGGGGCCCGCCGCGAAGGCGAAGACGTTGGTGCCGGCAAGGCTCGGCCCGCTCTCGGAATCGTTGCCGGCGCTGAGGGGGGGCGGGCTGTCCTCCTCCTCCGGAGCCGGGCCGCGGCGGTCACAGATCACCGCGCGCATGTTCGGCGGGCTCTGCAGCACCGACGCAGCGAGGCCGTCGAGGGAGGGATTGAAGATGCCGAGGCTCGGCGAGGCGAAGCCGCGCTCGAACAGGTCCGCCGCCTTGAGCGTCCGCTCGTTCGCCGAAGGGGCGCCCATGACGACGGTGATGAGCCGGCGCCCGCCCCGGCTCGCGGTCGCGACGACGTTGAAGCCGGCGGCGCAGATGAAGCCGGTCTTCATGCCGTCGGCGCCGGGATAGCGGCCGATCAGCCCGTTGGTGTTGCGCATGATCCGGCGGCCGTACTGGATGGCGCCGATATGGAAGAGTTCCTCCTGGTCCGGGAACTCGCGGATCAGGGCGCGGGCGAGGATCGCCATGTCCCGGGCCGAGGTCTGCTGACGGTCGTCGGGCAGGCCGTGCGGGTTGACGAAGCGGCTCTCCTTCATGCCGAGGGAAAAGGCGGCGGCGTTCATGCGCGCCGCGAAACCGTCGATCGAGCCGCCGAGATTGTCGGCGACGGTCGCGGCGATGTCGTTCGCCGACTTGACCATGATGATCTTCAGCGCGTTGTCGAGCCGCACCTGGGTGCCGGGCTTGAACGCCATCTTGGAGGGCGGCAGGGCGGCGGCGTCCTCCGTCACGGTCAGGAGCTGGTCCATCGTCGCCTCGCCCCGGCGCACCATGTCGAGGGCGACATAGGTGGTCATGAGCTTGGTGATCGAGGCCGGGAACCAGGGGTCCGTGGCCCGTTCCGCGTGCAGCACCTTGCCGCTATCGACGTCGACGACGAGAACCGGACCGGCCGCGAAGGCGAGGCTCGCCGTCAGGGACGCGACAACAAAGGCACCGAGGCGAACGACCAGGCTGGCAGCCATGCGGGTCAGCTCCATGGATCGACGTCCATTCTCGGATCGGCACGTGGCCCCGCGTAGAGCGGGCGGAAGTGTAGAATCCGAAAGAACATCTTGGCTAGGCAGGATAAACGAATTGCCCGGGACTGGGGAGGTTGTGCAACACACCCTCTCCTCTCCGGGTATAGAATGGCAAGAGCGTGGCAAGCCGCGCCCCTCCCCTCGGTCAGATGCCGCACTCCTTCCTCTGGGTCCCCGCGACCCTCGCCGCCGCCGCGGCCCAAACCGCCCGCAATGCCACCCAGCGCAGCCTCACGCAGACGATCGGCACGGTCGGGGCGACGCAGGTGCGCTTCCTGTACGGCTTCCCCTTCGCCCTCCTCGCCCTCGCGGCTGTCCGGGTCTTCCTCGGGGAGGGGGTGCCCGGGCCGAACCCCCGCTTCCTGCTCTTCCTCGGAGGCGGGGCCGTGGTGCAGATCCTCGCCACCGCCCTGATGCTGGCGGCGATGCGCGAGCGCTCCTTCTCGGTCGTGACCGCGACGATCAAGACCGAGCCGGTGCAGACGGCGGTCTTCGGCCTCGCCCTCCTCGGCGACCGCCTGACGGCCGCGACGCGCCCTCGCCATCCTCACCGCGACCGCTGGCGTGATCGTGATGACGACGAAGCCCGGGGCCGCTTCCGGCGGCTCCGCCCGGCCGATCCTGTTCGGCCTCGTCGCCGGTGCCTGCTTCGCCCTGGCGGCGATCGGCTTCCGCGGCGCCATCCTCGGGCTCGGCGAGGGTTCCTCCCTGATGCGGGCGACGACAACGCTCGCCTGGAGCCTGGGCGTGCAGACGGCGATGCTCCTCGCCTGGATGCTCGCCTTCGACCGCAAGGCGCTCGGCGGCAGCTTCCAAGTCTGGCGCTCGTCCCTGGGGGCGGGCTTCCTCGGCGCCCTCGCCTCGCAATTCTGGTTCATCGGCTTCGCGCTGACCAGCGCCGCCAACGTCCGCACCCTCGCCCTCGTCGAGGTGCTGATGGCGCAGGCCGTCTCGCACAAGCTTTTCTCGCAGGCGACGAGCCGCCGCGAGATCCTCGGCATGAGCCTCATCGTGGCCGGGGTGGGGCTGCTGCTGGCGGCGCAGGGGTGACGGCGGCTTGTCGCTCCGGCGCGCCCAATGGTACACTATAGCGCTCGCCCGACCCGGGCTCATGAGGAAAGCCATGTCCGCGCAGGCCGCCGCCTCCGAAGCGCCGACTTTCCGCCAGCTGCAGCCCGGCGATCCCGGGCCGTGGTTCCGGCAGCGCGCGACCGGCAATCCGGACTATTCCTTCGACACGGTCGCCGGCCGCTACATCCTGATCTGCTTCTTCGGAACCGCCGCGGACGAGGCCGGGCGGGCGGCGAACGAGGCGGTTCTCGCCAATCGCGCGCTGTTCGACGACGGCAAGCTCGCCTTCTTCGGCGTCAGCGTCGATCCGGCTGACGAGGCGGAGGCGCGGGTCGGCGAGGCAATCCCCGGGATCCGCTATTTCTGGGACGCGGACCGCCGCATCAGCCGGCTCTACGGCGCCGCGCCGACCGAGGCCGCCGGCCCCCGCGAGCCCTATCGCCGCTTCTGGCTGCTCCTCAATCCGACCCTCCGGGTCCGCGCCGTCTTCCCCTTCAACCCCGACGGCAGCGACCGGGACGTGGTCATGGCGGCCCTGAGGGCCCTGCCGCCGGTCGAGCGCTTTGCCGGCTTCCGGTTGCCGCCGCCCGTCCTCGTGCTCCCGGACGTGTTCGAGCCGGACCTCTGCCGGCGCCTGATCGGCCTCTACGAGGACAGCGGCGGCGAGGAATCGGGCTTCATGCGCGAGGTCGACGGCAAGACCGTGCTGCTCTCGGACCACGGCCACAAGCGCCGGCGCGACTGCATCGTCGAGGACGAGACACTCATCCGCGTGCTCCAGGACCGGGTGAAGCGGCGCATCAATCCCGAGATCGAGAAGGTCCATTACTTCCGCCCGACGCGCATGGAGCGCTACATCGTCTCCTGCTACGCGGCGGAGGAGGGCGGCCATTTCCGCGCCCACCGCGACAACACCACCAAGGGCACGGCGCATCGCCGCTTCGCCGTCTCGATCAACCTCAACGCCGAATTCGAGGGCGGCGAGGTCGGGTTTCCCGAATACGGGCCCGGCGGCTTCAAGGCGCCGCCCGGCGGCGCCGTCGTATTCTCCTGCACCCTCCTCCATGCGGTGTCGAAGGTCACGGCCGGTCGGCGCTACGCCTTCCTGCCCTTCCTCTACGACGAGGCGGCGGCCAGGCTGCGCGAGGAGAACCTGAAGTTCCTCGGCAACGCTCCTTCCCCGGGCTGAGCGCGCGGCCGGAGCGGCCGAGCCCTGCGCCCCGCCGCCTTGCGCCGGCCGACCCGCGGGAGCATGGTGCGCCGCCACATCGGACCGCATCGCAGCACGAGGCCACCATGACCGCCTGCATCGTCGGCTGGGCGCATACGCCCTTCGGCAAATGGGACAGCGAGACCGTCGAGAGCCTGATCGTGCGCGTCACGAACGAGGCGCTCGCCCATGCCGGGATCGGGCCCGAGGACGTCGACGAGATCGTGCTCGGGCACTACAACGCCGGCTTCTCGCCGCAGGACTTCACCGCCTCCCTCGTCTTCCAGGCGAGCGACAAGTTCCGCTTCAAGCCCGCGACCCGGGTCGAGAACGCCTGCGCCACCGGCTCGGCCGCGGTGCATCAGGGCATCAAGACGATCGAGGCGAAGCGGGCCCGCACGGTGCTCGTCGTCGGTGTCGAGCAGATGACGAAGACGCCCGGCCCGGAGATCGGCAAGTATCTTTTGAAGGCCTCCTATCTGCCCGAGGACGGCGACACGCCGGGGGGCTTTGCCGGCGTCTTCGGCAAGATCGCGAGTTCCTATTTCCAGCGCTACGGCGACCAGTCCGACGCGCTCGCGATGATCGCCGCGAAGAACCACAGGAACGGCGTCGGCAACCCCTATGCCCAGATGCGCAAGGATCTCGGCTTCGAGTTCTGCCGCAACGAATCCGAGAAGAACCCCTTCGTCGCCGGACCCCTGAAGCGCACCGACTGCTCCCTCGTCTCGGACGGCGCGGCGGCGGTCGTCCTCGCCGACACCGAGACGGCCCTGCGCATGAAGCGCGCCGTTGCCTTCCGGGCGACCGCGCATGCGCAGGACTTCCTGCCGATGTCGAAGCGGGACATCATCGCCTTCGAGGGCTGCGCCGCCGCCTGGCAGCAGGCCCTCGCCCGGGCCGGCATCGCCATCGGCGATCTCTCCTTCGTCGAGACGCACGATTGCTTCACGGTCGCCGAGCTCATCGAATACGAGGCGATGGGCCTGACCGCGCCCGGCCAGGGCGCGACGGCGATCAAGGAGGGCTGGACGCAGAAGGACGGCAAGCTCCCGGTCAACCCGTCCGGCGGCCTCAAGGCAAAGGGCCACCCGATCGGCGCCACCGGCGTCTCGATGCACGCGCTGTCCGCGATGCAGCTCTGCGACGAGGCCGGCGACATCCAGGTCAAGAACCCGGTCCTCGGCGGCATCTTCAACATGGGCGGCGCCGCCGTCGCGAACTACGTCAGCGTGCTCGAGCGCATCAAGTAGGGCCGGCTCCGGGCGGCACTGCCCTCGGTATCGGTTATCGTTCCGCGTCCTCAGAGCTTGTAAATCCTTTCGGGCGAAAGGCGCGGGTCCGCCTCTCCCCGCCTGCAAGGCTTCGGCCTTCGCCATCTCGCCTTCGAGGTCTCGGCTTTCGATTTCCGCTCGGGGTCGGGCGGCGCCCGCGTGGCGATTGGCACGAGGCGTCCGTCACCTAGGGGAGGGTCAGGGTGGGGTGCTGCTGGGCCGGGCGCGGCGGCGTCGGGCGCGGCGGGTTCCCGATTCGGGCGATCGCGGCACGCGGTCGCGCTGCGCACGATCGCCCCACCCGAGCCCTCCCCTTAGGGTTCGGCCTTCGGCCGAACGAGCGGAGCGAAGCGAAGCGGGGGTGAGGGGGCGGTGCCGGAAGAGGCGCTTCCCGTGCCACCGCGCCCTCTTCGTCATCGCCCCCTCACCCTCGCCTGCTGCGCAGGCTTGCTGCCTCCGGCAGCCCTCTCCCCGCAAGCGGGGAGAGGTGAACCTGCGCCTCTTATCGGAAAGATTCGCGCGCTCTCGGGATGAGGTTTTTGGGGCTGTTTCGATTGCTGAGTTCGGGCTCTCGGATGAGGGGTTTAGGGTTGTTTCCGGTTATGAGTTGGTCCCTTGAGACGGCCTTCCAGGGATCGTCGTGACGACTTTTCTCGTTCTCCTCGCCGCCTACACCCTGAGCCAGTTCTTCCGCTCCTTCCTCGCCATCGTGGCGGCGGAGCTGGCGCGGGAGATCGGGCTCTCCGCGGCCGATCTCGGCGCCGTCTCGGCGATCTGGTTTGCGACCTTCGCCTTCGCCCAGTTCCCGGTCGGCTATTGTCTCGACCGCTACGGGCCGCGCCGGACCCTTGCCGGCTTCATGCTCCTCGCGGTCGCCGGCGCCGGGCTTTTTGCCCGCGCCGCCGACTTCGCCGATTGCCTCGTCGCCATGGGCCTCATCGGCGTCGGCTGCGCGCCGGTCCTGATGGCGAGCCTCTATCTCTTCGGCCGCACCTATCCGCCGGAGCGCTTCGCGATGATGTCCTCCCTCGTCATCGGCCTCGGCTCGGTCGGCAATCTCCTCGGCGCGACGCCCCTCGCCCTCGCCATCGCGGCCTTCGGCTGGCGCGCCTCGATGGCCGGCATCGCGGTTCTGACGGCCGGCGCGGTTCTCCTCGTCTTCACGGCTCTGCGCGACCCGCCCCCGGTCGCCGGCGGCACGCCCGAGGCCGGCCTTCGCGGCCTTGTCGAGATCGCCTCCCTGAGGCCGCTCTGGCTCCTCCTGCCGATCACCTTCGTCAGCTATGCCGTCGTCATCGCGACCCGGTCGCTGTGGATCGCGCCGTTCTTCGCCGATGTGCACGGCTTCGACATCACCGCCCGCGGCAACGCCGCCCTCGCCATGGCCGCCGCCATGTCGCTTGGCGCCCTCGCCTACGGCCCGATCGAGCGCGTCGTGCGGAGCGCGAAACGCACGACGCTGACCGGCTGCGGCGTCACCGGGGCGGCCTATGTCGCCCTCGGTCTTTTCGGCGACGGCAGCGCGACCCTTGCCCTCGCCCTCCTGTCGCTCATCGGCGCCGCGGGCCTCAGCTACGGCATCCTGATGGCCCATGCGCGGCTGTTCTTCCCGGCCCGTCTCCTCGGCCGGGGCGTCACCTTCATGAACTTCGCCTTCATCGGCGGCGCCGGCGTCATTCAGTGGCTTTCCGGCCGCTTCGTCCAGGCCGGCCGCGAGGCCGGCGCCCCGCCCGACCTTGTCTTCGGCCACCTCTTCCTCGCCTTCGGCGCCGCCCTCCTCGCCGCGACGGCGCTCTACGCCTTCGCGCCGGCGAAGCCGCGGTGAGCGGCGCGAGGGAGCTCTTTACAGAAAGTTTGGATTGCCTATATTTCTGAGGGAAGAGACCCACGAATGGTTGCAACGGCAGCAGAGACCTTCGACAACCGGATTTCCGCTTCGGATGCGGAGATCGTGGCGGAAGCTGTGATCGCCGCGGCCGATCGCCTCGAGGTCTCGGGCCAACGCCTCGCCGCTGTGATCGGCATCTCCCCTTCCACGGTGTCGAGGATCCGCAGCGGGCGGTTCTCCCTCGAGCGCGATCCCAAGGCCTGCGAGCTCTCGGTCCTGTTCATCAGGATGTATCGCTCGCTCGACGCCATCGTCGGCGGCGACCGGGCGGTGGCGGCCGCTTGGCTCCGGAACGACAACACCGCCCTCGGCGCGCGGCCGATCGACCTGATCCGGACGGTGTCGGGTCTTGCGAACGTCATCGCCTATCTCGATTCCCGCCGGGCTCCCCTCTGACGTCCCCATGGCGCGACCTTCGAAGCCGGGAGGCGGGGCGACGGGCGCAGGCGTGAAACCCGATCGCGGGGCGCAGGGCGCCGGGGCGGTCACGGCCGCGCTGCGGTCCGAAAACCTCGCCGTCTACCGCGGCCGCTGCTGGCGAGTGGTCGAGGCGCAGCATGTCGTCTCGACCGCTTCGCTCGTCGGCACCCTCGAGCGTCAGAAGCGGTTGGAGGACCTGATCGACGCTTCGAAGCCGCCCGTGCCGCCCGCCTGCCGGCCCCTGCACTACCTGCTTTCGGCGCCGTTTCGATATTCTCCGAAGCAGGGCTCCCGCTTCCGCCGGGCCGGCGATCCGAACGGTGTGTTCTACACGGCGCGGCAGGTCGAGACCGCCGTCGCGGAAATGGCCTTTCACCGCGTCCTGTTCTATGCCGAGTTGCCTGCGACGCCGTTCCCGGAAGGGTTCTCGGACTACACCGCTTTTGCCGTTGCCATCGACACGGATCGCCTCGTCGACCTCGTCGCCCGGCCCGATCCCGCCGTCGCTCAACTCGCCGATTATGCGGCCAGCCAAGTTTTCGCCGAGGCGGCGCGCGCCGTCGATGCGACGGGGATCGCTCAGGTCTCGGTCCGCTGCCCGCGCGCCGGCACGTGCCTGTCCTGGTTGACGAGCAGCGTGTTCGCCAAGCCCTCGCCGGTCGCCTTCGCGAGCTGGAAAATGCGGCTCAACGCCGAAGGCGTTCAGGCCATCTGCGAACATCCGCGGGCGGACCTGGAGTTCGGACCCGAGACTTTCGGCGCCGATCCGCGGATCGCGGCCTTTCAATGGGGTCGGTGAGGCGATCCCGCGATGCCCTACTCCCCCGGCGCCCGGGCCCGGATGGCGAGGGCGTGCAGGCCGCCCGCGAAGGCGGGCCCGAGGGCCTCGTTGACGAGGCGGTGGCGCTCGACCCGGCTCTTGCCGCCGAACGCTTCCGATACGATATCAAGCCGGAAATGCGTCTCGCCGCCCTCCCGCCAGCCGGCATGGCCGCGATGTTGGTGGGATTCGTCGGTGACGACGAGGTGCGTCGGAGCGAAACGCTCCGTCAGGACCTTCGCGATATCGTCCCTTTGGCTCATCGGCGGCGGTTCCTTTGCAGGCGGGGCTGCGGCCAAATGCGGTCCGCCCTTGCCGGGCGTCGCCGCCACCCTTCATAATCGCAGCGTCATGGATCTCAATTCGCCCCTTTTCGATCGCATCCGCATCAAGCCGCAATGCGACGAGCCGCGCGAGAGCGAGCCCGCGGAGCCCTGCGAGCATCCGGGCTGCGCCGCGGCGGGGGCGTTCCGGGCGCCGAAGGGCCGCGGCCAGGAGGGGCGCTATTTCCGCTTCTGCCTCAATCACGTGCGCGCCTACAACTCCTCGTACAATTACTTCGCCGGCATGACGGACGCCGCCGTGGCGGCCTATCAGAAGGATGCGGTCATCGGCCACCGGCCGACCTGGGCCATGGGCGTCAACGCCGCCGGCCGCGGCCCCGAGCCGGGCCGGGCCGAGGCGCCGCCGCGGGATTGGGGCTATGTCGACCCGCTCGGGGTCCTCAACGGCGAGAATTTTCACGCCCGGCCCCGGCGGGAGCCGCCGGCGCCGAAAAAGCCCCGCCACACGGGCCCCGTCCGCCGGGCGCTCGACGTCCTCGCCCTCGACGAGGGCGCCGACGGCGCCGCCATCAAGGCTCAGTACAAGGCCCTGGTGAAGCGGTTCCATCCGGACGCCAACGGCGGTGACCGCTCCTTCGAGGAGCGCCTGAGGGACATCATCAAGGCGCACGACGTGCTCAAGGCCGCCGGCCTCTGCTGAAAACGCCCCCCGCGCAAGGGCGTCCTGTTCCAGGTGAAATTGCGCCACGGCACGCCGGTCTGTAGAAGACCCCGGTGCCGCGACCGCCCCCGAGGCGACCCGCGCCGGTCCGATATCCGAACGAGAGGCTCACAATGCTCGCCGCCACCGAGACCCCGACCGCCCTGCCGGACATGAAAGTGTCCGTGCGCCAGGTCTTCGGCATCGATTCGGATCTCGAAGTGCCGGCCTACGCGTCGACCGACGAGCACGTTCCGGACCTCGATCCCGACTATCTCTTCGACCGCGAGACGACGCTCGCCATCCTCGCCGGGTTCGCGCGGAACCGCCGCGTCATGATCACGGGCTATCACGGCACCGGCAAGTCGACCCATATCGAGCAGGTCGCGGCGCGGCTCAACTGGCCCTGCGTGCGCGTCAACCTTGACAGCCACGTCTCGCGCATCGACCTCGTCGGCCGGGACGCCATCGTTCTGCGCGAGGGCAAGCAGGTCACCGAGTTCAGGGACGGCATCCTGCCCTGGGCGCTGCAGAACAACGTCGCCCTCGTCTTCGATGAATACGATGCCGGCCGCCCGGACGTGATGTTCGTGATCCAGCGCGTGCTCGAACAGTCGGGCCGCCTGACGCTCCTCGACCAGCGCAAGGTGATCAAGCCGCACCCGGCCTTCCGTCTCTTCTCGACCGCCAACACGGTCGGCCTCGGCGACACCTCGGGGCTCTACCACGGCACGCAGCAGATCAACCAGGGCCAGATGGACCGCTGGTCGATCGTCACCACCCTCAACTACCTGCCGCACGACAAGGAGGTCGACATCGTCCTCTCCAAGGCGAAGCACTACCGCAGGGGGCCGGAGGGTCGCGACATCGTCAACAAGATGGTGCGCGTCGCCGACCTCACCCGCAACGCCTTCATGAACGGCGATCTCTCGACGGTGATGAGCCCGCGCACGGTCATCACCTGGGCGGAGAACGCGGAGATCTTCACCGATCTCGGCTTCGCCTTCCGCGTCACCTTCCTCAACAAGTGCGACGAGCTCGAACGGCCCCTCGTCGCCGAGTTCTACCAGCGCAGCTTCGGCCGCGAGCTGCCGGAGAGCGCCGTCAACGTGGCGCTGAGCTGAGCCGCCGCGGGGACGCGCGCATGTCGATCTCGAACCGCAAGCCCGGCGAAAAGAAGGAGGCGCCGGCGGAACCGCTGAAGCGCTCGATCGCCGGCTGCATGCGCGCCGTCGCCCAGCGCCAGGATCTCGAGGTCACCTACGCCTCCGACCGACCGGCCCTGATGGGCGACAAGGCGCGCCTGCCGGAGCCGCCGCGCAAGCTCACCCGCAACGACGTCGCGATCCTGCGCGGCCACGCCGATTCGATGGCTTTGCGCCTCGCCTGCCACGACAACGCCGTGCACCGCCGCCTCGCCCCCGACGGCCAGGCCGCGCGCGCCGTCTACGACGCCGTCGAGCAGGCCCGGGTCGAGGCAATCGGCGCGCGCCGCATGAGCGGCGTTGCGCAGAATCTCTCCGCGATGCTGGAGGACCGCTATCACCGCGGCGGCAAGTTCGAGGACATCACCGACCGCGCCGACGCCCCGATCGAGGACGCCGTCGCGCTGATGGTGCGCGAGCGCCTGACCGGCGCCAAGCCGCCCGCGGCGGCGGCGAAGATCGTCGATCTCTGGCGCGACTTCGTCGAAGAGCGCGCCGGCCGCGATCTCGACGCGCTCTCGCGCAGCGTCGAGCGCCAGCGCGATTTCGCCCGCGGCGTGCGCGAACTCCTCTCCTCTCTCGACATGGCCGACGAGGCCGCCCTCGATCCCGAGGACGAGGAAAGCGAGGATGAGCAGCAATCCGAAGACCAGCCGCAGGACGGCGAAGGCGAGACCGATCAGGAGGCGAAGGGCGACCGCTCCGAGATCGAGATCGCGGACGACGGCAGCGAGGATCTCGAGGACGGCGCGAGCGAAGCCGCCGACGCCCCGACCGGCGAGCTGCCGGAAGACGCGGACGAGGCGGATTCGGAGGAAGCCTCCGAATCCTGGCGGCCGCCGGCGGGCCGCTCGAACGAGCCGCGAGGCCCCGACTACAAGGCCTTCTCGCAGAAATTCGACGAGATCGTCCAGGCGGAAGACCTTTGCGACGCCGACGAACTGACGCGGCTGCGCGCCTATCTCGACAAGCAGCTCGCGCACCTGCAGGGCGTCGTCGGCCGCCTTGCGAACCGGCTGCAGCGCCGGCTGATGGCGCAGCAGAACCGGGCCTGGCAGTTCGATCTCGAAGAGGGCATGCTCGATCCCGCGCGCCTGCCGCGCATCGTCATCGATCCGTTCCAGCCGCTCTCCTTCAAGCAGGAGAAGGACACGAATTTCCGCGATACGGTCGTGACGCTGCTGCTCGACAATTCGGGCTCGATGCGGGGACGGCCGATTACCGTCGCGGCGACCTGCGCCGATATCCTCGCGCGCACGCTCGAGCGTTGCGGCGTGAAGGTCGAGATCCTCGGCTTCACGACGCGCGCCTGGAAGGGCGGGCAGGCGCGCGAGCTCTGGCTGCAATCGGGCAAGCCCGGCAATCCCGGCCGGCTCAACGACCTGCGCCACATCATCTACAAATCCGCCGACGCGCCCTGGCGGCGGGCGCGGAAGAATCTCGGGCTGATGATGCGCGAGGGCCTTTTGAAGGAGAACATCGACGGCGAGGCGCTCGACTGGGCGCACAAGCGCCTGCTCGGCCGCTCCGAGCAGCGGCGCATCCTGATGGTGATCTCCGACGGCGCGCCGGTCGACGATTCGACCCTCTCGGTCAATCCGGGCAACTACCTTGAACGGCATCTGCGCTGGATCATCGAGGAGATCGAGACGCGCTCGCCGGTCGAGCTCATCGCCATCGGCATCGGCCACGACGTGACCCGCTACTACCGCCGCGCGGTGACGATCGTCGACGCGGAAGAGCTCGGCGGCGTGATGACCGAAAAGCTCGCCGAACTGTTCGAGGAGAAGGGCGCCGAGCCCGTCCGCCCGTCGCGCCGCAGGGCTGTCGCGTGAGGCTCACCCGCCGCGGCTTCCTCGCCGGCGCCGTTGCCGGAAGCGCGTCGCTCGGCGTCGCGAGCTTTGCCTTCGCGCGTCCGTCCGCCGTCGACGGACCGACCGCGATCGCCGTGCGCGCGTCGCCGATCGAGTCGCTGTCCGTGACGGATCGCGAGCGCCGGCGCTTCGGCGGGCTCGCCTTCCGCGGCGGTCTCGAACTCAAGTCCGACATCGGGAATTTCGGCGGTCTTTCCGCCCTCTGGCGCTCGGCGGACGGCCGCCGCCTCGTCGCGGTCGCCGACAACGCGCAATGGCTGACCGCGAATGTCGAGACCCGCAACGGCCGCCCCGTGGGCCTTTCCGACGCGGTGCTGGCGCCGATCCTGTTCGGCAACGGCAAGCCGCTGCGCAAGACGCGCTTCTACGACACGGAGGGCCTCGCCGTCGCCGGCGATGCCGCCTATGTCGGCATCGAGCGCAGCCATGCGGTGATGCGCTTCGACTTTTCCCGCGAGGGCGTTGCCGCCCGCGGCCGCCGGCTGCCGATTCCGGCCGAGGCCGAGCGCCTGCCGCGCAACAGCGGCCTCGAAGCGCTCGGCGTCGCGCCGCCGCGCTCGCCGCTTGCCGGCGCCCTCGTCGCCATCGCCGAGCGCAGCCGCGACGGCGAGACGGCCCCGACGACGGGCTTCATCCTGACCGGCCCGCGCCAGGGCACCTTCCAGGTCGCGCGCTCGGACGATTTCGACATCACCGACCTCGCCTTTCTGCCGGACGGCGAGATGCTCCTGCTCGAGCGGCGCTTTTCGTACCTGCGCGGACTCGCCGTCCGCCTGCGCCGCGTCCCGCCGGACGCGATCCGCAACGGCGCCACCGTCGACGGCCCGGCGATCTTCGAGAGCGATCCGTCGCAGACGATCGACAACATGGAGGGCCTGAGCGTGCATCGCGAGGGCGACGAGATCGTCGTGACGATGATCTCCGACGACAACTTCTCGCCGCTGCAGAAGACCCTGCTTTTGGAATTCGCCCTCGCCGAGTAGCGCTCGGCGCGCGAAGCCTATGGGCCAGGGACACGCGCGATCAGCGCTTCGCGCTCCTCCTCGCGGGCGAGGAACGGCATGAAGGTGAGGCTGTCCGCCGCCGGCGAGGCGAGCGCCTCGCGGTTCATCACGTAGGCGAGGGCCCGGCGGACGCCGCGCTCGGTGTACGGCTTCGCGATGACGCCGAGGGCGCCGGCGCAATCCTCCGGGATGCGCTTCGCGTTCGCGGTCATGAACAGGACGGTGACGCCGAGATCGCCGGAGAGGCGGCGCGCCACCTCGATCCCAGTCGGACCGTCGGAAAGATGGATGTCGACGAAGGCGAGTTCCGGGCGCAGCGCCTCGGCCAGTCCGACGGCGTCCGCGGAGGATGCCGCGGCGCCGACCACCTCGTGACCGCAATCCTGAAGCAGGCTCTCGAGTTCGAGCGCGATCAGGATCTCGTCTTCGACGATCAGGACGCGCAGTTTCCGGTCGGCGTTCAAATCTGGGCCTCCTCCGCGTCGAGCGGCATGGTGACGATGGCGCGCGTTCCAGGAGCGGCGTCCTCGAAGGCGAGGTCGCCGCGCAATTGCCGGATCAGCATGTCGACGAGGGTCTTGCCGAAGCCGTGGCCGGCCAGGGCATCGCCGGCGATCCCGATGCCGTCGTCCTCCACGACGATGCGCAGGTGCCCGTTCGGCTGCGCAACCGCGACGTGGAGACGGCCGCGGCGGCGGTCCGGATAGGCGTGCTTGAAGGCGTTGCCGATGAGCTCGTTCATCAGAAGCGCCAGCGGCGCCGCCTTCGCCGCCGATACGGGAACCGGGTCCGCGGCGAAGGTGACCTCGACGGAATCGGCCGGCACGAGGGTGCGCAGGTCGCTCGTCAGGTCGACGAGGAACTCGGCGAGGTCGAACCGGCTCACGTCGCCGACCGGATAGAGAAGCCGGTAGACCGTGGAGAGCGCGGCGATGCGCTCGGCGAGGCTGTGCAGGACCCCCTGCGCGGCAGGATCGCCGATCCGGCGGGCCTTCAGGAGAATGAGGGAGGAGATCACCTGGAGATTGTTCTTCACCCGGTGATCGACCTCATGCAGCAGCGCGACTTTCTGGTCGAGGGCGGCCTGGAGATCCCGGGTGCGGCGGTCGACTTCCTCCTCGAGGAGAGCCTTGGCGCCGGCGAGCTCGGCTTCGGCCCGCCTTTTCTCGCTGACGTCGTCATGGGAGCCGAAGAAGTAGATCAGTTCGCCCTCGCCGTTGCGGATCGGGCTGATGGCGACGGCGTTCCAGAACGGCGAGCCGTCCTTGCGGTAGTTGAGAATCTCGATCTCGACGCGCTCGCCCGCGGCGAGGAGGCGCGCGATCTCGGCGACGGTCGCCGGATCGGTGTCGGGGCCCTGCAGAAAGCGGCCGTTGCGCCCGACGATTTCCGCGAACGGATAGCCCGTCAGGCGGACGAAGGCGTCGTTGGCGAAGAGGATAGGATTGTCATCCTGGCGCGGGTCGGTGACGACCATCGGCAAGTGGGCAGCGCCAAAGGCGGCCAAAAGGGGATGTCCCACGCCGCCGTCGCCCTCCCACCCGGTCTTCGCGCCGGGGGCATGCGCCGCTACCGCCATGCCGAGCCGCCTCGACTTACGCCACTTCGCGTCCACCCAAGGCCGGCCGGCGTTTCGCTCGCGTCCCGCCGCCTCGCCCTCGATCGGCCCGCCTGACGGCCGGGCCGCTAGCGGACCAACTTCGACAACGCCGCGGGCGACCCGGAGGTTCCCTTCGGCACGATCTTGACCGAAACACTATCCCGTTGCGCCGCGCTCCGCTACGGTGCCTTCGTTCTAGGAGCCGCCGACTTCATGGTCACCCGCGTCGCCACCGTCGCATTCGAGGGCATCGAGGCGCGGGCGGTGGATGTCCAGGTGCAGATCGCGCTCGGGAACGTCGCCTTCATGCTCGTCGGCCTGCCCGACAAGGCGGTCGCCGAATCGCGGGAGCGCGTGCGCTCGGCGCTGGTCGCCTCGGGCCTCGCGATCCCGGCAAAGCGGATCACCATCAATCTGGCGCCCGCCGATCTGCCCAAGGAGGGCAGCCACTACGACCTCCCGATCGCGCTCGGGATCATGGCGGCGATCGGCGCGATTCCGGCCGACGCCCTCGCCGGCTACACGGTCCTCGGCGAACTCGCCCTCGACGGCTCGATCACCTCCGTCGCCGGGGTCCTGCCCGCGGCGATCGCCGCCAACGGTCGCCGGCACGGGCTCATCTGCCCGGCCTCGTGCGGCGCCGAGGCGGCCTGGGCGAGCGGCGACATCGAGGTGCTGGCGCCGCGCTCGCTCATCCAGCTCGCGAACCACTTCAAGGGCACGCAGGTGCTGGCCCGGCCGGAGCCTGCCGTGGCGCCGGCGACGACGGCGCTGCCCGACCTCAGGGACATCCGCGGCCAGGAGAGCGCCAAGCGCACCCTCGAGATCGCCGCCGCCGGCGCCCACAATCTCCTGATGAGCGGGCCGCCCGGGGCGGGCAAGTCGATGCTCGCCCAGCGCCTGCCCTCGATTCTGCCGCCGCTGGCGCCGCGCGAGCTGCTCGAAGTCTCGATGGTGCAGTCGGTCGCGGGCCAGCTCGCCGAGGGCGCCCTGTCGAACCGGCGGCCGTTCCGGGCGCCGCATCATTCCGCCTCCATGGCGGCCCTCGTCGGCGGCGGCATCAATGCCCGCCCGGGAGAGGTCTCCCTCGCCCATCGCGGCGTGCTCTTCCTCGACGAGTTCCCGGAATTCCAGCCGCAGGTGCTCGATTCCCTGCGCACGCCCCTCGAGACCGGCGAGGTCATGATCGCGCGGGCGAATCACCGGGTCACCTATCCGGCCCGCTTCCAGCTCGTCGCGGCGATGAATCCGTGCCGCTGCGGGCACGCGACGGAACCGGGCTTCGTCTGCCGGCGGCAGCCGAACGAGCGCTGCGTCGCGCAGTACCAGGCCCGGCTCTCCGGGCCGCTCCTCGACCGCCTCGACCTGTCCGTCGAAGTGCCGGCGGTGACGGCGGCCGACCTCATCCTGCCGGCCCCGGCCGAAGGCTCGGCGGAGGTCGCCGCGCGGGTGGCCGCCGCCCGCGAGCGCCAGGCCCGCCGCTACGCCGCCCTGAAGCTCGACGGCGTCGCCACCAACGCCGCCTGCCCGCCGACGCTGCTCGAAGAGGTCGCGAAGCCCGACGCCGACGGGCTTGCGCTGTTGCGCGACGCCTCGGACGCGATGCGCCTTTCGGCGCGCGGTTTCCACAGGGTCCTGAAGGTCGCCCGCACCCTCGCCGATCTCGACGGCGAGGAGCGCGTGCGCCGCATCCACCTCGCCGAGGCCCTCTCCTATCGCGCCTCCACCGACCGGCGCTCGGCCGCCGCCTGAGCGGCGGTTCCCTTGATAAGCTCTCCCACAGCCTTGATATGGAGTGTCACGAAACCGTCCGAGGTCTATGATGGGGTCCCGGCGAAAGGGCGGCCGGCGCGACGATCCGGCTCCCCCATTGAGCGAGGATTCGATGCTTCGGGCCAGCGCGCACGAGCGGGAACGGACCGCGGGAGGGCGAGCGCTGCCGCCGGGCTTCGATGCGGCCGCGAAGCTCATCCCCGGTCTCGGCATCGCGCGAGCCGTGCGCGATCACGGCGCCCTCAACCCCGTTCTCGGCCGCATCGGCCCCCTCGAAGTGAGGCTCGCGACGACGGCGAAGGAAATCCGCCGCGCCCAGCGCCTGCGCTTCAAGGTCTTCTACGGGAGATGTCGGCGGTCCCGAACGGCGCCTGCCTGTTCTCGCGTCGCGACGTCGACGATTACGACGCCGTCTGCGACCATCTCCTCGTCATCGACC
Organism: uncultured Alphaproteobacteria bacterium; assembly: GCA_963754975.1. Taxonomy (GTDB): domain Bacteria; phylum Pseudomonadota; class Alphaproteobacteria; order Rhizobiales; family Beijerinckiaceae; genus Microvirga. The sequence goes on along the minus strand of CAVWII010000030.1, from coordinate 239,153 downwards.
ATGCCGTGGAGCGCAAGCCCTTCCGCAAGCCGAAACCGGCGGTCGTCGGCACCTACCGGCTGCTGCGGCAGGAGGTGGCGGGTCGTACCTTCGGCTTCTACACCGCGGGCGAGTACGAGATCGGGCCCCTCGTCGAGCGGCATCCGGGCCTGCGCTTTCTCGAACTCGGCCGCTCCTGCGTGCTGAAGCCCTACCGCAACAAGCGCACGGTCGAACTCCTGTGGCACGGCATCTGGACCTACGTGCTCCACCACCGCGTCGACGTGATGATCGGCTGCGCCAGCCTCGAAGGCACCGATCCGCGCCGGCTCGCGCTGCCGCTGAGCTTCCTGCACCACCATGCCCGCGCGCCGGAGCTCTGGCGCGCCCGCGCCGTGCACGGAGCGCTTCACGGCCATGGACATCCTGGCGAAGGAGGCCGTCGATCCGAAGGCTGCGCTGCATGCGCTGCCGCCGCTGATCAAGGGCTACCTCCGGCTCGGCGCGACTTTCGGCGACGGCGCCGTGATCGACCGCCAGTTCAGCACCACCGATGTGCTCGTGATCCTGCCGGTCTCGGCGATCAACGCCCGCTACATCGGCCATTTCGGCCCCGGCGCCGACCGCCACGCAGCCTAGGGCGTCACCGTCCCTCCCCCGCCGCGAAGAGCGCGTCGAGCCCTTCGCGATAGGTCGGGTAGCGCCAGGCGAGGCCGAGCTCGCGCTTGACGAGGGCGTTCGACGACGCGCTTGTTCTCGCCGTAGAAACTCGCGGCCATCGGCGACAGCGCGGCCGGGTCGAAGGGCGTTTCCGGCGGCGGCGCGATGCCGAGCGAGCGCGGCCGCGTAGGCGACGACGTCCTGCGGCGGTGCAGGCTCGTCGTCGGCGACGTTGTAGACGGCGCCCGCCCGCGGTCTGTCGATCGAGGCGACGAGCGCCGCAGCGATGTCGTCGACGTGGATGCGGTTGAAGACCTGGCCCGGCTTGACGATGCGCCTGGCAGTGCCGTCGCGAAGGTTGTTCAGGGCGTTGCGCCCCGGCCCGTAGATGCCGGCGAGGCGGAAGACCTGCACCGCCTTGCCGCTCGCGGCGCCGCAATCGAGCCAGGCGCGCTCCGCCGCGACGCGCCGGCGTGAGCGCGCGCTGCGCGGTTGCAACGCGGCGTCGTCTCGTCGACCCAGCGCCGCCCTGGTCGCCGTAGACGCCGATCGTCGAGAGATAGCCGATCCAGTGCGAGCCGCGGCGCCGCGCCGGGCCGCTCCGCGAACGCGGCAAGCGCCGGATCGCCGTCTTCGCCCGGTGGAATCGAGACGAGCATCGCTTCGGCCTCGCCGAGTTCCCGCGCGATGGCGGCGCCATCGTCGGGCATGACGAGCGCGCGGATGCCCTGCGCCCGAAGGCTCTGCGCCTTGTCGCGGCTGCGCACCGTGCCGGAGACGCGCGGGAAGCGCGGGCGATGACCGGCGATCAGCGCGAGCGCGGAATAGCCGAGGCCGAAGACAGAACAGGTTCACGCCGCCGCCCCGATCGTCGCGCAGGCCGCCGCCCATTCGGAGCGGACATCCGGGTCGCTCTCGCGCGGGCGGTGCTCTTGCGCAAGCGTGCGAACGGCGTCGGGCGGAAGCAGCCGCGCCAGCGCCCACACCGCCATCGCCCGCACGAGCGGCGAAGCGTCGCCGAGCAGCCGCTCGCGCCTCGGGCGCGAGCCCGGGCACTCGCCGAATTCCCGATGGCGATCAGGACGTTGCGCACGAAGCGGTCGCGGCCGGTGCGCTTGACCGGCGTGCCGGAAAAGCGGGCGCGGAAGGCCGCATCGTCGAGGCGCGCGAGGTCGGCGAGGGGCGGCGCCGCGAGATCGTCCCGCTGGCGCAGCTTCGCCTCGCGGCCGGCCTGCGCGAACTTGTTCCAGGGACAGACGGCGAGGCAGTCGTCGCAGCCGAAGACGCGGTTGCCGATGGCGGCGCGGAGGTCGGCGGGGATGTGGCCCTTGTGCTCGATGGTCAGATACGAGATGCAGCGTCGCGCATCGAGCTGAATAGGGCGCGGGGAAGGCGTTCGTCGGGCAGATGTCGAGGCAGCGCCGGCAGGAGCCGCAATGGTCCGTCTCGGGCCTGTCCGGCGGCAGTTCCGCCGTCGGTGAAGATCGCGCCGAGGAAGAGCCAGTTCCCGAACTCCCGCGAGACCAGGACCGTGTGCTTGCCCTGCCAGCCGAGCCCGGCCGCCTCGGCGAGCGGCTTTTCCATCACCGGCGCGGTGTCGACGAAGACCTTCACGTCCGCCCCGGCCGGCGAAGCCAGGAAGCCGGCGACCTGCTTCAGCTTGCCCTTGACGACGTCGTGGTAGTCGCGATTGCGGGCATAGACCGAGATCGTCCCGCGGTCGCGACGGGCAAGGCCCTCGCAGCGGATCGCTCTCCGGCCCGTAGTTGAGCCCGAGCATGACGACGCTGCGCACCTTTGGCCAGAGCGCCCGCGGATCGGCGCGCCGCTCGGGCCGCCTCCGCCATCCAGGTCCATGGAGCCGTGATGGCCCGCCGCGAGCCAGGCCCGGAGCCGCTCCCGCGCCAGCGGCATGGCATCGGCCGCGGCGATGCGGACGACGTCGAAGCCGAGCGCCCGGGCGCGGGCGACGAGCGCCTCCTTCAGAAATCGAGATCCGCGTAATGCGCCGACGGCACCATCCCCGGGACCCGGTCGGCCAGGAGCGCGCGGAAGCACGGCCGGGACTTCACCCGCGCGTACCAGTCCCTCGCCGCTTCGTCCTCGTCCCATGGCACGTCGCCGAGATAATCCGCCACCGAGAGATGGGCCGCCGCCGCGAGATCCGCATAGGTCAGGCGGTCGCCGGCGAGCCAGTTCCGGGTCGCGCTCAGATAGCCGATATAGTTCAGATGGTAACGCATATTCACGCGGGCCGCCCGCATGGCCGCCATGTCGGGCGGGCCGCCGCCGGCCGCGGCGCCGGCGAAACGCTTGTAGATCTTCTCGGTGACGAGGTGGTCCGTGACCTCCCCGTCGAACTTGACCAGGAACCAGTCGAGGAGGCGGCGGACCTCGACCCGCTCCGCCAGCCCCTCCGGCAGCAGCCGGCGGTCGCCGAGGCTGGGGCCGCGGGTCTCGTCGAGATATTCGGCGATCGCCATCGGTCCCGGCACCGCAAGGCCGCCCTCGTCGACGATCACCGGGGTCGTGCCGGCGGGGTTGATGTCGAGGAAGGCGCGCCGGCGCTCGCAGGGCCGCTCCTCGGCGCTGTCCGCCGCAAGCCCGAGTTCGGCGAGCACGAGGCGCACGAACCGCGAATGCGGGCAAAACGGATAATGATGGAGGATCATCGGGCTCTTCGGATTCGGGCGGCGAGGCGACAGTAAGGGCCGCTATCGTTAACGGACGGTAAGGCCGGCCCGGCGAGGATGCCGGCCGTGGCGTTTCGCGCCGCGCGACGGGGCATCGCTGCGCCGCAAAATCGGTTAGAAGCGCCCCGCCGACCCCCGTTTCGGCCAAGCACGGAAGCCGCCATGATGCATCTGATCGAGGCCCTCTTTCTCGGCATCGTCGAGGGGCTGACCGAGTTCCTGCCGGTCTCCTCGACCGGCCATCTCCTGCTCGTCGGACATTTCCTCGGCTTCAAGTCGACGGGCACAGACCTTCGAGGTGCTGATCCAGCTCGGCGCCATCCTCGCCATCCTGATCGTCTACTTCTCGCCGCCTCTGGGCCATCGCGCGGGCGCTGCCCTACGATCCCGAGGCGCGGCGCTTCGTGATCGGCGTGCTGATCGCCTTCCTGCCGGCGGCGGTCATCGGCGCCGCCCTGCACGGCTTCATCAAGGACGTGCTGTTCAATCCCTGGATCGTCTGCGCGATGCTTATCGCCGGCGGCCTCGTCCTCCTCGTCGTCGACGAGCTGCCCCTCGCCGCGCGCTACAAGGACGCGACCCGCTTTCCCCTGCCGATGTACGCCAAGATCGGCTTCATCCAGTGCCTCGCCATGATCCCCGGCGTCTCGCGCTCGGGCGCGACCATCGTCGGCGCGATGCTGCTCGGGCGCCGAGAAGCGGGCGGCGGCGGAGTTCTCGTTCTTCCTCGCCATGCCGACCATGGCCGGCGCCTTCGCCTACGATCTCCTCAAGAACTACAAGGTCCTGACGGCGGACGACGTGGGCGCCATCGTCGTCGGCTTCCTCGCCGCCTTCCTCTCCGCCCTCCTCGTGGTGCGGACCCTCCTCGACTACGTCTCCCGCCACGGCTACGCGCCCTTCGCCTGGTGGCGGATCGTCGTCGGCTCGGCGGGTCTGGCGGGGCTCATCGTCTACGGTTAGGATGTTGCATCGCGCTGCCGGGAGGCCTCGCCATGCGCCGCGCCGTCCTCCTCTGCGGGCTCTGCCTCGCCGTCCCGGCCGCCGCCGCGCCACCGCGGGACACCGCCCTCAGCCATCGCGGCTTCCCCTGCCTCGCCTGGAGCGACGGCTGCGTGAAATGCCGCTGGGACCTCGTCTCCCCGGGCGTCAGCGGCAAGATCTGCGGCCGTCCGAAGAAGGCCTGCATGCCGGGTCCGGTGATCTGTTCGAAGCCGATCCACCTGAACTGATCCAGGCCGTCACCAAAGTGAGCGAACGAACGAAGCGTCTCACTTGAATGCTCGCTTGAATGCCCGTTTCGAGAAATTTTATTGCGAATGGGCGTCCCGGCCGGCGATTCGCGTTTGGCTCGTAACGCAACCTCAGGATGTACAGACTCAGTCCCGCTGAATCCTCATCCTCATCAAAACCCTCATCCTGAGAGCTTGTGAATCTTTCCGATAAGAGGCGCGGCTCCGCCTCTCCCCGCTTGCGGGAGAGGGCCGCCGAAGGCGGCAAGCCTGCGCAGCAGGCGAGGGTGAGGGGGCGGTCACGAACGAGGCGCTGCGGCTCGGGCCGGGCGCCTCTTCCGGCACCGCCCCCTCACCCCCGCTTCGCTTCGCTCCGCTTGTTTCGGCAAGGCCGAAACCCTCTCCCCGCAAGCGGGGAGAGGCGAAGGGCGCGCCTTTCGCCCGAAGGATTCACAAGCCCTCGGGGTGAGGGTGCGGAGGCCAGACTTCTCAGTCGCGCACCAGTTCCATGCGGTCGACGTCGACGAGACCGTAATCGGTGATCTTCAGGTGCGGGATCACCGGCAGCGGCAGGAAGGCGACCTGAAGAAACGGCTCCGCCAGGGTGACGCCGAGGGCCCGCGCGGCGGCGCGGAGCGGATGGAGCGCGTCGCGCACCTCCTCGAACGGACGCTCGCTCATCAGGCCGGCGATCGGCAGCGCGAGCTCCGCGCGAACCTCGCCGCCGGAGACGACGCAGAAGCCGCCCTTCAGGTCGATCAGCCGGTTCACCGCCGCCGCCATGTCGGCGTCGTCGGCGCCGACGACGCAGATGTTGTGGCTGTCGTGGCCGACGGAGGAGGCGATCGCGCCGCGCTTGAGCCCGAAGCCCTTGACGAAGCCGCGGCCGATGTTGCGGTTGATTCCGTGCCGCGCGACGACGGCGACCTTCGCCACGTCCTGCGCCGCGTCGGCGAGCCGGACGCCGCCGCGCGCCGGCAGCGCCAGGCGCAGATGCGCGGTGATGATTTTTCCCGGAATGATGCCGATCACGGAGGTCTCGCGCGCATCGCCGGCGACGACGAAATCCGCGGCGGCGACGCGCGCCGCCTTGACGCTGTCGAGCCCGATCGGCGCGACGCTGCCGCGTTCGGCGAAGAGCGCGTCGCAAACGAGGCGTCCGCCGGCGACGACGTCGGAGACAACGCAGGTTTCGAGATCGTCGAGCAGGACGATGTCGGCGCGGCGTCCCGGCGCGACAAGGCCGCGGTCGAAAAAGCCGAAGGCGCGCGCGCCGGTGAGCGAGGCGGCGCGGTAGACCGCGAGCGGCGCGCAGCCGAGGCCGATCAGGGTGCGGATCATGTAGTCGAGATGGCCCTCTTCCGCGATGTCGAGGGGATTGCGATCGTCCGTGCAGAGCGCGAGGAAGGCCGAAGTGTCGAGGCCGAGAATCGGCGCGAGCGCGTGCAGATCCTTCGACACCGAGCCTTCGCGGATCAGCACCGTCATGCCCTTGCGGATTTTCTCCAATGCCTCCGCGGCGCTCGTGCTCTCGTGCTCGGTGCGGATGCCGGCGGCGATGTAGCCGTTGAGGTCGAGGCCCGAGAGCAGCGGCGCGTGGCCGTCGACATGGCCGTCCGCGAACAGCGCGATCTTGTCGAGGCAGTCGGGATCGGCGGCGAGGACGCCCGGAAAATTCATGAACTCGGCGAGGCCGACGGTTTTCGCCCGGCCGCGATAGCGCGCGAGATCGCCGGCCTCGATGCGCGCGCCGGCGGTTTCGAGATGCGTCGCCGGCACGCAGCTCGAGAGATTGACGCGCAGATCCATCGCCGTGTGCGCGGCGCATTCGAGAAAATAGTCGAAGGCGGGGGTGCCGAGGACGTTCGCCATCTCGTGCGGATCGCAGATCGCCGTGGTGACCCCGTGCGGCAGGACGCAGCGGTCGAATTCGAGCGGCGTCACGAGGGAGGATTCGACGTGCAGATGCGTGTCGACAAAGCCCGGCACCGCGACGCGCCCGCGTCCGTCGACGGTTCTTCGGCCGCGATACGAGCCGTAGGTGCCGACGATGGTGTCGCCGGCGACCGCGATGTCGGTCGGCGTCAGGGCGCCGGTGGCGAGGTCCAGGAGGCGCACGTTTTCAACGACGAGGTCCGCCGGCTCGCGGCCGCGGCCCTGCGCGATGCGGCGGGCCAGTTGCGCAGCGTCCGGTGTCGTCATGTCGCCTCGTCGCGTGCCGGTGAAAGGCCGCCGAGCTTAGCGGATTCGCCGCCGGAAGCGACCGGGTCAATCGCGCCTCCCATGGGAATGATTCACCTCCCCGGGGCGATCCGCCGCCGGGAACCTTGCGCTGGGGGCGGCGCGTTCACATATCGGAGCGCGCCGCCGGATCCCCACCCTCCGGCGCGCCGGCGAGGGGGACGCGATGAAGGCGTATGGAGGTGCGACGTTCGACGGGCTGCGGGGCTTCGGCCCGAGCCGGGCGGATTCGCTGGCGCGGATCGCGGCGATGGCGCAGCTTCTCGACAACGCCTTCCTGATCCCCGGCCTCAACCGCCGCATCGGCCTCGATGCGGTCATCGGCCTCGTGCCCGGAATCGGCGATGCGGTGTCGGCGCTGCTCGCCGGCTACATCGTCTGGGAGGCGCGCCGGCTCGGCCTGCCGCGCTGGAAGATCGCGCGCATGATCGGCAACGTCGCCATCGATACGGCGATCGGCGCGATCCCGTTCGCGGGCGACGCCTTCGACGCCGTCTTCAAGGCCAACATGCGCAACCTCCGCATCGTCAACGAGCACCTGAAGCGCGGCCCGCGCGAGATCGATGGGGTCGTCGTTCGCAAGTCGTGAGTGGTGGGGCGTGGGTCGTGCAGTCGTGGGTCGTGAGTCGTGGGTCGTCAGTCGTGGGTCGTCAGTCGTGAGTCGTCAGTCGTGAGTAGGCGGTCGTGAGTTTCGATTCGGCTCTCGCGAAGACACGACCCACGACTTCACGAAGCACGACTTCACGAAGCACGACTTCACGAAGCACGACTTCACGAAGCACGACTTCACGAAGCACGACTTCACGACTTCACGACTTCACGACCTCACCCCCTACCGATGGCTGGAGATGAACTGCCGGAAGCGCTCGCTGGTCGAGGCGTGAAACAGTTCCGACGGCGGCCCTTCGGCTTCGACCAGGCCCTTGTGCAAAAACATGACGCGGCTCGACACGTCGCGGGCGAACCCCATCTCGTGCGTGACGACGAGCATGGTGCGGCCCTCCTCGGCAAGCGAGCGCATGACGCGCAACACCTCGCCGACGAGTTCGGGGTCGAGGGCCGAGGTCGGCTCGTCGAAGAGCATCACCTGGGGCCGCTGCGCCAGCGCCCGGGCGATCGCCGCGCGCTGCTGCTGGCCGCCGGAGAGATGCGAGGGATACTGGTTGCGCTTCTCGGCGATGCCGACCTTGGCCAGAAGCTCCTCGGCCTCGGCGACGCATTCGGCGCGCGGCCGCTTCTGCACGTGCACCGGCGCCTCGATGACGTTCTCGAGGATCGTCATGTGGGACCACAGATTGAAGCTCTGAAAGACCATCGCGACGCGGGAACGGATGCGGTCGATCTGGTGCGAATCCGCCGCCTCCATGCCGTGCCGGCCCTTCTTCAGGCCGATATCCTCGCCGGTGATGCGGATATGGCCCGAATCCGGCACTTCGAGGAAGTTGATGCAGCGGAGCATCGTCGACTTGCCGGAGCCGGAGGCGCCGAGGATCGAGATCACGTCGCCCTCGTGCGCCTGCAGCGAGACGCCCTTCAGGACCTCGAGCGAGCCGAAGCTCTTGCGCAGGTCGCGCACGTCGACGGCGATCTTGTCGGAAACCGGTCTAGACATGGGCGGCCTCGAGGCGCGGCTCGATCCGCGGCGGCTTGCGCAGGTGCGGCGAGAGCCGCCATTCGAGCGCCATGATGACCCGCGTGACGAGGAAGTTGAGGACGAGGTAGATGGCGCCGGCGACGATGAAGACCTCGATCGCCCGGAAGGATTGCGAGATCAGCTTCTGGGCGATGCCGGTCAATTCCATCATCGTGATGATCGAGGCGAGCGAGGTCGCCTTCACCATCAGGATGATCTCGCTGCCGTAGGCGGGCAGCGCCTGCCGCGCGGCGATCGGGAAGATGATGCGCCGGAAGAGCAGAAAACCCGACATGCCGCAGGCCCGCGCCGCCTCGACCTGGTTCGCCGGCACCGCCTGCAGGCCGCCGCGGAAGATCTCGCCCGCATAGGCGCCGGTGTTGAGCGTCAGCGCCAGGATGGCGCACCAGTAGGGCTCGCGAAAAAAGCCCCACAGGCCCCAGGTTTCGAGCGTCGGCCGGAACTGGCCGAGGCCGTAATAGATCAGGAAGATCTGCACCAGAAGCGGCGTGCCGCGGAAGATGAAGACGTAGGCGCGGGCGACCACGTCAAGCACCGGATTGCCGGACCGCCGCATGAAGGCGAGCGCGGCGGCGAGGACGGCGCCGAACAGAACCGAGAGCGAGGCGAGCTGCAGCGTCAGCGGCAGGCCGTCGAGGAGCCGCCAGAAGGCCTCGGCCATGAATTCGAGATCCATCAGGCCGCCCTCCGCACGCCGCGCAGCGAACGCGTCTCGGCCTTCTGGAACAACACCGTCGAGACATAGGTGATGATGAGGTAGAGCGCCGCGGCGGTGATGTAGAAGTCGAAGGGCCGCCGCGTCGAGCCGGCGCCGATCTGCGACTGGCGCAGCAATTCGACGAGCCCGGTGACCGAGATCAGCGCCGATTCCTTCAGGATGAGCTGCCAGACGTTGCCCATGCCGGGAATGGCGAAGCGCAGGACCTGCGGCGCGACGATGCGGCGGAACATCACGAGGCGATGCATCCCGACCGACTTCGCCGCCTCGATCTCGCCGCGGGCGATGGTCTGGTAGGCGCCGCGAAAGACCTCCGCCTGATAGGCGCCGGAGACGACGCCGATGGCGATGGCGCCGGTGACGAAGGCCGGCATGCCGATGAACTCGTCGTTGCCGAAGAGCGAGGCGACGGCGCTCAGCGCGGCGCTGCCGCCGAAATAGAACAGGTAGATGACGAGGAGGTCGGGAATGCCGCGCAGGATCGTGGTGTAGCCGTCGGCGAGGGTGCGGGCGATGAAGCTGCGCGACAGCTTCGCCCAGGCGACGAGGGTGCCGAGGACGGCGCCGCAGAGGAAGCCGCAGAGCGCGACGGCAAGGGTCATCGCCGTCGCGAAGAGGAGCGAGGCGCCCCACCCGCCGGGGCCGAAGCCCATCAGTTCGAAGAAGGAGACAGGCTGCTGCACGACCGGCCGATCCGCTGCGTCGTCCGCGGCCGCGCCGCGGACGACGGGGGCTTCTAGCGACGCCTCAGCTCTGCGGCGTCATGTTGATCTTGAACCACTTCTCGGTGAGCTTCGCGATGGTTCCGTCGGCGATCGCCGCGGCGATCGCGGTGTCGAACAGCGCCTTCAGCTCGGGATCGGACTTGCGCATGCCGACGGCGACGCCGCGGCCGAGCACGTCGCCCGAGAGGCCGGCACCGACGATCGCCATGTCCTTGAAGTCGGGCTTCTCGACCGTCGCCTTGAGGGAGGAGTGCGCCGCGAAGATCGCGTCGAGCCGGCCCGCGGAGAGGTCGAGGTCGTGCTGCTCGGTGGTCTTGTACTCGCGGATCGTGACGACGTCCTTGAAGTACTTTTCGAGGAAGGCGGAGTTCGTCGTCGAGCCCTGGACGCCGACGGTCTTGCCCTTGAGCAGCGGCTTCCACTCCTCGATGATTTTCTTTGCGGCGTCGGCGTCCTTGTCGAGGGAGAAGCGCTGGCCTTCGCCGGCGAGCTTCGCCAGAGGCGAGTTCTTCATCGCGCCGAAGCCGTGCGGCCCGGCCGCGTAGGTGCGCGAGAAGGCGATCACCTCGAGGCGCTTGTCGGTGATGTTCATGCCGGCCATGATGGCGTCGTATTTGGTCGCGTTCAGCGCCGGAATGATGCCGTCCCAGTCCTGGGCGACGATCTCGCATTTCACCTTCATGCGCGGGCAGAGGTCGTTGGCGAGGTCGATCTCGTAGCCGTCGAGCTTGCCGCCGGGCCCGGAGAAATTCCAGGGCGCGTAGGCGCCCTCCGTGGCGATCTTCACGGTCTCCCATTTCTTGCCCTGGGCGGCGGCGCCGCCCGCGGCGACGGCGGCGGCCAGGAGGCCAGCGGCCAAGGCGTTCATGATCTTCATTGTCGTTCCCCTGCGGTGCGGCCTCTGCGGGCCCGTGGCCGCAAAGCTAACCCGCAAAGGCGCCCGGTGCGCAAGCCCGAAACGGCTGAGGATCGGGCGATTGCTGCCGCTTTCGGCTGCATGGGCCGCCCGCGGCGACGAAAATCGGGTGCCCCGCCTCTCCCCGCTTGCGGCTAACGGATTCCCACGTCAGCGGGGCTGCGTTTCGGGCGAGGCGAAGCGCTCCATTCGCCACTCTCGCCTTGCACCGCCCCCTCGCCCCCGCTGCGCTTCGCTCCGCTCGTTTTGCCGAAGGCCGTTTCGCGCCCCTCCCCCCTTGCGCGGGAGGGTAGGGGGCCGGCGCCGACGGGACAGGGAGGGCGCCGGTTCCATTCGGGCGGTGCCATGCCGCCCTCTCCAACTCTCCCGCGAGGGGGGAGAGGGCCTGTCGCGCTTAAAGCGCTCGTCCGGCAAGGCCGCTGCTGGCCCGTGAGCGCCTGTCCGAGATGTGCGAATCCTCTCCCCGCAGGCGGGGAGAGGCGAAGGCGCGCCCTAGCTGATCGGGGTCAGGTCGCCCTTGAACCACTTGTCGGACAGCTTCTTGACCGTGCCGTCCTTGATCGCGGCCTCGATCGCGCCGTCGAACTGCTTCTTCAGCTCCGTGTCGGCCTTGCGCAGGCCGACGCCGACGCCCTTGCCGAGGACGCCGCCGACGAAGCCCGGCCCGACCATGACGAAGTCCTTGAACTCCGGCTTCTCGAGGGTCGAACGGATCGTCGCCGAATCCGCCGTGACGGCGTCGATGCGGCCGGACTGGAGGTCGAGATCGTGCGCCTCGGTCGACTTGTACTCGCGCACCGTGACGTCCTTCTTGAAGTACTTGTCGACGAAGTTCGAATGGGTCGTCGAGCCCTGCACGCCGACGGCCTTGCCCTTGACGAAGGGCTTGATGGCGTCGATCGCCTTCTGGGCTTCGGCGGCCTGGCTGTCGAGGGAGAGCTTCAGGCCGAGGCCCGGCATCTTGGCGAGGGGCGAGGACTTCGCGACCGCCCAGGCGTTGACGTCGTTGGCGTAGGAGCGGGAGAAGGCGATCGTCTTCAGGCGCTCCTCGGTAATCGACATGCCGGCCATGATGGCGTCGTACTTCTTCGCGTTGAGGCCGGGGATGATGCCGTCCCAGTCCTGGGCGATGACCTCGCACTTCACCTTCATGCGGGCGCAGAGGTCGTTGGCGAGATCGATCTCGAAGCCTTCGAGCTTGCCCCCGGCGGTCTGCATGTTCCACGGGGCGTAGGCGCCCTCCGTGGCGATCTTGATCGACTTCGTCTGGGCGGCGGCGCCGCCCACGGCGAGCACGGCGGCGAGCGCCGCAAGGCCCACGGACTTCACGAACGACATGGATGATCCCTTCTGCAAGCGGGCCCTTTTGGGCCTTCGCGATCGGCGGCCGCCTCCCTTTCGGGGCCGCAACTTTCCCACTAACAGCCCAAACCTCGAAAAAACGCAACGTGTCGGCAGGTCACGCTGCCGGCAGCCGAAGCATCACGTTCCCGGCGCTGCGAGCGCGCGGGGGGCGGGGCTGACGGTGACGGCGGCGCCGTTGCGGATTTCCTGGACGGCGAGGGCGCGGTCGTTGAGGCCGTCGACGCGGAAGCGGAAGACGCCGTCGGCGCCGCTGAAGCCGGACGGGTTCGTCAGGACGCCCTCGGCGAAGCGCTGCGAGCCCTGCGTGCGGGCGAGCGCCGCGGCAAGGGAAACCGCATCGTAGGAGAGGGTCGCGAGCCGGGTCGGGTCGGCGTTGAAGCGGGCGCGGTAGCGGGTCGCGAAGGCGGCAAAGCCGCGGTTGTCGGGGGCCGCGAACCAGCCGCCCTGGAAGGCGGGCAGGGCGAAGACGCGCGGGTCGTTCCAGAGGCCGGTGCCGATCGGCTTCACCCGCTGCGGGCTGAAGCCGGCCGCCGAAAGCGCCTGCGACACCGCGATCAGGCCGTCGCCGTCGGCGGGCACGAACAGGATGTCCGCCCGCGGCGCGGCGCCCCCGATCACCGGGGCGAGGCGCTGCGCCGCCGCCTGCGGCTGGCCGGCCGCATAGCGCTCGATCGCCGCGACGTTGAGCCCCCGCCGCGCCGCGGCCTCGCGGAACTGCGCCTCGACGACGTTGCCGTAGGTGGTCTCCGGGATCAGCGCCGCGGCGGCGCGGCGGCCCTGCGCGGCGGCGAAGTCGACGACCCGGTCGACCTCGGCCTGGGCGAGGAAGCTGAGAAGGTAGACGCCCCGGGTCGCGACGCTCGAATCGCTCGAGAAGGCGATCATGGGCCGGCCGGACTGGCGGGCGACCTGGCCGGCCGCCTGCACCGAGCCGGCAAAGAGCGGCCCGACGATCAGTTCGGCGCCCTCGGCGACGGCCTCGCCCGCCGCCGCCCTCGCGCCCTCCGGGGTGCCGCGGTCGTCCCTGACGAGGATCGTCACGTCGGCGTTCGGGAAGTCGGCGAGGGCGAGTTCGGCGGCGTTGCGCAGGGACTGCGCCACCACGGCGCTCTGGCCGGGGCCGGTCAGCGGCAAGAGCAGCGCCACCTTGACGCTGCCGCTGCCGATGGCGTCGCCGGCCGTGGCCGCCGGCGGCTGCGCCGGCGGCTCCGCGGAGAGGCTGCCCGGCGTCAGGCTGCCCGAGCCGAAGCAGCCGGCGAGGAACAGGGCCGGCAGCAGGGCCGGCCAGAGCGAGAAACGACGTGACGACATGGACGAGCCCCTTCCGGCGCGGGTTCGAGGGTCCCGCCTGTGGCCGGCATCCCGACATTCCGAGACAGAATTGCCGGCAAATGTAAACGTTGTTTCCTGAACGCCGCCCGGCTTCCGCTTGCTTTCCCGCCTGTGCGACAGTGCGCCGCGATGACGAAGAGAATCGATAACAGGACGCGCCGGCGCGATCCGGCGGCCAACGCCGCGAGCTTCACCGCCTTCGGCCTCGCCGCCGAGGCGGAACCCCTCGAAGCCGGGCTCTACGTCGTGGCGACGCCGATCGGCAACCTGCGCGACGTCTCGTTCCGGGCGCTCGGGGTGCTCGCCGCCGCCGATTCCGTCCTCGCCGAGGACACGCGGGTGACGAAGACGCTCCTGGCCCATTACGGCATCACGACCCCCCTCGTCGCCTATCACGAGCATTCGAGCGACGCGGTGCGGGAGCGGATGGTCCTGCGCATCCGCGGCGGCCAGGCCCTCGCCCTCGTCTCGGACGCCGGCACGCCCCTCGTTTCCGATCCCGGCTACAAGCTCGTCCAGGCGGCGATCGCCGAGGGCCTGCCGGTGACGCCGATCCCGGGCCCGTCGGCGGTGCTGACCGCCCTCGTCGTCTCGGGCCTGCCGACGGACCGCTTCTTCTTCGAGGGCTTCCTGCCGGCGAAGAGCGCGGCGCGGCAGGCGCGGCTGAAGGAGCTGGCGCCGATCCCGGGCACGCTGATGCTGTTCGAGGCGCCGCACCGCCTGCCCGAGATGCTGGCCGACGCGGCGGCGATCCTCGGCGAGCGCCCGGCGGTGGTGGCGCGGGAACTGACGAAGCTGTTCGAGACCGTCCGGCGCGGCACTCTGCCGGAGCTCGCCAGGACCTTCGCCGAGGAGGGCAGGCCGAAGGGCGAGATCGTCGTCCTGATCGGCGAAAAGGCGGCGGCGGAGGTGACGGCGGAGGCCGAGGCCGCCCTCGACGAGGCCCTTGCCGCCGCCCTCGGGGCGCATTCGATCAAGGACGCCGCGGCGATCGTCGCGGCCGAGCTCGGCCTGCCGAAGCGCCAGGTCTATGCCCGCGCCCTCGCGCTTGCCGCCGCGAAGGGCGCGTGAGGACCGCCCTCGCCCGCCGCCGGGCGACCTTCTCCCGCGGTCGCTATGCGGAGGCGGCGGCGCTCCTCGTCCTCGCCGCGAAGGGCTATCGCCCCCTCGCCCGGCGCTTTTCCGCCTCCGGCGGCGAGATCGACCTGATCGTCTGCCGCGGCGATACGGTCGCCTTCGTCGAGGTCAAGGGCCGCTCCCTCCTCGACGACGCCCGCGACGCCATCACCGCCGCGAAGCGCCGCCGCTTCTCCCGCGCCGCCAGGGCCTGGCTCTCGCGCAATCCCTGGGCGGCCCGGAAAGCCTGGCGCGCCGACGCGGTTTTCGTCGCCCCCTGGCACTGGCCGCGCCACCTAAAGGCGGCCTTCGAGATCGAGATCGAGTGAAGGGCAGGGCGGCGAAGGGCGCCTGTTCCGGCATCGCCCCCTCACCCCCGCTTCGCTTCGCTGCGCTCGTTCGGCCGAAGGCCGAACCCTCTCCCCGCAAGCGGGGAGAGGCGAAGCCGCGCCCCGCGAGCGGGGCGGCGCCTCACTTGCGGGCGAGGGCTTCGAGCTTTGCCTGCATCTCGGCCATCTGGCGCTTGAGATGTTCGAGGTCGTCGACGCCGTCCGCGGCGCCCGCCTCGCCCTTGCCTTCGCCGCGCTGGGCGAAGGGGGTGAACAGGCGCATCGCCTCGGTGAAGAAAACCATGTTGGCGCGGACCTGCTCCTCCATCGCCTGGAAGGCCTTCGGGCCGAAGGTCTGGGCCATCTGCTCGCGCAGCTTCTGCTGCTCGCGGGTCAGGTTCTCCATCGAGAATTCGAGATAGCTCGGCACCAGCGCCTGGATGCTGTCGCCGTAAAAGCGGATGAGCTGACGCAGGACCGTGACCGGGAGGAGGTTCTGCCCTTCCTTGTTCTCCTGCTCGAAGATGATCTGCGTCAGGACCGAGCGGGTGATGTCCTCGCTCGATTTCGCGTCGAAGACGATGAAATCCTCGCCGCCGCGGACCATGCCGGCGAGGTCCTCGAGGGTGACGTAGGTGGACGTGCCGGTGTGATAGAGCCGCCGGTTGGCGTACTTCTTGATCACCGTCGGCTGCTTTGGCCCCTTGTCCGATTTGTCCGATTTGTCCGTCGCCATGATGTCTCGTACTCGCCGGGAAGCCCGCGCACGACGCGCGGCAGGGACCGCTGTCCCGACCATAAGCATTTCATCCGCCACTTAAAACCGCAAACGCGCCCGACTTCCGGCGAATGCGCCGGCCGCATTCGGCGCGGGCGCGCTTGACTTCGCCCCGTCCAGGCTTTTGATCGGGCGACAATCGGGAACGGGCGCAATTGCAGGCGTCCGCCAGCAAGGAGATCTCCATGGCCCGGCAGGACATCGTCATCGTCGGCGCGGCGCGCACCCCCGTCGGCGCCTTCAACGGCGCCTTCGTCAACACGCCGGCGCACGACCTCGGCACGGTCGCGATCAAGGCCGCCCTCGAACGCGCGAAGGTCGACGTCGCGGACGTGGACGAGGTCATCCTGGGCCAGGTCCTCACCGCCGCGCAGGGGCAGAACCCGGCCCGCCAGGCGGCCATCCACGCCGGCATCCCGAAGAGCGCCACCGCCTGGGGCCTCAACCAGGTCTGCGGCTCGGGCCTGCGCGCCGTCGCCATCGCCGCGCAGCAGATCGCGAACGGCGACGCCGCCGTGATCGTGGCCGGCGGCCAGGAATCGATGTCGATGTCGACTCACGCCGCCCATCTCCGCGGCGGCACCAAGATGGGCGACGTGAAGTTCATCGACACGATGATCAAGGACGGCCTGTGGGACGCCTTCAACGGCTACCACATGGGCACCACCGCCGAGAACGTCGCCCAGAAATGGCAGATCTCCCGCGAGGAGCAGGACCGCTTCGCGGTCGCCTCGCAGAACAAGGCCGAGGCGGCCCAGAAGGCCGGCCGCTTCAAGGACGAGATCGCGGCGGTGACGGTCGCCTCGCGCAAGGGCGACGTCGTCGTCGACGCCGACGAGTACATCCGCGCCGGCACCACCCTCGACGCGGTCGCGAAGCTCCGCCCCGCCTTCTCGAAGGACGGCACCGTGACCGCCGGCAACGCCTCCGGCATCAACGACGGCGGCGCCGCCCTCGTCGTCATGACCGCCGAGGAGGCGAGCCGCCGCGGCCTCACCCCGCTCGCCCGGATCGCCTCCTTCGCCACCGCCGGCGTCGACCCGGCGGTGATGGGCACGGGCCCGATCCCGTCCTCCCGCAAGGCCCTCGAAAAGGCCGGCTGGAAGCCGCAGGACCTCGATCTCGTCGAGGCGAACGAGGCCTTCGCGGCGCAGGCCATCGCGGTCAACAAGGACATGGGCTGGGACATCGACAAGGTGAACGTCAACGGCGGCGCCATCGCCATCGGCCACCCGATCGGCGCCTCCGGCGCCCGCGTCCTCGTCACGCTCCTGCACGAGATGCAGCGCCGCGACGCCAAGAAGGGCCTCGCGACCCTGTGCATCGGCGGCGGCATGGGCGTCGCCATGTGCCTCGAGCGCTGATCCGCCGCTCGCCTGAGGCCCGGCGCAAGGCCGGGCCTTCTCGTCTCGACGGGTCCGACAGAGGCCCGGCTTTCCCAGGAAACGCAATCGCAAGGAGGAACACGCCATGGCGCGCGTCGCATTGGTCACCGGCGGCACCCGCGGCATCGGAGCCGCGATCTCGAAGGCGCTCAAGGCGGCGGGTTGTACCGTCGCGGCGAATTACGGCGGCAACGACGAGGCCGCGCAGAAGTTCAAGGGCGAGACCGGCATCCCGGTCTACAAGTTCGACGTCTCCGATCCCGCCGCCTGCGAGGCCGGCATCAAGACGATCGAATCCGAGCTCGGCCCGGTCGACATCGTCGTCAACAACGCCGGCATCACCCGCGACGGCATGTTCCACCGCATGAAGTTCGATCAGTGGCAGGCGGTGCTCAAGACGAACCTCGATTCGATGTTCGCGGTGACGCGGCCGGTCATCGACGGAATGCGCAACCGCGGCTTCGGCCGCATCATCATCATTTCCTCGGTCAACGGCCAGAAGGGCCAGATGGGGCAGACGAACTATTCCGCCGCGAAGGCCGGCGTGATCGGCTTCGCCAAGGCCCTGGCGCAGGAGAACGCCGCGAAGGGCGTCACCGTCAACGTGATCGCGCCCGGCTACATCGCGACGGAGATGGTGCAGGCGGTGCCGGAAGAGGTGCTGAAGTCCAAGATCCTGCCGCAGATCCCGGTCGGCCGCCTCGGCGAAGCCGACGAGATCGCCCGCGCCGTCGTCTTCCTCGCCGGCGACGGCTCCGGCTTCATCACCGGCTCGACGCTCACCGCGAACGGCGGCCAGTACATGGCGTAGGCCGGGGGCGCAGCGCCCCTCGCCTGTCAGGGCGCGGATTCGCCTCTCCCCGCTTGCGGGGAGAGGGTTCGGCCTTCGGCCGAACGAGCGGAGCGGGGGTGAGGGGGCGGTGCCGGAAGGGGCGCCCTTCGCCGACGCAGCGCCTTCTTCGTCACCGCCCCCTCACCCTCGCCTGCTGCGCAGGCTTGCCGCCTTCGGCGGCCCTCTCCCCGCAAGCGGGGAGAGGTGAATCCGCGCCCGTCACGCCGCCGGGCGCGCGAGCGCTTCCGTGCGGCCGAGGCGCTGCGTCGTTTCGGGGTCGAAGAGGTGGACGTTCGCCGGCTCGATCGAGAGCGCGAGGCGGCGCGTGTCGGCCGGGATCTGGCCGGTCGCGGCCTGCACGACGAACTCGGCGCCGGCGAGCCTGCCGTGGAAGAGCTGCGTCGCGCCGAGTTCCTCCACGAAATCGACCTCCATGCCGAGCATCGATCCGGACGGGGCCATGCGCAGATCCTCCGGGCGCAGGCCGACGTCGATCGAAGCGCCGGGCGTCAGGCCCTCGCGCATGTCGGCGACGGGGAGCGTCTGGGTGCCGATCGAGACCCGGCCCGGGCCCTCGACGCGGCCGGGCAGGATGTTCATCGGCGGCGAGCCGATGAAGGTCGCGACGAAGCGCGTCTGCGGCCGGCGGTAGACCTCCGAGGGCACGCCGACCTGCTCGATGCGGCCGGCATTCATGACGACGAGGGTGTCGGACAGCGTCATCGCCTCGACCTGGTCGTGCGTGACGTAGATCGCGGTGACGCCGAGGGCGCGCTGCAGGCGCTTGATCTCGACGCGCATCTGCACGCGCAGCTTGGCGTCGAGGTTCGAGAGCGGCTCGTCGAACAGGAACACCTGCGGCTTGCGCACGATGGCGCGGCCCATGGCGACGCGCTGGCGCTGGCCGCCCGAGAGCGCCCGCGGCTTGCGGTCGAGGAAGCTCTCGATGGCGAGGATGCGCGCCGCCTCGCGCACGCGCTTGTCGATCTCGTCCTTCGGCGTTTTGCGGTTGCGCAGGCCGTAGGCCATGTTGTCGTAGACGGTCATGTGCGGATAGAGCGCGTAGTTCTGGAACACCATGGCGATGTCCCGGTCCGCCGGCTCGATCCGGTTGACGACCCGGTCGGAGATCGCGATCGTGCCGGCGGAAATCGTCTCGAGCCCCGCGACCATGCGCAGAAGCGTCGACTTTCCGCAGCCCGACGGGCCGACGAGCACGCAGAACGAGCCGTCCGGGATGGCGAGCGAAATCCCCTTCACCGCCTCGACCCCGCCCGCATAGACCTTGCGGACTTCCTTCAGCGCCACGTCGGCCATGCGTTCCGCCCCTGGTCCTACTTCTCGGTTTCGACGAGGCCCTTCACGAAGAGCCGCTGCATCAGGATCACCACGGCGACCGGCGGCAGCATGGCGAGCACCGCCGTCGTCATGGCGATGTTCCACTCGGTCAGCGCGTCCTGCGTCGTGATCATCTTCTTGATGCCGATGACGATGGTCTGCATCGAGTCCTTCGTCGTGATCAAAAGCGGCCAGAGGTACTGGTTCCAGCCGTAGATGAACTGGATCACGAACAGGGCCGCCATCGTCGTGATCGAGAGCGGAAGGAGAGTGTCCTTGAAGAAGCGGAGCGGCCCGGCGCCGTCGATCTTCGAGGCTTCGAGCAGCTCGTCCGGGACCGTCATGAAGAACTGGCGGAAGAGGAGCGTGCCGGTGGCCGAGGCGATCAGCGGCAGCACCAGCCCGGTATAGGTGTCGAGGAGGCCGAGGTCGGAGACGACCTTGTAGGTCGGATAGATGCGCACCTCGACCGGCAGCATCAGGGTGATGAAGATGATCCAGAAGGCGGTCTGCCGGAACGGGAAGCGGAAATAGACGACGGCGAAGGCGGAGAGGACCGAGATGAAGATCTTGCCGACCGCGATGCCCATCGCCATCACGAAGGAGTTCAGCATCATGTTGCCGACCGGCTCGCGGGTCGAGCGCGTCGCGCCGAGGACGATGGTCTGAAAGTAGTTCCGCGCGCCCTCGCTGCCCGGCAGGAGCGGCATGTTGCCGTTGGCGATCGTCGCGTTGTCGAAGGTCGAGGCGAGAATCGCGAGATAGACCGGGAAGGCGACGACGAGGATGCCGAGCGCCAGGATGGCGTAGGCGAGGACGAGGCCGAAGCGCCGGTTCTCGACCATCAGTACTGCACCTTCCGCTCGACGAACTTGAACTGGAACGCCGTCAGGGCGATGACGATGACCATCAGGATCACCGATTGCGCCGCCGAGCCGCCGAGGTCGCCGCCGAGGCGGCCGTCGGCGTAGATCTTGTAGACGAGGGTCGTCGTCTGCCCGGCCGGGCCGCCGCCGGTCACCGCGTCGATGATGCCGAAGGTGTCGAAGAAGACGTAGACGATGGTGACGACGAGCAGGAAGAAGGTGGTCGGCGAGAGCAGCGGGAAGACGATCGTGAAGAAGCGCCGCAGCGGCCGCGCGCCGTCGATCGCCGCCGCCTCGATGACGCTTCGCGGGATCGCCTGCAGGCCGGCGAGGAAGAACAGGAAGCAGTACGAGATCTGCTTCCACGACGCCGATAGCACGAGGAGGATCATCGCGTGCGTGCCGTTGAGCAGGGGATTCCAGTCGATGCCGGCGCCGCGGATCGGCTTCGTCAGCGTGCCGAGGGAGGGATGGAACATGAAGATCCAGAGCACGCCGGCGATCGCCGGCGCGACCGCGTAGGGCCAGATCAGGAGCGTCTTGAAGCTGCCGGCGCCGCGGATCGACTTGTCGGCCTGCGTCGCGAACAGGAGCGCCGCCGAGAGCGACAGGACCGCGACCGAGATCGAGAACACCGCCGTGACCCCGAAGGCGCGGTAGTACTCGGGCTGCTGCAGAAGGTTCCGATAGTTCTCGAAGGCGACGAATTCCGTCGAGAGCCCGAAGGCGTCCTCGATCAGGAACGACTGCCAGACCGTCTGCACGGCCGGCAGATAGAAGAAGATCACCGTGATGACGAGCTGCGGACCGAGCAGCGCGTAGGGCAGCACCCTGTTGAAGAAGACGGCGCGCTTTTCCATTCGGCATCCCGGAACGGGGAGGCCGGCCCTCCGCGGGCCGGCCTCAGGATCGCGTCAGGCCGCGCTCAGCGCACCACCGCGCGCTCGAACTGGCGGAGCGTCTGGTTGCCGCGGCTGACCGCCGTGTCGAGGGCGTCCTTGGCGCTCTTCTGGCCGGCAAGCGCCGCCTCGATCTCCTCCGACCAGATGTCGCGCAGCTGCACCATGTTGCCGAGGCGCAGGCCGCGGGAATTCTCGGTCGGCTCCTTGTTGGTGAGCTCCTTCAGGGGCGTCTCGAGGACCGGGTTCTTCTCGTAGAAGCCCGACGCCTTCGTCTTCTCGTAGGCGGCGCGGGTGATCGGCAGGTAGCCCGATTCCTGGTGCAGCTTCGCCTGCCGGTCGGTGTCGGACAGGAAGGCGAAGAACTTCGCGACGCCCTTGTACTCGGCCGGCGTCTTGCCGCCCATCACCCACAGCGAAGCGCCGCCGATGATCGAGTTCTGCGGCGAGCCGGCCGCTTCCGGGTAGTACGGCATCGGCGCCGAGGTGAAGTCGAACTTCGCGTTCGCCTTGACGTTGCCGAAGAAGGCCGAGGAGGTCAGCATGATCGGGCATTCGCCCGAGGTGAAGCGGCCCTCGCTGGTGTTGGTGCGGCCGGAATAGTCGTAGGTCTTGTCCTTCTGCAGGTCGACGAGGGTCTGCAGGAGCTTGACGTGCAGGGGCGAGTTGAACTTCAGCTCGGTGTCGAAGCCGTCGAGCCCGTTCGCCTTCGTCGCGAGCGGCAGGTTGTGCCAGGCGGAGAACTGCTCGAGGATCGCCCAGGTCGTCCAGGCGACCGTGAAGCCGCAGGTCGCAAAGCCCGCCGCCTTCAGCTTCTTGCCCGCCTCGAACACCTCCGGCCAGGTCTTCGGCGTCTCGACGCCCGCCTTCTTCAGGGCGTCCTTGTTGACCCACATCACCATCGAGGAGGAGTTGAAGGGGAAGGACAGCATCTCGCCCTTGGCGGTCGAGTAATAGCCGGTGATGGCCGGCAGGTAGGCCTTGGGATCGAAGGCTTCGCCCGCCTCCGCCATGAGCTGGTAGACGGGCTTCACGGCGCCCTTCGCGCTCATCATCGTCGCCGTGCCGACCTCGAAGACCTGCATGATGTGCGGCGCGTTGCCGGCGCGGAACGCGGCGATGCCGGCGTTCATCGTGTCCGGGTAGGAGCCCTTGTAGGTGGCGACGACCTTGTAATCCTTCTGCGCCGCGTTGAACTCCTCGGCGAGCTTGTTGACGACGTCGTTGTTGGCGCCGGTCATGGCGTGCCACCACTGGATTTCGGTCTGCGCCAGCGCGGACGTACTCGACGCCAGACCGAAAGCGAGCGCGGCCAGCGTTGTCTTCCTGAGCATCTGTTCTCTCCCTCGTCTTCCCCGGCAGGGACAATCTTGTTGTTCATGATCACCTGCGCGCGAAGGGCGGGTGACGGTCTCGTGACGGTCCCATGACAACCATAGCCGGCTCCGAAAAGGAAGGGGCGGGGTTCAACAAATCGTCCCGCCGGCGGAAGGGCCGAGGCCCTCACGCACTCGTGCGACGAAGGCCCGGTACCGGCCGGGGCGCGGCTCGGGTACAAGGCGGATCCCTTCGCGAGGTTCTCCGCCGCGTGTTCCCCTGGCTCGACCGCGCCGGTCGCCTCTCTCCGCTGAAGCTTGCCGTCTTCATCGCGCTCCTCGCGCCGGGCGTCTGGATCGCCTGCGCCCTCTGGTTCGGCCTCCTCGGCCCGAAGCCGGTGAACGCGGCGATCCACGAGACCGGCGACTGGGCGGTGCGCTGGCTGATCGTCACCCTGGCGGTGACGCCGCTGCGGCGCATCGGCTCCTTCCCGAAGCTGATCCTGGTGCGCCGGATGCTCGGGCTCGCCGCCCTCGGCTACGCCCTCGTGCACCTGTGCCTCTACGTCGTCGACCAGTCCTTCGACCTCGGCCGGGTCGCGAGCGAGATCGCGCTGCGCTTCTACCTGACGATCGGCTTTACCGCCCTTCTCGGCCTGATCGCGCTTGGCTCGACCTCGACCGATGCGGCGGTGCGCCGGCTCGGCCCGGCCTGGCACCGGCTGCACACCATCGTCTACGCGATCGCCGTCCTCGCCCTGGTGCACAAGGCCCTGCAATCGAAGATCGACGTCAGCGACGCCGTGACCTGGACCGGCTTCTTCCTCTTCCTGATGGGCTATCGGGCGCTGCACAGGCGCGGCCTCGCCGACCGGCCCTGGTCGCTCCCCGCCCTCGCGCTCGCGGCCGCCCTCGCCACCGCGGCGATCGAGGCGCTCTGGTACGCCGTCGCGACCGGCGTCTCGGCGCTCCTCGTCCTTCAGGCCAATCTCGATCCGATGGAGATCCGCCCGGCCTGGTGGGTGCTCGGCGTCGGCCTCGCGGTGGCGGCGCTCGGCGCCTTCCGCCGTCAGGCCAAGGAAACCTCCGGCCGCGGCCGGCGCCGGACGCAGGCGGTGTCGGCCTAGGCGGGCGGGCGCATTCGCCTCTCCCCGCTTGCGGGGAGAGGGTTCGGCCTTCGGCCGAACGAGCGCAGCGAAGCGAAGCGGGGGTGAGTGGGCGGTGCAGAAAAAAGCGCCTTGCCGCGCCGCAGCGCCCTCGTCGTCACCGCCCCCTCACCCTCGCCTGCTGCGCAGGCTTGCTGCCTCCGGCAGCCCTCTCCCCGCAAGCGGGGAGAGGTGAATTGCGCTTAGAGGCCCTCGAACAGGGCGCTCGAAATGTAGCGTTCCGCGAAGGACGGGATCACCGTCACGATGCGCTTGCCCTTGAAGTCCGGCCGGGCGGCGATCTCGAAGGCCGCGGCGACGTTGGCGCCGCTCGAAATGCCGCCGGGAATGCCCTCGAGCTTGGCGAGGGCGCGGGCCATCTCGAAGGCCGTCTGATTGCCGACGGTGACGACGCCGTCGATGACCGAGCGGTCGAGCACGTCCGGGACGAAGCCGGCGCCGATGCCCTGGATCTTGTGCGGGCCGGGATTGCCGCCGGACAGGACGGGGGAATCCTCGGGCTCGACGGCGAAGATCTTGAGGCTCGGCCGGCGCGGCTTGATGACCTGGCCGACGCCGGTGATGGTGCCGCCGGTGCCGACGCCGGCGACGAAGACGTCGATCTCGCCGTTCGTGTCGTTCCAGATCTCCTCCGCCGTGGTGCGGCGGTGGATGTCCGGATTGGCCGGGTTCTTGAACTGCTGCGGGATGACCGAGTTCGGAATCTCCGCGTTCAGCTCCTCGGCCTTGGCGATGGAGCCCTTCATGCCCAGCGGGCCGGGGGTGAGGACGAGCTCGGCGCCGAGGAAGACGAGCATCTTGCGCCGCTCGATCGACATCGTCTCCGGCATCACCAGGATCAGCCGGTAGCCCCGGGCCGCGGCGACGAAGGCGAGCGCGATGCCGGTATTGCCGGAGGTCGGCTCGATCAGGGTGGTGCCCTCCTTGATCTGCCCGGCCGCCTCCATGGCGTCGATCATGCTGACGCCGATGCGGTCCTTGACGCTGGCGATCGGGTTGAAGAATTCGAGCTTGACCAGGATCTCGGCGTCGACGCCGCGCTCCTTCGGCAGCCGCTTCAGGCGCACCAGCGGCGTGTCGCCGATGGTGTCGGTAATCGAATCGTAGATGCGGCCGCGGCCGGGCTTCTTATCGGGGGAGGGCGTCTCGAATCTCCGGACAGCTTCGGCCATCGCACTCATCTCCTGCATTTTTGTCTTGGTAGGCGGGACGCTAGGATAATTCGCGTGTTTTGTCGAGTAATTGCCATAATCTACGGTTCAGATTGTGAAATCCGCCAGGGCATGGGCGTCGACCGCCGAGCGCTCCTCCGCCTGCCGGCAGAGATCCTCGACCGTGACGGCGTCGAGGGCGGCGAGGAACGCCTCGGCGGCGGTCCGCACCGCCGGCTCGATGACGACGTCGACGAGGCGGGACTCGGGCAGCGGCTGCAGGGCGTCCTCCCCGGTCACGGTCATCGCCGCCCGGACGATGTCGCCGGCGGTGATGCGGCGGCGCTCGCGGGCGAGCTCGTAGCCGCCGCGCGGGCCGCGCACGCCCTTCAGGATGCCCTGGCGGACGAGGGCCTGGAGGACCGTTTCGAGGTGGCGGGGCGGCAGCTTGTGCCGGGCCGCCATGGCCTTCGCGGCGACCGGCATCGGCCGCGCGTGGAGCGCAATGTCGACGACGGCGGCGACGGCGAGAAGGCTGCGTCGGGACATCAGGATCATGGCGTCGCCTCCCCCGCTTCGCCGCCGAGGCCGGTGGAGCCGAAGCCGCCGCCGGCCCGGCCGGTCGCGGGCAGGTCGTCGGCCTCGACGAGGCTCGCCGTCGTCACCGGAGCGATCACGAGCTGGGCGATCCTCATGCCGCGGGTGACGGCGAAGGGCTCCGCGCCGGCGTTGAAGAGCAGCACCTGCACCTCGCCGCGGTAGTCGGAGTCGATGGTGCCCGGCGCGTTGAGGACCGTCACCCCGTGCCGGAAGGCGAGGCCCGAGCGCGGCCGGACCTGGCCCTCGTAGCCGGCCGGCAGGGCGAGGACGAGGCCGGTCGGAACCAGCGCCCGCCCCCGCGGCTGCAGCACGACCGGCGCGGCGGCGTCGTTCGCGGCGAAAAGGTCGAGGCCGGCCGCCGTCGCGCTGCCGTAGCGGGGCAGGGGCAGGTCCGACCCGTGCGGCAGGCGCTTCACCGCGACGGGCAGGCTCACGGCCCGGCGCTCCCGAGCCGCGCCGCGAGATCGGCGACGAGCCGGCGCGCGACCTCGTCCTTGGCGAGGGTCGGCCAGGCCTCGACCCCGGCGGCGCTGACGAGATGCACGGTGTTGCGGTCGCCCCCCATCACCGCGCTCTGCGGCGAGACATCGTTGGCGACGATCAGATCGCATCCCTTCCTCGCCAGCTTTTCGCGCGCGTGAGCGATCACGTTCTCCGTCTCCGCCGCGAAGCCGACGACGAGGGACGGCCGGAGCTTGTTGTGGCGCGCGACCGTGGCGAGAATATCAGGATTCTCCGTCAAGCTCAGCGCCGGCGAGCCGCGATCCCCCTTTTTCAACTTCTGGTCGGAGGGCCGGTCGACACGCCAATCGGCCACCGCCGCCGCGAAGATGCCGATATCCGCCGGCAGCGCGGCCTCGACGGCGCCGAGCATCTCGCGGGCGCTCTCGACATGGACGGTCTTCACCCCCGCCGGGTCGGGCAGCACCACCGGCCCGGAGACGAGGGTGACCTCGGCCCCGGCCGCGGCGGCGGCGCGGGCGATGGCGTGGCCCTGCTTGCCGGAGGAGCGGTTGGCGAGGTAGCGCACCGGATCGATCGGCTCGTGCGTCGGCCCCGAGGTGACGAGGACCCGGCGGCCGGCGAGGAGCCCGGACGGCGCGAGCGCGGCCTCGGCGGCGGCGACGATCTCCAGCGGCTCGCTCATCCGGCCGGGGCCGCTTTCGGCCTCCGCCATGGCGCCCTCGTTCGGGCCGACGACGCGCACCCCGTCGGCGCAAAGGATGGCGAGGTTGCGCTGCGTCGCCGGGTTGAGCCACATGCGCACGTTCATGGCCGGGGCGAGGAGGATCGGCAGGCCGGTGGCGAGGAGCACCGTCGCGGCGAGATCGTCGGCGTGGCCGCCGGCCATGCGGGCCATCAGGTTCGCCGTCGCCGGCGCGACGACGACGAGGTCGGCGTCGCGGGCGAGGCGGATATGGCCGATCTCGGCCTCGCTCTCGCGGTCGAAGAGGTCGGTATGGGCGCGCTCGCCGGAGATCGCCGCCGCGGCGAGGGGCGTCACGAAATGCTGCGCCGAGGCGGTGAGGATGCAGCGCACCGAGGCGCCGCGCTCGCGCAGGCGGCGGATCAGGTCGAGGGACTTGTAGGCCGCGATGCCGCCGCCGATGACGAGGAGGATGCGCTTGCCGGCAAGGGCCATCGTCACACGAGCTCCACGACGAGAATGATGAGCAGGGCGGCGATGATCCACAAGGCCGCCGTTCCCCAGCGATGCGCCGCCGCCTGCGCCCGCCCGATGGCGGCGACCGAGTCGCGCTCGAGGAGCAGGCCCTCCGCCGTCGCCTGCTCGACCTGGCGCAGCACGCGCTCGGCGCGCAGCGCGAGTTCGGGCAGGTCGGCGATGACCCCGGCAAGGGTGAGAACGCCGCGGCCGGCTTCCTCGAGGCGCCCGATCGGGCCGAGATTGCGCTCGATCCACTCCCGCACCACGGGCTCGGAGGTGGTCCACATGTCGAGCTTCGGGTCGAGGGTGCGGGCGACGCCTTCGACCACCACCATCGTCTTTTGCAGCATCACGAGCTCGGTGCGCGTCCGCATGTCGAAGATGGCGGTGATCTCGAACAGGAGCGTCAGCAGCTTCGCCATCGAGATCTCGTCCGCCGCGGCGGTCGTGGATCGGCTCGCCGATGGCCCGGATCGCCTGCGCGAAATCGTCGACCGAATGGTGCGGCGGCACGTAGCCCGCCTCGAAATGCACCTCGGCGACCCGGCGGTAGTCGCGGCGGATGAAGCCGAGCAGGATCTCGGCGAGGAAGCGGCGCTCCTTCAGGCCGAGCCGGCCCATGATGCCGAAATCGACCGCGACGAGGCGGCCTTCCGCGTCGACGAAGAGATTGCCGGGATGCATGTCGGCGTGAAAGAAGCCGTCGCGGATGGCGTGCCGCAGGAAGGTCTGGATGACGTTGCGGCCGAGCCCGGCCCGGTCGTGGCCGGCGGCATCGATGGCGGCAAGGTCGCTGAGGCGGATGCCGTCGACCCATTCGATCGTCAGGACGTCGCGGGCGGTGAGGTCCCATTCCGGCCGCGGCACGCGGAAGGCCGGGTCGTCCTTGGCGTTGTCGGCGAGCTCGGACACCGCCGCCGCCTCGAGGCGCAGGTCCATCTCGATCGCGACGGAGCGGGCGAGGGTCTCGACGACCTCCAGGGGGCGCAGGCGCCGCGCCTCGGGCGCCAGGCGCTCGAACAGGCGGGCGGCGGCGCGCATCGCCTGCAGGTCGCGGGAGAAGCGCCCCCGCACGCCGGGGCGGACGACCTTCACCGCGACGACCTCGTGCGGCGCGCCGCGCAGGCGGGCCTGGTGGACCTGGGCGATCGAGGCCGCCGCGACCGGCTCGCCGAACTCGGCGAAGACCTCGTCGAGGGGGCGCCCGAGGGAGGCCGCGACGATCGCCGCCGCCTCCTCGCGCGGGAAGGCGGGCATGCGGTCCTGGAGCTCTTCGAGATCGCGCGCCGCGGCGACGCCGACGATGTCCGGCCGGGTCGCCAGGAACTGCCCGACCTTGACGTAGGATGGCCCGAGACGCGTCAAGGCCGCCGAGAGGCGGGCGGCGCCGTCGCCGGGATCCGTCCGCTCGATCAGTCGGGCGAGGCGGATGGCGAGGCGCGCCGCCGGCGGCAGCACGCTCGGATCGACGAGGGAGAGGGCGCCCTCCCGCGCCAGGATGAACCCGGCCCTCAGGTTGCGCGCGAGATGGACGATGCCGCCGATCACTAAAGCTTCCAGCCGGAATGGATCGCGACGATCCCCATGGTAAGCGGCCGCACGGTGACGCGTTTGAAGCCCGCCGCCTCGATCGTCCGCGCGAAGGCGCCGGGCGAGGGGAAGCGGCGGATCGATTCGACGAGGTAGCGGTAGCTCTCGCGAATCGCCGGCGACGATGCCGCCGAGGCGCGGGATGGCGTGGAACGAATACGCTTCGTAGAAGGCGTCGATCCCGGGCACGTCGACCTTCGAGAATTCGAGGCACAGGAAGCGGCCGCCGATCCGGAGCGTGCGCCAGGCCTCGCGCAGGGCGGCCTCGATGCGCGGCACGTTGCGGATGCCGAAGGCGACGGTGTAGCCGTCGAAGCTGCGATCCGGGAAGGGCAGGGCCTCGGCATTCGCGGTCACGAAGCGCAGGCGGCCTTCGTCGCCGGCGCGCTCGCGGCCGACGGCGAGCATGTCGCCGCTGATGTCGAGGACGGTGACGTCGGTCGCAGGCCCGCCGGCCTCGAGGATGCGGAAGGCGACGTCCCCGGTGCCGCCGGCGACGTCGAGATGGCGGAACGGCCGGTTCCGCGGCGGCCGCAGCGCCGTCACGAGGGCGTCCTTCCAGGCCCGGTGCAGGCCGCCGGACATGAGGTCGTTCATCAGGTCGTAGCGCCGGGCGACCGACCGGAAGACGGCGTCGACCTCCCCCTGCTTCTCCTCGATCGGGACCGTCCTGAAGCCGAAATGCGTGGTTTCGTCCGTCATCGCCGCCGCCCTTCGCCGCGATCCATAGCGGAACCGGTCCGCAAAGGCTATGTGACGGCCAAGGCCCGCGCGAAACAGAGTTGATGCCCGAACTGCCCGAAGTCGAGACGGTCCGCCGCGGCCTCGAACCCGCGATGGTCGGCCAGCGCCTGGTGAAGGTCGAGCAGCGCCGGCCGGACCTGCGCTTTCCCTTTCCCGAACGCTTCGCCGAGCGCCTGCAGGGCGAGACCGTGACCGCCCTGTCCCGGCGCGCGAAATATCTCCTCGCCGACCTCTCCTCCGGCGAGGTCCTGGTGATGCATCTCGGCATGTCCGGGCGCTTCACCGTCGCGAACGGCGGCCGGACCTTCGCGCCGGGCGAGTTTCATGCCGAACCCGAGGGCGGCCGCGCCCACGATCACGTCGTCTTCGGCCTCTCGAACGGGGCGAGCGTGACCTACAACGACGTCCGCCGCTTCGGCTTCATGGACCTCGTGCCGCGGCAGGCCCTCGCGACGTCCCGGCATTTCGCCGGAATCGGCATCGAGCCCCTCGGCAACGAACTCTCCGGGGCCGCCGTCGCCGGCCTGTTTTCCGGGCGCCGGACGCCGCTCAAGGCGGCCCTCCTCGACCAGCGCCTGATCGCCGGGCTCGGCAATATCTATGTCTCCGAGGCGCTGCACCGGGCCGGCCTCAATCCGGCGGCGCCGGCCGGTCGCATCGCCACGCGGGCGGGCGGCCCGACGCTCAAGGCGGACCGCCTCGTCGCGGCGATCCGGGACGTCCTGGTCGAGGCGGTCGCGGCCGGCGGCTCGACGCTGCGCGACCACGCAAAGGTCGACGGCTCGCTCGGCTCTTTCCAGAACCGCTTCCGGGTCTACGACCGGGAGGGCGAGCGCTGCCAGAAGGAGGGCTGCGGCGGCACCGTGCGCCGCATCGTGCAGGCGGGACGCTCCACCTTCTTCTGTCCGGTCTGCCAGCGGCGCTGATCGCCCGCCCTTGCCGAGCCTCGCGCACTCCCCTACCGCTTTCGCGCGAACGGAGAGGCGACGCCATGATGGCAACCTACGAGACGATCCTCGTCGAGACCCGCGGCCGGGTGGGGTTCGTCACCCTCAACCGGCCGCAGGCGCTCAACGCGCTGAACTCCACATTGGTCGGCGAATTGAACCAGGCCCTCGACGGCTTCGACCGGGACCCGGGCATCGGCTGCATCGTCCTCACCGGCTCGCCGAAGGCCTTCGCGGCCGGCGCCGACGTCAAGGAGATGGCGGGCCTGTCCTTTCCGCAGACCTATCTGGAGGATTTCATCACCTCCTGGGACCGGGTCGGCCAGCGCCGCAAGCCGATCGTCGCGGCGGTCGCCGGCTTCGCCCTCGGCGGCGGCTGCGAACTCGCCATGATGTGCGACTTCATCCTCGCCGCCGACACCGCGAAATTCGGCCAGCCCGAGATCAAGCTCGGCGTCATGCCCGGCGCCGGCGGCACGCAGCGCCTGACCCGCCTCGTCGGCAAGGCGAAGGCGATGGAGATGTGCCTCACCGGCCGCATGATGGACGCCGAGGAGGCCGAGCGCGCGGGCCTCGTCTCGCGCATCGTGCCGGCCGAGCGGCTCCTCGACGAGGCCCTGCGACGGCGGCGGCGATCGCATCGATGTCGCTCCCGGTCGCCATGATGACGAAGGAGAGCGTCAACCGGGCCTACGAGACCACCCTCGCCGAGGGCATCCGCTTCGAGCGCCGGCTCTTCCACGCGATGTTCGCCACCGCCGACCAGAAGGAGGGCATGGCCGCCTTCGTCGAGAAGCGCCCGCCGGCCTTCCGGAACCGCTGAGCCGGCCCGGCCCGCCGGGGGCGTTGACGCTGGCGGTCGGCGCGTCTATACACCCGCCCACACGAGCCTGCGCCAGTCGCGGGCTCTTTTGAGTTTTCACCCTTTGAGCCGAACGCCGCGCGCCCCTGAAGCGGGGCTGCGGGGCCGCTCGGAACGACACGAGGACATGGGCCCATGGCCAACACCACGTCGGCCAAGAAGATGATCCGCAAGATCGCGAAGCGCACCGCGATCAACCGCTCGCGCCGCTCGCGCATGCGCACCTTCGTCCGCAAGGTCGAGGAGGCGATCGCTTCGGGCGACGCCACCGCCGCGGCGGCGGCCTTCCGCGTCGCCGAACCGGAGATCATGCGCGCCGCCCAGAAGGGCGTCGTGCACAAGAACACCGCGTCGCGGAAGGTGTCGCGCCTCGCGCACCGCGTCGACGCGCTCGGTGCGTGACGATCGCGCGCGCTGCGCATCGCACGATCGCAAAGCCCGGCTTCGCGCCGGGCTTTTTCTTTGTCGCGTGTCCCTTGTCGCGTGCTCAAAAACAAGGCGCCTCGGCACCTCCGCAACAGCCCGATCGAGACGCGCGCGTTGTCCACAATCGGGCTTGAACTCGCGGGCCTCGACGCGGGGTGAACGCGGCCGCGGCGCGGTTCTGGACTGCGCAAAAATGCGAGCGCACGATCAACCACTTAGCAGGCAAAGGTCCGCGAGGCATCCGGCCGGACCCGGAATTGACGACGAATCGATGACGGCGCGCGAGTCTCGACGCACACTTTCGCACGGCTTCTGGACAAGCTGTGGCCGCCCTCTGAATCGGTTGGGGAGTCAGCGTCTTATCTTCGTCGCTTGAAAGCTGTGGACGGTACGTCATGGCGGCCGCGATGCCGCCGCTGCGGCGATGACGGCTCCAATCGTGTTGCGCGGCCTCACGGCCCTGTGTAGGGTCTCTCGACTTCGACGGTCCGCCGGGAAGTGCTCCACACAAGTTTTAGCGTTTTGGCCTCGTATTATGGGGATGGGCGGTGCTGACAAAAACGAACAACGAAGAAACGGCTCCCTCCCCACCAACGGATATTGTACCGAGTACTTAAAGGTCCGCCGTGGAATAGGTCCGAGGCGGCGGTCCAAGTTTCGTCATCGACATAACGAGTCTTCAGCGACTGGGGGCGTGGCCCGACCGGGACACGGGACCTGCACGCTTGAGGACCAGGCCGGGCCGTAGCAAGCTCTCACACGGCTTTCGCGGCACGCTCTTTCGGGAGGGGACAGAGAATGAATCGCGGCGGCGAGGACCATCGCACCCGCTCCGCCCTGGCGGAGGAGCCCGGCCCGTACGAGCAGCCGTCGGCTGCCGACGTGTGGGCGCGGGTCAAGCGCCGGCTCCGGGCCGAACTCGGCGAGGACGTTTTCGCGAGCTGGTTCGGCCGCCTCGAACTCGAGACCGTCGTCGACGGCGTGGCGCTGCTCACCGTGCCGACGCGCTTCCTCAAAAGCTGGATCGAGGCGCATTACGTCGACCGCGTGCTCTCCGTCTATCGCTGCGAAGCGCCGGCGGTCGAGCGCGTGACGATCGGCGTGCGCAGCACGCTCGGACGCGAAGCCGCGCTTCTGCGCGGCCGCGCCGGCGAAGCGCCGCGGCCGGTCGCGAGCGTCGCTCCCGCGCCGCCCCTCGGCCTCGAGACGAAGGCCGCGCCCGCGCTCGCGGACGAGCGTTCGGACGCGAGCGATCTCAGCGGCGCCCCCCTCGATCTGCGCTTCACCTTCGACAGCTTCGTCGTCGGCCGCTCGAACGCGCTCGCGCATGCGGCGGCGGACCGCGTCGCCCGCCACATCAACGGGCAGGCTCTCTACAATCCGCTCTATCTCCATGCCGGCGTCGGCCTCGGCAAGACGCATCTCCTGCACGCCATCGGCCACGAGGCGCGCACGCAGGGACGGCGCGTCATCTATCTCACCGCCGACCGCTTCATGTACGGCTTCGTCGCTTCCCTGAAGGCGCAGACCTCGCTCGCCTTCAAGGAGCGCCTGCGCGGCATCGACCTTCTCGTCATCGACGACGTGCAGTTCATCCAGGGCAAGCAGATCCAGCAGGAATTCGGCCACACCCTGAACTCGCTGATCGATTCCGGCCGCCAGATCGTCGTCGCCGCGGACCGTCCGCCGGGCGATCTCGAAAGCCTCGACGAGCGCGTGCGCTCGCGCCTCGCCGGCGGCCTCGTCGTCGAGGTCGGCTGCCTCGACGAGGCGTTGCGCGCCTCGATCCTGAGCAACCGCATCGCCGCGCTGAAGGGGCTGCATCCGACCTTCGACGTCGGACCGGCGGTGATCGCCTACGTGGCGCGGACGATCACCGCGAACGGGCGCGATCTCGAAGGCGCCGTGAACCGTCTCCTCGCGCACGCGACGCTGACGAATGCCGCCATCACCGTCGAGACCGCCGAGATCGCGATCCGCGATCTCGTCCGCAACCGCGAACCGAAACGGGTGAAGATCGAGGACATCCAGAAGCTCGTCGCCTCGCGCTACAACGTCTCCCGCTCCGACATCCTGTCCGAACGCCGCACCGCCGCCGTGGTGCGGCCGCGGCAGATCGCGATGTATCTGTCGAAGGTCCTGACCTTGCGCTCGCTGCCGGAGATCGGCCGCCGCTTCGGCGGCCGCGACCACACCACCGTCCTGCACGCCGTCCGCAAGATCGAAAAGGCGATCGGCGAGGACCACGCGCTCTCGGACGAGGTCGAGCTGTTGAAGCGGATGCTGCAGGAGTAGGGCGGGGGTCGTCGGTCGTCGGTCGTCAGTCGTGGGTCGTCAGTCGTGGGTCGTCAGTCGTGGGTCGTCAGTCGTCAGTCGTCAGTCGTGGGATCGTGCTTGGTGACCGGAAGCCGCGACCTCACGAGTGGCGACCACGACTGACGACCCACGACCCACGACCCACGTCCCACGTCCCCCGTCCCCCGTCCCCCGTCCCCTTGCCTTCCTCGGCGACCTTCGCCAAGCTGCCTGCCCCGCTTCGTCCGAAGCGGCGCCTCACTTCACAAAGGATGAGCGCCAGACCAGGCTCCGGACGGGGCGCCCCCTGAGCGTTCCGCTGCAACCACAACGAGTCGGGCCATGAGAGTAACAGTCGAACGGGCGGCCTTGCTGCGGTCCCTCGGGCATGTCCATCGCGTCGTCGAGCGCCGCAACACGATCCCGATCCTCTCGAACGTGCTCCTGCGCGCCGAGGACGGCGGCCTGCGCCTGAAGGCGACGGATCTCGACATCGAGGTCACGGAGACGATCCCGGCGGACGTCGCGCAGCCGGGCTCGACGACGGTGCCGGCGCACGTCATCTACGAGATCGTCCGCAAGCTGCCGGAAGGGGCGCAGGTCTCCCTCGAGATCGGCGGCGACGCGACCCAGATGCAGATCCGCTCCGGCCGCTCGCGCTTCGTGCTGCAGGCCCTGCCCGAGAGCGACTTTCCGGACCTCGCGGCGGGCGAACTGCCGCACCGCTTCAGCCTCGAGGCCGGCGCCCTGAAGCGCCTCATCGACAAGACCCAGTTCGCGATCTCGACGGAGGAGACGCGCTACTATCTGAACGGCATCTACTTCCACACCATCGACCAGGGCGGCGGCACGGTGCTCCGGGCCGTCGCCACGGACGGGCATCGCCTCGCCCGGGTCGAGATGCTGCCGGCCCCGAAGGGCTCGGAGGGCATGCCGGGGGTGATCATCCCGCGCAAGGCCGTCGCCGAGATCCAGAAGCTCGTCGAGGGCGGCGAGGAGAGCGTGCTCGTCGAGCTCTCCCCGGCCAAGGTGCGCCTGACGGTCTCCGGCGTCGTGCTGACCTCGAAATTGATCGACGGCACTTTTCCGGACTATCAGCGCGTCATCCCGGCCGGCAACGACAAGCTCATGACCGTCGAGCGGGACGAGTTCGCCAAGGCCGTCGACCGCGTCTCGACGATCTCCTCGGAGCGCGGCCGCGCGGTCAAGCTCGCGCTTGCCGAAGGCCGCCTGACGCTGTCCGTCAACAACCCGGATTCCGGCTCCGCGACGGAGGAGATCGAGGTCGAGCTACGACGCGACCCCGATCGATATCGGCTTCAACGCCCGCTATCTCCTCGACATCACCGGCCAGCTCGACGGCGACACGGCGCTGTTCAAGCTCGCCGATCCCGGCTCGCCGACCCTGATCCTCGACCGCGAGGACGCGCCGGCCCTCTACGTCCTGATGCCGATGCGGGTGTGACCGCGATCCCCCAGGCCGGGGCGGCGTGAGGTCGGGCGTGGACGCCGCCATCCGCATCGCCCGCCTCGGCCTTCAGGATTTCCGGACCTATCGGTCCCTCGATCTTGCGCTCGGCAGCAGCCTCGTCGCCCTCGTCGGCGAGAACGGCGCCGGCAAGACGAACCTCCTCGAAGCCCTGTCCCTGTTCGCGCCGGGCCGCGGCCTGCGCCGGGCCGAGTTCGCCGACATGGCCCGCAGCGGCGGGCCGGGGGGCTTTGCGATCTCGCTTGCGCTCGACACGCCCTACGGCGAACGCCGCCTCGGCACCGGCATCGAACCGGCCGGGCCGGAGGGCCGCGCGGCCCGTCTCGTCCGCGTCGACGGCGCGCCCGCCGGCTCGCCCTCGGCCTTCGCCGAGCACCTGCGCGTCGTCTGGCTGACCCCGGACCTCGACGGGCTCTTTCGCGGCCCGGCCGGCGAGCGCCGCCGCTTCCTCGACCGGCTCGTCCTCGCCGTCGATGCCGAGCACGGCGCCCGGGTCGCCGCCTTCGAGCGGGCCCTGCGCTCGCGCAACCGCATCCTCGAGGAGCGTTTCGAGGACGCGCTCTGGCTCGACGCCGTCGAGCGCGAGGCGGCGGAGCTCGCGGTCGCCGTCGCCGCCGCCCGGGGCGAGACCGTGCAGCGCCTTGCCGCCCTGATCCGGGAGACCCGGGACGAGGCCTCGCCCTTCCCCTTCGCGGCCCTCGCCCTTCAGGGCGGCATCGACGACCTTGTCGCCGCCCTGCCGGCGGTCGACGCGGAGGAACGCTACCGCGTCCTGCTGCGCGAAGGCCGGGCCCGCGACCGCGCCGCCGGCCGGACCCTCGCCGGACCGCAGGCCTCCGATCTCGTCGTCCGGCACGGCCCGAAGGACATCCCGGCCGGCGCCGCCTCGACGGGCGAGCAGAAGGCGCTCCTCGTCGGCCTCGTCCTCGCCCATGCCCGCCTCGTCGCGACGATGAGCGGCCTCGCCCCCCTCGTCCTCCTCGACGAGGTCGCCGCCCATCTCGACCCGCGCCGCCGCGCCGGCCTCTACGAGCGCCTCGAAACCCTCGGCAGCCAGGTCTTCATGACCGGCGCCGACCCGGCCCTGTTCGACGATCTTACCGGCCGCGCCGACCTCTTTCGCGTTGTGCCGGGGTGGGTCGAGAGGTTACAATGATGCGGGGTGACACGATGGACCTAGCCGGACTTCTGGTCTTCGGGACCGCGCTTCTGATCGCCGCCGCGTCGCCCGGGCCCGGCATCGCGGCGATCGTCGCGCGGGTGCTCGGGCGCGGGCGGCGGGGCGCGGCGGCGTTTTCGGCCGGGCTCGCGGTTGGCGATGTCGTCTGGCTGACCTTCGCCATCGTCGGCCTGACGGCGCTCGCGCACGCCTTCGCCGAGGTCTTTGTCGTCATCAAGTATGCCGGCGCGGCCTACCTCCTCTATCTTGCCTACAGGCTGTGGACGGCGCCGGTCGTCGCCCGCGACGTCGCGGACCGCGAGCCCGACGAGCACCCCTTGAAGCTGTTCCTCGCCGGTCTCGCGCTGACCATGGGCAACCCCAAGGTCATGGTGTTCTACCTCGCCCTGCTGCCGACCCTCCTCGACCTGACCCGGGTGACGGCGCTCGGCTATGCCGCGCTCGTGGCCGTGACCTTCCTCGTCCTCGGCCTCGTCTTTGCCGCCTATATCGGCCTTGCCGGCTGGGCCCGCCGCCTGTTCCGGAGCTCCGAGGCGATCCGCGCCATCAACCGCGGCACCGGCGCCGCCATGGCCGGCGCCGCCGTCGCCATCGCGAGCCGCTGAGTGCGGCAGGCGTTGCGGCAGGCTCTGGCGATCGGGCTGGCGTTCGCCTGCCTTGCCAGCCTGTCGATGTTCTACGAGTTCTATCTGCGCTGGTACGGCCGCTTCGAGAACGGCCGCTACTTCGATCCCGTCGAGTCCGTCGTCTACCACGACGGACGCGGCCTCGTCTGGGGCGCCCTCGCCCTCGTCTTCGGCGCCCTCTGCGCGGCCACGCTCCTCATCGGTCGGCGCGGGTGAGCGCGGCGCTGCCGGCGATCGTTTTCGCCGTGCTCGCGGCCTTCGGCCTTTCCGCACTCCTCACGAGGGGCGACGGCCCGAAGCGCGAGGCCGCCAGGAGGGCGGCCCGCCTCGTCCGCCTCGCCGTGACGGGGACCCTCGCCGCGGGAAGCGCCTTCCTCTTCTACGAGCGCTACTGGATCTGGCGGGAGTGCTTCAACGAACTGGGCCGCTGCTACGACGGCGAGGCCGGGGTGATGCTGGAGCAGGCCGGCTGGCATCTGGGGCGGTCTCTTCCTGATCTTCGCCACCCTCGCGCTCTGGAATCTGGCCGCTCTGAGGCGCCGCCGCCGGCCCTGACGAAAAGTCTCGAAATCGGGCTGAATCTCACGCGCGCGTACGCGCGCGGGGGTGA
This sequence comes from uncultured Alphaproteobacteria bacterium, assembly GCA_963754975.1. GTDB lineage: Bacteria > Pseudomonadota > Alphaproteobacteria > Rhizobiales > Beijerinckiaceae > Microvirga. The sequence goes on along the minus strand of CAVWII010000030.1, from coordinate 201,427 downwards.
AATTTCAAGGCGGATGACCTAAATAGTTGATACGCCGAATCATTGGCGGACGCAGCCTGTCGCGCGTCCCGAAGGAACCCCCCGCATGGCCGAGCCCGCAATCAACCTGCCCGCCGATTCCTATGGCGCGGACTTCGATCAAGGTCCTCAAGGGCCTCGACGCGGTGCGCAAGCGGCCGGGCATGTATATCGGCGACACCGACGACGGCTCGGGCCTCCACCACATGGTCTACGAGGTCGTCGACAACGCCATCGACGAGGCCCTGGCCGGCCACGCCGCCCTGGTGACGGTGACCCTCAACGCCGACGGCTCGGTGACCGTCACCGACGACGGCCGCGGCATCCCGACGGACATCCATCCGGGCGAGGGCATCTCCGCCGCCGAGGTCATCATGACCCAGCTCCATGCGGGCGGGAAATTCGACCAGAACTCCTACAAGGTCTCGGGCGGCCTGCACGGCGTCGGCGTCTCGGTCGTCAACGCGCTCTCGAGCTGGCTGCGCCTGCGCATCTTCCGCGGCGGCCGCGAATACGCCATGGAGTTCCGCAACGGCGATGCGGTCGCGCCGCTCGCCGTGGCGGGCGAAGCGGTGGGCAAGCGCGGCACCGAGGTCACCTTCCTGCCGAGCCCGGCGACCTTCACGATGGTCGAGTTCGACTACGCCACCCTCGAGCGCCGGCTGCGCGAGCTCGCCTTCCTCAATTCCGGCGTCCGCGTCGTGCTGTCCGACTTCCGCCACGCCGAGCACAAGCGGGAGGAGCTCCATTACGAGGGCGGCGTCGAGGCCTTCGTGCGCTATCTCGACCGTTCGAAGAAACCGGAACTCGCGGCGCCCATCACCATCCGCGCCGAGCGCGACGGGATCGGCGTCGAGGCCGCCCTGTGGTGGAACGATTCCTTCCACGAGACGGTGCAGTGCTTCACCAACAACATCCCGCAGCGGGACGGCGGCGCGCACCTGACCGGCTTCCGCGCCGCGCTGACGCGCCAGGTCACCGGCTATGCCGAGAATTCGAGTCTCCTGAAGCGGGAGAAGATCGCGCTCGTCGGCGACGATTGCCGCGAAGGGCTGACGGCGATCGTCTCGGTCAAGGTGCCGGATCCGAAATTCTCCTCGCAGACGAAGGACCGGCTCGTCTCCTCCGAGGTCCGGCCGGTCGTCGACGCGCTCGTCAGCGAGGGCCTGAACGTCTGGCTCGAAGAGTATCCCGCCGAGGCGAAGAAGGTCGTCGAGAAGGTGATCCGGGCGGCGCAGGCGCGCGAGGCGGCGCGCAAGGCCCGCGACGCCATCCGCAAGGACGCGCTCGGCGTCACCTCGCTGCCCGGCAAGCTCGCCGATTGCCAGGAGAAGGATCCGGCGAAGAGCGAGCTTCTTCTCGTCGAGGGCGATTCGGCGGGCGGCTCGGCGAAGCAGGGGCGCGACCGCGCCTTCCAGGCCGTGCTGCCGTTGCGCGGAAAAATCCTCAACGTCGAGCGCGTGCACGCGGTCCGGATGCTCTCCTCGGAGCAGATCGGCACCCTCATCGCGGCCCTCGGCGTCGGCATCGAGGTCGGCGAGCACAAGGACGATGCGAGCGAGGCGAGAGCCGTCCGCTTCACCCTCGACAAGCTGCGCTACCACCGCATCATCATCATGACCGACGCGGACGTCGACGGCGCGCATATCCGCACGCTGCTCCTGACGTTCTTCTACCGCCAGATGCCGGAGCTGATCGAGCGCGGGCACCTCTACATCGCGCAGCCGCCGCTCTACAAGGCGACCCGCGGCAAGCAGGCGATCTACTTGAAGGACGAGCGCGCGCTCGAGGATTTTCTGATCGACGCCGGCGTCGACGGCGCGGTGCTCACCCTCGCCTCGGGGACGGAATTTCACGGTGAGCAATTGAAGACGCTGATCGACGAATCGCGCCTCGTCCGGCAGGTCCTGCAGAGCCTGCACACGCGCTACGACCGCAAGGCCGTCGAGCAGGCGGCGATCGCCGGGGCGCTGAAGCCGGAGGTCGTCGACGATCCGGTCGCGGGCCCGGCCGCCGCGGCGGACATCGCGCGCCGTCTCGACGCCGTCGCCGACGATCTCGAACGCGGCTGGACCGGCGAGGTCCGCGAGGGCGGCTATGCGCTCTCGCGGGTCGTGCGCGGCGTGCGCCAGGTCAACGTGCTCGACCAGGCGCTCATCGCCAGCCAGGAGGCCAAGAAACTCGACGAGCGCTCTGCCTCGCTGCGCGAGATCTACGGCGCGCCGGCGCGCTTCGTGCGCAAGGGCGACACGCTGGCGATCGTCGGCCCGGCGAGCCTCTTCGACGCGGCGATGCAGATCGGCCGCAAGGGCCTCCAGCTGCAGCGCTACAAGGGCCTCGGCGAGATGACCGCGACGCAGCTCTGGGAGACGACCCTCGACCGCGACGTGCGCTCGCTCCTGCAGGTGAAGATCAAGGACACCGCCGACGCCGACGATCTCTTCGTCAAGCTGATGGGCGACGTCGTCGAGCCGCGCCGCGAGTTCATCCAGGAGAACGCGCTCTCGGTGGCCAATCTCGACATCTGACCGCCGCGGGGCAGGGGTTCATCTCGCGCCCCTCCCCCCTTGCGGGGGAGGGTAGGGAGGGGGGTCGGCGCCGGCGGGACAAGGAGGGCGCCGGTTCCATTCGGTCGGCGCCATACCCCCCTCTCCAACTCTCCCCGCAAGGGGGGAGAGGGCCTGTCGCGCTTCCAGCGCTCGTCCGGCAAGGCCGCTCGGCTTGCCCGCGGGCGCCGATCCGAGATGTGCGAATCTCGTAGCCCCGCAGGCGGGGGGCGGCGAGGTGTGCTTGTGTTCCGAAACTCAATCCCGCCAAAACGGTTGTCGAGACGGCGTCGCCGTGCGACCCGCCATTCGATCGAGGCGCGTTTGCAGAGACCTTCCCCCCACCCCGCGTCCGCTCCCTGGGCGCTGTTCCTCGATTTCGACGGCACCCTCGTCGAGATTGCCGAGCGGCCCGAGGCGGTGGCGGTCGATCCGGCGCTGCCGGGCATCCTGGCGCGGCTCGAAAAGCGGCTCGGCGGCGCGCTGGCGATCGTCAGCGGCCGGCCGATCGCATTCCTCGACCAGCGCCTCGCGCCGCTGCGATCCGATGCGGCGGGACTGCACGGGATCGAGCGCCGCTTCGCCGGCCTTTACGCACCCTGCCGGCCGGACGAGCACCCGGCCCTGCGCGACGCCGTCGCGCGCATCGGCGCCGCGATCGCGGCCCATCCCGGCCTCCTCGTCGAGGACAAGGGTTGCTCCGCGGCGATCCACTGGCGCCTCGCGCCGCAGGCCGCCGACGTCGCCCTGGGCGCCGCGCGGGACGCGGCCGCGGCGCTCGGGCCGACCTATCGCATCCAGCTCGGCAAGGCCGTCGCCGAAATCCTGCCGGCCGCCGCGAGCAAGGGCGGCGTCATCGCCGACTTCCTCACTGCGGCGCCGTATCGCGGCCGCCGCCCGGTCTTCGTCGGCGACGACCTCACGGACGAGCACGGCTTCGAGACGGTGAACGCCGCGGGCGGTGTGTCGATCCGGGTCGGCGCCGGCGAGACGATCGCGCGGGCGCGGATCGAAAACCCGGCCGCGCTCCGCCGCCTCCTCGCCGCCTGGGCGGCCGACGCGGTGCCGGCGATCCTCGCGGGCGCATGAAGCCGGCTTCACGGCCGCCCGTTTGTGAGGCACCTTCCGGAGCCTGAGACAATGGGAAGGCCGCTGACGTCCGATGTTCGCATTCCCCGTCCTCATCGGCGATATCGGCGGCACCAATGCGCGTTTCGCCGTGGTGCCGGCACCGAACGCGCCCTGGACCGCCCTGCCGCGGATGCGCACGGCGGCGACGCCGACGCCGCAGGAGGCGCTTCTGGAGGCCCTGCCGCATTACCGCGGGGAGGCGCCGCGCTCGGCCATCATCGCCGTCGCGAACCGGGTCGACGACGTCGTCGTCCGGCTCACCAACGCGGATTGGACGATCGACGCGCCGGCGATCGGCGCCGCCCTCGACCTCGAGCGGGTCACCCTCGTCAACGACTATCCGCCGGTCGCCGCCTGCGTCGTCGCCCTCGACGAGGTCCGCGGCGACGTCGCGCCGATCGGCGCCGCCCGGGCCGGGGAGGGCGCCCGCGTCGTCGTCGGACCGGGCACCGGGCTCGGCGCCGCCGCCCTCGTGCCGATCGAGGGCCGGCTGGCGATCCTCGCGACCGAGGCGGGCCATGCCGGCTTCGGCCCCGCGGAGCCGGACGAGTTCGCCCTCTGGCCGCATCTCGAGGCGAGCCTCGGCCGCATCAGCGCCGAGACGCTCCTGTCCGGGCCGGGCATTTTCCGGCTCGCCGCGGCGCTGGCCCGCTGCCGAAACGAGACGCACGCCTTCGGCGCGCCGAACGACGTCTTCCTCGCTTGCCGCCAGGGCCACGACCTCGCGACGGATGCGCTGAAGATGTTCGCGCGCCTGCTCGGGCGCTTCGCCGGCGACCTCGCCCTGACCTTCGAGGCCTCCGGCGGCGTCTTCATCGCCGGAGGCATCGCGCCGCAGATGGTCGACATCCTGCAAGCGGGCGAGTTCCGCGCCGCCTTCGACGCCAAGGCGCCGCACGAGCGCTGGGCGCGGCAGGTTCCGGCCGGGATCATCATGCATCCGGACCCGGCGCTCCTCGGCCTCTCGGCCCTCGTCGGCGCTCCGGAGCGCTTCGTTTTCCCGTCGCAGAGCTGGAACCGCCGCCGCGCGTGAGGCGCCCGAAGTCCCATGAGAACCAAAACCATCCCCCTGCCGCCGCTCGCTCCGGGCGCCGACCTCGCGCTGACCGTCCATCGCTTCGGCGCGGCCGGCGCGCGGCCCTGCGTCTACGTCCAGGCGGCGCTCCATGCCGACGAGATCCCCGGCATGATGGCGGCGTATTGCCTGCGCCTGCGCCTGCTGACGCTGGAACGGGAGGGCCGCATCGCGGGCGAGATCGTGCTCGTGCCGTCGGCCAACCCGATCGGCCTCGCGCAGCGCCTGCTCGGCCATCGCGTCGGCCGCTTCGACCTTGCCGACGGCGCCAATTTCAACCGCGCTCTATCCGGCCCTGACGCAGAAGGTTGCCGAGCGTGTCGAGGGCCGGCTCGGCGCGGAGGCCGACGCCAATGTCCGCCTTATCCGCGAAGCCCTGCGGGACGGGATCGAGGCCTGGCCCGCGGCAACCTCCGCGGAGGTTCTGAAGCGCACCCTCGTCGGCCTCGCCTGCGACGCCGATCTCGTCCTCGACCTGCATTGCGATGCGGAGGCGGCGGTGCATCTCTACACGCTGACCGCCTCCGCCGAGACCTTCGCCCCGCTCGCCGCGCTCCTCGGCGCCGAGGCGGTGCTGCTCGCCGACGAATTCGGCGACGATCCCTTCGACGAGGCGGTGAGCCGGCCCTGGCACGAGCTGCGCGGGCGCTTCCCCGACCGGCCGATTCCGCTTGCCTGCCAATCCGCCACCGTCGAACTGCGCGGCGAGGCCGATGTCAGCCTCGCGCTCGGGACGGCCGACGCCGAGGCGCTGGTCGGCTTCCTGACGCTGCACGGCGCGATTGCCGGCGCGCCGCCGCCGCTGCCGCCGGCCCGCTGCGCGCCGACGCCGCTCGCGGCCTCCGAGCCGATCCTGGCGCCGGCCGCCGGCATCCTCGCCTTCCGCGCCGCCCCGGGCGACCGCGTCGCGGCGGGCGACACCGTCGCCGACATCGTCGATCCGCTCACCGGCACGGTCACGGCCGCCGTGACGGCCTCGAGCGGCGTCCTCTACGCGCGCCTCCTGACCCGCTTCGTCTCCGCGGGCCAGCGCATCGGCAAGGTCGCCGGCACGACGATCGCCCGCACCGGCAAGCTCCTCGGCGCCTGATTCTCAAACAGAAAGGCCGCCCCCTCGGGAGCGGCCTTTCCATTGTCGGTCCGCGGTCCGGTATCGAGACCGCACGGCGCCTTTTCAGGCGCAAACCTCGGCAGAGGCCAAGATCCAGGTCGTGGAAACCGGGGACCACGGGGTATGACAATGAGACACTGGACCACCTCCTTTCGTTCGTTGCGGATCGTTCCAATATGGTGGAAGCGTCCGCCCTGCGATAGTCAGGCGCGCTGCGGCCATAAGCCCTGGCTTTTTCCCGAACCCGACCCTGAGCGATGAGCACTCCCGAACCCCCGGCTCCCGCGAGCCGCCGCCGAACCTTTGCGATCATCTCGCATCCGGACGCCGGCAAGACCACCCTGACCGAGAAGCTGCTCCTGTTCGGCGGCGCGATCCAGCTCGCCGGCGAGGTCAAGGCGAAGCGCAACCGGGTCTCGACCCGCTCGGACTGGATGGGCATCGAGAAGGAGCGCGGCATCTCGGTCGTCACCTCGGTGATGACGTTCGAGTACGGCGGCTGCGTCTTCAACCTCCTCGACACGCCGGGCCACGAGGACTTTTCGGAGGACACCTACCGCACGCTCACCGCGGTCGATTCCGCCGTCATGGTGATCGACGCGGCGAAGGGCATCGAGGCGCGCACGCGAAAACTCTTCGAGGTCTGCCGCCTGCGCGACATTCCGATCGTCACCTTCGTCAACAAGCTCGATCGCGAGAGCCGCGATCCGTTCGATCTCCTCGACGAGATCGAGAAGACCCTCGCCCTCGACACGGCGCCGATGACCTGGCCGATCGGCAGCGGCCGCAGCTTTTCCGGCACCTACGACCTTGCCCGCAACCTCGTGCGCCGCATCGACACCGAGGAGGAGCCCGTTCCCGTCTCCGGTCCCGGCGACCCCGTCCTCGCCGCGATGCTGCCGGCGCACGATCTCGCCGCCTGGCGCGGGGAGGCGACGCTGGCGCGGGAGGCCTGCCGGCCGTTCGATCTCGCGGCCTTTCGCGAGGGACACCTGACGCCGGTGTTCTTCGGCTCGGCCCTGCGCAATTTCGGCGTCCGCGATCTCATCGACGCGCTTACCGCCTTCGCGCCGCCGCCCCGCGGCCAGGAGGCGGACCGGCGCCAGGTCGAGGCCGACGAGGCCGGCATGACCGGCTTCGTGTTCAAGATCCAGGCGAACATGGATCCGAACCACCGCGACCGCATCGCCTTCCTGCGCGTCTGCTCCGGCCGCTTGAGCCGCGGCATGAAGGCGAAGCTCGTGCGCACCGGCAAGCCGATCAGCCTCAACACGCCGCAGTTCTTCTTCGCGCAGGACCGCTCGATCGCCGACGAGGCGTTCGCGGGCGACGTCGTCGGCATCCCGAACCACGGCACCCTGCGCATCGGCGACACGCTCACCGAGGGCGAGGACATCGTCTTCCGCGGCGTGCCGAGCTTCGCGCCGGAACTTCTGCGCCGCATCAAGCTCAAGGACGCGATGAAGGCGAAGAAGCTGCGCGAGGCCCTGCAGCAGATGGCGGAGGAGGGCGTGGTGCAGCTCTTCCTTCCCGTCGACGGCTCCGGCGCCATCGTCGGCGTCGTCGGCGCCTTGCAGCTCGACGTCCTGAAGGAGCGGCTGCAGGAGGAATACGGCCTGCCGATCGACTACGAGCCGACCCGCTTCGCGCTCTGTCGCTGGATCGAGGCCGACGAGCGCGCCGAACTCGACCGCTTCGTCGAGGCGCATCCTTCGGCGATGGCCCGCGACCTCGACGGCGCCCCGGTCTTTTTGGCGCCGAGCCCGTTCCAGCTGCAATACGAGAAGGACCGCTGGAAGGCGGTGCGCTTCACCGACGTGAAGGATTATCAGCGCAAGGACTAGGCGCGGGATCGCCTCTCCCCGCTTGCGGGGAGAGGGCTGCCGAAGGCAGCAAGCCTGCGCAGCAGGCGAGGGTGAGGGGGCGGCGCAGAAAGAGGCGCGGCGGTTTGGGCCGGGCGCCCCATCCGGCACCGCCCCCTCACCCCCGCTTCGCTTCGCTCCGCTCGTTCGGCCGAAGGCCGAACCCTCTCCCCGCAAGCGGGGAGAGGCGAAGCCGCGCTCGTCTCCGCGCTGTCACGCGCTCACGCCATCGCCGCGACCGGCTCCTTCTCGCGCTCGGGATAGAGCGCCTGCACCGCCGCGATGTCTGCGAGGGACGGCAGGCTCTGCTCGTTGCCGAGATGCTGGATCGCGTGCGCCGAGGCGGCTCTCGCGAGGATGAAATGCTCGCGCCAGGGCAGGCCCGGCCGCGCGATCGCCGAATAGACGTAGGCGCCGTGGAAGATGTCGCCGGCGCCGTTCGTGTCGATGACCTTCTCCGGCGGCACCGCGAGGGCGGGCAGGACCTGCTCGTCGCCGCTCTCGTCGTACCAGAGCAGGCCGCGCTCGCCCATGGTGACGCCGCCGATGCGGCAGCCGCGGGACTTCAGGTAGGCGAGCATCGCGCCGGGCGAAAGATGCATCTGCTCGCAGAGCCGCTCGGCGACGACGGCGACGTCGACGAAGGCCAGAAGCTCGTGCGTGTTCGTGCGCAGGCCGCCGCCGTCGAGGGAGGTCAGGATGCCGGCCTCGCGGCAGATCTTCGCGTAGTGCATCGAGGCGTCGGGCTGGTGCCCGTCGAGATGCAGCGCGCGGCAGCCGTCGATGTAGAGCGGCGGCACCGGATGCAGGTAATGATCGTCGCGGCAGCGCACGATGGCGCGCTGGCCGCCGCGCGGCATGATGAAGGAGAGCGAGGATTCGGCGACCTTCCGGTGATGCACCGAGATGCCGTATTTCGAGGCCATGTCGATGAACATGCGCCCGAGCCAGTCGTCGGCGACGGAGGCCAGAAGATCCGGCACGACGCCGAGCTTGGCGCAGGCGAAGGCCGCGGTGACGGCGTTGCCGCCGAACGAGATCGCATAGTCCCGCGCCACCGCCTTCTCGTCGCCGGTCGGGATGTCGTCGGCGATGAAGGTGACGTCGATATAGGTCTGGCCGATGAAAAGCGCCTTCATGGGGCCCCGCGACGGTCTAGAACGAAGCTCATTACCCCGAGACGGCCGGCCTGTCAGCCGCCGTCAGGGTCGCGCATAGACGTCCTCGAGGCGCACGATGTCGTCCTCGCCGAGATAGGCGCCGGACTGCACCTCGATGATGTTGAGCGGCACGCGGCCCGGATTGGCGAGGCGGTGCACGCAGCCGAGGGGCAGGAAGATCGACTCGTTCTCGCGCAGAAGAATCTCCTCGCCGTCCCGGGTCACGAGGGCGGTGCCGCGCACCACGACCCAATGCTCGGCGCGGTGAAAGTGCTTCTGCAGCGACAGGGTGGCGCCGGGATCGACGAGGATCGACTTGACCTGGAAGCGGTCGCCCGCGACCACCGACTGGTACCAGCCCCAGGGCCGGTGCACCCGCGGCGCCTGCGTCGCCGACGTGCGGCCCTCCGCCCGCAGGCGCTCGACGAGGCCCTTCACGTCCTGGTCGCGCTCCTTCGCCGCGACGAGAACGACGTCGCTCGTCGCAACGACGATGAGGTCGCGGACGCCGAGCGCCGCGACGAGCGGTCCTTCGCTGCGCAGGTAGGAGCCCGACGCCTCCTCGGCGATGACGTCGCCGACGGAGACGGTGCCCCGGGCATCCTTCTCGCCGATCTCCCAGAGCGCCGACCATTGTCCGACATCCGTCCAGTCGAAGCGGGCCGGCACGACGGCGGCGCGGTCGGTCTTTTCGAGGATCGCGTAGTCGAGGGAGATCGACGGGCTCTCCTTGAAGGCGCCCTCGTCGAGGCGCAGGAAATCGAGATCGGTGCGCCCGTTCTCGTAGGCCTTGCGCGCCGCCGCCAGAACCGCGGGCGCGAGGCGCTCGAATTCCTCGATCAGGGCCTGCGCCGGCAGCATGAAGAGACCGCTGTTCCAGAGATGGCGCCCGCCCGCGAGATAGGCCTCGGCCGTCGCCCGGTCCGGCTTCTCGACGAAGCGGACGACGGAAAGGATTTTGGGCCCGTCGAGGGGCGCGCCGGTCTCGATGTAGCCGTAGCCGGTCGCCGGCTCCGTCGGCGCGACGCCGAAGAGCACGAAGCGGCCGCCGGCGGCCGCGGCGAGCCCCGTCTCGATGCTCTCCCGGAAGGCCGCGGCATTGCCGATCGCATGGTCGGCCGGCATGACGAGGAGGATCGCCCGCGGGTCGCGCTTCAGCGCCGCGAGGGCGGCGACGGCGACGGCGGGAGCGGTGTTGCGCCCGAACGGCTCGAGGACGATGGCAGTGCCCGCGATGCCGAGGGCGCGCATCTGCTCGGCGATGATGAAGCGATGCTCGTGGTTGGCGACGACGATCGGCGTCTCGAACAGGGCCTCGTCGCGGACCCGCAAGGCCGTCTGCTGCAGCATGGTCTCCGGTCCGATCAGGGCCAGGAGCTGCTTCGGATAGGCCTCCCGCGACAGGGGCCAGAGGCGGGACCCGGTGCCGCCGGACAGGAGCACGGGAACGATCTTGCGCTGTTCGGTCATGAAATGCTGTTTGCCTTCTCGCAGGGTCATCCTTCTCCAGGGTCATTGTGCAGGAATCGGGCCGGAGCGAGGCTGCTAGAACCGGTACCACACCCCCGTCGTAATGCCCCGCTCCTGGAGGCTGTTCCGGCCGGCGATCGTGGCGATGCCGCCGAACTGGAAGGTCCAGGCGCCGACCGTGTAGGCGACACCCAGCGAGACCTTGTGGGAGCGGATCGGCGCGAAGGGGAGGCCGGGCTCCCCGACCGAGATGGTCGAAAAGCTTTGGACCAGCACGAGCCAGCGCGGGGCCGGCCTGAGGCCGAGGGTGAGATCGATCCGGACCTCGTCCGCCGGCGCGCCGGCCCGGACCCGGTAGGCGGCCTCGGCGTTGACGAAGGCGGGCCAGGAGACGATCTCGAACCCGTAGGCCCAGAGCGCGCGGATGTCGGCTTCCGGATCGGTCCAGCCCCATTGCGCCGGATCGCCCGCCTGCCGCGGCCCGGGCAGCCGCGCCGTCGCCTGCAGCGAGACGACGTGCGCCCCGTTCGACCAGAGCCGAAGACGCGCGCCGAAATCCGTGTAGCCGGGACCGCGATAGGAGGCGGGCGGCTCCGCCTTCGCCGCGACCGCGAGGAGCGCGGGGCTGGCGAAGAGCGTCAGCTTTTCCGTGACGCCGGACTCGATCAGCACCGGCAGCTCGAACTTGCGATAATTCCGTTCCGGAATCAGGCGCCCCTGCGCGTCGAAGAGGCGGTCGCCGCGCTCGAACCTCCCGGCGGCGATCACCTGGCCCTCGCCGGCCGGCAGGAGCCACGCCCCTGCGCGTGCCTCGCCGACCGCGACGGAGCCGGGGGCGACGCAGGCGGCGACGCGCGCCCACGAGGCGCGCCGCGACAATGGCTCGGAAGACGCTCGCGTCAGGGCCCGGCTCCGAAGCGGGAGAGCTGGTCGGCCGCGGACCCCGAGCGGACGCCGATCCCGCCATGCTTGCAAATCGGAGTGCCTTGAGTTCGAGGGGTCGCCTGCGCTTGACTTCCCGGCGGCCGGCACGCGAGCATCCGCCCTCAAGGCCGCTGCAAGCCGGCCCCTCGGGAGAAAACGACATGGCGATGCCCCTCAACCGCCGTCAGGTGGTCAAGTCCCTTGCGGCCGCGGGCGCGGCCGCCGGCGCCGGCGCCGCCGGCACTGGCCGGGCCTTCGCGCAGGCGACGGAACTCTCCTTCTGGACCTGGCGCCAGGAGGACCGCACGCAATACGCGCAGCTCTTCGGCGACTTCACGAAGAAGAACCCGGACATCAGGATCGCCTACCAGGCCTATGAGCCGCAGAGCTACGCCACGGTCCTCTCGACGGCGCTTGCCGCCGGCAAGGGACCGGACGTCATCCACATCCGCGCCTATGGCGGCACGGAGCAGTTCGCGAAGGCCGGCTATCTCGAACCTCTGAAGCCGCAGGCGGTGCCGGAGCTCGCGAATTTTTCCGAGAGCGCCCTGCTCTCGACGTCGCTGCGCGCCGACAAGACCGTCTATGCGGTGCCGTTCGCGTCGCAGACCCTCGGCCTGTTCATCAACAAGGATCTGTTTGCGAAGAACAACCTGAAGGCCCCCGAGACCTGGGACGAGCTCCTCGCCGTCTCGAAGGCGTTCAAGGACAAGGGCATCATTCCCCTCGCCAACGGCCTCAGCACGGCCTTCATGGTCGAGATCTTCGCGGGCGTGTTCACGCCGGCCTTCTACGGCAAGGATTTCGCGCCCGACATCGTCTCGGGCAAGGCGACGTTCGAGGATCCGCGCTATGTCGGCGCCCTGGCGAAGCTCACCGAATTGCGCGATTTCATGCCGCCCGGTTTCGGCGGCATCGACTATCCGACCTCGCAGCAGCTCTTCCTCTCGGGCCGGGCCGCGATGTTCGCCGGCGGCTCCTTCGAGATTGCGAATTTCCGCCGCCAGAACCCGAACCTGCAGATGGACTTCATCGCGCCTCCCGCCGCGAAGGCGGGCGACGCGCGGCTCGTCGGGCTGTTCTACGACGGCGGCTACGCGGTCAACGCGAAATCCGACAAGAAGGAGGCGGCGCTGAAGCTCCTTCGCCACTTGGCGACGAAGGAATTCGGCGACAAGTTCTCGGCCCTCCTCGGCAACATCTCGCCGATCAAGGGCGTGACGATCGACGACCCGATGCTCGCCAAGGTGAGCGAGCTCAACGCGAGTTCGGTGCCCTACATCATGGTCGTCTACTTCCGCTTCCAGGATCCGACCGGATCGACGCTTCTGCAGCAGGGCGTGCAGAAGCTGATGGCCGGCCAGGCGACGCCGGCGCAGGTCGGCGCCGAGCTGACGAAGGGCATCGCCACCTATTACGAGCCGTTCAAGAAGGGCTGAGCGCCGGGCGCCCGCCGCGGCGCCCGACCCGCCTCGCCGAAAGGCCTGCCTTGCGCCGCGACGACCTCTTCAGACGGCTCTGGATCGCGGCGCTCCTTGCGCCCGCATTCCTCATCGTCGTGCTGTTCGTGACGATCCCGCTCGTCTCGGCGCTGGCGAACAGCGTCTATTCCTGGAACGGCCTCGCCCGGGGCGCCTTCGTCGGCCTGCAGAACTTCCGCACCGTTCTGGCGCAGCCGCCCTTCTCGGACTGGACCTACGCCGCGCTCACGCACAACGTCATCGTGTTCTGCTCGCTGATGGTGGTGCAGAACGGCACCGCCTTTCTCCTCGCCTTCCTGCTCCTGAAGGCGCTGCCCGGGCACCGCCTGCATCAGGTCGCGATCTTCCTGCCGGTGATCCTGTCCGCGGTCATCGTCGGCGCGATGTGGAAGCTCTTCCTCAACCCGATCTTCGGCATCGTGAACCAGGCCCTCATCGCCGTCGGGCTCGCCTCGTGGGCGCAGCCCTGGCTCGGGCAATCCTCGACGGCGCTCGGCAGCCTCGTCTTCGTCAACACCTGGCACTGGCTCGGCTTTCCGGCGCTCGTCTTCCTCGCCGGGATGCAGCGCATCTCCCGCGAGGCGATCGAGGCGGCGCGGCTCGACGGCGCCAGCGACGGCCAATTGCTGCGCCTCGTCATCTGGCCCCTCGTCGCGCCGGCGACGACGATCGTCGTCATCCTCACCTTCATCGGCTCGTTCAACTGGTTCGAGCTTCCCTATGTCATGACCGGCCTCGACGGCGCGCCGGCGGGGGCGACGGACGTGCTCGGCCTCTATTTCTACCGCACCGCCTTCGGCAACCCGACCGCGGGCCTGCAGGATTTCGGCCGCGCCAGCGCCCTCGCCGTCCTGATGTTCCTCGTCATCGCATTCGTCTCGACGGTGTGGACGCGCGCGCTGCGGCGGCGCGAGATCCAGGGAGAGTGAGGTGGCCGACGCGCCGGCCTTCGCCACGTCCGTCCCGCGCACGCGGCTCCGCGCCGGCCGCCGCGAGCGCGTCGACATCGCGCTGACGCAGGCGATCCTCTGGCTCACGACGCTGGCGATGCTGTACCCGATCGCCGTCGTGATCCTGTCGGCCTTCAAGTCGACGGCGGAGATCTATTCGACGCCGTTCAGCCTGCCGGCGAGCTTCTCCCTCGCGAACGTCGAGACGATCTGGCGCGAGACGAGCTTTCCGCGCTATCTCCTCAACTCCATCGTCGTCACCGCGGGCGCCGTCGCCCTCGTCCTCGTCACGGGCACGATGGCGGCCTATGCCCTCGCGCGCTACGCCTTCCGCGGCAACGAGCTGATCTATCTCTTCTTCCTCTCCGGCCTGATGCTGCCGCTGAAGCTTGCGGTGATCCCGCTCTTCATCCAGCTCACGGCCCTGGGCCTGATCGATTCCCGCCTCGGCCTGATCGTCGTCTACGCGGCGATGAGCCTGCCGTCCGCGGTCTTCATCCTGACCGGCTACCTGCGCGCGCTGCCGCGGGAACTCGAGGAATCGGCGCGCATCGACGGCGCCAGCGAGGCGCGCATCCTGTGGTCGGTGATGCTGCCGCTGGCGCGTCCGGCGATGATCATCGCCGCCATCAACAACGCCGTGCCGATCTGGAACGACTTCTTCTTCCCCCTCGTCTTCATCCAGACCGACGCCTACAAGACCCTGCCGCAGGGCCTGACGATCTTCATGGGCGAGTTCAACACCGATTGGGGCGTGCTCTTCGCCGGCCTGACGCTGGCGGCCCTGCCGATCACCCTCGTCTACGTCGTGCTGTCGCGCCAGTTCGTCGCCGGCATGACGCAGGGCGCCGTGAAGTGACGTTCCCGATTCCGCCCGGCGCCTTCGTCGTCTCGTGCCAGGCGCGGCCGGACAATCCGCTGCACGGGCCGGTCTTCATGGCGGCCATGGCGAAGGCGGCGGAGGCGGGCGGCGCGCGGGGCATTCGCGCCAACGGGATCGCCGACATCGCCGCGATCCGCGCGGTGACGAAGCTCCCGATCGTCGGCCTCCTGAAGCGCTTCGAGCCGGAGTTTCCGGTCGCGATCACGCCGGACCTTGCGAGCGCGCTCGCGGTCGCCGCCGCCGGCGCCGACATCGTCGCCCTCGATGCGACGGCGCGTCCGCGCAACGGCGAGAGGCTCGACGACCTCATCCCGCTCGTGCGCGGCCGGACCGGCAAGCCCGTCATGGCCGACGTCGCGACCCTCGCGGAAGCGGAGCGCGCGGCCGCGCTCGGCGCCGATGCGGTGGCGACGACGCTTTCCGGCTACACGCACGAGACCGCCGCGCGGCTCGGCGAAGGCCCGGATCTCGACCTCGTCGCGGCGCTCGTCGCGGCGCTCTCCGTGCCGGTCGTCGCGGAGGGCCGCTTCGAGACCCCTGCGCAGGTCCGCGAGGCGTTCCGCCGCGGCGCGCACGCGGTCGTCGTCGGCACCGCGATCACGAATCCGCGCGAGATGACGCGGCGATTCGTTCGTCCGTAGCGCGAAGGCGCCCGGCCTCTCCCCGCAAGCGGGGAGAGGCGAATCAGCCCAGCCTCGCGGCGAGCCGCGCCGCGGTCAGCGCGGCGTCGACCTCGGCGCGCACGACCTCGATCTTTGCCGGAACCTGCGCGCGGAAGGCTTCGGCGATCGCCGGGTGGATGCGGGAGCCGCCGCCGGCGAGCGCCACGGGGCGGGCGCCGACGCGGCGGATCAGGCTCGTCGCGAGGCGGGCGAGCTCGCGGCCCGCTTCGGAGAGGATGCGCAGGGCGGCGCCGTCGCCCTGCCGGGCCGCGTCGCCGACGGCGCGGCCGAGGGAGCCGATGCGACCGCGGTCGCCGCCGTAGACGAAGGTGCGGACGCTGTTCCAGGTCGCGCCGCCGACCGCCGCGGCGAGGGTCCTGCCGAGGGCCGTATTCCAGCCGGCGCCGGGCTCCTCCTCGTCGGCGCGCAGCACCGCCTTCAGGGCCTCGCGGGCGATCCAGAAGCCCGAGCCGCCGTCGTCGATCAGGTTGCCGTGGCCGCCGATGCGGATCGTTTCCTTGTCCTCGCCGAGGAAATAGCCGATCGAGCCGGTGCCGCTGTAGACCAGGATGCCTTCGCCGAGGGCGAAGTGCGAGAGATAGGCGATCCACATGTCCTCGGCGACGAAGACGCGCGTGTCCGGCACCGCGAAGGCGTCGGCGAGGACGCCCTGCAGAAGCGATACCGCCGGCGCCTCCCGCGACAGGCCGGTGATGCCGGCGACGATGCCGTCGGGCCGTCCGGCGCGGGCCACCGCCTGCGCCATCGCCGCGACGATGCCGCGCGCGCGGGCCTCGGCCGCGGCGGAGAAGATGTGCCCGGACAGGGGCTCCGCGGCGCCGCGCGCCAGCGGGCTGCCGTCCGCGGCGACGAGCCGCCAGCGGGTGGCGGTGCCGCCCGCGTCGATCCCCAATCCCAGGCCCATGCGCGGTGTCTACGCCTTCTCCTCGCGGCCGTCGATCCAGGTCGCGATCACGGAGCGTCGACGGTCGAGGGCGACGAGATCGACCTTCTGGCCGGGCACGATGCGGCCGCGCTCCGCCTCGAGGCCGAGGCAGCGCGCCGGCGTCGCCGAGGCCATCCGGAGCGCCTCGGCTTCGCTCACGCCGACCCGCTCGACCATGTGCCGCACGGCCGCGATCATCGACAGGTGCGCCCCGGCGAGCGTGCCGTCGGCGAGCATCAGGCGGCCGTCGCGGACATAGACCGTATGGCCGAGGAGGGGGAAGAACTCGAGGTCCGTCCCGACCGACGGCATCGCGTCGGAGACGAGGCAGAGCCGCTCCGCGCCGAGCGCCTTGACGGCGACGCGCAGCGAGAGGTCCGCGACGTGCCGTCCGTCGGCGATGAGGCCGCAGAACAGGCGCTCGCTCGCGAGCGCCGCGCCGACCGTGCCCGGCTCCCGCGATTGCAGCTGCGACATCGCGTTGAAGAGATGCGTGACGCAGGCGAGGCCCGCGGCGGAGGCCTTTTCGATGTCGGCCGCGGTCGCCTCCGTGTGGCCGGCGCTGACGATCGCGCCGCGCCGGGCGAGTTCGGCGATGATCTCCGGCGGCACGCGCTCGGGCGCGAGCGTCACCAGGGTCCTTCCGCGCGCGCCGAGGGCGCAGATGAGATCGACGTCGCTCTCGGCGATGGCGACGATGGCCTCGGCCGGGTGCGCGCCCTTGCGGGCCGGGTTGATGAAGGGTCCCTCGAGGTGGATGCCGAGGATGCCCGGGACGCCGGTCTCGATCGCCGCGGCGACGGCGTCGATCGCCCGCCGGATCGCCTCGCGGCTCTCGCTGATCAGCGTCGGCATCAAACCCGTCGTGCCGAAGCGGCGATGCGCCTGCGCGATGCGGAGGAGGCCCGCGACGGTCGGCCTGTCGTTGAAGAGAACGCCGCCGCCGCCGTTGACCTGAAGGTCGACGAAGCCCGGCGCCAGGAGCGCGCCGGGCGGCAGTTCGACGATGTCCGTCGCCTCGCGGCCGACCTCCGCCGGGACGATGTCGATGATGCGGTCGTCCGCGACGACGACCGCCGAGCGATAGCGCATCCGCTCGCCGTCGAAGATCGTATCGGAGAGAATCGCTGTCGCCATTACAGGGTCTCCGTGACCTTCGAGAGGCTCGGCGGCGAATCGGGATCGAAGCCGCGCCGGCGCGCCTCCTTCTCGATCGCGCGGTAGGCCGGAATCAGCATGGCGATCGGATCGCAGGCCGGATGATCGTCGGCGAGCCAGGGCAGATTGCCGAGCGGGCCGCCGCAGCAATGCACCGGAACTTTTTGCGCCGAAAGGTCGCGCACGAGGCCGTCGATGCTCGCCGCGACCTCGTCGTTCTGGCGCAAGGCCAGCACCGGCGTTCCCGCATGGACGGCGGCGCGCGGCCCGTGGCGCAGTTCGGCGGCGCTGTAGGCGAGCGCCGGCAGGCGCAGGGTCTCGGAGACCTTCAGCGCGATCTCGCGGATGGTGCCGAAGCCGTGCCCGCGGCCGGTGACGAAGGGCGTCGGCGTGCCGGCCAGGTCGGCGGTCCAGGCGGACCAGTCGAGGTCCTGCGCCGCGGCGAGCCGCCGCGGCAGCCGCGCGACCGCCTGCAAGAGCGTGTCGTCGCCGGCCCAGCGCGCAACGAGGGCGGCGCCGGCGATCATCGAACAGACGACGGTCTTCGTCGCCGCCACCGCCCGTTCCGGGCCGGCCGCGATCGGCAGCACCCATTCGGCGGCGGCGGCTGCGGGCGACAAGGGATCGTTGACGATGGCGAGGGTCAGCGCGCCGCCCTGCCGCGCCGCCCGCGTCGCCGCGACGAGATCGGGACTGCGGCCGGATTGCGAGATGACGACGAAGAGCGCGCCCGCGACCTTCGGCGCGATGCGGTAGCTCGTGATGATCGACGGCGCCGAGGCGGAGACGATGAGGCCGAGATGCGATTCGATCAGGTAGCGGAGCGCCACGCCGGCGTGCCCGGACGAGCCCCGTCCGCACAGAACGACGAACGGGATCTCTCGCGCACGCAACGCGGCGGCGATCGCATCGATGCGCGGCCCGGCCTGCAACAGCCGCGCCGCCGCGTCCGGCGCCTCGGCGATCTCGTCGGCCATCGCGGTCATGACTCGGCTCCGGACGCGGCCTCGGCCTCGCCCTTGCTGCCGAGGGTGGCGACGAAATCGTAGCGGTCGCCGCGATAGGAGGAGGTGGTGAACTCGACCGGCCGGCCGTTGGCGAGGAAGGCGCGGCGCTCGATGCGCAGTATGGCGCTGCCGACCGGGATCATCAGGAGCCGCGCCTCGTCCGGCGCCGCGAGCGCCGCGTGCAGCCGCTGCACGCCGTGCGCCGGCCGCACCCCCTGCTCGGCGAGGGCGCCGTAGAGGGAGGTCGCAACGAGATCCGGCGAGGGCAGGATCGCCGCCGGCACCACCGCCGTCTCGATGGCGAGGGGTTCGTCGTCGGCGGTGCGCACGCGCAAGAGCCGCAGCACCTGCTCGTCCGGGCCGACGCCGAGGGCCATCGCCTCCTTCGGCGAGGGATGGCTGACGAGCTTGCTGATCCAGACGGAGCCCGGCCGGCTGCCGCGGTGGCGCATGTCCTCCGAGAAGCCGGCGAGGATCGACAGGGGCTGCTCGATCCGCCGCGCGACGAAGGTGCCGGAGCCGTGCCGGCGCGAGAGCACGCCTTCGCGCAGAAGCGTCTCGACGGCGCGGCGCACGGTGACCCGCGAAAGCGCGGTGACGGTCGACAGGTCCCGCTCCGAGGGCAGCGCCTCGCCGGCCCGCAGCACGCCGCGCTCGACGAGGGTGCGGAACACGGTCGCGACCTGGATGTAGCGGGGCGTCGCGTCGTCCTGATTCACGGCGGCGCGCAATTCGCCGTAGATGATCTCGCGCGATCCTTGCGGCGATGAGCGCGCCTCACTCATCCGCGACCTCCGCCGGCCGCGGGCCCTTCGCGACGTCCGCGAGCGCGAGGCGCAGGTTGTCGCCGTTGCGGGCCAGGATCGCCTCCGCGAAGGCGCGCTCGACGCCGTAGGCGATGAGCGAGGCGATCTTCACGTCGCCGCCGGCCTCGGCGATGGCCTCGACCGCCGCGCGCTCGTCGCAGCCGGTGATCTGCGCCACCATGATCTCGGCGCGGCGGCGCAGCTTCGCGTTCGTGGCGCGCATCTGCACCATGAGGCCGCGATAGACGCGGCCGAGGCGGATCATGACGAGAGTCGAGAACAGGTTGAGCACGATCTTCTGCGCCGTGCCGGCCTTCATCCGCGTCGAGCCGGCGACGACCTCCTCGCCGGTCTCGATCAGGATCGGATGCGTCGAGACAGCGAGGATCGGCGCGCCGGCATTGTTCGAGACGCCGATCGTCAGCGCGCCGCGGGTCGTCGCCTCGACCAAAGCCGCGACGGTGAATGGCGTCGTGCCGCTCGCGGCGACGCCGATGACGACGTCCCTCGCGCCGACTTCGGCGCCGCGGATGCGCGCGGTGCCGTCGTCGCTGTCGTCCTCCGCGTTCTCGACGGCCTTCAGGAGCGCGCCCTCGCCGCCGGCCATGAGATAGACGACCTTCTCGTCCGGCCAGTTGAAGGTCGGCGGCAATTCGGCGCCGTCCTGCACGCCGATGCGGCCCGAGGTGCCGGCGCCGACATAGACCAGGCGGCCCCCCTCGCGCAGGCGCTCGACCGCGTCTTCGGCGGCGGCGGCGATGGCCGGCAGGGCCGCGCGCACGGCCGCGACCGCCGCGAGCTGACCCTCGTAGAGCGCGGCGATGACGTCGAGGCTCGGCCAGGAATCGAGGCCCTCGAAGCGGGTGCTGCGGCGTTCGGTCGGCATCAGGACGCCTTTCGCGGGCGGGCCAATTCGCCTCTCCCCGCCTGCGGGGCTATCGGATTCACACATCTCGGAGAAACGCTCACGGGCCGGCAGCGGCCTTGCAGGACGCGCGCTGGAAGCACGACAGGCCTTCTCCCCCCTTGCGGGGGAGAGTTGGAGCCTTGCGGGGGAGAGTTCGAGAGGGGGTCTGGCGCCGACCGAACGGAACGGGCGCCCGCCCTGTCCCGTCGGCGCCGACCCCCCTCCCTGCCCTCCCCCGCAAGGGGGGAGGGGCGCGAAACGCCCCATCGCGAGAGGCGTGAATGCCGCAGGCCTGCGGGAAGGCAGGGCGCCTCTTCCGGAGACGCCCCCTCACCCCCGCTACGCTTCGCTGCGCTCGTTCGGCCGCAGGCCGAACCCTCTCCCCGCAAGCGGGGAGAGCCGAAGGGCCCGGGCGGATCGGAATCATGCGTGCGCCTCGGCAGTTTCGACGTCGGCAAGGTGGATGACCGCGTCGCCGGTCTCCTGGCGGAGCGCAACGATGCCGGTCTCGCGATGGCGCGTCGGGTGGACGCGGTTGGTGAGCAGCGTCCAGGCGAGGCCGCGCTCGAAGTCGAGCCACAGCCCGGTGCCGGTGAAGCCGGTATGGCCGATCGTCGTCGTCCGAACAGGCGGCGCCGCCGGACCAGCCCGGGTTCTTCGCCTCGAAGCCGATCGTCCGCGTCGGCGATTGCCGCGTCCGGATCGCGGCGAGGCCGGCGGGCGAGAGGCCCGTGCCGTCGAGCAGGCCGTGCGGCGAAGCCGAGCACCGCGTCGATCGTGCCGAACAGGCCGGCATGGCCCGATGCGCCGCCGAGCGCGAAGGCGTTCTCGTCGTGCACCTCGCCGCGCATCACGCGCCCGCGCCAGGCGCAGCGTTCGGTCGCCGCCGTGCGCGCCGGGTCCGGCCCGAAGCTGAAGCCCGGCGGCAGCGGCTGCTCGGAGAGCGCGCGGCCGGTCAGGCGCTCGATCGCGATGCCGAGCAGGATGAAGTTGATGTCGGAATAGACCGGCGGCCCCGCCGGCCAGACGCGCTGCAGCACGAAGGCGCGCAGCGTGCGCGGATCCTGGCCGTAGGTGTAGAGCGGTTCGACCCCGGGCAGGTGCGTTGCGTGCGCGAGGCACTGGCGGAAGGTCAGGCGCCGCTCCGCCGCCGCGGGATCGTACTGGCGCAGATCCGGGATCGCGGCGGTGAGCGGATCGTCGAGACGCGATGCGGCCCTCGTCGACAAGCCGCAGGATCGCCGGCGTCGTGAAGATCACCTTCGTCAGCGAGGCGAGGTCGAAGAAGGCGCCGCGGTCGATGGGTTCGCGGATCGGCTCGATCTGCGCCGCGCCCGCGCTGCGCACGGCGCGCGCGCCGTGGCGGCCGACGATGCCGAGGACGGCGCCGGGAATGCGTCCCGACGCGACGGCCTCGGCCGCCGGCGCGAAGGCGGCCTCGATCACGCGCTCGGGTAGAGATGACATGCGGTCGTCCGGATGGTGTCGCCGTCGGCGCGCGGCACGAGCGCCGGCCGCTCCTGGGAGCAGCGCTCGAAGACGCGCGGGCAGCGGGTGTGGAAGGCGCAGCCGGCGGGCGGATGCGCGGGATCGGGCACCTCGCCCGTGAGGATGATGCGCTCGCGGCGGCCCTCCGCGACCGGCCGCGGCAGGGCGGACAGGAGCGCCTGCGTGTAGGGGTGCTTCGGCGCTTCCATCAGCGCCTCGGCGGCGCCGATCTCGACGATGCGGCCGAGATACATCACGGCGATGCGGTCGCTGACGTGCCGGATCACCGAGAGGTCGTGGCTGATGAACAGCATCGACAGGCCGAGACGGCGGCGCAGATCGGCGATGAGGTTGATGACCTGCGACTGGATCGAGACATCGAGCGCCGAGACCGGCTCGTCGGCGACGACGAGCTTCGGCTCGAGGGCGAGCGCGCGGGCGATGGCGATGCGCTGGCGCTGGCCGCCGGAGAATTCGTGCGGATAGCGGGTGCGCGCCTCCTCGGGCAGGCCGACGAGGCGCATCAGCGCCCGCACCCGCTCCCGGCGCTGCCGCCGCGTGCCGAGGCGATGCACGTCGAGCGGTTCGCGGATGATGGCGCCGACGCGGTGGCGCGGGTTGAGCGAGCCGAACGGATCCTGGAAGACGATCTGCAAGTCGCGCCGGCGCCGCTTCATGCGGCCGCGCGGCAGCGCGACGAGATCCTCGCCCTCGAACAGCACTTCGCCCGCGCTCGGCTCGATCAGGCGCAGCAGCGTGCGGCCGAGGGTGGATTTTCCGCAGCCCGATTCGCCGACGATGCCGAGCACTTCGCCGCGCTCGAGGGAAAAGCTCACCGCGTCGACCGCCCGGACGCCGC
This sequence comes from uncultured Alphaproteobacteria bacterium, assembly GCA_963754975.1. GTDB lineage: Bacteria > Pseudomonadota > Alphaproteobacteria > Rhizobiales > Beijerinckiaceae > Microvirga. The sequence goes on along the minus strand of CAVWII010000030.1, from coordinate 178,983 downwards.
CGCCCGGCGCCGGATAGACCTTCGAGAGATCGCGGACTTCGAGGAGCGCGCTCATGCGGCGGGGTTCCAGCAGCGCACGCGATGCTCGCCGCCGACGAGCACGGGCAGGTCGCGCGGGCAGCGCGGGATCGAGGCGCTGCAGCGCGGCGCGAAGGCGCAGCCCTTCGGGCGCCGCCCCGGCGCGGGCACGGCGCCGGCGATGGTCGGCAGCGTCTCGCCGGGCGGGTTCGCAGCGGGAATCGTCGCCATCAGCGCGGCGGTGTAGCGGTGCTGCGGGCGCCGGAACAGGGCCGCGGTCGGCGCCGTCTCGACGATGCGGCCCGCATACATCACGGCGACGCGGTCGCAGAACTCGGCGACGACGCCGAGATCGTGCGTGATGAGCAGCACCGCCATGCCGAGATCGGCGCGCAGGCGGTCGATGAGGTCGAGGATCTGGGCCTGCACGGTGACGTCGAGGGCGGTCGTCGGCTCGTCGGCGATGAGCAAGGCCGGATCGCAGGCGAGCGCCATCGCGATCATGACGCGCTGGCGCTGGCCGCCGGAGAGCTGGTGCGGATAGCGGTCGAGGGCCCGCTTCGGGTTCGGCAGGCCGACGAGGGTCAAAAGCTCCTCGGCCCGGCCGCGGGCCTCGCGGCGCGTCACGGGACGGTGCAGCAGCACCGCCTCGGCGATCTGCGCGCCGACGGAAAAGACCGGATTGAGCGAGGTCATCGGCTCCTGGAAGATCATGCCGATGCGGTCGCCGCGGATGCGGCGCAGGCCCTCCGCGTCCTTCGTCAGAAGATCCTCGCCGGCAAACAGGATGCGACCGTCCTCGATATGCCCGGGCGGCTCGGGGAAAAGGCGCATGATCGACAGCGCCGTGACGGTCTTGCCGCAGCCCGATTCGCCGACGAGGCCGAGCATCTCTCCCGGCAGCAGCGAGAACGAGACGTCCTCGACGACCGGCGCGCCGCCGATCGTCATCGAGAAGCGGTCGACGCTGAGGAGCGGTTCCGTCATGCGGCCCTGTGCAATTCTCCGCCGGGCATCGGCTTCGGCACGCCGGTGGTCGTCGGCAGGCTCAGGGGAAGGCCGCGCGCCGAGCGCACGGCGAGATAGGCGAAGCATTGCGCCTCGAGGAAATCGCCGTCCCAGCCGACGCTCTCGACGGGATCGACCGGCACGCCGAGAACCTCGCGCAGGCGGCGCATGAAATGCGCGTTGCGGCGGCCGCCCCCGGTGACGAGCCAGCGCGCCGGTGGCCGCGGCACGTGGCGCAGCGCGGCGGCGACGGATTGCACGGTGAACGCGGCGAGGGTTGCGGCGCCGTCCGCATCGGGCAGCGTTTCGACGCCCCGCGCGAGGGCGTGAAAATCCTGGCGGTCGAGGGATTTCGGCGCCGGCCGGTCGAAGAACGGGTTGTCCATGAAGGCCGCGACGAGGCGCGGATCGGCGCTGCCGGAGGCGGCAAGCGCCCCGTCGGCGTCGTAGGCGAGGCCGCGCCGGCGGAGCACGAAATCGTCGAGAAGCGCGCTTGCCGGGCCGGTGTCGAAGGCGATGACGACGTCGTCGCCGTCGAGATAGGTCACGTTGCCGACGCCGCCGAGGTTGAGCACCATCACCGGCTTGCCGAGCCCGTGCGCGAGGGCGCGGTGATAGAGCGGCGCGAACGGCGCGCCCTCGCCGCCCGAGGCGACGTCGGCGTGCCGGAAGCGGCTCACCGTGTCGATGCCGAGGGTCTTGGCGACATCTCCGCCGATGCCGAGCTGGCGCGTATAGCGCTCCTGCGGCCGATGGTAGACGGTCTGCCCGTGCAGGCCGACGAGCCGCACGTCGGCGGCGGCGAGGTGGCGCTCCGCCATGAAGGCGCGGACGGCGCCGATATGCGCGTCGGTGACCTCGCGATCGAGGGCCTCCAGGGGGTCGGTCTGCACCCGGGCCGGCTCGGCGACGACGGCGAGGAGCCGGCGCCGCAGCGCGTCGGGATAGGGGTAGGTGCGGCCCGGCCCGGGGCTCACCGCAAGGTCGCCGTCGGTCGCGACGACCGCGACGTCGATGCCGTCCATGGACGTGCCGCTGATCACGCCGATCGCGGTCGCAAGGGGCTCGCTCATGGGCTCTCCGGGATTGCGGGCGACCATACCATAAAGCCGCGGCCGGTCTAGATTGGTCTTTAATTGGACCATGACACCCGCGGGGCCATCGGTTATAGCTTTGCCGGTTCCAGGGAGGATTCCATGCTCAACACGCTCCGCGCGACGCTCTGCGCCGGGTTCGTGGTCACCGCTGCCGCAGCGTCGGCGCAGACCCTCGAGATCGGCATAGACCAGTCGCCGGCGGGCCTCGACCCGCACATCGTCACCGCCTTCTCGAGCTTCATGGTGGTCAACGGCACGATCTACGAGGGCCTGACCGCGATCGACAAGTCCCTCGGCATCGTGCCGGGGCTCGCCGAATCCTGGACCGTCTCGGCGGACGGCAAGACCTACACCTTCAAGCTGCGCCCGAACGTCAAGTTCCACGACGGCTCGGCGATGGATTCCGCCGACGTCGCCGCGACGATCCGGCGCGTTCTCGCGAAGGAGATCGCCTCGCCGCTGGCGAGCCGTCTCGCCTCCGTCGACAGCGCGAACGCGCTCGATGCGCAGACCGTCGAGCTGAAGCTGAAGGAGCCGTCGGCGCCGCTGCTGTCCGCGCTCGCGACGATCGCCATCGTGCCGAGCGAGGTCGAGACATCGAAGGACGCCTTGCAGAAGACGCCGAACGGCACCGGCCCGTTCAAGTTCCAGGAATGGCAGCCGAACGGCTACATCCTGCTCGGCAAGCACGACGGCTACTGGCAAGCCGGCGCGCCGAAGCTCGCCGGGCTGAAGTTCAACATCGTGCCGGAATCGGCGACGCGGCAGGTCGGCCTCGCCAACGGCCAGTTCGGTCTCTTGCCGAACATCGACGCGGCGACGGCGCTGCAGCTCAAGGGCAAGCCGAACGTCAAGCTCCAGGAAACCCTCGAACTCGCCTACACCCTCGTCGGCATGAACGTGTCGAAGCCGCCCTTCGACAATCCGAAGGTGCGCGAGGCCCTGAACTACGCGCTCAACCGGCAGGAGATCGTCGACGGGGCGCAGTACGGCGCCGGCGTGCCGGGCGGACCGCTGTCGCCGGCACTGAAGGCCTGGGCCGTCGATGTCGCCGCCTATCCCTGCTACAAGCCCGACCCCGCGAAGGCACAGGCGCTGTTGAAGGAGGCGGGCGTCGCGACGCCGGTCGCGGTGACGATGTCGGTGCTGCCGCGGCAGGACATCAAGGACATCGCGCAGGTCGTGCAGGAGCAGCTCAACAAGGCGGGCTTCAAGGTCGAGTTGAAGAACCAGGAACTCGGCCAGTTCATCCAGGACTGGCGCAACAGCAATTTCGACCTCTTCGCCTCGACGAATGCCGGCAGCCCCGACCCGGACGAGTATTTCTACCGCACCTTCCGGACCGGCGGTTCGACGAACGTCTTCAAGTTCTCCGATCCGGCCCTCGACAAGCTCCTGGACGGCGCGAGAGCCGAACTCGATCCGGCCAAGCGCAAGGCCGCCTACGACGAGGTGCAGAAGAAGCTCGCCTGCGCGGGGCCGATCGCGCACCTCACCTATGGCACCCTGTTCGCCGCCGCGCGCGGGAACCTGCAAGGCTACGACGTGATGCCGAACCGCTCCCTCGTGACGCTGCGCGCGGCATCGACGCAGTGAGCGGGCGGGACAACATCGCCTCTCCCCGCAGGCGGGGGGAGGCGAATGCGCCCTTTCGCTGAGACGTGTGCATGCGCTAGCCTTCCGATGAGGCTTCATCGCGCTGCTCCGATGAGATGCGTCCGATGCTGCGGCTTCTTTCGACCCGTCTCGCCGATCTCGTCCTCGTTCTCTTCGGCGTCTCGGTCATCGTCTTCTTGATGATCCGCCTCATCCCCGGCGATGCGGTGGCGATCATGCTCGGCGCCAACACGGAGGTGACGCCGGAGCGGATCGCGGAGATGCGCGGCCGCATCGGCCTCGACAAGCCCATCGTCGAACAATACCTCGCCTGGGCCGGGGGCCTGCTGCACGGCGATCTCGGCACGTCGCTGTGGACCGGGCGTCCGGTCGCCGGCGAGATTCTGGTGCATCTCGGGCCGACTCTCGAACTCACGGTCCTCGCGCTCCTCATCGGCGCGGTGCTGGCGGTGCCCCTCGGCTGCCTGATGGCGCAGTCGCGCGGCCGCGCCGCCGACGTCGCCATGCGCGTCGGCGCCATCGCCGGGCTGACGATTCCCTCGTTCTGGCTCGGCATCGTGCTGATCCTCCTCCTGGCGCAGGTCGCGCCGGGCTTCGCCTCCCTCGGCTACGTCCCCTTCCGCGAGGATCCCCTCGGCAACCTTCAGCGCATGGTTCTGCCCGCCTTCGCCCTCGGCCTGCCGATCCTCGCCAACCTGTCGCGCCTCGTGCGCTCGGCGATGCTCGACGCGCTGAGCCAGGACTACATCCGCACCGCGCGCGCAAAAGGCGCGCCGGAGCGCGCCGTCGTCTACAGACATGCGCTGCGCAACGCGCTCATTCCGTTCGTGACGAGCGTCGGCATCCAGACCGGCTACCTCCTCGGCGGCGCCATCGTCGTCGAGCAGGTCTTCGCGATTCCGGGGCTCGGGCGGCTGATCCTCGGCGCCATCGCGGAGCGCAACTACCCGCTCATCCAGTCGACCATCCTCGTCGTCACGGCGGGCTTCGTCCTCGTCAACTTCGCCGTCGATCTTCTGTACGGCCTGATCGATCCGCGGGTGCGCGCGTAACATGCGCTGGCTCGCCCGCAACAAGCTTCTGGCCTTCGCCATCGCCTTCGTCGCGCTGCAGATCGCGCTCGCGCTCGGCGCCGCCTTCGTCGCGCCCTACGATCCGACGGCGCAGAGCGTGGCGCGCCGCCTGCGCGGCCCGAGCGCGCTGAACTTTCTCGGCACCGACCAGCTCGGCCGCGACGTCCTCACGCGCATCCTCTACGGCACGCGCACCTCGCTCTTCGCCTGCACGGTCGCGGTCGGCATCGCGCTTCTCGCCGGCGGCACCCTCGGCCTCGTCGCCGCCTTCTATCGCGGCCTCCTCGACCGGGTCGTGATGCGCGCGATGGACATCGTCTTCGCCTTCCCGGTGATGCTCCTCGCCATCGGCATCATCGCCGTGCTCGGGCCGCAGACCGGCAGCGCCGCGATCGCCATCGCCGTCGTCTACACGCCGATCTTCGCGCGGCTCCTGCGCGGCCCGGCCCTCGTCGTCTGCGAGAGCGAATACGTCCTCGGCGCCCGCGCCGTCGGCGCCTCGGATGCGCGCATCCTGTTTTGGCACGTGCTGCCGAACCTCGCCTCCGTCGTGCTGGTGCAGACGAGCCTGCTTCTCTCGGCCGCGATCCTCGTCGAGGCGTCCCTGTCCTTCCTCGGCCTCGGCACGCAGCCGCCGACGCCCTCCCTCGGCCTGATGCTGTCGGAGGGCCGCAACTTCCTCCTCCTCTCGCCCTGGAGCGCGCTCTTCGCGGGCTTTGCGATCCTCTTCCTCTCCTTCGGCTTCAACCTCCTCGGCGACGCCCTGCGCGACACCCTCGATCCGCGCCTCAGGGGCGAGCCGTGATCGTCCGGCCCGCCGAGCCTGCCGACGCGCCGGCCATGGCCGCCATCGCCGCGCGCTCCTACCGGTCGGCCTTCGCGGCGATCCTCGAGGAGGAGGTCCTCGCGGCCCGAAACGAGGCCTTCTTCGCCGAGCTCTTCGGCCGCAGCGTCGAGCACCTCCGGCTCGCCGAGGAAGACGGCCGCCCGGTCGCCTTCTGCCTCGCCCACGACGGCCATATCCAGATGCTGTTCGCCGACCCCGATCACATCGGCGCCGGGGCCGGCTCGGCCCTCCTCGCAGCGGCGGAGGCCGACGGCGCGACGACCCTCGAATGCTTCGCCGAGAACGCCCCGGCCCGGCGCTTCTACGAGCGCCGGGGCTGGCGCCTCGCCAAAGCCTATTCCCGCCCCTTCATCGGCCGGGAGCGGGAATTCGTCCTGTTCGCGAAACCGCGGCAACCGTGAGGCGGCGGTTGCGATTGCCGGCGGGGCCGTTACGATGCCGGCCAATCGGGAGAAAACGCCAATGGCTTCAGTGAAAATGCGCCAGGTCGAGAAAAGCTTCGGAGCCGCGAAGGTGCTGCACGGCGTCTCCCTCGACATCGCGGACGGGGAATTCGTCATCCTCGTCGGCCCGTCCGGCTGCGGAAAGTCGACCCTCCTGCGCATGGTCGCCGGGCTCGAGACCATCACCGGCGGCGAGATCCAGATCGGCACGCGGGTGGTGAACACCGTGCCGCCGAAGGAGCGCGACATCGCCATGGTGTTCCAGAACTACGCCCTTTATCCGCACATGACCGTCGCGGACAACATGGCCTTCTCGCTGAAGCTCAAGGGCGCCTCGAAGCAGGAGATCGGCCAGAAGGTCGGCCGCGCCGCCTCGATCCTCGGGCTCGAAAAGCTCCTCGAGCGCTATCCCCGCCAGCTTTCCGGCGGCCAGCGCCAGCGCGTCGCCATGGGCCGGGCGATCGTCCGCGACCCGCAGGTCTTCTTGTTCGACGAGCCGCTCTCGAATCTCGACGCCAAGCTGCGCGTCGCCATGCGCACCGAGATCAAGGCCCTGCACCAGCGCCTCTCGACGACGACGATCTACGTCACCCACGACCAGATCGAGGCCATGACCATGGCCGACCGCATCGTCGTCATGCGCGACGGCAACGTCGAGCAGATCGGCGCTCCCCTCGACCTCTACGACCATCCCGAGACCCTGTTCGTCGCGACCTTCATCGGCTCGCCGGCGATGAACATCCTCGACGGCCGCATCGAGGCGGGCGGCTTCCGCTATGGCGACATGATGCTGCCGCTGAACGCCGCCCCCGCCGCCTCGACCGGACGCCCGGCGATCTACGGCATCCGCCCCGAGCACTTCCACCTCGCCGCGGACGGCGTTCCCGCCGAGGTCATCGTCATCGAGCCGACCGGACCCGAGACGCAGGTCGTCGCGAAGCTCGGTGCGCAGGAGATCACCTGCGTCTTCAAGGAGCGCCTGCAGGCGCGGCCGGGCGAGATCCTGAAGGTCAAGCCGGACCCGGCCCTCGTCCACCTCTTCGACAAGGAAAGCGGCAAGCGCGCGAACTGATCACGCCGCCGCAAGCGCCACCGCGAGCCGCGCGGCGAGCGCCGCGTTGTTGCGGATGAGGGCGATGTTCGTGGCGAGGCTGCGGCCGCCGGTCCGCGCCGCCACCTGCGCCAGGAGATAGGGCGTCACCGCCTTGCCGGTCACGCCCGCCGCGGCAGCGGCGGCGAGCGCCGTCTCGATCGCGCCGGCCATCGCCTCGAACGGGATCTCGTCCTCGGCCGGCACCGGATTGGCGATCAGAACGCCGCCGCCGAGGCCGAGCGCCGCCTTCGTCGCGATCAGCCGCGCGATCGCCTCGGGCGTGTCGAGGCGGATCGGCGCCGGAAGGCCGCTGTCGCGGCTCCAGAAGGCGGGAAAGGCGTCGCTGCCGTAGCCGATCACGGGCACGCCGCGGGTTTCGAGGACTTCGAGGGTCCGCGGCAGGTCGAGGATCGCCTTGGCGCCGGCGCAGACGACGGCGACGGGCGTGCGCGCCAGCTCGTCGAGATCGGCCGAGACGTCCATCGTCGCCTCGACGCCGCGATGCACGCCGCCGATGCCGCCGGTCGCGAAGACGCGGATGCCGGCAAGATGCGCGCAGATCATGGTCGCGGCGACGGTCGTCGAGCCGTCGAGCCCCGCCGCGACGGCGTGCGGCAGGTCGGCGCGGCTGAGCTTCAGAACGTCGCCCTGCGTGCCGAGCCGCTCGATCTCGGCGCGGGAAAGGCCGATCCGGATTTTTCCGGACAGCACGGCGATGGTCGCGGGCACGGCGCCGTTCCCGCGCACGACCGCCTCGACGGCCTGCGCCGTCTCGACGCTCTCGGGATGCGGCATGCCGTGCGTGACGATGGTCGATTCGAGCGCCACGACGGGCTGGCCGCGGGCGAGCGCCCCGGCGACCTCGGGCGCGATGTCGAGGAAGGCAGCGAGTGTCGGCGCGGTCATCGGCGGGTTTCCTCGACAGAAGGGCGTGGGATCCACATCTCGCAGAAAACGCCCGGCTTCGCCTCTCCCCGCAAGCCTGCGGCATTCACCCATCTCGCGATTTGGCGTTTCGCGCCCCTCCCCCCTTGCGGGGGGAGGGCCTGTCGCGCGGCCGGTGCTCATTCTGCAAGGCCGCTGCTGGCCCGTGTGAATCCGCTAGCCCCGCAAGCGGGGAGAGGCGAATTGGCGGCTTCGTCTCAGATGGTCGCGCCGGCGGGCAAGCGCGCGGCCTGCGCGGCGAGCAAGTCCCGCGACAGGTCGGGCCGGACGCTGAAAGGGCTCTCGACGGTGAGGGCCGCGGCGAGGCTGCCGAGGCGGACCGCTTCGGCGAGGGGGCGGCCGGCGACGCGTTCCGCGAGCACCGTTCCGGTCAGCGCGTCGCCGGCGCCGGTCGCGTCGGTCATCCTGGCTGCGACCGCCGGCAGGCGGACAATGCCCGCCGCGTCCGCGGCGACGAGGCCGTCCCGGCCGAGGGTCAGCACGACCTCGCGGGCGCCGCTTTCGCGAAGGCGGGCGGCGAGATCGTCCGGCGCGCCGTCGCGGCCGAGGACGGCGCGGGCCTCGTCGGCGTTGAGGAACAGGAGGTCGATGCCCGAAAGGTCCCGTCCGAGCCGCACGGCCTTCGGCGTCGAGACGGCGTCGACGGCGAGGCGCGGCCCGGCGGGCCTCCCGGTCCGCAGCGCCTGAAGCGTCGCGGCGGAGAGGTTGCAATCGGCGAAGACGAAGGCGGCCGCGGCAAGATCCTCCGCGGCGGCGTCCAGCGCGTCCGCCCCGATGCCGTCGAGGATGTCCATGAGCGCGAAGCCGTAGGCGAGCTCGCCCGAGGGCGGCAGAACCGCGACGTATTCCGCGGTCGCCTCGCCAGACGCCAGGGCGAGGTGGCGGATGTCGATGCCGATCCCATCGAGGTGGCGGGCGATGGCGCGCCCCGCCCCGTCGTCGCCGACCCGGGAGACGAGGGCGGTCCTCACCGACAATCGCGCCAGCGTCTCGGCGACGTTGCGGGCGACGCCGCCGAAGGCGCGCTCGGCGCGGGCCGGGTTGGAGGTGCCCGGCCGCAAGGGGCCGAGGGTCGCGATCTTGCGGTCGAGGCTGGCGCCGCCGATGCAAACGACCTGCGGCGGCGCGGAGGTCGTCACGGCTCAGGCCGCGTCGAGAGCCCGGGAGAGATCGCGGACGAGATCGTCCGGATGTTCGAGGCCGACCGACAGGCGCACCAGCCCTTCGGTGATGCCCATGGCCGCCCTGAGCTCGGGCGCGAAGCGCTGATGCGTCGTCGTCGCCGGATGCGTGACGAGGCTTTTGGCATCCCCGAGATTGTTCGAGATCCGGATCAGCGACAGCGCGTTCATGAAGCGGAAGGCCGCCGCCTTGCCGCCCGCGACGTCGAGGGCGAGCATCGTCGAGGGGCCGAGCATCTGCCGGCGGATGAGCTCGGCCTGCGGATGCTCGGGACGCCCGGGATAGATCAGCCGGTCGAGCTTTTCGTGATCGTGCAGGGCGTCGGCGAGGAGGCTCGCGGTCCGGGTCTGGCGCTCGACGCGCAGCGGCAGGGTTTCGAGGCCTTTCAGAAGAACCCAGGCGTTGAACGGCGACAGGCTCGGGCCGGTCATGCGCAGGAACTGCTGCACCTTCGTCTCGATGAACTCGGTCGAGCCGAGAATGACGCCGCCGAGACACCGGCCCTGGCCGTCGATGTGCTTCGTCGCCGAATAGACGACGCAATCGGCGCCGAAGGCGAGGGGCTTCTGGTAGAGCGGCGTCGCAAAGACGTTGTCGACCGTGAGCGTCGCTCCGGCATCGTGGGCGATGCGCGCGACGGCCCCGATGTCGATGATCTCCAGCGTCGGGTTCGACGGGCTTTCGAGAAAGAACGCCTTCGTCTCCGGCCGCACCGCCTGGCGCCACTCGCTGAGATTCGTGCCGTCGACGAGGGTGCAGGGGACGCCGAATTGCGGCAGCAGGTCCTCGACCACCCAGCGGCAGGACCCGAACAGGGCCTGCGCGGCGACGACGTGGTCGCCGGCCCGGACCTGCCCCATCATCGCCGCCGTCACGGCCGCCATCCCCGTCGCGGTGGCGCGAGCCGCTTCGGCCCCTTCGAGGCCGGCCATGCGCTCCTCGAACATCGTCACGGTCGGGTTCGAGAAGCGGGAGTAGGAATAGCCCGGCTCCTCGTTGAGAAAGCGCGCCTCGGCGGTCTCGGCGGTGTCGTAGATGAAGCCCTGAGTCAGGTAGAGCGTCTCGGAGGTTTCGCCGAACGGCGAGCGCTGCGTACCCTCGTGGACGAGGCGCGTTTCGAGGTGGTTTTCGCTCGGGCAGAACATGGGACGGCTTCTACCAGCGTTCTGCAAATGGAACAATCGTCTTTTTTGTCAAACGATCCGGAGGAGAATGACCCTGCCGCGCCGGGCGGGCCTCGGCACTTCCCGCCCGCGGGCTCAGGCTTTCCCCGATTGCCCCTTGGAAGGCGCAGCCTAAAGTTGAGAGGCATTCCGATTCCATTCCCCTGGACCCGTCGGATGCCCTCCCTGGGAGCCACGTCCGCGTGGCTCCTTTTTCGTTGGCGAGCGTAAGCCCCGGGGGACGTCGGCCGGCCGCCTCGGGTTTTCACCTGATGCCGCAAGGCGCCGGAAAAGGCTCATCTGGCGTTCACCCTCGCGGATGGGCAGGCGCCATGACTCGCATCCTCATCGCCGACGATCACGAGGTGGTGCGGCGGGGCGTTCGTTCCATCCTCGAGGCGCGGCCGGACTGGGAGGTCGTCGCGGAGGCGGCCGACGGCAACGCCGCCGTCGAGGCGGCGGCGGCAACGAAGCCCGACGTCGCCGTGCTCGACTTCTCCCTGCCCCTCCTCAGCGGCCTCGAAGCGACGCGGCGCATCCGGCAGCTTTTGCCGAAGACGCAGGTCCTGATCTTCACCATGCACGAGAGCGAGGACGTGATCCGCGGCGCCCTCCAGGCCGGCGCCCGGGGCTATCTCCTGAAGTCCGACGCCGACGGCCAGCTCGCCTCCGCCGTCGAGGCCCTCGCGAACCAGCGGCCCTATTTCTCCTGGCGCGTCTCCGAGGCCCTGCTCGAAGCCTTCCTCGACCGCCGGGACGGCATCTCGCTGCCGGGACCGCTGACGCCGCGGGAGCGGGAGATCGTGCAGCTCATCGCCGAGGGCAAGAGCAACAAGCAGGTCGGCAAGCATCTCAACGTCAGCATCAAGACCGTCGAGACCCACCGGGCCGCCGCGATGCGCAAGCTCGGGGCCTCCTCGACCGCCGACCTCGTGCGCTACGCCGTGCGCAATCACCTGATCGAGCCGTGAGCGCCCTTCGCTAGGCGCAGATCGCCTCGCCGACCGGCAGGTGCGCCGTCACCGTGGTGCCGCGCCGGCCCATCCGGATGTCGAGGGAGCCGCCGAGGTCGGCGACCCGCGCCCGCATCCCGGCGATGCCGACCCCGAGCCGCGGCGGCTCGGTCTTGCGCACCGCCTGCGGCAGGCAGCGGCCGTCGTCGCGGATCGTCAGGACGAGATCGCCGTCCCGCCGGGCGAGATCGACGTCGACGCTCGTCGCCGAAGCGTGGCGATGCACGTTGACGAGCGCTTCCTGGACGATGCGCAGGATCGTGCGCTGCACCGGGAAGGCGACGCCCTCGATCGCCTCGGTGATGACGGCCCGCGTCGAGAGCCCGGTGCGGCGGCCGAAGCCGTCGACGAGATGGCGTAGCGTCATCCTGAGGCCCTCGTCGTCGAGGCCGGGCGGGTGCAGGAGGAAGGTGAAGGCGCGCAGTTCCCGCTGCGCCTCGGCGAGGGAATCGCCGATCTCGTCGACGATCTCGACCATCGCGGGATCGGCCGCCACCTTCGGCCGCAGCCGGCAGAGCGAGAGGGTCGCGGCGACGAGATGCTGGCCGGTCGAATCGTGCAGATCGGAGGCGATGCGGCGGCGCTCCTCCTCCTGCAGGAAGAGCAGGCGCTCGGCGAGCTCGTTGACCTCGCGCTTGGCGACCACCGCCTCGGTGACGTCCTCGTGCGAGACGACGATGCGCTCGGCGCCGGCATGGACGAAGCGGGTCGCGCGCAACTGCACCCAGCGCTCCGCAGCCGGGTCGCTGAGCTGGTAGACGACGCAGAATCTCGTCGCGGAGGCCGGCGAAGAGCGCCTTGAAATCGGCCTTGATGGCCGCCTCGCCCCGGCGCGCCTTGAGGCCCGTGCGGGCGGTCAGATACGAGCGGCCGATCCAGGCCGGGCGCGCGCTCGGGCCGTTGTCGTGCCGCTGCCGCCAGGCGCGGTTGACGGCGATGATCATGCCGGTCTCGTCGAGGAGGGTGATCGGCGCCGCGATCGCGTCGAGGGTCGATTGCAGGAGGCGCAGGGCGCCCTCGACCTCGCGATGGGCCCGCCGGCGCTGGGTGACGTCGCGGACATGGCCGAAGATCGCCGTCGTGCGGCCGCCGAGCGGATCGCGCACGGGGACGAGGGTCGTCTCGTGGTGCCGCGGGCCGCGGCCGCGCTCGATCGTCTCGAGGTAGCGGATCGGCTCGCCGAGGGTGACGCATTCGCGATAGCGGGCCGCGACCGCCTCCGCGACCTCCTGCGGCAGGCATTCCTCCGGCGGCCGGCCATAGGCCTCCTTCGCCCTGAAGCCGAGGAGACGGCAGAAGGCGGGATTCAGGCTGTCGTAGATGAAATGCGTCCCTTCCGTGACGGACACGATGAAGAGTCCGTCCGGCGAATGTTTCCAATAATCCCTGAATAAGATTTGCGCGGGAGCGAGGGGATCACTCTCTTGAACACCAGAGTCGAGAGCGAAGGCCTGATACAACATACCAGACGACAACATTGGGACGCCCCGGGACTGTCTTTAAAGGCATACTACAATGTTCCGGATCGTAAAGGCACGCTCCCAAAGGTCAAGGACTTCGAACGCTAGGGACATTATCCACACGGAAAGGCCGGGACGATCCCGGCCCTTCCGGCGGCCGCTCGGCTTCGCCGCCGCGTCAGGCGGCGAGCGCGGCGGTGCGGTAGCGCGAGGCGATCGGGCTTTCCGGCCGGTGCTGCAGGCGCTCGTTGGCGAGCGCCCGCACGAGCGCCGCCTGCCCGCTCTTCGCCGCCGCCTCGATCAGCGTCAGGTCGACAATGTCGCGCTGGGCATGGCTGCCGCCGAAGCGAGGCGCGATTCGGCGGAGCGCGAAGAGCCCGTCCGCCGCCGCCTCGTACTGGCCGTGGTGGAAGAACATGAGGGCATGTGCGAGCGGCAGCCCGACGTCCCGCGTCATGTCCCGGTTCGCCCCGGGCGCCGCGGCGGCGCCCTGCATCGCCGTCAGCAGGCGGTAGGCGTCATCGGTGCGGCCGGCCCCGAGCATCGCCATCAGGGCGTGGACATCGTTGAAGGCGTAGTAGCCGTCGGCGATGCGCGGCGCCCAGGTCTCGGCGAGGACGGCAAAGCGCGCGGAGACGTCGATCCCGCGCAGGTGCAGGCGCCAGAGCAGCGCCGAGGCGTCGACCATGTCGAGCACCACCTTCGAGCGGCCGCCGCCCATGGCGCCGTCGTAGAGGGCGAGGACGCCCGCGACATCGTCCTGTTCGAGCCGGAAGAGGGCGAGGTGCCACCAGTTGTGCCCGGCCATGAAGGACCCGTCGGCCCAGCGGCGGGACCCTTCCGTCAGCCAGGCAAGCCCATCGCAGACGCGGGCTTCCATCTCCATCACGTGAGCGACCGCGTGATGCGCCCAGCCGTCCCGCGGCTCGAGCGACACCGCCTCGCGGCCGTAGCGCTCCGCCCGGCGGTAGTCGGCGCATTCCTCGAGGCCGAAGGCGTACATGCCGAGCACGGCGTGGAAGTTCGGCATCTCGCGGCGCCATTCCGGCCGCACCCGCCCGACCCGGTCGCGCAGGTTGCGGCTGTCGCCGCGGAAGAAATCGAAGACGTGCCCGACCTGCAAGGCCAGGATGTCGAGGGGATCGTCGGCAAGGATGCGGTCGAGCCGGTGCGAGGCTTCGTGCCATTCGCCGCGGACGAGGGCGTGCAGGGCGCCGGCATGGGCCCGCTCGCGTTCGAGAAGCGGCAGCTCGCGCATCCGGGCGAGGAGGGATTGCGCCTCCGGGACGAGGTCCTTCTCCGTCGCCGTGACGAGGAGGTAGGCCTTGAGCGCCAGCGCCATCGCGAAGTCGGGGCTGTCCTCGAGGGCCCGGTTCACGGTGGCGACCGGATCGTCGCGATAGCAGTTGAATTCCGCGATCGCGGTCTCGAAGAGGTCGCGGGCCGCGGTGGAAGCGCCGCTCAGGGCTGCGCCGCGATGGTCGATCGGCATGAGGATCTCCGCTTGGGGGTCGAAGAAGCCGCAGACCTTGCGGGAGCGGGCAAGCCGGCGCCGTGAGCCCGATCACGGACGCTCAGCCGCTCCAGAGCCGCACCTTCAGGGGCTCGCGGCGGCCGCGGATCATCACCGTGCGCTCGGTGCCGAGGCCCCCGACCGCCGGCTCGCCGGCGGCCCCGACGACGTCGGCGCTCAGCACGACGTTGGCGTGCTCCTGCCGCGCCACTTCGAGCAGCCGGCTCGCGACGTTGACGCTGTCGCCGGTCGCGGTGATGTGCTGATGCGTCTCCGCCCCGAGGCGGGAGACGATCACCGGTCCGTAATGGGCGCCGACCCGCACGCTCAAGGGCGGCGAGCCGCGATCCGCGACCGCCGCGAGCCAGGTGCGCACGCGCTCGGCGAGGGAGATCGCGGCGGCGATGGTGGCGCGGGCGTCGCTGCGGTCCGGCGCCGGCAGGCCGAACACGATCATGGCGCCGTCGCCCATGAAGGAGATGACGAGCCCGCGATGGCGCGTCGCCTCCTCCTCGATGATGCCGTGCAGGTCCTTGAGCACGCCGCGGGTCCGCTCGGGGCCGAGGCGCTCGCTCATCCCGGTGAAGCCGGAGAGGTCGATGAAGAGGATGCCCGCCTGCTGCCGGACCGGGCGATCGAGGAAGTCCGGGCTCCGCGCGAGGTGATCGGCGAGGGCCCGCGGCTGGAAGCGGCGCAAGGTGTCCCGCGCCGTCTTCAGCCGCCGCTCGATGCGCTGGTCGAGCCAGAGCCGCGCCAGGACGTAGGCCACGGCCGGCGGCACCACGCCGGCGATCGGCCCGCTCATGCTGAGCCAGGAGCCGTGCCGGAAGGCGACGATCGTCAGCGCCGCCCAGGTCGCCGTGACGACGGTCAGCACGAGGATGCCGACGGCGATCCGGCGAAGCGCGATGAGAAGCACGGTCAGCACCGGCAGGACGATGGTGGCGGCGGCGTCGATGCGCCGCTCGGCGAGGGTGCGCCGCAGGCCGTCGCCGGAGGTCAGATGGCCGACGGCGGTGGCCAGGACCTCGACGCCCGGCAGGACCGGGTCGAAGGGCGTCGCGAAGGTGTCGCCGGTGCCGATCGCGGTCGTGCCGATGATCGCGATCCTGTCCGCGACGGCCTCGTCCGGAACCCGGCCGGCGAGGACGTCGCCGGCGCTCACCGTGCGGATGGTGCCGCGCGGGCCGTAGAAGCGCAGGGGCAGGGTGAAGCCGAGATCGGTTCGCGTCGTGACGCCGCCGATCATGATGCCGTCGCCGGCGACGACCGGGTCGGCGCGCGCCGACAGGCCGGCGAGTCGGAGCGCGAAGGCGGGCAGCATCGCGCCCTCGCCGGCGATGAGGAGCGGCAGGTGGCGCGCCGTGCCGGCATGGTCGGTCGCGATGTTGACGAGGCCGGTCCCGGCGACGGCGCGGAACGCGTCCTGCGGCCAGATCATGCGCTCGACCGGGGCGAAGCCGTGCCGGCTGCCGGCGTTGCGCTCGAAGATCGCGGCCGCGGCGATCACCGTCGGCGTCTCGCGCAGGGCGGCGACGAGGGCCGCGTCGCCCTCGGGCGGCCCGCGATCGAGCAGGAGAATGTCGAGGCCGAGGGCCTTCGGACGCTTCGCCGCGACCGCTTCGACGAGGCGGGCCAGCTCCTTGCGCGGCAGCGGATAGCTTCCGGACGCCCGCACGGTGTCGTCGTCGATCGCGACGATGACGAGGCCGGCCGGCGCCGGACGCTGCCCGGAGATGAGAAAGCGCAGGTCGACGAGGGGCGCCTCGATGCGGTCGAGGGCGGTCTCGCGGCCGCCGAGGGGAGCGCTGGCGACGAGGACGCCCCAAACGGCCGCGATCAGGGCGGCGGCGAGGGAAAGGAGATTCTGCGGCGACGCGCGCAGCCGGCGCATCAGGGGCGCAGGCGCGCCAGAAGCGCCGTCGCCCGCGCCGGCGCCCAGGTCTTCACGGCGAGGCTTGTCGCGCCGTTGTCGACGTCGACGCCTTCGCCGGCGCCAAGCGTCACCGCGCGCAGGCCGGGCGTGCGCACCCCGACGAGCCCGCGCTCGACGAAGACGGAGGTGCGCGTGGCGCCGACGTCGACCGCCCATTGCGTGCCGCGCACGGAGGCGATGGCGTGCGGCGTCAGGATCTGAAAGCCGCCGCGGCCGCGCCCCGGCGGCTTGTCGACGAGGATCGCCTTGTCGGTCAGTTCGACCGCCTCGGGACGGCCGTCCCGGTTTCGGTCGATGAGCCGGTAGGCGGCGCCCCGCTCGGCGGAAATGGTCAGGCCGTCGGCGCAGTGCAGGACCTCGCGGGAGGGGTCGGACAGGGTCGTCAGGGTGCAGCCCGAGGTCTGCGCGTCGAGCGCGAACGGCCAAAGGACCGCGGCGGCGAGGAGGGCGGCGCGCAGCCCCGGTGTCATCAGTTGACCCCGACCGCCTCCGGCGCGGGCTTCAGGCCCTGCCGGTTGATGAGGCGGATACGGCCGCGGCCGATCTCGATCAGGCCCCGGCGCTTCCACTCCTGGAGCTGCCTGTTGACGCTCTCCCGGGTCGAGCCGATGAAGACCGCGAGCTCCTCCTGCGAAACCTGGATCTCGGCGCCGTAATCGTCGCCGAGGGCGAGGAGGCGCCGGGCGAGCCGCGCCGGCAGCGGCATCAGCACCAATTCCTCCATGCGGTCGCTCATCCAGCGAATACGGTCGCAGAGCAGCTCGATGATCCGCACGGCGACGGCCGGCCGATGCGCGATGAGATCGACGAAGTCGCGCCGCCGCACCATGAACAGCTCGCTCGGCTCGGTCGCGATGGCGTCGGCGGTGCGCGGCCTGCCGTCGAGCAGCGCCACCTCGCCGAAGACGTCGCCGGAGCCGAGCAGGTTCAGGGTCAGCCGGCGGCCGGCGTCGGTGCCCGTCGCGATCCGGATCTGGCCGCGCCGGACGGCGTAGAGCGCGTCGCCGGGATCCCCTTTCATGAACAGGACTTCCTCGGTCCGCAGGCTGCGGGTCACGCACAGGGTGGCGATGGCCTCGACGACCTCGGTGCCGAGGTCGGCAAAAAACGGATTGGCCCCCAAAAGCCGCGCGAAGTGATGCGGTTCGGACATGGTCTTGTCTCCTCCCCGTTCCGTGTAGGCGCGTCCGCGGCCGAAGAGTGTGAGGGCCGTCACGGAGCCTTGCGGGACATCGGAGCATGGTGCCGGCGGTCCGGGCGGGGAGCGATCCCGCCGCCGCACCCGATGTCACACGTCATCGTAGCAAAGCCTTCCCCGGAGACCTACCATGTCGCGTTCCGCCATCCTCGCCTTTCCCGCAGCGAGCGCGAGCCCGGCTTCGCGCCGCGGCCCGTTCGGGCCGGTTGCGGCCTGGCTCCGGTCGATCCGCCGCGCCCGCACGAGGCGGCAACTCGACGCCCTCGACGACCATCTGCGCCGCGACGTCGGCCTGATGCCCCGCGAGAGGCTGCCGCGCTGGACCGACCCGGTCGATCCGCGCACCCGCCTGTGACGGCGCCGGACGGGATCAAACCGCCTGGCCGGGCCGGCGCTGGAGGGTGCAACCGCTGATCCTCCAGCTCCCGTCCGGCTGCGCCTCCATGGCGTAGACCGCGAGCCAGTCCTCGCCGTCGAGGTCCTGCAGGTAGACCGACTGGCGGATCTCGTCCGGCTCGTCCTTGAACGAGCCGAAGAGCGCGGAGCGATGCCGGTACACCGGCTTGTAGCCCTCCCGCACCATGCCCATGAAGCGCTCCTGCGACGGGAAGAGGTTCTGGATCGACGGCGCCGCGAAGGAGTAGGCGCGGGCGCCGTCGTCCGTGGCGAAGGCATCGAGCTGCTTTTGGATGACGTCGCGGATCGCGGCGCGGTCGGCGTCGTTCAGGGCCCGCGCCGGTTCCGCGAGGGCGAGGGAAAGACAGGCGAGGAGGACGGCGGCTGCGGCGCGCATGGCAAGCTCCGGCTCGATCCCCATCGTACCCGAAACGGCGCCTTTCGGATGCAGGACGTTCGGGGGACGGCCGCTTGCCAGGCGACCGGCCGCCCCTATTGTTCTTGCCCCGATCCCGGAGCCCCCCATGCGGCCTGTCATTCTCCTCTGCCTCGCCTTGTCCGCAGCGCCGGCCGGGGCGCAGATCCGAAACGCGCCTCCGCCGCGGACGCTCGAGATCGCCGCCTACATCTACGCGGTGACGAATGTCTGCGGCTTCCGGCTGAAGCCGGAGCCGTTCCGGGAGCTGTTCGTGAAGCAGGGCGTGACCCCGGATCTCGTCGCCATCCAGGGGCCGTTCGGCCAGAAGATCCAGGCGATGTTCGCGATCATGTCGAACGGCATGGCGCAGAACCGCGACGCCGCCTGCGCCGCAGCCTGGAAGGAATTCGGCCGCGACGGCGTCGTCGCGGCCGGCCTCCTGGAGGAGGGCTGATGGGGGGCGACGGCAGGCCGGCGCTGCCGGAATTGCGGATTCTCTATTTCGAGGATCTGGCGATCGGCATGTCGGAGCGGCTCGAGAAGACGATTTCGTCCTCCGACGTCGTCGGCTTCGCGGAGATCACCGGCGACCGCAATCCGATCCATCTCTCCGAGCATTTCGCCGCGAAGACGCCGTTCGGAACGCGCATCGCGCACGGGCTCTACACCGCCGGCCTGATCTCGGCGGTGCTCGGGACGCGGCTGCCGGGACCGGGCGCGGTCTATGTCAGCCAGACCCTCAACTTCAAGGCGCCGGTCAAGATCGGCGATACGGTCGCGGTCGAGGTCGTGGTCGCGGAGCTTGAGCCCGGGCGGCGGCGGGCGCGGCTGACCTGCACCTGCACGGTCGCCGGCGAGGTGGTGCTCGACGGCGAGGCCCTCGTGAAGGTGCCGTCCCGCGAGAGCGCCCTGCGCCATTCCGGCTTCTGACGCGGCGGAGGTGACAGTCGCCGGGCGATGTGGGATGCGGGCGCGATGCGCCTTCTCATCCTCTCGGACCTGCATCTCGAGAAGCGTCCCCTCGCCGGCATCCGCGTTCCGGCGGACGGCTTCGACGCCCTCGTCTGCGCCGGCGACGTCTGCGAGGGCGAGCCGGAGCGCGGCGTCGCCGCGCTGACGATCCTGGCGCAGGGCCGCCCGGTCATCCTCGTTCCCGGCAATCACGAGCGCTATCGGCGCGGCGAGGGCGATCCGCGCAACGCGGATCGGATGCTCGCGGAGTGGCGGGCGGCGGCCGATGCATCGGGCTGCGTGACGATCCTCGAAGGCGGTGCCAGCCAGGCGATCGGCGACGTCGCCTTCATCGGCGCAACCCTGTGGACGGATTTCAGCCTGGCGGGACTCTGGCGGCCCGGTCTCGACGCGGGCGCCGCGACCGCGGCCGCGATCGCCCGCGTCGTCGATCCGCGCACGGGCTCGCGGGAATTCGCTGGCGCCATCCTCGCCGCGCCGGGGCGCTTCTGGCATCCGGACGATGCCCGCGCCGCCCATTGCCGCGACGCCGCCGCCCTGCGGCGGGCCCTGGCGACGGTTCGCGCGCCCGTCCGGGTCGTCGTCACCCATCACCCGCCGCTGGCGCGGATGCTCGCACCCTACCGTGACGCCCCCGGCGTGCCCTGGTGGGTACCGGCCTTCTACGGCTCGACGATGCTTGCCGGCCTGCCCGAGCCGCTGCGGCCGGACCTCTGGATCTTCGGTCATTTTCACGCCCGCTACGACGCCGTCGAGGACGGCACCCGCTGCGTCGCCAACCCCGTCGCGGCGGCGGACTACGAGGCGGGCTTCGTCGTCGACCTCGGCGGCGCCGAAGGCGGCTCAGCCGCGGCGGGGTGAGACCTGCCAGTCGCGCGGCTTCGAGGGCAGCCGCGGCAGGAAGCGCTCGCCCTTCTCGATCAGGAATCTGCGGAACGCGGCGCCGGCGGGGCCGAGGATGCGGTCGGCGCGGCGCACCGCGTACCATTGCCGCCGGATCGGCAGGCCGACGACGTCGAGGAGCGCGAGCCGCCCCGCCTCGACCTCGTTCGCCACGGTGTGGCCGGAGATGAGGGCGATGCCGAGCCCGGCCATGACCGCCTGCTTGATCGTCTCGTTGCTGCCCATCTCGACGACGAAGCGCGGCCGCCTGACGATCACGCCGCCGAGAAACTCCTCGAACACGCTCTGCGTGCCCGAGCCGTCCTCGCGGGCGAGGAACGATTCCTTCGCGAGATCGCCCCTTGTCAGCTTGCGGCGCGCGGCGAGAGGGTGATTCGGGGAGGCGATGATGACGAACGGATGCTCGCCGAACGGCACCGCCTCGACCGGGAAGTCGCCCGGCGGCCGTCCCATCACCGCGACGTCGACGTCGTAGTCGCGCAGCCAGTCGACGAGGCGCTCGCGGTTGCCGACGACAAGGTTGATCTCGACCCCGGGATGAAGCTGCGAGAAGGCGCCGATCGCCTGCGGCGCGAAATACTTCGCCGTCGAGGTGAGGCCGGCGGCGACGCGTCCGCCGGAGAGGCCCTTCAGGGCGTTGAGCCGGTCGGCGCAGCTTTCGAGCGCGGCGTTGACGCCGTCGACGGCGCGCAGCATCTCGCGTCCCGCGTCGGTCGGCCGCAGGCCGGCGCTGGTGCGGTCGAACAGCGGCAGGCCGACCTCCTCCTCGAGCTGCTTGATGCGCGCCGACAGCGCCGCCGGCGTCAGGGCGAGCTCGTCCGCAGCCTTCGTCAGGGAGCCCTGGCGCACGATGGCGGCGACCGCCTGGAGCTGCTTGAGGGAGAGATTCCTCATCGGCACCATATTCAATTTTTTCTAACGGTAGCGCAAGTATTTTCAATTTTCCTTTTGCCACCCACCCTCCCATAGTTTTTGCAACGACGCCGGCGGATCGGATGTCCGCTTCGCCAGAGACGCCGGATGGAGGAGCGTGCGATGGCCTTCGGCAAGACGCTCGACGCGATTCTCACGGCGGCCGAGTCCGACATCGCCGGCGTGGTCCAGGCCCTCGCGGACGCCGCCGCGGCTCTGTCCCGCATCGTCGCGCAAGGCGCGCTCGCCGGCGATCTCGGCGCCGAGCAAAACACCGTCAACGCTGCCGGCGACGGCCAGAAGGTGCTCGACCTCCTTGCCGACGATCTCTTTCTGAGCGCGCTCCGCGGCACCGCGGCGGCGTTCGTCGCGACGGAGGAGCGCGACGACCTCGTCCGCCTGCGCCCGGACGGCACCGTCGCCGTCGTCATCGATCCCCTCGACGGCTCGTCGAACATCAACGTCAACATTTCGGTCGGCACGATCTTCGGCCTCTATGCCGTCTCCGCGCCGGAGGAACCGCTGCGTCCCGGGTCGGCGCAGCGCGCGGCGGGATTCTTCGTCTACGGGCCGCAGACGGCCTTCGTGCTGGCGCTTCAGGACGGCGTGCGCATCTTCATCCTCGACCGCGAGGCGGGCGCATTCCGGCTCACCGCCGACCGCGTCGCGATTCCCGACGGCGTCGGCGAATACGCCATCAACGCCTCGAACTACCGGCATTGGGACGACGGCGTGCGCGCCTTCATCGACGATTGTCTCGAAGGCGAGAGCGGGCCGCGCGCGCAGGATTTCAACATGCGCTGGATCGCCTCCCTCGTCGCCGAGGCCTACCGCATCCTCGTCCGCGGCGGCGTCTTCCTCTACCCCGCGGACAAGCGCCGCTCCTACGGCCACGGCCGCCTGCGCCTCGTCTACGAGGCGAACCCGATCGCCTTCGTCATGGAGAAGGCGGGCGGCGCCGCGAGCGACGGCAAACGGCGCATCCTCGACATCGTGCCGACGAGCCTGCACGAGCGCATTCCCCTCGTCTTCGGCTCGGCGGAAAAGGTCGCCTGCATCGCCCGCTACGCCGACATCCGCGAGGAGCCGCCGGAGCGCTCGCCCTTGTTTTCCCGCCGCGGCCTCCTGCGCGTCTGAGGAGAGAGCGATGTCGGTCAAGCATCCGATCATCTCCGTCACCGGCTCCTCGGGCGCCGGCACGACCTCGGTGCGCAACACCTTCGAGCAGATCTTTCGGCGCGAGAAGGTCGACGCGGTCTACATCGAGGGCGACGCCTTTCACCGCTACGACCGCATGCAGATGCGCGGGGCGATGGCGGCGGAGGCGAAGAAGGGCAATGGGCATTTCAGCCATTTCGGCCCGAGCGCCAACCTCATCGCCGAACTCGAAGCGGTGTTCCGCGAATACGGCGCGCACGGCCGCGGCCGCACGCGGCACTACATCCACGACGACCGGGAAGCGAAGCTCTACAACGCCATGCCCGGCACCTTCACCGAATGGGAGGCGATGCCGGAGAAGAGCGACCTGCTTTTCTACGAGGGCCTGCACGGCGCCGCCGTCATCGACGGCATCGACGTCTCGCAGCACGCGGACCTGAAGATCGGCGTCGTGCCGGTGATCAACCTCGAATGGATCCAGAAGCTGCATCGCGACCGCTCGGCGCGCGGCTATTCCACCGAGGCGGTGACGGACACGATCCTGCGCCGGATGCCGGACTACGTGCGCTACATCTGTCCGCAATTCACCGAGACGGACATCAACTTCCAGCGCGTGCCGACGGTCGACACCTCGAACCCGTTCATCGCCCGCTGGATCCCGACCGCCGACGAATCGATGGTGGTGATCCGCTTCCGCAACCCGCGCGGCATCGACTTCGCCTACCTGCGCACGATGCTGCAGGACAGCTTCATGTCGCGGGCGAATTCCATCGTCATCCCCGGCGGCAAGCTCGATCTCGCCATGCAGCTCATCCTGACGCCGATGATCCTGCAGCTCGTCGAGCGCAAGCGCCGCGCCGCATGAGGACCGACCGATGACCCAACCCGCCTCCCTCGTCGCTACGGCCTTCCCCGCAAGGCGCGGGTCCGCCTCTCCCCGCATGCGGGGAGAGGGCTGCCGAAGGCAGCAAGCCTGCGCAGCAGGCGAGGGTGAGGGGGCGCCGACGAGGAAGGCGCGGCGGCCTGGGCCGAGCGCCTCTTCCGGCATCGCCCCCTCACCCCCGCTTCGCTTCGCTCCGCTTGTTTCGGCCGCAGGCCGAAACCCTCTCCCCGCAAGCGGGGAGAGGCGGACCCGCGCCGCTTGTCGGAACGATTCACACGCTCTCGCGATGCGGCCCCGAGGGATGCAACCGGATTTGCAAGCCGGGCCGCGGGGGTCCTTCCGATGAACGCGACACGGAACGTTCCGACCCATCGGCGCCTCGCCAACGCCGTGCGCGCGCTTGCGATGGATGCCGTCGAGAAGGCGAAGTCCGGCCATCCCGGCCTGCCGATGGGCATGGCCGACGCGGCGACGGCGCTGTTTACGCAATTCGTCAAATTCGATCCGGGAATGCCCGGCTGGGCGGACCGCGACCGCTTCGTGCTCTCCGCCGGCCATGGCTCGATGCTGCTCTACGCGCTGTTGCACCTCGTCGGCGTGGAACAGGTGACGATCGACGAGATCGGCCGCTTCCGCCAGCTCGGCTCGGCGACCCCCGGCCACCCCGAATACGGCCACACCGCCGGCGTCGAGACGACAACCGGGCCTCTCGGCCAGGGCCTCGCGACGGCGGTCGGCATGGCGCTTGCCGAGCGCATGATGGAGGCGCGCTTCGGCTCCGACCTCGTCGACCATTACACGTACGTGCTCTGCGGCGACGGCTGCCTCGCCGAGGGCATCAGCCAGGAGGCGATCGACCTCGCCGGCCATCTCAGGCTCGGCCGCCTGATCGTCCTCTTCGACGACAACGGCATCTCCATCGACGGTCCGACCTCGCTTTCGACCTCGACCGACCAGGCGATGCGCTTTCGCGCCGCGGGCTGGCACGTCCAGGCCGTCGACGGACACGACCCGGCCGCGGTCGCGGCCGCGATCGCCGAGGCGCGGAGGAACGACGCTCCTTCGCTCGTCGCCTGCCGGACGACGATCGGCTACGGCGCACCGACGAAGCAGGGCACCGAGGGCGTGCACGGCGCGCCCCTCGGCGCGGCGGAGATCGCCGGCGCCCGCGCGGCGCTCGGCTGGCCGGAGCCGCCCTTCGTCATCCCCGACGACGTGAGCGGAGCGTGGCGCGCCGTCGCCGAACGCGGCCGCGCAGCGCGGCTCGCCTGGGAGCGGCGTCTCGCGGCGTCGCCGAAGCGAGAGGCGTTTCTCGCGGCGTTGCGCGGCGATCTTCCGCAGGCCGCGCTTTCGGCCCTGCGCGCGCACAGGGCGAAGATGGGCGTCGAGGCGCCGAAGGTGGCGACGCGCAAGGCCTCCGAGATGGCGCTGCAATCCGTCAACGACGCGACCGACCTCACCGTCGGAGGCTCCGCCGATCTGACGCACTCGAACCTCACCCTCACCCGCGGCCTCGCGGCCGTGGCGCGGGACGCCTTTGCCGGGCGCTACGTTCACTACGGCATCCGCGAGCACGGCATGGCCGCGGCGATGAACGGCATCGCGCTCCATGGCGGGCTGATCCCCTACGGCGGCACCTTCCTCGTCTTCTCGGATTACGCCCGCGGCGCGATCCGGCTGTCGGCTCTGATGGGACAGCGGGTCGTCTACGTGCTCACGCACGATTCGATCGGCCTCGGCGAGGACGGGCCGACGCATCAGCCGGTCGAGCATCTCGCCATGCTGCGGGCGACACCGAACCTCAACGTCATCCGTCCCGCCGACGCGGTCGAGACCGCGGAAGCCTGGGAGATCGCGCTGTCCTGCCGCCGCACGCCGACGGCGCTGTGCCTGTCGCGGCAGGCGGTGCCGACCCTGCGCACGAAGCCCGTCTCCGAAAACCTGACCGCGCGGGGCGCCTATGTCCTGCGCAAGGCCGACGGGCCGCGCGACGTCACGCTCGTCGCCACCGGCACGGAGGTCGAGATCGCCCTCGCCGCCGCCGACCGTCTCGCCGCGCGCGGGCTTTCGGCCGCGGTGGTGTCGATGCCCTGCTGGGAACTGTTCGAGGCGCAGGACGCCGCCTATCGCCGGGACGTTCTCGGCGCCGCGCCGCGGGTCGCCGTCGAAGCGGCGGCGCGGCTCGGCTGGGACCGCTGGATCGGCGAGAGCGGCACCTTCGTCGGCATGACGGGCTTCGGCGCCTCCGCGCCCGCGCCGGACCTCTACCGCCATTTCGGCATCACCGCCGAAGCCGTCGCGGATGCGGCCCTCGGGCTCGTCGCGCCGCCTGCCGCCGCCGCTTGAAATCCATTCGTTTCAGAGGGAATCGCGCCATGGACACCAAGGTTCAGACGATCACCGGCAAGGACCGCTACAGGTCCGGCGTCATGGAATACCGGAAGATGGGCTACTGGGAGCCCGACTACGAGCCGAAGGACACGGACGTCATCGCCCTCTTCCGCGTCACGCCGCAGGACGGCGTCGACCCGGTCGAGGCCTCCGCGGCCGTCGCCGGCGAATCCTCGACCGCGACCTGGACGGTGGTCTGGACCGACCGCCTCACCGCCTGCGAGAAGTACCGCGCGAAATGCTACCGGGTCGATCCGGTGCCGAACGCGCCGGGGCAGTACTTCGCCTACATCGCCTACGATCTCGATCTCTTCGAGCCGGGCTCGGTCGCGAACCTCACCGCCTCGATCATCGGCAACGTCTTCGGCTTCAAGCCTTTGAAGGCCCTGCGCCTCGAGGACATGCGCCTGCCCGTCGCCTACATAAAAACCTTCCAGGGGCCGGCGACCGGCATCGTCGTCGAGCGCGAGCGCCTCGACAAGTTCGGCCGGCCGCTTTTGGGCGCGACAGTGAAGCCGAAGCTCGGCCTCTCCGGGCGCAATTACGGCCGCGTCGTCTACGAGGCCCTGAAGGGCGGCCTCGACTTCACGAAGGACGACGAGAACATCAACTCGCAGCCCTTCATGCACTGGCGCGACCGCTTCCTCTACTGCATGGAGGCGGTCAACAGGGCGCAGGCGGCGACCGGCGAGATCAAGGGCACGTATCTCAACGTGACCGCGGCGACGATGGAGGACATGTACGAGCGCGCCGATTTCGCCAAGGAGCTCGGCTCCGCCATCGTCATGATCGACCTCGTCATCGGCTACACGGCGATCCAGTCGATGGCGAAATGGGCGCGGAAGAACGACACGATCCTGCACCTGCACCGGGCCGGACACGGCACCTACACGCGCCAGAAGTCGCACGGCGTCTCGTTCCGCGTCATCGCCAAGTGGATGCGCCTCGCCGGCGTCGACCACATCCATGCCGGCACCGTCGTCGGCAAGCTCGAAGGCGACCCGAAGACGACGCGCGGCTACTACGACATCTGCCGCGAGGACCACAACCCGATGCGCCTCGAGCACGGCGTCTTCTTCGACCAGCCCTGGGCGTCCCTGAACAAGCTCATGCCCGTCGCCTCGGGCGGCATCCATGCCGGCCAGATGCACCAGCTCCTCGACCATCTCGGCGAGGACGTGGTGCTGCAGTTCGGCGGCGGCACGATCGGCCATCCGATGGGCATCGCCGCCGGCGCGACGGCGAACCGCGTCGCCCTCGAGGCGATGATCCTCGCCCGCAACGAGGGCCGCGACTACGTCGCCGAGGGGCCGCAGATCCTGCAGGAGGCGGCGCGGCACTGCCTGCCCCTGCGCCAGGCCCTCGATGTCTGGGGCGACGTCACCTTCGACTACGCCTCGACCGACACGCCCGACTTCGTTCCCACCGCCACGGCCGCCGAGTAGAGGAGATTCCGATGCGCGTCACCCAAGGCTGCTTCTCGTTCCTGCCCGATCTTTCCGACGAGCAGATCGCCCGCCAGGTGCAGTACTGCATCGACCGCGACTTCGCCGTGAACATCGAGTTCACCGACGACCCGCATCCCCGCAACACCTACTGGGAGATGTGGGGCCTGCCGATGTTCGACATCCGCGACGCGGCGGCGGTGATGCTCGAACTCGCCGAATGCCGGAAGGTCTACGGCGACCGCTACATCCGCCTGTCGGGCTTCGATGCCAGCCACGGCTGGGAAAGCGTGCGCCTCTCCTTCATCGTCAATCGTCCGCAGGAGGAGCCGGGCTTCGGCCTTACGCGCAGCGAAGCCGGCGGCCGCGTCGTGCGCTACACGACCCGCTCCTACGCCGCCCGCGAGCCGGAAGGCCGGCGCTACGGCTGAGGGCTTCGACCGGAGGAATGCCGGCCCCCTCCCGGCCGCATTCGCTCACCTCTCCGGTCGACGGGCCGGCGGCGCCGTCCTTGTCGCCGCCGGCCCGATTGTCTCGCGCATGTTGCGCGCTCACCTCTCCCCGCCTGCGGGGAGAGGGCCGCCGCAGGCGGCGAGCCTGCCGCAGGCAGGCGACGGGTGAGGGGGCGGCGACAGGAAGAGGCGCGGCGTCGGGGACAGGCTCCTCTTCCTGCGCGCCCCCTCACCCCCGCTTCGCTTCGCTCCGCTTGTTCGGCCGAAGGCCGAACCCTCTCCCCGCAGGCGGGGAGAGGCGAGGCGCGCACTCGTTTCGGACGGATCGACGATCATGAGAGAAAGCCACTCGCCCTCGCCCGCCGCGCGAACGACGTCCGCATCGACCTGCGCGCCGAGCTCGCCGAGACCGGCATCGCGGATGTGCTCGACGATCTCGACCGTTCGCTCATCGGCCTGGCGCCGGTGAAGCTGCGCATCCGGCAGATCGCGGCGCTGCTCCTCGTCGACCGGGTCCGCAGGCGCCTCGGCCTGACCGCGGAGACGCCGACCCTGCACATGAGCTTCACCGGCAATCCCGGCACCGGCAAGACCACCGTCGCCCTGCGCATGGCGACGATCCTGCACCGCCTCGGCTACGTCCGGAAGGGCCACCTCGTCTCCGTCACCCGGGACGACCTCGTCGGCCAGTATATCGGCCACACGGCGCCGAAGACGAAGGAGATCCTGAAGAAGGCGATGGGCGGCGTCCTCTTCATCGACGAGGCCTATTATCTCCACCGCCAGGAGAACGAGCGCGACTACGGCCAGGAGGCGATCGAGATCCTGCTCCAGGTGATGGAGAACCAGCGCGACGATCTCGTCGTCATCCTCGCCGGCTATGCCGACCGCATGGACACGTTCTTCCGCAGCAATCCCGGGTTCCGGTCCCGCATCGCCCACCACGTCGACTTTCCGGATTATGCGGAAGAGGAGCTTTTCGCGATCGCGGAGAGGATGCTGACGGCGCAGAACTACCGCTTCGGTCCGGCCGCGCGGGAGGCGTTCCGGACCTACATCGCCGCCCGCCGGCGGCAGCCGCATTTCGCCAATGCCCGCTCGATCCGCAACGCCCTCGACCGGGCGCGCCTGCGCCAGGCGAACCGGCATTTCGACGCACCCCGCGACGATCTTTCGGTCGAGGACTTGATGACCCTCGACGCACCCGACATCCTCGCAAGCCGCGTCCTCACCCGGGACGGGGAGATCGGAACCGGTTCATGAGCCCGATCGTCATCGCGCCCTCGATCCTCTCGGCCGATTTCGCCCGCCTCGGCGAGGAGGTGAGGGACCTCGCCGCCGCCGGCGCCGACTGGATCCATGTCGACGTCATGGATGGCCATTTCGTGCCGAACATCACGATCGGCCCGGACGTGGTGCGGGCCCTGCGGCCGCACACCGACAAGGTGCTCGACGTGCACCTGATGATCGCCCCGGCCGACCCCTATCTCGAAGCCTTCGCGAGAGCCGGCGCCGACATCGTCAGCGTCCACGCCGAGGCCGGGCCGCACCTTCACCGCTCGCTCCAGACCATCCGCGCCCTCGGCAAGAAGGCGGGCGTCGTCATCAATCCCGGCACCTCGGCGAGGGTCCTCGAGCCGGTCATCGACCATGTCGACCTCGTCCTCGTGATGACGGTCAATCCCGGCTTCGGCGGGCAATCCTTCATCCGCTCGACCCTCGACACCATCGCGCAGGCCGCGGCGCTGATCGACGGGCGGGCGATCCGCCTCGAGGTCGACGGCGGCATCACTCCCGAGACCGCGGCCCTCGCCGCCGCGGCGGGGGCAGACGCCCTTGTCGCCGGCTCCGCCATCTTCCGGGGCGGCGCCTCGGCCTATGCCCAGAATATCCGCGCGATCCGCGAGGCCGCCCAGGCGGCGGCCCGCCGGCTCGCCGCCTGATCCATTTGTCGCGAGTTCGGTCCGCAGGAGGAGTGCGATGACGCTGAAGGCCCTGGTGTTCGATGTCGACGGCACGCTCGCGGAGACCGAGGAGCTGCATCGCCGCGCCTTCAACGACACGTTCGCCGATTACGAGTTCCCCTGGCGCTGGAGTCCGCGGCTCTACGGCGAGCTTCTCGCCATCACCGGCGGCAAGGAGCGCATCCTGCATTACGTCGAGCGCTACCAGGGCCGCCATCTCGACCGCATCGCCCCCCTCGTCGCCGAGGCGCACCGGAGCAAGACCCGGCGCTTCGAGGAATTGATGACGGCCGAGCGGCTGCCGCTGCGCAATGGCGTCGGGCGCCTGATCGCCGAGGCGCGCGCCGTCGGCCTCGCCCTCGCCATCGCCACGACGACGAGCCGCGCCAACGTCGCGGCGCTGCTCGCCCACGCGCTCCCGGACGGCGAGGCGTGCTTCGACGCCATCGTCGCCGGCGACGAGGTCGGGCGGAAGAAGCCGGCCCCGGACGTCTACGAAAAGGTGCTCGCCGATCTCGGCCTCGCGGCCGGCGACTGCATCGCCATCGAGGATTCCGCGAACGGCGTCCGCGCCGCCTGCGCCGCCGGCATCCCGGTCGTCGTCACGCCGAGCCTCTATACGGCCGGGGAGGATTTCTCCGGGGCCCTCGCGGTCGTCTCCGAGCTCGGGCTGCCGGACCGGAGCTACGAGCATCTCGCCGGCGCCGGCCGGCACGACCGGAACGTCACGCTCGAAGCCCTGGAGCGCTGGCACGCCGAGGCCCGGCCCGCGGCGGCGGCGCGCGGTCTCCTCGTCGACGCCTGAGCGGCGCTCCCGCGTGAGCCTCTTCCTGGCCATCGTCCTCCTCTGTCCGCTCGCGGTGAGCGCCGAGGCCTGCGGCGAGGCGGAGGCGGTCGACGTCCTCAGCGTCCGTGTCGAGAACGAGCTCGGCTGCGCGGTCGGCTGGCAGGAGATCATCGCCCGCTCCGCATTCCGCGACGAAATCGGCCGCACCACCTACGTCAAGACCCTCTGCCGGCGCCTCAGGCGCGAGGCGCATTGACGGCCTCCCGGCGGGGGCGTTCGGGCGATAGGAAATTTCTATCGAACGATCGCCGAACAGGAATTGTTATCGATCAACCCGCCTGCTCTAACTACGCCGGCAAGATGAGCTTTATCGGGGAGCAGCGTCGATGGTGAGGGCCGTTCTGGTCGCGTTGGGGTGTCTCTTCGTGGCGTCGCAGGCGGAGGCACAGGACGCGGCGGCGGGCGAGAAGGTGTTCGTCCAGTGCCGGGCCTGCCACCAGATCGGCGAGACCGCCAAGAACGGCGTCGGCCCCGAGCTCAACGGCCTCATCGGCCGCCATTCCGGCTCCGTCGCGGGCTACAGCTATTCGCCCGCGAACAAGAATTCCGGCCTGACCTGGGACGAGGCGACCTTCCGCGACTACATCAAGGACCCCCGCGCCAAGGTGCCCGGCACCAAGATGGTCTTCGCCGGGGTCAAGGACGAGCAGCGGGTCAACGACCTCGTCGCCTACCTGAAGCAGTTCGACGCGACGGGGAAGAAGGCACCCTGACGGGCGGGCGCGGTTTCGCCGCGCCGGGGATTCGGGACCTTTTCCGCCCGGCAGAGGCGGGAGAGGCAGGAAGGAGCGCCATGACCACGCGACGCGGCGTCCTGCTGGCGGGGCTCGTTCTGCCGACGCTTCTGCGCGCGGCGGAGCGGCCGGTGGTGCGGCTCGGGACCCTTCCCTTCGGCACGGTGTCGTGGGAGGTCGAGACGATCCGGCGCAACCGGCTCGACGAGGCCGCCGGCTACCGGCTCGAGACGGTGAAGCTCGCGACGAACGATGCCGCGCGCATCGCCTTCCTCTCCGGCGACGTCGACCTCATCGTCTCCGATCTCCTGCTCGCGGCGCGGCTGCGCAACGAGGGCCGCAAGGTCATGTTCCTGCCCTTCTCGGCGACGGAGGGCGCGGTCATGGTGCCGGCGCAATCGCCGATCCGCGCCGTCGGCGACCTCGCCGGCAAGCGCATCGGCGTCTCCGGCGGCCCCCTCGACAAGAACTGGCTCCTGCTCAAGGCCCATGCGCAGGAGAAGGCCGGCATCGATCTTGCCGCCGCCGCGCAGCCGTCCTTCGGCGCCCCGCCGCTCATGGCGAACAAGCTCGAAAGCGGCGAGTTCGACGCGGCGCTGCTGTTCTGGAACTTCTGCGCCCGGCTCGAGGCGAAGGGCTACCGCAAGCTCCTCGGCGCCGGCGACATCGCCCGCGCCTTCGGGCTTCAGGGCGAGATCACGCTCCTCGGCTACATGTTCGACGAGCCTGCCGCCGAGCGCGTCGCCGCCATCGACGGTTTCGCGGCCTCCTCGCGGCGGGCGAAGCGCATCCTCGCCGAGGACGCCGCCGCCTGGACGGCGATCCGCCCGCTGATGGAAGCGGAGGACGACGCGACCTTTCAGACGCTCAGGCGTTACTTCCTCGACGGCGAGCCGAGCCGGCCGATCGCGGCCGAGCGCGCCGACGCCGAGACGCTCTACGCGGTGCTGCGGACGCTCGGCGGCGAGAAGCTCGTCGGATCGGGCACGGGCCTGCCCGCCGGGCTCTACTGGGGAGAGGGGCGCAGTCCCGGATGAGGCCGAACGCCATGCCGTCCCTGTCGGCGTCCCGAATCCTCTCGCTGCTCCTCCTCGTCGCGCTCTGGCAGGGGGTGGCGCTCGTCGCCGCGAGCAAGCTCCTGCCCGGGCCGCTCGAGGTCTTCACCTTCATCGCCCGCGAGGCGATGTCCGGCGAGCTCCTGCACCAGATCGGGGCGACCCTGCGCCGGGTCACGATCGCCTTCATCCTCGCCATGGCGATCGGCGGCGCGCTCGGCGTGGCCCTCGGCCGCCTGCCCGCCGCGGACCGGCTGCTCGATTCCTGGCTCCTCGTCCTCCTCAACACGCCGGCCCTCGTGGTGATCGTGCTCTGCTATGTCTGGCTCGGCCTCTCGGAGGCGGCGGCGGTGCTCGCGGTCACCCTCAACAAGATCCCGAACGTCGCGGTGATCATGCGCGAAGGCGCGAGAACCCTCGATCCGCAGATCGAGGAGATGCGGCAGGCCTTCCGGTTCGACCGCGGCACCTGGATCCGGCACGTCATGGTGCCGCAGCTCGAACCCTACGCCGTCGCGGCGGCGCGCTCGGGCCTCGCCCTCGTCTGGAAGATCGTGCTCGTCGTCGAGCTGCTCGGGCGGCCGGACGGGGTCGGCTACGCGATCTCCTATTATTTCCAGCTCTTCGATGTCCGGGCGCTGATCGGCTACAGCCTCGCCTTCACCGCGATCGTCGTGGCGATCGACTTCCTCTGCCTTCAACCCCTGGAGACGCATGCACGGCGTTGGCGCCTCATTCCCGATCCGGCTTGAGATCGCGCGCAAGCTCTACCGCCGGCCCGGACGCGAGCCGGTCGAGGCCGTGCGCGACCTCGCCTTCGCCGTCCAGGAAGGCGAGACGCTCTGCCTCATCGGCCCGTCCGGCGCCGGCAAGACCACGACGCTGCGCGTGCTGATCGGCATCGACCGGGATTTCGAAGGCTGCATCTGGCCCGATCCGCGCAGCCTGCGCATCGGCACGGTGTTCCAGGAGCCGCGCCTGCTCCTGTGGCGCAGCGTCGAGGACAATGTCCGCCTGGCGCTGCCGCGGGCGGAACGCCGGCGCTCCCTCGATGCGCTCTTTTCGGATCTCGGCCTCGCGGCGTGGCGGAACCGCTTTCCGGGAGAACTGTCCGGCGGCATGCAGCGCCGGGTCGCGCTGGCGCGGGCGCTCGCCATCGAGCCGATCCTGCTCGTCCTCGACGAGCCCTTCGTTTCCCTCGACGATCACGCCGCGGCGGCGCTCCGGCAGGTCGTCCGCGACGTCGTCGAGGCGCGGCGGCTGAGCGTCATGCTGGTCACGCACAACGTGCGCGAAGCGCTCGGCCTCTGCGACCGCCTGCTCCTGCTCTCGGCGCGGCCGGCGACCCTGATCGGCGAGGTCGAGCTTCTCGAGCCGCGGCCGGAGCGGACGCCGCTCTGGATCGAGAGCCGCCGCAGCGAGCTCGCGGCGCGCTATCCCGAGACGGTGGCGGCATGATCCGGCGGCCCCTCCCCGCCCTGATCGCGGCCCTCTCGCTCCTCGCCGCCGCGGCGGCCGCCGCGCCGGCGGCGCCCCTGCCGGTGACCGAGATCGCGCCGGGCGTCTTCGTGCACGAGGGCGCCGTCGCCCTCGCCGGACCGGAGAACGAGGGCGCCGTCGCCAATGCCGGCTTCGTCGTCGGTCGCGACGGCGTCGCCGTCATCGACACCGAGGGCAGCCTCGTCGCCGGCCGCCGCCTCCTCGCCGCGATCCGCGACCGCACCGACCGGCCGATCCGCTACGTCGTCAACACGCATGTCCATCCCGACCACGTGCTCGGCAACGCGGCCTTCCGCGACACCGGCGCGGTCTTCGTCGGACATGCGCAGCTCCCGGCGGCGCTCGCGGCGCGGGCCTCCGTCTACCTCGCGGCCAACCGCGCGCTCGTCGGCGCCGCCTTCGCGGGCAGCGAGATCGTGCCGCCGACGCTCCTCGTCGCGCGCGCCCTCGATCTCGACCTCGGCGACCGCACGCTCCTCGTCGAAGCCTGGCCGACGGCGCATACGAACACGGACGTCACCGTCCGCGACCTCGCCACCGACACCTGGTTTCTCGGCGACCTCCTGTTCGCCGATCACGTCCCCGCGCTCGACGGCCGGCTGCTCGGCTGGCGCGACACGCTGCAGGCCCTCAAGGCCCGCCCGGCGGCGCGGGTGGTGCCCGGACACGGCCCGGCCTCGCTGCCCTGGCCCGATGCCGCGGCGCCGATCGAGCGCTATCTCGCCCGTCTCGAAACGGACATTCGAGAAATGATCCGCGCCGGCCGGCCTCTTCGCGAGGCGGCAGGTGAAGCGGCCCGCTCGGAGGCAGCAAACTGGTCCCTGTTTACGGACTTCAACGCTCGCAATGCGACGACCGCCTACCAGGAGCTGGAATGGAAGGAGTAGAACTACTTACGAAACGTAAGTAAATAGTGCTGAAGAATTGAGCACGTTGCAGTGCACAATTTCGCGTGCCCGCTGTGGCGCTATGTTTTGAATAAGGGGCAACACTGCTTACCTTTTTTAGTAGTCCGAGAGTATTGCTATGCGGAAAAATCTCTCATAGGATTTCCTCAAGCTTCGGCTTCAACGACTTCGTTTGGGGAAAGCGGAGTCGGATCGCAGACTTGGCGGCTCGCCCCTGGCCGCATAAGTCATGGCTCAGCCGCCGGTCGTGACACGCTGTCGAGGCTCTCAAGGTCCCCTATCGTCAAAGAGCGGGTCTCTCCGTCCGTGCCGATCGGTGCGCGGGCAGGCGGCCCAGGGAGGATACCATATGAGAGCGGTAAGTCTTGCGACCGTCATGGTAGCCCTCGCTGGTCTCACACCAGCGAGCGCGAACGAAGAAGTGCAGAAGCTCACCCAGGATCCGAATCAGTGGGTTCTGCAGACCGGCGACTACGCCAACACCCGGTTTTCGAAGCTCGACCAGATCAACGCGGGCAACGTCAGCAAGCTCCAGGTCGCCTGGACCTTCTCGACGGGCGTCCTGCGCGGCCACGAGGGCTCGCCTCTCGTGATCGGCGACACGATGTACGTGCACACGCCGTTCCCGAACACCGTCTACGCCCTCGACCTGAACGCCGACGGCAAGATCCTCTGGAAGTACGAGCCGAAGCAGGATCCGAACGTCATTCCGGTGATGTGCTGCGACACCGTCAACCGCGGCCTCGCCTATGCGGACGGCAAGATCTTCCTGCACCAGGCCGACACGACGATCGTGGCGCTCGACGCCAAGACCGGCAAGGTCGTCTGGTCGGTCGTCAACGGCGATCCGAAGAAGGGCGAGACCAACACCGCCACCGTCATGCCGGTGAAGGACAAGCTCATCGTCGGCATCTCCGGCGGCGAGTTCGGCGTGCGCTGCCACGTCACCGCCTACGACCTCAAGACCGGCAAGCTGGTCTGGCGCGCCTATTCGATGGGCCCGGACGACGGATGCTCAGGTCGACCCGGACAAGACGACCGAGCTCGGCAAGCCGATCGGCAAGGATTCGTCCCTGAAGACCTGGCAGGGCGACCAGTGGAAGACCGGCGGCGGCTGCACCTGGGGCTGGTACTCCTACGACCCGACGCAGAACGCCTTCTACTACGGCTCGGGCAATCCCTCGACCTGGAACCCGAAGCAGCGCCCGGGCGACAACAAGTGGTCGATGACCATCTTCGCCCGCGATGCCGACACCGGCATGGCCAAGTGGGTCTACCAGATGACGCCCCACGACGAGTGGGACTATGACGGCGTCAACGAGATGATCCTGGTCGATCAGGAGATCGGCGGAACCAGGCGCCGCAAGCTCCTCGTCCACTTCGACCGCAACGGCTTCGGCTACACCCTCGACCGCGACGACCGGCGAGCTTCTCGTCGCCGAGAAGTACGATCCGGCCGTGAACTGGGCCACCAAGGTCGACATGGACAAGTCGAGCAAGACCTACGGCCGTCCGCTCGTCGTCGCCAAGTACTCGACCGAGCAGAACGGCGAGGACGTCAACTCCAAGGGCATCTGCCCGGCCGCGCTCGGCATCGAAGGACCAGCAGCCGGCGGCGTTCTCGCCCCGGACCGGCCTGTTCTACGTGCCGACCAACCACGTCTGCATGGACTACGAGCCGTTCAAGGTGAGCTACACCCCGGGCCAGCCCTATGTCGGCGCGACGCTGTCGATGTATCCCGGCCCCGAACAGCCATGGCGGCATGGGCAACTTCATCGCCTGGGACGCCCGCGAGGGCAAGATCGTCTGGTCGAACAAGGAGCAGTTCTCGGTGTGGTCCGGCGCTCTCGCGACGGCCGGCGACGTCGTCTTCTACGGCACGCTCGAAGGCTACCTGAAGGCGGTCGACGCCAAGACGGGCAAGGAACTCTACAAGTTCAAGACCCCGTCCGGCATCATCGGCAACGTCATGACCTACACGAACAAGGGCAAGCAGTACGTTGCGATCCTGTCGGGCGTCGGCGGCTGGGCCGGCATCGGCCTCGCCGCGGGCCTGACCGACCCGAACGCCGGCCTCGGCGCGGTCGGCGGCTATGCCGCCCTGAGCAACTACACGGCGCTCGGCGGACAGCTGACCGTCTTCACGCTTCCGAACTGACGCGACAAGAATCGCGACCCCCGACGGCCGGCGCGGCTCACCCCGCGCCGGTCTCGTCTCGAAAACCATCGCAAAAACGCGAACCGGCGGGCGCATGGCCCGGCCGCGTTCCAATCGATACGGGAGGATCCGAGTTGATCCCAATGCGCAGAGCCGGGATGCGGCGCGCCGCCGCCCTGACCCTCACCTCGCTTCTCGCCGTCGCCGCGCTCGGCCTGCGGCCAAGGCCGAAAACGCCAAGCCGGCCCGGGCAGAGAACGGCAAGTACTTCGACGCCGGCGACAATCCGACCTACAGCATCAAGGCGGACGGCACCGTCGACTGGTACACCTATTCCGGCTACCGCCGCTATCACGCGGAGTGCCATACCTGCCACGGCCCCGACGGCATGGGCTCGAGCTACGCTCCGGCCCTCGTCGACAGCCTCAAGAACCTCGACTACCAGCACTTCATCGAGATCGTCATCCAGGGTCGTCAGAACGTGAACAGCGGCCAGCAGAACGTGATGCCGTCCTTCGGGACGAACAAGAACGTCGCGTGCTATCTCGACGACCTCTACGTCTACCTCAAGGCCCGCTCGGACGGCGCGCTCGACCGCGTTCGCCCCGGCAAGCGGGAGGACAAACCTCAGGCGGCGATCGATGCTGAGAAGACCTGCCTCGGCGGCTAGAGCGTTCCATCTCGGCGGCCGGCGCCATCGCGGCGGCCTTCGGCCCTTGCTCGCGCTGACGCCGGCCGCCGCGCAGCAGGTTCCCGAACTCGTCACGACGGACACGCTGCGCGTCTGCGCCGATCCCGCCGCGATGCCCTTCACCGACCGCAAAGGCGAGGGCTTCGAGAACCGGATCGCCGAGATCGTCGCCGACGAATTGCACGTTCCCCTGCGCTATTACTGGCTGCCCCAGGGCCCGGGCTTCGTGCGCAACACGCTCAGCGCCAAATTGTGCGACCTCGTCATCGGCTACGCCGCCGGGACCGAGCTGACGCAGCACTCCAATCCCTATTACCGCTCCGTCTACGTCGCCCTCGTGCGCCGCGGCGGTCCGCTCGACGGATTGCAGCAGCTCTCCGATCCGCGCCTCAAGGACAAGCGCATCGGCATCGTCGCGGCGACGCCGCCGGTCGATCACCTCAACGATCTCGGCCTCGTCGAGCGCGCGACCACCTATTCCCTCCTCGTCGACCGGCGCTACGAATCGCCGGGCGATCAGATGGCCGCGGACCTTCTCGCCGGCAAGATCGACGCCGCCATCCTCTGGGGCCCGATCGGCGGGCCGATCGCCAAGGCGCATGCCGGAACTCGCCCTCGTGCCCCTCGTGCACGAGGCGGAGCGGCCGCCGCTCGCCTTCCGCATCACCATGGCGATGCGGCCGAACGAGATCGAGTGGAAGCGCACCATCAACACCGTGCTGCGCAAGCGCGAAGCCGACATCAACAAGGTGCTGATCGATGCCGGCGTGCCGCTCCTCGACGAGGAGGGCAATTCCGTCATCGCCGCCGGCGGCAAGCCGTGAAACGCGCCATGCGGCTCGCGCTCGCCGCGGGCCTTGTCGCCTGCCCCGCCGTCGCCGACACGATCCCCGAGCCGCCCGGCTACAGGCTCGAAAACTTTCGCGCGCCGACGCCGCAGACCCTCGCCGGCGCGACCGTGCTGTCGACCGCCGACGCGATCGGAATCTGGACCGCGAAAGCCGCCGTCTTCATCGACGTCATGCCGCAGCCGCCGCGCCCGGCGAATCTTCCCGCCGGCACGATCTGGCGCGACATCCCGCACGACACCATCCCCGGCGCGATCTGGCTCCCGAACGTCGGCTTCGGCGCCCTCGCGCCGGAGACCGAAACCTTTTTCAAGGCCGGCCTCGCGCAGGCGACCGGCGGCGACCCGAACCGCCCCATCGTCGTCTTCTGCATGCGCGATTGCTGGATGTCGTGGAACGCCGCGAAGCGCGCCCTGAGCTTCGGCTACACGCAGGTGCGCTGGTTTCCCGACGGCACCGACGGCTGGACGGATTCGGGCCGTGCGCTGGTGCGGGCGGAGCGGGCGAGGTGAGATCGGAGCGGCATCCATTCACTCCGAATCACGCTCATTGCGTTGTCATTCCGGGGCCGCGAAGCGGAGCCCGGAACCCACGAACACCGCAGCCGCAGGAAAGAGCGCCGCACCGCCGTGCGCCTTCTCCATCGTCGCGCTTATGGATCCCGGGCACCGCTCCGCGGCCCCGGGACGTCAGAGCCCATGATGGACCAGCTCAAACGGATGCTGCTCTGGTATCGCGCGGACTTGCGCATCGATCCCATTCGCCCTTCGCCGCTTCCGACCGACGACCTACGCCCCCTCCACCCTCTCGATCCCGGTCCGGTCGAGCCCCTCGAGCGCGTCGGCGATGCGTGTGCCGCGGATGACGAGGTCGGGCGCGATCTCGACGAGGGGCGCGAGCGCGAAGGCGCGTTCGAGAAGAAAGGGATGCGGCAGCACGAGCGTCTCGTCCGCGACATCGCGGCCGGCGTAGGCGAGGACGTCGATGTCGATCGTGCGCGGTCCCCATTTGCGCTCGCGCACCCGGCCGAGGGAGCGCTCGACCGCGAGGCAGGCGTCAAGCAGCGCATGCGGCGGAAGGCTCGTCTCGACCGCCGCCGCCGCGTTGAGGAACCAGTCCTGATTGGTCTCGCCCCAGGGCGGCGTGCGGTAGAAGCCGGAGCGCTTCGTCACGACGATGCCCGGCACCGCGTCGAGGCGGTCGAGGGCGTCGCGAAGCATGCGGCTCTTGTCGCCGAGATTGCTGCCGAGGCCGAGGTAAGCCTCAGCCACCGCGCCGTCTCGTAATCACGACGGTGACGCCGTCGATGATCGCCGGCACCGGCGCGCTCGGCTTCTCGATCGTCACCGTGATCGCCTCGATGCGCGAGAACGTTTCGAGGGCCGCGGCGGCGATCGACTCGGCGAGGGCCTCGATGATCTTGAAGCGCCGCCCCGTCGCGATCGCATTGACGATCTCGGTGAGCCGGCCGTAGCAGACCGTGCTCGACCAGTCGTCGTCCCGGCCCGCCGCGCGCAGGTCGAGGGCGCAATCGAGGGAGACGTAGAAGCGCTGGCCGAGCTTCTCCTCCTCGGAGCGGACGCCGTGATAGGCGAACACCGCGATGCGCTCGATGATGATGCGGTCGCTCATCGGCGAGGGCCCCTGATGGCGTCGGCGACGCGGCACGCTTCGACATGCGGCTTGACGTCGTGCACGCGCACGATGTCGGCGCCGAGGGCGATCGCCATGACGTGGCTCGCGATCGAGCCGAACAGCCGCTCCCGTGGCGGCACCGTCGTGTTGTGGATGCGCCCGAGCACGGACTTGCGCGAGACGCCGACGAGCACCGGAAAGCCGAGCGCGCGGATTTCGGGCAGCCGGCGCAAGGCTTCGAGATGCTGCTCCCAGCTCTTGCCGAAGCCGATGCCCGGATCGAGGATGACGTGCCGGTCCGGCACGCCGGCCGCGCGGGCGAGGCGGAGCGAACGCTCGAAGAAGCGCTTGATGTCGTCGACGATGTCGATCGACGGATCGATCGTCTCGCGGTTGTGCATGACGACGACCGGCACGCCGCGCTCGCCGACCACCGCCGCCATGTCCGGATCGCGCTGCAGGCCCCAGACGTCGTTGACGATCGCGGCGCCCGCTTCGAGCGCCCGCCGCACCGTCGAGGCCTTGTAGCTGTCGATCGAGATCGGCACCTTCGCCGTCTGCGCGAGGCGGGCGATCAGCGGCAGCACGCGCGCCTGCTCCTCCTCGGCCGGGACCGGCGTATATCCGGGCCGCGTCGACTCGCCGCCGACGTCGAGGATGTCGGCGCCCTCGGCCTCGAGGTCGGCGGCATGGGTCGTCGCCGCGTCGAGGGCGTTGAAGAGGCCGCCGTCGGAGAAGGAATCGGGCGTCACGTTGAGGATGCCCATGACGAGGGTCCGGCGGCCGAGTTCCGGCAGGCAGGCGATCGGGGCGGCTTCGGTCATGATCACGGCGCGTCCTCCCCGCCTGGCCTTGCGGCTTCGTCCCAAAGGGCGAGTATGATAGGGTGTTCGCCTGTCCGACGGGAGTTCGTCAATGCCCTTGCGCGCCATTCTGGCCCTGATCTTGGCCGTTTCCGCGGCATCCGTCCTGCCGGCCGCCGCTCAGGAGGAGACGACCTGGGCCGAAATCCGCTCGACCGTCATCGGCGAGCGGGTCCCGGAGGACGGCGCCGGCCTCCTCACCCTCGTCGCGCCGCTGCGGGCGGAGGACGCGGCGATCGTGCCGCTCGACATCCGCGTCGCGGTGCCGGAGGGCGATCCGCGGACCGTGACGAAGCTCACCCTCGTCGTCGACGAGAACCCGGCGCCGGTGGTCGGCGCCTTCACCCTCGGCGCGCCGCAGCAGGCTTTCGACCTTTCGGTCCGGGTGCGGGTGAACTCCTATTCCTTTGTCCGGGCCATCGCCGAGACGGCGGACGGCCGGCTCTACATGACCAGGGCCTATGTGAAGGCGGCGGGCGGCTGCTCCGCGCCGGCCTCGAAGGACCCGGTCGAGGCCGCGGCCAATCTCGGCAAGATGCGCTTCCGCGCCTTCGCCGATCGCGGCGAGGCGCAGGTCCAGGTCCGGCACCCGAACTATTCCGGCCTGCAGATGGACCAGGTGACGCGGCTCTACACGCCGGCCTGGTTCGTCGAAACGATGCGCGTGAGCCAGGGCGGCAAGCCCGTTTTCAGCATGACCGGCGGCATCTCGATCAGCGAGGACCCGACCTTCCGGTTCACGTTCCACAGCTCCGGCGAGCCGATCACCGTCGAGGCGAAGGACACCGAGGGCCGCGTCTTCAAGCAGACATTCCCGGCCGGTAACGCCTCCTGAGGAGTTGGGGGAGTAACCCCATCACACTTTTCGTCCTGAGAGCTTGTGAAATCTTGCAGATGAGAGGCGCGGGTCCGCCTCTCCCGGCCTGCGGGGAGAGGGCTGCCGAAGGCAGCAAGCCTGCGCAGCAGGCGAGGGTGAGGGGGCGGTTACGAAGAAGGCGCTGCGGCGCGGCAGGGCGCCTCTTCCGCAGACGCCCCCTCACCCCCGCTTCGCTTCGCTCCGCTTGTTCGGCCGAAGGCCGAACCCTCTCCCCGCAGGCGGGGAGAGGCGGATTCGCGCCCTTCGTCCGAAGGATTCACACGTACCGAGGAGCGCCGGACCGAAGGTCCAGGGTTCCTCAGGATGAGGACGCGTGGGGGGAACGGGATGACCGGCCGGATACCGAGGCCAATCCCGCTACCGGAAGCAGCGGATCTCCGCCTCCGCCTGCGCGCGGCGCAGGTCGGCGACGATGTCGTCGAACATCTTGGTCGTGCGGAAGATGTTGGCCGGCTGGCCGACGCCCTGGCGCATCGACAGGATCGTCTCGGCCTGGACGTAGCGGTCGTAGGGCAGGATCGAGGCGATGACGTCGATCGAGCAGGAGCAGCGCTCGCAGGTTCTCGCGGGTCTGGCCGTTCGCCGCCATGCAGCCGAAGACGTAGTCGGCCCGCGTGTTCGGTCGGATAGTCGTTGCGAGCTCGCTCCGCCGCGTGCGCGGAAGCCGGCGCAGGACGAGGCGGCGAGGACGACGGCGATGACGCTCAACCGGGCCTCGCATCATAGGTCACGCTCTCCGAAAACAGCCTGGTCCCGTCCGCGCCGACCGCCTCGATCGAAATCGACGGATCGCGCCGGGCACCTTGTCGGCGGTGACGAAGGAATAGGTGAGCCCGTCGAGGCCGCGCATCCGCTCCTTGTTCGGCGTCGTCGTCGAAGGGCTTCGTCACGACGCGCCAGGCCGGGGGCGCTCTCGCCGCCGATCTCGACCGTCGTCGGCGTCACGCTCGCCTTGTCGCGGAGCCCGGCGCGGATGGCGTTCTTGAGATAGCGCGGATTGGCCTGCAGCAGCTTCGCCAAGGTCTCGACGTGGTTCTCGAGGAAGAGGCACGAGCACCGGATTGCCGGTCAGTCCTCGAAGGGGCCGGCCGGCCGCGGTGGCGTTCCTGCGAGAACATGTTCACGTGCACGGTGCGCGCCTCCGGCGCGTCGCCCGGATCGAGGGTGAGGCCGATCGTGTCCTCGAAGTCGATCGGCCGAACACGTCGGCCAGCGGCTCTTGCGCGCATAGGCGTAGTTCAAGCGCTCGCCCGGCTGCGTCGCCTGCCAGCTGCGGCCTCGTCGAAGAGCAGGTCCGCGGATCGGGCGTGCGTCTGCGGCGACCGCGGCGCCGAGGCCGAGCGCGAGGACGAGGCGACGAGAGCGACGCCACGCCTCATGCCTGTTCCTCCCTCGGCGGGCGCGCACGGGGGCGCCCCCGATCGTGCGGTAGACATAGGGCGGCGGCGCTTCCGCGGACGCCTCGCTCGGCCGCGAGATCGCTGCATGCGGGCATGGAACGGCGACTTGCGGCAGGCCGGATCGGTCGCCGCTCGCGTCGCCCGTCAGCGCCAGCGCCTGGCAGCGGCAGCCGCCCCAGTCGCGCTCCTCGCGCGGTCGCAGCTCCGGCAGGGCTCGGGCATCCAGTCCGTGCCGCGAAAGGCGTTGAAGGCCGGCGAGCGTCACCAGATCTCGGCCAGCGAATGCTCGGCGACGGACCAGAACTCGAGGCCCGGAATCGTCTCGGCCGCGTGGCAGGGCAGGACCTTGCCCGGCGGGCGTCACGTTCATCGGTCCGCCGTCCCCAGCCGCCGCAGCAGGCCTTCGGATAGTGCGCGTAGTAGTCGGGCACGACGAGGTCGATGACGAGCCGTGCCCTCGAGGCGCTTGCGCGCCTCCTCGACGACGGCGATCGAGCGCGTCGACATCGCGCGCGCGTCGGCATCAGCGCCGCGCGGTTGACGTAGGCCCAGCCGTAATACTGCGTGTGCGCGATCTTCGAGGCGCTTGCGCGCCCATCTCGACCGCGAGCATCGATGAGAGCGCGCGACCTCGTCGATATTGCCGCGATGGATGACCGCGTTGACCGTCAGCGGCAGGCCGAGCGTCGACGACCCGCGCGGCGAAGGCGAGCTTCTTCGGCGTGGCCGCCCGGAGGCCGCCGATGTGGTCGCCGTTGCGCGGCGTCCGCCGCCTGCACCGAGAGCTGCACATGGTCGAGGCCGGCCTCGGCCAAGGCGTCGAGCTTGGCGCCGGCCTGCGCCGACGCCGGAGGTGATGAGGTTCGTATAGAGGCCCAGCGTCGCGCAATGGGCCGTGAGCTCGACGATATCGGCGCGCGCCGTCGGCTCGCCGCCGGAGAGGTGCACATGCAGGACGCCGAGCGCGGCGGCCTCGCTCGAAGACGCGCTGCCAGGTCTCGGTGTCGAGCTCGCCGAGCGGCGGTCGAGTTCGAGCGGGTTGGAGCAATAGGGGCAGCGCAGCGGGCAGCGATGCGTCAGCTCCGCCAGGAGCCCGATCGGCGCCGGCGTCGGCTGGAGCGGGCGCGTTCATAGCCTCCACGCACCCGCTTGCGCGACGAGGTCGCCAGCATGGCGACGACATCGGCGGCGATGACCGTCGCGGGCCGCGTCGAAGCGTCGCGGCGAGCGCGTCGACGATGCTCGGCGATCGTGCGGTGGCCCGTCGACGAGCTCGAGCACCGCGACCGCCGTCTCGTCGAGGTCGAAGGCGCGCTCCGGCGCCAGCAGGACATGCGCGCTCGCGGACCGCGTCGAAGCGCATGCGCACGC
Organism: uncultured Alphaproteobacteria bacterium; assembly: GCA_963754975.1. GTDB lineage: Bacteria > Pseudomonadota > Alphaproteobacteria > Rhizobiales > Beijerinckiaceae > Microvirga. The sequence goes on along the minus strand of CAVWII010000030.1, from coordinate 134,595 downwards.
CGCGCGGCAGCCGCGGCACGTCCGCACGCCGTCGAGCGCCGCCGTCACGCCGCGCGCTCCGCGCCCGGCATCCAGGCGCCGGGCGGCGGCAGGCCCGGGCTCGACATAGGCGATGATAGAGGCGCATCGAGCTGCGACCAGAGCACGTCGCACTTGAAGGTCAGCGCGGCCAGCGCCGCCTGCTGCAGTCTCCGGCGTCGTCGCGTGCCGCTTGACGTAGTCGAGGGCGAAATCGGCGTCGCGCGGCGCCTGCGACAGGCGCTTGTCGAAATAGGCGAGCGTCTCGCGCGAGATGAAGTCGTAGTTCTTGCCAGCATGCCGGCGACCCGCTCGGAGATGATGTTCGGCGAGAACATCTCGGTGAGCGAGGAGGCGATGGCCTCGAGCAGCGAGCGCTCGCGCACGAAATGCACATAGGCCTCGACGGCGAAGCGCGTCGCCGGGCAGGATGCCGCGCGTCGAGATCACGTAGTCGCGCGGCAGGTCGAGCCCGTCGGTCAGCTTGCAGCCAGCGCTCGATGCCGCCGTCGCCCGCGCGCTCGCCGTCGTGGTCGATGATGCGCTGGCGCCAGATGCGGCGCAGCTCGGCGTCGTCCATCCGCGCCAGCGAGCGTCGCATCCTTCACCGGGATCGATCGCCTGGTAGTAAGTAGCGATTAAGCGCCCAGGCGCGGACCTGGTCGCGGTTCAGCTTGCCCGCCGTGCAGCAGACGATGGAACGGGTGCAGGTTGTGGTAGCGGCGCGCGCGCCGATGTCGCGCAGGGCCGCCTCCAGCTCGTCCGGGCTGATGCGCGGCGCCGGGCTCTCGGCGTTCGGCGCAGGCGAGGGAGGCAGTCATGGCGCGAACACCATGCCGTCGTGGCCGACGCGTCCAGCCGGCGGCCTCGACGAGGCGGCGCTCGGCGAACCCTCGATCAGCATCGGATTGGTGTTGTTGATGTGAACGAAGATGCGCCGGCCGATCGGCGCGTCGGCCAGCGCGCGCGATCGAGCCGTCCGGCCCCGACATCGGCACGTGGCCCATGCGCCGCCCGGTCTTCTCGCCGACGCCGGCGCGCGATCATGTCGTCGTCGTGCCAGCACGGTGCCGTCGAAGAGGAGCATGTCGACCCCGTCGATCACGCTCGCGCATGGCGCTCCGTGACGGGGCGCAGCCCGGAATATAGGCGATGCGCCGGCCGTCGCCGCGAACATGACGCCGACCGTGTGCTCTCGGCCTCGCCCGCCGATCGGCGGCGTCGCCTCTCGAGCCAGAGCGGCACCTTGCCGGGCACCGCGAAAAGCGTGGCCGCAAGGCCCGGCAGGGGCTCGAACGGCCTCGTCGAGGCGACCGCCTCGCGCTGGACGACAGCCGGCGCCATCACGTCGAAGACTGGTTTTCGGCAAGCGCCGCGAGCATCTCCGCCGTCCCGAAAAGGTGAAGGGCTGGCGCTCGCGCAGGCGTCAGCAGGCCCGCGACATGGTCGACATCGCCATTCGTCACGAGCACCGCCTGCGATCGGCGAATGGCCGGCCGGCCCGTCGCGCGGATGCAGCGACGGGCGTGGCGGCGATCTGCTGGCGGATATCCGGCGAGGCATTCGACCAGGAGCCAGCTTCCCCGTCGGCGGAGACGGCGAGGCTCGACTGGGTGCGCGGGCGTACCCGCGGATCGCCCGCCCAGGCGAGGCGGCAGACCGGGCAGCGGCAATTCCACTGCGGAACGCCGCCGCCCGGCCGCCGAACCGAGAATGATGGCCTGCACGGCTACGGCCCGACACCGCTGCAATCCGCCGGCCCGCGCCTTCAGAACTCCGGTGGCAACGGTCGTCGATCTCGGCCGACTCGTAGCTCGTGACTTCCATGCCGACGCAGATCTCGACGACGGTGGGCTTGTTCCACTTCATTGCTACGTCTCCTTATGCTCGGCTTATGATCTCCTCATAAGAAATTCATAAGCTTTCATCTAGCTATTGCAAGACGTAGCAGCGATCTTCTTCAGCTACAGCCGCGGCGGAATGTCGGCCGGCTCTTCGCGTTCCCGGAAATTCGCAATGCTGCAACCGGCGGAAAGCGCGGGCCTCAGGGTTGCGAAGGCGGCGTTGCCCGCCAGGTCGAGCATGAAGCCGCGGCCGCGCACGGTGACGATGATCGGGCCGCCCGACGCGGGTGATATCGCCGAACTTGGTGCGCAGATAGCCGACATAGACGTCGACGACGTTGAGGGAGACGCCGCCCTGGGTCGCCCAGAGCCGGTCGAAGATGTCGCCGCGCGACACCGGCTGGTTGGCGCTCTGCATCAGCAGCCGCGAGGAGCTCGGCCTCGCGCTGGGTCAGCCGGCGATGGTCGCGTGCCGAAATGGGCCTGCCGGCGTCTCGAGGTCGAGCACCAGGCGGCCGGCGACAGACGCGACGTTCGGTCCTCGGCGCTTCCGGACCGCTGCAGCAGATGCGCGCGCAGGCGCGCCACCAGTTCGTCGAACTCGAACGGCTTGACGATGTAGTCGTCGGCCCCGAGGCGTCAGGCCGTCGGCCCGGTCGCTGACCTCGTCCTTGGCGCTGAGGAAGAGGATCGGGCCCGTGATAGCCGCCCTCGCGCAACGAGCGGCAGACGTCGTGGCCGGAGCCGTCGGGCAGGATGATGTCGAGCACAATGGCGCCGGGCGGCGCTCGTCCGGGCCGTCGCGAGGGCGCCTCGGCGCCGATCCGCCACCGCGACGTCGAAGCCCTCGCGGCCAGGCCCCGCGACAGCACCGAGCCGATGTCGGTATCGTCCTCGACGATCAGTACGTTCGTCAGCGCTCGATCTCGCCTCCTTGCGCGCCGCCGGTGAGCCGGAGGTCGCCACCCGCGCGCCGCCGCTCCTGCCTGCCGCGATCGAGGCGATCGTGCCACCATGTTGCTTGACGACCCAGCGCGCGAGGCGAGGCCGATGCCGAAGCCGGTCTTCCCCGGTCGCGATGCGCGCGAGAAGCGCTCGAACAGCGCCTCGCCGCGCTCGCCGAAGCCGGCGCCGTCATCGGTCACCGTGATCTGCGGCCGTCGCCGGCCGCGGCGCCGAGGGCGACGACGACGCGGCGTCGCCCCCGCGGCGTGGCGCAGGGCGTTGTCGATCAGGCCCTCGACGACCTGGCGCAGCCAGTCGCGGATCGGCGGGACCTCGACGTCGGGCGCCCGGGCTGGAGCGTCAGGGCGACGCCGCGCCGCCTCGCATGCGCGGCCGAAGCTCTCGACGGCCTCGGCGAGGATCGTCGAGACGCTACCGGCTCCAGGGCGAGCTCGAGCTCGCCGCTTTCCGAGCGCGCGACGCGCAAGAGGTCCTCGACGCGCCGCTGCAGGCGCTGCGCCCGCTTGCGGATGGTGCCGAGAACGCCGCGGAAGCCTCGGCCTCCGCCGGCAGGGCGCGCAGGCCGACGTCGCACTCGCCGAGCATCACGGTCAGCGGCGTGCGCAGCTCGTGGCTGACATCGGCGAAGAAGCGGCGGCGGCGAGCGGTCGATGGCGGCGAGCCGCTCGTTCGCGGCGATCAGGTCGGCGGTGCGCTGGCGCGACCGTGCTCCTCGAGGGCGGCCCGATCGGCGGCGACCCGCCGCTCGCGGCGGCCGAGCCGCGCCGCCATGCGGTTGAAGCTCGCGACCAGGAGGCCGAGCTCGTCCCGGGTCTGGACGCGGAAGGCGGATATCGAGCTCGCCCTGGCCGATCGCCGCCGCGCCCCGGCGAATGGCGTCGATGCGCGCGAACATCGGCCGGGTGATCGCCCGGTGCATCAGCAGGACCGCCGCGAGCGCCGCCGCCGCGGCGATCGCCGCGGCAAGGCGCAGGGTCGAGGTCAGGGCCTTGGCGTCGGCGGTCGCGCTCTCGATGCCGCGCCGCTCGGCGTCGATCAGGAAGGAGAGCGATGGCCCGGTCGTCGCGCCGAAGGCGTTGAGGGCGCCGCGGATGGCGTCGTTGCGGGTCGCCGGGTCCGCCTCCCGCAAGGCCTGCTCGACCTGCCGGTCGAGGAGCGCCAGGGCGGCCTGCAGGCGGGCGAGGGGCCGCGAGCGGGCCGCGAACTCCGTGCGGCTGAGCAGGTTGTCCGCCGCCGCGACGGTGGTCCCGAGCTTCGCGTCGATGTTCTTCAGCGCCCGGTCGACCTCGGCCCGCGTCGCCTCCATGCGGCCCGCGGAAACCGCCGCCGGTCCCGTCGCCTCGACGACGGCGATGCCGTAATCGGTGAGGCGTCCCGACAGTTCGGCGAGGAGGTCGAGGCGCTGCTGGGCGGCGAGGGTCCGCTCCATCGTGACCTCGACCGCCTTGAGCGCCAGAAGAGGCCGCCGGCCGCGAGGATCACGAGCAAGGCCGCGCTTGCGACGAGCAGGGCCAGACGTCCCTTGAGCGATCTCATCCCCGTTTGCGCTTCTCCGTCCCGGCCGAGGCGGGCCAGAGTGTCGAGGTTAGAAGGTTTCCGCAACCACCCGGATCGCCGGCGTCCCGTCCGGCGCCGTCAGAGGTCGCTCGGGACGCGGCCGCGGACCAGGCATCTCCAGCGGCTGACCCGGTATTCGGGATGGCTGCGCTGCCACGCCGCGATCGTCTCCTGCGAATGGACCATGCAGGCGAACGGGCTGCCGCCTTCGAAGGAGAAGCTGATGCGTTCCTCCCGGCAAGCGCCGGGGTCGGCGAGGAGGCAGATGGACAACAGGATCAGCATGGCGAGGCCTCCCTTCCGTCCCCCTCCGACGGCACCCTGCGCGCTCAGCCCGCCGGCGTCAAAAGCTCGCCCTTGCCGAGCGTCGCGAGGTCGCCGGCGCGGCGGCGGTGCTCGCCCCGCGCGAGGTCCGCAAGGTGCGGCGCGAGCGGACGCAGCGCCCGTTCCAGGAGACGCGCCACCAGAGCCGATGCACGCCGGTCTCGACGAAGCTCGGAACGGCCGCGCCGTGCGCGCGGATCAAAAGCGTGCCGCGGCGCATCCGATAACCGCAGAAGTGACCCGCCGTTGCCGGCGACGATCGTGCCGGCGATCATGCGCGAGCCGGCAAAGTCGCCCGCCGCGTCGGCGACGATGAGGCCGCTGCGCATGCGGTCGCCGAGGCGCTCGCCGGCGCGGCCGCGGATCACCAGCGTGGCGCCGTCAAGCCCCGCCATGCGCCCGTACACGGCGCCGCCGGCGCGGTCGCCGGCGTCGCCCTCGATCGCGATCGTGCCGCCGGTCGCCTCCGTCGCGGCGAAGGGGCCGGCATTGCCGCGCACCGTCACCGCGCCGCCGGAAAGCCCGCGGCGAGCCGCTGCCCGACATCGCCGTCGACGATGAGGATGCCGCCCGTCCAGCCCGCGCCGACCTCGTCGAGCCGCGGCGAGCCGCCTTCGACGACGAGATCGGGCCCGTCCCGGCGCGCGACGGCAAAACAATCGCCGAGGCGGACGCCGAGCCGGCTCGTGCCGAGCGGCAGATCGGCGATCTCGCGCTCGGACAGGCGGGCGACGAGGTCCGGCCGCAGCCGCGAGCAGTCGAGCCGCTCCGGCGGCGCGTCCCGGAGCCGAAGGCGCAGGCCGCTCACGAAACGAGCTCCCGCAGGTGGAAGTGGTGACGGCCGAGATTGCCGCCGTAATTGCCGGCCGTGACGCGCGACGAGGCCGTGCTTGCCGCCGATCGCCGTTGCGGCGTGCAGCGCCGCGCGCATCGAGGACTGGCACGCCGCGAACGTCAGCCGTCGATCACGATCTCAAGCACGCAGCCGCACCTCGGTCGGCAGCGCCGAGCGGCCGTCCCTTGAGGGTCGGGCAATAGGCGTCGTTGGTCGAGGCCATCAGGCCCTTGGTGCGCGCGCCGACCTTCGAGCCCGAGCGCACGATGCCGCCCGGAAACGGCAGGATGACGTCGTCGACCGCCTGCGCCGCCGCCGCCGCCGCCTCGGCGACCGCGAGCGGTCCCGGCCTGCGTCCGGCCGAGGAAAAGCAGGTTGCCGCCGCCGACCGCGCCGTCGACCGAACCGGTGTCGTGCTCGCAGACGAACTCGCCGTCCATGACCGGGATGCGCCAGAGCCGCCTGCCGCCGATGCGCTTGGCGATCTGCGAAGCCGTCGCCGAAGACGCGCAGGATGGCCGCCGAGCTTCAGCCGCGGCGCGCCGTCGACGCCGGCGAAGCAGGCCGAGCCCGGGCTCGTCAGCACGCATTGGCCGACCCGTTTGACGAGCTGCTGGCCGAGACCCTTCGGCTCGAAGCCGAAGAGCAGGATGCGGACGCCGGGACGCCCGTCCGGCGTCTCGCTTTCCAGGAGCATCGCGGTCGATGCCGGCCTCGACGCCGCAGCCGATCACGGAGGTCGCGAAGCCGGTCATGGTCGTCGCGGCGACCTTCGCCCAATGGTCCGTGTCGGCGGTGACGACGATCGCCGTCGCGGCCATGTCGAACGCCTCCGCGAAGGTGTCCTCGACCGGGATGCCGTTGAGGATCAGGTCGGGCATGGCTGCATCCGGAAGACGTCCCGCTCGCGGGAAGGCGGCGGGATCGACGCTGAAGGCGTCGAGGCCGGCGCCGAAGCGGCTTGCCATGGCGGCATCGACGCGGCGCGCCATGCCCGCATCGGCCTCGAGGGTCAGCCCCAGGGTGACCCCGGGCGCGGCATCGACGACGGTGCCGTCCTCGACGACGACGCGCCCGTCCTTCATGACGAGACGCGCGTGCGAGAACATCGCGGTGCGGTTCCTTGCGTCGCGATAGACCGCGATGTCGGCGCGGGCGCCCGGGCCGAGATGGCCGCGGTCGGAGAGGCCGAGCAGGCGCGCCGGCGCGGCCCGCGTCATGATCGCCATCTCCGCAAGCGAGTATTCGCGCTCGATCGACGGCAGCGTCGAGCGCTCGGCGACGACGGCATGGGTGGCGGCGATTTCGCGGTCGCGCTCCTCCTTGTCCATCAAAAGATGGATCAGGCGCGGATAGGCCGTGAACGGGCCGCCGTTCGGATGGTCCGTCGTCAGGAGAACGCGCCAGGGATCCGGCGAGAGCAGCATCAGCTCGAGGCCGATCGCGAATTGCAGCGCGCTCGTCGCGCCCTTGCGCCGGTAGGCGAACGGCACGATGCCGCCGCCTTCCGCATCGCCGGCGACGACGATCCACTTCTTCGGCGTCGCGCCCTTGCGTCCGACGAACTGGCGCAGGATGTCGAGCGAGATCGTGCAGGTCTGGCCGAACACCACCTGGCCGACATCGAGGGTCGCGTTCGGGTGCAGCGCCAGCCCTTCGCAGACGCGCCGCGCGGCGGACGAGAAGCCGCCGCCCTCGCGCTCGGCATAGGCAGTAGAACTGCGCATGGGCGAAATGGATGCGCCGGCCTTCCGCCGCCGCCATCGTCTCGAGAAGGGTCGCGTCCGATCCGGGCAGCCCGAGATTGCTCGCGTGCACGTGCAGCGGATGCGGCACGCTCAGCGCTTCGACCGCGTCGAGAAGCGCGGAAAGGATGCGGCGCGAGGTCAGCCCGTAGGCCGGCACGACGTCGTCGAGGGAGAACTTGACGGCGCCGTCCTTGAAGGCCGCTGCGCCGCCGGCATTGATGACCTTGACGCCGAGGCCGCGCGTCGTCGCGAGCGTCAGCGCGACGAGATCCCGCACGGCGTTCTTGCCCTCGCCGTCGCGCAGGAGGCTGAGCAGGAAATCGTCGTTGCCGAGCACGGACAGCGCGCCGCGGTCGATCACCGGGATGTCGGCGAGTTCGAGATGCGTCGTCAGCGCCGAGACCGGCGGCATCGCCGGCTCGACGACGGTGGTGTAGCCCATGCGCGCATAGGCGAAGCCGATCTCCGCGCCCGAGCCGCGCGCCGTCGCGAAGGGATGCAGGTCGGGCGACGGCGTCTCGCTCACCGCGAGTTCCGGCAGCAGCAGCCGGGCGAGATTCACGTTGCCGCCGGCGATGTGCGAATGCACGTCGATGGCGCCGGCCATCACGACGCATCCGGCGGCATCGACGATGCGCTCCGCGCGCCCGTCGGCGGGCGCCGCGACGATGCGCTCGCCCGACACCCAGACGTCGCCGATGCCGTCGCGCCCATGCACCGGGTCGATGACGTGTCCGCCCTGGATCAGAACCGCCATCAGAGGCTCCGCCGCCGCGACACGGCGCGCTCGATCGCGGTCAAAACGTCAGCCGCGCGCGGCCTGCCGTCGCCGTCGCCGCCGCGCCGCAGCGCCAGCGTTCCGCGCCGCTCGTCGAAGACGACGCCGGCGCAGGATTCGCCCGGCACGGCGACGACAAAACGTCACCTCCGCCGAGGACGCCCCGCCGTCGCCGACGATCGCGACCCGCGTCCGCTCCATGGCCCAGGCGGGGCGTTGCGCCGGCAGCGGCGCAAGCCAGAGGATCGCGTCGGCTTCGCCGGCGGCGACCTGGCGCGCGCCGTCGAAGCGCCAGGGATCGTGGTCGGGAAAGCCGCGCCCGAGTCCGACCCGCGGCCCGCCGCCCGTCGTCCAGAGGCTGACCTGAAGCGCCGAACGGCCCTGCGCGGAATCGCCGACCGGGAGCGTGAAGAAGCGCGTCTTCTCGTTGAGGTCGGCGGCGAGGCCCTGCAGCATCTCGACGCCGAGCTCGCCGAGGTCCGGGGATCGTAGACGGCGACGCCGTAGAGCGCTTTCGCGAGGTCCGCGGCGAGGCCGGAGAGGCGATCCTGGCGCTCGATCCGCCCGCTTGCGAGCGCCCGCAAAAGCCCGAGCGTCACCGCCAGGGGTTCGTTGCCGTCGCCGGCGAGCGCGGGCACGTCGCGCGGCCGATCGGCCCCGCGCCCCATCGTCGGTTTTCCCGATCGCGCCATAGCGACGATCGATGATTGCGCCGCGCCCCGTCCCACGGCGAGAACGAGATCGGCCCGCGCCAGCAATTCGCTTGGGGTCGTCGCCATGCCGCCGGACGCCGCCCATGCGGACAGATCGGCGTAGAGGCGCGGCGAGTCGAGGGGATCGAACGAGGCGCCGATCCGCGCCCCGAGAGCGAAGGCGGCGCGCAGCGCATCGACGTCCGCGGCAAGCCCGGCGATCAGGGGAGACCGTGCCGATGCGAGCGCCTGCGCCGCTTCCTCCACGGCGACGTCGAACGCCGCCGCCTGCCCTCGGACCCACGCTGACATGCGCACTCGCTTCCCCCCAGCGCACATTTGCATTCCGGTTCGGAACCAAGCAAGAGCGGGGAGGCAGCCGAAGCAATTCTGAGAGATTTCTAAGAGACCGGCCGGTTGCCTCCCGAGGGAGCGGGTGGGATGGTTCGAGACGAGAAGGCGCGACGCCGATGGGGGACGGTCTTGGAGGAGGAGCCGAGCGGATCGCGGAACGCCGTCCGCGTTCGCGCACCGGCACGGCTTCATCTCGGATTTCTCGATCTCAACGGCAATCTCGGCCGGCGCTTCGGCAGCATCGGCCTCGCTCTCGATGAGCCGGCGCTCGACGTCACGATCGCCCCTGCGCGCGATGTCGTCGTCCGCGGTCCGCAGAACGATCGCGTCGCCGCCGCGACGCGGGCGGCGGCGCTCCATCTCGATGTTTCCGACGCCGTCTCGGTTCGCATCGCGGCGGCGATCCCGCCGCATGCCGGATTCGGCTCCGGCACGCAGATCGCGCTCGCCGTCGGCGCCGGTCTCGCGCGGTTGTTCGGGCGCCGCTTCGACGCCGCGGCCGCGGCCGCGGCGCTCGACCGCGGCAACCGCTCCGGCATCGGGCTTGCGGCTTTTCGCGACGGCGGCTTCATCGTCGACGGCGGCCGCGATGCGGGCGAACGCGCGCCGCCGATCGTCGCGCGCCATCCCTTCCCCTCCGCCTGGCGCGTTCTGCTCGTCCTCGACGATCGGGCGCAGGGCGTTCACGGCGATGCCGAACGCGCGGCCTTCCGCGCCATGCCGGCGTTTCCCGCCGACATCGCCGCGCACCTGTGCAGGGTCGCGATGATGCAGATGCTGCCCGCGCTCGCGTTGGAGGATTTCGCGCCGTTCAGCGGCGCGATCGCCGAAATCCAGCGCCGGCTCGGCGACTATTTCGCGCCGTATCAGGGCGGCGGGCGCTATACGAGCGGCGCCGTCGCGGCGGTCATGGCGCAGCTCGAGGCCGAAGGCGTCGCCGGCATCGGCCAGAGCTCCTGGGGTCCGACGGGCTTTGCCTTCTTCGAGACGGAAGCGGCGGCGACAGCGGCGCACGCCCGCCTGCGCGGCGCCGATTCGTCGCTTCGCTTCGCCATCGCGCGCGGGCGCAACCGCGGCGCCGACGTCCACGATTGCGTTCTGGAAGGATCGTCATGACCCGTTCGATTCTGCACATGCTCTCGCCGCTGAAGCACATGAGCCCGTTCGACGTGAACATGGCTGCGGATGCGGGCTTCGACATCATCGTTCCCTATACGGGCGTCACGCTCGCCGAGGTCGGCCCGCTCGTGCAGGACACGATCTTTTCCCGCGCGCCGCAGGACGGCGTCAGGACCGGCATCTTCATCGCCGGCAAGAACGCCGAACTCGCCCTCGACATGATCGAGGCCGCAAGACAGGCCTTCGTGCCGCCGTTCCAGGTGCATGTCTTCGCCGATCCGGCCGGTTCCTTCACCACCGGCGCGGCGCTCGTCGCCGTCGTCGCGAAGGCGCTGCGCGAGCATTTCAAGCTCGGCCTCGACGGCCGCAGGGTCGTCATCTTCGGCGGCACCGGCGTCGTCGCCTATTGCGCTGCCGTGCTCGTCGCCCAGCAGGGCGGCGACGCGGCCATCGTCGGCTACGACGGCGTCGAGCGCGTGAAGAAGATCGCGCAGGGAATCGCGACGCGCTTCGGCCAGGAGGTCGAAGCGGTCGACGGATCGACGCCGGACACACGCCGCGCGGCGATCGCCGGGGCAGAGGTCGTTCTCTCGGCCGCCGCCGCCGGCGTACAGGTCCTGAGCAAGGCGGATCTCGGCACGGCGCCAAAACTTCTCGTGGCGGCGGACGTCAACGCGGTTCCGCCGGCGGGGATCGACGGCGTCGAGGTCAACGCCTCGGCGACGCCCTTGAAGATCGGCAAGGCCCTCGGCATCGGCGCGCTCGCGGTAGGAAACGTCAAGTATCAGACGGAATCCGGCCTCTTCAAGCGCATGCTCGAGGCGAAGGAGCCGCTCGTGCTCGATTTCCGCGATGCTTTCGAACGTGCCGTCGCGATCGCCGGTTGAGGGCGACGCCGTCCTGATCGCCGCCCAGTCCGGGCGCGCGCTCGCCGCCGCCGCCCGGCGCGCGGGCTTGCGCCCCTTCGTCGCCGATCTCTTCGGCGACACCGATACGCGCGGGCTCGCGGCGGGCTTGCGCCGGCTGCGCGGCCGCTTCGGCGGGCGCATCGACGCCGACTCCGCCGTCGCCGCGCTCGACGGCCTCGCGCGCGAGGCCGGTTCGTGCCTCGGTCTCGTCCTCGGCAGCGGATTCGAGGCCGATCCCGTACTCGTCGATCGCCTCGCCGAACGCCATCGCCTGCTCGGCTGCGACGGCGCGATTTTCCGCGCGGTCAAGGACCCTCTCGCGCTGTCCGGTCTCCTCGCCCGCCTCGGCGTCCCGCATCCGGACGTCCGCACGGAGCCGGTCGACGATGCCGGCGGTTGGTTGCGCAAGCATATCGGCGGCTGCGGCGGCGGGCATGTCGCGCCCGCGGCGCCGCGCACCCTGCCGCGCGGGACGTATCTGCAGCGGCGCGTCGACGGCACGCCGATCTCGTTCGCCTTTCTCGGCGACGGCCGCACGGCGAGGATGGTCGCGACGACGCGGCAATGGCCGGATCCCGCGCCGCGGGCGCCGTACCGCTTTTCCGGCGCCGTCGAGCCCGGCGCGTGCGCGCCTTCCGTCGCCGGCGCCGCGGCCGAGGCGCTCCGGGCCATCGTCGCGGCGACGGGCCTGCGCGGGCTTGCGAGCGCCGATTGCCTCGTCGACGGCGAGACCTGGTGGCTCCTCGAGATCAATCCGCGCCCGGGCGCCACCCTCGACATCCTCGACCGCCGCGCGATGCCGCTGCTTGCCGCTCATGTCGAAGCCTGTCTCGGGCGCGCTCCCGCGCTGCCCGCGCCGACGGGTGCCGCGGCGAGCGCGATCGTGTATGCCCGGCGCAGCATCGCGGCGGCTCCCGCGGAGGACTGGCCCGACCACGTCAGGGACCGCCCGAAACCGGGGAGCCGGATCGACGCCGGCGCTCCCGTCTGTACGGTCGTCGCGGAGGCCGGCGACGCGGCGGCGGCCGAGGCCCTCCTCCGCCGCCGGGTCGAGGCCGTCCGCGCCGTGCTCGAGAAACGAGGTTACGACCATGCGACCGCTCACTCACCGGCCGAGCGTCAACGCCCTCGCCGCGCCGCTCGTTGACGCGCTGATCGACGAGGCGGACCGCCTGCGCCTGAAGGTCGCCCGCTCGCCCGGCGGTCCGCGGCTCGTCGATGCCGGCGCCGCCGCGCCGGGTTCGATCGAGGCCGGGCGGCGCATCGCGGAGATCTGCCTCGGCGGCCTCGGCCAGGTCAGCATCGTGCCGACCGGACCGGTCGGCGAACTGGCCGTTCACGGTCGCGGTCCACGCCTTCGACCCGGTCCTCGCCTGCCTCGGCAGCCAATATGCCGGCTGGAGCCTCAAGAACGAGGCGGGCTATTTCGCCCTCGGTTCCGGCCCGGGCCGCGCCGCGGCGGCGGCGGAGACGCTCTTTGCGGACCTCGGCTACCGCGACCGCGCCGAGCGCATCGTGCTCGTCCTCGAAAGCGATGCGCCGCCGCCGCCGGACGTCGTCGCCAAGGTCGCCGAAGAAGCCGGCGTCGAGATCGCCGCCGTCACCTTCATCTACGCGCCGACCCAGAGCCTCGCCGGCTCGACGCAGGTCGTCGCCCGCGTCCTCGAAGTCGCGCTGCACAAGGTCCATACCCTCGGCTTCCCGCTCGAGCGCATCGTCGACGGTATCGGCGCGGCGCCGCTCGCCCCGCCGGCGCCGGATTTCGTCCAGGCGATGGGGCGCACCAACGACGCCATCATCTATGGCGGCCGCGTGCATCTCTTCGTGTCGGGACCCGAGGACGAGGCGCGCGCCCTCGCCGAGGCGCTGCCGAGCACGACCTCGCGCGACTACGGCGAGCCGTTCGCGGCGATCTTCTCGCGCTTCAACGGCGATTTCTACGCCATCGACCCGCATCTCTTCAGTCCGGCGGAGGCGATCGTGACGGCCCTCGACAGCGGCCGCAGCTTCCGCGCCGGCCGGCTCGCCCCCGAACTCGTCGACGCCTCCTTCGCGTGACGGCCATGCGCATCGCGCTCGCGGCCGACAACGGCGAATGGCACCGCAAGGACTTGCGGGCGGCCTTCCGCCGGCTCGGCGCCGAGCCGGTCCTGTTCTCGCTTGCCGACGTCGCCATCGTCACCGGCGGCGGCGAGCCCCTGCGCGTCCCCGGCTTTGCGACGGCGTCCTGCCGGACGGGGTCTTCCTGCGCACCATCGCCGGCGGCACCTTCGAGGCGACGACCTGCGCCTCGGCGTCCTGCACGCCCTCGTCGCCGCCGGCACGATCGTCTGGAATGCGCCGGTGGCGATCGAGCGCTGCGTCGACAAGGCGATGACGAGCCTGCTCCTCGCCCGCGCCGGCCTGCCGACGCCCGACACCTTCGTCGTCTCGAGCCGCGAGGCCGCGGCCGCCATCGTCGCGCGCGAGGCGCGGCCCGGCGCGCCGCTCGTCCTGAAGCCGCTCTTCGGGTCGCAGGGCAAGGGCCTTCGCCTCGTCGCCGCGCCGCAGGAGCTGCCGGAGATCGACGAGGTCGCGCGCGTCTACTACCTTCAGCGACTCGTCCCGTCGGCGCGAGAGACCTGGCGCGACTACCGCATCCTCGTCTGCGCCGGCGAGCCGGTCGCCGGCATGATCCGCGAGGGCGACACCTGGATCACCAACGTGCATCAGGGCGGCCGGCCGCTGCCCTGGGCGATGCCGCCGGCGGCGGCGGATCTCGCCGTGCGGGCGGCGGCGGCGGCGACCGTCGACTACGCGGGCGTCGACCTCATCGACGACGGGGAGGGCGGCTTCCTCGTCCTCGAGGTCAACAGCATGCCGGCCTGGTCCGGGCTTGCAGACGGGTGACGGCGGTGCCGATCGCCGAGACCCTGGCCGCCCGCTTTCTCGACGCCGTGCGGCGGCGCGCGGCGCCGCCTCAGCTCGTGGCGTCCTCGGCGTGACGGGCCTGCTTGCGGCGGCGGTCGCCGAGATCTACCGCGCCGCCTGCCTCGCCGAATTGCAGGCGCTGAAGCCGGGCAACGTCCACGTCTACGCGGCCGGGCATCGCATGACGACCGGCGATTTCGAGCGCAGCGCCGAGGTCGAGCGCGCCCTTCCTCGCGCAGGCCGGAGCGCGGGTCGGCCGGCGCATCCTCGGCGCGGTCCGGGCGACCCGCGCGGGCGTCGGCAGCAACACCAATCTCGGCATCGTCCTCCTCTGCGCGCCGCTCGCCGCCGCCGCCGAGGGGCCGGGGGACCTGTGCGCGGACCTCGCCGGCGTGCTCGCGGGGCTCGACCGGCAGGACGCGGCGGACGCCTTCGCGGCGATCCGTCTCGCCGCTCCCGCCGGCCTCGGCGACGCGCCCGAGCACGACGTGCGGGACAGCCCGAGGCCGATCTTCTGACCGCGATGCGGGCAGCGTCCGGCGCGCGACCGGATCGCGCGCGCCTATGCCGAGGGTTTCGACGACGTGTCCGGCCTCGGCCTGCCGGCGCTTGCCGCGGCGCGGCAGGGCGGCCTCGCCCCGGACCGCCAGACGAGCGCCGTCTACCTCGCCTTCCTCGCCGCCGTTCCGGATACCCACGTCGTGCGAAAGCACGGCGCCGCGGCGGCCGAGGCGGTACGGTCCGCGGCGGAGCGTCTGCGCGCGTCGCTCGACCGGGGAGCCCGCCGGAGGAGCCGCTTCTGCGCTTCGACGCCGTCTGAAGGAGCGCGGCCTCAACCCCGGCACGAGTGCCGATTTCACCGTCGCGACCCTCTTCGCCGACGGCCTGATTTCGGCGAAGGGCGGCCACATCCGCCTTGTCGGGTGATAACGGCCGCGTTACCTTCCCGTCGCTATCTGGCCAACCGGTTCGGCGCCGCCGAACGCTGAGAACAAGGATAGGATGGCCGGCCGCAGTCCGGAGCGGCCTTGATCGCCGATTTCGGGGAGGAACCTGAGATGGCAGAGATCAACAAGGTGATGGTCGGCGAAGTCGCTGGTCGGCGACGGCAACGAGGTGGCCCATATCGACCTGATCATCGGCCCGCGCGGCAGCGCGGCCGAGACCGCGTTCTGCAACAGCCTCACGAACAACAAGCACGGCTTCACCATCCCTCCTCGCGGTGATCGCGCCGAACCTGCCGTGCAAGCCGAACACGGTGATGTTCAACAAGGTGACGATCAACGACGCCCGCCAGGCCGTGCAGATGTTCGGGCCGGCCCAGCACGGCGTCGCCCTCGCGGTGCAGGACGCGGTCGCCGAAGGCACCATCCCGGCCGCCGAGGCCGACGACCTCTTCATCTGCGTCGGCGTCTTCATCCACTGGGAAGCGGCGGACGACGCCAAGATCCAGCAGCTACAACTACGAGGCGACGAAGCAGGCGCTCGAGCGCGCCGTGCGCGGCGAGCCGAAGGCTGCGGACGTCAACGCGCAGCGCAAGACCGCGAAGCATCCCTTCGCCTCCGCTGACGCTCCTAGACAAGAAACAGTCCGGAGCAGAGAAGCCCTCCGGAACCTCCGAAGGGTCTGCTTCAGCGACTGGTCGCTCTTGTCCTCGGACGATAAGGCGCGAAGGGGAGGCTCAGGCCTCCCCTTCCCGTTTCGGGCGGCGGATGCGGCCGTCGTGCAGCGCCGTGGCGACGAGCGCGCCGGCGATGCCGATCGCCGCGAGCGCCGCGACGTCCGCCATGTCCCGCACGCCTCCGGCCGCGAACGACGCGGCGATCCGGCGCCCGCGCCCGCACGGCCTTCAGCCGTTCGAGATCCGGTCCCGTTCCGGTGCCGACGCGGGCGAGCGTCATGACGATGACCGTCTCGCGGCCAGAGGCTCGGATCGTCGTCGAGCGCGGCGGGGTCGAGCCGCTCCTCGCCCTTGCTGTCGAGGGAGAGGATGCAGGCGCCGTCGCGCGCGCGCAGAAAGGCTGCGTCGCGCTGGCTCTCGCTGCCGATCACCGGACGCGCGTTGCGCGGCAGGCCGTAGGCGTCGAGATCGTCGCAGGCGCGCAGAAGCCGGCATCGACCCAGAGTTCGAGGTCTCCGAAGCGCTTCGCAATGCGCGGCGACGTCGGCGCGATGCTCGCCGGTCGCCTGCGATCGCGTCGAGATCGGCGATGTAGAGGCTCCGCGCCGGCCCGGCGCGGACGAGGCCCGCGACGACGGCGACCGGCTCGGCACGTCGCGGCGAGCGGCGTCACGATCGGCGCGTAGGAGCCGCGCTCGCCGGCCCTCGCGCGCACGACGACGGCCGCCCTTCAGATCGATCACCGGAACGATCGAGAACGCGCCTGACCCTGCCATCGTCCCATGCCGCCTCGAATGCCTCGCCGCCTGTCTACGGAACCGGCGCGCGAAGCGACAATCGGCTGGGACGTCGGCGGCGTCCATCTCAAGGCGGCCTTGATCGAGGACGGGCGCGTCCGCGCGGCGGCTCAGGCGCCCTGCGCGCTCTGGCGCAGGCGTCGCGGCGCTCGCGGATTCGCTCGCCGCCCTGCCGGACTGGGCCCGCGCCGAGGCGCAGCACGCCGTCACCATGACGGGCGAACTGAGCGACGCCTTCGCCGACCGGCGCGACGGCGTCGCGGCGATCGCGCGCTGGGCGATGGAGAATCTTCGCGGCACCGGTCCGGATCTATGCCGGCGCGGCGGGCTTCCTCGCCCCCGCCGAGGCCGAAGGCGCCGCCGCCGCCGTCGCCTCGGCGAACTGGCACGCGACGGCGCGGCTCGCCGGCCGGCATTGCCCGGAAGCGCTTCTCGTCGACATCGGCTCGACGACGTCCGACCTGATCCCCATCCGCGGCGGCGAGCCGCGCGCGCAGGGCTATTGCGACGCCGAGCGCCTGCGCACGGGCGAACTCGTCTATGCCGGCGCGGTGCGAACGCCCCTGATGGCGCTGGGCCCGACGATCCCGTTTTGCGGCGCCGAGACCGGCCTGATGGCGGAGCATTTCGCGACGAGCGCGGACGTCTACCGCCTGCTCGGGCGCCTGCCGGACGAAGCGGATCAGCAGGAGGCCGCCGACGGCCGCGGCAAATCGATCGAGGAAACCGAGACGCGCCTTGCGCGCATGATCGGCTGCGACCGGGCCGACGCCTCGCCCGCCGAATGGCGAGGGCTCGCGGAGGCCTTTGCGCGCCTGCAGCGGCGGCGTCTCGCGCGCGCCGCGGAGCGGGTCGCCAATTCCGCGCATCTCGATGCCGGCGCGCCCGTCATCGGCTGCGGCGTCGGCCGTTTCCTTGCGCTGGACCTCGCCGCCGATCTGCGCCGCGGCTTCGTCGACCTCGGCGATCTCGTCGCGCCCGGCACCGGCGACTCCTGGATTTCATTCTGCGCGCCGGCGGTCGCCGTCGGCCTTCTCGCGCTCAGAGTCTGAACTCGTAAATTCCCGTCCGCCCGCCCCAAACCCCCGCATCCTTCGAGACGGCCGCTGCGCGGCCTCCTCAGGATGAGGTTTCGGGGTTCTATTCGATCGATGAGTCATCCTCACAGAGCTTGTGAATCGTTCGGGCGAAAGGCGCACATTCGCCTCTCCCCGCTTGCGGGGAGAGGGTTCGGCCTTCGGCCGAACGAGCGGAGCGAAGCGAAGCGGGGGTGAGGGGGCGGCGCCGGAAGAGGCGCCCTTCAGCGACGCAGCGCCTGCTTCGTCGCCGCCCCCTCACCCTCGCCTGCTACGCAGGCTCGCCGCCTTCGGCGGCCCTCTCCCCGCAAGCGGGGAGAGGCGAAGCCACGCCTCTTCTTGGAAAGATGACGAGGTCTTGCGCTCAGCGAATGAAGGCGCCGAAGGCGCGCGGGCCGTCGCCGACATCGACGGTTCCGATCACCTTGAGGCTCGTCGCGTCGATGATGCTGAGCGTGTTTGAAAACCAGTTCGCGACATAGACGAGACGCTGATCGCGGCTCGTGCCGATCCCTTCCGGATGATCGCCGACGCCGATGCGCGCGAGCGGCGCCAGGCTATCGCGATCGAACACGCTCACCGTGCCGCTGTACTGATCCGTCGTGAAGACGCGCTTGCCGGCGAGGGCGACGGCGTACGGGCGCTGTCCGACCTTCACCGTGGCGACGACCTTGCGCGTGGCGATGTCGATCACCGAGACGTCGTTCGAGCCGACATTCGCCGTGTAGGCGCGCCGCCCCTCGCGGTCGACGGCGATGCCGAAGGGCCGCTCGCCGACCGGGATCGTGTCGAGCCTTTGCAGGCTCTTCGCATCCGTCACCGAGACGGCGTTGTCGTCCCGGTCCGTGGTCAGGACGAGGGCGCCGTCCGGCGTCGTCGCGACGCCCGAGGGCGAGGTGCCGACCTCGGCCTCGCCGGTGATCCTGCCGAGCGCCGGATCGACGACGAAGAGGCGCTTGCCGTACCAGTCGGCGACGTAGACCGGCGCGCCGGAGGGATGCACGGCGATGCCGAGCGGACCGCCATCGAGCGGGATGCGGCGGCGCACCGACCAGCCCGGCGGCGAGAGGACGCTGAGCATCTTGCCGTCCGGGCTGGTGACGTAGACGTCCGTGCCGGTGGGCGACACGGCGACGCCGGCGGGCGCGCCCTCGACCGGGATATGCGCGACGATCGTGCGCCGCTCGAGATCGACGACCGTCACCTCGTCTCCGGTCTGCGCCGTGACGAAGGCCGTCTCCGCGACGGCCGGGCCGGCGATGAGGGCGAGCGCGGCCGCCGCGCCGCGCAGGAAGCGGGTCACGTACCGCTCTTCTCGAGCTTCGCCTTGAGCGCGTCGAGGCCGGCGCGGTAGACGCCCGACACCGCCTTCACGGCCGCCTCGTCGTTGAGCTCGGGCGGCGGATCGTTGTTCGGATAGCCGCGGTAGAAGGCGCCGCGCCACTCGACCTTGGCGCCGCCGCCCTCGCCCGGCAGCACGATCAGGGTCGAGGAATAATTCGTCACCGGCAGCACCTTCACGTCGACGGCGGCGATGCGGTAGAAGTAGCTCATCTGCTCCGGCTCGTACTTCTCGAGCTGCTCGGCGATGGTGCCGCCGCCCTTCAGCGTGAGCAGGCGCGTCGCCTCGACGGCGTTGCCGTTCTTGCCCTCGGTCTTTGCCACGGCCGGATGCCAGCTCATGTCCTGAAAGTCGCCGATCGCGGCCCAGACCTTCGCCGGGGGCGCCTTGATCTCGATGCTCTCGACGACCTTCTTGCGCGTCGGACCGTGCGCCGAGGCGGACAGGGGCAGCGCCAGCGCGAGGGCCGCGGCGGCGAGGGCGAAAAACTTCATGGGACCGTTTCCTTTCGTTCGGAAGAAGCGTCGGCGAGGAAGCGCGGACCGGCGAGCGCGAGCGCGTCGCGGACCTTGTCCTCGATCCAGGTCCAGGCCTCGTGCTCCGCGGGCCCGGCGGTCTTGGATACGGCGATGGCGAGATAGGTCATCTCGGATACGACCTTCTCGCGCGGCAGCATGGTCAGGCGCGTCGACAGGATCGCGGCCTCGAGCACCGCAGCCTGGGCGCGGTTGTAGCCGATGAAGGGCGCGTGCGAGGCCGTGTGCACGATGCGGCAGGAAAAGCGCGGCCGGACGGCATCGTCCGTCACGCCGACGACTTCGAGCTCCGCATGCGCGTAGGCGTCGGCGAGGCGGACGCCGTCGATGCGCTCGCACGGCACCGTCGCGACCAGCCGCGCCGGCCGGTGACGCAGCCCGCGAGGACGCGGACGTCGCGCGGGCGCGGCGGCGGAGAGAAACGGATGGCGCTCGAGATTGGCGATGGTCGGCGAGGGCCTGAATGGCGCCACGACGACATGCCCGCCCTCCTCGATCAGGCCGAAGGGCACGAGATGGAAGCTGCCGTCCTCGGCCTTCGTCGCGACGATCGATTCGAGAATGAGCGGCATCGTCAGCTTCCGCCCTCCCGGACCCGCGCGCGCAGGGTGTGGCCGGCTTCCTTGAAGGCCGTCGCGTCCTCCGCCGGACGGTCGGCGGAGCAGCCCCAGTCGAGGGGCTCGTCCTGCGCGTAGCGCTTGCCGAGGCGCCAGGCGATCTCGGCCTTCGCGAGTTCGGCGCCGAGATAGAAGGCGTGGCGCGCCGTCGCCTCGACGCCGAGATCGCGGGAAGAAGCGCCATCGCGTCCGTGCTCGACCGTGTGGAGGTCGCGGTTGTAGACGTGCACGCCGTCCTCGGCGACGAGGATGCGGAAATTCGCATCGCGCACTGGCGGCCGCATGGCTCGCGATTTCCTCGGGCGTGTCGCACGAAGGGGCGCTTCTCGTGCAGGCCAGGAGCGCGCGGCCGTAGCCCTTGGGCAGCGACGGCGTCCTGCCGCGCCGCATACATGACGCGCCGGGCGGCATCGTGCTCCTCGACGGTGCGCCGGGTGTGCTCGCTCACCTGCACGACGAGGACATTGCGGATCGAAAGTTCCGAGCACATGCCGAGGAGAAGCGCCGTGACGCCGAGACTGTCGGCGTCGGTCAGTTCCGTGAGGTTGCCGGTGCCCATCAGGATCTCGACGTCGGGCCAGCGCCGCCGCACGGCGGCATAGCGCTCGATCGAATTCGACGAAGCCGAAATGGATCGGCTCGAGAATCGGGTCGGCCATGAAGGGCCTTTTGGCCGCGCTGCATCCGCGCGATGGCGCGGTCGAGGGAGGCAAGGTCGGCCGGCGTGCACCGGCACGAGCACGGGCACCGCCTGCGTCTCGAAGGCGAGGTCGAGGGTCTCCTCGTTGAGGCTGAGCAGGAAATCCGCACCGGCCTTCGCGCCGCGGGCGAGTTCGTCGCGGGAGAAGGAATCGACGCTGACCTTGAGGCCCGCCTGCTTCAGGAGGCGCACGCTCTCCTCGAGGTGCGGAAACGGCGTGTCGGGCAGGCCGCCGAGATCGACCACGTCGGCGCCCCTTTCGGCGAAGGCCGTTCCGCGCGCGAGAATGGCCTGCGGCGAGAGATTCGGGCGCGTCGACGATCTCGGCGAAGATGCGGATGTCGTGGCGGGAGAGGTCGAGGTGGCCGCCGGCGAGGCCGAGATAGGCCGGCAGGTCGACGATCTCGTCCGGGCCGCGCTCGACCGGCACGCCGAAATGGCGCGCCAGCGCCGTCAGATCGGCGCGGCAGCGCCCGGGCAGGACGATGCGTTCGACGGCGTCGGGAACCGTCACGCGGCGCTTGATGATCTCCTCGGTCATCAGGCCGCGACCTTGACGCCCGCATCGACGACGATCGGCGCGTAGCGGTCCGGCGGCAGGGCGGCGACGACCTTTTCGAGCCGCGCCTTCGCCAGATGGCCGGTCACGAAGACGACGCGTTCAGGCATGACAGCCTCTCGGCGAGCGCGGTCTTGAGGCCGTCGAGGGTTTCGACCACCGTCGTCGCCTCGAACCCGCGCAGCGTCTCGACGTTCTGAAGGTCGATCCGCCGCGGATAGACCTTGACCATCCCGGAGGGCGCCATCGTCTCCATCTCCGGCGCGGTGTCGCAGGCGAAGACGATCGAGGGCACGCGGCACTTTCCCGCCTGCGCGAATACGTTCGTCGCCAGCGTGTCGGAGATGCCGAAGGCGCATTTCGCGACCGTGTTCGAGGTCGCCGGCGCCACGACGAGGGTGTGATAGACGCCGTGGTAGAAGAGCCCGACGGGTGCCGCGCTCGCGGTCGTGTCCTTGTAGATGCGCATGCCCTTCGGCAGCGTGTCGAGCTGCCGCCGGTACATGCGCACGACCTCCTCCGCCGCCTTCGTCACGAAGAGATCGAGGGCGGGGACGTCGCGCATCAGTTCGAAGCACTCCGTGAAGAAGTGGCCCGATCCGGTGATGGCCCAGGCGAGGCGCTGCGGGCGCACGGCGGCGTTCACGCGGCCGCACTCCGCATCGCCCCGCGTCCGGGCCAATGCCGCGGTCCGCGCACCTCGACCTTGCCGTTGAAGCGACGCGCGAATTCCGGCAGCGCCTCGTCGACGATCCCGCGCGCGGCGAGGGCGGCGCAGGACAGGCCGCGCGGAACGTCGGACGCCTTCAGGATCATCGCCCGCTCGGCGCCGATCGCGGCGGCGAGGAAGACGGCGAGGCTGTCGGAGGTCACGGCCCAGGATTCCGCGATGGCGGGATGGCCGGCCGAAAGCGCGGCCGGATCCCAGACCGGCACGCGGCCTTCGGCAAGCGCCGTCGGAAAGTCGTCCGGCTCGCCGACGACGCGCAGAACCGGTTCGGCCGCCGCGAACACCGCCGCCATCTGGCCCATCGCGGCGAGGGCGAGGCGATGGGCGAGCGCATCCGAAAACCCGACCTTCGCCTGCGCGACGCGCACGGCGTCCGCGAACGGTCCGCCGCCGGGCACGATCGCGAGCGGGCGCGGCGACAGCGCGACGACGTCCTTCAACAGCGCCGGAAGGCTGCCGCTTTCGAGGATGCTGCCGCCGATCTTCACCACCAGCCACGGGATCGCCACGGGCACCGTCCTCACGCGAGCGCCGCATCGTGGCAGGAAGCCGCGAGCAGGGATAGGGCCTCCGCGACGCGCCGCGGGTCGAGATCCGCGGTCCTGCGGCCCCCCCGGCAGAGGCCGCCGCGGAAGCCAAGATAGCCCGGCCGCAGCGGAGCGAGGAGGCCGATATCGGCGAGCCTCAGGGAACCGGCGAGGCCGCTGAGCAAGCCGTGCCGGCCGCAGGCGGCAAGGAAGGCGGCAAGCTCCGACGGCGAGCGATGATCGAGGAGGGTGCCGCCGGCCTTGTCGGCCGTGTCGATCATCGCGCCGGAAAAGCCCGCGGCGGCGGCCCGCGCCGCCGCGTCCGGCCCCGGCCGCGCTTCGGCGAAGAACACGGCGACGACCGGCGTCCGGATGCGCCCGAGCGCGGACGCCAGCGAGGCCGGCGCCGCGGCTTCGGCCGACGGCCACGCGACCTTGACGAGATCGACGCCCGTCCCGGCCATGCCGGCGACGCGCGCCACGAGATCCGCGAAGGTCTCGGGCTCGCCCGCGACGGCGCTCGTCTCGGCGGCGCCGGCGAGCCGCGCCACGATCGCCGCAACGGTCGCCTGCGGCAGCCCGCCGAGGGCGCCCGCGTCCGGGTCCTTCGCGTCGATGAGACAGCGCCCGGCGGCCGCGACGCAGGCCGCCTCGTCGGCGTCGCGGACGCTGACGAGGAGGCGCGGGGTCGTCGCCGCCGTCACGCTCATGACGGAAGCGGCAGCGGTTCCGCGAGGAGGCGGTTCTTCACCAGCCAGCGCACGCCGCGCAGCCAGCTCTCGTCGGTGTTGCCGCGAATGTCGACCTGCCCGACGCGGATCGGCTTGCCCGTGTGCACGTCCTTCATCGTGATGGCGAAGCTCAGGATCAGGTTCGACGTCTTCTGGATGACGCTCGTCACGACGATGTCGGCGCCGACGAGCTTGCCGAGGTCTTCCTCGCAGCCGTTGCACTTGCTGAGCGGCGACTGCTTCTCGATCGCTTCGCGCTGCGGCGCGAGATCGACGAGCTTGAGCTGCGGCGAAGCCGAAAGAAGCTGGCGCAGCTCCTCGCTCGCGAGCGCGAGGCGGCGCGTCTGGTCCTCGCGCACGCCGCGTTCCGCCTCCTGGCTGGTGTCGATCAGTTCGAGGTCGAAGACCGCGGTCCTGGCCGGCTCGGCCGCCGCTGCGGCGGAGGCCGCGGTCAGAAGCAGCGCCGGGAGGAGAAAACGCATGTCGGGCAGCCCTTTCGGGGGCAAGGTCGCACGGGCCGCAAGGCGCGCGCAACGGCGGCTCATCTTAGGTTTTTCTTATCTCATTTCCGTTGAAAGAGCCAAGCCGGCTGCTACCGTCCCGGCCGAATGATGGTGTGCGCCGAACGTCTTTCCTCATGGATCAGGTTCGGGCTGGTCGCCGTGTTGGCGGCCGGCCTGGCTTCCCTTGCACTGCCCGCGCGCGCCGCCGATCCGGTCGAGATCCGCATCGCCTTCCTGTCGCGCCAGCCACCGCCTCCTCCGGCCTACGAGATCGATCCGACGCCCGAGGACGAAGGCCTCGCGGGGGGGCAGCTCGGCATCCGCGACAACAACACCACCGGCACCTTCACCGGCCAGCATTATACGTTGGTCGAGGCCTGGCTCGGCGAAGGCGAGGACGCGGTCGCGAAGGCGAAGGCCCTCGCCGACGACGGCGTCCACTTCATTGCCGCGAACCTTCCCGCGGGCGAACTCCTCGCGGTCGCCGACGCGCTGAAGGATCGCGATATCGTGTTGTTCAATGCCGGCGCGTCGGACGATCGCCTGCGCGGCGCGGATTGCCGCGCCAACGTGCTGCACGTCGCGCCGAGCGACGCGATGCTCACCGACGCCCTGGCGCAGTTCCTCGCCTTCAAGCGCTGGCGCAAGATCATGCTCGTCGTCGGCCCGCAGCCGGAGGACAAGCTCTACGCCGAGGCGATGAGGCGGGCCGCCAAGAAATTCGGCCTCATCGTCAGCGCCGAGAAGCCATGGGAGTTCGGTCCGCTCGCCCGCGCCAAGGCCGACAGCCCGACGACCGCGGATGCCCTCGTCTTCACCCGCGGCGTCGACTACGACGTCGCCGTCGTCGCCGACGATGCCGGCGACTGGGGCGACTACCTCACCTACCGCACCTGGGACCCGCGCCTCGTCGCCGGCACGCAGGGGCTCGTCGCGACGACCTGGCATCCGACGCTTGAGGCCTGGGGCGCGGCGCAGGCGCAGAACCGCTTCCGCCGCACCACGAACCGGCCTGATGCGGCCCCTCGACTACCAGGTCTGGATGGCCGTGCGCGCCGTCGGCGACGCGGTCACGAAGACGAAGCTGACGGCGCCGGCCGAGCTGAAGAAGGCGATGCTCACGCCGGATTTCGCTTGCCCGGCCTACAAGGGCGTGCTCGCTGAGCTTCCGGCCCTGGGATCAGCAGCTGCGCCAGCCGATCCTCGATCGTGCAGCCGAAGCTCGCTCGTCTCCGTCGCGCCGGAGCGCGGCTTCCTGCACCAGCGCACGCCGCTCGACACGCTCGGCATCGACCAGCCGGAGACCGCCTGCAAACTCCCCTGACACGGGCGGATGCCTTCGAGGTCCGCGGAGCGAAGGACAGCTGCTTGCCGCTCCTGGTGCGCCGCGTGCCTTCGCCGCCGCGCCGGCGCAGGCCTACATGGTCTACGTCTCGAACGAGAAGGACAACTCCGTCTCGGTGATCGACTCCGACACACTCGCCGGTGACGCCGACCTGGAAGGTCGGACGCCGACCGCGCGGCATCACGTCAGCCCGGACGGCAAGACGCTCTACGTCTGCGCGAGCGACGACAACCGCGTCGACGTCATCGACACGGCGACGGTAAGGTTCTGCGCTCGCTGCAGTCCGGACCCGATCCGGAGCTGTTCATCCTCAATCCCGACGGGAACCTGCTCTACATCGCGAACGAGGACGACAACCAGGTCACGGTGCTGGACGTCGAAAAGAACCTCGTCCTCGCCGAGGTGCCGGTCGGCGTCGAGCCGGAGGGCATGGGTCTCAGTCCCGACGGCAAGGTCCTCGTGAACACCTCCGAGACCACCAACATGGCCCATTTCATCGACACGACGACGCACAAGATCATCGACAACGTGCTCGTCGACGCGCGGCCGCGCTTCGCCGAATTCTCGAAGGACGGCAAGTCGCTCTGGGTCTCCGCCGAGGTCGGCGGCACGGTCAGCGTCATCGACCCGGCGACGCGCCGGATCGTCAAGAAGATCACCTTCAAGATCCCGGGCGTGCCCGACGAGGCGATTCAGCCCGTCGGCATCCGCATCACCAAGGACGGCGCCCGCGCCTTCGTCGCGCTGGGGCCGGCGAACCGCGTCGCCGTCATCAATGCCAAGACCTATCGAAATCGAGAAGTATCTTCTCGTCGGCCAGCGCGTCTGGCAGCTCGCCTTCACGCCGGACGAGAAGCTCCTGTTCACGACGAACGGCACCTCGAACGACGTCTCGGTGATCGACGTCCCGAACCTGACGGTGACGAAGAGCATCCAGGTCGGGCGCTACCCGTGGGGCGTGACGATCTCGCCGCAATAGAGCCATTCAAGGAAGGAAGCCAGCCATGCGCCGCCTGGTCCCGGGCCTCATCGCCTTAGCCTTCGCCATCGCCGCCCCTGCCCGGGCGGTCGATCTCATGAAGGGCCGCGAGGACCTGCCGGAACTCGTCCTCGGCAACGAGGAGGGCAACGACTACCTCGTCTCGCAAAAGGATTTCGAGCTGCAATCGGGCAAGTCCTACCGGCTCTCGATCACCGCGAAGGGCGCGAAGGAGTACAAGTTCTTCGCGCCGGAATTCTTCCGCAACACCTGGATCAACCAGATCGTCGTCAACCATCTCGAGATCCACATGGCGGGGCCGCCGCACCACCTCGAATTCGACGATCAGGGCACGATCGACGTCGAGTTCGTCGTCATGCGGCCGGGCGAATTCCCCTGGTACGTGCAGGGCCTGGAATCCCGCGGCATGACCGGCCGCTTCATCGTGAAATAAGGGGGCTGCCCGATGCGCCAATTCCGTCCTATTCTCCCGGCGCTGGGCCTTGCGGCCTTCGCCGGCATCGGCGACGCCGCGGCCGACGACAAGGCCGATTGCAAGGCGGGGATCGCGATGATCCGGAGCGAGATCGACAAGAAGCCGGCCGCCGGCGTCCTGACGAAGCTCCAGACCGCTTTGCGGGTCGCCGTGCGGGAAGACGGGGAGGGCGAGTTCGACGAATGCATGGACGCGGTCAAGGACGCGCGCAAAGCGCTCGGCCGTTGAGCGAACCGGCCCCGGGCGCGGCCCTCTCGGTTCGCGGCGTCGGGCACCGGTTCGGATCGCGTCAGGCCCTCGCCGACGTTTCGATCGAGGTTCCGGCGGGCGCCTTCGTCGCCTTGCTCGGGCCGAACGGGGCCGGCAAGACGACGCTCTTCTCCATCGTGACGCGGCTCTACCACAACCGGACCGGCGAGGTCCGGATCTTCGGCTTCGACATCGCAGCGCGCGCCCTCGCAGGCGCTCGCCCGCCTCGGCGTCGTGTTCCAGAGCCGGACCCTCGACGCCGACCTGACGATCCGGCAGAACCTGCTCTATCACGCCTCCCTGCACGGCCTGCCGAAGCGCGAAGCGGAGCCGCGCATCGCCCGGCTGCTCGAGCGGGTCGAGCTCGCCGAGCGCGGCAACGACAAGATCCGCACCCTTTCCGGCGGCCAGTCCCGGCGGGTCGAGATCGCGCGCTCCCTGATCCACGCGCCGCGGCTTCTCCTCCTCGACGAGCCGACGGTCGGGCTCGACCTCAAGTCGCGGGCCGACATCGTCGGCATCGTGCGCGGTCTCGTGCGCGAGGAGGGACTCGCGGTCCTGTGGGCGACGCACATCTTCGATGAGGTCGAGCCGCAGGACCCCGTCGTCGTGCTGCACGAGGGCCACATCATCGCGCGCGGCCTCGCGAGCGAAATTGCGGGGGCAGACGGCAGCCTGGAGGCCGCCTTCAGGCAACTCGCGGCCGCGCGCTCGGCCGGGGAGGCGGCGTGACCGCCACCGCGGTTCCGGCGACGGTCCTGCGCCTCGGCGCCCGCGGCTACGCCATCTGCGCTCGCCGGCATCGCGCGGCGCGAATTCCTGCGCTTCGTCAATCAGAAGGAGCGCTTCTTCTCCGCCCTCGTGCGGCCCGCTCGTCTGGCTGTTCATCTTCGCCGCCGGCTTCCGCAACGTGCTCGGCGTCTCGATCATCCCGCCCTACGAGACCTACGTCCTCTACGAGGTCTACGTCACGCCGGGCCTTGCGACCATGATCCAGCTCTTCAACGGCATGCAATCCTCGCTCTCGATGGTCTACGACCGCGAGGTCGGCTCCATGCGCGTGCTGCTCACAAGCCCCTATCCGCGCTGGTCGCTGCTCTTTGCGAAGCTCGCGGCGGGCGTCTCTCGTCTCCCTCGTGCAGGTCTACGTCTTCCTCGCCATCGCCTGCTTCTGGGAGGTCGACATTCCCTGGCTCGGCTACCTCTCGGCGCTGCCGGCCTTCATGCTGTCGGGGCTGATGCTCGGCGCCATCGGCCTCTTCCTGTCCTCCCTCGTGCGCCAGCTCGAGAACTTCGCCAGCGTCATGAACTTCGTGATCTTCCCGATGTTCTTCGCCTCCTCGGCGCTCTATCCGCTTTGGCGCATCCGCGAGTTCGAGCGAGATGCTCTATCTCATCTGCCTCGCAAACCCCTTCACGCACGCGGTCGAGCTCGTGCGGAACGCGCTCTACGTCACCTTCGAACCGGTCTCGTTCGCGGTCGTCCTCTTCGTCACCATCGCCTTCTTCGTGGCCGCGGTCCTCGCCTACGATCCCGGGCGCGGGATCATGGGCCGGCGCGGCGGCCCGCAGGGAGAAGCCTCATGATCCGTCACGTTTGTCTCGCGGCGCTCGCGATCGCCGCCATCGGCGCGGGACCGCTCGCCGCGCAGCCGAAGCCCGATCCGGACTGGCCCTGCGTGCAGCGCAAGGTGCCGACGATCGCCGCCGGCACGATCTGGTCCGGTCCGAGCCTCGACGAAGCCGGGCCGTGGGGCTCCGACTTCGAGGCCGCCGCGCTCGCCCAGAAACTCTCCTCGCGGCGCACGCCGCTCGCCGACATCGATGGCCTCGTCGACGCCTTCGCCAGGGATGCGGGCCCCGAGCGGACGAAACGGCTGACGCGCGTCTTCGCGGGATCGCTGGAGATCGTCAACGGCGAGCGCCAGAAGATCATGTCCGGCATCGAGCGCTACGCCCGCGGCCAGCGCGGCTTCGCCGAACGCATCCGCGACGCCGCCGACAAGATTTCAGCGGTGAAGGATTCGCCCGCCGCCGCGACGTCGAAGGAACTCGACGAGCTCGAGACGCGCTTTTCCTGGGACAAGCGCATCTTCGAAGAGCGCGCGCAATCGCTGACCTATGTCTGCGAAACGCCGGTGCTGCTGGAGCAGCGCCTCTACGAGATCGCGCGGGCGATCCAGGCGAAGCTGTAGCGCCCCCTTCGCCTCACCCCGCAAGCGGGGGGAGGGTTTCGGCTTTGCCGAAACAAGCGGAGCGGGGGTGAGGGGGCGGTGCCGGAGGAGGCGCCTTCCCTTGCCGCAGCGCCTTCTTCGTGACCGCCCCCTCACCCTCGCCTGCTGCGCAGGCTTGCTGCCTTCGGCAGCCCTCTCCCCGCAAGCGGGGAGAGGCGATGGGTGCCCTTCGCCTCGCTACTCCGCGGCGGTCGGCAGCGCGTCGCCGAGGCGCGAGACGCGCACCGCGCAGAACTTGAACTCGGGAATCTTGCCGAACGGATCGAGCGCCGGGTTGGTCAGCAGGTTGGCGGCGGCCTCCGCGTAGCAGAAGGGCATGAAGACCATGCTCTCCGGCACGTCGCGGTCGGAGCGCGAGCTGCACCACCGACCGCGCCGCGCCGGGTTTCGAGCAAAGCCTGCTCGCCGGCCGCAAGGCCGAGCCGCGCGAGGTCGCGGGGCGAGAGCGCGGCGACGGCCTCCGGCTCGAGCGCGTCGAGCACGCCGGCGCGCCGGGTCATCGAGCCGGTGTGCCAGTGCTCGAGCACGCGGCCCGGTCGAGAGCACCATCGGATACGCGTCGTCCGGCACCTCGTCCGGCGGGCGCGAGCTGCGCGGGCACGATGCTTGGCGCGGCCGCTCTCGGTCGGGAAACCCGGCGCAGAAGATGATCTCGTTGCCGGGCTGGTCGTCGCGCGTCGACCGGGTAGGTGACGGCGCCCTCGCGCTCCAGGCGCTCCCAGGTGATGTTGCGCCAGCGACGGCATCAGCGGCGCCATCTCGGCGAAGACGTCGGCCGGGCCGTCGTAGTTCCAGTCGAGGCCCATGCGGCGGGCGATCTCCTGGATGATCCAGAGGTCCTGGCGGGCGTCGCCCGGCGGCGCGGATGACCGGGCGGGCGAGCTGCACGCGGCGGTCCGTGTTGGTGAAGGTGCCGGCCTTCTCGGCGAAGGCCGAGGCCGGCAGGATCACGTCGGCGTGGAAGGCCGTCTCGGTCAGGAAGAGGTCCTGCACCACGAGATGCTCGAGCATCGCCAGCGCCTCGCGGGCGTGGTTGAGGTCGGGGTCGGACATCGCCGGGTTCTCGCCCACGATGTACATGCCGCGGATCGTGCCGGCATGGATCGCGTTCATGATCTCGACGACGGTCAGCCCGCGCTTGGGATCGAGGGTCGCGTGCCCCAGACGTTCTCGAAGATCTGCCGGACTGCGGTCCTTCTCGACGGACTGGTAATCCGGATAGACCATCGGGATCAGGCCGGCGTCGGAGGCGCCCTGCACGTTGTTCTGGCCGCGCAGCGGATGCAGGCCCGTGCCGGGACGGCCGATCTGGCCCGTCGTCAGCGCGAGCGCGATCAGGCAGCGCGCGTTGTCGGTGCCGTGCACGTGCTGGCTGATGCCCATGCCCCAGAAGATGATCGAGGCGCGCGAGCGGGCATAGAGCCGCGCGACCTCGCGCAGGGTCTCGGCGTCGATGCCGCAGACCGGCGCCATCGTCTCCGGCGAGAAGCCGTCGATCTTCGTCTTGCAGCGCCTCGAAGCCCTCCGTGTAGCCGGCGATGTACTGCTCGTCGTAGAGCCTCTCCTCGACGATGGTGTGGAGCATCGCGTTGAGCAGCGCGACGTCGGTGCCCGGGCTTGAAGGCGAGATGCGCGTAGCGTGGCGCGACAGCGCCTGCCGGCGCGGATCCATGACGATCAGCTTGGCGCCGCGCTGCTTCACCGCGTTCTTGATGAAGGTCGCGGCGACCGGGTGGTTCACCGTCGGGTTGGCGCCGATGACGATGATCACCTCGGCGTCGAGCGCGGCCGAGAACGGCGCCGTCACGGCGCCGGAATTGAGCCCTTCCATCAGGGCGGCGACCGACGAGGCGTGGCAGAGCCGCGTGCAATGGTCGACGTTGTTCGAGCCGAAGCCCGTGCGCACGAGCTTCTGGAAGAGATAGGCCTCCTCGTTCGAGCCCTTGGCCGAGCCGAAGCCGGCGAGCGCGCGCGGGCCGTGCTCGTCGCGGATGCGGCGTCAGGCCGCCGGCGGCGAGATCGAGCGCCTCCTCCCACGTCGCCTCGCGGAAATGCGTCCAGGGATTGGCCGGATCGACCTGATCGTTGGCGTCCTTCGGCACGTTCGGCAGGCGGACGAGGGGCTTCGTCAGCCGGTGCGGGTGGTGGATGTAGTCGAAGCCGAAGCGGCCCTTGACGCAGAGCCGGTTGTGGTTGGCCGGGCCGTCGCGGCCCTCCGCGTAGACGATCCGCTCGTCCTTGACGTTGTAGGTGACCTGGCAGCCGACGCCGCAATAGGGGCAGAGCGAATCGACCTTGCGGTCCGGCCAGACGGTGCGGGTCTGGTGCTCGTCGAGATAGGCCGCCGGCATCAGCGCGCCGGTCGGGCAGGCCTGCACGCACTCGCCGCAGGCGACGCAGGTCGACTGGCCCATCGGATCGTCGAAGTCGAACACGACCTTCGCGTCGGCGCTGCGGTAGGCCATGCCGATCACGTCGTTGACCTGGACCTCGCGGCAGGCGCGGACGCAGAGATTGCACTGGATGCAGGCGTCGAGATTGACGCGCATCGCCGGGTGGCTCGGCATCGGCCGCCCAGCGCTCGGCGGCCGGGAAGCGGCTCGCGGTCGACGCCGACCGCGTCGGCCTGTGCCCAGAAGGCGGAGGTCGGATCGTGCGAGGTCGCGCGCGCCGGCTGATCGGCGACGAGCAGCTCCATCACCATGGCGCGGGCCTTCTCGGCGCGCTCGCGTGTCGGTCTGCACCTTCATGCCGACGCCGGGCTTGCGCATGCAGGAGGCGGCGAGCACGCGCTCGCCCTCGATCTCGACCATGCAGGCGCGGCAATTGCCGTCCGGCCGGTAGCCGGGCTTCGCCGAGTGGCAGAGATGCGGGATCTCGGTGCCGAGACGCTGGGCGACCTGCCAGATCGTCTCGCCCGGACGCGGCCTCGACCTGATCGCCGTCGAGCTCGAAGGCGATGGTCGCGGCGGGCGCTTGCAGGACCGTCACGCTCATTCGGCGGCCTCCAGGGCGGAGAACTCTTCGGGGAAATAGCGCATGAGGCACAGCAAGCGGGTTCGGCGCCGCCTGGCCGAGGCCGCAGATCGAGGCGTCGCGCATCACCGCGGCGAGCTCGCCGAGAAGCGCCCGGTCCCAGAGCGGCCGCTCCATCAGGGCGACCGCCTTCTGCGTCCCGACCCGGCAGGGCGTGCACTGGCCGCAGGACTCGTCCTCGAAGAAGCGCATCAGGTTGAGCGCCGCGCCTTGCAGGTCGTCCTGGTCCGAGAGGATCACGACCGCGGCCGAGCCGATGAAGCAGCCGTACTTCTCCAGCGTCCCGAAATCGAGCGGGATGTCGTCCATCGAGGCCGGCAGGATGCCGCCCGAGGCGCCGCCCGGGAGATAGGCCGGAAGCCGTGGCCCTCCGCCATGCCGCCGCAGATACTCGTCGATCAGCTCGCGCACCGTGATGCCGGCCGGCGCGAGCTTGACGCCCGGGCTCCTTGACGCGGCCGGAGACCGAGTAGGAGCTGCAGGCCCGGTGCGGCCGTTGCGGCCGTGGCTCGTCCACCAGTCGGCGCCCTTCTCGAGGATGTCGCGGACCCAGAACAGCGTCTCGACATTGTTGATCAGCGTCGGGCGGCCGAACAGGCCGACCTGGAACGGGAAGGGCGGCTTGTGCCGCGGCAGTCCGCGCTTGCCCTCGATGCTCTCGATCAGCGAGGATTCCTCGCCGCAGATATAGGCGCCCGGCCCCGCGGCGCAGATGGAGGCGCGGTCCGCCCGGGCGGCAGCCTGGCGATCTCGCGCGACAGGATCTCGCGGGCGATCGGGTATTCGTCGCGGAGGTAGATGTAGACCTCCGCCGCCTCGACGACGTGGGCGCCGATCAGCATGCCTTCGAGGAAGCGGTGCGGGTCGGTGTTGAGGTAGTGCCGGTCCTTGAACGTGCCGGGCTCGCCCTCGTCGCCGTTGACGGCCATCAGCCGCGGTCCGGGCTCGCCGCGGACCGAGCGCCACTTGCGCCCCGTCGGGAAGCCGGCGCCGCCGAGGCCGCGCAGCGCCGCTGTCGTCGAGGGCCGTGCAGCACGTCGTCCGCGCTCGACGTCGCCGGAGCGCAGCCGCTCGAGCAGTCGCGTAGCCGCCGCCCGCGCCGATAGGCGTCGTAATCGATATAGGCCGGAATGTCGGGATGGGTCTCGCCCGCGGCGACCGCCGCGCGGACGCTCGCCGGGCTCCGCCTGGTGCAGAAAGTGATGCCCGACCTCGACGACGGGCGCCTGGTCGCAGAGGCCGACGCAGGGCGCCCGCACGACCCGGACCTCGGGCCCGAGGCCCGCCTGCAGAGCGGCCAGAAGCTCGCTCCGCGCCGAACATCGCGCAGGTGAGGCTGTCGCAGACGCGCACGGTGAGCGGCGGCATCGGCGCGTCGCCCTCCTTCACGACGTCGAAATGGGCGTAGAAGGTCGCGATCTCGTAGACCTCCGCGAGGAGAGCCGCATCTCGTCGGCCAGCGCCGCGAGATGCGCCGCCGAGATCTGTGCCGTAGCGGTCCTGGATCAGGTGCAGGTGCTCGATCAGGAGATCGCGCCGGCGCGGACGATCGCCGAGGAGCGCGCCGATCTCCGCGAGCGCCGTCGGATCGACGGTTCGACCGCGGGGCTTGCGCCCCTCCCGCCGGCCGGGTCCGCGTCGCGCCACCGGGCCGTTCGCCACGGCGTTACTCTGATTCATCGTCCCTCCCGTCCGCACAGAACCAGAGCGGACGATTGATAACAACCGCTAAAGCGGCATTACCTGATCGATTGTATCTATCAGACAGCCGGGCGATCCGCTAACGTCCCGCGCCCGCGGAGCCAGGCTGCAACGCCATGATCGACAAGCTCGAATACCTGATCGCGCTGGCGCGGGAGCGACATTTCGGCCGCGCCGCGGAGCAGTGCGGCGTCACCCAGCCGACGCTCTCGGCGGGGCTGAAGCAGCTCGAGGCGAGCCTCGGCACCCTCCTCGTCCAGCGCGGCTCGCGCTATCGCGGCCTGACGCCGGAGGGCGAGCGGGTGCTGGAATGGGGCCTGCGCATCGTCGGCGACGCCCGCCAGATGCGCCAGGAGATCGGCGTCCGCCGCAAGGGCCTCAGCGGCCATCTCCGCCTCGCGGTGATCCCGACCGCCCTCGCCATGCTGCCGGAACTGACGACGCCCTACCGGGAGCGCCATCCGAACGTGCGCTTCACGATCCTGTCGCGGACCTCGAACGAGATCCTGCGCATGATCGAGACCCTGGAGGCGGATGCCGGCCTCTCCTACATCGACGCCGAGCCGCTCCGGCGCGTGCGCACGATCCCCCTCTACGAGGAGCATTACTGCCTGCTCACCGCGGCCGGCAGCCCGTTCTCCGACCGGCCCTCGATCCCCTGGTCGGACCTCGGCGACATCCCGCTCTGCCTGCTCACGGACGACATGCAGAACCGGCGCATCATCGACCGCCAGCTCCGCGAGGCCGGCACCCAGGCGAACGCCACGCTCGAATCGAACTCGATGATGACGCTGATCGCGCATGTCCGGACGGGCCGCTGGGCGAGCATCATGCCGACCCTCTTCGCCAAGGCCCTCGACCTGACGAGCTCGGTCCGGGCGATCCCGATCCGCGACCCGGACGCCGTGCACACGGTCGGGCTCCTGGTGCCGGAACGCGAGCCGCTGCCGGCCCTGACGGCGGCGCTGACCGAATACGGCAGGTCGCTGCAACTCGGGCTGAACGCCCTCGCCTGATCAGTTCAAGAAGGCGCGATCGGCGTTGACGACGCGGTCCCAGCCCTTCGCTGCGTCGAGGCCCTTCGCATCCTTGAACCGCGCCGCCGACACGTCGGCCTGCGCCAAGTCGGCGCCGGCGAGGGTCGCGCCGGAAAAATCCGCGCCGGCGAGGTCCGCGCCGACGAGGAGCGCGCCGCTCAGATTCGCGTCGCGCAGCACGGCGAAGTCGAGCTTGGCGCGGGAGAGGTCGGCGCCGTCGAGGCGGGCGCCGGACAGGTTCGCCGAGGTCAGCACGGCGCGGATGAGGCCCATCGATTGGTTGCGCATGTCGGCGCCGCCGCGCACGCCGCTGAGGCGCGCGCCGGAAAGGTCCGCAGCGCTCATGTCGGCGGCGAGGCGCGCCCCGGAAAGGTCAGCCCCCTGCAGGCGGGCGCCGCGGGCCTGCGAGGCGAAGAGGCTCGCGCCGGCGAGCTTCGCGCCGGATAGATCGGCGTCGAGGAGCCAGGCCTGGTCGAGCACCGCGCCCGACAGATCGGCGCCGGCGAGCCGCGTCCTGTTGAGGCGCGCGAGGCGCAGATTGGCGCCCTTGAGGTCGAAGCCGGCGAGATCGAGGCCGGAAAGCCTCTTGCCGGTGAGGTCGAGGGGCTTTCCGGCCGCGGCGCGGACCATCGCGGCGAGGTCGTCCCGCGTCATCTCCGCGCTCACCATCTCCGGCGAGGCGAGGTCGACATGGCGCATCATGTCCTGCGCGATCGCCGCTCCAGGGGGAGCGAGGGACAGCGCCGCGGCGAGCGCGATGCCGCGGTGGGCGATCACTTTTCGTGCTTGATGTAGGCGAAGCGCGGGTCGCTCGGCGTGCCTTCGAGGGCGCCGCCTTCCGTGCCCGGCTGCCAGCCGATCATCTCCTCGATCTTGCGGGCCAGCGCGATGTCCTTGCCGGTGACGCCCTTCGCGGTGTGGGTCGTCAGGCGCACCTCGACCCAGGCATAGGACGCCGTGATGTCCGGATGGTGCCAGGCGGCCTCCGCGAGATGGCCGACGGCGTTGATCACCATCAGCGTGCCCTTCCAGCTGCTCGTCTTGTACGTGCGCTTGATCCAACCGTCC
This sequence comes from uncultured Alphaproteobacteria bacterium, assembly GCA_963754975.1. GTDB lineage: Bacteria > Pseudomonadota > Alphaproteobacteria > Rhizobiales > Beijerinckiaceae > Microvirga. The sequence continues at coordinate 98,657 of CAVWII010000030.1, read as the reverse complement.
TCGAACGTCCAGCGCGGCAGGTGCTGCGCCAGCGCGTCGCGCACCTCCTGGTCGCTCAGAGTCTTTTCCCGCTCCGTCATGGCCGTCTCCCTGCTCTGGTTTTCGGCATTGTAGCACGCTCGCTTCCTTCCCCATCGACATGTGTCGATTTCTTCCTATCGCTGCACAAAGCGCCAAGACCGTGCGCGATTGCCCCATTAATTCTCATCGTCCCACGCGATCCACAAACCGTCGCTAGGGGGGCGCAGACCGCTCCATCGGCCTGCCTCGGAACGAGCGCCATGACCCCCGGCGCTCGTTCCATTCCGTCTTCCGTTAACGGCCTGTTTACCTTGTGCACCAACCCTCTGCTGCATCGCGGCCGGATTGGCGTCTCGCCCGATTCACGCCACAAGCGGCGCCATAGCTGTCGCACCGATTCGCACCGTGCAGGAAGGACCGATTCGTGGCCGAATCCAGAAACCCGACAAACCTCGACGGTTCATCGTCCGTCAGCGCCCTCGGCCTCCGCTGGGCGGCCTTGAGGGGGATGCTCGCCTCGCCCCTGATCGAAGCCGACGAGCAGCGCTCCCTGCGCGAGGAGCTGTTGCGCGAGCTGCAAGCGATCGAGCACGATTTCGCGACCTTGCCGGCGCGCAATCCGGTCGAGATCGGAGCCAAGATCGACGTCGTCAAGACGGCCCTCCGCAACGGCGCCGTCGAGGGTCCCGCCTGGCTCGCCGACCTTCTCGACAGCGTCCAGGCGGACCTGCGCGCCGGCGCGCCGCGCTTCTCCGGCGCCCGCACCGAGCGTCCGCCGGTCAACCTGTCGCGCACGTTCCAGCCGCGGCCGGAGCCGATCTTCGCACCGGCGCAGACCGCCGAGCCGGAACAGCCGGCGGCCTGAGGCGCTCGCATCCGATTTCATCGCGGCGGCTTGGCTCCACGATCTCAGCCGGCTGGCCCTGCGCCGGACGTGAAGAAACCCCGCCTTTCCTCACCCTTGAGCGCGACGCGATTCAGACATCGTGGAAGCTGCGTTTCGGGCGAGGGGAAGGGGCGCCTCTTCGCCTCTCCCCGCTGTTGTGCGGGGAAAGGTGAATCGCGCTCGAAACCACGCCTCGTGGAACTTCAGTCCCCGGCCGAGCGTTGCATTAGGGGTCGCTATGCGCCCGCTCAGGGAGGGTTTCGATGCGTGTCACCATTCTCGCCGCTCTCGGCGCCGCCGTCCTCGGCGCCGCTGCCTCCGCCGCCTCAGCCGCGCCCGCCCCGTCCGGGGTACCGGAGATCGTCGCTCAGGTGCAGGCGGGCGAGATCGGCACGGCTTATTCGGCCTATCGGGGCGGCCGCGCCTATCACCGCAGCTATACCGGCCCGCGGGGCGGCCGGTACGTGAGCCGGGGCTATGCCGGCCGGGGCTACGCCGGCCGGGGCTACGCCGGCCGAGGCTATGCGGGGAGGGGCTACTATGGCGGCCGCGCCTATTACGGCGGCCGCGGCTATTACGGCGGCGGCTACGGGTACAACTACGGCGCCGCCGCCGCAGCGGGCGCCGCCGGCCTTGCGGCCGGCGCCATCATCGGCAGCGCCGCCGCGGCGCCGCCGGTCTACGCCGCCCCCGGCGGCAGCGCCTATTGCGTGCAGCGCTTCCGTTCCTACGACCCGGCGAGCGGCACCTATCTCGGCAACGACGGACTGCGCCATCCCTGCCCGTAGGCCGGAGGCGAGGGTCTGAACGGTGATGGGCCCCGCGGGGCCCATTGCCTTTGGCGCGGGACGCCGGGACCTACTTCGCGGCGATGATCGCGATCTCGACCTTCAGCGGCGCCGCCGCGAGCTTTGCCTCTACCGTGGCGCGTCCGGGCGTGTTCCCCTTCGGGACCCAGGCGTCCCAGACCGCATTCATCTCATCGAAGGTCGAGATGTCGGTGAGCCAGATGTTCGCCATCAGGAGCTTCGTTTTATCGGTGCCCGCCTGCGCGAGCAGCCCGTCGATGATCGACAGGATCTCCTGCGTCTGCTCGCCGACGCTGGCGCCCGCCTTCGTCTTCGCGACCTGGCCGGCGAGATACACCGTGTCGCCGTGCACGACCGCGCCTGACATGCGCGGCCCGGGATTGATGCGCTCGATCGCCATGACCGTTCTCCTGATGTTGGCCGCCGCGCTTGTCGGGCAGGCTCGGCCACCCGGTCAAGTCCGGAACGAAGAACCCGGTCGGGGTGCCCGCCGCCTGGGCCGCCGCCACGCCGCCGCCGCCCCAAAAAGAGGATGAGTTACAACTTTCGGAAAATGTAACGACTTTCTTCGCAGGCGTCGGCCGAGCTTAAGTCATTCTGTTGCCGGGACTTCTCGGCGCGGTGCCCTTGCAATGGGCAGCGGACGGGTTGCAAGTCCTTGCGCCTTAACCTTTTCTTGTCTTGTCGCGACGCCATCTCTGTGTCTAAACAGCGGCCCCCGCGGCGCTCCTGCGGGCAGCCCTCCTCCCGGCCTTCCGGCCCCTCAAGGACGCTCCATGGCTCGCAGCAAGATCGCGCTCATCGGCGCAGGACAGATCGGCGGCACCCTCGCCCATCTCGCCGGATTGAAGGAACTCGGGGACGTCGTCCTCTTCGATATCGCGGAGGGAATTCCTCAGGGCAAGTCCCTCGACATCGCCGAATCCGCGCCGGTCGACGGTTTCGACGCCAAGTATGTCGGCGCGAACGACTATGCCGCCATCGCGGGCGCCGCGGTGGTGATCGTCACGGCGGGCGTGCCGCGCAAGCCCGGCATGAGCCGCGACGATCTTCTTGGCATCAACCTCAAGGTCATGGAGGCGGTCGGCGCCGGCATCCGGCAGCACGCCCCGGACGCCTTCGTCATCTGCATCACGAATCCGCTCGACGCGATGGTCTGGGCGCTGCAGAAGTTCTCCGGCATCAAGCCGGACAAGATCGTCGGCATGGCCGGCGTCCTCGATTCCTCCCGCTTCCGGCACTTCCTGGCGGAGGAATTCGGCGTCTCGGTCAAGGACGTCACCGCCTTCGTGCTCGGCGGCCACGGCGACGACATGGTGCCCCTCGTTCGCTATTCGACGGTCGCCGGCGTGCCGCTGCCGGATCTCGTCAAGATGGGCTGGACGACGCAGGAAAAGCTCGACGCCATGGTCGAGCGCACCCGCAAGGGCGGCGGCGAGATCGTCAATCTCTTGAAGACCGGTTCCGCATTCTACGCGCCTGCCGCCTCGGCCATCGCGATGGCCGAGAGCTATCTGAAGGACAAGAAGCGTGTGCTGCCCTGCGCCGCGCATCTGTCCGGCCAGTACGGCGTCGACGACATGTTCGTCGGCGTCCCGATCGTCATCGGCGCGAAGGGCGTCGAGCGCATCGTCGAGGTGGCGTTCACGGCGGAGGAGAAAGCCATGTTCGAGAAGTCCGTCGCCTCCGTCCTCAGCCTCGTCGATGCGTGCAAGCAGATCAATCCGGCGTTGGCGTAGGAACTTCGTGAGGTCGTGAGGTCGTGAGGTCGTAAGTCGAATTTCTCATCGCGAAGCACGATCTCACTCCTCACGACTGACGGCCTACCATTCGCCATGTGCCACTTCTGAAAAGCGCTCCCCATGAACATCCATGAATACCAAGGCAAGGCGCTGCTGAAGGAGTTCGGGCTTCCCGTCTCCCGCGGCCGGGCGATCTTTACGCCCGAGGAGGCGGGGGCTGCGGCGCAGGAGCTCGGCGGGCCGCTCTTCGTGGTGAAGTCGCAGATCCATGCCGGCGGCCGCGGCAAGGGCCGCTTCAAGGAGGCCGAGGCGGGGGCGAAAGGCGGCGTTCGCCTCGCCCGCACCGTCGAGGAGGTCAAGGCCTTCGCCCACGAGATGCTCGGCCGCACCCTCGTCACGATCCAGACCGGCGAGGCGGGCAAGCAGGTCAACCGCCTCTACATCGAGGACGGCTCCGAGATCGAGAGCGAGTTCTACCTCTCGATGCTCGTCGACCGCGCCGACGGCCGCATCGCCTTCGTCGTCTCGACAGAGGGCGGCATGGACATCGAGAAAGTCGCCCACGAGACGCCGGAGCGCATCCTCACCTTCTCCGTCGATCCGGCGACCGGCGTCATGCCCCATCACGGCCGCCTCGTCGCCAAGGCGCTGGGCCTCAAGGGCGCCCTCGCCAAGGAGGCGGAGGACGTCACGAACAAGCTCTATGCCGCCTTTACCGCGAAGGACATGAGCCTCCTCGAGATCAACCCGCTGATCGTCACCAAGGACGGGCACCTGCGCTGCCTCGACGCCAAGATCTCGTTCGACTCGAACGCGCTGTACCGGCACCCGGACGTCGTCGCGCTCCGCGACATCACCGAGGAGGACGAGAAGGAGATCGAGGCCTCGAAGCACGACCTCGCCTACATCGCGCTGACCGGCACGATCGGCTGCATGGTCAACGGCGCCGGCCTCGCCATGGCGACCCTCGACATCATCAAGCTCTACGGCGAGGAGCCGGCGAACTTTTTGGACGTCGGCGGCGGCGCCTCGGAGGAGAAGGTCACGGCGGCCTTCAAGATCATCACCGCCGACCCGAACGTGAAGGGCATCCTCGTCAACATCTTCGGCGGCATCATGAAATGCGACGTGATCGCGCGCGGCGTCATCGCCGCGGTGCGGACGGTCGGCCTCACGGTGCCCCTCGTGGTGCGCCTCGAAGGCACCAACGTCGAGCAGGGCAAGGCGATCCTGCGCGATTCCGGCCTCAACGTCATCCCGGCCGACGACCTCGACGACGCGGCGCAGAAGATCGTGCAGGCGGTGAAAGGGGCGACGCCGTGATTTCGCGCGCGGTCCTCCTGCTTGCCATCCTTGCGGCCCCGCCGGCGCTCGCTGCCCAGGAGGATGCGGCGGAGAGCGTCGAGGATTTCGTCGTCGGTTGCGCGACGGTGTTGATGGCGCCGGACAAGCTGCCGGACTTCCTCAAGGCCGCCGGCTTCGAGAAGGCCGGCGAGATGAGCCTGCGGCCGACCATCGACGTCACCGCCTATGCGAAGGACGGCGGAAAACGCCTCCTCATCGTCAACCGCCAGCGCTACGCGGACGCAACGGCGACAAACTGCCAGGTGTCGGGTCTGTTCGGCTCGTCCGAGGAGGGACTCGGATCGCTGCGCGCGAAACTCGAGACGCAGGCGCCGATCGGGAAGCTCGATGGCGAAATTTACAGAGTGCCGCAATCGTCGATCTTCGCCAGCTTCAAGCGCCTCGGCAACGATCCGGTTCTGACGATCCAGGCCACGGCGACGGCACAATCCACCGTCCTCACGATGACCCGCTGGGATTTCAAGGCAGGCCGCTAGCATGTCCATTCTGATCGACAAGAGCACCAGGGTCCTCTGCCAGGGCTTCACCGGCAAGAACGGCACCTTCCATTCCGAGCAGGCGATCGCCTACGGCACCCGGATGGTCGGCGGCACCTCGCCGGGCAAGGGCGGCACGACGCATCTCAACCTGCCGGTCTTCGACACGGTGCGCGAGGCGCGCGAGAAGACCGGCGCCGATGCCTCCGTGGTCTACGTGCCGCCGGCCGGCGCCGCGGACGCCATCTGCGAGGCGATCGATGCAAAGATCCCGCTCATCGTCTGCATCACCGAGGGCATCCCGGTGCTCGACATGGTGCGCGTCAAGCGTGCCCTCGAAGGCTCCTCCTCGCGCCTCGTCGGGCCGAACTGCCCGGGCATCGTCACGGCCGGCGAGTGCAAGATCGGCATCATGCCGGCGAACATCTTCAAGCCCGGCTCCGTCGGCATCGTCTCGCGCTCCGGCACGCTCACCTACGAGGCGGTGTTCCAGACGACGAGCGAGGGCCTCGGCCAGTCGACCGCGGTCGGCATCGGCGGCGATCCGGTCAAGGGCACCGAGTTCATCGAGGTGCTCGACCTCTTCCTTTCCGATCCGAAGACGACGTCGATCGTGATGATCGGCGAGATCGGCGGCTCGGCCGAGGAGGAGGCCGCGGCCTTCCTTGCCGCCGAGGCGAAGAAGGGCCGCAAGAAGCCGACGGTCGGCTTCATCGCCGGCCGCACGGCGCCGCCCGGCCGCCGCATGGGCCATGCCGGCGCCATCATCTCCGGCGGCAAGGGCGGCGCCGAGGACAAGATCGCCGCCATGGAAGCGGCCGGAATCCGCGTTTCACCTTCGCCCGCGCGCCTCGGCAAGACCCTCGTCGACGTGCTTCAGGGGCGATAACCATCCATAAGAACGGGACGACAGACATGGCCCGACAAGACATCAACGACACCGCCTTCCTCTATGGGGCGAATGCCGGCTACATCGAGGACCTTTACGCGCGCTACCAGGAGAATCCGGCCGCCGTCGATGCCGAGTGGCAGGCCTTCTTCGGCGCCCTGAAGGACGACCGCCAGTCGGTCGAAAAGAGCGCCCGCGGCGCCTCCTGGAAGACGCCCGGCTGGCCCGTGCCCGCGAACGGCGAGCTCGTCTCGGCCCTCGACGGCAACTGGATCGAGGTCGAGAAGGCGGTCGGCGAGCGCATCCAGGCCAAGGCGCAGGTCAAGGGCGCCGAGATCTCCCCCGCCGACGTGCAGCAGGCGACCCGCGACTCGGTGCGCGCGATCATGCTGATCCGCGCCTACCGCGTGCGCGGCCATCTGCATGCGGACCTCGATCCGCTCGGCATCTATCCACGCCCGAGCGACGACGAGCTGCATCCCTCGCATTACGGCTTCGCGGAAGCCGACTGGGACCGCAAGATCTTCCTCGACAACGTCCTCGGCCTCGAATTCGGCACCGTGCGCGAGATCGTCGCCATCCTCGAGCGGACTTATTGCCAGACCCTGGGCGTCGAGTTCATGCACATCTCGGATCCGACCGAGAAGGCCTGGATCCAGGAGCGCATCGAGGGGCCGGACAAGGAGATCACCTTCACCCCCGAGGGCAAGCGGGCGATCCTCAACAAGCTCATCGAGGCGGAGGGCTTCGAGAAGTTCCTCGACCTCAAGTACACCGGTACCAAGCGCTTCGGCCTCGACGGCGGCGAATCGCTCATCCCGGCGATGGAGCAGATCATCAAGCGCGGCGGCAATCTCGGCGTGAAGGAGATCGTCTTCGGCATGGCCCATCGCGGCCGGCTGAACGTGCTGACGCAGGTGATGGGCAAGCCGCACCGGGCCCTGTTCCACGAGTTCAAGGGCGGCTCCTTCGCGCCGGACAACGTCGAAGGTTCGGGCGACGTGAAGTACCATCTCGGCGCCTCCTCGGACCGCATCTTCGACGGCAACACCGTGCACCTGTCGCTGACCGCGAACCCGTCGCATCTCGAGATCGTCGATCCGGTGGTGCTCGGCAAGGTGCGCGCGAAGCAGGACCAGCACGGCTGCACGCCGGACAACCGCATCGCCGTGATGCCGCTGCTCCTGCACGGGGACGCGGCCTTCGCCGGCCAGGGCGTCGTCGCCGAATGCTTCGGCCTCTCGGGGCTCAAGGGCCACCGCACCGGCGGCTCGATCCACGTCATCATCAACAACCAGATCGGCTTCACCACCGATCCGCGCTTCTCGCGCTCCTCGCCCTATCCCTCGGATGTCGCGAAGATGGTCGAGGCGCCGATCTTCCACGTCAACGGCGACGATCCCGAGGCCGTCACCTTCGCGGCGAAGGTCGCGACCGAGTACCGGCAGCGCTTCCAGAAACCGGTCGTCGTCGACATGCTCTGCTACCGCCGCTTCGGCCACAACGAGGGCGACGAGCCGGCCTTCACCCAGCCCTTGATGTACCGCACCATCCGCTCGCATCCCTCGACGCTGGAGCTCTACGGCAAGAAGCTCACCGCCGAAGGCATCGTGACGGAGGCGGACGTCGAGGCGATGCGCGCCGCCTTCCGCGCGAAGCTCGAAGCGGAATTCGAGACGGCGCAGGGCTACAAGCCGAACAAGGCCGACTGGCTCGACGGCCGCTGGGCCGGTCTCAAGGCCGTGCGCGAGGATGTCGACGATCCGCGCCGCGGCCAGACCGGCGTTCCGGTCGAGACCCTGCGCACGATCGCGCGCGCGCTGACCGAGGTGCCGCAGGGCTTCCACGTCCATCGCACCATCCAGCGCTTCCTCGACAACCGCAAGAAGATGATCGAGACCGGCGAGGGCATCGACTGGGCGATGGCCGAGGCGCTCTCCTTCGGCTCGGTGCTCATCGACGGCCATCGCGTGCGGCTCTCCGGCCAGGACGTCGAGCGCGGCACCTTCTCGCAGCGCCACGCGGTGCTGATCGACCAGGAGAACGAGACGCGGCTGACGCCGCTCAACCACATCTCCGACGGCCAGGCCCGCTTCGAGGTCATCAACTCGATGCTCTCGGAAGAGGCGGTGCTCGCCTTCGAATATGGCTACACGCTCTCCGAGCCGAACGCGCTCACGCTCTGGGAGGCGCAGTTCGGCGATTTCGCCAACGGCGCCCAGGTGGTGTTCGACCAGTTCATCTCGTCCGGCGAGCGCAAGTGGCTGCGCATGTCCGGCCTCGTCTGCCTTTTGCCGCACGGCTACGAGGGCCAGGGGCCGGAGCATTCCTCGGCCCGGCTCGAACGCTTCCTGCAGATGTGCGCCGAGGACAACATGCAGGTCGCCTATTGCTCGACGCCCTCGAACTACTTCCACATCCTGCGCCGGCAGCTCACCCGCGATTTCCGCAAGCCGCTCATCCTGATGACGCCGAAGTCGCTGCTGCGCCACAAGCGCTGCGTCTCGAAGCTGTCGGAGATCGCCGACGGCACCTCCTTCCACCGCGTGCTCTGGGACGACGCGAAGCTTGTCAAGGACGACAAGATCCGCCGGGTCGTGCTGTGCTCCGGCAAGGTCTATTTCGACCTCTTCGAGGACCGCGAGAAGCGCGGCATCGACGACGTCTACCTGATGCGTGTCGAGCAGCTCTATCCGTTCCCGGTGAAGTCGCTGGCGAGCGAACTGGCGCGCTTCAAGAAGGCCGACGTCGTCTGGTGCCAGGAGGAGCCGAAGAACATGGGCGCCTGGAGCTTCGTCGAGCCCTATCTCGAATGGGTCTTGAAGACCTCGGGCGCGAAGGTCGATCGGCCGCGCTATGTCGGCCGCCCGGCCTCGGCCGCGACGGCGACCGGCCTGATGCCGAAGCACCAGGCGCAGCTCCAGGCCTTCCTCGACGAGGCCTTCGCGGCCTGACGGCAACCATGCGTGCTCCGCGCCGACCACGGCGGGGACAAGGTGAGAGATCAAGATGGCAACCGAAATCCGCGTGCCGACTCTCGGCGAATCCGTCTCAGAGGCCACGATCGGCCGCTGGTTCAAGAAGCCCGGCGATCCGGTGAAGGCCGACGAGCCGCTCGTCGAGCTCGAGACCGACAAGGTCACCCTCGAGGTCAACGCACCCGCCGCCGGCACGCTCGGCGAAATCCTGGCGAACGACGGCAGCACCGTCGCGCCCGGCGCGGTGCTCGGCTCGATCGTCGAGGGCGGCGCGCCGGCAGCCGCGCCGGCCCCTGCAAAGCCCGCGGCGCCGAAACCGCCGCCGAGCGCGCCCGCAGCACCGCCGCGGGCGGCTCCGGCACCCGCCGCTCCCGCGGCGACGGCGCGCGAAAACGGCCCCGCCGTCGCGCGGATCGCGGCGGAGAGCGGGATCGATCCGGCGCGCGTCGCCGGCAGCGGCAAGGACGGGCGCGTGACGAAGGGCGACATGCTGGCCGCCATCGCGACGGGCGCCGCCGCGGCCCCCGCGCCGGCCGCGGCGCCGGCTCCCGTGCAGATGCGCGCGCCGTCGGCGCCGACGGATGCCGCCCGCGAGGAGCGGGTGAAGATGACGAAGCTGCGCCAGACCATCGCGCGGCGCCTGAAGGACGCGCAGAACGTCGCCGCGATGCTGACGACGTTCAACGATGTCGACATGAGCGCCGTGATGCAGATGCGCACGACCTACAAGGAGGCGTTCGAGAAGCGGCACGGCGTCAAGCTCGGCTTCATGGGCTTCTTCACCAAGGCGGTGATTCAGGCCCTGAAGGAGATTCCGGCGGTGAATGCCGAGATCGACGGCACCGATCTCGTCTACAAGAACTACTACCACATCGGCATCGCCGTCGGCACCGACAAGGGCCTCGTCGTGCCCGTGGTGCGGGACGCCGACCGGCTCTCGATCGCCGAGATCGAGAAGACGATCGCCGATTTCGGCCGCCGGGCCCGCGACGGCAAGCTCTCGATCGAGGAGATGCAGGGCGGCACCTTCACCATCACCAACGGCGGCATCTACGGTTCGCTGATGTCGACGCCGATCCTCAACGCGCCGCAATCCGGCATCCTTGGCATGCACCGCATCGAGGAGCGCCCGGTGGTGCGCAACGGCGCCATCGTCTCCCGCCCGATGATGTATCTCGCCCTCTCCTACGACCACCGCATCGTCGACGGCAAGGACGCGGTGACGTTCCTCGTCCGCGTCAAGGAAGCGCTGGAGGATCCGGCACGGCTGGTTTTGGATTTGTGAGGAGCTCCCTTCGCCTCTGCCCGCTCGCGGGGAGAGGCGAACCCGCGCCTTTCGGGCATGACACCGTGTCGCGGGGGTCGTATCAGTACGCGATGGAATGAGCGGCGCGCGATCGCCTTGAACGCATCGGCAAACGGGGGCCTTGCATGTCCTACGATCTCATCGTCATCGGCACCGGACCCGGCGGGTACGTCTGCGCCATCCGCGCGGCGCAGCTCGGGCTGAAGACGGCCGTCGTCGAGAAGCGCAAGACGCATGGCGGCACCTGCCTCAACATCGGCTGCATTCCCTCGAAGGCGCTTTTGCACGCCTCGCAGGAATTCGAGGATGCGCGCACCCACTTCGCCGCGATGGGCATCGCGGTCTCCGAGCCGAAGCTCGATCTGAAGACGATGATGGCCTTCAAGCGCGAGGGCGTCGACGGCAACGTCAAGGGCGTCGAGTTTCTCTTGAAGAAGAACAAGATCGACGCCTTCTTCGGCGCGGCCCGCATCGCCGCGCCGGGCCAGGTCGAGATCGTCTCTGAGGACGGCTCGAACCAGGTCATCGAGACGAAGGCGATCGTCATCGCCACCGGCTCCGACGTGACGCCGCTACCCGGCGTCGCCATCGACGAGAAGGTCGTCGTCTCGTCGACCGGCGCGCTCGAATTCGAGAGCGTGCCGAAGCGCCTCGTCGTCGTCGGCGCCGGCGTCATCGGGCTCGAACTCGGCTCGGTCTGGCGCCGCCTCGGCTCGGAGGTGCTGGTGATCGAGTACCTCGACCGCATCCTGCCCGGCATGGACGCCGAGGTCGGGCGCCAGTTCCAGCGCATCCTGGCAAAGCAGGGCCTGCAGTTCCGCCTGTCCTCGAAGGTCACGAAGGCGGAGAGGAAGGGCAAGGGCGTGATCCTCACCGTCGAGCCCGCCACCGGCGGCGCGGCCGAGGCCGTCGAGGCCGACGCGGTGCTCGTCGCCATCGGCCGCATCCCCTACACGGAGGGGCTCGGCCTCGCGCATGTCGGCGTGCAGACGGACAACAAGGGCCGCATCCTCACCGACGAACAATTTTCGACCAACGTCACGGGCATCTACGCGATCGGCGACGTCATCGCCGGGCCGATGCTCGCGCACAAGGCGGAGGACGAGGGCGTCGCCGTCGCCGAGATCATCGCCGGCCGCAAGGGCCATGTGAACTACGGCGTCATCCCGAACGTCGTCTACACCGAGCCGGAGGTCGCCTCGGTCGGCAGGACCGAGGAGGAGCTGAAGGCCGCGGGCATCGCCTACAAGGTCGGCAAGTTCCCCTTCACCGCGAACGGCCGCGCCAAGGTCAACCGCACCACGGACGGCTTCGTGAAGATCCTGGCCGACGCGGCGAGCGACCGCGTCCTCGGCGCGCACATCGTCGGCACCGACGCGGGCAACCTCGTCCACGAGATCGCCGTCGGCATGGAATTCGGCGCCTCCTCCGAGGACATCGCCCGCACCTGCCACGCCCATCCGACCCTCTCCGAAGCCGTCAAGGAAGCCGCGATGGCGGTGGAGAAGCGGGCGATTCACATGTGAGGGGCGAGTGGTGAGTGGCGAGTGGCGAAATGGTGCTTCGTGAAATCGTGAGTGGTGAGTCGCTTGTGTCACTACTTGCCATTCGCCATTCGCCATTCGCCACTCGCTACTCACTTCCCGCCACTCACCCAAAATACCGATCCCACATCCGGTTCCGGAACAGCAGGCCCGGATCGTAGCGGCGCTTGGCGGCGAGCGCTTCCTCGAGGCGGGGATAGCCGCGGGCGATCTGGTCGCGCCGGGCATGCAGACGGTAGGGCAGATAGAACGTGCCGCCGCACGACAGGGCGGCCTCGATGAGGCCTTCCGTCAGGCGCCGCATCGAGGTCTCGGCCGCCGCCGTCATCTCCTGCGAGAAGGCCATCACCGCGGCGAGCCGGGGCGCCGGCGCATAGGCGAGGACGCTCGTGTCGTCGCTATCGACGAAGCGGACGGTGACGTTGAGAAGCTCTTGGCCCGACGGCGGGATCAGCGCGCGGCAGGCGGCAAGGAACGTCGCGAGGCGCTCGGGCGGCACGAAATACTCGTGCAGAATATCGGTGCGGCCGGCATCCCGCGAAGCGTACTCCGCCACCGGTGCGTAGAGGAGCGCGTTGCGTGTCGCCCGCCGATCGACGAGGGCGGGCGCGACCGTGGCTTCCAGAAACCAGCGAAAGCGCTTGCCGAAGTCCGAGCCGGTCTGCGCCCGGTACACCTCGCGGGCAAGCGAAGACAGCGCACCGCCGTCGGCGACGGGCGGCAGGTCGTGCAACTCTTCACCGCGATCGCGGAAGCCGACGAGGAGCGCCTCGTCGAGGAACGAGTCGCGCGCCACCGACAGCCGCGCGTAGGCCATCGCGAATCCGTGCATGTCGCTGACGACGTTCGACATGCCATCGGCGAGGCGATCGGGCGGCACGTGCAGGAAGCTCGCCTCGAGAAGCGCGTTGGGCACCACCTCGAGGTCGAGGTCGAGCACGATGCCGTAGAGGCCGTAACCGCCGAGGGCGAGGGCGAACAGTTCGGCGTTCTCGGTCCGCGACGCCGTCAGGAGCGTGCCGTCGGCGAGCATCATGCGCACCGACAGCACGCTCGAGCCGAACGGCCCGCGCGGAATCGCCCAGCCGTGCGCGTTGACGCAGAAGGTGCCGCCGACGCTGAAGTCGCTGTTCGACTGCATGACGGCCGGCGACAGGCCGAGGGGATCGAGCTCCGAAATGACGCGCCGCCAGGATGTCCCGGCGCCGACCCGCACGATGCGGTTGCCGAGCCTTCTGACGGGCTCCTCCACGAAGCGCATGGCAGTCCCGTCGAGGGGCAGGCTCTGGCCGCCGAGGCTGTGCCGGGCGCCACTCGTCGCCACGGGCCGCCCGCCGCCCGGGCCTCGGCGACCTCGGCCCGCAAGCGGGTCACGGCTTCCTCGCCGCGGCTCGCCATGAACCCGTACCGCGCGACAGGCGTCGCGTTGAGGCGGCTCGCATCGTCGAGGAGGATGCGCTGGGCGTTCGCGCGGCCGGGGACGAGGAGCGCACCGGCGCTCGCCAGGACCCCCGTCACGACGGAGCGGCGAGTCACGCCCCGGGCACTTCCTCTGCGGTGGCCCAAGCACCCCTCCATGCCTCGAAACGACATCTCGTTGCATGAACAGAAGACCCCCGCAAGCCGCGGGGCCGCTCTCAGTCCCGCGCGCGGGGGTGGGCGGCGTCGAAGGCTGCGAGGAGGCGCGTCGCGTCGACCTTCGTGTAGAGCTGGGTCGTCGACAGGGAGGCGTGGCCCAAAAGTTCCTGGATGCCGCGCAGGTCGCCGCCTCTCGCGAGGAGATGCGTCGCGAAGGAATGGCGCAGGGCGTGCGGCGTCGCCGTCTCCGGCAGGCCGAGGGCGCCGCGCAGGGAGGCGACCGCGAATTGGATGATGCGCGGCGACAGCGGGCCGCCGCGGGCGCCGACGAAGAGCGGGCCCTCCGGCTTCAGCGCGTAGGGACACAGGCGCAGGTATTCTTCGACGGCCGCGCGGATCGGCGCGATCACCGGCACGGAGCGGGTCTTGCCGCCCTTGCCGATCACCGTCGCGGCGTCGATATCGGCGACCGGCGCGTCGCGCCGCTTCAGGCCGAGGGCTTCCGAGATGCGCAGGCCCGAGCCGTAGAGGAGCGAGAGAACCGCCGCGTCCCGGGCGAGGATCCAGGGCTCCCGGTCCTCGCCGGCGCGGGTCTCGACGGCCGTCACCGCGACGGCCGCCGCGGCGGAGAGCGGCCGCGGCAGGGTGCGGTCGAGCTTCGGGCTGCGGATCGCGGAAAAAGCCGAGGCGGTGCCGTGCCCCTCCCGCTCGAGATGCCGCGCGAAGGAGCGCAAGGCCGCGAGCTGGCGCATCAGCGAGCGGCTCTGCACGCGCAGGAGCCGGCGCGCCGCCAGGAAGGAGCGGATGTCGAGGGGTTTCAGGGCGACGATCGCGGCGATATCCGGCACCGCGCCGAGATGGCCCGTGAGGAAGATCAGGAACTGGCGCAGGTCCCGGCCATAGGCCTCGACCGTCTTCGGCGACAGCCGGCGCTCCTTGGCGAGGGAGGCGAGCCATTCGAGAACCGCCTGCTGCGTCGCCGCCGTGCCGGGAAGGGCGGTCCTTCGCCTCTCCCCGCTTGCGGGGAGAGGGTTTCGGCCTTCGGCCGAAACGAGCGGAGCGAAGCGGAGCGGGGGTGAGGGGGCGTCTCCGGAAGGGGCGCCCGGCCGAAGTCGCCGCGCCTCCTTCGTTGCCGCCCCCTCACCCTCGCCTGCTGCGCGGGCCTGCCGCCTTCGGCGGCCCTCTCCCCGCGAGCGGGGAGAGGCGAAAGGAACCGAATCGCTTGACATGTTCCTGCTTTGTGCCAGGGCAGACAGGGTAGCCCCGTTCGGTTAATCCGTCGCCAATGTCATCGCGCGTCGCCGACGTCCTGATTCCCCTCGCCCTCGACACGGCCTATTCCTACGCCGTTCCCGACGGCCTCGTCCTTGCGGAAGGCGACGTCGTGCAGGTGCCGCTCGGGACGCGGGAGACCGTCGGCGTCGTCTGGAGCCTGCGGCCGGGGGCCGGGGCGAATTTCAAGCCGGTGAGCCTGCGCCTCGCGGCGCCGCCCATCGCCCCGGCGATGCGCAAGTTCCTCGACTGGATCGCCTGGTACACCCTCGCCCCGAAGGGCTCGGCCCTCGCCCTCGGCCTGAAGCTGCCCGACGAGGGCCGGGCCGAGATCCCGCGCATCGGCGTCCGCCTCGCCGGGCCGCCGCCGTTGCGCCTGACCCCCGCCCGCGCCCGCGTGCTGAAAGCGGCCGAGGGCGGCCTCGTCCACCTCAAGCGCCACCTCGCCGAGGCGGCCGGGGTGAGCGCCGGCGTCGTCGACGGCCTCGTCGACGAGGGCACCCTCGAAAGCGTGGCTCTGGCCCCCGAACCTGTCGCCGAGGCGCCGGATCCCGACCACGCCGGGGCCGCGCTTTCGGCCGCGCAGGCGGCCGCGGCGCAGGTCCTCGTCGACCTCGTGCGGCCGGGCGGCCCGACGGTGACGCTCCTCGAAGGCGTCACCGGCTCGGGCAAGACCGAGGTCTATTTCGAGGCCGTCGCCGAGGCCGTGCGACAGGGCCGGCAGGCGCTGATCCTGATGCCGGAGATCGCGCTCACGGCGCAGTTCCTCGACCGCTTCGCCGGCCGCTTCGGCTGCCCGCCGGCGGCCTGGCATTCCGGCGTCTCCGGGCGCAGGCGCGAGCGGCTCTTTGCCGCGATCGCCGCGGGCGAGGTCGCGGTCGTGGCGGGTGCCCGATCGGCCCTGTTCCTGCCCTACGCGCGGCTCGGGCTCGTCGTCGTCGACGAGGAGCACGAGGCCGCCTACAAGCAGGAGGACGGCGTCCACTACCACGCCCGCGACATGGCGGTATTGCGCGGACGGATCGAAGGCGCGCCGGTGATTCTCGCTTCGGCGACGCCCTCGATCGAGAGTTCGCGTCAATGTCGAGCGCGGCCGCTACGGCCACGTCGTCCTGCCGCAGCGCTTCGGCGGCCGGCCGCTGCCGGCGATTCGCGCCGTCGACCTCACCCGCGAGGCGATGCCGAAGGGCCGCTGGCTCTCGCCGACCCTTGCCGCGGCCATGGCCGAAACCCTCGACCGCCACGAGCAGACCCTGCTTTTTCTGAACCGGCGCGGCTATGCGCCGCTGACTCTGTGCCGGTCCTGCGCCCATCGCTACGAGTGCCCGAACTGCTCCGCCTGGCTCGTCGAGCATCGCTTCCGCCGGGCCCTGATCTGTCACCATTGCGGCCATGTCGAGCGCCGGCCCGCCGCCTGCACCGCCTGCGGCAGCCTCGATTCCCTCGTTCCCTGCGGGCCGGGGGTGGAGCGCATCGCCGAGGAGGTGGCGGAGCGCTTCCCGGGCCGGCGCACCCTCGTCCTGTCGAGCGACTTTCCCGGCGGCACGGAGCGGCTGCGGGCGGAGCTTTCGGCTATCGCCGAGGGCGAATTCGACATCGTCATCGGCACCCAGCTCGTGGCGAAGGGGCACAATTTCCCGCTCATGACCCTCGTCGGCGTCCTCGACGCCGATATCGGCCTCACCTCCGGCGACCCGCGGGCGGCCGAGCGCACCTTCCAGCTCCTGCAGCAGGTGACGGGCCGGGCCGGGCGCGGCGACAAGCCCGGCCGGGCCCTGGTCCAGACCTGGCAGCCGGCGCATCCGGTCATCGCCGCGCTCCTCTCCGGCGACGCCGAGCGCTTCTATGCGGAGGAGACGCGGGTGCGCGAAGAGGCCGGCCTGCCGCCCTTCGGGCGCCTTGCGGCGCTGGTCGTCTCGGCGACGGAGCGGGAGGCGGCCGAGGGCCATGCCCGCGCCATGGCGCTCGCCGCCGAGCCCCCGGCGGGGGTCACCGTCCTCGGCCCGGCGGAGGCGCCGCTCGCCCTCATCCGCGGCCGGCACCGCATCCGCCTCCTCGTCAAGACCGAGCGCGCGATCGACCTCCAGGCCTATCTCAGGACCTGGATCGCCCGCTGCCCGAAGCCGCGCGGCAGCGTGAAAGTCTCGATCGATGTCGACCCGCAGAGCTTTTTGTGATCGAAGCGCCGCTATCATGACCAAGACCGCCCTCAAGACCGTCCATTGCATCCGGCACGGCCAGTCGACCTTCAACGCCGCCTTCCACCCGACGCGGATCGATCCGCTCTTCTTCGACGCCCCCCTCTCCGACCTCGGCCGGCAACAGGTGGCGGTGGCGGCGGCGCGGGTGAAGGCGGTGCCTTACGAACTGGTCCTGACCTCGCCGCTCACCCGGGCCTTGCAGACGACCCTCGGCCTGTTCGCCGAGCATCCGGCGACGCCGCCGATCCTGGTCGAGCACCGGCATCGGGAACATGGCGAGAATTCCTGTGACGTCGGCCGGCCGCCGGCCGACCTCAAGGCCGAATTCCCGCATTTCGATTTCGGGCATCTCGAAGAGATCTGGTGGCACAAGGAGGGGACGGCCGACGAGCGCGGCATCTTCGTCGAGCCCTGGGAGACCCTTCAGGCCCGCGTGGCGCATTTCCGGGACTGGCTCGGCGGGCGGCCCGAACGGCTGATTGCCGTCGTCGGCCACGGCACCTTCTTCCGCGTCCTCACCGGCGAGGTCCTCGACAATTGCGGCATCGCGGTGCTGGAGATCTGACGGGCCCCGTTCCGGTACGGGACAGGGTGACACGACGACCATGCATTACGTTATATCCTATCGAATGCGAGCTGGAGCGGGTCGGTCCTCGGGAGCCGGGGGGCGACACTCAGCGCAACCGATCCAGGAGCGGAGCCCGAGATGCCGCAATTCACCCTCACCTCCGGCAACGACAACGTGCCTGGGACGGCAGGCCCGGATGAGATCCTGGTCGGCGTCGGCACGCTGAATAGCGAAGACAAACTCCAGGGGGGCGCAGGCGGAGGCGACAAGATCACCCTCGTCAGCAGCGACGGACAGAGCCTCTCCTGGGACCTCTCCCTCACCTTTTCCCTGCTGAGCGGCTTCGAGCTCCTTCAGGCGGGGGACGGCGACGACACGGTCAAGATCAGCGCGGCGAACCTCACGCAGTTCAGCGCCCTCGACGGCGGCGAAGGCCCCGACACGCTGGCCCTCACCGGCCAGGGCAAGTTCGACCTCACGGGCATGACGGTGACGGGGTTTGAGGTGATTGTCGTCGCGGTGTCCCCGAGCGCCACGGTCGTCACCGACAGCGCCGCCCAGGCGACCTCCTTCGCCGCGGCGTACGGCTCGAACGACACCATCGTCCTCTCCGGCGCGAGCTTCACCTTGGCCGAGCGCGCGGAGCTGCTCACGAAGGGCTTCGAGCACGTGGTCGATGCCTCCACCCTGTTCGCAGCGAGCCCGGCGCTCCCGGTGATGGTGGGGGTCGGCGTCGCAAACCGTCCCAGCGTGACTGGCCTGGCCGATGGCGGCTGCCTCGTCACGTGGGAAGTGCACGGCGGCGTCGACGAGTTTATCTATCAGCAGCGCTATGCCGCCGACGACACGGCCATCGGCAGCGCAACCCCCGTCAACACGACGACGACCGGCAGCCATGGCTCCGCCAGTGTGACCACGCTGGCCGACGGCGGTTGGCTCGTGACGTGGCGCTCGTCCCAGAATGGCACCTTCGACATCTACCAGCGGCGCTACGACAAGGCCGGCGCGGCCGTGGGCAGCGAGATCCTCGTCAACGGCACGACGACCGGCACCCAGGACTCCCCCAGCGTGACGGCGCTTGCCGACGGCGGCTGGCTCGTCACGTGGCAATCGTCCCAGGGCGGCACCAACGATATCTACCAGCGACGCTACGACAAGGCCGGCGCGGCCATGGGCACCGAGACCCTCGTCAACGGGACGACGACCGGCACCCAGGACTCCCCCAGCGTGACGACGCTCGCCGACGGCGGCTGGCTCGTCACATGGCAATCGTCCCAGGGCGGCACCAACGATGTCTACCAGCGGCGCTACGACAAGGCCGGCGCGGCCGTGGGCAGCGAGACCCTGGTCAACGGGACGACGACCGGCCACCCAGGCCGGTCCGAGTGTGACGACGCTCGCCGACGGCGGCTGGGTCGTCACGTGGCATTCGAACCAGGACGGCACCAACGATATCTACCAGCGGCGCTACGACCAGGCCGGCGCGGCCGTGGGCGGCGAGATCCTTGTCAACGCGACGACGACGAACCAGCAGGACTCCCCCAGCGTGACCGGCCTCGCCGACGGCGGCTGGCTCGTCACGTGGCAATCCTTCCAGGGCGGCACCTACGATATCTACCAGCAACGCTACGCCGCCGACGGCACGGCCGTCGGCGGCGAAATCCTCGTCAACGCCTCGACGACCGGCCTGCAGACCGAGCAAAGCGTGACGGCGCTTGCCGACGGCGGCTGGGTCGTCACGTGGAAATCGAACGATGGTGTGGAGGCCATCTACCGGCGGGTCTACCGTCCCGGAGCGACGGCGGGAAGCGATACTGTCGTCGGCAGCAATGCCGACGAGGTCCTGACGGCGGCGCCCGGCACCCTGACGGGCGGGGATAACCTCAACGGCGGCGGCGGGACGGACACCCTGCAGCTGACGGCCGGCGGCACCTACGACCTCACGCTCCCCTTCATGCTGTCCGGCTTCGAGAGCCTTCGGGGATCGGCCGGCGCCGACGCCGTGACCGTCGCCTCGGCGACGCTCGCCGCCTTCACCACCCTCGATGGCGACGCCGGTTCCGACACGCTGATCGTGAAGGGAAGCGCCGATCTCTCCGCCAAAACCATGACGGGCTTCGAGACCCTTCAGCTTGCGGCTGCCGGCGCGCTGACGCTGTCGGCGGCGAACCTCGCGGATGTCACGACGCTTCAGGGCTCGGCCGGACAGGACACGCTGATCCTGAAGGAGAGCGCCGACCTCTCCGGCAAGATGGTGACGGGCTTCGAGACCCTTCAGCTTGCTACCGCCGGCACGCTTACCCTTGCGGGGGCGAACCTGACGGATGTCACGACACTTCAGGGCGCAGGGGGCGGCAGCACGCTGATCGTGGCGGGGAGCGCCGACCTTTCCGGCAAGACGGTGACGGACTTCGAGGCCCTTCAGGGCTCGGCCGGCGACGACACCGTGACCTTGGATGCGGCGCTGCTCGACGCCTTCGCCACCGTCGACGGCGGCCAAGGCACCCAAGACACGCTGGTCCTAAACGGGAGCGTCGATCTCACCGGCAAGACCGTGACGGGCTTCGAAACCCTCAAGCTCGGCGCCGCGGGCACGCTTACCCTCGCGGGGGCGAGCCTGGCGGATATCCTGACGCTTCAGGGCTCGGCCGGCGACGACACGCTGGTCGTGACGGGGAGCGCCGACCTCTCCGGCAAGACGGTGACGGGTTTCGAGGCCCTTCAGGGCTCGGCCGGGAACGACTCCCTGACCTTGGACGCGGCGGCCCTCGCCGCCTTCGCCACCCTCGACGGCGGCCAGGGCACCGACACGCTGGTCGTGAAGGGGAGCGCCGATCTCTCCGAAAAGCCGGTGACGAACTTCGAGATCCTTCAGGGCTCGGCCGGCGACGACATTCTGACCTTGGACGCGGCGGCGCTCGCCGCCTTTGCCGCCTTCGCCGGGGGCGGCGGCCTGGACACGCTCGTCCTCTCCGGCGATCCGGCCGGGTTCGATTTTTCCGGCCCGGCGCTGTCCGGCATCGAGACGGTGAGCGCGCCGGACGGCGCCCTTTCGGAGGCGCAGATCGAAGCCCTGTTCACGAAGGGCGTCGGCGAGGTCGTCTATCTGGTCGGCGGTGTCGAGACGACGGTCGTCAATGCCGGTCCGACCGCGATCCTCGGCGTGCCGGCCGCCGTGGCCGAGAACGTCGCGCCCGGCAGCGTCATCGCCACCTTGAGCGCCGAGGACGCGACCGTCGGCGATGCCCACATCTTCACCCTGGCCGGGGATGCGAGCGGGCTGTTCGAGATCGTCGGCGGCAACGTTCTGAAGCTCAAGGACGGCCTCGGCCTCGACGCCGAAGCGGCGCTCTCGCACACGCTCTTCATCGACGTCGAGGACAAGAGCCACAACAAGCTCCTCGGCTACGAGGTCACGATCGGGGTCGGCGATATCGACGAATTCGCTCCGACCGTGAGCCTTGCGGCGGCGCCGGTGCGGGAATTGGCCCCGGCCGGCACCCTCGTCGGCACCCTCGCGGGAGACGATGCGGACGCGACCGGCAACCCCACCTGCAAGCTCCTCGACGATGCCGGTGGGCGCTTCGCGCTGACCGGCGACGGCCGGATCGTGGTGCGGGACGGGATCAAGCTCGATTACGAGCAGGCGAGGACGCACACGATCGAGGTCGAGGTCGCGAGCCAGGGAAAGACCGTGACGAAGGTCTTCACCATCGCCGTGGGCGATGCCGCCCGCGAGGTGACGGCGGGCTCGGTGCTGGCCGACACCCTCGTCGGCGGCAAGGGCAACGACACGCTCGGCGGCGGCGCCGGCAACGACCTCCTCAAGGGGGGCGCCGGGGCCGACATCCTGAAGGGCGATGCCGGCAACGACATCCTCTTCGGCGGCCTCGGCAAGGATACCCTCACCGGCGGCAAGGGCCGGGACGCTTTCGCCTTCGACACGGCGCCGGCGAAGGCCAACGTCGACAGGGTGACCGACTTTTCCGTCAAGGACGACAGCCTCTATCTCGACAACGCCGTCTTCAAGGCGCTGGGCAAGGCCGGCAGCCCGGCCAAGCCGGCGAAGCTGAAGAAGGACTTCTTCCACGTCGGCAAGGCGGCGGCGGACAAGGGCGACCACGTCATCTACGACAAGGCCACCGGGGCGCTCTATTACGACGCCGACGGCCTCGGCGGAAAAGCCCAAATCCAGATCGCCGCCCTGAAGAAGGGCCTCGCGCTCACGGCGGCGGATGTCTTCGTGATCTGACCGCAAGCCGCCCGTGGCGCGGCGCGAAGAGGTCGCCGCCCCCCTCGCCTTGCACACCCTAAAAGCCCATGCTAGTCAGCCTCGCCTTCGATGGGGCGGGCGCACGGCGTCCGCAGGGGTAAAATCCACCGACTGACGGGTTTCGTTGCCGCTTCTCCGGCGCCGCCGCGAGGACCCGTGAGACACAAGAGAGACGGTCGTGGCCAAAAGCGGTTCGCAGGAAGGGCCTCTCCGATCGGGCGTGGCGACGCGCTACGCCTTCGCCCTGTTCGACCTCGCCCGCGACGAGCGCGCCGTTGACGCGGTTGCCGCCGATCTCGACCGCTTCGGCGCCCTGATCGCGGAGAGCGACGACCTCAAGCGCCTGATCCGCTCGCCGGTCTTTACCTCCGATGAGCAGCAGAGGGCGGTCGACGCCATCCTGGCGAAGGCCGGCATCGGCGGCCTTGCGGCGAACTTCGTCCGCCTCGTCGCCGGCAAGCGCCGGCTGTTTGCGCTCCCGGACATGATCCGCGCCTTCCGCGGCCTCGTCGCCGAGGCGAAGGGCATCGTGCGCGCCGAGGTGACCCTCGCGCAGGCGCCGTCCGACGCGGCGATGGCCGACATCAAGGCGGCCCTCAAGGAGGTCGCCAAGGCCGAGATCGCCCTCGACGTGAGGATCGATCCGAACCTGATCGGCGGACTGATCGTGAAGATCGGCTCGCGCATGGTCGATGCCTCCGTCCGCTCCAAGCTCAACGCCATCCGATTAAGCCTGAACGAGGCCCGCTGACATGGATATCCGTGCCGCCGAAATTTCCGCGATCCTGAAAGAGCAGATCAAGAACTTCGGCACCGAGGCCGAGGTCACCGAGGTCGGCCAGGTCCTCTCCGTCGGCGACGGCATCGCCCGCGCCTACGGGCTCGACAACGTCCAGTCCGGCGAAATGGTGGAGTTCGAATCCGGCGTCCGCGGCATGGCGCTCAACCTCGAGGCCGACAATGTCGGCATCGTCATCTTCGGCTCCGACCGCGAGATCGCCGAAGGCCAGACGGTGAAGCGCACCGGCGCCATCGTCGACGTGCCGGTCGGCAAGGGGCTGCTCGGCCGCGTCGTCGACGCCCTCGGCAACCCGATCGACGGCAAGGGCCCGATCGAGGCCACCGAGCGCCGCCGCGTCGACGTGAAGGCGCCCGGCATCATCCCGCGCAAGTCCGTGCACGAGCCGATGGCGACGGGCCTCAAGGCGATCGACGCCCTGATCCCGATCGGCCGCGGCCAGCGCGAACTGATCATCGGCGACCGCCAGACCGGCAAGACCGCGATCGCCCTCGACACCAT
Source organism: uncultured Alphaproteobacteria bacterium (assembly GCA_963754975.1). GTDB lineage: Bacteria > Pseudomonadota > Alphaproteobacteria > Rhizobiales > Beijerinckiaceae > Microvirga. The sequence continues at coordinate 75,449 of CAVWII010000030.1, read as the reverse complement.
CCTCAACCAGAAGCCGCTCAACCAGGGCAGCGACGAGAGCCTGAAGCTCTACTGCGTCTACGTCGCCGTCGGCCAGAAGCGCTCGACCGTGGCGCAGTTCGTCAAGGTGCTGGAGGAGAACGGCGCCCTCGACTACTCGATCATCGTCGCGGCGACCGCCTCGGACCCGGCGCCGATGCAGTTCCTGGCGCCGTTCTCCGGCTGCGCCATGGGCGAGTATTTCCGCGACAACGGCATGCACGCGGTGATCATCTACGACGATCTCTCGAAGCAGGCCGTCGCCTATCGCCAGATGTCGCTGCTCCTGCGCCGCCCGCCCGGCCGCGAGGCTTATCCCGGCGACGTCTTCTACCTGCATTCGCGCCTCCTCGAGCGCGCCGCGAAGCTCAACGAGGACAACGGCGCCGGCTCGCTCACCGCCCTGCCGGTGATCGAGACGCAGGCGAACGACGTCTCGGCCTATATCCCGACGAACGTCATCTCGATCACCGACGGCCAGATCTTCCTCGAGACCGATCTCTTCTACCAGGGCATCCGCCCGGCGGTGAATGTCGGCCTGTCGGTGTCGCGGGTCGGCTCCTCGGCGCAGACGAAGGCGATGAAGAAGGTCGCCGGCCGCATCAAGGGCGAGCTCGCCCAGTACCGCGAGATGGCCGCCTTCGCGCAGTTCGGCTCCGATCTCGACGCGACGACGCAGCGCCTCCTCAACCGCGGCGCGCGGCTCACCGAGCTTCTGAAGCAGCCGCAATTCTCGCCGCTCAAGATGGAGGAGCAGGTCGCCGTCATCTATGCCGGCGTCAACGGCTATCTCGACCCGCTGCCGGTCCCCCGCGTGCGCGCCTTCGAGGACGGGCTTCTCGCGCTGCTGCGCGGCAAGAACGCCGACATCCTCGAATCGATCCGCGTTGCGCGGGACCTCTCGGACGAGACCGCGGCGAAGCTCAAGGGCGTCGTCGAGGGCTTCGCGAAGTCGTTCACCTGAGGCGGGGCGGGTAGGAGAGCGCGATGCCGAGCCTCAAGGATCTCCGCAACCGCATCGCCTCGGTGAAGGCGACCCAGAAGATCACCAAGGCCATGCAGATGGTGGCCGCCGCGAAGCTGCGCCGGGCGCAGAATGCGGCGGAGGCGGCGCGGCCCTATGCGCAGCGCATGGCGGCGGTGCTCGGCAACATCGCGGCGGGCGTGCAGATCGGCCCGGAATCGCCGCGCCTCCTTGCCGGCACGGGCTCCGACCGGGTGCACCTCCTCGTCGTCTGCACCGCCGAGCGCGGCCTGTGCGGCGCCTTCAACTCCTCGATCGCGCGGCTCGCCCGCGAGCACGCGAACCGGCTCCTCGCCGACGGCAAGGAGGTGAAGATCCTGTGCATCGGCAAGAAGGGCTTCGACATCCTGCGCCGGCAGTACGGCGAGCGCATCATCGAGGTCGTCGACCTCCGCGCCGTCCGCGTCCTCGCCTTCGAGAACGCGGAGGCCGTCGCCCAGAAGATTCTGGCGCGTTTCGAGGAGGGTGAGTTCGACGTCGCGACGGTGTTCTATTCGCGCTTCAAGTCGGTGATCTCGCAGATCCCGACGGCGCAGCAGATCGTCCCGGTCGAGATCGAGGCGGCCTCCGCCGGCGCAACCGACGCGGTCTACGAATACGAGCCCGAAGAGAGCGAGATCCTGGCGGCCCTGTTGCCGCGCAACGTCACCGTCCAGATCTTCCGCGCGCTTCTCGAGAACGCCGCCTCCGAGCAGGGCGCGCGCATGAGCGCCATGGACAGCGCGACGCGCAATGCCGGCGACATGATCAAGAAGCAGACGATGACCTACAACCGCTCGCGCCAGGCGATGATCACGAAGGAACTGATCGAGATCATTTCGGGCGCCGAGGCGCTTTGAGGCGGGACGGGCGACCATGCGACGGGCTTTGCGGCGGCTGGCGAAAGGGCTTGCGGTTCTCGCGCCCGTGCTTGCCTTCGCGCCGGCCAAGGCGGCCGAGGAAACAGCGAACGACCTTCTGAAGGAGCCTGCCGTCCGGGCGGTTCTCGAGCGCGCCTTCGCGGACCGCATGGCGGTCTTCACGCGGGCGATGGTCGATCCGCGCGTGAAGGCCGGCGCACGCGACGTCTGCCTCGTGCACCGGCACGGCGAATACCGCATCGCGGTCTGCGGCCGCTACGGCGAGCGCTCCGGCACCGGCTACGTCATCGTCAACCGCGACGCGAGCGAGTTCATCGCCGGCGTCGCGAACGACAGCGTCTACACGATCCGGGCGAGCGCGGGCTGGTCGCTGACGCAGCCGGATTTCGTCTCGGACATCCTAAGCCAGTTCTCGGGGACGCTCCCCGTCGGCATCATCGCCAAGATCAACGGATAGAGGTACGGACGCATGGCCAACACCGCAGCCGCTCCCGGCTCGAACAAGTCGGGCCGCATCACCCAGGTCATCGGCGCCGTCGTCGACGTGAAGTTCGACGGCCACCTGCCGGAGATCCTGAACGCCCTCGAGACCTCCAACAACGGCAACCGGCTGATCCTCGAAGTGGCGCAGCAGCTCGGCGAGAGCACCGTGCGCTGCGTCTCGATGGACACGTCGGAAGGCCTCGTGCGCGGCCAGGAGGTCTCCGATACCGGCGCGCCGATCATGGTGCCCGTCGGCGCCGGCACCCTCGGGCGGATCATCAACGTCATCGGCGAGCCCGTCGACGAGGCCGGCCCCGTGCCGGCGGAAGGCTACCGCGCCATCCACCAGCCGGCGCCCTCCTATGCCGAGCAATCGACCGAGGCGCAGATCCTCGTCACCGGCATCAAGGTCGTCGACCTCCTCGCGCCTTACGCCCGCGGCGGCAAGATCGGCCTGTTCGGCGGCGCCGGCGTCGGCAAGACGGTGCTGATCATGGAATTGATCAACAACGTCGCCAAGGCGCATGGCGGCTACTCGGTCTTCGCCGGCGTCGGCGAGCGCACCCGCGAGGGCAACGATCTCTATCACGAGATGATCGACTCGAACGTCAACAAGCTCGGCGGCGGCGAGGGCTCGAAATGCGCCCTCGTCTACGGCCAGATGAACGAGCCGCCCGGCGCGAGAGCCCGCGTCGCGCTCACCGGGCTCACGGTCGCCGAGCATTTCCGCGACCAGGGCCAGGACGTGCTCTTCTTCGTCGACAACATCTTCCGCTTCACGCAGGCGGGCTCGGAGGTCTCCGCGCTCCTCGGCCGCATCCCCTCGGCGGTCGGCTATCAGCCGACGCTCGCGACCGACATGGGCAACCTGCAGGAGCGCATCACCACGACGACGAAGGGCTCGATCACCTCCGTGCAGGCGATCTACGTGCCGGCGGACGACCTCACCGACCCGGCGCCGGCGACCTCCTTCGCCCACCTCGACGCGACGACGGTGCTGTCGCGCGCCATCTCCGAGAAGGGCATCTATCCGGCCGTCGATCCGCTCGATTCGACCTCGCGCATGCTGACGCCGACCGTCGTCGGCGAGGAGCACTACACGGTCGCGCGGCGCGTGCAGCAGGTGCTGCAGCGCTACAAGGCGCTGCAGGACATCATCGCGATCCTCGGCATGGACGAGCTTTCGGAAGAGGACAAGCTCACCGTCGCCCGGGCCCGCAAGATCGAGCGCTTCCTGTCGCAGCCCTTCTTCGTCGCCGAGGTTTTTACCGGCTCGCCCGGCAAGCTCGTTGCCCTCGAGGACACGATCAAGGGCTTCAAGGGCCTCGTCGACGGCCAGTACGACCACTTGCCGGAGGCGGCCTTCTACATGGTCGGCGCCATCGAGGAGGCGGTCGAGAAGGCGCAGCGCCTCGCAGCCGAGGCGGCCTGATGGCAACCCTCACCTTCGAGCTCGTCTCGCCGGAACGCATCCTGTTTTCCGGCGCGGTCGATGCGGTGATCCTGCCCGGCACCGAGGGCGACATGACTGTCCTGCCGGGCCATGCGCCCGTCATGACGGCCCTGAAGGCGGGCTTCATCGTCATCACCGATCGGCCGGGCAATGGCCGTCGCGTGCTCGTGCGCGGCGGCTTCGCCGACATCAACCAGACCGGCCTGACCGTCCTCGCCGAGCGCGCGCTCCCCGAGGAGGAGATCACGCAGGAGGTCCTCGACCACGAGATCCTCCTTGCCGAAATGGCGCACGACGCGACGAGCGACGGCGCCGCGAAGGAAGCCGCCTGGGGCTCCGTCGCGCAGCTCCGCGAGGCCAAGGCAGCCCTGAACTACTGAGATTGTCGGAAAGGCGAGAGGCGCCCCGCGTCCGAGCGAAGCCGGAAGGGGCGCGATTCGCCTCTCTCCGCAAGCGGCGAGAGGCGAACCCCGCGCCTCACGCCGCGAGCTGGCGCAGGACGTAGTGGAGGATACCGCCGTTGCGGAAATATTCCAGCTCGTCGAGCGTGTCGATCCGGCAGACGAGGGACACGACCTGACGGCTGCCGTCCGCGGAGACGATCTCCGCGTCGAGCTTCTGCCGCGGCTTGAGGTCGCCGGCGATGCCGCGGATCGTCACCGTCTCGTCGCCCTTCAGCCCGAGGGACTGCCAGGAGGTGTCGCCCTCGAAGACGAGGGGCACGACGCCCATGCCGACGAGGTTCGAGCGGTGGATGCGCTCGAAGCTCTCGGCGATCACGGCGCGGATGCCGAGGAGGTTCGTGCCCTTCGCCGCCCAGTCGCGGGAGGAGCCCGTGCCGTATTCCTTGCCGGCGAAGACGACGAGGGGCACGCCCTCGCGCTGGTAGCGCATGGCGGCGTCGTAGATGAACATCCGCTCGCCCGAGGGCTGATGGATGGCAAAGCCGCCCTCGATCACGTTGCCGGCATCGTCCCTCACCATCTGGTTCTTGATGCGGATGTTGGCGAAGGTGCCGCGCATCATCACCTCGTGATTGCCGCGCCGCGTGCCGTACTGGTTGAAATCCTCGACGCGGACCTGGTGCTCCAGGAGATATTGTCCGGCCGGGCGAGGCCGCGCGGATGTTGCCGGCCGGGGAGATGTGGTCCGTCGTGATCGAATCGAGGAAGAGGCCGAGGATGCGCGCGTTCACGATGTCCGTGACCGGCTTCGGCTCCTTCGTCATGCCCTCGAAATAGGGCGGGTTCTGCACGTAGGTCGAACCGATGTCCCACTCGAAGGTGAGGCCGGGCTCGACCGTCACCTCCTTCCAGTTCGCATCGCCCGTGAACACGTCCGCATAGCGCCTCGCGAACAATTCGCGGGTGATGGTGCGGTCGATGAACTCCTGCACTTCGACGGAGGAGGGCCAGATGTCCTTGAGAAAGACCGGCTTGCCGTCGCTGCCGATGCCCAGGGGCTCCCGCGTCAGATCGACGAACATCGAGCCGGCGAGCGCGTAGGCGACGACGAGGGGCGGCGAGGCGAGATAGTTCGCGCGCACGTCCGGATTGACGCGGCCCTCGAAGTTGCGGTTTCCGGAGAGCACCGACACGGCGACGAGATCGTTGTCGTTGATCGCCTTCGAGACGTTCGCCGGCAGCGGCCCGGAATTGCCGATGCAGGTGGTGCAGCCGAAGCCGACGAGATTGAAACCGAGGGCGTCGAGATCGCCCTGCAGCCCCGCCTTCTCGAAATACTCGGCGACGATCTGCGAGCCCGGCGCGAGGGAGGTCTTGACCCAGGGCTTTGTCTTGAGGCCCTTCCTGACCGCGTTGCGGGCGAGGAGGCCGGCGCCGATCATCACGCTCGGGTTCGAGGTGTTCGTGCAGGAGGTGATGGCGGCGATGACGACGTCGCCGTGGCCGAGATCGAAATTGGCGTCGTCGACGCGGACGCGCCTGGCCGATCTCCGCCGCCTTGCGGAACTCCTTCTCCATGGCGCCTTCGAAATCGACCTTCGAGGTGTCGAGGGTAACCCGGTCCTGCGGCCGCTTCGGGCCGGCAAGCGAGGGCTGCACGTCGGCAAGATCGAGGGCAAGGGTGTCGCTGAAGACCGGGTCGGGCGTCTTAGCGTCGCGCCACATGCCCTGCGCCTTCGCATAGGCCTCGACGAGGGCGATGCGCTCGTCCGTGCGGCTCGTCGTGCGCAGATACTCGATGGTCTTCTCGTCGATCGGGAAGAAGCCGCAGGTGGCGCCGTATTCCGGCGCCATGTTGCCGATGGTGGCGCGGTCCGCGACGGTCATGTCGTTGAGGCCGGGGCCGTAGAACTCGACGAACTTGCCGACGACGCCCTTCTTGCGCAGCATCTGCGTCACCGTCAGGACGAGGTCCGTTGCGGTGACGCCTTCCTTGCAGCTTGCCGGTGAGCTTGAAGCCGATCACCTCGGGGATCAGCATCGAGACCGGCTGGCCGAGCATCGCCGCTTCAGCCTCGATGCCGCCGACGCCCCAGCCGAGCACGGCGAGGCCGTTCACCATGGTGGTGTGCGAATCCGTGCCGACGAGGGTGTCCGGATAGGCGAGCTCGCTCGCATCCGCCTCGGACTTGCGCGTCCACACGGTCTGCGACAGGAATTCGAGATTGACCTGATGGCAGATGCCGGTGCCGGGCGGCACGACGGAGAAATTCTGGAACGCCGACTGGCCCCATTTCAGGAAGCGGTAGCGCTCGCCGTTGCGCGCATATTCGAGCTCGACGTTCTTCGCGAAGGCCCGCGGCGTGCCGAACTCGTCGACGATGACCGAATGGTCGATGACGAGATCGACCGGCACCAGCGGGTTGATCTTGCGCGGGTCGCCGCCGAGGGTCTTCATGGCGTCGCGCATGGCGGCGAGATCGACCACCGCCGGCACGCCGGTGAAGTCCTGCATCAGCACGCGGGCCGGGCGGTAGGCGATCTCCTTCTCGGTCTTGCCGCGATTGTCGAGCCAGGCGGCCATGGCCTCGATGTCGGGCTTCGTGACCGTGCGGCCGTCCTCGAAGCGCAAAAGGTTCTCGAGCAGCACCTTCATCGAGAAGGGCAGGCGCGAAATGCCGGCAAGGCCGTGCTTCTCGGCCTCGGCGAGGGAGTAGTAGCCGTAGGTGCGGTCGCCGACGTGTGAGCGTCTGGCGCGCCTGAAAACTGTTCGGTAGCGTCACGGGTCGATCCTCTTGCGGTTTGAACGATCGCGACGACAGGGGCAGCCTGCCGCCGGGCGGGTGGTCAAACGGGCCTGATGCGCGAGACGCGCGCGCCGCTCCGGGGGCGCCCGGACGAGGATGAAGCGCGCGAGACGGATTGGACGCCTGGGCGCGCGGCGCAGCCGGGGCCGCTATAGATCAATTCGCGCGCCGCCGCTACAGGTTTGGAACGGTTCCGGACTGCGGCCCTTGCATGCGCGCGTCCCGCAGGGGCGCAATCGCCTCTCCCCGCTTGCGGGGAGAGGGCTGCCGAAGGCAGCAAGCCTGCGAAGCAGGCGAGGGTGAGGGGGCGGTGTCGAAGAGAGCGCGGCGGCTTGGGCCGGGCGCCTTGTCTGCGCCGCCCCCTCACCCCCGCTTCGCCTCGCTCCGCTCGTTTCGGCCGAAGGCCGAGACCCTCTCCCCGCAAGCGGGGAGAGGCGAACGCCCGTCCGTTGCAGGAGGTCCGGTGCGCCTGTCCGTCGATCGCCTCGCCTGCCGCCGGTCCGGGCCGCCTCATCTTCCCGGACCTCTCCTTCGCCCTCGGCCGCGGCGAGGCCATCGCCGTCACCGGGCGGAACGGCGCCGGCAAATCGTCGCTCCTCGCGATCCTCGCCGGCCGCCTCGAGCCGGAGAGCGGGGCCGATCGCGGCGGAGGGCGTCGGCGAGCGCGAGCCTGCCGGAATGCCTGCACCTCGTCGGCCATCGCGACGGCGCTCAAGACGGCGCTGACGGCAGCGGAGAACCTCGTCTTCGCCCGCGACCTTCTCGGCGACCCCGCGCTGATGCCGCCGCGCCGAGGCCCTCGCCGCGGCTCGGCCTCGCCCACGCGCGGCGCGATTCCGGTCGCCTACCTGTCGGCCGGACAGCGGCGCCGGATCGCGCTGGCGCGGCTCCTCGTCGCCGCGGCGCCCGCTCTGGCTCCTCGACGAGCCGCCGCTTCCCTCGACGCGGCCGCGCAGGAGACCCTCGCGCGAGATCTATGCGGCGGCACCTCGAAGCGGGCGGCCTCATCGTCGCGGCGACCCACCAGCCCCTCGGCGTCGCGGCGCGGGAGCTCCGCATCGGCGGTCGGGCCCGACGGCAGCGGCGGCCGTGACCGGGCCCTTCCTCGCCGTGCCTCGCGCCGCGACCTCGACGCTCGCCGCCCGGATCGGCGGCTCGGCCTGCGCTCGGCCTCCTGTTCTTCCTGATGATCGTCGCCGTGGTGCCGTTCGCCCTCGGGCCCGACCTCGACCTCCTCGCCCGGATCGGCCCGGCCATCCTCTGGATCGCCGCCGTGCTGGCGACCCTGATCGGCCTCGACCGGCTGTTCCAGGCCGACGAGGAGGACGGCTCCCTCGACCTTTTGCGCGCCGCGCCCGTGCCCCTCGAAATCCGTGGTTCTCGCCAAGGTGATCGCCCACTGGCTCACCACCGGCCTGCCCCTCGCCGTGGCCGCGCCGCTCTTCGGCCTCCTCCTCGCGCTGCCGCCCGCGGCGATGCCGGCGCCTCGCCGCGACGCTTCTGGTCGGCACGCCGGCCCTCACCTTCACCGGCGCGGTCGGCGCCGCGCTGACCGTCTCGCTCCGCCGCGGCGGCCTGATCCTTGCCGTTCTCGTGCTTCCCCTGATGATCCCGACCCTGATCTTCGGCGTCTCGGCCGCGAACGCCGCGACGGGCGGGCCGGTGCCCTTCGCGACGCCCTTCCTCATTCTCCTCGCCCTGACCCTCGTCGCCGCCGTCGTCGGCACCGTCGCCGCGGCCGCGGCCCTGCGCCAGGCCGAATGAGGGCCGCTCCGAAATGCCCCATTGTCCGCCCTCGTCCCGCCCGCTACATCGCGGCCGGATGATCCTCGACTATGCCAATCCGGCCCGCTTCATGGCCCTGTCCGGCGCGGCTCCTGCCGTGGCTCGCGGGGCTCGCGGCGATCGTCCTCGCGGCCGGGCTCGTCCTCGCCTTCTTCGTCGCGCCGCCGGATTACCAGCAGGGCGAGACCGTGCGGATCATGTTCGTGCACGTGCCGGCGGCCTGGCTCGGGCTCTTCTTCTACGTCGTGATGGCGGTCTCGGCGCTCGGCACCCTCGTCTGGCGCCATCCCCTCGCCGATGTCGTCGCAGAAGGCCGCGGCGCCGATCGGCGCCGCCTTCACCCTGATCTGCCTCGTCACCGGCTCCCTCTGGGGCAAGCCGATGTGGGGCACCTACTGGGTCTGGGACGCGCGCCTGACCTCGATGCTCGTGCTGCTGCTCATCTACGGCGGCATCATCGCGCTCTGGCAGACCGTCGACGAACCCGGCCGCGCCGCCCGCGGCGTCTCGATCCTCACCCTCGTCGGTGCCGTCAACCTGCCGATCGTGAAGTTTTCGGTCGACTGGTGGAACACCCTGCACCAGCCGGCCTCGGTCCTCCGGCTCGGCGGCTCCGACGATCCATCCGACGATCCTGACGCCGCTCCTCGTGATGGCGGCGGGCTTCACCCTGCTCGGGCTCGCGCTCTACCTGTCGGCCATGCGGACCGAGATTCTGCGCCGGCGCGTCCGCACCCTGACGATCCGTGAAGCCGAGCGCCTCGACCGGCAGGCCGCCTGATGGAGCCGCATTCGGGCTTCATCGCCGCCGCCTACGCGCTGACGGCCCTCGTCGTCGCCGGGCTGATCCTGTTCGCGGTCCGCGATCACCGGACCCAGGTCCGCCGCCTCGCCGAGTTCGAGGCCCGCGGCGTCGGCCGCCGGTCGAACCGTGGCTGACGCCGCCGCCCCGCAGCGCAACCGCTGGCTCTTCCGCCTGCCGGCCGTAATCTTCCTCGCCCTCGCGGCGCTGTTCCTGGTGCGCCTCCTCGCCGGCGGCGATCCTTCCCGGGTGCCCTCGGTCCTGATCGGGAAGCCGGTGCCCGCCTTCACCCTCTCCTCCGTCGAGGGCCTCGTCGCGGGCGGAAAGCCGGTCCCGGGCATCGACAGCGCCGACTTCAAGGGACGGGTGACGGTGGTCAACGTCTGGGGCTCCTGGTGCGTGCCCTGCCGGGACGAGCACCCGTTCCTGATGGAACTCGCCAAGGACCCGGCGATCCGCCTCGTCGGCGTCAACCAGAAGGACAATCCCGAGAACGCCCGCCGCTTCCTCGGCCAGTTCGGCAATCCCTTCGCCGCCGTCGGCGCCGACGCGAACGGCCGCGCCTCGATCGAGCTCGGCGTCTACGGCGTCCCCGAGACCTTCATCGTCGGGCCGGACGGCACCATCCGCCACAAGCAGATCGGCCCGCTCTCCGCGGAGACCCTGCCGGCCTTCAGGGAGGCGCTCGCGAGGGCGAGGACGTGAGGCTGTCAGAGGCGAGCCGTCGGCTGGCCTCAAATGACGTTGGTGCGCTGGGCAAATTTGGCGCATAATGTCACGATTCCCTAGATGGTGCTAATTCAGCGCCATGCGCCAGCGAGCTGGAACGGAGTGAGATGGCCGACGACGTCCGGAGAATTTGGCATGGGGCGCTTTCGCGGTTTCAAACCTGGAGCGCCGGCCCGTCGGGCGTATGCCCGGTTCCCGGCGCGGTCGTGGTGACGGCGACGCTGTGCCCAAAGTCGGAGACCGTTACGCCGACTATTCCCCGCTTTCGAAAGCCGAGTTGGAAGCGGACGATCCGGACATGAAGGCGCTGCTCGGGCGAAGTGATATCGTTTCGCACAAGCGCGGAGTGTGATATCTCTGCCGGATGGGGTGGACGTTCTATCCGGTCGAAACGCTGCCGGAGCCGGGCGCCGTCATCTGGTGCAGGTGGCCGCAGCGGGAAAGCAAGGGACGTCCGGGCCCCGTCGCTCGCCCGGCCCTCGTGCGCGAGACGTTCATCCGACGGGATCGGTTGACTGACAATCAGTACGGGTCGCTGTTCGTATCTTACGGGACGGGTGAGTTTTTGCCGGATCAGGCCGATATCGACCTCGTTATCGGGACCGTGGCGGAGGCCCGGCTTCTCGGACTGCACAAGCCGACCTGCTTTTCCCTCGCCCTGGACAACCGGAAGCACCTTCTCTGGTGCCGCGAATTCTTCGTCGCGCCCGAGTACCGACGCTCCCTCGGCATCACCATCGGACACCTCACCGCGGAGCAGGCGGGAGGGCGAGACGGTGCCTCGACGAGCGCCGGAGGCGCGCGCTGCCTTAGGCGCCGCGGTCTCTGCCCTTCCCGGCTCAAGCCTATATAAGGCCCCATGCGCTCCCGCTCTCTCGCCCGCACCCTTGCCCGCCTCTGGCCGACCTGGCCGCCGACGCGCCTCTTGCGGCCGATCGGGGGTTCCGCCGACAACGCCACGGACCGGCTGATCCGCGAGGCCGAGGTCGCGGCCGAGCGGCGGGCCGGGATCGTGCGCGTCGCCACGGCCACGCTGATCCTCGCCGCCATCTTCTTCGCGGTCGACGAGCTGCCGCCGGATGCGATGATGGTGCGTCAGCAGATCCGCGCGGCGGTGGTGTCGCTCGTCCTGTTCGGCTGCGTCGGCGTCGTCGGCTTCTGGCTCGCGCGCCGGCCGTGGGCCCCGCGGCTCCTGCCGATCGTCACCGCCACCGCCGACGCCGCCCTGATCCTCGGCAACGTCGCCTATCTGCATGTCGCGACCGGGGTCTCGGGGGATTTCTTCGCCGCCTTCCCGGTGATCTGGGTGGTGCCGATCACCATCGCGGCGAGCGCGATCCACTATCGGCCGCGGTTGCAGGCCTATGTCGCGCTCCTTTACGTCGTCGGCATCGTCGCCATCTCGTTCACGGCCGGCCATCTCGACTTGCCCGAGCGGCGCGCGGCGATCGCCGGGCTGTCGATCCAGTTCGGGCCGCCGCCGAACATGGTCCGCGTCGTCATGATCCTCGCCATGGCGGTGATCCTGATCCTCGTCGCGCGGCAGGGACGCGGCCTGCTCGACCGCGCCGTGCGCGAGACGACGCTCCGCCTCAACCTGACCCGCTACCTGCCGGGCGAGCTCGCGCCGATCCTGTCCGAGGAAGGCTTCGCCGAGATGCGCGCCGGACGGCGCGTTCCCGCCGTGCTGCTCTTCGTCGACATCCGCGATTCATCGAAGCTCGCGGAGGGCATGGACCCGACCCGGCTCGCGATCTTCATCACCGCCTTCCGGCGCCGCGTCCTGCGCGCCGCGGCCGACCATGGCGCGGTGATCGACAAGTTCGTCGGCGACGGCGCGTTTCTGCTCTTCGGCGTGCCGAACGAAAAGCCCGACGACGCGCGCCGCGCCCTCGCCTGCGGCCGCATGCTCTGCGCGCTCGTCCAGCGCTGGAACCAGAAGCGCGATTTCCAGCCGGCCCTCAGGATCGGCGTCGGCATCCATCGCGGCGAGGTTTTCTGCGGTGTCGTCGGCGACGAGGCGCGACTCGAATTCACCGTGCTCGGCGAGGCGGTGAACATCACCGCGCGCATCGAGACCGCGACGAAGAGCGTGAACGCACCGCTCCTCGCCTCGCAGGAGGTCGTCACCGAAGCCGGCGAGGAGGATCGGTGGGTCGAGGTCGCCTCGGAACCGCTGCGCGGCGTCTCGCGCTCGATCACGCTGATGGCTCCGCGGGATCCGTCTCCGGCTTGAGCTCGTGGCGCAGCAATAGCGGCGTCTGCGCCAGGGCGAAGACGATGGTGAGCGGCATGATGCCGAAGGTCTTGAAGTTCGTCCACGTGTCCCAGGTTTGGGTGCGCCAGACGATCTCGTTCAAGGCCGCGAGGACGAAGAAGAAGATCGCCCATCGGAGCGTGAGCTTCCGCCAGCCCTCCTCGGTCAGTTCGAAAACGCTGTCGAACATGATCGTCAGCAGCGGCTTCCTGAAATAGAGGCCGACGAGGAGCGCCGAGCCGAACAGAAGGTTCCACACCGTCGGCTTGATGTAGATGAAGAACTCGTCCTTCAGCGCGAGGGTCAGGCCGCCGAAGATCAGGACGAAGACGCCGGAAAAGGCCGGGATGATCGGCAAGCGCCGGACGAGGGCGAAATGAACGGCGATCGCGACCACCGTCGCCGCCATGAACACGGCGGTGGCGAAGAAGATCTTTTCGCGGCCGGGAAAGCCGAGGCGATCGGAGAGCGAGTTCGCGAGGAAGAAGATCAGCAGCGGCCCCATCTCCAGGCTGAGCTTGGCGAGCGGGTTCAGCCGCGTCCGGCGATCGGGGGCGTCTTCGAGGATCATGCTGCCTCTTCTAGCCCGGCGATGGCCCGGGCGAAATCCCGCGCTGCGAAGGGCTCCAGATCCTCGACGCCCTCGCCGACGCCGATGAAATGCACCGGCAGGCCGAACTTGGCGGCGAGCGCGACGAGGATGCCGCCGCGGGCGGTGCCGTCGAGCTTCGTCATGACGAGCCCGGTGACGCCGGCGGCGCGCTGGAACAATTCGACCTGTCCGAGCGCGTTCTGGCCGACGGTGGCGTCGAGGACGAGGAGGGTCGCGTGCGGCGCCGTGTCGTCGCATTTCTTCATGACGCGGACGATTTTTTCGAGCTCCGCCATGAGCCCGGTCTTGTTCTGGAGCCGCCCGGCGGTGTCGACGAGGAGGACGTCGATGCCCTTCTCCCGGGCCTCCGTGAGGGCGTCGAAGGCGAGGCCCGCGGCGTCCGCCCCCTGCGCGCGGGCGACGACCGGGGCGCCGGCGCGGGCGCCCCAGATCTTGAGCTGCTCGATCGCCGCGGCGCGGAAGGTGTCGCCCGCGGCGAGCATCACGGAGCGGCCCTGGCGTCTGAACTTTTCGGCGAGCTTGCCGATGGTCGTCGTCTTGCCGGAGCCGTTGACCCCGACCATCAGGATCACGAAGGGCTTTTTGGACGGGTCGAGGACCAGGGGCGTCGCCACCGGCTGCAGGGTCTTCTCGACCTCGCCGGCGAGGATCGCCTTCACCTCGGCGGGCGAGATCTCCTTGTCGTAGCGGCCCTCGCCCACGGCCCTGGCGATGCGCATCGCCGTGTCGACGCCGAGATCGGCCTTGACGAGGGCGTCCTCGAGGTCCTCGAGGGTGGCCGCGTCGAGCTTCTTCTTGGTGAAGAGCCCGGTGACGCTCTCGGAGAGGGATGACGAGGTCCGGCGCAGCCCCGTGGCAAGGCGCTGCCACCAGCCCTTCGGGGCCTCGGGTGCCGCCGCCTCGACCGGCTGCAGGTCGGCGCCGGCGAGTTCAGCCGGGAGCTTTTCGGCGCCGACCTCCGGCTGGACCGGCTCCGGGGCGGCCTGCGGCGCAGGCTCGGCCGCGCCGAACAGGCGCTTCAGGAAGCCGGGCTTCTCGGGCTTTGCTTCGGCCATGACGTCCGATCGTGAGAGGGGGGCCCGGCCTCGATAGCGGATACGGGCGGGGTTTTGCAAAGGATGATCGGGAAGAGAGATAGGGTCGCGGCCGCCGGATCGCGATGCGGCGGCCCGAAAAACCCCCTCTCCGAACGGGCTAGCAGATGCACGCATTCTCGCGAATGGCGCGGAATCCGCCTCTCCCCGCGTGCGGGGAGAGGGTTCGGCCTTCGGCCGAACGAGCGGAGCGAAGCGAAGCGGGGGTGAGGGGGCGGTGACGAAAGAGGGCGCTCGGTCCAAGCTGCCGCACGTCTTTCTGCGCCGCCCCCTCACCCTCGCCTGCTGCGCAGGCTTGCCGCCTTCGCAAGCCGGGTGTTCCCGGCTTGCGCACCAAAGAACGGACCTCGGGTAGACCCGAGGTCCGGCGGCCCTCTCCCCGCAAGCAAGGGGGGAGCGGCGAGACGAAGTGGACCGGCGGTTGGCGGCCCTATTCCGCGGCGATGGCGAGCGGGCGCGGCTTGGCGGGGACGTCCGCCTCCGGCTGCGGCACGGCGCCGCGCTCGTCGAGGCGCTTGCGGAACCACAGGGCGTAGAGCGCCGGCAGGAACAGGAGCGTCAGGAAGGTCGCGACGAAGAGTCCGCCCATGATGGTGAAGGCCATCGGTCCCCAGAAGGCGCGAGCGCGAGAGCGGGATCATGGCGAGGATCGCCGCGAGCGCCGTCAGCACCACCGGCCGCGCCCGCCGCACCGTCGCCTCGACGATCGCCTCGCCGCGGCGTTGAGCCCGTGCGCGACGTCGGTCTCGATCTGGTCGACGAGGATGACGGCGTTGCGCATGATCATGCCGGCAAGCGCGATCAGGCCGAGCAGCGCGACGAAGCCGAACGGGCTGGTTCGAGAGGTTGAGCGCGAGCGAGGCGCCGATGAGCCCGAGCGGCGCCGTGAGAAGCACCAGGATCAGCCGCGAGAAGCTCTGCAGCTGGATCATCAGGAGCGTCAGCATGACGCCGAGCATCAGCGGGAAGAGCGCGAAGATCGAGGCGTTGCCCTTTTCCGATTCCTCGATCGCGCCGCCGATCTCGAGGCGATAGCCCGGCTCGAGCGCTGTCGCGGACCGGCTCGCAGCGCGGCCAGATCTGGTTCGTCACGTCGGGCGGCTGCACGCCGTCGACGACGTCGGCGCGCACGGTGATCGACATGTCGCGGTTGCGCCGCCACAGGATCGGCTCCTCGTGCGCGTACTCGATGTGCGCGACCTGCGACAGCGGCACCGCGAGTGCCGTTCGCGCGCAGACGATGGTGAGGTCGTCGATGCGGCCGAGATCGAGCCGCTCCGCGCCGATCGCCCGCGCGACCACCTCGACCGTCTCGGTGCCGTCGCGCACGTCGTGACGGTGACGCCGGAGAGCAGCGTCTGCAGCGTCTGCGACGACGTCCTGCGGAGTCGAGACCCAGCGCGCGGGCGCGCTCCTGGTCGACGACGAGGCGCACCGAGGGCGTCAGCTCGTTCCAGTCGAGATGCGGATCGACGACGTTCTCGTTCGCGCGCATGATCTCGCGCACCTCGTAGGCGATCTTCGCGCACCTTCATCGGCGTCCGGGCCGACGACGCGGAACTGCACCGGGAAGCCGACCGGCGGGCCGAAGTTGAAGCGGTCGACGCGCACGCGCGCCTCCGGCAAGGCGCCGTCCGCGACCGCCTTCTCGAGCCGCGCCTTGATGCGCTCGCGCGCCTCGACGTCCTTCGACACGATGACGATCTCGGCGAAGGCCTCGTTCGGCAATTGCGGATTGAGGCCGAGCCAGAAGCGCGGCGAGCCCTGGCCGATATAGGTGGTGTAGGTGGGATGTCCGGGTCGCCCGCCGAGCATCGCCTCGGCCTTGCGCGCGGTCTCGCGTCGTCACGCCGATCGACGGTGCCTTCGGGCAGGCGCATCTGGAAGAACAGCTCGGGCCGCTCGGACAGCGGGAAGAACTGCTGCTGCACGCGGCCGAAGGCGACGACGACGGCGGCGAAGACGCCGATCGTCGCCAGCGACGACGACAGACGCGGTGGTCGCACGCACGCACGCGATCGACCCGGCGCAGAGCGCGGTAGAGGCGCGTCTCGTAGATCTCGTGCGGGTCGGCGATGCGCGTGCCGGCCTGCGGAAGTCGCGGCAGAAGCTTGACGCCGAGATAGGGCGTGAACACCACCGCCACGAACCAGCGACGCGATCGAGCGCGATGGCGACGACCCAGAAGATGCCGCCGGCATATTCGCCGACCGCGGAATTGGCGAAGCCGATCGGCAGGAAGCCGGCCGCCGTCACCAGCGTGCCCGGTCAGCATCGGAAAGGCGGTCGAGGTCCAGGCGAAGGACGCCGCGCGCAGGCGGTCCCAGCCCTGCTCCATCTTCACCACCATCATCTCGACGGCGATGATGGCGTCGTCGACGAGCAGGCCGAGCGCGATGATCAGCGCGCCGAGCGTGATGCGGTGCAGGTCGATGCCGAGGATGGTCATCATCACGACGAAGGTGATCGCGAGCACGAGCGGCACCGAGAGCGCGACCACGATGCCGGTGCGCCAGCCGAGCGACAGGAAGCGGACGAGGAGCACGATGCCGAGCGCCTCGAGCGAAGGAGCTGCTCGAACTCGACGATCGCGTGGTCGACGACCTTCGGCTGGTCGGCGATCTGCTCGATGTCGATGCCCTGCGGCACGCCGTGCATGAACGCTGTCGGTCGCCGTCTTCGACGTCCTCGCCGAACGTGAGGATGTTGGCGCCCTTGGCCATGACGACGCCGATGCCGAGCGCCGGCTTGCCGCGCTGGTGCACGAGGTAGTCGGCGGATCCTCGAAGCCGCGCGTCACCGTCGCGATGTCGCCGAGACGGAAGACGCGCGCCGCCGGCCTCGACCGGCGTTTCGGCGACCGCCTTCACGCCGTCGAGCGCGCCGCGTGACGCGCAGCGGCATGCGCTGCGCGCCGGTCTCGACGGTGCCCGCCGGCGACGACGGCGTTCTGCTTCGCCAGCGAATCGAACATGGCCTGCGGCGAAATGCCGAGCGTCGCGAGCTTGGCGTGGCTGAACTCGACGAAGATCTTCTCGTCCTGCACGCCGTAGAGATTGACCTTGGTGACGCTCGGGACCTTGAGCAGCTTCTGGCGCAGCGCCTCGGCGACGCGCTTCAGCTGCGCGTAGTCGGCGCCGTCGCCGGTCAGCATGTAGAGGACGGAATCGACGTCGCCGTATTCGTCGTTGACGTTCGGCCCGATGAGGTCGGCGGGCAGGTCGGCGCGAACGTCGTCGAGCTTCTTGCGCAGCTGGTAGAAGAGCTGCGGCACCTCCCTCGGCGGCGTGTTGTCGCGGAACTCGACCTTCATCGCCGTGAAGCCGGGCTTGGTGTAGGTCACGACCTTGTCGAAGTAGGGCAGCTCCTGCAGCTTCTTCTCGATCGGGTCGGCGACCTGGTCCTGCATCTCCTGCGCCGTGGCGCCGGGCCAGATCGTCGGTGACGATCGACGTTCTTGATCGTGAAGTTCGGATCTTCGGCGCGGCCGAGGCGCTGGAAGGAGAAGATACGCCGCCGACCGCGATGGCGAGGATGAGGAACAGGACGAGCGCCGGGTGATGGACGGCCCAGTCGGAAAGGTTGAAGCGCTTCATCGGGCTCCGACTCCGGCAGCCGTCTCAGAAGCGCAGAGCGCTTGACGATCGCGGACGCGCTGGCCGGGGTCGAGCTTCTGCGCGCCGAGCGTCACGACGCTCTCGCCTTCGGCACGCCGCGCGCGACAGCACGTCCGGCGCCTCGTAGGCGGCGACGTCGACGGGCCGCAGCGCGGGCCGGCCGTCGACGTCGACCACCCACACGGCCGGGCCGTCGCCCTGGTTGAAGAGCGGCCGAGAGCGGCAGGCGGGCGACGCTGTCGCTGCCGGCTCGTCGCCGATCGTGACGGTGGCGGTCATGCCGAGTTCGACGGCCTCGTCCGCGTCCGGCGAGCGAGAAGCGGGCGAGATAGGTGCGCGTCGTCGGATCGGCGCCGGGCGACAGCTCGCGCAGCGTGGCCGGCGTAGCGCCTGTCCGGGCTCCGACCAGAGCGTGATCGTGGCGCCGCCGCTGCGGACCGCCGCGATCTGCGCCTCCGGCACCGCGATCACCGCCTCCTTCTCGTCGAGCCGGGCGATGCGGATCGCCGCCTGGCCGGCAGCGACCACCTGGCCGGGCTCGATCTCAGTCGCCGTGACGACGCCGTCGGCGTCGGCGCGAGGGTCGCGTAGGAGAGGGCGTTCTGCGGCCAGCGACAGGGCGCGCTCGGCTCGGGCGACGCGACCGCGCGCCTCCTCGGTCGCCGCCTTCTGCCGGTCGAGACCGGCGGCGGTCGACCAGCCGTCTTGCGCATCAGGTCGTGACGCGCTTGAGCTCGGCCTCGGCCTGGACGAGGGCGGCCGGCGGCGGCGCGGTTCTCCGCCTCCGCCTGCTCGCGCTGGAGGCGCAGGTCGATCGCGTCGAGGGTGGCGAGGATGGCGCCGGCCTTGACCGTGTCGCCGACATCGACGAGGCGCGCGCGCGACCTTGCCGGCGACGCGGAAGCCGAGATCGCTCTCGATGCGCGGCCGGATCGTCGCGACGAAGCTGCGCTCGGCGGCGCGCGGCTCGAAGGCGACCGTCTGAACGAGCACCGGCCGGTCGGGCCTTGCGGCCTCCTGCGGCGTCGCCTGGCAGGCGGCGAGGCCGGCGAGCGAAGCGAGGGCGAGGAGGGACAGCCGACCGGACATGGCGGGGGCCTTTCGCTGAGGTTCTGGACCGGCGGCGGCGCGCGCCTGAGGAGGGGGCACGACAGGCGCTCGAGCCGAGCCGCCGATCCAGTTCCGTGTCGCCTAGACTGACGTGTGACGAATGTCAACTTTCGTCAGTAAGCATCCTTCAGGTCGGGTCGGAGGAATGTGCGCCAGCGCACGTCGCCCCGGCCGACGCAGGACCCGGCTTGAGCCGGATCACGCGAGGCGCCATAGGGAGCGCGAACCGGTGGCCCCGCTCATGCGCTCATCCTTCAACCCGATCTTCGCGTCCCTCGAGACGACGATCTTCGAGACCATGTCGCGCCTCGCGCGGGAGACGAACGCGGTCAATCTCGGCCAGGGCTTTCCGGACGATCCCGGTCCCGAGGACGTCCGGCGGAAGGCGGCCGAGGCGGTCGATCTCCGGCTGGAACCAGTATCCGCCGATGCTGGGCCTGCCCGAGCTGCGCGGCCGCGATCGCCGCGCATTACCGGCACTGGCAGGGGCTCGATCTCGATGCGGAGAGCGAGGTCATGGTCACCTCCGGCGCCACCGAGGCGATCGCCGGGGCGCTGCTCGCGCTGATCGAGCCCGGCGACGAGGTCGTCCTGTTCGAGCCGATGTACGACGCCTACCTGCCGCTGGTGCGCCGGGCCGGCGCGGTACCGCGCTTCGTGACGCCTCGCGCCGCCGCATTTCGGGCTGACGGAGGAGGCGCTCGCCGCGCCTTCTCGCCGAAGACGAAGGCGGTGCTGTTCAACAACCCGCTGAACCCGACCGCGACGATCTTTTCGGACGACGACCTCTCCCTCCTCGCCGATTTCTGCCGACGCTTCGATGCGGTCGCGATCTGCGACGAGGTCTGGGAGCACGTCGTCTTCGACGGCCACCGGCACAAGCCGCTGATGGCCTTTCCGGACATGCGCGAGCGGACGATCAAGATCGGCTCGGCCGGCAAGATCTTCAATCTCTCACCGGCTGGAAGGTCGGCTTCGTCTGCGCCGCGCCGACGCTCCTGAAGGTGCTCGCCAAGGCGCACCAGTTCCTCACCTTCACGACGCCGCCGAACCTGCAGGCGGCGGTCGCCTACGGCCTCGGCAAGGACGATGCCTATTTCGAGACCTTGCGCGCGGACCTCGCCCGCAGCCGCGACCGCTTCACGGCCGGGCTCGAAGCTCTCGGCTTCTCGGTGATCCCGAGCCGCGGCACCTATTTCTTGAACATCGACATCGCCCCCCTCGGCGAGCCCGACGACGCCGCCTTCTGCCGCCGCCTCGTCGCCGAGCACGGCGTCGCCGCGATCCCAGTGTCGGCGTTCTATGCGGAAGGGCGCGGTGCGGAACGTCGTGCGCTTCTGCTTCGCGAAGAAGCGACGCGACGCTGGACGCGGCGCTGGAGAGGCTGGCGGGGGTGGTGGGGAGGGTTTGACCGCGCGCCGAGCCGATACCGCGGCCGAGAGGTGGGGACGAGCGTTGCCGAGCTTTCGACCACAAACGCGGTCGCGGCGCAGTGACTCGCGCCGATCCAGGCAGATCGCGCAGTCCTCCTTCTCGGCAAGGCCGCGCACGACGCGAACAACCGCATCTTCTACGACAAGGCGAGCGGCGGAGTGTTCTACGATTCCGACGGCCCGGGCGCGCATGTGGCGGTGAAGATCGCGACGCCGACGAACAAGCCGGCGCTCGACCTGTCTGATTTCTACGTGATCTGACCGGCAGGGCCGCCTTCGCCTCGCCGCGGGCTCAATTCATACATCTTCCGGAAAAGGCGCGGCTTCGCCTCTCCCCGCTTGCGGGGAGAGGGCCGCCGGACCTCCGGTCTACCCGAGGTCCGTTCTTTAGTGCGCAAGCCGGGAACACCCGGCTTGCGAAGGCGGCAAGCCTGCAAAGCAGGCGAGGGTGAGGGGGCGTCTCCGGAAGAGGCGCTGCGTCGGCGAAGGGCGCCTCTTCCGGCACCGCCCCGCTTCGCTGCGCTCGTTCGGCCGAAGGCCGAACCCTCTCCCCGCAAGCGGGGAGTGGCGAAGCCGCGCCGTTCGCGCGCGGCGAACGAACCGCGTCCGAGTTCGGCAAGAGGATAGGCATCTTCGGGTCCGAGGAGACCGCCGCCGGAATAGCTTGAAGCAGGTTGCGCCGGTGCCGAACCATCCTCGCCGGCAGCATCGAAGCTGCCGGCGGAAGTCGACTATCGATTCTGCGGCTCAACCACGCCCAGGCCACGGACTACGTTTCGGAAAACCTCATCGTTACCGCCCTGGACAACAGGGGAAACGAGCACCCGATCGCGCCACCGGCCAATCTCATTCGCGTCGCCCTCGACCTTGCCCCGGACCGACGCGAGCTGCGGCGGGCGAAACGTGCAACGAGGAACCGTGATGATGCGGCGCAGATCTGTGCGAAGGTTCAGTCGATGCCCCTGTGGAAAGGCCGCGATCGCGCCTAGATCAGACTCATACGTAGGCGAGAGGAGAAATCCATGTTTCAGACCAAAGAGACCTACACGCCCACCGACGCCAAGCGAGCCAATGATGAACTCGACCGGCTGGTCGCTGCCAGGACACTGACGAGCCGCCAGGCCGGCGCTCATCGACGGCACATTGCGCGCCGGACCCGGCTCGTTCTGAAGGCGAGCTACTCGGCTGCAGCCGCCAAGCGCGCGAAGGCTGAGGTCGGGAGGTTGACGGAAGCCGGAACGATCGCGGCGAGATCAGCCGCAGCCTACCGCGCCCACATTACGAAGCGCACCGCCCGGTGAGGTTCAGCGCGATGGAAGGGCTCGCGGAGAGGCGGCAGCCGCATGTCGGCTGGTGCGCTCAACCCGGCGAGGTTATTGCGGGGCTTTCTGGGATAACCGAACGACGCCAGCTTTCGGTTCGGCGGGAAACGCCCTCAACGGAGAGCAAGATGACGATTGAACTTCTCGATGCTTTTGCTGACGCCTGGAACCGGCACGATGTGGACGCGATCCTTTCCATGATGACGCCAGACTGCGCCTTCGAGACCAGCCGTGGAACGGGAGTGAAAGGTACGGTTCACACGGGCCAAGACGAGGTTCGGCGTGGCATCGAGGAGGTTTTTGCTTCCTTTCGCGATGCCCAATGGCGCAAGCCAACCCACTTTGTGGCCGGAGACCGCGGTGTCAGCGAATGGGTGTTTGCAGGGACCGGACCTGACGGCCTGCCAGTCGAGGTACAAGGCTGCGACTTGTTCACGTTCCGCGATGGCAAAATCGCGGTGAAGAACTCTTACCGAAAGAACCGCGTCGCCTGACCGCCGACGCCGCACCGGAACGCACCCCGCTTTCCGCAACCCTGTTGGCGGCAGGTCACAGTCCGCGGCCGGTCGCCTCACGCTCACGGTGACCAGCCCGGGTCGGCACAGCGGCGCCGGTGGAGGCCCGGTCAGCGCGGCCGCTTGTTCACGGCGGCCCAATTGGGATTGCCCGTGTGCAAATGCATCGCTTGCAACCAGTAACCGGCCAAGCCCACTCCGACTCGGTGGCCATCGCCCATCATGTCTCGTCGCTCGTAAGGATCGGCGCCATAGCAGATCGGCGCGTTCGGGCTGCCCGCCAGGCATTGCGGGTCCGACGCATTGACGTGCTCGTTACCAAGAAAGTGGCCGACTTCGTGAGCCGCCGCGATTTGCCGGTAGAGATGCCAATCGTGGCGAGCGCGGGTAAATTCCGATCGCACGGCGCGATCTCCCATTTGGATGACCCCGATCTGGTCCGGCTTTTCCGGCCACGTAAATGCTCCAAAGCGCCCCTGGAACGGAGCAATGCGATACACCATCAGCGCCAAATGCGGGTGTTCGGTCACCACGTCAATCGCCAGGTGACAGGTGACGTAGGGCTGCTTGCCGTCCTTGGACTTTGGGTTCACGAACTGTGCATAATCGAGCGCGGGCAGCGCTTGCTGTGGATCGCTTTGGTCTGGGAACTCGATATAGAATTTGTTGCTCCACGCTTTTTCGACGACCTGCTTGAAGCGTGCGCTGAAGTGGGTCTGAGTTCCAGGCGTCCAAGGTATGGTGTCGAACGGTTCGCCCCGCAGCGGTTTGGCCGGGCCATCGAGGAAGGCAAAGCCGACCTTGATCCTCAAGGTCAGGTCCGTTCGATTATCCTTATGGCATGGCGGCAGCCGCAATTCAGAAAAAAACTTGCGATGGAAAACAGGATTGGTGATGGTCATGCTCGCCCCCCAGCGAGTTGAAACGCGCAGTGCGCAACTTGATGTTACCTCGGGCGGAGACGCCTTTCAGTGACGACGCACACGGAGCCGGAAGCCTGGACCGTCCCATCCCGATTTGGCCGACGAGTTCCCCGGAAAAATGCACATCAAGGACGCTCTCAGTCTCGCTCCCATGAACGTACTTGCGGACTCGCGCGCGAGCGAAGTGGTGCTGACGCAGGGCCTCCCGATCGGATTCTCCGGCGCCGAGAGCCCGCTGCCGAGATCGCCCGTCATCCGATGTCAGCGCAGAAGGCGGTTGCCATCGCCCGGCCACGCAGGCCACGGTCCCGCGCGACCGCCAGAGGAGAACCCCCATGCAGGCACTCCTGCCCATCGCGCACCGGCTGGGCGCCACGCTCAAGGAGCACAGGGAAACCATCGTCGTCGTCGAAGGGTCGGCTGGCGGCCTCATCTCCGCCGCCCTGCTCGCCGTGCCCGGAGCCTCCAGCTACTACCTGGGCGGCGCCGTGGTCTACACGCGCGTCGCCCGCCGTGTATTGCTCGGCCTGGGTGACGATGCGTTCGGCAGCGTTCGCCCCTCCACGGAGACCTACTCGCTTGCGCTCGCCCGCGCCGCCCGGGAGCAGTTCGACGCTACCTGGGCGATCGCGAAGTCAGGCGCCGCCGGCCCGACCGGCAACCGCTACGGGGATGCCGCGGGCCACGTCGCGCTAGCCGTCACCGGGCCGCGCGAGGCGGCTCTTACACTCGAGACCGGCAGCGCGGATCGCGAGGGCAACATGCGCGCGTTTGCAGCCGCCGCCATGGAACTGATGGAGAGGGTCCTCGGTGGATGAGAACGCCCGGAGACCGCCGCACACCCACGTCAGCGCCCCTCGCGGACATAGATATCCGCCTCTTTCGCCGCAGCGCTGAAAGCCGCGCGCGCCTTCTCAACCGAGCCGGTTCCCTCGAGCGCCGCGAGGCAAGCCCCCGTTGCCGCATTCGTGGCAGGGCCACGCCCTCCCTCGGGCCAATCTCGGACGAGCGCCTCGGCCGCTTCCCGCACCGAGCCGACGACGCGCAGACGACCTGGTTTAGCCGTCTCGATGACGACGGTGCGGTAGAAGGTTGCGGGTGGCGGTGGCATGGTGCGCCAGCATGGCAGCAAGGCCTTAGCGAACTCTTACGGCGTCGGTCCCGTCGACGCCGGCTCCTCCGGTGGTTGGTGCGCCGGCCAGCCCGTCTCAGCCGATCTCGTCGAGATCAACCCCCGTCGTGCCCTTGGCCTTATCGATGACCTGGGTCACCTCGGCGGTGCCGCGGGACATCCGCTTCGCCCGCAGGCCGACGGTCGCTTCCGCCTCCTCCATCTTCTGCACCACGCGGATGTGCGGTGCTGCCCGCCTGATTTCGGCGAGGGCGGCGGCGAATTCGTCCCGCAGCGGCCTATCTTCGGCGAGCTTGCCAGCCATCTTCTTCTCGAATTCATCCTTGTGGGCATCGGGGTCGGCAGCAAAGCGGTCGAGCACCTCGACCGCGGCCGCATCGCCGGCGAAACCGGCGCTCAGCCGTTGCCAAAGCGCCTGTGCCTTTTCCTTCACCAAGGTCGCCGCCCCCTTGCCGGCCTCGCCAGCAAATTCCTCGGCGGCCTTCTTCAGGTAGGGCGCCAGCAGGGCAACCGCGCTTGCGGCAATCGTCGCCGGATCCATGACTGCCTCCCTCTCCGAAACACCTGAGCTATTCGGGCGCGCAACGGCAATATCAACACGGCTGGCGCGCCAGTGCCACCGAAATGACCGCTGCAAGGTGAGGAGCGTCCCGTGAGAACGTCGTGACGAAGATCGCGCACTCGCGAAGTCGGCACGGCTGCGGCGGCGGCAGCGCCCCCGCCGATCAGCGTGCCCAGCCGCGTTCGGCTTCGGCCTGCAGCGCCGTCCAAGCCCCCTCGTCGAGGGCGACCAGCGGCGAGCACAGCGGCATCAGCGCCCGGTCGACGCCCTCGGCGCCGAGTTGGCGCGCGTCGAAGACGCAGTCCGCGGCCTGGGCCATGTCGCCGCGCAACAACGCCGCCGCGGCCAGTTCGCCCAGCGCCGCGGCATAACCTGCCGTAGGGATCGTGCCGAATACCGGCAACGCTTTCCGCACCGCATCGATCACGGCGCCGGCCTTGTCGGCAGCGAGGCTGTGCGCGCCCATTGCCGCCAGACCGCGCACCGCCTTTGCCTGCAGCAGGGCGCGGAGGCTCGAGGGCTCGACCGGCGCGGTCGCCGCGAGCGCGGCCTGCAGTTGCCCGAGCCGCGTCGCCGGGCTCGTCGATGCCGAGTCGATGAGCGTCAGCGCCCGCAGTGCGGCCGGCTCGAGGTCGGGGGTGGCGAGGCCGGCACGCGCCAGCAGCGCCGCGAGGTGGCGGTCGCGCCGCGTCATGCCGGTCTGCTCGAGCGCGTCGACGGCCGGCCCCGGCACGGTGAACGTCAAGGTGCCCGGCTCGGGCGCGGGCTCAGGATTCGCGAGGTAGACCGAAAGCGCCGCCTGAGGGTCGCCGGCTTCGAGCGCGTCGGCGAGGATCATCAGCCAGGTGTGGCGGTGCAACGCGTCGGTCGCGAAGGCCGGGTGGCGGTTCAGCCACAGCAGCGCCGCGTGCCACAGCGACGTGGCACGCTGCGCGTCGTACCGCCACCACGCGCCGGCGGCGAAGGCCTGAAGCGCTGCGGCCGGGAAGGCTTCGGTCGCGGCGGCATCGAGCGCGGCAACCGCGTCGTCAAATCGGGCCTGGCCGCTGCCGGCCGCCAACCGTTCAGCCAATGCGCCCAGCGCGAGTTCCAGGAGCGCCGCGCGCGGCGGAGGCGCGGGCGGCAGCGGCCGCTGCAACAACGCGTTGGCGAGCGGCGCCGGCACCCCGAGCAGCCATCCCGGCAATTGAAACGCACCGTAGATCGATTCGACGCCTTCCGCCCATTGCGCCACCACGTCACTCAGCCAGCCAGCCGCCCGCGGCCCCGGCACCCGCTCAAATAGCGCCAGTCGCACCGCGACCCGGTCCTCGGCGGACAGCGTGGCGTCTGCCAGCCCGACCGCGGCATCGACCTGTGCCGCCGGCGCGCATTTCAGATGCGCATGCCGCAGATAACCGGTGGCGCTCCCGGCGTCGGCGTGCTGTTCGGCCTCGAGGAGCGCCTCGGCATACCAGCGCAACGCCAACGCCCGGTCGGCTGGGTCCGCCGACCCGAACAGCGTGGGCAGCGCCGCGAGCCGCGCCGCGAGCCGCGCGGCGCCCGGTAACTGGCCGATGTAGACCTCGAGCAGCGCCGGCTCCGATCTTTGCTGCAGCTCGATCAGCTCGCCAGGGTCGGCGTTGTGGAAGCCCGGCGATGCGAACGCCGCCCAGGCCTGTTCGAGCCGCTGCATCGCATCGGGCGCGGCGAGGTCGACCGCCAGCGCGGCGGTCGCGGCCACCGCATCGGCGATCATCCGCGGTCGGTTCTGCAGCCCGCGTTCCGGATCGTCATCGCCGCCAATTCGGCGCTGGGCAGCGTCGGCGCGCAGCAGCGCCGAGCGCGCCGCATCGCCGTCACCGACATCGACGAAGGCGCGGCCGAGGCCGGCCTCGGCGAGCGCGCGCTTATACGGATCGACGAAGTCGCCGAGCATACTGAGCACCTGCCCGGCGAGGTTGGCTAGCGCGCCAGCGTTGCCTTGGGTTTCGAGCACGCGAGCGATGTCAAGAATCGTGCGCGTCGACGTCGCGTCGGCCGTGAAGTGCAGCCGCTTCAACAGGTCGGCGGCCGCCGCCGGGTCGAACGCGAGCCAGCCGCGGGCCAGCCGCCCCTCCTCAAGCGACCGGCTCGAACGCAGCCTTTCGCAGTCCTTCAGCGCGGCTTCGAACCAGGCGCGACCGGTGTCGGCATCAAGCGCGGCGTGCAAGCGCGCGGCCGCGCCGATCGCCCGCGGCCGTTTCCAGTCCGCCGGCAGCGTTCGCGCGAGCTCGCCGGCTTCGCCCACCCAGTCGGCAAGGGTGGTCGCCGCGTCCGGCGGACAGGCTTCGAGCAGCTTTGCCAGCGTCCAACCGTCGGGGTCGCGCGCGACCAGCGCCAGGGCCTGGCGCAGCAACTGCCGCGCCAGCGCCGACAGCCGCGCTCCGTCGGTGCGCTGCACGACGGCGAGCGCGGCGACGATCTCGGTCAGACGGGCGACCTGATCGTCGATCCGCATTTCGGGCGATACGCTGTCGAGCGCGCGCTGGAGCTGGCCCGCGCGCACCGTCGCGTCGAGCAACCCCAGCGGCAGTTCGCGCTCGGCGTCGTGGATGCGACCGGCCAGCAGTGCAAGCCGTGCCACCGCTGGCAGCCCATGCCCTGGCGGGAGCGAACGCGCAACCCGCACCGCGAGCTGCAGATCGCCAAGCACCGGCCAGAGCGATCCGGCGGCGGCGCGGCGGCGGCGGCACCAGGTCCGATCGGGCAGGTCGAGAAGCCGCCGGAGCGACGCTTCGCCGCCGGCCGCGAGGTGCGACGCCAGGAACGTCAGACCGTAATCGTCGAGCCCGTCCGGGGGTCCGGCGGGATCGGGCAGGTAGGCCGCGGCGATGCGGTCGTTCGCGGCAGCCGCGGCCACCGACCACGGCGCCTCGCAGTGTGCCGCATCGACCAGCGTCTCCTGGAAGGCGCGGTGGTAGATCGCCCAGCCCTCCGGGGCGCCGATCAGGAAGGGCGCCAACGTGTCGACTCCCTGCTGCGCCGCCGGCGGCGCGAGTTTGGCAAAGCGGGCCAGCTGTTGCAGCGGCAGCGGCCGCCGCGCGACGCAAAACACAGCGAGCAGCGGCGCCACCCTTGCGGCGAAATCGGGCCGGCGCGCCAAGCTGTCTGCGAGCCGCGAGTGGATCGCATCGAGCCCCTGCGGCAGCCCGCCGGCCAGCAACGCCGGCAGTTCGCCGCGCCGCACTGCGGCAAAGAATTGCGCCAGGTACAGTGGGCTGCTGCCGCCACGATCCGCGAGCATCGTCGCCAGCGCGGCGGCGTCTGTGCCAGCGGCCGCGATGGCCGCCTGCACCCCAGCGTCGGCCTGTTCGCGGGCGACGAAAGCGTCCGCGAAGGCGCGGCGGTCGCCGTCGAACCTCGCGTCGGCCAGGTCGACGAGGCGCGAGCCGGAATCGACGAAGCGCTGCAATGCCGGCCCGGGACGGGACGCGACCACGATCGTGAGATTGCCGATCGCTGCGAGCTCGTCGGCCAGCGGCAGCACGGAGCCGATGCCGTCGGCGTCCGCGCCCTCCTCGTCGAGCGCGTCGACCACCAAGACGACACGGGCGTCGGGCTTTCGCAGCCGCAGCCGCCGCAGCGGCCCCAGCAGCGCCATTTCGCGAAACACCGGCAGCGGAATGCGGTGCACTTCATCGATCAACTCGGCGATCGTCACCCCGGCGACTTCGCCCCCGGCCCGGACGACGTGCTGGCGCACGCGGATGTTTACCGTCGCCCACGGCAGCGCGTAGAGGCGCTCGACCCGCACGCCCGTCAGCAGGCCGCCTTCGTCGAGCTCGTGGAGCGTCTGGTCGACGTCGATCGCGACGCTGCTCGGAAACAGCTCGTCGCCATGGGCGGCCTTCAGCTGGAAGCCGATCGACAGCAGAAATGCATGCGGATCGCGCCAGAGCGCCGACTCGGTATGGCCGCGGCGGAGAAAATGATGCAGCGAGCCACGCTCGCGCAGGGCGCGTGCCAGCAGGCAGGTCTTGCCGGACCCCGGCACGCCGCGCAACAACACGAGCACCGGCTCGCCGCCAGCCAAGGCAGAGTGCAGTTCGGCCTCGACTTGCGGCCGCGGCAGGGTGCCGTCGGCCGCCGTGGCGATTAGGGCAGCGAACTCGGCCGACAAATCCATCGTCGCAGCTCCCGGAGCTTCACCCACAGTGTCGCTGAGCAGGGTATGATGTCGGGGCCCCGAGACGGAAGGACCCATCGGGCCAGGACCGTTACGGGTGGGGCCCTAGAAGACTTTTTTGGTCCCCGAGTCGGTGTCAGAGTTGCGAGTTGATCGGCAGGAGCTTCAACAGGTCGGCGACGAAGCGCCGGCGGAAGCCGGTTTCGGGCTCGTCCCGGTAGCGCACCCTTTGGCCGTCCCTCACCGTCTCCCAGACGATCTCGCCATTCGGGTCGAGGAGGACGCGGTAGCTGTTGGCGGGCACGACGCCAGTCGCCATGTAGGCCGTCAGCCTTTCGGCAAGCTCCGGGCTCTCGATATAGAGGCCGGCTTCGGTGTTGATCACGGCAGAGCGCGGGTCGAGGTTGAAGCTGCCGATGAACACGGCTTCGCGGTCGAAGGCCATGGCCTTGGTATGCAAGGCCGCTGGCGACCGCCCGGAAAGGAGCGACCAGCCCGGCCGGAAGGCGTCGGTATCCGGGCGCAGCTCGTACAGCTCCATGCCGTTCTCGAGCAGCCGCCTGCGGGTCTTGGCATAGCCTGAATGCGCCGGCAGCATGTCGTTCGAAGCGAGCGAGTTGGTCAGCACGCGCACCCGGACATTGCGCTCGTGCAGCGCCTTGACGGTTGCCTGCGCCCCGGCGGGCAGGACGAAATAGGGCGACTCGACGAGCAGCTCCTCTTTCAGCTGGGCGACCCGCCCGCGGATGAACTCGACCACGTCGTCGCTCTCCTTGCCGCGGGCGATGGTTTCCGGGTCGTCGGCGATGACTCGGCCGTGTGCCCACACGAGATTGTCGCGAAGCTCGGCGCCCTGGGCCGCCAGCTCGTCCAGGTCCTGGTCGATCGGATAAGGGTAGTCGGCCGCGGCGATCGCCTCGCGCAAGCGAATCAGGATGGCATCGAGATCGGCAGCGCCATAGGCGCGATCGACGATGGCCGCGATCGGCACGGTCGAGGGGCTGTTCCAGATATCGGTCGAATACCCCCGACAGATCG
This sequence comes from uncultured Alphaproteobacteria bacterium, assembly GCA_963754975.1. GTDB lineage: Bacteria > Pseudomonadota > Alphaproteobacteria > Rhizobiales > Beijerinckiaceae > Microvirga. The sequence continues at coordinate 45,321 of CAVWII010000030.1, read as the reverse complement.
CGGACGACAGGCCCAACCGCCAACACGTCCAGATCGCGATAATTGGCGATCGTGTTCACGCCATAATAGATGTCACCGATATTGCGGCCGCCGACGATCGCCGCCGCATTGTCGGCAACCATCAGCTTGTTGTGCATGCGGCGGTTGACCCGGCCGAAGTCGACAATGAAGTCGAGAGCGGACCAGCTCCGGTTGGTGAGCGGGTTGAACAGACGGATCTCGACATTGGGGTGGGCATCGAGGGCGGCTTTGACGGAATCGCTGGCCTTGTAGAAGGGATCGTCGACGAGGAGCCGCACCCTGACCCCGCGATCGGCCGCCTTCATCACGCGGTCGACGATGATCCGGCCGGTCGTATCGCCGTCCCAGGAGTAGTACTGCATGTCGAGACTTCGCTCGGCCAAGTCGGCCAGCGCCAGACGGACGATGAAGGCCTCGCGCCCGTGGCTCAAGAGGCTGAAGCCGGAGAGGCCCGGATGCTCGTCGGCCGCCGGGCCGAAGAATTGGCCCAGCCTGGTCGACGCGGGGTCCTCGAACGCCGTCGATACCGTGCGCGGATAGTCGGGCCGGGGGCGGGTGGCGCGGCCGGTGAGAACCTCGGCAAGCCAATTCAGGACCGTGCGTGGGAGTCCGCGACCGGCCAGTGCCCGAGACTCGGCCGAACCCGCAGAGCTGCTGGTTCGTTGCGTGTCGGCGCGCATCCGCGGCAGTCCGCAACCCGGCAGGGCGTTCCGCGGCGCATGGTGCTCTCCACCCTCCCTGGCCAGCAGGCAAGCGCGGCAACGGCAATCCGTCAAGCACAAGCCGCGAACTGTTCTGGCGTGCCAAAATCCGCCTTTCAACTCACCCATCAAAACAGGAAAGGTCGCCGAGCGAAATGGGATCATTAGGCTGCGATTGCGCTGTCCGCGAGCCTTTTGTCGGATTGCGCAGGGCCTCGAGCGTGTCGCATTTTTAGCAACGACCGTCGCTCCAACCATGGCATCCGGACGCCGCCCGAAATTCGTCGCCTGCTGGGCACCAAAGACAATTCTCGAATTTCCAAAACGGCGTACCATACCCGGAAATAGCGGACGATGTTTCGTGTGCGGGGGGCGCCATGTCTGCAAAATCGGGTAGGCCCGCGTCGGCGAACAGGTTGCACCTGGATGTCCTCCGGGGCGACGGCGCAGAGGCGGAGCTCGTCAGGAAGCTGACATCGGACGAATTCACGCAACCAATGTCATTGCATCAGCGGATCGAAGCCGGGAAGGCACTCCGCGACCGTGTTCCACGCGCGCAGCATGGGAAATGGACCCCGAGCGAGAGCCGCGCCGACCCGATCGACATCCTGCTGGCCGCAGATGCCGAGAGGATTCCGGAACTCGTTCCCATCCGATATGGGCGCATGCTGGAATCGCCTTTTGCCTTCTACCGGGGATCGGCGGGGATTATGGCGGCCGATCTCAGCGCCACGCCGAACACCGGATTGATTGTCCAGGCTTGCGGCGACTGCCACCTGATGAATTTCGGGGGGTTTGCCACGCCCGAACGCAACATCCTTTTCGACATTAATGATTTTGATGAGACTTTGCCGGCCCCCTGGGAGTGGGACATCAAGCGGCTTGCGACGTCATTCGTTCTCGCAGCACGGTCCATCGGCCTGCCAGGCAAGAGCGCGCGGGAGCCCGCTGTCGCGTGCGTGCGCAGCTACCGAAGACGCCTTGCCGAGTTCTCGCACATGCATCCACTCGACGTCTGGTACGCGCGAATAACGGGCGACGATCTCGTCAGCATGGCGCCTCCACGGGAACGGCTCCGCATTCAGAAGCGGATTGCGAAAGCGGCTCAGCAAGATGGCTCGGAAATCGATTTCCCGAAGATCACGGACATGGTGGGGGGGCGCGTCCGCATTCGCGATACGCCACCCTTGATCTATCACCCCGAGGGATCGCGCGGTCCGGAATTCGAGGAGCAGTTGAAGCGGATCTTTCGCGACTACCGGGAGACCTTGTCCGAGGACCGTCGCGTCCTCCTGCACCGCTATCATCTGGTCGATGCGGCAATCAAGGTTGTCGGTGTGGGCAGTGTCGGACGCCGATGCTGGATTGTCCTGATGATGTCGTCCTGCAACGATCCATTATTCCTCCAGTTCAAGGAGGCGGTGCCCTCCGTGCTGGAGCCCTATGCCGGCGAGAGCGTCTACCCCCACCATGGCCAGCGCGTCGTCGTCGGGCAGCGCCTGATGCAGCCTGCATCAGATTCTGTTCCTGGGCTGGGTCACCGCCGAGCTTTCGGGCAAGCAGTTCTATGTGCGCCAGTTGCGCGACGCCAAGATCAAGCCGCTCGTCGAGACGCACGACGCCGAGCTTCTCCTGAGCTATGCCGCGGCATGCGGCTGGGTCCTGGCGCGTGCCCACGCCGTGGCCGGAAACGCTGCCGCCATCAGCGGCTATCTGGGATCGAACGAACGGTTCGATGAGACCTTGGGGGATTTCTCGGTGAGCTACGCCGATCAAGCCGAGCGCGACCATGCTGCTCTCAAGGCCGCAGTGCGCCAAGGTAGAGTCAAAGCCTACCGGGAAGGCTAGAGGAGGGGGGCCGCACAGAACAGTCGGGCAGGTGTTGGGGTTTTCAGACCATTTCTTTGCCCGGGCACGGCATGTCTCTGTCGCCAGGAAGCAGCACTCGGCCGCGAGCCGTGTTTGACTCCTTCGGCAGAACGACGCAGTCCTCGGCGCGAAAGAGCAGGCAGAATTAGGGCGGTGCGGGCGTCAAGGCGCGGAACACTTCTCGCTCGCGGAACTTGCGCGGGCTGACGCCGTACCGACGCCTGAACTCGCGGCTCAAATGACTTGCATTGGCGAATCCAGTCGCCGCGGCGACCTCCTTGACGCTCGGCTGATCCCACTGGGAGAAAAGACTCGCAGCCTTCTTGAGCCGCAGCTGGCTTACGTAGCTCATCGGCGTGGTGCCGAGACGGTCCCGGAAATAGACGAACAGGCGCGACATGGACATGCGCGCAAGCGCGGCCATCATCGGAATGTCTATCGGCTCGCCGAGGTGAGTGTCGAGATGCTGGAGCAGCGGCTGAAGGCGGCGGCCCGCCTCGAGACTGTCCATTGCCCACGGGCGAAGGCTGGCGACCTCGCATAGCAGGCGGAACAGCTGCCACGCGATTTCGCGCTCGCGCCCCGCCCTCGCAAGAGCCGACAGCGGCGCTCCATGATCGGGGGGACCCTTGAGACCCCTCTCGAGCTCGTCGATCAGCGCCCCTATGAGCCGGCCGTGCTCGACCCCGATGGCCAGGGGGAGTTCGAGTAACGATGTTATGTCGATCGTCTGATAGAGGACGAATGAGAAGTGTATCCAATGGGCTGCGAAGCCACCGTCGGCATGGTGGTGGACGATACGGAGCGGCAGACCGGCCGGCGTCAGAAACGCTGCATCGCCGGTGACCATGGCGCTGCTGCCGCCGCAAGCGATCTCGTAGCGGCCCTGAATCGCCCGTGCCGCAATCCCAAAGGGCACAACCTTCTCGTGGACGAACCCTGGCGGAAAGCGGTTCGACCTTCCCACCTGAAAGAAGGCGACCTCCAAATGCTCGCGCAGGAGAACTTCGGCGAAAGCCTCGCGAGAGTCTAAGACATGTTTGAGCACTTCCAGACAGACCTATTTGGTGGCGTTTCAAGGCGGCGGCAGTAGTTTAGGACACATGAGGCTCAGCGGTCCACTCCAGCGTCGCTACGCAGCTCCCGAGGAATGGGTCGCTGACGTGCAGGCCGCGAATTACCGGGCGGCCGAGTTGCCCCTCGAGCCCAATGCTCCCGTTGCGACGATCGATGCGTTTCTGTCCGCGGCTGCGGCGGCCGACATCGTGATCAGCGAGGTAGGAGCATGGTCCAACCCCATCGATCCCGATTCGAGAAAGGCGCGCGTCGCGATCGCCTACTGCCAGGAACGCCTCAGATGGGCGGACCTGATCGGCGCCAAGTGTTGCGTCAATATTGCCGGGTCGAGATGCGCGACGAAGTGGGACGCACCGCACCCCGACAACTTCAGCGAAGAGACGTTCGATTTGATTGTCGGGAGCGTGAGAGAGATCGTAGATGCCGTGCGCCCTCAACGCACTTTCTATACCCTCGAAACCATGCCGTGGATATTTCCGTCCGGGCCCGACGAGTATCTCCATCTGATCGAAGTCATCGACCGTCCGGGCGTCGCCGTTCACCTCGATCCGGTGAACATGATCAACAGCCCCGACCGCCTGTTCAAGAACGCTGCCCTCATGAAGGAATGCTTCGCCAAGCTCGGACCGCTGATCAAGTCGTGTCATGCGAAGGACATTGCCCTGAAGCAGACGCTCACGGTCCATCTCGACGAGTGCCGGCCCGGTTCCGGCTCCCTTGACTACCGCACCTTCCTGACGGAACTCGCGAAGCTGGATCCGGATACGCCGCTCTGCCTCGAGCATCTAACCGGCGACGACTATCCACTCGCCGCCCGCTACATTCGCGACGTCTCGGCGTCGCTCGGCGTCCAGTAGAGGGCGAGAGGAAGGGATCAACAGCGAGAGTCCTGCGCCGACGCAGTTCACCTCGAGCGAAAGTCACTCCGGGAGACGGTGATGATGACGCGCCACAAGACTCGCCCGTCCTACCAGCGCGGCATCGACGCGGCCCTCGCCCTCTTGAAGGCGATCGGCCGAAAGGACGGACCATCGCGAGTGAGCGACGTCGCGCTCGCCCTGCACATCCCGCATGCGAGCGTTTACAGGATCATTCGGACCCTGGCGGAACACAGCCTCGTCGTCTCGACCGGCCGCGGCTGGATCGCTCCGGGTCCGACGTGGGCCACCCTCGCTCGGCGCTACGAGGATGCCGTGCGGGGCGAAGACGAACGGTCGCGAATGCGGGAGTCGTTCCGATCCTCGGTCCGTGGCGCCGCCTGCAGCTTCCCGGGAGATCCGCATCCATACCTGCTCGCATCCGACCACAACTTCCGCAGGTCCCCGAAGTACCGGATCGGCTTCGCGAACGCTGCGCTCGACAGTCCCTGGCGCACCGCGCTCGTGCACGCGGTTGAGTTCGGTGCGGCGAGACGGCGCGACCTCGTCGGGTCGCTCGTCGTCCGCCACGCTGCTCGAAGCGTTGCCCGTCAGGTGACCGATCTCGAGAGCCTTATCGAGGCCGGCGTCGACGGTCTCGTCGTCAGCGCTCTGGATGTCGATGCGATTTCTCCGATCATGGGCCGCGCGGCGGAGCGCGGCATCCCCACGGTTCTGGTTGATCGGGGCCGGGCGGGGACCGGCCCGCATGTGAGCTACGTCGCCTGCGACAACTGGATGATCGGATGGACGATGGCGCAGTGGCTCTGCGAACATATCGCCGGCCGCGGCGGCATCGTGATGTTGTCCGGCGATCGGAGCGCCGAACCCGCCCAGCGCAGGAGCGAGGGTGCTCGGTCCGCGTTCGCGCAGTTCCGCGAAATCAGGGTCCTCGCTCAGGAGTGGACCGACTGGCAGAAAGCGCGGGGTTTCGACGCCATGCGCGCGGCGTCGGCGGAGCACGGTCACGACATCGCCGGCGTGTGGTGCGACTCGGGGCTTCAGGCGTCCGGATCGCTCCGCGCCTGCATCGAGGCGGGACGGCGGCCGATACCCCCGCACACGGGCGGAGACCTCAACTCGACCTACAAGCTGGCTGTGAGGCACGGCGTCGCCCTGGCGGCGGTCAACTACCCGCCTGCGATGGGGTTGCGCGCGGTGGAGATTCTGCTCGACGTTCTCCGCGGCCGGTCCGTCCCCCGGCAAGTCAACGTGCCGACCGAGGTCGTCGTGACCCGAAACGATGCGACGCGTTCCGTCCGGCCTGACCTCTGGGTGGACGAGCATGTCAGGTGGGATCTTCCCGACGAGCTGATCCTCGCGGCCGGACTTGGTCCGGCCTACAACCCACGGGCTTTCCGCGTCTACTACGGCGGAAACCGATACAACCGATCTGCCGCCACAACTCCCGAGGCGAGCCATGCAGCGTAGCACGAGCGGGGTGGCACTGCTCGGTCGCCTGCTGAAAGAGTTGACCGAAAGTCCGGCACGCACCGCTGCCGCGCTCGCACGGGCGCTCGACGCCCCGCGGTCTTCGGTCTTCGCGTGCGTTCGCCTCATGGAGTTCGGAGAATCTTGTCGAGCGCGACGGCTTTCACCGGGTCCTTCCCGGCGCCGAAGCGGCGAGGCTGGGCTTCGCTTTCCACGGCATCGGCCGGCTCCAGCGTTCGGCAGCCCCGCTGCTGACGGCGCTGCGCGACGACACGAATGCTTCGGTCGACCTCATCGTGGCATCGCAGGCGGCCGCGAACCCGATCGTGCGCCGGCGGGCACGGTGGGACAGCGGTCGATCGGCCGGATCGGGCCCCATCGGCAATCCATCGATCGAAATCCAAATCCAAGCCGGTTGCGAGGGTCGCCGCGTGCTCCTGCAAGTGCGCGTTCATCAAGGCACCACAAAGGAGGAACTCCGTGCGGTCCAGACCTGCGTCGAGCGGGCCGCCGAGGCCTTGCGCCGGGAATTTCGGAGCGATGCAGTCTAGCGCGCCCGATCCCTTCCTCATTCGCGCTCACGTTCCCGACTTCGAGGACATCGGGGCCGATTATCTGGCGATGAGCGCGGCGGCACGGAGCCGTTGGCCGCACGTTCGCGATGTCCCCTACGGGCCGGGCGTTGCGGAGCGGCTAGACCTGTACTTTCCGGGTGCCGTTGCAAGCGCGCCGGTCCACGTCTTTCTACACGGGGGATACTGGCGCTCGGGCTCGAAGGAACTTTACGCGTTCCTCGCCGACACGGTGTGCGCAGCCGGCGCAATCGCGGTGATCGTCGAATACGGATTGATGCCGGGCACACGCATGTCGACGATCGTCAGCCAGGTCCGCCGATCCCTGGGCTGGGTCGCGGAGCGCATCGCAGACTACGGCGGCCATCCCGCATCTCTCAGCATCAGCGGCCATTCCGCCGGCGCGCACCTCGCTAGCTTCGCGCTGGCAGCGGCGCCGGGCGAACCCGACGGGCCGGCGCCGCCGCCGGTCAGGGCAGCGCTGCTCGTGAGCGGCATCTACGATCTGGAGCCGATGACCCGGAGCTTCCTGCAGCCGGAAATCCGCTTGACGGAGGACGAGGTGCGCCGATGGTCGCCCTGTCGGGCCGGATGGCGATCGGAGGCGCACGTTCATATCGTCGTTGGCGAGGGCGAAACCGCGCCCTTTCACGCTCAGGCCGAGGCGTTGGAGAAACGGCTCTTGACGTCGGGCGTCCCCGTCGATCGCGACGTCGTCGCCAGTGAGAACCACATGACCATTGTGCGGTCGATGGGGCGGGTGGATGCGCCTATGGCGGCGCTGCTGGCGCGCTGCATCCTGCGGTCGCGCACCTAGCGCGGCTCAGATCCGGCGCCAGTCGAAGATGGCCGAGATGGTAGGCAACGAACGCTCGGCCAGGCCCCGGTACACCGCGTCCGCTTCGTGCGGACGGTAGAGTTGCGCAAGCCCGCCGGTCCGGACGCGACCGTCGCGCAGCCACTCAAGGGCAGCGGCGTAATTCTCCTCGATGCTATTGTGCCGGCAGGCCTCGCGGTATCGCGGCACCTGCCACTCCCAGCCACTGCGGACGCAGACGTAACGCCGAAAGATCGCGTCGAGGAGTGCGTGCGCCGTGACATCGGTCGAGCGGCGCCACGGAACGCCCACCAGCAGGATCTCTCCGAGGCGGCCGACAGTCTGAAGGCCGGACATGACCGCCAACTCCTGGCCGCTGCACTCGATGTGTGTTCTGACAATGTCCTTGAGATCCGGCCCACGCTCGCCCAGATCCGCGCGCACGTCCGACAGGCCGCACGCTTTCGCGAGGTCGCGCCGTGACACCACCGGATCGACGGACGTGACGGTGAACCCGCAGGCTGACACCACCTGCGCCGCCAGGTTCCCGATGGGCCCCAGTCCCGTCACGAGGACGCGGCTCGGAGGATTGGCGGACATAACGTTGACAGCCGACAATCCGACGCCGAGCAGCCTTGCGAAGACCGCGACCTCTGGCAGGAGGCCGGGAGGCACCGGTGTCGCGTCCCGCGCGGCGCAGCGGACGACATCGCTGTGCGTACCCGGACACAGCACCACGTCTCCGGGCCTGACCGTCTCGACCTCCGGGCCGGTCTCCACCACCTCAGCGACCGCTGCATAGCCGGGGAACTTCGGAAAGGCATCGCCCAGGTAGCCGCCGTTGAGTTCGGTGCCGGGGCTCGTCAGCGAAACCACCGTGAGGGCGCGCACCTCGCCGGGTCGCAGCGGCACTTCGTCGTCGACTTCGACAAGTTCCGCGATCTTGTGGGCTGTGAAGGCGATCGATCGCATGCACCACGAGAGCCACATCTTGGCCGGCGCTGCAACACGCCCGTGCCAAATGCCGGACCGCACTCGGAAGGGGCTAAGGTGCCCCTCGGGTGTGAGCCGCCGGCCAGCCTGGGCGATCTCAAATGGTGGACTGTCGGACCGAACTGCCGGTACCCCAGCCGGCGCCGGCGTCTACTATCTCTTCCCGGCGCCCCGGCATCCCGGTTCGGGCGCGAGAAGAACTCCGATGACGGCGCACCTCTTCCGAAACGTCAGCATCTGGGATGGCGAGCGCGACGACCCCTACCCGGGCGAAGTGCTGGTCGAAGGCAACCGAATCAGAACCGTGGCGCGCGGCTCGAGCCAGATTGCGGCCGAGGCGGCGAGCCATACGATCGACGGCAAGGGCATGACGCTGATGCCCGGCCTCGTCGAAGGACACTGCCACTTGTCCTTCGTCGGCCCCGCGCGCAATCAGGATCTCGGCGAAATCCCGCCGGAAGAGCACCTGCTGCGCACGTGCCGCAACGCCACGTTGATCCTCGATCACGGTTTCACGAGTTGCTACTCGGCCGCGTCCGCCAAGCTTCGTATCGACGTCGTGGTCCGCGCCGAGATCGAGAACGGCTATCTCGCGGGGCCGCGCTATCGTGCCGCTGGGCCCGAGATAACGGTGACGGGCGGGCTCGGCGACGAGCGCAAAGCACATATTCACGCCGAGAGTTTCGGCATGCTCGCCGATGGCGTCGACGAAATTCGCAAGGCGGTTCGCATCTGCTGTCGGGAGGGCGTCGACAATGTGAAGTTCAACGTTTCCGGCGACGAGTTTGTCAGCACTGCGCGGGCCGAGGTCGTCTCGATGAGCGAAGAAGAGCTCACGGCCGGCGTCGCTGTCGCTCACGACTGGGGAAAGCGCGTCGCCTGTCACAGCCGCGCTGCCGAATCGGTGAAGCGCGCCGTCCGCGCAGGGGTCGATTGCATCTACCACTGCGACTTCGCCGACGAAGAGGCGCTGGACATGCTGGAGGGGGTCAAGGACCGGGTGATCGTCGGGCCCGCCTTCGGCCTCGTCCACAATTCGGTGTTCGAGGGCGACGCGGTCGGCCTGACCCGCGCCGTCGTCGAACGCATGGGATTGCCGCGCAAACTCGAGCACACAATCGCCACCTATCACGAGATGCGAAAGCGCGGCATGCGCGTCGTCATCGGCGGCGACTACGGCTTCACCGTCACGCCGATGGGACAGAACGCCCGGGACATTGGCCATTTCGTGAAGTTCTTCGGATACTCGCCGGCAGAGGCTCTCCGCTGCGCCACCAAGATCGGCGGCGAACTGATGGGGCACAAGGGAGAACTCGGCGTCATCAAGGAGGGCGCGCTCGCCGACATTCTCCTGGTGGATGGCAACCCGCTCGACAACCTCTCGCTTCTCGTCGGTCCCGCGCATCTGGCTGTCATCATGAAGGACGGCCGGTTTCACCGAGGCGCTTTGCTCTCGCAGGCGAACTCATAGAATCGGGCGAGCGCACGTGAGCAATCTGATGGCTGCAGCTCCGGCGACGACGGCCCGTCCCAGCAAGGTGGCGGGCAGAACGCATGGGTCGCCCAAGGGCTGGCTCGCCCCGTACCTTTTCGTTCTCCCCTTTGTCGTGCTGTTCTGCCTGTTCGTCGTCGTGCCACTCGGCTACGCCGCGCATCTGAGTTTGTTCCGGCAGCCCATGGTCGGCGGTACGCGATTCGTCTGGTTCGACAACTACCTCCGCGCCTTCGGCGATCCGGACTTCTGGGAAGGCGTCCGGAACGTGCTCGGATTCGGCGTCATCTTCATCCCCGTCCTCATCATTCTCGCCCTCCTCGCCGCCCTCTTCCTCGATTCCGGCGCCGTCCGCGGGAAGAGGCTGTTCCGCATCGGAATCTTTCTTCCCTACGCCATCCCGGCGGTCATCTCGACGTTGCTGTGGAGCTATCTGTATGGACGAAACTACGGCCCGGTGGCGCAGCTCGCACGAGGCCTCGGCGTAGAGCCGCCGAACTTTCTGTCCGACGGTGCGATTCTGTTCTCACTCGCCAACGTCGCGGTCTGGCAAAACGCCGGCTACTACTTCGTCGTTCTCTACGCCGCCCTACACTCGATTCCGCGCGATCTCGCCGACGCTGCGGAAATCGACGGAGCCAGTCGCTGGACCTACGCCCTGTATGTCAAGGTACCGCTCATCGCGCCGACGATCCTCGTGGTTCTGGTGCTCGCGACGATCAGTACGCTGCAGCTCTTCAATGAACCGTGGCTGCTGCGCATCGCAGCGCCCGACGTGATCAACATTCACTTTACGCCCAACATCTACGCGTTCGGGCTCGCCTTCGTCAGCCACCAGTACAACTACTCCGCCGCGATCTCCTTCATGATCGGCGGGCTCGTCGCGGTGATCTCGTATCTCGTCGTGTGGGCTGCGTCGCGCAGGCCCGGGGGGAGCGTCCTGTGATGCAGGCGGCCCTCCGCGCCACGTCATTCAATCGCGTGCGTCGGTTCAACACCGGCGTCCTCTTCCTTTTTCTGATCTATTCCCTGTTGCCGATCTACTACCTTGTCGTGTCGGCGACGAAGAGCAGCAGCGACCTCTATTCGACCTTCGGCCTCTGGTTTTCGTCGGACTTCCATCTCATCCAAAACTTGGCCGACCTTTTTGCGTACGACGGCGGGCTGTATCTGCGCTGGCTCGCAAACTCGCTCCTCTATTCGGTGGCGGCCGCGGGCGGCGGGACTCTCATCGCCAGCCTCGCCGGATACGGCCTCTCGCGCTACGAGTTTCCGGGCCGGCGCTTCCTGCTGACCGTCGTCATCGGCGCGGTGATGATCCCGCAGACGATTCTGGTCGTGCCGATCTTCCTGATGCTCGCCAGCATCGGCCTGCTCAACTCCCCGCTCGGCTTCATCCTTCCCTCGATGGTCTACGCGCCCGGCGTCTATTTGATGCGCGCCTACATCGACCAGAGTGTCCCGACCGAGCTTATCGAGGCCGCGCGGGTGGACGGGGCAAGCGAGTTGACGATTTTCGCGCGAATTGCGCTCAAGTTGATGTCGCCGGGTCTGGTGACAGTCTTCCTGCTGTCGTTCGTACACTGCTGGAACAGTTACTTTCTGCCGCTGGTCGTCTTCAGCTCGGCGGAGAAGTTCCCCATCAATGTCGGTCTGCCCATCTGGTACGTTTATGCCACTCAAGGCTCGGGGGGCAGCGGCGGCCAGGGCCTCTTCACGCTCATTTTGACCGGCGCACTCATCAGCATCCTGCCGATCATCGCCGCCTTCATCTACCTGCAGCGATACTGGCAGGGCGGCTTGGGAAGCGGTGCCATCAAATGACGAGACCGGTTCCGACGAAAGGGGGATTTCGCACCCGCCACGGCGTACGCCGCCATCAGAGTGGCACGTCGCCGGCGAGGCGAAATCGTTCGTCGGGCCAAACGTAAGCTCCGTACGAGGCGGAGCAGCTATGGGAGGAAACGTGATGAAGACGAGTTCTTGGAATCCTCATCGCCGTGACGTCTTGAGGACCCTCGGCGGCGGCCTTCTGGTGCCGGCCGCAGCGGCACTGCCGAGCCGGGCGCGGGCGGCGGATCCGATCAGCCTGAACGTCTGGCAATGGATACCGGACTTCGATGTGCAGGTCGATCTGTTCAACAAGGCGCACACCGACGTGAAGCTGGTTCAGCTGAATGTCGGCAACTCGGCCCAACAGTCCGTCAAGCTCCGCAATGTGCTCACCGCTCGATCGGGCGGACCGGACATCGTGATGTTCACCTACGCGATGACCAACGGCTTCAGTCGTCTCGGGGCGATGCTGGATCTCACGCCGCTTGGCGCGTCGGAACTCAAGAGCAAATTCACGAACTACGCATGGTCGGAGCTGAGTCTGAACGGCAAGATCTACGGCTTGCCGCTGGACAGCGGTCCGCTGGTGCAGATGTACCGGCCGGACCTCCTCGATCAGTTCGGCGTGAAGGTCCCAGAAAACTGGGACGAGTTCGCGGATGCCGCCGCGAAGGTACGGTCGAAGTCGCCGACGACATTCATGACCGATTGTCTTTTCAGCCGCGGCGAGTGGACCATGGCGCAGCTCTGGCAGCAGGGCTGGCGCGGCTTCGAGACGACCGGTGACACGATCAGGATCGAGGTCAACGGGAAGCACGCGAAGGACTTCGCCCGCTACTGGCAGGCTCTGCTGGATGACAAGCTGGTGGAGGCGCAGCCGGGCTTCACCACGGACTTCTTCTCGGCACTGGACGGCGACCGATATGTCGAGATCATCGCTGGAAACTGGTTTCCGAACTACTTCCGGCCTCAGGCGAAGAAGACGGCGGGCAAGTGGCGGGTGGCACCGGCTCCCCAGGCAGCGGGGAAGAGCTCGCAGACGGCATGGGGTGGGGCGGCGTTCGGCGTCTGGCCCAACTCGAAGCATCCGAAGGAGGCTTACGAGGCCTTGAAATGGTTTCTGACGGAGCGCGGGCCGACGGAGTTGTACGTCAACAAGCAGTTCCTGACTCCGACTCTCAATACTCTCCTGGACGATCGGGCGATGCTCGACACGCCGTTCCCATTCTGTGGCGGTCAGAAGGTCAACGAGGTGGTGTTCGATGCGGCGAAGAAGATCATGCCGCCCATCGCGTGGGCACCATTTCACGACTACGTCATCGAGGTGATGAACGACGAACTCAGTCAGGCCAGCGCCGGCCGACGGAAGCTCGCGGAGGGCTTCGACCGCATTCAGGACAAGCTGGTCGCCTACGCGAAGGATCAAGGCTTCACTGTGAAGGCGTGACGCAGGTCCGGCTCGGCCGGAGGCACCGCGGCGGGAGGGGGCGACAGGCTCGCAAACCCCTTCCGCACGTCCGTGTGCCCGGTCGCCTTATCGCAGAAGGTCCCGGCGACCCTGTTCGTATGCCTGTAAGCGTTCTTCCTCCCGTCTTTGACGCCACCGCTCCCGGCGCGCGTCCCGACGCCCCTCCTCATACGCTTGCGCCCTCTCTTCTTCACGGCGCTGACGCCAAAGCTCACGACGTGCTTCTCGCTGGCCCTCTTCGTAGGCTCTAAGTCGTTCGTCCTCGCGACGTTGCCTCCACAGCTCACCGCGATCCAAGAACACCGGCTCCCGCGGCCGAATTACAACGCCCGGACGGCCATCCAGGCCTACTCCGAGAAGAATCCGTTGCTGAGCCAGTGCGGGGAGGGCGGTCAGGAGGCTCATGCCGACGATAGCGGCAGCCAATGAAGCTCGGTGTCTCATCGGTCGATCCTTTCGATAATGCTAAAACGCGGCTTGCATTGTCGATTTTGCCATTCACAATTCAGCGGAGTTCGTGAAGCGCTCCACATTCGCGCACGATTATCGATCCCGAGGTGGAAGCTTTCAGTGCCGCAGTCTAAGATCCGACTCATGTATCCGCGGTGCGCTACGCTGCCGTTCGACACATCCTCTACGACAAGGCGACGGGCGGCCTCTTCTCCGACTCGGACGGCACGGGCGCGCATGCGGCGGTGAAGATCGCGACGCTGACGAACAAGCCGGCGCTGAGCCTGCCGGACTTCTTCGTCATCTGACCGGCAGGGCCGCATTCGCCTCTCGCCGCGGGCTTGCCGGATTGAGACATCTCCCGGAAAAGGCGCGGCTTCGCCTCTCCCCGCTTGCGGGGAGAGGGCCGCCGGACCTCGGGTCTACCCGAGGTCCGTTCTTTGGTGCGCAAGCCGGGAACACCCGGCTTGCGAAGGCGGCAAGCCTGCGCAGCAGGCGAGGGCGCGGGGGCGTCTCCGGAAGCGGCGCCGCGTCGGCGAAGGGCGCTTCTTCCGGCACCGCCCCTCACCTCCGCTTCGCTTCGCTCCGCGCGTTCGGCCGAAGGCCGAACCCTCTCCCCGCAAGCCGGGAGAGGCGGGCGCCCGCAAATCCACGCGATGCCCTTCGGCCACCCCATTGCCCCCCGCGACCAAACTCCGTAGCGTTCCCGGTCCCGCCGCCGCTCGACCGGAGTGCCCGCTTCGATGAACCGTGCCGCCTTCGCCGCCCTCGGCCTCGCCGTCGCGCTCGCCGCCCCCGCCGCCGCGCAGCAGCGCACCGTCAACGTCTACAACTGGTCCGATTACGTCGACCCGAAGGTCCTGGAGGAGTTCACCCAGACGACGGGGATCAAGGTCGTCTACGACACCTACGACAACAACGAGATCGTCGAGACGAAGCTTTTGGCCGGCAAGTCCGGTTACGACATCGTCGTGCCGTCCGGGCCGTTCCTGCAACGGCTGATCGCGACCAAAAAGGTCTTCCGGCCCCTCGACAAGGCGAAGCTTCCGAACCTTTCCAACATGTGGCCGGAGATCCAGCAGCGTCTCGCGGTGTTCGATCCCGGCAACCAGTACGCCGTCAACTACATGTGGGGCACGACCGGCATCGGCATCAACGTCAAGAAGGTCAAAGAACGGCTCGGCGACATGCCGCTCAACACCTGGGACCTCGTGATGAAGCCGGAGATCGCGGCGAAGCTGAAGAGCTGCGGCATCTACATGCTCGACTCGCCGGAGGACCTCTTCCCCGGCATCCTCGCCTATCTCGGCCTCAACCCGGATTCGAAGAAGGTCGAAGACCTGAACAAGGCCGGCGAGGCCCTGTTCAAGATCCGGGGCAACATCCAGAAGTTTCACTCCTCCGAGTACATCAACGCCCTCGCGAACGGCGACATCTGTGTTGCCGTCGGCTATTCCGGCGATGTCGTGCAGGCCCGCAAGCGCGCCGAGGAGGCGAAGAACGGCGTCGAGGTGCAGTACCTCATCCCGCGCGAGGGCGCGCTGATGTGGTTCGACTCGATGGCCATTCCCGCCGACGCCAAGAACGGCGCCGAGGCCCTCGAGTTCATCAACTTCATGATGAAGCCCGAGGTCGCGGCGGCGAACTCGAACTTCGTCTCCTATGCCTCCGGCAATCTCGCGGCCAAGACATTCATCGACCCGGCGATCCTCAACGATCCCGGCATCTATCCGGACGAGGCGACCTTCAAGCGGCTTTTCACCAACACCGCCTACGACGACCGCTCGCAGCGCCTCGTCACGCGGCTGTGGACGCGGGTGAAGACCGGCCGCTGAATCCGGGCCTTTCCGAGCATTGTTTCGCCGCACTCGTCCCGGCATGAGGGGGCGCGACCCGAGGAGGGCCGCGCCCTTTCCGCATCCGGGGACAGACCATGCACCGCCTTCTCGCCGCCGCGGCCGCCGCGGCCTTCCTCGCCCTGCCGGCGCTGGCGCAGCCGACGCCGCCGCGGCAGCCGACCATCACCGTCTCCGGCAGTGCCGAGATCGAGCTGAAGCCCGACCTCGCGCGGCTGATTGTGAGTGTCGTGACGCAGGCCGACACGGCGCCGCAGGCCGCCGATCTCAACAAGGCGGCGACGGACCGGGTTCTGGCGCGCATCCAGGCCCTCGGCGTCAAGCGCGACGACATCCGCACCGTCAACATTCAGGTTTTCCCGACGCCGCAGCGGACGCGGCCGGACGGCAGCGAGATCCGGGTTCCGCGCTTCACCGCGAGCCATCAGCTGCGCATCCTCAGCCGCGACATCGACGGCGTCGGCAAGCTCGCCGGCGACATCATCGCCAGCGGTGACATGACCCTGCACTCCGTCGCCTTCGGCCGCGACAACGACACGGAGGCGCAAGACAGCGCCCGCCGCGAGGCGGTGAAGAACGCCCGCCACCAGGCCGAGGTTTTCGCGCAGGCGGCGGGGGTGACGCTCGGGCGCCTCCTCGAAATCCGCAACGCCTCGGTGCAGCCGGCGACCCTCGACACCGACGGCCTCTTCAAGGCCGGCATCGCCACCCGCCAGCAGGAAATGTCGATCGTGCCGCCGGCGACGGTGCGCACCGGCGCGAGCGTCGAGATGGTCTGGGAGATCGCGCCGTAGAGGCCGATCCGCAGCTTCAGCCGTGGCTTTCCTGCCAGGCGCGGGCGGCGCCGAGGGAGGGGGCGACGAGGCCCCGGACTTCGCCGAGGAGGCCTTCCGCCGGCGCCTCGTCGAGGCAGGCGCGCTCGAGCGCCGCGCAGGCCTTCGACAGGCGCGACAGGCCGAGCATGCCGGCGGAGGAGGTGAGCGCATGGGCGTCCCGGCTCGTCTCGCCCCGGTCCTGCGGCGCAGCGAAGCGGCGGCCCGCATCGACCGCGAACTGATTGAGAAGGCGGGTGACGAGCGCCTCTCCGCCGACCGCTGCGAGCCCTTCCAGCGCCTCCTCGTCGAGGAGCGGCGGCATGGGCAGGACGGGCGCGGGAGCCGACGCCGGCGGGGCCGCGCCGAGGGCGCGTTCGATCGCGGCAAAGAGTTCTTCCCGCTTGAAGGGCTTGCCGACATGGTCGGTCATGCCCGCCTGCCGGCAGGCCGAGACCTGCTGCGGCAGCACGTTGGCGGTCATGGCGACGATCGGCACCGCCCGCGCCGGATGGTCGAGGGCGCGGATGAGCCGCGTCGCGGCAAGGCCGTCGAGCCCGGGCATCTGCACGTCCATCAGGACGACGTCGTAGGGCTTCAGCTGCACCGCCGAGACCGCCTCGGTGCCGTCGGCGACGACGTCGACCCGGTGGCCCGCTCCCTCGAGGACGGCCGTGGCAAGTTCCTGGTTGATGTCGAGATCCTCGACGAGGAGGATTCGCGCCGAGCGCCCCGTCCGCGCCGCCTCGGCCGTTGCGCCCGGCCGGACGAGCCAGGCCTCGGCCTGCGGCAGGGTGACCGTGAAGGTGAAGCACGATCCTTCGCCGGCCCGGCTCTCGACCGAAATCGAGCCCTGCATCAATTCGACGAGCTGTTTCGAGATCGCGAGCCCGAGGCCGGTGCCGCCGAAGTCCCGCCGGATCGAGCCGTCGACCTGGCTGAAGCGCTTGAACAGCCGGCCCCTTGCCTCCTCCGGGATACCGATGCCGGTGTCGCGGACGGAAAAGACGACGATCTCGCCGTCGGGCCCCGAGCCGCCATGGTTGAGGCTGACTGCGACCTCGCCGTCGCTCGTGAACTTGACGGCGTTGTTGAGGAGGTTGAGCAGGACCTGGCGCAGCCGCGCCTCGTCGCCGATCAGCGCCGGCGGCAGCCTCGGGTCGATCGCGGTGCGGATCGGCAGGCCCTTGCGCTCGGCGACCGAGGAGACGATCGAGACCGCATCGCCGACCAGGGCCTTCGGCGAGAACGGCACCGGATCGAGGACGATCTGCCCCGCCTCGATGCGCGAGAAGTCGAGCACGTCGTCGACGACGGTGAGGAGGGCGGAGCCGGCGCTCTGGATGCGCTCGACGGAGCGGCGCTGGTCGACGCCGAGCCCTTCCGCGCCCATCAGAAGCTCGGCATAGCCGAGGATGCCGTTCAGGGGCGTGCGGATCTCGTGGCTCATCGAGGCCAGGAACTCGGTCTTCGACCGATTCGCGAGTTCCGCCTTCGCCTGCGCCTCCTCGGCGAGTTCCTTGGCGCGGGTCAGTTCGGCCGCCTGGCGCTCGCGCTCGCTGACGTCGCGGATGGCGGTGACGATCGTCACCTCGCCGTTCTCCTCGACTCGGGTGAAGGCGGCCTCGGCGAAAAGGGAGGTGCCGTCCCGGCGGCGCATGCGGAAGACGACCGCCGCCCGCGGGGCGGCCGGCCCGAGGCCCGAAGTCGTCGCGAAGACGCGGGAAAGGTCCTCCGGGTGGATCACCTCGCGCATGTGCAGGCGCTTCGCCTCGTCCGGCGAGTAGCCGAGCATCGGCAGCACGGCGGGGGAGATGTAGGAGCGGCGGCCGTCGTCATGGCCGAGGATGATGAGATCGCTCGCGTGTTCGGCGAGGATGCGGTAGCGGGATTCGCTGTCCTGAAGGGCGATCTCGGCCTTGCGGCGGGCGGCGAGTTCCGCCTCGTTGCGCAGGTTCGCCTCGTTGAGGCGCAGATGCGCGACGACGAGGTCGGCGAGCTTCTGGAGCCGCTCCGCGTCCTGGGGCGAGAAGCTCCTCGGCTTCATGTCGATCAGGCACAGGGTGCCGAGACGCAGGCCCGGCCGAAAGATCAGCGGCGCGCCAGCGTAGAAGCGGAAATGCGGCTCCCCGACGACGAGGGAATTGTCGCGGAAGCGCTCGTCCTGCGTCAGGTCGGGGGAGACCAGGACCTCGTCGCTCTCGATCGTGTGCCGGCAGAAGGCGAGCTCGCGCGGAACGCCGTCGACGTCGATACCGCATTTCGCCTTGAACCAGACCCGGTCCCGGTCGACCAGGCTGACGAGGGCGATCGACACCGCAAAAAGGTCGCGAGCCGTCTCGCAGACCGCGTCGAAGTGGCGTTCGGAGCCGGTGTCGAGGATCCGCAGCCCATAGAGCGCTTCGAGACGCTCCGTTTCGCTGACCGCTCGCATGCAACACCTTTTCAGTATAGCCGTCCCGCATTACGCAGCGGAACTCCGCGCAGCCTTTCCACGAAAGCGGCGCGGAGACTATGCGGTCGGATGCAGCGCGGCCATGGTGAATTTGCCGCGTGCCTGCCCCCGTGATACCGCGGAAAACGCCCGCGGCAAGAGGTTTCCCGTCTAGGCAAGAGGTTTCCCGTCTTAGGAATGTCCAGAAAGGGCCTCAAGCTCCCGGGGAACACGCTTCCCCTGATCCGCCGCCTCTGGCGGGACTGGATGCGGCCGCACGCCCGCACTCTCTCCCTGGTGCTCGCCCTCGTGGTGCTCGTCGCCGGCGCAACGGGGCTCTATCCGGTCCTGATCAAGGCCGCCTTCGACGCCTTCACGCAGAAGGACGAGGCGGCGATCCTGGTCGCTCCCCTCTTCGTGATGGCCGTGACGGCGGTGAAGGGCTTT
Organism: uncultured Alphaproteobacteria bacterium; assembly: GCA_963754975.1. Classification (GTDB taxonomy): domain Bacteria; phylum Pseudomonadota; class Alphaproteobacteria; order Rhizobiales; family Beijerinckiaceae; genus Microvirga. The sequence continues at coordinate 26,131 of CAVWII010000030.1, read as the reverse complement.
TCGCTCCTCGCGCTCACGGTGCTGACCAACCGGGTCGTCACCCGGATCGAGGCGGAGATGCAGACGGCGCTCTACGGGCACATGATCGACGCCGATCTCGCCCAGCTCGTCCGCGAGAGCCCGGCTGCCCTGACGCAGCGCTTCACCACCGATTTCGCCTTCATCAAGGAGGCGCTGACCCGGCTTTCGACGGTCTTCCTGCGCGAGGTCGCGACGATCATCGCCCTCATCGCGGCGATGCTATGGATCGACCCGGTCCTCACGCTCGTCGCCGCGGTGACGGTGCCGTTCATCGCCCACCCGATCGGCAAGATCGGCCAGAAGCTGCGCCGGGTGGCGGTCTCGACCCAGGAGCAGATCGGCCAGATGGCGAGCCTCGTCTCGGAAAGCCTCGCCGGCGCGCGCATCGCCAAGACCTACGGCCTCGAAGGCTACCTGAAGGCGAGGGCCGCCGCCGCCTTCGACGAAATCCGGCGCCTCAAGATGAAGGCGGCCAACGCCCGCGGGAGGCTCGACCCGCTCCTCGAAGCCGGCGGCGGCGTCGCCGTCGCCGCGGTGCTCGTGCTGATCGGCTGGCGCATCACCTCCGGCGGCAGTTCGGTCGGCGATTTCACGGGCTTCGTCTCCGCCCTGATTCTCGCCGCGCAGCCGATCCGGGCCCTCGGCAATCTCAACGCCATCGTGCAGGAGGCGGCGGCTGCCCTGGCGCGGACCTTCGCGATCATGGACGAGAAGCCGCGGATCGTCTCGAAGCCCGGCGCGCCGGAGCTTGCCGTCGCCGGCGGCGAGGTCCACTTCGAGCGCGTCTTCTTCCACTACCGGGAGGACATTCCGGCCCTCGAAGGCGTCGACCTCGTCGCGCCCGCGGGGCGCACGACGGCCCTCGTCGGCCGCTCGGGATCGGGCAAGTCGACCCTGCTCTCCCTCGTGCCGCGGCTCTACGACGTCACCGGCGGCGGCGTCCGCATCGACGGCCAGGACATCCGCGACGTCACCCTGGAGAGCCTGCGCCGGCAGGTCGCGATGGTCAGCCAGGACGTGATCCTGTTCGACGACACGATACGGGCGAATATCGGCTTCGGCCGCGCCGGGGCCAGCGAGGCGGAGATCGTCGCCGCCGCCGAGGCTGCCGCGGCGCACGATTTCATCATGGCGCTCCCCGAGGGCTACGAGGCCATGGTCGGGGTCGGCGGCGGCCGCCTCTCCGGCGGCGAGCGCCAGCGCATCGCGCTCGCCCGCGCCTTCCTCAAGGATGCGCCGATCCTCCTCCTCGACGAGGCGACGAGCGCCCTCGATTCGGAATCCGAGCGCCTTGTCCAGAACGCCATCCGGGCGCTGATGCGGGGCCGCACCACCCTCGTCATCGCGCACCGCCTCTCGACCGTCCGCGACGCCGACCGCATCGTCGTCCTGGAGGCGGGTCTCGTCGCCGAGATCGGCAGCCACGACGAACTGATCGCCCGCGGCGGCACCTATGCCCGCCTGCACCGGCTGCAGCTCTCGAACGACCTCGAAAGCGCTACTCCCGCCGCATGAGCCGGTCGACGAGAAGCTCCGACCAGAAACGCGGCTTGAAATCGCGCTCCAGCGCCTCCGGATCGTAGATCGTCCGGGCCCAGGTCATGAGCGGGATGCCGCGAGCTTCGCCCTCGACGCGGTAGCGCTCGAAGAAGGCGTCGAGGATGCCGGTCTTGGCGAAGCGGAAATGGCCGTAGCGCGGCGAGAGCTGGCGCAGGGCCTCGTCGACGGTCCGGCCCTCCTGCACGATGAGGTAGAGCGCCGCGACGAAGCCCGCCCGGTCGGCGCCGGACTTGCAGTGGAACACGGCCGGATAGGCGAGCCCGTCGAAGAAGGCCTTGGCGGACAGGATCGTCTCCCGGTCGGGAGCGCCGCGGGAGCGCACGACGAACTCGGCGAGCTTGAGGCCGAGGCGGTCGCAGGCATCCTTCTGGAGCTGCCAGGAGCCGTGCTCGCGGCCGCCGCGCAGATTGACGATGGTGCGCACGCCGTCGGCCTTCAGTTTCGCGAGCTGGTGCGGCGCCGGCTGCGCCGAGCGCCACAGGCGCTCCGAGACGCGATGCTTGTTCAGGTAGACGAGCCGGAAGACGCCGTGATCGACGAGCAGCATGTGGGCCCAGGCGCGGACGCGCCCGACCGAGCCGTCCACCGGCCGGTCCCAGCGGGCGATCCGCGCCATGCGGCGGGCATAGCGGGTCTCGGGCCTTAAGAACCTGTTCATCGGGCGCGATCGAAACTGTCCGTATCCGGGATTCGGGGAGTATGGGGACGGCGGGCCTTATCAGCGATGGACGGCGCCGGCAACGTCATGCTGCCGCAGCCGGGACGCGCACCCGAACGGCCGGCATCCCTCTTGCTTTGGAAGGGTGGGCTCCCCTTCCCGGACCGAAGGAGGGTCTCCTGCGGCATCTGTGCTCCGCCGAAGGTTCACCTTTCATCCCTGTCCCCGCACTCGTTAGACTTCGTTCATGAGCGACCTTCTCGTCAGCATCCGTCGCGCCAAGCCGGAGGACGCCCCCGGGCTCTCGAAGGTTTTCGAACAGGCCTGGCGGGAGGCCTACCAGGGCATCATCCCGGGCGTCGCGCTGGAGAAGCTGCTCGCCCGCCGCGGCCCGCGCTGGTGGCGCTCGACCATCGGCCGCGGCCGGCCCCTCGCCGTGCTCGACATCGGGCAGGGCATCGCCGGCTACGTCTCCTACGGCCGCTGCCGCGACCGCTCCTTGCCCGCGGAGGGCGAAATCGACGAACTCTATCTCGCGCCCGAGTATCAGGGCATCGGCTTCGGCCGCCGGCTCTTCAAGGCCGTGCGCAACGACCTTTCCGACCGTGAGATGACGAAGGTCGCCGTCTGGGCCCTCGCCGACAACGAGCGCGCCTGCGCCTTCTACACCCGCCTCGGCGGCCGCCCCATCGCCCGCATCGACGAGCGCATCGGCGGCGTGCCCCTGCCGAAGGTCGCCTTCCTCTTCCGCTGAGCGGTTGCCGCCCCTCGAAGCACCCGCCCTTCGAGATGGTTCGCTGCCGTATGGAAGCTTCCCCGTTCCGCGACATGGCGCAGAATGAGCGGAGGGTGCGCACGGGGCCACTTTGAGGAGCGACGACAAGGCGCGCGGCAGGGATTGCACCTCGAAACCCTGCTCTTCGCCGCGTGGGCACCCGAGCGCCAGGTCGATATACCGCGAGTTGGAAAGCCCTGTCGAGTCCGATAGGCCGCGGACCGCCGGGTCGGCGAGCCTGCCCTCGCGCCCATGGCGCCTCGCCCGGCACCCTGCTAGAAGGCGGCGCCCTTTCCGATCCGGGACGAAGTGATCATGCGCGCCGCGAGCGTCAGCCGCCGCACCGCCGAGACGAACATCGCCCTCTCGCTCGCCCTCGACGGCAGCGGCCGGGGCGAGATCGCGACCGGGATCGGCTTTCTCGACCACATGCTCGAACTCTTCGCCCGCCACGCCCTCGTCGACCTCGCCGTGAAGGCGACGGGAGACCTGCACGTCGACCAGCATCACACTGCGGAGGATACCGGCATCGCCCTCGGCCAGGCGCTGGCCGAGGCGCTCGGCGACAAGAAGGGCATCGCCCGCTACGCCGCCGTGCACCTGCCCATGGACGAGACGCTGACCCGCGTCGCGATCGACATTTCGGGACGGCCCTTTCTCGTCTTCCGGACGGTCTTTCCGACCGAGAAGATCGGCGCCTTCGACTGCGAGCTCGTGCGCGAGTTCTTCCAGGCCTTCGCCATGAGGGCCGGGCTTACTCTGCATGTCGAGACGCTTTACGGCGAGAACAGCCACCATATTGCCGAGAGTTGCTTCAAGGGTCTGGCCCGCGCCTTGCGTCAGGCCGTCGCGATCGATCCTCGGGAAGAGGGGCGCGTGCCCTCGACCAAGGGAACGCTCTGACGCGCGGAGCCCGCCGGCGTTTCGCTTTCCCTTGGCGCGGCCTTGCGGTTTGATGGCGGGCGCCTTTTCAGGGTTCGAGGATGATGCAGACCTATACCTTTCACCTGCCGCGGGACGCCCGGCCCGGCGACGCCGACGCCCTCGAGGAGGCCGCCCTCGTCAAGGACGGCTTTTCCTGGGGCGCCTTCTTTTTTACCGCCCTGTGGTTCTTCTGGCACCGGCTCTGGCTCGTGGGCCTTGCGGTCCTTGTCACGGTCGTCGGCTTCGCGGTCCTGCTTCGCCTCCTCGGAATTGCTCCGGCGGCGGCGGTCTTCGCCGAATTCCTGCTCGCGCTCCTCATCGGGCTCGAGGCGAATGCCCTGCGCCGCTGGACCTATGCCCGGCACGGGCGGGAGGCCGCCGACGCGGTCACGGCGCGCAGCCGCGCCGAGGCGGAGCTGAAGGCCGTCGCCCGCGCCCTCGCCGCGCCCGCGCGCAGCGCCTCCGCAGCCGCGGCCGTGCCGGCTTCCGCCTATCGGCCGGAGCCGGTGATCGGCCTGTTTCCGGACCCGGAGCGCGGCCGATGAGCGTCGCCATCGTCGATTACGGGTCCGGCAATCTGCACTCTGCCGCCAAGGCCTTCGAGCGCGCCGCCCGGGAGGCGGGGCTTGCCGAGACGGTCGCCGTGACGTCGGACCCGGAGGTCGTGCGCCGGGCGGACCGCATCGTGCTTCCCGGCGTCGGCGCCTTTGCCGATTGCCGGCGCGGGCTCGACGCCGTGCCCGGCATGGTCGAGGCGCTTGGCGAGGCGGTGCGCAAGGAGGGGCGGCCCTTTCTCGGCATCTGCGTCGGCATGCAGCTGATGGCGACCCGCGGCCTCGAATATGAGACGACGCCCGGCCTCGACTGGATCGGCGGCGACGTCACCGCCGTGCGGCCGGACGATCCCGGCCTGAAGATCCCGCATATGGGCTGGAACACCCTGCATCCGCAGCGCGACCACCCGGTCATCGACGGCATCGACACCGGGCCGGACGGTCTGCACGCCTATTTCGTCCATTCCTACGCCCTGTCGCCGGCAGATTCCGCCGATACCCTCGCCGTCTCCTCGTATGGCGGCCCGATCGCGGCCATGGTCGCCCGCGACAACCTCGTCGGGACGCAGTTCCATCCGGAGAAGAGCCAGCGCCTCGGCCTGGCGCTGATCGGCAATTTCCTGCGGTGGCGGCCGTGATCCTGTTCCCCGCCGTCGATCTCAAGGACGGCCGCTGCGTCCGCCTCGTCCAGGGCGACATGGACCAGGCGACGGTCTTCAGCGACGACCCCGCCGCGCAGGCGGAGCAGTTCACGGCGCAGGGTTTTTCCTGGCTGCATGTCGTCGATCTCGACGGCGCCTTTGCGGGCAAGCCAATGAACGCGGCGGCGGTGACGGCGATCCTCCAGCGGGCGGCCGTACCGGTGCAGCTCGGAGGCGGGATTCGCGACATGCGGGCCGTCGAGGGCTGGCTCGGCAAGGGCGTCGCGCGGGTGATCCTCGGCACGGCGGCGGTGCGCGATCCGGACTTCGTCCGCGAGGCGGCGCGGCTTCACCCCGGCCGGGTCGCGGTCGGCATCGACGCCAAGGACGGGCGTGTCGCCGTCGAAGGCTGGGCGCAGACCTCGACGCTGACGGCGGAAGAGCTCGGCCGCCGCTTCGAGGATGCGGGCGTCGCGGCCCTGATCTACACCGACATCGCCCGCGACGGCGTCCTGAAGGGCCTCAACATCCCGATGACGCTCGCGTTGGCGCGGGCCGTGTCGATCCCGGTCATCGCCTCGGGCGGCCTCGCCTCGATGGCCGATATCGAGCGCCTGACCCATCCCGACTGCGCCGTCCTCGCGGGCGCCATCTCGGGCCGCGCCCTCTACGACGGCCGCATCGACCCCGTCGCCGCCCTCGCCCTGCTGAAGGCCGCCCGCCACGAGCCGGCCTGAGCCGGTCCCCTGTCGCGTCGACGTCCGCGCCGCCCCCGTGCGCCCCCTTGCAATACGCCCCAACTTGGGGCACATGGGGCCCCTCGCGGGCGCTCCGGCGCCACGGAGCGCGGGTGTAGCTCAGGGGTAGAGCACAACCTTGCCAAGGTTGGGGTCGAGGGTTCGAATCCCTTCGCCCGCTCCAAAATTCTCAATGAGATGAGACACTTGGGCCGAGCCGAGTCGCGGCCGGCCCTTGCGTTGGCGTCTCGTTCAACACCAGTGCAACACCGAGGCGATCGGACCGGTGCAAGCTTTCCCGCCGAATGGTCCCGCATCGGTCTGCCTGTCGGATTTACGAGCCGTCCCGAGGGCGCCTCGATTCGGTTGGCGCGTCCGATCGTCGGCGTCACGGAATCGGCTCACAAGCTCCGCTGAAACCCCCCTCAAAAAATCGGTAGCGAACAGGGTCCTCCGCGAGCCGAGCCTCGTGCATGGCCCTCCCATTGACGCGAAATGCCGCTCGGCCATGAGCGACCTCGAGCTCGTCCGCAAAGGCTCGAACGTCACCGGCTTCGGCCTCCGGCGATCGCTCCCCATTCATCGAGACCGATCAACACTCCACCGATCGCAACGGCCGCCCCGAGCCAAGCGAGCCAAAGCCATGCCAGGAGATGATTGAGCCAAACGAGGGCCGATCCTACGGTTCGCATGCTGTTATCCACGTTATGTGGATATATATAAACACATATCGTTTGTGGAGCAAAGCCGGGACCCGGAACAGTTTGTTCCGATGGACCTATTCGCTTCTCGCCTGCGTCAAAGAACTGCCGAGCTCGGGATTTCCCATGCGGAAGCCGCGCGCCGAAGCGGTCTCTCCGAACGCCGGTTCTCGAACTACGTGAGCGGCATCAGGGAGCCAGACCTCGCGACGCTGGTGCGGATCGCGGAGGCGCTCCAGACGACGCCGGACGTGCTGCTGGGGGTCGCCGAGAAGAAGAAGCCGTCAGCTCGGACGGTTCTGGCCGATCGTCTCAACTCGGCCGCCCAGGGACTCGCGGATCACGACCTGGAGATCGTTGCCATGCAGACGGAGGCTCTGGCCGACCAAATGCTGAAGAAGCGGCGTCCGTCGAAATAGGCCGCCCCGGGGGGCCGAAAACGCCGTCCCCACACAGCGGACGGCCGGGGCCGCGCCGTTCGACGCCGCGGCGGTCCCTCAATGGTCGCGCGCTGGCCGGCCTGCTACAGGACAAGCCGCAGGTTATGGTGGCGGGCGGCATTCGATGGCGCGGGACAAGTTTCGGTCGATGATCGGGGGCGCCCACCAGGCGATGCTCGGACGCTATGTCCTGAACCGCACCGCGCTCGGCGCCATCCTGTTTTCGTCGCCGGCGATCCTGTCGGCCTGCGGCTCGTTCGCCATGTCGATGTGGATCGATCAGGGCATTGCCGCACTGACGCAGCGCCGCGATGCCCTGACGAGCACGTCCGCGCAGCTCGAGGTCTTCAAGGAGAACGTCGAGAGGTTCCAGCTCGACCGCGGCGCGATGCTGCTTCTGCTCACCGGCGTGAACGCCGACGTCTCGCTGAAATATGCGCTCGACAAGCTGTTCCGCCTCAACGCGCAGGACTCCATGCGGCGCGTCGCGGCCATTCTCTACCCGGCCGGGTGGAAGGCGAAGATGCAGCCCTACGAGGCGATCACCGAGACGGGCTACGCCGACCCGAAGGCCGTCGCCGACCTGCAAGGGATGGAAAGCGCCATGATCCAGGACGCGGCGCACAAGCTGGTGACGATCCAGGAAGACCTGAACGCTGTCTCGGCGGAGATCGACCGGCAGAATGCCTTCCGGACGGCGGTGCTCAGCGTCGGAAACTCGATCATGTACATCGTGACGATCATCTTGTTCTTTGCCCGGACCGTCCGGCCCCCTAACGACTGATGCGGACACCGCTGAGTCGTCCCCTCCGGTCGGACGTGCCGAGTAGGTGGCTCGGAACCAGAGCGGCGCTTTCGCCTTGCTGGCGGGCCCTGAACCGCCGGGGTCAGCCGGGCCACCTGCCGTCGTCCGCTTGCTCAGCGCGTCGATGTCGACGCCGGATCGTTCAGCTCGGGTGCGCTGTCGCTCAAAGCCGGTGCGCCCTCGCACAGGACCTGCCCACGGGACAGCAATAACAGGCCACCTGTAAAATGCAGTGACCACGCGCACGGTTATGCGCGTCGCGGTCTCCAAAGACTGGTGCATTGAGCTTTGGAGATTTCAATGACAGATGTTGGCCCTAACGACTCCCCTTACTATGCACGATACTATCAACGCTTCGGCGACCGCATCGTTGCGAATTGGAAGAAGCATCCGAACGGAAGCACACAACAAGACTGCTTCATGTACACGTACGAAAAGGCGCAAACGGCGATGCAGCAGCTCGGCGGCGCGCGGTTTCCACCCTACAACCCCCGCTATGCTCTCTGCGCGCTGTGGGGCAACCACATCAACATCGGCAAGGAGAAGTGGCTGTCGCTACCAAGCGCGTGGCGCGGGCGTGGAGCACCCGGCGCGTTGATGTACGAGGGTCGCGGCACGCGGATTTACGAAGGACCCGAAATCTTCCAGGGCGTGCTCGAGCCGGGTGCCGTCCTGCAAGGGTGGAAGAAATTTCACGACTACATCAACGTCTACAACGGCGACCCGGTCTCGCTTGACAAAGAGGGCCATCCCAACCCCGGTCACTCGTTCTTTTTCCGCGAGTACAAGCGCGACAAGAACGGCATGATCACCGGCTTCTATGTGATCGACGCCGGCTACTATGCTCAGTGGCGGTACCCCATCGCTCGTCCGGGCGACTGGGGGTACTTGTGCGCGACGAACCTGCGCTGCGTCGGCGGCCCGTTCACCGAGCCGATGCCGTGGCCCCCGGCAGAGACGCCCCAGCCCGGTCTAGGGTGGGTGCCCGAGTACTGACGCAGCGACGCCTGTAGCACCACTTGCGCCCGGCGGCGCCCCCGCGGCCCGCCGCCAGAGCCGCGCTGGAGAGCCCCGGCAGCGACGCCCCGCGGCGGGATCAACCGGCGCCGTCCAGCGCCGGCCCGCTGCGTCCCCGGCACCGATTAGAGCAAAATCCGTTCAAGATGACCCCATCCCCGGCTCTGTCATCCCGGGGCTGCGAAGCAGAGCCCGGGATCCATAAACGCGACGACACAGATGGCGAGCGACGGTGCGGAGACTGCGGTGTTCATGGGTTCCGGGCTCCGCTTCGCGGCCCCGGTATGACAGCGCCTGAGCTTGATTCAACATGAACGGATGCTGCTCTAGGTCGCGATAACTGGCATTATCGGACGTCGCGGCAACCGGCGGCCCGCTCCGCCGACTCAGCGGGCCGTGGCATCGCGCAAGCGGCGGGTGTTTGCTTCAACCCTATGCCGGTAGTCCACCACAACCATGTGCGGGGACCCTCCCGCTAACAATATTCGACCGGCTTCTTGGAGAGCTTCCACCTTTTCTGTCACCATAAGGCTCGATTCCGCTGGCGTTCCTCGACCGACCGCTACCTGGGCCAAGCGCAGGCCGATTACGCCCTGCGCTTCCAAAGCGAGCATCGTCGTGTCAGCAGCAAACCTGAACCAGTCTTCGAACATCAGCGGCTCCGTGTTCAGGTCATATTTCAGCAGGCAGAAAAAAGGCCGCTGTCGCCAGCGGCCCGAAGTTTAGGGAGGAAACGCCCAAGAAGGGCAGCGATACGGCGACGCCATCGCCATACCGCATTGCAACAACTAATGCTGCGGTGCACAAAATGCAAGGGGGCTGCCGGTCAGCTGAGTCGCCGGAACCCGAGCGCGGCCACCTTGGCGACGGGGGGAGACCAACCAGGGCAAGCACCCGCCAAAGGTCCGAAAAAGCCAATTTGTCGAGGCGGATGTAGGGCTGCCGATCTGGTCAGAAGCGCTTGCTCAGGAAAATCCGTTGATGTCCAACGGGGTAATCCTCGACGCCCCCAAAGACTGAGTATCCCAGTTTCCTGTAGAAACCGGGTGCCTGAAATGAAAAAGTATCGAGCCAAACGCCGATGCACCCGCGAGTTCGGGCAAGCTGCTCGGCCTCTAGCATGAGGCTGGTTCCAAAGCCTTGACCCCGGCATGCTTCTGGAACGGAGAGATACTGAACGAACATCCAGTCGTAGGCAGTGTGCCCCCACAGTCCACCGATAGACTTGCCCGATGCATCTTTGAGCATGATCGCGACCGGACGCATGTCAACAGGACCCGCCTGCGCGGTGTTGAACTCGGTGAGCGGCTCCAACACCGCTAGCCGGTCTTCTTCGGTCGGCTCATCGATCATGACAATGGTTGGGTTCATCGCCGGAGGATGGCCTCAGGGTGAGAAGATTGCGGCGACAGACCGTCTATTTCTATCGGGGGGCCCTGTCACCCGGCCGGCAGGGAAAATCGCCCCGCACCGCATCACCCTCGGCTGCGGCGCTGACCATGCGCGGGACGCCGCGCACACAGGCTTAGGCCGCATTGCAGAGTGAGGGGGCTACTCGATCCCGAACCATATGCGGCGGGGTCGGATATGATGCGCGACGGGGAGGGCCGGGCAGGGCCTCACCCGTCACATGACCCGGAACCCTTCGGAGGAGGTCCCGTGCCCGCTCCCATTGATATCACGGCACAGCGTTTCGGACGGTCAACCGTGCTCGAACCCGCTGAGCGGGAACGTCGAGCGATGAGCGTGACGCCACGAGCGAAGCAATGCCTCATGTGCGGGGTGTTTTTCATGCCGAAGCGTGCCGGCGCGCTCTACTGCCGGAACGAGTGCCGTCAGTGGGCCTATCGGCGGCGGCACGCGCCGGTCTCTCCTCGATCCCGTAGTACGCTCGGAACGCCGCGTAGCAGCCGCCCAGCTCACGCACCGCCTGCCCGCGGATTTCGCAGCGGCCGTTCGTCGGATGCTTGAAGTCCGCGCCCGGATGCGTCAGCAGCATCGACCAAATCCACGAGCCGGCATCGATCCCGGCCGGGACGAACTTCACAATCCCGACCTCGGCCTCGCCGTCGAAGGCGAGGAAGTGGTCCGGGTCGGGCGAGGTCCCTTGCGCGGGCCCCAGTGATCCGCGGCGCGTTCATTGGCACGGAATGCAATTCCGTGCGCGGAATGCGCGTTGGCGGAGGGTGACTGCGGCGGACCTCGCGGCCTTGCCCAGAAGGCCGTTACCCAAGCCGCTCTTTCACATCGGTGGCGAAGTCTTCGTACCGGCGCAGGGGAGTTATATCGACGTGCACGTGTTGGCCATGTTCTTTCATGATCGGCAGATCGAGCAGAATTTGGTCGAGCGTGTCCAGACTATCCACATTGACGATAGCAATCACACGCCGCGCCCCCACACATTTCCAGAGGTCGATAACCACGCCAGCATTCTTTGCGCCCAAGGCTGCTTCGGCTTCGCGGGCCCAGATAGAGAAGAGATCCTTTTGCGACATGGATGCCGGATACTCGACGTGGAAATCAGCATGATACAACATTGGGGCGTTCCTCCAGGAGCGGAATTGCTTTCTCTGAACGGGCTCGCGTTCTGTTGGCCGATAGGCTCTCCCCGCGGGGCCACATATCTGCTTTCGAATTATATCACGGTCGTTCGGGTCGCGCGGCTAGGGTCAAGTCTGTAGCGATGAACCCCGGCGGCCGAACGCGCTTCCTTGCGGGCGTGACGGCCCATCGGGGCGACATGCGCCCTCCCCGGTGCGACGGCGCAGCGACGATGCACGACGGCGCAATGCGACGCGGCGCGACAGCCTCAAGGCACCGGACGATCCGCCGATAGGGAGGCCGAGGTGCGACAGGAGCGCGACGAGTGGCGCACGGCCGCTCAGGCCGCGATCAACCGGCCGCTCATGCTGCCGGCGCCGTCCGAGCCCGCTCCGACTCCGCGGGGGTGGTGGCCGTTCCGGCCCGCGGGGTAGGGGCACCCTCAGTCAGGAGGGGGGGTCTGGGAGCTTCTCCAACCACTTGTAGTCGCCGAGGTCCGAAATGGTCGTCGGGGTTCATGGACGGGTTGTCAGGGTCGATGACAAGGGCTTTGCACAACTCCGCGCGCACCTTGCGGTATTCCTCGAGCGTGGCCTCATTAGGCTTCAACAGCCTCTGGAATTCGGAGAGCAGCCCATCGCCACGCCGGGCGGCAATAGAGTGGAACGGCGAAAAAGAGAACATGACCGAACGCTCCTGAGCGAGTGTGGTGCGCTCAGATTTGCACTCGACTGTTAGCCTCGGAACTCCGGTTCTTGCCGTCAAAGGAACTTGCGGGGCGGGACGCCGCGCACACAGGCTCAGGACGCATTGCAGAGTGAGCGGGCTACTCGATTCCGAACCAGTCCCGGAACGTCTGCCAGCAGTGGACCAAGTCACGCACCGCCTCAGCGCCCGTTCGTCGGCCGCAGGAAGGCCGCCCCCGGATGCGCCAGCAGCATCGACCACATCCACCCCTTGCCGGCCGGTGCCGGAATGAGCTTCACCACGCCGACCTCCTCCTCGCCGTCGAGGGCGATGAACGAGTCGAGAGAGGTCGCATCGGGATAGCGATCGGTCTCGCGAACCCAGGTGAGACGTGGCGAGTTCATGCCCCCTCCCCTGCCCTCGTGTAGCGCGGGCATTGGATTTTGCGCCACGTGCTCGTCGGGCCGGATCGGTACGGCGAGCCCTTTCGCTTCGAGACGATGCCCTCGCGGTTCCGCTCGCAGGCGTGCCGGAAAAGCACCGCGCCCTTGTCATCCTCGACGGTCTCGCTGAACAGCAAAAGCTCGGAGGGACGCTGATCGAGCACGGTCTTAAGCCACTTGCGGCGCTCCTCCAGGGGCAAAGGGCGTGTGTCCTGCCCGCCCGCCTGCAGCAAATCGGAGCCAGCTCGAAGCGCTCAAGGCCGTCCTCGATCTCGAACGACAGCGCGCGGAAGAATGGAAGTCGGTCGCCGACCGCTTTGCCCAGCAGGCCGAACGGCTCGCCGCCCGCCGCAGCTGGTGGCCCTTCCGGCGGAGCGCGGGAGATGTTGACCTTCGCCCCCCACGTTGTTGCCGAGACGTCAGAGCCGAGCCGGCTGCCGGATTACGAGTGTCAGCCAAGCCGCCGCGGCGATGTTCGAATGGCCGGCCGCAGCGCGCCGGCTCAGGGCGTACAAGCTCGCGGCAAAAGCCTGCCGCGCCGCGCTCGCCGGCACCGGCACGGCCTCCAAAGCGCGCCGAACCTTTATCGCCGCAGCGAAAGAGGCCGACGTCTTCGTGCGCCTAGGCGAGCCGGGGCGATAGGGGAGGGCGAAGCAGTGCCGCCCACCGCTCCTGGTGGCCGTTCCGGCGCGCTGGGGAGGGGGCGGCGCAGCGTGACCGACCCGCTTCCGGTTGCGCCGACCAGCATCGAGATCGCACCGAAGTGGTTCCGGACCCTGAACAGCATCGAGGCGGGGCGGAGTGTCGCCACCGACGATCACGGCGACGCGGGGCAGCAGTTCACCGCGCCGGCGGCCAAGCCTGGACCATTGGGCCGTCGTAGCGATTGTTGACGTGGGAATATTGAGACAACACGCCGGCTCGTACTGGAACCCCCCACAGTTCGGCGAGGGCCCTGAGCAGCTGGCGGCCGGAATGCTGCGCGCCGACATTGCAGCCGTGGAGGTCTACCCGACCGTCCCATGAGAACTTGCCGCACAGCCGCGCAAGCGTCGTCCGGTTACGCAGGTTTCCGCTCGCGTCGCAGAATAAGTATTTCCCTTCGCTGCTGTCGATCGAGCCGTTGTTGCCGTTGCCGATGATCTGGACGCCCGGATAGCCGTGCCCCCAGATGGTCAGGCGTTCGAGCGTCTGCCGGCCGAGTTTCCGTAGAACGCCGTCGACCATCTCGACCACGTTGGCGGCGGGAACGAAGTTCCGCTCGTGAATTTGACGGTCGTAAGCGAGTACGGAATCGTCAGAAGAATCGATGACAATGAGGTGCATAAAACTGCTCCAAATCTAATGATCTGCTAGAAATCTACAATCGAGACGGCCAGGTATCTCGGCCATCCGTCAAGTTGCTAATACCGCAAATCTACGGGAATACAAATTTCTATAACCGATTTCCAAATTTGACCGTCGAGATAACGTGACTCTGACAGGAAATATTCATCAACGCCGAGTTTCAGCTTCCGCTGCCGGCGCAGCGGCTAAAAATACATAAAACAACGAATTGTTTGACAGTAGCAGAGCCTTCGACAGGCTGTTTGTGCTAAGAGGCACGGGACCGTCTGCCACCTCTCCTCCGCCAGCGCGGACGCCTTCATGTTCAGCAAGCCGCGCCCTTCATCCGGTTCGTCGTCATCGAGACGGAACTCGGCGGCCTGCGTCGGATCGGCAGCGTCAGAGAGGCCGTCGAAGCGATGCTCGAATGGTCGGACGAGAAGGGGGAGCCGGCGTTCGGGCGCGCGGCGAGGGCCTGCCACGACGCTTTTGTCGGCCGGCGACGATGAGCACGGCGCGCGTGGCCTTGATCGCGGCGGCGAAGGAGGCTGGTGTGCGCGAGATGACGAAGAGGTCCGGGAAACGCGCCAGGGCCGTCAGGATATTCTCGGTGAGCCCGTCGCTGAAGTGGTCGTCGGCAGCGTTACCGGATCGGTTTGCAAAGGGCAGCACCGCAATTGAGGGGCGTCCCTGCTGGACCTGGCCGGAAAGATTGCCAGGGGGGCCGTAGAACGGGCTCCAGACCGGCACGGCCGCGGATAAAACGAGGAGGAGGAGGGCAGGCTGTTGCCGCCGAGGCGGTTGGCGCCGTGCAGCCCGCTGGACGCCTCGCCGATCGCGTAGAGGCCGCGGACGTCGGTGGAGTGGTCTCGGGCCGGACCCACACCCCGCCCATCGAGTAGTGCGCGGTGGGCGCGATCTCGATCGGATCCCGGGTGATGTCCAGCATCCGCAGGTCGAGAAGGGTCTGGTAGACCCGCGGCAGCCGGGTCCTGATCGTCTGCCGCGGCGGTGGGAGACGTCGAGCCACACGGCGCCGTTGGGGGTCCCGCGCCCGGCCCTTGATCTCCGTGTAGGCGGCGAGGGCCACGCGGTCGCGGGTGGACAGCTCCATCCGCCGGGGTCGTAGCGGGCCATGAACCGCTCTCCCTGCGCGTTCCGCAGGACGCCGCCCTCTCCGCGTGCGGCCTCGCTGACCAGGGTTCCCGCGTCTCCTCCGGTCCGATGATGCCGGAGGGGTGGAACTGCACGAGCTCGGGGTCGCGGATCCGGGCGCCGGCCTCCACGGCCAGGCGGAAGGAGTCACCGGTGTTCTCGTCGCGGCGCGAGGAGGTACGCCGCCAGATCCGGGTGTGCCCGCCGGCGGCGAGGATGACCGCGTCGGCGTGGATCAGGCAGCGCGTCCCGTGGGTGAGGTCGAAGCCGTAGGCGCCGAAGACGGCGCCGTCGTCGACCAGGAGTCGGGTGATGTAGACACCGTCGAGCACCGGGATGTCGAGCTGCGCGGCCCGCCGGATCAGGGTGCGCTGGATCTCCAGGCCGGTGTAGTCGCCGGCGAAGGCGGTGCGGCGGAATTTGTGCGCACCGAAGAAGCGCTGGGAGATCCGGCCGTCCTCTTCCCTCGCGAAGGCCATTCCGTAGCGTTCCAGATCGTCGATGCCGCGCGCGGCACCCTGGGTGACGATCTCCACCGTGCGGGGATCGGCGAGCAGATAGCTTTCCTTGAGCGTGTCGGCGGCATGCTGCTGCCAGCTGTCCTCGGGATCCATGGTGGCGAGGGCCGCGTTGATTCCCCCGGCAGCAAGTGCCGTATGGGTATCCTCCACGGGGCGTTTGCCGACCGCGAGCACATCGACGCCGCTTTCGGCCAGTTCGATGGCTGCCCGGAGGCCCGCGCCTCCGGTTCCGATCACCAGCACCGAGCTGGAAAAGCGTCGTTCTGTGACAGTCACGGTTTCACTCCGATCGCATGGGGTTGTCATGCATTACGACCGGGGACCCCAGGTATCTGTGACAGGATCCCGATGCACCGGTGCGGTCGGCGCGTCAATGCCGTTTTCTCTCGGCGATCTCATGGTATTCCCGCGGGGTGGCTTTCGGGATCTGCGCGCCCTCGCCGTAGTACGCGCGGCTCAGCGCGGACCGCAACTGCCCGGCCCAGCCTTTCCCGTCCGTTCGCGTTCCGCCGGCGCCGATCGGAGCGAACTGCTCGTGGGACGTCAGGATGTGCAGCTGTGCCTGGGAGACGGGCTCGTGCAGTTCGACGAACTCACCGTGGGGCAATCGCTTGATGACGCCCGTCTCACGGCCGTGCAGTACCTTGTCGCGGTCGCTTCGCTGCAGTGCCAGGGCCCATCGCTTCCCCACCGCGAAGGCGGCGGGCGGAACGACGAACAGTCCCACTCGGACCGCCCAGGTGACGGCGTTGACCGACACGTGGAAATGCGTGGCGATCAGGTCGTTGCCGGCGCCGAGCAGTGCCACCGCGTACACGCTGAGCCACGCCACGCCGGTGCGTACCGGGCGGTTGCGCGGCCGGTCGAGGAGCTGGTGGTCACGGTCGTCGTCGGTGAGCCATGCCTCGATGAACGGATAGGCGCCGAGGAAGACGAAGAGACCCGAGACCCGCGGTCAGCGGGATCAGGTTGTCCAGGGCCAGGTGTGGCCCCAGCGGTCGATCTCCCAGCCGGGCATGACGCGCAGCAGTCCGTCGGCGACGCCCATGTACCAGTCGGGCTGCGACCCCGCGGACACCTGGTCGGGACGGTAGGGGCCGAGGACCAGATCGGGTTGATCTGGGCGACCGACGCCATGACCGGAAGATGACACCGGACACGGCGAAGAAGTACCCGGCCGACTTCACCGCGTACGTTCGGAACGGCAGCCCGACGACGTTGTCTTCGGTGCGTCCGGGCCCTGGATACTGCATACGTTTGTGGCGCGGGAAAGTATCAGGTGGACCGCGAATATTCCGACCATGACGACCGGGATCAGCAGCACATGGATGAGGTAGAAGCGGCGCACCACGACGTCACCGGGGAACTGTCCGCCGAAGAGAAGCATCGACAGATAGGTGCCGACGACGGGTATGGAGAGGATCGTGCCGTTGACGATGACGAGACCGGTGCCGGACAGCAGGTCGTCCGGAAGGTCGTAACCGGTCAGTCCGGCGAACATTCCGAGCACCAGCAGCAGGAACAGCAGCACCCAGTTGAGTTCGCGGGGTTTGCGGAAGGCTCCGGTGAAGAACACCCGCATCATGTGGGCGAAGAGGCGGCGACGAAGATGAGCGCGGCCCAGTGATGGGCCTGCCGCACCAGCAGGCCGCCACGGACCTCGAACGACATGTGCATGGTCGAGTCGAATGCCTCCGACACGTGCTGCCCCCGCAGCGGGCGTAGCTTCCGTGGTATTCGACCTGCTGCATCGACGGCTTGAAGAAGAACATCAGGTAGACGCCCGTGACGGCGAGGACGACGAAGCTGTAGAGACTGATCTCCCCCAGCAGCAGGGACCAGTGGTCGGGGAAAACCTTGCGCAGGGTGGCCCTGCGGAGCCGTTTCCCGCCGATGCGCGCATCGGCCCAGCGGGCCAGCCTTTCGTTGGTGAGCGGTCCCCGCGATGCGGGATCCTGGTCTGTCCTGCTCATATGTCTCTCGACCATCCGTGTCGTCGCTGCCGCGGTCTCCTGCCACGGCACCGGTCCTCTGCGTTCGCTGCGCGGCGCCGCCGTGCGGCGCGTCGTCCGTCCCGTCCTGAGCGCGCGCACGCTAGGACGGGACGGCGAGCGGGACGCGCGACGCCGCTCTCTGCGACGGCCCGGACCCGACGGGGGCGAGCACGGACTCGAGCCGGGCCACGTCCCCGGTCTCGGCCGCGCGGACGAACGCCTCGAGGAGCCGGCGGTGCTCGTCCGCGCAGGCGGTCTCCCGTTTCTCGGCGGACAGGTGCTTACGGGCCCGGCTGACGATCTGGCGCACGTTGACGACGCTGAGTTCCAGGATTTCGGCTATCTGACCGTAGGGATATTCGAACGCCTCACGCAGTACGTATGCGGCGCGCTCGGTGGACTCAGCTTTTCCAGCACCAGCAGGAGGGCCAGCTCCAGGTCCTCCGCCCGTTCGGCGCCCAGTTGCGGGTCCGCACTGGTGTCGACGGGTTCGGGCAGCCACGGGCCGACGTAGGTCTCGCGGCGCACGCGTGCGGACTGGGCGACATTGATGGCGAGGCGCGTCGTGGCGCTGGAGAGGAACGCCGCTGGGCTGATCACCGCGCAGCGGTCGGTCTTCTGCCAGCGCAGCCATACCTCCTGGACCACGTCCTCCGCTTCCACGGCGCTTCCAGTACCCGGTACGCGATGCCGAAGAGACACGGCCGGAGCTGTACGAAAACGGAGACTGCCTGGTCAAGGGAGGTGTGTTCAGGGTCCGGCTCGAGATACATCGTCCTGCTGTCTCCGTTCCTCTGGTTGCGCGGCCCGCTCGTTCACCACGCGACCCATTGACCGAGCGGCGCCCCACCTTGTGACACTGAGAGACAGAGTTGCTCCGAAAAACAGTGGCTTCGGGCACGGCGTGCCACTCGGAGGCAGCCGGCCCCGCCGGCCCCGCCGACCTGCGGTCTGCGGGGTTTCCGGCGTCGACCAGCCGCGGCATCGTCAGAGTTGACGCCCGGACCGGTTCCAGGAACGCAGTTTGTCCGGGTTGAGCGTGACCCAGATCTGCGTCACACGGTCGTCGGTGATGTCGAACCTGATCACCGCTGCCACAATGTTGTGATAACGCGCCACGATCCCGGTGCGGCCGTTGACGGACTGGATGGCGAGGGCGGCGCGTGCCCGCCGGCCCATCAGCGTCAGCAGGCTCCGGGCCACCTTGTCGCGGCCGTGCACCGGTCTGACCAGGGCGCGGACCTTGCCGCCTCCGTCGAAGAGCGCTGTGGCGTCCACCGCGAGCACGGACGTCAGCAGCTCCTCGTCCTCCGTCTCGCAGGCCAGCCGGACCGTTCCGACGACAGCGTCGTGCGCCTGCGCGCTGGGGCGCGAACGCCACGTCCGCAGATGGGTGCGCACACGGTCGGCGGGCGCGCCGCGCTCCGGTCCGGCCGGCCCGGCGAAGCCGGCGGCGGTGGCCGACGGCATCGCCTTCACACCGCTGAAGCCGAACGCGGTGAGCTCGGCCGGGGAGAGCGAGCCCACCGCGCTGAGCAGGACCTGGGTGACCTGCTGGTCCACCGTGCCGGTGGGCGCGGTGGGTGTGGTGGGCGCGGTGGCGCCGGTCCGCTGCGCGCCGTCGTCGGCCGGGCGGGGGGTTGCCCCCTCGGCCCGGCTCTCGGTACCGCCCGCGTCTTCGCCCCGGGGGGGCTGCGCCAGCTGGGCCAGACAGATGCCGCCGGCGACCTTCGCCAGCCAGGAGCGGGGGGCTCCGATGTCCTCCCGGGCCGCGTCCGACAGCTCGTACCAGCGGCCGTAGGTCTCGTCGACGACCCGCTCCGACTCGCTTCTGCTGCCCAGCATCCAGCCGGCGACGTCCAGGAGATGCCGCCGCTCGTCGAGCAGCTCAGCGAGGGCCATCGCATCAGTGCTGTCATCCATAAACGTCCCTCCACACTCTGTCGGGCCCACACGTGCGCTCGCGCGCGGTGCCCTCCTCCTCAGTCGAGTAACAGCTTGACCAGGCAGCCCAAGATGTTGTGACAGAGGCGGGGGCCCGCGGCCGGACGGGAAACCCGCCGTGTCCGGTCCGTGGCGCCGGCAGCGGCAGCGGCAGAGCCGGGGCGATCGGATCGTTGCGCGGCTGTCACAGCGCCGCGACGCGTTCGGTCATTGCAGATGTGACGCCGCCTCGCGCACGCCGCCGCGGCTCCCGACGCCTCGCTACCCGAGCCTGAGAGGGATCACGCAATGCCCAGCCACTTCGAAGAGCCTCCCGACCCAGCGGTGACCAGTGAGTCCCTGATGGCCGAGGCCGGCGTGCTCGCGGCACGACTGCGGATGCTCCGGGAGGATCTGGCCACGGTCGACGAACGGATAGGCGCGGTCTCCGCGGCGCTGCGCGCGCTCGGCCAGCAGGTCGACCTGTGGCCGGGCACCGGGGATGCGGCCGCGGGAACCGGAGATCAAGGGGGCTCGGGAGGGCTCGGAGGGCTCGTGAGGGATGCCACTACGTGAGTGACATGCTGCGCGGTCGGCTTTCCCACCCCGTGTGCGGCCCACGTGAACCATATGTCCTCCTGGTGGACCGTTGCCTATGATGTCTTCAGGACACTGGTTCCGGCACATCGTGGTCGACGCCATCCGGCCGGATCGGCGGCGGGACCGGTGCGAAGGCTGAGGATGAGAGGGAAGATGGTCCCGGCAACCCACGCCGCGCACGACATCGAGGCGACCGCGGAGAATCTCCGGGAAGAGCTGGTCCGCCTGGGGATCCAGAAGCAGGCGCTGGAGCGGGAGTTGGCGGCGGTCGTCGCGCACCTCGGTTCGGTGCAGCAGACGCTCGGCGCTCTCCAGGTCCTGATGGTCGACCCGTCAGCGGCCGGCCCCGCCGCGCCCGCCGTCCCGGCGGAGGTGACCACCCATGCGCCGACGTCCCGGACCGCCGCGGCCGGGGCCAGCGCGGCCGGGGCCGAGGGGCGCGAGGCGGAGTCGCAGCGGAGCTACGGCAGGATCACCGACCAGATCATGGGGTACTTCGCGGGCATCGGCACTGCCGATGTGCGCGCTCGTGACGTGGCCGCCGCGCTCCACCGCGACACCGACAGCGGAAGCATCAACGCGGTCCGCAGCACCCTGGACCGCCTGGTCGCCACCTCGCGACTCGAGCGGACTGGCCGCGGCCTGTACAGCGCCAAGCGCTCCTAGCGGACCACGCCCTGCCCGCTCGATCGGGCCGGTGGTCGAGAGGCAAGAGTTCACAACGGTGTCACACCGTTGTGAACCTAAGGTCAAAGACCGCCCGCGACCGGGGGTCGCGGGCGGTCTTCCCGGTGTTCGGCGGCCGGGGGCCGCGCCTCACGGGTGCCGGGTCGCCCCCTGCGGAACCGTCGCGGACGCGGGGTTGCCCTTGGAGACGAACGCTTCCCTGGGATTCTGGACCGAGGCCAGCGAGACGATGTCACGGCCGTAGAAGACCGCGGTGGCCCAGACCGCGAAGACGCGGACCTTCCGCTCCCAGGTGGGGACGGCCAGCACGT
The DNA here is from genome assembly GCA_963754975.1 of uncultured Alphaproteobacteria bacterium. GTDB lineage: Bacteria > Pseudomonadota > Alphaproteobacteria > Rhizobiales > Beijerinckiaceae > Microvirga. The sequence continues at coordinate 5,110 of CAVWII010000030.1, read as the reverse complement.
GGTAGCCGCGGTGCATGAGCCAGGCCGGCAGTCCCTTGATGACGATGCCCCGGTACTGGAAGATGCCGCGACCTATGCCGAGCGTGGCCACGACTCCGAGACTGTGGTGGACATAGTCCTTGGCTTTCCGCCCCGCAGGTCGCCACGATGTTTTTCGCCAGGCGCTTTCCCTGTCGCACCGCGTGCTGCGCGTTGGGCACGGTGTACGCCGTTTCCGACCGCGAGGTCGGGAACGGCCGCGTCATCGCCCGCCGCCCATACGTCCGCCACCACATCGGTTTCCGTGCCGACGCGCAGATCCGCTCGCACCACGACGAGTCCGCGCTCGTCCACGGGAAGGTCCGTGTGGTTGTGGACGATCGGATTCGAGGCGTTGCCTGCCGCCCAGACGACCAGTCCGGAATCGAATTCCATTCCGTCCGAGAGGACGACGTGGCCGCCCTCGGCGGACAGCAGCTGGGTGTTGAGATGGACGTGCGCACCGCGCGTCTCCAGCGACCTGACCACCCACTGACCCGGTCTGTCGGTGACCTCGGGAAGGATCCGGCCCTGCGCCTCCACCAGATGGAATTGCAGCTCCTCGGCGTCGACTTCCGGATAGTGCCTCAGCAGGTCGTCGGCCAGGGACAGCAGTTCGCCGAAACCCTCCACGCCGGAGAATCCACCACCGACGAACGTGACCGTGAGCAGCTTCTGCCGCTCGGGGCCGGCCGGCAGCGACGCGGCCTGGTCGAACGCGGTCATCAGCCGGTCGCGGATCGCCACGGCCTCCTCGACGTGCTTGAGGCCGATGGCCTGCTGCGCGAGTCCGGGAATGGGGAAGGTGCGGGTCACCGCGCCGGCGGTGACCACGAGAATGTCGTAGCGCAGCTCGTAGTCCAGCCGCCCTCCGGGCGGACGGTCACCGTACGGTCCGCGTTGCTGATCCCGGTCACGGTGCCGGAGACCAGCCGGGTGCCGCGCAGATGCCGCCTCAGTGACACGACGCGTGACGTGCCTCCACCGAACCGGCCGCGACCTCCGGGCAGGAAGGGCTGATAGGTCATGTACGGGCGCGGGTCGACGACCGTGACCCGCGCCTCGCCCGGACGCAGCTTCCTCTGCAGGCCCCAGGCGGTGTAGAAGCCCGCGTAGCCGCCGCCGACGATCAGGATCTCACGCACAATGTCCTCCATTCCTTACTTGGGTTCCACCCATACAGACAGGCTAGGACGCCTGGTTGTGACAGCGCCGCTCGGCTGTCACAGACGCGTCTCGTCCGCTGTCTTTCCTGCGAGAGAATGTTGTGTGAGCCCCCCGGGTGTGACGAAGGCGGTCATCATCCGTTCGGGGCCGGGTGACGGAGGTGTGCACGGTGTCAGAGGAAGACGCGATGAAAGGGACCGGCGGGCAGGAGAGCCCGGTGACGCACCCGACGCTGGACGACCTGCCGGATGCCGACTTCTACCTCTTCGAGACGCTGCTCGCGGACGACGAGCGCGCGATTCTCCGCAAGGCCCGTACCCTCCTGCGGGAGCAGGTCAAGCCGCTGGTCAAGGAGTACTGGGCGAAGGACGAGTTCCCCACGGAGCTGATCGGGCTGCTGCGCGACAGTGGGCTGTCCGCCCTGTCCTGGGAGGGTTACGGAGAGCACCCGCCGGCGGTGAGCCACTTGCTCAGCGGCATGCTGGCCATGGAGATGGGCCGGGTCGACGCGTCGGTCGCCACCTTCTTCGGGGTTCATGACGGGCTCGCCTTCTACTCCGTCTACGCGGGCGGCGACGAGGAGCAGCGTGACCGGTGGCTGCCCGCCATGGCCTCGCTGCGGAAGATCGGTGCCTTCGCGCTGAGCGAGCCGCTCGGCGGCTCCGACGTCTCCGGGGGCATGCGCACCACCGCCAGGCGGGTGGGCGACACCTGGATCCTCGACGGCGAGAAGAAGTGGATCGGCAACGCCACCTTCGCCGACTACGTGGTGGTCTGGGCACGTGACGTCGACGACAACCAGGTCAAGGGCTTCGTCGTCGAGAAGGGCACGCCCGGTTTCGAGCCGGTGAAGATCGAGGGCAAGATCGCGCTGCGGATCGTGCAGAACGCGGACATCACCCTGACCGGCGTGCGCGTACCGGAGGCGAACCGCCTCCAGCGGGTCACCTCCTTCCGCGACGTCGCGGAGATCCTGCGCGTGACCCGCGGCGGTGTGTCCTGGCAGGCGCTGGGTGTGATGATCGGCGCCTACGAACTGGCGCTCGCCTACGCCAAGGAGCGCCATCAGTTCGGCCGTCCGATCGCCGGGTTCCAGATGGTGCAGGACCTGCTGGTGAAGTGCCTCGGCAGCATCACCGCCTGCTGGGGCATGCTGGTGCAGCTCGCGCGTCTGCAGGACGAGGGTGTCACCCGCGACGACCAGTCGTCGCTGGCCAAGGCGTTCGTCACGTCCCGGATGCGGAAGTCGTCGCCTCCTGCCGGGAGATCTTCGGCGGGAACGGCATCGTCCTCGACTACGACATCGCCCGGTTCTTCGCCGACGCCGAGGCCCTGTACTCGTACGAGGGCACCCGCGAGATCAATACCCTCATCGTCGGCAAGTCCATCACCGGGCAGAGCGCCTTCGTGTGAGCCGCGGTCGCCGGCCGGCCGCGGCCCCGCGTCGCGGCCGGTCCGGCAGGGGGTCAGCGTTCGTAGACGCCGGTCAGCCGGCCGCGGGCGAGGACGGGTGCGGCTGACGGCGGACAGGAAGGCGCGGGGCCGCGCCCGGTCCACGGGCCGTACGGTGCCCGGGTCACCGTCCACGGGGGCGCCGAGGGCGAACAGCTCGAAGATGTAGCGGTGCGGCCCGTGGCCCTTGATGGGTGCGGGACCGTGGTAGCCGCGTCCGATGGTGGAGCGCAGCACCGTACCCCGGGTGCGGGCTGCCGCGCGGCCAGGGCGCCGGGCTCGAGGTGGCCGGTCGCCGGGTCGACGAGGGCGACGCAGTGCACGGCGGGCCTGGCCAGGGGGACGTCGATGTCCTCGACGACCAGGAGGAGTTGGGCGGTGCCGGGCGGCGAGCGGGGTCCAGGCCAGCTGGGGAGACAGGTTGGCGCCGCCGACGTTCTTCGCGCAGTGCTCCAGCGGCATCGCGCCGCCGTCGGCGAAGTCGCTGGCTGGTGACGGTCAGCAGGTCGGGGCCCTGCAGGTTGGGGCAGGTTCCATGCGGTGCGGGCCTCGCCCGCCCTGCGGTTCCTGAGGAGTCGGCCGAGCAGGGTCATCGGGTCGCCTCGACCATGTCGGTGATCTCGGCGGTGGTGGCGGTCTCGCCGAGCTTGGGGAAGACGCGCTCGACGCTGTGGCGGTGGGCCTCGGTGTCGGGGTCGCTCATCGCGTCGGTGGCCAGGACGACGTGGTAGCCGTGGTCGGCGGCCGCGCGCGCGGTCGACTCGACGCCCGAGCTGGTCGAGATGCCGGCGAGTACGACCTGGGTGACGCCGAGGTCCCGCAGGAGGGTGTCGAGGCCGGTGTCGTGGAAGGCGCTGCGCCGCCGCTTGGTGATCAGGTGGTCGGTCGGCTGCACGTCGAGTTCGTCGATGAGGTCGGACCAGCCGGCCGGAAGCGCGGTGCCGGCCCCGGACCGTACGGTCTCCGTGCGCCCCGGCGCGCGACCGGTGACGTTGACGAGGATCACCGGCAGGCCGTGCCGCCGGAACTCGGCCGCGAGCCGGTCGCCCGCTCCACGCCGGCGGTCGACCGGGGTGTCGAGGTGGGCCGGGACGATGCCCTTCTGCAGGTCGATCACGACGAGTGCGGATGTGGGGTCGATCGTTGTCAGTGCCATGGTGGTGTCTCCTGGGGGTGCCGGCGTGATGCCGGCTCGGGTGTGCGCCCGCGGGGTCGCTGCGGGCGCGGGGGCTCGCAGGGCGCGGGGGCTCGCAGGGCGCGGGGCGTGAAGGGTCCGGGCAGGGTGTGCGGCGGATTCAGCCGCCCGCTGTCCCCGTCCGGCCGTCGGTGGCAGGGGTGGGTGCGCCCGGAGTGGCTCCCGTCCCGCGCCCTTGGCCCGGTGCGCGGGCCTGTGTCGGCGCCCCGCAGCAGGGAGGCGATCGCGGCGAGCAGTGCCAGGCACGGCGCCGAAGGCGAACACGATGACCAGGCCGGAGTGGAACGGCCCGGAGATCAGGTCGGGAAGAACTCGCGTCCGGTCAGGGCTCTGTTGCTGTGCCGCGGTCAGGTGGGCCAGCGCGCCGCTCGGCTGGAGCAGGTGCTGGACCGGGTTGACGCCGAGTTGGGCGGCGAACAGGGACGAGACCGGGGGCAGGCCGCCGACCTGGGCGGCGACGTGGGCCGGTACGCCCTGCTGCTGCAGTCCGGCGGTGAGGGTGTGCGGGAGGCTGCTGGCCAGCCCGGCGATCATCAGCGAGAAGAACACGCCGATCGAGACGGCGGTACCGGAGTTCTGGAAGGTGGCGCGCATGCCGGAGGCGACCCCGCGCAGGTGCGCGGGCACGCTGCCCATGATCGAGGAGGAGTTGGGCGAGGCGAACATGCCGCTGGCGATCCCGTTGAGCGCGATCAGCACCGCGAAGACCCAGTAGCTGAAGTCGATCGGCAGGAGCATCAGGCCGAGGAAGCTGGCGCCGAACAGCAGCGCGCCGCCGGTGGCCAGGCCGCGGGAGCCGAGCCGGTCGGACAGGTAGCCGGAGACCGGGCCCGGCGGCGAGGAAGCCGGCGGTCAGCGGCAGCATGAAGATGCCCGCCCACAGCGGTGTGGCGCTGTAGTCGTAGCCGTGCAGCGGCAGCCAGATGCCCTGCAGCCAGATGATCAGGACGAACTGCATGCCGCCGCGGCCGATCGAGATGGCGCAGGCCCGCCAGGTTGCCGAAGGTGAAGGCGCGCAGGCGGAACAGGCCCAGCTGGATCATCGGCGCGCGGACCCGGTTCTCGATGGCGACGAACGCCGCCAGCAGGACCAGGCCGCCGGCGATCAGGGCGTCGACCAGCGGGTTCGTTCCAGCCCATGGTGTGCCCGCCGTAGGGCTGCAGGCCGACGGTGACCGCGATCAGGACGGCGCTCAGCCCGACCGCGAAGGTGATGTTGCCCCACCAGTCGATCCGGCCGCCGCCGCGCCGACCGCTCTCGCGCAGGGTGCGGTAGGC
>CAVWII010000029.1:0-11518 GCA_963754975.1 uncultured Alphaproteobacteria bacterium | reverse complement strand
GGAATCGGCTCGCCAGTACGGGGATCCAATCGGCCCAGATTTGCGACGATGCCGCGACGCCGTGGTGGAACACGATCGTTTGCGGCTCGTCCACCCAAGGCCGGAAGGGCCCGTGGACTTCGTAGTACAGGCGGCCCGGGGCGGCGTCGACGAATGGCATTTGCACTCCTTGAGATTTCTCGAGCGGCTCGCCGAGCGGCCGCTAGGCTCTCGCCCGGCTCGTCGTCTCGTCTCCCGCGGAAGGCCGAGCCGAGGCGCTCCGCTCGATTGCCGCGATATCCACCAGTGCAAGGCCGGCGCGCACCGCGTTCAATTCCTCGCTCGTGACGGGCAGGCGGGGACGGCGCGGGTGACCGGCGGGCAATCCGAGCTCTTCGAGGGCGGCCTTGACGCCCTTTATTCCGTGGAAGAAGCGAAGATTTACGTCCTGCACCCGCAGGAGCTGCGCGTAGGCGCCGGCGGCTCCTTTCATGTCGCCCGAGCGAAACCGATCCACCAGGCGAACGCAGAGCCCGGGCACGAGATTCGCTTCCTGGCTCAGAAAACCGTGCCCGCCGAGGACGAGGTTTGCGAATATCGAACGGTGGTCGGCGACGTGCACGGCGATGTCGTCGCCGACGAGATCGAGCAGCCTGACGTCGACATGCGTGCAATTGACGCCGACAAGGTGGGGAAACCGCCGCGCAACGCTCCGCACCACCTCAGGAGACACGACGTATCCCGCGGCGTGATGAATCGATATGACAGCCGGAATGGTGATCGCCGACAGCGTATCCGCGAAGAATTCCTCGAGCTCGGCATCGGTTGCTCCAGGTGCGAGGACGGAATAGACCTGCATCGCGTCGAGTCCCGCATCGGCGGCGAGGCGCGCGAGCGCGATCATTTCCTGCGCCGTGCGCGGTTCGATCCCCATGGCGCGAACCGGAACGCGGCCGCGGAGCTCCTCGGCCGCCACCCGATACAGCGTCCAGGTCTCGTCCGGCGACAGCGTGAGCCCTTCGCCACTCCCGCTGCCGCCGACGTAGACGCCGATGCCCGCTGCCGCGAGGCGCCGCAGATGTGCGCGCAATCGGTCCTCATCGAGGCCGCCGTTCTCCGCGAAGGGGGTAAGGCTGACGACGAAGGTCTGCAGCTTCATGGCGTCGGCGCGGTTCAGCATGGGCGTCTTCCGGAGTGGCATCCGATGTCCCTCGCGGCGAAGGTTCAATGCGCGGAGCCGAGCAGCTGCGGCAGGGCGAGCGTGATCGACGGGATCAGAACGATGAGCAATCCCGAGAGGATGAGAATCACCATGTACGGAATCATCGCCCGGTTCGCGGCGTCGGGGTTCGCGCCGATGACGGCGGCGGCAATGTAGACGCCGGCGCCGATCGGCGGCAGGAAGGCTCCAATTCCCATGGCGATAATCAGCACGATGCCAAACTGAAGCGGATCGATGCCGAGCCGGACGGCGGTGGGCTCGAGCAGCGGCGCGAAGACAATGATGGCCGGCAGGCCTTCGAGCAGAGCGCCCATCAGTATGAGCAGGCCGAAGCTGAGAATGAAGAAGATCGTCCGGCTGCCGGTGAAATCCCTGAGCCAGACGCCGACTTGGTTCGGCACGTCGGCGATCGCGAAGGACCAGGAGAACGCGCTCGCGGCGCTGACCAGGAACAAGACCATCCCCGAGATCGCGATGCTGTCGATGAGCACGTCGCCGAACTGGCGCCAGCTCATTTCGCGGTAGAAGATCGACCACGCGAGGCAAACGACGACGGCGACCGCGGACACTTCGGTCGGCGTCGCGAGGCCGGAGATGATGCCGCCGGCAATGATGACCGGGATCAAGAAAGCCGGAAAGGCGGGCCAGGTCGCCTGCAGCTTCTGCAGCCAGGTGACGCGGATCGGTTGGCGAAAGCCCGAACGGCGTGCCTTGACGTAGATCAGGAGCATTAGAGAAATGGAGATGACGGCGGCCGGAAGGATGCCGGCGATGAACATCGACGCGACGGAAACCGAGGTCACCGAGGCGAGCACGAGCATTGCGATGCTCGGCGGAATTGTCTCCGCGGCCACTGCCGACGCGGCGAGCACTGCGGCGCTTTCCGCCCGCGGATAGCCCTCGCTGTCGAGAACGCGCTTGAGCGGCGTTCCCACCGCGACGATGTCGGCGATCTTGGCGCCCGACATCCCCGAGAAGATGAAGCAGCCGATGACGAGGACGTGATGCAGGCCGCCGTGCAGCCGGCCGACCAGCAGCCGAAGCGACTCCGCCAGCCGCCGGCTGAGGCCGCCCTCCGACATAAGGCCGCCGGACAGCACGAAAAAGGGAATCGCCAGGAGGAGAAAGTTCGTCGCGCCCTGCGACATGTTGATGACCGCCGCGACGGGGCCGGCGATTTCGGAGGCGTGCAGGTAGGCGATGGATGCCAGCGCCAGTCCAAACGCGACCGGCAGCCCGCCCAGGAGGAGCACGACGAAGACTCCAAGCTGCACGGCGATGGCGCTCCAGCCGTTGTTCCAGGATTCCAGTCCGCTCGTGGCGAGGACAACGACGCCGATGAGAGCGAGCACGGCCAAGCCTGCCACGGCGGCGATTCGCGGTCCGGCCTCGAAGGCGAGCGTCGCGCAGTGAAGCGATACGAAGGCGAGGCCGACGGTCAGCGGCGCGAGGAAAATGCTCTCCGGCCATTGCAGGATCGGACTGAGCTGGTCGGCCCGCTGAATCAAGACCGGAATCGAATAGATCGCGACGAGCCCCGACGTGAACGCACTGATCCAGTGATTGACCGTCGCGAGAAGAACGCGCCCACGGGGCGGCAATGTCCCGACCAGCGCTCCAAGGGCGACGTGCTGGCCACGGTCCTGGGCGAGGATGGCACCCCCGAAGGTCAGGATCGCCATCGTCAGATTGGAGAGTTCCAGCGTCGGGGAGAAATAGAAGCCGAAAGTGGCCCGGCCGACGACGTCGACGGTGAGCAATGCAAGCTGAAGCAGGAGCGCGAAGGCGCTTATCGCTCCTGCCGCCCGCACGACGATCTTGCGTACCCGCAGCACCGAGGGCAGTAGCGCCGAGTTCTCGCCGGCTGAGGGCTCCTCGCGAGGCACCGGTGCGCTAGGGGCGACAACGGTCACACCCCGGCTCCGTTTCCCCTGTGGGGAGTTGGCGCGCCGGCGGCCGAGCGCTCGGCGATCGTCTTGGCCATCGCGGTCAGCCCGTGGTTGAGTGCATGCCCGCCGCCGAATTGCGCGGCGACCAGGATCGATTCCAGCACTTCCTGAATTGTCGCGCCCGCGTCGAACGCGCCGTGGATATGCACATCGATGAACGGCGACGGCCAGGCCACGAGAGCGTCGATCGCAATCACGATCAGCTCGTGCGTCTTGCGGTCCAGTTCCTTGTGATTGACGAGCGATGCCTGCCACGTTCGGTAGGCCTCGAACTGCTCGGGGTCGTATTGTCTGAAGACATCGTGCCACGGCAGCCGGTATCCGCCTGTCTTGGGATCGGTCAGTTCAGCGGGAATCATCCTCTTCTCCTCACGGCACAGGAGAGCATTCGAGACTCGCGCTCATTCGGCGCTGACGAGAGAGTTGATGAAGCTCTCGCCGAAATTCTCGCGCGCCTTCGCGATGATTGGCATCATGCGCACCCGCCAGTTCTCGATCGTCGCGGCGGGGACCTCGTTCATCTTGACGCCGGCCGCGACGAGGTTCTGAATCAGCGACTTGTCGAACTCGTCATAGATCACGGCCGACTGCGCGATCGCGGACCGCGAGGCGGAGAGGACGACCTCTTGAAGGTCGGGCGGAAGCCGGTTGAAGAAGTCCCGATTGATCATGACGGCGACCGGCGACCAGGTGTCGTTCGTGATCGAGCAGTACTTGGTCACTTGGTGCCACTTCTGGTCGATCACGGCCGAGATGCCCGACGAAAAGCCGTCGATGGTGCCGTTCTGCATGGCCGTGAAGACTTCCGTGAAGTTCATCGGGATCGGATTCGCTCCGAGGGCCGTCATCTCGGCGACGAGAATCGGGCTCGGGATGACCCGAATCTTGAGGCCTTTCGCGTCGTCCGGGGCGAGCAGGGGACGCTTGTTGTTGCAGATCGTGCTCCAGCCGATGTTGTACCAGGCCAGCAGCTTGATGTTCTTCGCTTCCAGCTCCTTCGCAATCGGCTCGCCTCCCTTGCCGTTCGCGGCCTTGAGCGCCGCCTTGTCGTCCTTGAACAGAAACGGCAGGGTCAAGGCGGCGCTCCGCGGCGAGACGCCGCTCAGAAACGACACCCCCACCGTCGCCATCTGGATGGTCCCGTTCTGAACGCCGTCCATGGCACCGGAGCCGCCGCCCAATTGGCCGTGCAGGAACATCGAGAACTTGATGCGCCCGTTGCTCCTCTTGGTGACATCCTCGACGAAGAACTTATCGGCCCGCACCGCGGGAAAATCGTCGCCCCATTGCTCCGACCATCGGATCGTGAATGACGTGCTTTCCTGCGCCCGAGCCGGCGCCGAGACGTCCGCGAAGGTTGCGGTGAGCGCAGCGACCGCGATCATACGCGCAAATCCGCGGCGCGCTCGTGCCTTAGCCATGGCGTGTTCCTCCCGCACTGTATTTTCGCGCGGCGGCCTCCCTCGTCCGCCGCGGATGCACGGGAGTATACGGCCAGGCTACGCGCCGGAACATTCTGCGGCCGAAGGCTAACTGCTATGCAGTTTGCGTTGGAACCGTCTTTCGGGCGAGGCGCGCTGACCTACCCCGCGGGAGATGCGGCGGGGCGCTTGGGCCGGCCAGGGCCGCGTCCGATATTCACGGCCCTTGAGAAGCCGCAACCTCCCTGCCCGAGGTGCCCTTCTCCCAAGCTCGAACCTTCTCGCGAAGAATATCGACCGCGGCGCGGGTGGCTGCGGTGGCGGGCCGACTCGTGGACGTCGCCAGCAGGAGTTGCCGCGACATCGTCGGCTTCTCGATCCGCCACAAGCGGAGGCGCCCGGCTGCGACGAGGGAGTGCACGGGCGCAAATGGAAGGATGGTGTACCCGACCTTGTCCTCGACCAAGCCCAGGATGCTCGAGAGCGAATCCGCCTCGACATCGACGCGCGCCACCAGATCGTGCCTCGTCAAGGCGTCGTCGACGAGTTTTCGCAGGCCGTGCCGGCCACTGGGGAGGACGAGGGGCAGCTTGACCAGGGCGGCGCCGTCTATCTTGACATTCTCCTGGAACGGGGCCGGCGGCGAGGCGGGGCCGATCAAGAACAACTCTTCGTTGTAGAGGGGCTCCGTCAGGAGGGTGCTGACCTTCGCCGTATCGTAGATGACGGCGACGTCGAGGCGTCCCAGGGATAGCCACTCAAGGATGAACCCGCTGAATCCCTCGACGATGCGCAGGGACACGCGGGGAAAGCTCGCGCGAAACCGCCTCACGAAGGGGAGGGTCAGGATCGTGCCGACTGTCGGCGGAACGCCGATGGCGAGATTGCCGCTCGGAACCTTGCCGAGCATCCGCAATTCGTCGGTGGCGCGCGAAACGGTCTTCACTGCGACTTCCGCGTGAGCGAGGAGGAGACGTCCCGCCTCGGTGAGCACGACGCCGCGACCGTTGCGGTAGAAAAGATCGACACCGAGTTCCTCCTCGAGGACCTTGATCTGGCGGCTGAGGATCGGCTGCGCGATCGAAAGCGCGATGGAGGCTCTCGAAAAGCTGCCCGCGTCCGAGACGGCCAGGAAAGCCTTCAAGTGTCGCAGCTCCATCTGTCCTCCTTGGGCGAACGCCGCCGCGGCGCCGACCCTCGGTCCCATGCCCAGTAAATCCATTCTTGGGCGCCCGCGGAAGATGATTCAAGCTCCCGGCAGGCCGTATCGCCGGCGCAGTCCGGTCAAGCGCTTCTTCAACGCGCTGAAGCACTTCAGGAGACAGCCCGGCGCTCGCGCCGGCAGCGCGAATTGTCATCGCCCGCGAGCGCAGGACCGGACCAATCCCGGGGCGGCCGTCAGGACGTAACTCCGGGACGGCGGGAGGCGCTGCCCGACAGACAACATCCTCGCCCTGGCAGCCAATAAGCCGGGCGGCGGACAGTGACCTCCCCTGCCGGGAAGAAGTCGGGAGCGCAAAGGCAAAGTGGCTGAGCGTCCGCGCGCCAGAATAACAGGTAGTTGTTGCCCGGGACTGGAAGCCCGGGGTCGATCCCCCTAGCTTCGACGCAGCCGCTGTTGTCGCCTGGCGGTGGTCTGGTGATCGAGCATCTCATGGAGCCGAGGCAACTTCGTCACCAGGATATTCGTGACGGCATCGCCAAGCTCTGCGAAGCGTTCCCCGGCCCCTATTGGCGCAATCTGGACCGCGAAGACCGCTACCCCACGGAGTTCGTGTCGGCCCTCACCGAGGCCGGCTATCTCGCGGCTCTCGTGCCGGAGGAATATGGCGGAAGCGGCCTGCCGCTTTCGGCCGCCGTGGCGATCCTCGAGGAGTTGCAGCGCGCGGGCTGCAACAGCGCCGCCTGCCACGCGCAAATGTACACGATGGGGATTCTCCTGAGGCACGGCAGCGCCGAGCAAAAGAAGCGGTTCCTGCCGAAAATCGCGTCCGGGGCGCTGCGCCTTCAGGCATTCGGCGTCACCGAGCCCGCGAGCGGCTCCGACACGGGCTCGATCGTCACCTTCGCAGAACGCAGCGACGGCCACTATGTTCTCAACGGGCAAAAAATCTGGACGTCTCGGGCCGGTCATTCCGACCTGATGCTGATTCTGGCGCGGACAACTCCGAAAGACGAGGTGGAAAGGCGGACCGACGGCATGTCGGTATTCCTGGTCGACATTTCCGAGGCGTCGAAGAACGGACTCTCGATCCGACCGGTCCGGACGATGATCAACCATTCGACCACCGAAGTCTTCCTCACCAACGTCCGCGTCCCTTTTGAGAACCTGATCGGGCACGAGGGCGAAGGATTCCGCTATGTCCTTTCGGGCATGAACGCGGAGCGCATTCTCATCGCGGCGGAGTGCATCGGGGACGCCAAATGGTTCATCGACCGGGCGACTGCCTATGCGCGAGAGCGCATCGTGTTCGGTCGGCCGATCGGTCAAAATCAAGGCGTGCAGTTTCCGATCGCGCGAGCCTATGCTCAGATGCGCGCCGCGGAGCTGATGGTCGATCTTGCGTCGGTTCTCTATGAGTTGGAGGAGAGCTGCGGTGCCGAGGCCAACATGGCGAAGATGCTTGCCGCGGACGCATCGTGGGCTGCCGCGGAGGCGTGCCTGCAGACTCTATGGCGGCTTCGGATTCGCGGAGGAGTACGACGTGGAGCGCAAGTTTCGGGAGACGCGGCTCTATCAGATCGCGCCGATCTCCACGAACCTCATTCTGTCCTATCTGGCCGAGCACGTGCTCGGCATGCCAAGATCGTATTGATCATGGCTGGATCGCTGCCGCTGAGCGGATTGAGTGTTATCGCGCTCGAGCAGGCCGTCGCGGCGCCGTTCTGCACGTCGCGCCTGGCTGACGCCGGCGCGCGGGTCATCAAGATCGAGCGGCCGGACGGCGACTTCGCCCGCGGCTACGATGAAGCCGCCGGCGGTGAAAGCAGCTACTTCGTGTGGCTGAACCGCGGCAAGGAATTCGTCGTTCTCGATCTCCGGGAAAGGCACGATCGCGACCGTCTCCGGGCGCTCGCCGCGGCCGCGGACGTCGTGGTTCAGAATCTCAAGCCTGGAGCGCTGGCGAAGCTCGGCATTCCGAGCGAGTCGCTCCGCATGCGCAATCGCGGGCTGATCGTCTGCTCGATTAGCGGCTACGGCGACGACGGTCCGATGGCGAAGCGAAAGGCCTACGACCTGCTGATCCAGGCGGAATTGGGTCTCGCCTCGATTACGGGCGGTCCGAGCGAGCCGGCCCGCGTCGGAATCTCCCTCGTCGATATCGCGACGGGGGCGACCGCTCATGCGGCAATTCTGGAAGCGATTGTCGGGCGCGCAAGGACTGGCCTCGGCGCGGACATTCACATCTCGATGTTCGACGTGATGGCGGACTGGCTGACCGTGCCCCTGCTGCACGAGGAGGCGGGCCAATCGCCGAAGCGAATCGGTCTCGCTCATCCGTCGATCGCGCCTTACGGCGGGTTCAAGACGAGGGACGGCTTGCAGGTTCTGATCTCGATTCAGAATGACCGCGAGTGGGACCGCTTTTGCCGGACGATCATCGGAACCGATGCACCCACGATCGATCCCCGGTTCGCGACAAACCGCTCGCGGTCCATCAATCGGGCTGCGACAGATCAGTTGGTAGCGGACGCGATCGCGCGCTTCGACATGGCGGAGATATGCAGCCTCCTGGAGACGGCTGAGATCGCGTTCGCCCGCGTCAACGAGATGAGAGACCTGGCGCGCCACCCGCAACTTCGCCGAATCACGGTCGAAACGGCGGCCGGGTCCGTGGCTATTCCCGCCCCGGCGCCCATCTTCGCCGGAGAAAGTCGGACTTACGGCCGCGTTCCCGCGATAGGCGAGAACGCACTTTCCGACTAATCGAGGAACGCTCGCCGCCGGAGGCTGGGAGTCCACGCCACCCCTCCGCCCGGCCGGCAGCTTCCGGAGGCACCTGACGCGAGCACCCGGAACTTTGCCGCTGCGCCACTGGCTCTTCGATAAGGGAGTCTCTGCGGCGGATCAAGACGGGGGCCGCACGAACGAACCTCAAGGACGATTCGGGCCGACCGCGGCCGTCGTGAAAATCGCATCGCACTCGGCGGCCGGCGCTGTACAATCGGGCCATTGCCACAGACGGAGGCGAACATGGCCAGCGGCGGCACTCCCGACACCCCGGATCTGGCGCAAGGCGTCACGCCGGCGCAATTCGTCGACGGCAAGCTCGTCGGGCATGTCGGCGACGACGAGGTGCTGCTGGTGGAGACGGGCTCCGAGGTCTTCGCCGTCGGCGCCCATTGCAGCCACTATCAGGGGCCCCTCGTCGACGGGATCGTCGACGGCGAAAACCTGCGTTGCCCGTGGCATCACGCCTGCTTCGCGTTGCGGACCGGCGAGGCGTTGCGCGCTCCGGCGCTGAACGCCCTCGACACCTGGAGCGTCGAGCGGCGCGACGGGCGGATCTTCGTCGGCGGGAAGCGCGAGCGGGCCAGGGCGCGCACCCGGCCGACCTCCGAAGCGCCCCGCAGGATGGTCATTGTCGGCGGCGGAGCGGCGGGCTTCGCCGCGGCCGAGATGCTGCGCCGCCGCGGCTTCGACGGCGACCTCGTCATGCTCAGCAGCGACGGCGCGCCGCCGGTCGACCGGCCGAACCTGTCGAAGGATTTCCTCGCCGGCAGCGCCCCCGAGGACTGGCTGCCGTTGCAGCCGGATGGTTTCTATGCCGAAAACGGCATCGCCCTGCGGCTCGAGACGGAGGTCGTCGGCATCGACCTGAAGGCGCGCGAGGTCGCGACGGCCGGCGGCAACCTCTATTTCGACCGGCTCCTCCTCGCCACCGGCGCCGAGCCCGTGCGGCTGGCGATTCCCGGCGCCGACAAGCCGCATGTCCACACGCTCCGCTCGCTCGCCGATTGCCGTGCCATCCTCAAGGACGCGGACGGCGCCCGCCGAGCCCTCGTCATCGGAGCGAGCTTCATCGGACTGGAGGTCGCCGCCGCCCTCCGCACCCGCGGCCTCGAAACCCATGTCGTGGCGCCGGACAAGCGGCCGATGGAGCGGATTTTGGGCCCGCAGCTCGGCGATTTCATCCGCCGTCTGCACGAGGAACACGGCGTCGTCTTCCACCTCGAGAACGAGGTCGCGGAAATCGCCGACGGGCGCGCGACCCTCAAGAGCGGAGGCACGCTCGAGGCGGATTTCGTCGTCGCGGGCATCGGCGTGCGGCCGCGCCTGACGCTCGCCGAGCGGGCCGGTCTCGCGATCGACCGCGGCGTCGCCGTGAATGCCTTCCTCGAGACGAGCGCTCCCGGCATTTTTGCAGCGGGCGATATCGCGCGCTGGCCCGATCCTCATTCCGGCGAGCGCATTCGCGTCGAGCACTGGGTGGTCGCCGAGCGCCAGGGCCAGGCGGCGGCCGCGAACATGCTCGGGCTCGGCGAGGCGTTCGCCTCGGTGCCGTTCTTCTGGAGCCAGCACTACGACGTGCCGATCAACTATGTCGGTCACGCCGAAAAGTGGGACGCGATCGAGATCGACGGCGACGTCTCCGCGAAGGACTGTCTCCTGCGCTACAAGCGCGCCGGCCGCGTGCTCGCCGTGGCCTCGATCTTTCGCGATCGCGAAAGTCTCGAGGCCGAATTGTCGATGGAGCGTGCGGTTCCGGCCTAGTCTAGTGCGCATCCATAAACGGCTGTTTTTTCTGCATCTTTGGCGTTACGTGGGCGGTCCGACATTCTGTTTCGAGGCCGCTTGGTCGACGTGAGGCATAGGAAGGCGGCAGAACGGCCGCCGTTTGTTCGCGAAGCAAATGCTCGTCGACCGGGTGGGCCGGCGAGTTGCTTGACCCGGCCAATATGAGACCGTTTCAGGCTGGCTTGAATCGCGCAAAGAGGACGAGATTGTAAGCCACGACCGAAGACCAGACATAGGCTTTGAAGTGGCCGAGCCCACGCCATGTGCAGCGCCCCAAACCGTAGGCGCGCTTCAGGCATGAGATGCCGGCCTCGATGCCAGCGCGGAAGTTCCGCAGCTTGCGATAAACCCAGCGGCTCTTGACCATGTCCTCGATCCTGAGGCCGGCCTTCTTGTGGAAGGCCATGTCACGCACGCCGTAAGCTTTTGCCTGGCTCAGATTATCGCGGCTGGCAAAGCCACCATCGGCCGCGGCCTGACGCGGCGCTTGGCCCCAGATGCCGATATGGCGCTCCAGCATCGGCACCAATCGTTCGCTGTCGGCCGGGTTGCCCGCTTCGATCACCAGGTCGAGGATCATGCCGCTACGACCGGTGGTCAGGTTGAGCTTGTGGCCGTAGTCGACGTCACGACTGCCCTTGACGATGATGGCGGCATGCGGCTCGAACAGGCTGACCAGCTTCTCGCCGGCCGGCACCGGCTCGCCAGCCAAGACGCGCCGCTCGCTCTGTGTGATGATCCGTTCGATCAGCGGCTGATACCGGCGAACTTGGGCACGCCAGAGTGTCACGCGGGGATGGGTCGCCACGGCCAATCGCGCCGCCGCCCGTTGCAGATAGGTCAAGGTCGCCCGGGTCATCTTGATCAGCTCACCGTAGAGCTGAACCCGCCTGGGTCGCCCGCGGGTGAACTGGATCGCGCGGGCACGTTTCTTCACGGCGCGACAATGATCACGCCAGGCCATGCGGGTGCCGCCGCTCAGGGCATCGGCTTGCTTCAACAGGCGCACCATCACACGGACGCTGTCCCAAAGCAGGCTGCTGTCGGTCGGTTCGTGCAGGAGTGCTGCAGTAACCGTACTGTCCACACGCACGACACTGCCGTCCTCCAGCTTCGCCTGCCGGGCGTTCGCTAGCAGTGTCCGGTTGATCTCTTCCCAAGTCTCGGATCGGATCGCACTGATCGTCTTCTGCAGCACCGACTTTTG
>CAVWII010000028.1:0-11243 GCA_963754975.1 uncultured Alphaproteobacteria bacterium | reverse complement strand
GCCGGCGCTTGCCGTGCAGCCCGACGAGGTCCTGAAGGACCAGGCGCTCGAAGCGCGCGCGCGCGCGATCTCGGCCGGCCTGCGCTGCCTCGTCTGCCAGAATCAATCCATCGACGATTCCGACGCGCCGCTGGCGCGCGACCTGCGCCTCATCGTGCGCGAGCACCTGCAGAAGGGCGAGAGCGACGGCGCCGTGCGCGACTTCGTCGTCGCGCGCTACGGCGAGTTCGTGCTCCTGCGCCCGGTCTTCGCCTGGCACACGCTCGTGCTCTGGCTCGCGCCTGTCTGCGTCCTCGCCCTCGGCGCCCTCGGCGTCCTCCGCACCCGCCGCCGCGCCGCCGATGCGGCGCCCCTCGATGCGGCGGAGAAGGCGGCGCTCGAGAACGTCCTGAAGTCCTGACCGCGCGCTGAATTCGCACCGCCGCCCCTCGCCTCTCCCCGCTTGCGGGGAGAGGGTTCGGCCTCCGGCCGAACCAGCGGAGCGAAGCGAAGCGGGGGTGAGGGGGCGGTGCAGAATAAGGCGCCCCTGCCGCAGCGCCTTCTTCGTCGACGCCCCCTCACCCTCGCCTGCTGCGCAGGCTTGCCGCCTTCGGCGGCCCTCTCCCCGCAAGCGGGGAGAGGCGAGGGGCGCTCCTTTTTGCCTGCTTGGGGACGGGTCGCGATGGGTGAACGCTGTAGCCCCGCAAGCGGGGAGGGGCGAATCCGGCACCCACAAGACGTCGATCTCCGCCGCGGATTTCTTCGTGATCTGACGGAATGCCGGAACGCCCGTAACGACCGCGCCCTTCCGTAACGTCTATTACCCGAATGGCGCAGTGCAAAGCCGGCGGGCGCCTGCTATGGTTCTGACGATGTTCGTGGGGGCACGGGCTGACAGGCGAGGGCGGTTCCGCAAGGGCCGCCCTTGTGCTTTCTGGCGCCGGCGCCGCGTCCGGCATCCGACGCGCCGCGTCTTTCCCCGCCGCCGGCGCCGACCCGCCCCCGCAAGGCTACGGCATTCACGCATCTCGCTCGAAGGCCTGGACTTTGCGATTTCAGCCCTGGGACGGGCTCCCCGCGTGACAAACGACGCGCCTTCCCCCTTAGAGCAAAATCCGTTCAGGATGAGCCATCCCCGGCTCTGTCATCCCGGGGCTGCGAAGCAGAGCCCGGGATCCCTGAACGCGACGACACGGACGGGGCGCGGCGGTGCGGAGACTGCGGTGTTCATGGGTTCCGGGCTCCGCTTCGCGGCCCCGGAATGACGGCGCCTGCGGATGCGGGGCACGGCGCCGTTTTGCGGAGAGGCGGATCGTTCCGTCGGCCGTGCGGCCGGTACAGCCCCGGCATGACGCCCGCGGCAGTTGTTCGCGATTTGAGCGCGTGGCAGCTTTTTCCGGCCCATCGCGACAAGGGCCCGGATTCATAACGAATGATTTGGAGGAGACGAATGTCCAGACGCGCACTTCGACGCTTCGCCGCCAGCCCATGCCGGTACAGGCCCTCCCTCTTCGCCCTGTCGGTTCTCGCCGCCGCCGCCGCGACGGCGACGTCCGCCGGCGCGCAGGAACCCTGGAAGGGTCCGGTGCCGAAGGCGACCTGCGGGCCAGGCGCCCGGATGGAGAGCGGCTTGCAGGGCTCGACCAGCCTCGCCGAGCGCTTCAGCGGCGCCTCGGCACAGGCCTACAAGTGCAACCTCGAGCTCGTCGGGCAGGTCGCGGGCGAGGGCACGAGCTGGCAGATGGCCTGGTTCGGCAATTGCGCCTACTACGCGACCGCCAACACCGAGGAGCAGAAGAATCGCGGCACGGTCGTCGTCGACGTCGCCGACGCGGCCAATCCGAAGATCGTCCGCTATCTCGACACGGCGACGATGCGCGATCCCTGGGAATCGCTGCACGTCAACGAGCGCCGCAAGCTCCTCGGCGGCGTGCAGGCGGAGAACGGCACCGGCGTCAGGGGCGGCTTCGAGGTCTACGACGTCTCGGCGGATTGCCGGCAGCCCGCGCTCCTGTCGAGCATCGAAATTCCCGAGAGCAAGGCGCATGCGGGCAACTGGACGCCGGACGGGCAATTCTTCTACGTCACGCAGGGATTTCGCGGTGTCAACGCGACGATGCCGGTGGTCGACGTCGCCGATCCCAAGAACCCGAAATGGGTTCTGAGCTGGAAGTTCGCCAGCAACGGCCGGGCGCACGACACCAACTTCAACGAGGACGGCACCCGTCTCTACAGCCCGCAGCCCGGCTACATCACCGCGGGCGCCGGCTCGAGCTCGGAAGGCCCGGAGGGGCTGGTCGTGCTCGACGTCAGCGACTTTGCGCAACGCAAGCCCAATCCGGCGATGCGCATCGTCGGAGAATTGTTCTGGAAGGACGGCGGCCAGGCGCAGCAGACATTGCCCGTCAGCATCGGCGGAAAACCGTACCTCATCTTCACGCAGGAGCTCGGCTCCGGCGGCGGCGGGCCCGCGAACCGCGCCGCCGCCTGCGCGCAAAACCTGCCGCCGAGCGGCTACACCAAGATCGTCGACCTGAGCGATGAAACGAAGCCGCGGGAGGTGGCGAAGCTGATGCTCGAGGCGCACGATCCCGTCAATTGCGCGATCACCCTGAACGAGGGCGTCGGCGGCACCTTCTTGTACGACAGCCATTACTGCAACGTCGACAATCAGCGCGACGCCCGGCTTCTCGCGTGCAGCTATTTCGAATCCGGCATCCGCGTCTTCGACATCCGCGATCCCTATCGTCCCCGCGAGGTCGCCTACTACAAGCCGCCCGGCGTCGGCACCAAGACCCTGCCGGGCTCCAACCTGTGGAACCGCAGCGGCCGGGGCGGCCTCAACCGAACCGCCGACTGGGCCTCGTCCTTCATCCGCGTCCTGAAGCGGCGCGACGGCAACGTCGAACTCTGGTTCACCTCGCAGGACAACGGCTTCCAGGTCGTCCGCATCACGAATCCGGACGCGGTCGGCAAGGAGCTTCTGCAGATCCGCGAAGGCGACGACGTGATGTAGTCCGGACGCGACGGACGGTGGTGGAGGCATCGCGGCGATGACGATGCGATCTCGGGCGCTCGTCGTCGTCGCGGTGGCGGTCGTGCTGCTCGCCGGGCTCTACGCCGCGCTGCGGCCGTCGGGGAGCGGCGAGGCCGCCCCGGAGGCCAGGGAGCGCCACTACCGTCTCGCGATCGTCGGCGGGCGCCTGGCGGAGGGCCCTGCCTCCCTCGAGGCGGTGCAGGGCGATTCGATCACCCTCGTCGTCAGCGCGGAGAAGGGCGGCGAGGTCCACATCCACGGCTACCGGCAGGAAGTTTCCCTCAAGCCCGGTGCGGAGGCGACGATCGCCTTCCGTGCCGACCGGGCCGGCCGCTACCCGATCGAGTACCACGATCCCGGCGGGGGCGAGGCCGAACTCGCCGCGATCGCGGTGCAACCGCGGCCGTGACGACGGCGCGCCGCTGCGTCCGCACCGCCGCGGCCGGCCTCTTTGCGGCGTTCCTCGCCGGGGCCGCGCAGGCTCACACCCTCGTCGTGCCCTACACGCTGCCGGTCCCGTTCTGGCTCTATCTCTTCGCCTGCGGGGCGACGCTCGTCCTCACCTTCGCCGTCCTCGGCATCGCCTCGATCCTCGGCGGGCACAAGGCCGCCCCTGCCCGCGGCGCCGCGCCGGTCACGTTTCCAATCCCGCCGGCCGCGATCGCGGTCCTGCGCGGCGGCGCCGTTGCGGCCCTGGCACTGACGCTGCTCGCCGGACCGATCGGATCGGCGAGCCCGAACGTGAACGTCAACATGACCCTCTTCTGGATCGTGTTCCTTCTCGGCTTCACCTATCTCGTCGCGCTCGTCGGAAACATCTACGAGGCGATCAATCCCTGGCGGGCCATCGCCAGCCTCGTCGGGCTGCGGAAGTGGCCGGGACGCATCCCCTATCCGGAGGGGCTCGCCTACTGGCCCGCCTTCGCCTTCTATCTCGGCCTGATCTGGCTCGAGCTCATGGTGCTGCCGCGGCCGCTCGTCCTGTCGCAGGTCCTCTTCGCCTATACGATCGTGACCCTCGCCGCCGCCTGGCTGTTCGGGACCGCGGCCTGGTTCCGCCACGGGGAGGTCTTCGCCGTCCTGCTTCGCCTCGTCGGCACCCTGGCGCCGGTCGCCTACGAGCGCGGGCCCGGGGGAGAATGGCGCGGACGCCTGCGGCTGCCGCTGAGCGGCACGGTGGAGGACCGGCCGGAGCATGTCAGCCTCGTTTTGTTCGTGCTCTTCATGCTGTCCTCGACGACCTACGACGGCTTGCACGAAACGACCCTCTGGGTCGGCCTCTACTGGACGAATCTCCTCGCGCTCTTCGAGCCGGTCTGGGGCAGCGACATGGCGAAAGCCCAGGCGATCCTCGCGCCCGGCTATGCCCTCTTTCAGAATCTCGGGCTCCTCATCTCGCCCTTCGCGTACTTCGCGATCTACCTCGCCGTGATTGCAGCGGTGAAATGGGCGACCGGCTCCCGGGCGACGCACCTCGCCATCGCGCGGGACTTCGCCTTCTCGGTGATCCCGATCGCCTTCGTCTACAACGTCGCCCATTACTTCACCGCGCTCTTGGGCGTTTGGCCGACGCTGCCCTACCTCGCCTCGGATCCGTTCGGCTTCGGCTGGAACCTATTGCGGCTGCCGCCGCCGTCGGAGCCGGCGCCCCTCGACATGGCAGCGATCTGGCACTCGGAACTGGCGCTGATCCTCGCCGGCCATGTCGCGAGCGTGTTCGTCGCCCACCTCATCGCCCTTCGCGTCTTCCCGACCCGGCTCAAGGCCTGGACCAGCGAGATCCCGCTTCTCCTCCTCATGGTCGCCTATACCTTCTTCGGACTGTTCGTCCTCTCGCTCCCGCTCGCGATCCACTAGAGCAAAATCCGTTCAAGATGACCCATCCCCGGCCCCGGGATGACAGGGCGGTCTGGTCCCGCCGCACGGCGATCAGGCAAGGTCGAAGCGGCCGAGGTTCATCACCTTCGTCCACGCCAGGACGAAGTCCTTCACGAACTTCTCCTTCGCGTCGTTGCTCCCGTAGACCTCCGCGAGCGCGCGGAGCTGCGCGTGCGAGCCGAAGATCAGGTCGGCGCGCGTCGCCGTCCACACCACCTTGTCGGTCTTGCGGCAGCGTCCCTCGAAGGTGCCCTCCCGCCCGTCGACGCCCGTCCACTTCGTGCCCATGTCGAGCAGGTTGACGAAGTAGTCGTTCGTCAGCGTCCCGGGCCTGTCGGTGAGCACGCCGTGCTCCGGCTGGCCGACGTTCAGCACGCGCAGACCGCCGACGAGCACCGTCATCTCGGGCGCAGACAGCGTCAGCAATTGCGCCCGATCCACCAGGTGCTCCTCGGCCGTCATGATCGGCGCCCGAAGATAGTTGCGGAATCCGTCGGCCCTCGGCTCGAGATGGGCGAAGGACTCGACTTCGGTCTGTTCTTGCGCGGCGTCCATGCGGCCCGCCGTGAAGGGGACCTTCACGGCGACGCCGCCGGCCTGCGCGGCCTTCTCGACCGCGGCGCTGCCGGCGAGGACGATCAGGTCAGCGAGCGAGACCCTCTTGCCGCCGGGCGCCGAAGCATTGAAATCCTCCTGGATCGCTTCGAGCTTCTGAAGGACCTTCGCCAGCTCGGGCGGATTGTTGACCTCCCAATCCTTCTGCGGCGCGAGACGAATGCGCGCGCCGTTCGCGCCGCCGCGCTTGTCCGATCCGCGGAACGTCGACGCCGACGCCCAGGCTGCGGAGGCAAGCTCCGATAGCGACAGGCCGGAGGCCAGGATCTTCGCCTTCAACGCCTCGACGTCGTTCCCGTCGATCACCGGATGGTTCAGCGCCGGGATCGGGTCTTGCCAGATCAGCGGCTCCTTCGGCACGAGCCTGCCGCGATAGAGCTGGATCGGGCCCATGTCGCGATGCGTGAGCTTGTACCAGGCCTTCGCGAACGCTTCGGCGAAATCCTGCGGGTTCTTCTGGAAGTGGCGGGAGATCCTGTCGTAGGCCGGATCCGTCCGCAGCGCGATGTCGGTCGTCGCCATCATCGGCGCGTGCCTCTTGCTCGGATCGTGCGCATCCGGCACCGTGCCGGCGCCGGCGTCGCCCTTCGGCTTCCACTGATGCGCGCCGGCGGGGCTCTTCGTCAGTTCCCACTCATAGCCGTACAGGGTGTCGAAGAAGCTGTTGTCCCACGCCGTCGGCGTGGGCGTCCACGCGCCTTCGAGCCCGCTGGTGATGGTGTGGCCGGCCATGCCGCTTTCAAACGTGCTCGCCCAGCCGAGACCTTGATGCTCGATCCTGGCGCCTTCGGGCTCCGCGCCGAGATGGCTTGCGGGACCGGCGCCGTGCGTCTTGCCGAACGTGTGCCCGCCGGCGACGAGGGCAACCGTCTCCTCGTCGTCCATGGCCATCCGCCGGAACGTTTCGCGGATGTCGCGCGCCGCGGCGGCCGGATCGGGCTTGCCGTTCGGGCCCTCCGGATTCACGTAGATGAGGCCCATCTGGACGGCGCCGAGATGACCGTGCAGCTCGCGGTCGCCGCTGTAGCGCGCGTCGCCGAGCCAGGTATCCTCCGAGCCCCAGTTGACATGGTTTTCCGGCTCCCACGTGTCGATGCGACCGCCGCCGAAGCCGTAGGTCTTGAAGCCCATCGACTCGAGCGCGACGTTGCCGGTGAGGATCATCAGGTCGGCCCAAGAGATTTTTCGGCCGTACTTGCGCTTGATCGGCCAGAGAAGACGGCGTGCCTTGTCGAGGTTGCCGTTGTCCGGCCAGGAATTGAGGGGAGCGAAGCGCTGCTGGCCGCGCCCGCCGCCGCCGCGGCCATCGCCGACACGATACGTTCCCGCGCTGTGCCAGGCCATCCGGATGAAGAACGGGCCGTAGTGGCCATAGTCGGCCGGCCACCATTCCTGGCTGTCCGTCATCAGGGCCTTGAGGTCCCTGATCACCGCATCGAGATCGAGGCTCTCGAATTCCTTGGCGTAGTCGAAGCTCGCGCCCATCGGGTCGGCGTCCGGCGTGTTCTGGTGAAGCACGCCGACGTTCAATTGGTTGGGCCACCAGTCGCGATTTATTCGGCCACGGGAGTGCGGCACCGGGCAAGAGGCCGTGCTCTCGTCAGTTTTTGCGTCCATGTCTTTGTTCCTATCGTGTCCCGACCCGTCCATATACAAAGGTCGTCGAGGCATTGAAAGCGCTTCTGCTCAATGCCTTGCCTGTTGGCTCGCACTGTTCATGTTTTTGCACGACGCCCGCTCCGTCGCTGGCGGTCGATCCGCCGTTGCTGTCGTTATGCGATTACGCCCTCGGCTAAAACCTTACGAAGATTTCATCCCCCCGAGAGCGCGGCGTAACCGGCGGGCTCCCATCTTTCCCTTATCCGAAATTCCTTCGGGCCGATTCACCTCGGAATGGCAGGAAAGACCATGACCTCCTCAACACAGAAGCGCCGTGCGACCTTCCTCGGCGCGGCGGCCGTGGCGGCTCTCATCGCCGGCGGCGCCATCGAAACCGGCCTCGTCGCTCCCAGCACGGCCCATGCCGAGCTGCGCTCGATGCAGCAGCCGCTCGCCATGCCTTCCTTCGCCGACGTCATCGACCGGGTGAAGCCGGCCGTCGTCTCGGTGCGGGTGAGGATGCAGCAGGTCGCCGACCGCAGCCAGGGCAGCGGCGACGAGGACGGCGACAGCGACGGCCCGTCGTTCAACTTCCCGAACGTGCCTCCGGGCAGCCCGCTCGACCGTCTCTTCCGCGACTTCCGCGGTCAGCTCGGCCCGCAGGGCCGCAACGACCGTCAGCCGCGCGGCGAGATCCGCCAGGCGCAGGGCTCCGGCTTCTTCATCTCCGCCGACGGCTACCTCGTGACCAACAACCACGTCGTCGAGAACGGCAGCCGAGGTTCAGATCGTCGCTGGACGACGGCCGCACCCGCGACGCGAAGGTGGTCGGCACCGATCCGAAGACCGACCTCGCCCTGCTCAAGGTCGAGGGCAGCGACTTCCCCTATCGTGAAGCTCGCCTCCCAGAAGGCCCGGGTCGGCGACTGGGTGCTCGCGGTCGGCAATCCGTTCGGCCTCGGCGGCACGGTCACGGCCGGCATCGTCTCGGCCCAGCACCGCGACATCGGCGCGGGCCCGTATGACGACTTCCTGCAGATCGACGCGCCGATCAACCGCGGCAATTCCGGCGGCCCGACCTTCAACCTCGCGGGCGAGGTCGTCGGCGTCAACACGGCGATCTTCTCGCCGTCCGGCGGCAATGTCGGCATCGCCTTCGCGATCCCGGCCTCGACGGTCGACACGGTCGTCGTCCTCGATCCAGCACAACGGCGGCGTCGTCACCCGCGGCTTCATCGGCGTGCAGATGCAGCCGGTGACGAAGGAGATCGCCGAGGCGATCGGCCTCAAGGAGCCGAAGGGCGCCCTCGTCGCCGAGGCCCTGAAGGACAGCCCCGCCGCGAAGGCCGGCATCAAGACCGGCGACACCATCATCGCCGTCGACGGCGAGACCGTGAAGGAGGCGAAGGACCTCTCGAAGAAGATCGCCGCCGTCGACCCGGGCAAGTCGGTGAACCTGACGATCTACCGGAAGGGCGAGGAGCGCACCGTCTCCGTCGAGGTCGGCAAGCAGCCGAAGGCGTAGTCGCGGGAAGCCGCATCACCCCCGCGGCCCTCATCCTGAGAGCTTGTGAACCTTTCCGATAAGGGACGCGGGTTCGCCTCTCCCCGCTTGCGGGGAGAGGGCCGCCGAAGGCGGCAAGCCTGCGCAGCAGGCGAGGGTGAGGGGGCGGTCACGAACGAGGCGCTGCGGCGCGGCAAGGCGCCTCTTTCTGTATCGCCCCGTCACCCCCGCTTCGCTTCGCTCCGCTCGTTCGGCCGAAGGCCGAACCCTCTCCCCGCAAGCGGGGAGAGGCGAACGGCAATACGAGGTCGGAGAGCCGGGCAGACGATGTCGCCCCCCGCGAACCCGGCGATCCACCCGCGGCAGGCCGGCCGCCCTCCATGGTTCGGCCTGCCGACGGTTTCCTTTTTCGTGTAAGGACGCCCCATGCGGATTCTCATCATCGAGGACGACCGCGAGGCCGCGTCCTATCTGGCCAAGGCGTTTCGCGAGGCGGGCCACGTCGCCGACCATGCGGCCGACGGCCTCGACGGCTACGGCATGGCCGAATCCGGCGACTACGACGTCCTCGTCGTCGACCGCATGCTGCCGAAGCTCGACGGCCTCTCCCTCATCCGCTCCCTGCGCGAGCAGAAGGTCGAGACGCCGGTCCTCATCCTCTCCGCGCTCGGCCAGGTCGACGACCGCGTGAAGGGCCTGCGCGCCGGCGGCGACGACTATCTGCCGAAGCCCTACGCCTTCTCCGAGCTTCTGGCCCGCGTCGAGGTGCTGGCCCGGCGCCGCGCCGCCGCGCCCGCCGGCGGCGAGCCGACCCTCTACCGGGTCGGCGACCTCGAACTCGACCGGCTCTCGCACCGGGTCAGCCGCTCCGGCCCCGAGATCGTCCTGCAGCCGCGCGAGTTCCGGCTGCTCGAATACCTGATGAAGAACGCCGGCCAGGTGGTGACCCGGACGATGCTCCTCGAGCACGTCTGGGACTATCACTTCGATCCGCAGACCAATGTCATCGACGTGCACGTCTCGCGGCTGCGCGCGAAGATCGACCGCGGCTTCGACAAGGCGCTCATCCACACGGTCCGCGGCGCCGGCTACATGGTCCGCGTCGGCGAGGGGGAAGGGCCGGGGAGCGGCGCATGACCGCCCCGATGACGGCCCTCGGAAAGCTCGTCCGCACCACCGCCTTCAAGCTCTCCGCCGCCTATCTCGTCGTCTTCACGGTCTTCGCCTTCTCGACGCTCGGCTACGTCGCCTGGAGCGCGCGGCGCGTCCTCGACGACCAGTTCGTCTCGACGATCGACGCCGAGATCAACGGCCTCTCCGAGCAGTATCGCCAGGGCGGCCTGCGCCGCCTCGTCACCATCGTCGAGCGGCGCTCGCGCACGCCGGGCGCCTCGCTCTATCTCGTCACCACCCCCGAGGGCGAGCGCGTCGCCGGCAACGTCGGCGCGCTGCCGCCGGGCACCCTCGACCGGCCTGGGCTGTTCGAGACCCATTATTCGCGCAGCGAGGAGAGCGGGCCGGCGGAGAGCATGGCGATCGTGCGCGTCTTCGTGATGCCGCGGGCTTCCGGCTCCTCGTCGGCCGCGACGTCGAGGAGCGCGCGCGGCTGCGCGAGGTGATCCAGAACGCCTTCGGCTCCTCGCTCCTGCTCATCGGCATCCTCGGCTGCGCCGGCGCCTGGTTCATCACGCGCCGCGTCCTGAAGCGCGTCGACGACATGACCGAGACGACGCGCACGATCATGGCGGGCGACCTCGACGGGCGCCTGCGCATCGCCGGCACCGGCGACGAGCTCGACCGCCTGGCGGAGAACCTCAACGCCATGCTCGACCGCATCGGCGAGCTGATGACCGGCCTGCGCGAGGTCTCCGACAACATCGCCCACGACCTCAAGACGCCGCTGACGCGCCTGCGCAACAAGGCCGACGAGGCCCTGCGCGGCGCGAAGACGCCGGAGACCCTGAAGGCCGCGCTCGAGGCGAACATCGAGGAAAGCGACAACCTCATCCGCATCTTCAACGCGCTGCTCATGATCGCGCGGCTCGAAGCCGGCGGCGGCCAGGATTCGCTGTCCGATTTCGACGCCGCCGAGGCGGTGCGCGACGTCGCCGAGCTCTACGAGGCCCTGGCCGAGGAGAAGGGCATGCCGCTTCGGGTCGAGATCGAGGACGACCTCGCGGTGCACGGCAGCCGCGAACTGCTCGGCCAGGCCGTCGCGAACCTCCTCGACAACGCCCTGAAATACGGTGCCGGCGGCGGCGCCGTGGGCATCAGCGCCCGGCGCAGCGGAGCCGTCGTCGAAGTCGCCGGTCGCCGACCGCGGCCCCGGCATCCCCTCGGCCGACCGCGGCCGCGTGCTCGACCGCTTCGTGCGCCTCGAAAGCGCCCGCTCCCGCCCCGGCTTCGGCCTCGGCCTGAGCCTCGCCGCCGCCGTCGCCCGGCTGCACGGCGGCACGCTCCGCCTCGAAGACAACGCGCCGGGGTTGAAGGCGGTGATCGAGGTGCCGGGGGCATAGCGCCCCTATCGGAAAGGGCCGCTTCCCGCCTCTCCCCGCTTGCGGGGCTAGCGTATGCGCATCTTGGCGAAAGGCGCGGATTCGCCTCTCCCCGCTTGCGGGGAGAGGGTTCGGC
>CAVWII010000027.1:0-306711 GCA_963754975.1 uncultured Alphaproteobacteria bacterium | reverse complement strand
GTCGGCCCTGTGCGAAAACTCACGCGCGGGCCGTGCGTCGGCGGCACCTGCGCGGCGAGGTCAGCCGCGCAGCAGCCCGAGGGCCGCGGCATGGACGCGGCGGTCGCCGGCGGCGACGATGGAGCCCCCCCCGGCCGCCGAGCCGCCGCTCCAGCTCGTGACGATGCCGCCCGCGCCCTCGATGATCGGGATCAGGGCGACGATGTCGTAGGGCTGCAGGCCGGTCTCGACGACGAGGTCGATATGGCCGGCGGCAAGCATGCAATAGGCGTAGCAGTCGTAGCCGTAGCGGGCGAGGCGGACGACGCTCTCGACCCGGTCGTAGGCCCTGAGCGCATCCCCGGAGAACATCTTCGGGTTCGTCGTCGAGAGAATCGCGTCGCTGAGGGAGGCGCAGCGGCGGGTGCGCAGGCGCCGCTCGCCCCCCGGCCCACGGAAGGTGGCGCTGCCGCCGTCGCCGAAGAAGCGCTCGCCCGTATAGGGCTGGTGCATCATGCCGAAGGCCGGATGGCCGCTGCGGTTGAGGCCGATCAGGGTGCCCCAGGTCGGCAGGCCGGCGATGAACGAGCGCGTGCCGTCGATCGGGTCGAGCACCCAGACGTACTCGGCCTCGTGCTGCTCGGAGCCGAATTCCTCGCCGACGATGCCGTGGGTCGGGAAGCTGCGCTTGATCAATTGCCGCATCGCGACTTCGCCGGCCCGATCGGCCTCGGTGACCGGGTCGAACAGCCCGCCGCGGGACTTGTCGTCGGCGCAGATGCTGGTGCGGAAGAAGGGCAGGATCGCCTGCCCGGACAAGGTCGCCAGCTCGTTGACGAACTGGGTGAAGTCGATCGGTCCCACGGCCCGCGTCTCCGCGCCGCCCGGTTTCGGGCAGCGTCCCGCCTTTGGCGCATCGGCCGGCGTCCCGCAAGGGCGCATTGCGGGTCCTTTGGAGCAGAGGGGTCTTCGCAAGGCTTTCCGAGCCCTGAGCGGTTAACCGCGACGCCATGCATAAAACGCATGGCAGGATAGGTCAGCACCCCTTGCGTTTTGTGCGGCGCATCCTAATTATTGCAGTGCGATATGGCGATGGCGTCGCCGTATCGCTGCCCTTCTTGGGCGTTTCCTCCCTAAACTTCGGGCCGCTGGCAACAGCGGCCTTTTTCTTGTTCGCCGGCCCGGGCCAGTGTGGCCGCAAAGCCTCAGCCTCAGGGATGAGCCGGCCAGCCCTTGCTTTTTGTGCGATGCGGTTTATCTTATTGCAGTGCGATATGGCGATGGCGTCGCCGTATCGCTGCCCTTCTTGGGCGTTTCCTCCCTAAACTTCGGGCCGCTGGCGACAGCGGCCTTTTTCTTGTCCGGCCTACTCGGCGGCGAGGCGCGGCGGCGCGAAGTCGCTGTCGGTCCCGCGCGTGACGCCCGCGAAGACGGCGGCGAGATCGTCCGCGAGGCTCTTGAAGCCGGCCGTCTTTCTGAGCTGCCGTTCGTCCATGTAGAGGGCGCGGTTGATCTCGATCTGCAGGGCGTGGCGGGACAGCGCCGGCTCGCCGTAATGCTCGGTGATGAAGCCGCCGGCATAGGGCTTGTTGCGCACCACCGTATAGCCGCGGGCGCGCAGGGCCGAATCGACGAGGTCGGTGAGGAGCGCGGCGCAGCTCGTGCCGTAGCGGTCGCCGAGCACGACGTCGGCCTTGGCGCCGTCCTCGCGGCTGACGCTCGTCGAGGGCATCGAATGGCAGTCGATCAGCACCGCGTGGCCGAAGCCGCGGGCGGTGCGGTGCACGAGCTGGCGCAGCATCCGGTGATAGGGCTTGTAGAGCCACTCGATCCGGTGCACCGCCTCGTCGGCGCGGAGGCGGCCGCGGTAGATCTCCTGGCCGTCGGCGACGATGCGGGGGATCGTGCCGAGCCCGCCGGCGACGCGCATCGAGCGCGTGTTGGCGAAGGGCGGCAGCCGGCCCTCGAACATGCGCGGGTCGAGTTCGTAGGGCTCCCGGTTGAGGTCGAGAAAGGCGCGCGGGAACCGGGCCGCCATCAGGGGGGCGCCGAGGGAGACCACGCCGGCGAAGAGCTCGTCGACGAAGGCGTCCTCCGAGCGCCGCAGGGCCATCGCGTCGAGGCGCGATTCGGTCAGGAAGGCGGACGGGTAGACGGCCCCGGCATGGGGGACGTTGAAGACGAAGGGAACGGTCTGGCGCACAGGCTCCGCGACGACGAATGGTGGCTCGAACGCGTCGGCGATGGCTGGCCGCATCGGATCCCGAAATCCAGTGGAAGAAACGCCCCGGAACGGGCTTAATGTGGCTGCCGCGGCAGCGTCTGTCCATGCTTCTCCGGGAGGGGTAGCCTTCACCCGTTGTTTACCCTGAATCCGGCAAGAAGGCTGAGCGCCGCCCAAGACCGATTCCGAGCCCCTCCCGATGAAAATCCTCCTCGCCGAAGACGACAACGACATGCGCCGCTTCCTCGCCAAGGCGCTCCAGAACGCGGGCTACGACGTCACCGCCTTCGACAACGGGCTCTCGGCCTACAACCGGCTCCGCGAGGAGCCGTTCGAGCTGCTCCTCACCGACATCGTCATGCCGGAGATGGACGGCATCGAACTCGCGCGGAAGGCGACGGAGCTCGATCCCGACATCAAGGTGATGTTCATCACCGGCTTCGCGGCGGTGGCGCTGAACCCGGATTCGCGGGCGCCGAAGGACGCCAAGGTGCTCTCGAAGCCCTTCCACCTGCGCGACCTCGTCAACGAGGTCGAGCGCCTGATGGCAGCCTGAGAGGCGGCCCCGATCCCGCTTGCCTCCCCGCCCGGCAGCCGGTATACGGCCGCTCACCCGCGAGGGGCCTCTTCGCCGAGCGCCTCTTTGGTCGGACGGGCGCGTAGCTCAGCGGGAGAGCACTACGTTGACATCGTAGGGGTCACAGGTTCAATCCCTGTCGCGCCCACCACCCGTTTTCGCGAAGCATGCGCTGCACGCATGACGCAAAGATGAGCGAAACGGCAAAAGGCTCATTCGATCGTTCATTTGGATTGCCCATCCGGGCGGCCGCGCGGAGAAATTTGCATCCCGGCGTAAAAGATAACGCGGCCGCCTCCCGTTTTGGCAATTTTCGCTTTTGACGTCGGGGTCCTTCAGCGCGGCGAGACGAACGACGGTCAGGTCCTGACGAGCGCGAGCAATGGCTCGAGCGCGTAGAGAGCAGGCCGCCGCCCTCCCGCGCCGGCGAGCGTTTGCAGGAGACCTTGCTCGGCCAGGACGCGGACGAACCTGTACGCCGTCGCAGACGGGATGCCCGACTTGCCGGTGAAGACGTTGTTTCGAAAGATGGGTCGAGTGAACATGAAATCCAGGGCAGGCGTGCTCCACCGCGACGAGAGGAGAACGTGGAATGTCCTCTTCAGATCCTCGTAGAGCGCTCGTATCTCTTCAGCCTTCCGCAGGTTCTGGGAAGCTTGAAGTCTCGAGAGCTTGCAGAAAAAAGATGACCCACTCGGTCCAGGCATCGTCCGATGACACAGACCGCATCCTGTCGATGTATTCATCCCGATTTTCCTCGAAGAATGAACTGACGTAGAAATATGGCTCAGAAATCGTGCCGTCCTTCCAAAGCATGAGGGGGATGAGCATTCGACCGATGCGTCCGTTGCCATCCTTGAACGGGTGAATTGCCTCGAATTCCAGATGCGCGATGGCAACCTTCGTCAACGTTTCCACATTGTCGTCGTTCATGAAGCTGAAAAGCTTGTCCATGGCCTCCTGAAGCTTGGCAGGTCGGACGGGGACGAACTTGACTTTCCGCTGGCCACGGTCGGCCAAATAGTTCTGTTCCGTCTTGTATTCGCCGGGCGACATCCGGGCTCCGCGCCCGAAGCTCAGAAACATCCCGTGGGCCGATCTCATCAGGTGACTCGAGAGCGGTTGACCGTCCTTCATTGCGCGCTGCGTGTTCCTTATGGCCCGGCCATACAGGAAGACCTCGAAGGCCTCGCTCCGATCGAATGGATCCGCGCCATCGCTTTCGTCCCGTTCGGCCTCATAGCGCAAGACTTCGTCGAGGGTGCTGATCGTTCCCTCCATTCGAGATGAGACGACAGCTTCCTGGCTGCGCAGAGGGGCCAACAGAAACTCGCTGTTGTGCATCCCTTTCAACATCTGGTCGTAGCGGGCGAGCGACGCCGACGCCGCGGCGAGCGGCCTGGCGAGCCTGGCCCAGTCCAGCCCTGTCGGGGGAAAGCGTTCGTAGTGGTAGTCGACGGCCTCGCTCAGATCGAGGTCTTGGGGCTGCAACGCCATTCGATTCTCAGGATGTCCGGATTTTGCCAGCCAAATGGCGTTGACTTCAAAGTGGATGACTTAACCGCGTTTGTCTATCAGAAATGCCGCTTTTTGAGAATTGAACCGCCTTGCCTGCGCTCGGTGAGAAACGAAACCGCCGAGCGTTCTCAAGGGCGTCGCGCGGCTGCCGCCGAAATCGCCCTTGTCTCATCCCCATCTGTGAACCCGCCCACCATTTCCGGCCCATCTCCGGCGCATCATCGTCCCGCCTTCTGCCGAAGGTCCGCTCCCTGCGAGGTTTCGATGCGCTACGATGTGCCGCTGATCGCCCAAGCCACCGGGATGGGGTGCTGGGCGGCCAGCATTGCGATGATTCTCGGCTGGAAGAACCAGGCCTCGTTCGACCCCTCCCAGATCGCCGCCAATCCGGGCGGGCCGAGCTACGTGCCCTCCCTCACGTCGGGCCTCGATCCGAACGACCGCTACATCCTCGGGCGCAACGGCTTCGTCCTTGAGGCGCCCGTCTGCTATACGCCGCAGGCGATAAGCGACCTCCTCGATACCTACGGGCCGCTCTGGCTCGCGAGCCAGGCGCCGCTATCCGGGACCGGCGGCACCGCGCCGCACATCCGCGTCGTCACCGGGCTCGACGGCGGCCGCGTGCACGTCAACGACCCCTGGCCGGTGAACCGGGGCGCCCGCTATTCGAGCAACTTCGAGACGATCTTCGGCGAGATGGAGACCCTCGGCTCAAACGAGCGCCGGGAGCCGAATCCCGTCTACGTCGCCCATCTCGATTCCTGACGCAGCGATTGCCGGCGAGTGTGACTGAGATTACATTACAGGCGCGGCCCGGAGCCTAAGGTTCGGGCGGCTTCCGCTACGAGGTGCTGCCGTGACCCCCTCCGCCCTCTCGATCCGCTCCGTGCTCGGCGCCGGCGGGCGCCGCCTCGCCTTCGGTGCCTTTCTGGCCGCTGCCGCAGGGGCCGTCTTCGCCGGCCCGGCCGAGGCGGCGAAGCGCCTCGCCCTCGTCATCGGCAACGGCGCCTATGAAAGCGTCACCAAACTCCCCAACGCCCGCAACGACGCCGACGCGACGGCGCAGATGCTGGCCGACGCACATTTCGACGTCCGCCGGGCGATGGACGCCTCGCTTCCGAACCTGCGCGCCGCCGTCGAGCGTTTCGCCGACGCGGTCGAGAGCGCCGGCAGCGGCTCCGTCGCCGTCGTCTACTATGCCGGTCACGCCATCCAGCGCCACGGCAACAACCACCTCCTGCCGATCGACGTGAAGCCGACCACGGAGGAGGATATCCCGGCCCAGACCGTCACCCTCGGCGAGATCCTGAAGCGCCTCGACGGCGCCGGGGTCGGGACCAAGATCCTGATCCTCGACGCCTGCCGCGACAATCCCTTCCCGGACAGCCTCGCCCAGACCCGCGGCCTCGCCGTCGCCCTCCTCGACAATCCCGGCAAGGCGGAAGCGGGCCTCGCCCGGGTCGAATCGAAGGGCGGCACCTTCGTCGCCTTCTCGACCTCGCCCGGCACCGCCGCGGCGGACGGCGCGGGCCAGCACAGCCCCTTCACCGAGGCCTTCCTGCAGTATGCCCGCGAGCCGGGACTGCCGGTCGAGGCGGTGTTCCGCAAGGTGCGGATGTCCGTCCACGACGCCACCTCCGGCGGCCAGATCCCATGGGAAACATCATCCCTGACGGCGGCGTTCACGTTCTTCGACAGCGGCGAGACGGCGCCGAGCCTCTCGCTCGCCTCCGCTGAGACGGGCCGGGCCGGCGGCGTCGACCGCACCGGGCTCGGGCCGAAGCCGACCCGGGAGAGCCTGAAGGCGCTCCCGGCGAGCGAGGCCTACAATCAGGTCGTCGCCTGGGACATGCCCGAAACCTACCGCCTCTTCCTCGACGTCTACGGCGAGGACGTCCTGGCGCTGCGCGTCCATCGCATCCTCGGCACCAGGCTCGAAGAGATGTCCTGGGCGATGGCGGCTCGCTGGGGCGACCCGGCGCATCTGCGCCGGTACGCCGCCGTCTTCGAGGGCTCGATTCATGCGACCGAGGCCCGCGCCATGGCCGCCGCGGGCGGCGCGCCCAGCGCCAAGATCTGCACGCCGGCCATGCCGAACGGCGGCATCGCGCCCGCAGCGCCACCGGCTCCGTCAGCGCCGATCCTGCGCAAGGCCAATCTCAAGCAGCCGGCGAAGAAGAATGCGGCCGTCTCGCCGCCGCCGGCCCCGCGGGGCGGCCGTCACGGCCGTCCGGTCGAAGCGGCCCTCGAGGACGAGGGCGAGCCCTACGATCTGCCGACGGCGGTGGCGCCGCTCTTCAACCCCGGCCTCGTCCTCGGCGGTCCGCACCGGGGCGCCTACCCCGTCCCGCCGATGGGCCGCGGCAGCCACGCCAACCCGCCCGGCTTCAGCCCCGAGTTCAAGCGCTTCATCGACGCCGGCAGGTCGAACCCGCCCTACGCGGCGGCGCCGATGCGGGCGAGCCCGCCGGTGGTGCGGGGGATCCCGTCCGGGCCGATCCTGCGTCCGGGCTACGGCGGCCCGACCACCCGGCCCGGCCTCCTCCCGGCGCGCCCGGTCCTCTCGATCCCCGGCGGCGGCCGCCCGGTCCTCTCGCCCTTCACGAGCGGCGGCGGAATGGCGATCCGGTAGCGCGCACCGCCCCCTTGGCCGAGCGACGGATGATTCCGTCACAAGGCTACATGCTCCAGGGGCCTCGCTCCTCCGCTCGCGCCCGCCACAGGTCGCGGTAGGCCCCGAGCCGGTCGTCGTCGAGCGGCGTCGCGGGCGGAACGCTGCGCGCCGGGGGCGCGGGGCCGGCGAGGCGCAGCGCGCCGCCGACCGTGCCGGCGGCGTCTTCGGAGAGGTGGACCGGCTGGTCCTGCCGCAGGGCCGCGAGGAGGCCGCCGAAGAGCGTGTTTTTCGCGAGCGGCCCTTCGACGGCGATCGGCCCGCGGCTCGACAGAAGATTAAGGGAGACATCCGACATGAGCGCGAGATAGAGGCTCGCGAGGGCCGCGCGCTCGCCGGGGGCAAGGCCGCCCGCGTCGACGAGGCGGCCGCGCCGGCCCGGAAACGGACCGCCAGCCTCGGCGAAGGACGGCAGTGCCATCGCGCCGCGCGCAAGCGCCGCGCTCAGATCGGCGCGGGTCGGCGCAACCGCGGCATCGCCGGCGATGGCGGCATACTCGCGGCCGCCCATGAAGCGCGCACTCGCGGTCGGCTCGCCGTAGGCGTCGACGTTGGCGAGGCAATCGCGGCTCTCGTCGAGCGCGTCGAGGGCGCCGCCGTTCGCCAGGATGATCGTCCACGTCCCGCTCGACAGGACCGTGAAGGGCTCGCCGCTTTCGCGCCCGGCGCGATGGCACAGGAACGAGGCGTTCGAATCGTGGATGCCCGCGAGCACGCGCGTGCGCGGCGACAAGCCCGTCTCCCGCGCGAGCGCCGGCCTCAGGGTGCCGATGGTCGCGCCCGCCGGCACGAGCGCCGGAAATTTTTCGGCCCAGCCCCGGCGCAGCGCGAGTTTCGAGAAACGCCCCCGCGCCGGCTCCCAGAGATCCGTGTGGCAGCCGAGCGAGGTCACTTCGGACGTTGCCGTGCCGGTCAGGCGCCACGTGACGTATTGCGGCCAGAGAAGCGCCGTGCGGGCTGCGGCGAACGCCTCCGGAAAGCGCGCTTCGAGGAAGAAGAACTGGCGGCCGAGATTGAGGCCGAGGGGCAGGAACGGCGAGAGCGTCTCCGCAAACGCCGCGCGCTCGGCCCGATAAGCCTCCGCGACCGCGTCGAGCTGGGGCTCCTCGTAGTCGAGGACCGGCAGCGCGAGGCCATCGCCCTTGACGAGGGCCGCGGCGGCGCCGTGGCCGACGGGCACGATCGTACCGATGCGCTCCTTCAAAGGGCAGCGCTTCAGCGCATCGAGCAGGAACGCCTCGATCGCGGCCGCATCGAGGGCGCGGTAGGGCGTGTCGGCAAGCGGTGCGTTGGCGCGCGCGGCGGTGTAGCGCTCCGCGCCGGTCTCGGGATCGGCGACGACGACCTTGGCATTGCTCTTGCCGATGTCGAGCACCGCGACGAGATCGTTTGCCATCGCGGCCTCAATCGAGATGAAACATCGGCAGGAGGGGCCGCGTGACGGGCGAACCGTCCGGGTTCGTCGCCATGATATCGCCCATCATCGCCCACCAGCGCCGCATGATCGCCTGCGACGGCAGATCGTCCATGCGGTGATCCGCGCTCCGGCGCAGCACGGCGAAGAGCGTGTGGCTGTCCGGATCGAGGAAGATCGAGTAGTCCGAAATGCCCGCTTCCTTCAGGAGCGCGGCGAGCTCGGGCCAGAGGGCGTCGTGCCGGCGCCGATACTCGTCCGCCCGCCCTGGATCGAGCTGCATCGCAAAGGCAATTCTCTCGGTCATCGCGGCCTCGCCGGAGCGACGCGCCGGATCAGCGCCGGCAGCGCGATGACGGCGACGAGCAGCGCGCCGATCACGACCTGCATGACGATGCCGGGCACGTTGAGGAGACCGAGGCCGAAGGTGACGAGCCCCATCAGGAACGCCGCGAGGACGACGCCTAGAATGCTGCCGGCGCCGCCGAGGATCGAGACGCCGCCGAGCACGACCATGGTGATCATCTCGAGCTCCCAGCCGATGGCGATCGAGGGTCGCGTCGAGCCGAGCCGCGACGTCAGGCAGATCGAGGCAAGGCCCGCCGCCGCGCCGACCGCTGCGAAGAGCGCGAAGCGGTAGCGGCCGACGGCGAGGCCGGAAAACAGCGCCGCGACCGGATTGTGGCCGATGGCGACGATGCGCCGCCCGGCCGAGGTCGCGTGCAGCACGATGCCCGCGACGAGCGCGACGGCGAGGAAGAGCACGAACTCGAAGGAGAGCGGCCCGGCGACGTAGCCCTGGCCGAAAAAGGCAAAGCCCGGCGGGTAGTTCTTGAGCACCTGATCGCCGAGGATCGCATAGGCGGCGCCGCGGAACAGGCTCATCGTGCCGATCGTCGCGACGATCGAGGGCACGCGGCAGAGGACGACGAGGGCGCCATTGACGCATCCGCACGCAAGTCCGGTCGAAAGCCCGATTGCGGCGAGCGAAGCGGGCCCGGCGCCCGCGCCCGCTGCGAGCCCCATCGCGACCGAAGCGAGCGCCATGATGCCGGCGACCGAGATGTCGATCTCGCGCGCGATGATCAGAAGCGCCAGCGGCAGCGCGACGATCGCCTTCTCGGTGAAGTTGAAGGTCGCGTCGGAAAGGTTCCAGATGTCGAGGAAATAGGGCGAGGCGACGGCGCAGGCGGAAAAGACCGCGACGAGGATGACGAAGAGCATCGTCTCCCAGCGCAACAGCGTGCCGGCGCGCCGCGGCGCCGCGCGGCGCGCCGGCAGCGGTTCGGCGACCGCCTTGTTAGAGACGGCGGTCATGCCGCCCGCTCCAGGATGCGCCGCGTCGCGCGGGTCTCGCTTCGCGCGTTGATGGCGACGGCGCCGGTGATCACCGCGCCGGCGATGGCCATCTGCCAGAACGGCGAGACGCCGACGAGGGGCAGCGCGTTCTTGACGATGCCGAGAAAGAGCGCGCCGATGACGACGCCGGCGACCGTGCCGACGCCGCCGGCGACGGAGACGCCGCCGATGACGCAGGCGGCGATGACCTGCAATTCGAAGCCGAGCGCGACGTCGACATAGGCGACGGCGAAGCGCGAGACCCAGAAATAGCCGCACAGTCCCGCCGCGGCGCCGGAAATGACGAAGGCGAGGGCCTGCGCCCGGCCCGGATCGATGCCGGCAAGGGACGCTGCGGCGGGATTCGAGCCGGCGACGAAGAGGTTGCGGCCGGAATTCGTGAAGCGAAGGAACAGAAACGCGGCAACGACGGCGAGGATCGCGAACCAGGTCAGGGTCGAGAGGCCGAGCAGCGGTGCGCGGATGAAGTCGAGGAAGGCCGGCGACATGCGGTGCGAGTTCACCCAGGCGCCGCCGGCGAGAAGATAGATCGAGCCGCGA
Source organism: uncultured Alphaproteobacteria bacterium (assembly GCA_963754975.1). Classification (GTDB taxonomy): domain Bacteria; phylum Pseudomonadota; class Alphaproteobacteria; order Rhizobiales; family Beijerinckiaceae; genus Microvirga. The sequence continues at coordinate 296,429 of CAVWII010000027.1, read as the reverse complement.
TAGACGGCGAGGGTGCCGAGGGTGACGACGATCGAGGGCAGGCCGAGCCGCCAGACGAGGAGGCCGTTGACGGCGCCGAGCGCGGCGCCGAGCAGGAGCGCAAGCGCGATCAGCGCCGCGACGCCGATCTCCGGATGCGCCGCGTTGACGAGCGCGACGACCATGCCGGTCAGGGCGAGATTCGCGGCGACCGAGAGATCGACCGCGCGGGTGACGAGCACCATCGCCTGCGCCAGCGCGAGGATGATGAGGATCGCCGTGTCGTCGAGGATGTCGGCGAGGTTCCTCGGCGCAACGAATTCCGGAAAGCGCGCGGTGACGGCGAGGAAAAGAACGAGGGTCAATGCGGCGAGCACGGCGTCGTGCGGCGCGATGCGGCGGCCGATGGCGGTGAGGGCGCTCATGCGTCCGTCGCCGCGCGGAGAATGCTCTCGGGATTGGCCTCGGCGCGCGGGAAGGTCGCCCGCAGGCGGCCGCGGGCCATGACGAGGATGCGGTCGGCCATGCCGAGCACCTCGGGCAGTTCGGAGGAGACCATGACGACGGCGAGGCCCTGGCGGACGAGATCGGACATGAAGCGGTGGACCGCCGCCTTCGAGCCGACGTCGATGCCTTTCGTCGGCTCGTCGAGGATCAGCACCTTCGGCTGCGTCGCGAGCCATTTCGCGATCACGACCTTCTGCTGGTTGCCGCCGGAAAGATCCTCGACCGGCTGGTCGAGTCCGGCCATGCGGATCTGCAATTCGTCGGCATAGAGCTGCGCCAGAGCGCGCTCGCGGCTGCGGTCGAGGAAGCCGGCGCGGCTGACGCGGCGAAGACTCGGCAGGGCGATGTTGTCGGCGATCGAAATCTTCAGGACCGCGCCCTGTCCCTGCCGGTCCTCCGGCACGTAGACGATGCCGGCGCGGACGGCATCCGCCGGGCGGCGGATCGCCACGGGCGCGCCGTCGACGAAGACGCGGCCCGATGCGGCGCGGTTCAGCCCGAACACGGCCTGCATGACCTCCGAGCGGCCGGAGCCGACGAGGCCGTAGACGCCGAGGATCTCGCCGCGGCGGACGGCGAAGGAGATGTCCGCGAATTCCGTCGGATGCGAGAAGCTTTCGACGCGCAAGGCCTCGGCGCCGATCGCCGCCTCCGCCTTCGGGAAGATCTGGTGCACGGGGCGCCCGACCATCAGGCGGATCAGCTCGTCCGTGCTCGTGGCGGCGACGCTGCCGTTCCCGACCGCGGCGCCGTCCCGAAAGACGAAATAGCGGTCCGCGACGCGCATGATCTCCTCGAACTTGTGGCTGATGAACAGCACCGCCCGGCCCTCGCCCTTGAGCCGCGCCACGATGCGGAAGAGGTCTTCCGCCTCGCGATGGGAGAGGGCCGCGGTCGGCTCGTCCATGATCACGACGCGCGCCTTGTGCGACAGGGCGCGGGCGATCTGCACGAGGTGCTTCTGCGCGATCGACAGGCTGCGCATCGGCGCGGCCGGATCGAGATCGGCCTCGAGTTCGGCGAGGAGCGCCCGGGCGCGGGCGTTCATGCGCCGCCAGTCGACGAGGCCGAAGCGCGTCTTCGGGCGGTCCGACACGAAGATGTTCTCGGCGATCGAAAGATCGTCGAACACGGCCGCTTCCTGATGGATCGCCGTGATGCCGAGGCGGCGGGCGTCCTGCGTCGAGCGCAGGCGCACCGGCGCCCCGTCGACGAGGATCGTGCCGTCGTCCGGCGCGTAGAGGCCGGTGAGGATCTTCACCAGCGTCGACTTGCCGGCGCCGTTCTCGCCGATCAGGGCGGTGACTTCGCCGGCGCGCAATTCGAGCGCGCCGTCGACGAGCGCCTGTACGCCCGCGAAGGACTTCGAGATGCCGCTGAGTGTCAGCACCGGTTCGGCCATCGCCGCAAGCCTCGCGCGATTCGGGCGAAGGGGAGGGCGCGCCCGCCCGCGCCGAGGCGAAGGCGGACGCGCCGGACGGTCAGAAGATCTTCGCGAACTCGGCAACGTTCGACTTGTCGTAGACGAAGGGATCGCTCATCGCGCCCTCGCCCTTGTCGTCGAAGGCGACCTTGCCGACGCGGCCGATCGGGATCGTCGCACCTGGGCCGCCCTTCTCGCCGCGCACGAGGCGCACGGCGATCTGCGCCGCCGAATAGCCGAGATCGATCGGGTTCCAGATCGCGAAGCTCTTCACCGTGCCCTTGTCGACGTGGCCGGCGAGCTCAGAGGGCAGGCCGAGGCCGGTGACGAAGATCTTTCCCGACTGGCCCGCATCCTCCACCGCCTTCGCCGCCGCGACGATGCCGACGGAGGTCGGCGCGATGATGACCTTGAGGTTCGGGTACTGCTTCAGGAGCGCCTGCGTCTCGCGATAGGATTTGTCGGCGAGATCGTCGCCGTAGACCGTGGTGACGAGCTTCAGGGAGGGATACTTCGGCAGCGCCTTCTTCATCTCGGCGATCCAGGTGTTCTGGTTCGTCGATGTCGGCGTCGCCGAGAGGATCGCGACCTCGGCCGGGCCGGCGCCGGCAACGTCCGCGGCGAGCTTCAGGCACATGTTGCCGATGAGCGCGTTCGAGGACGGGTTGAGATGCACGATGCGGCCGTCGGCGGCGACGCCCGAATCCCAGGAGATCACCTTGATGCCGCGCTGCATGGCGCGCTTCAGCGCCGGCACGAGCGCGTCGGGATCGTTCGCCGAGACCGCGATGGCGTCGACCTTCTGGGCGATGAGCGCGTTGATGACCTCGATCTGCCCTTCCGCCGTCGTCGAGGTCGGGCCGGTATAGATCACCTCGACGTTGCCGAGTTCCTTCGCGGCTTCCTGCGCGCCCTTGTTGGCGGCATCGAAGAAGCCGTTGCCGAGGGATTTCGGCACGAGGCCGATCCGGACCGGGTCGGCGGCGAGCGCCGAGCCGGCGAGGCCGATGGCGACGGCAAGGCCCGTCGCGGCAAGAAGCTTGCGTAGCATCGCTTTTCCTCCCAATTGCACCGCCGCGCCGGCGGTTTCCTTCGTTGTCTCAGGCGGCGTGATCGAGGGCGCGGTCCTCGGCGAGCACCGGCGCCACGATCACCTCGAGCCCGGCTCTTCGCAAGGGCGCGAGATCTTCCTCCTGCGCGCCATCGTCGGTCACGACGACGTCGATCCGCGACAGCGGCGCCACGGCCATCGACGAGCGGCTGCGCAGCTTGCGGGCGTCGGCCATGACGACGATGCGCTCGGCGCGCTGCAAAAGCTTGCGCTCGCCCTGCACGACGAGCGGATCGGTCTCCATCCAGCCGGCAGGGCCGATGCCGTAGGCTCCGGTGAACAGGATGCGCGCCGCGAAATGCTCGATCGCGTCGCCCTCGAACGGGGAGAGGATGATGTTGTGCTCGCGGTAGATGGTGCCTCCGGGCACGGTGATGCGCGAGCGCGATGTGGCGAGGAAATCCGCGGCGATCGGAAACGAGTTCGTCAGGATGTCGAGCTCGACGTCCTTGAAGAACTCGACGAGGCGCCACGTCGTCGTGCCGGCATTGATGATGACGCCGTCGCCGGGCTCGACGAGCCGGGCCGCCGCGCGCGCGATCGCCCGCTTCTCCGCGACGCAGACCTCCGCATTGACCGAGAACGGAACGCCGGTGAGATGGGCGTAATGCCGGGGCCGCAGGGCCTCGGCGCCGCCCCGGACGCGCCGCACCTCGCCGCGGTCGGCGAGCGCCGAGATGTCGCGCCGGATCGTCGCCTCGGAGGCGTCGAGCAATTCGACGAGATCGCCGACGCTCACGATGGAGCGCTCCTCGACGAGCTTCAGGATGAGGCGGTGGCGTTCCCTCTCCAGCATGGTCACCTGCCGGTTGCGTTCCAATCAGATCACTTCAATTCCAGTCGGCTGTCAACGCAAAAACGCCGCTTTTGATCATTTTTGATTGAATTTGATTGTAAATGGCGGTATAGCCTCCTGAACACCGACGGATCGCGCCCCGAGCGGCGCGGCCAGCTCCGAGGGAGGAGACCATGCTCGACCGGCTCGCCGACCAGGACCTCATCGCGGATCGCTGGGACGAGGATGTCGCCGCGACCTTATCGCCGCAGGAACTGCTGCTCTACCGCTCGAACCTCCTCGGCTCGGACAAGCGCGTCACGAACTACGGCGGCGGCAACACCTCCTCGAAGATCGCGATGACGGACCCTCTCACCGGCGAGACCGTCGACGTTCTGTGGGTGAAGGGCTCCGGCGGCGACATCGGCTCGATGAAGCTCGACGGTTTCGCGACGTTGTCCCTCGACAAGCTGAAGGCCGTCGCCGCCCGCTATGCCGGCCCGGAGATGGAGGACGCGGTCGTCGACCTCTATCCGCATTGCACCTTCGCCCTCAATCCGCGCGCGACCTCGATCGACACGCCGCTGCACGGGCTGCTGCCCTACGCCCACGTCGATCACGTCCATCCGGACGCGATCATTGCGATCGCCGCCTCCGCCGATTCGCGGGCGCTGACGAAGGAGATTTTCGGGGACGAGATCGGCTGGCTGCCCTGGCGGCGCCCGGGCTTCGAGCTCGGCCTCTGGCTTCAGCGCTTCGCCGCCGAGAATCCCCACGCGAAGGGCGTGATCCTCGAGGCGCATGGCCTCTTCACCTGGGGCGAGACGCAGCGCGCGTGCTACGCGACCACGGTCGGGACGATCAACAGGGCAATCCGCCATCTCGCCCGCGCCGCCGCAGGCCGGGCGCCCTTCGGCGGCGCGAAGATCGGCCCGGCGGCGCCCGCGGAGCGCCGGCGCATCGCCGCGGCACTGATGCCGCGCCTGCGCGGCCTCGTCTCGAAGAGCAGCCGCAAGATCGGCCATTTCGACGACCAGGCGGCCGTGCTCGATTTCGTCGGTTCGCGCGATCTCGACGCGCTGGCGCCGCTCGGCACCTCCTGCCCGGACCATTTCCTGCGCACCAAGGTTCGGCCTCTCGTCCTGCCCTTCGATCCGGCCCGCGAAAGTGTCGACGACCTCCTCGCGCGGCTCGAGCCGGCGATCGAGGCCTATCGGGCGGACTACGCCGCCTATTACGAGCGCTGCAAGCGGCCGAACTCGCCTGCGATGCGGGACCAGAACCCGGTCGTGCATCTCATCCCGGGCATCGGCATGATCAGCTTCGCCGCGGACAAGGCGACGGCGCGCATCGCCGGCGAGTATTACGTCAACGCGATCAACGTCATGCGCGGCGCATCGAGCATCTCGACCTACCGCGGCCTGCCGGAGCAGGAGGCCTTCGACATCGAGTACTGGCTGCTCGAAGAGGCGAAGCTGCGGCGGATGCCGAAGCCGAAGAGCCTCGCCGGCCGCGTCGCCTTCGTCACGGGAGGCGCCGGCGGCATCGGCAGCGCCACCGCGGCGCGGCTGTTGCGCGAGGGCGCCTGCGTCGTCCTCGCCGATATCGACCGCAATGCGCTGGACGTCGCCGTCGACGAGTTCGGCAAGGCCTTCGGCAAGGACAACGTGCGCGGTGCGATCGCCGACGTCACCAGCGAGGAGGCCGTGGCGGACGCCTTCGCGGAGGCCGCTCTCGCCTTCGGCGGCGTCGACATCCTCGTCTCGAACGCCGGCATCTCCTCCTCGGCGCCGATCGAGGATACGCCGCTGGCGATGTGGGACCGCAACATCGGCATCCTCGCGACCGGCTACTTCCTTGTCTCCCGGGAGGCGTTCCGTCTTTTGAAGACGCAAGGCCTCGGCGGCGCCATCGTCTTCATCGCCTCGAAGAACGGCCTCGCCGCCTCCCCGAACGCCGCCGCCTATTGCACGGCCAAGGCGGCCGAGATCCATCTCGCGCGCTGCCTCGCCCTCGAAGGCGCGCCGGTCGGCATCCGCTGCAACGTCGTCAATCCGGACGCCGTGCTGCGCGGCTCGAAGATCTGGACCGGCGAATGGCGCGAGCAGCGCGCCGCCGCCTACAAGATGAATCCCGACGAGCTCGAGGAGCATTACCGCAAGCGCAGCCTGCTCCAGCTCAGCGTGCTGCCGGAGGACATCGCCGAGGCCGCCTATTTCCTTGCCTCCGATCTCTCGGCGAAATCGACCGGCAACATCCTCAACGTCGATGCCGGCAACGCGCAGAGCTTTACGCGCTGAGGGCGAGCGGCGAATGGCGAGCGGCGAGTGGTCTTTCCGCAGAATGGCGCGGGTTCGCCTCTCCCCGCTTGCGGGGAGAGGGTTTCGGCCTTCGGACGAAACGAGCGCAGCGAAGCGAAGCGGGGGTGAGGGGGAGGTGCCGGAGGAGGCGTCCCGCCGAAGCCGCCGCGCCCTTTCCTGGACCGCCCCCTCACCCTCGCCTGCTTCGCAGGCTCGCTGCCTTCGGCAGCCCTCTCCCCGCAAGCGGGGTGAGGCGGACTCGCGCCTCTTGTCAGAACAATTCACGCTCTCGCGATGAGAGTGTGGGAGAAAAGAGAAGAGAAGAGAAACCAAGGGAGGGCGCTGTGCAGGCATTGCCGATCGAGGACGGGCTGATCGCGCGCGGGAACGCGGAGGCGTGCGCCGCGCACGAAGAGGACTATGCCGCGCTCGCCCGCGCGCTCGCGCGACGCGGCATCGACATCGAGGCTATCGCGCAGGCCGTCGCGCGCTTCGGCGTCGCGATCCCCTCCTGGGGCGTCGGCTCGGGCGGCACGCGGTTCGGGCGCTTCCCGTGCCCCGGCCAGCCGCGCGACGTCTACGACAAGCTCGCCGACTGCGCCGTCATCCAGCAGCTCGGCCGCGCGACGCCGACCGTGTCGCTGCACTTTCCCTGGGACAAGGTCGCGGACGTGGCGGCGCTGCGCGCGGCCGCCGGCGCGCTCGGATTGGGCTTCGACGCGGTCAACTCGAACACCTTCCAGGATCATCCGACCGATCCGACGCAACCCCTCTCCTACCAGTACGGTTCGCTCGCGCACACCGATCGCGCCGTGCGCGAGCAGGCAATCCGGCACAATCTCGACTGCATCGCGCTCGGCGAAAAGCTCGGCGCGAAGGCGCTGACCGTTTGGATCGGCGACGGCGCCAACTTCCCGGGCCAGAGCCATCTCGCCCGGGCCTTCGAGCGCTATCTCGAATCGGCGGCGGCGATCTATGCCGGGCTGCCGGCGGATTGGCGGCTCTTCCTCGAACACAAGATGTACGAGCCGGCCTTCTATGCGACCGTGATCCAGGATTGGGGCTCTTCGCTCCTTGCCGCGCAGGCGCTCGGACCGCGGGCCTTCTGCCTCGTCGACCTCGGCCACCATGCGCCGAACGTGAACATCGAGATGATCGTCGCGCGCCTCGTCCATGCGAAAAAGCTCGGCGGCTTCCACTTCAACGATTCGAAATACGGCGACGACGATCTCGACGCCGGTTCGATCGATCCGTTTCGGCTCTTCCTCGTCTTCAACGAGCTTGTCGACGCGGAATGGCGGAGCGCGGAAAACGTCGCGCCGGCGCATATGCTCGACCAGTCGCACAATGTCACCGATCCGATCGAGAGCCTGATCGCGAGCGCGATCGAGGTGACGCGGGCCTATGCGCAGGCGCTCCTCGTCGACCGCGACGGGCTCGCGGATTTGCAGGAACGGAACGATCCGATGCTCGCGGCGCAGGCGCTCAAACGCGCCTTCACGACGGACGTCTCGCCGATCCTCGCCGAGGTCCGCGCCCGCAAGGGCGGCGCCCTCGATCCGATTTCCGTCTACCGTGCTTCCGGCTATCGCGCCGCGAAGGCGCGCGAGCGGCCTGCCGTCGCCGCGGCCGGCGGCGGCATCGTCTGACCGTCGAAAAGACGCGCGCCCAGGCAAAGCGAGGACGCGATCGCATCGCCGAGCGCGGGACGTTCCTGCGCACGCAGCATGACGACGAGGCCGAGGGTCGCGGCGAGCGTGCTCGTCGCCGCGATGGCGGCCGGCGCGAAGCGGATGCGCTTCGCCGCCGCCCGTTCGCAACAGGCCGTGCCGTCGGCGGCCGGCGCGCGGCGGCCGAGGAGCGCGGCGAAGGCGGCGGCAAGAAGGGCCGCCAATCCACAGCAGAGGAACATCGCCTGTTCTCCCTGTCCGGTTCATATGTCCTTCCTTACTCCAAAATCCCTCATCCTGAGGAGGATTGGACCGGCAAGGTCCGATCCGTCTCGAAGGATGCTCCAGAAGGCTCGGAAACGCCTTCGCGCGACGCTTGGCGTCGGGAGGTCCGCGCGCCTCCTGGATCATCCTTCGAGACGCCTTGGACCTTCGGTCCAAGGCTCCTCAGAGCGTGTGAATCTTTCGGGCGAAAGGCGCTGGTCCGCCTCTCCCCGCAAGCGGGGAGAGGGTTTCGATCTTGAGATCGAAACAAGCGGAGCGAAGCGAAGCGGGGGTGAGGGGGCGTCTGCGGAAGAGGCGCCCTTCAGCGACGCAGCGCCTCGTTCGTGACCGCCCCCTCACCCTCGCCTGCTGCGCAGGCTTGCCGCCTCCGCAAGCCGGGTGTTCCCGGCTTGCGCACCAAAGAACGGACCTCGGTAGACCCGAGGTCCGGCGGCCCTCTCCCCGCAAGCGGGGAGAGGCGAAGCCGCGCCTCTTCTCGGAAAAATTCACAAGCTCTCAGGACGAGGTTTGTGGGGTGAAAGGAGGATTCTGAGTCGAACTCTCCAAATGGAACGATGAACGACTTTTCCCACTCCCGGCGATCAGGCGCTCTTTCTCACGTCCTGGCAGCAGGATTCGGCCGCCGGCTTGTCCTCGTAGCGGTCGTGATGGCGGACCCAGTTCATGGTGCCGCTCTCGTTTCGGCCCTTCGGCGTCAGGTCGAGGTAATTGTGGGCGCCGATCAGGATGTCGCCGCCGCGGGCATAGGACGAATAGGTGTGAAAGATGTCGCCCTTGCCGTCCTTGTAGAAGACGCTCGTGCCCGGGCGCTCGCCGCCCTCGCCGTCCTGGATCTCGAAATTGTACTCGTAGCGGCCGTTGGCCAGCTCCTGCTCCGTCGCCGAGACGTGAAAGTCGTAGTTGAAGTCGCTGCCCGCGGAGGAGACCCACTTGAAGGTCCAGCCCATGCGCTTCTTGAACGGCACCAACTCCGGGTAAGGCGCGCGCGACACCGCGACGAGCGAGACGTCATGATGCGCGAGGTGGAGATTGGCGCCGTCGATATGGTCTGCAAGGAACGAGCAGCCGGGGCAGCCTTCCTTCCAGCCGGGGCCGAACATGAAGTGGTAGACGAGAAGCTGGCTGCGGCCCGCGAAGAGGTCGGACAGCGTCTCCCGGCCGTTCGGTCCGAAAAAGACGTAGTCCTTGTCGACCTTCACCCAAGGCAGCGCGCGGCGCTCTTCGGCGACGCGGTCGTTGAGGTGCGTGACCTCCTTCTCGCGGGCCAAAAAGGCCTTGCGGGCGGCGATCCATTCGTCGCGGGAGACGATCCTGTGCGGCTGCATGTCAGACCTCCTGTTTTTCGCGGGTGCAATAGCGGTCGAGCTTCTCGAGGGCCTTCGCCCAGCCGGCCTCGTGGCGGTCGCGGGCGGGCTCGTCGAAGAACTTTTCGTGGAGAAGCGTCAGCAACGTGCCGCCGCCGTCCTCCTTGAGCGTGACGGTGACGAGGGATTCGCGCTCGGGCATGGTGATCCAGCCCCAGGTGAAGACGAGCTTGCGGTTCTCTTCGACCTCGCGATAGACGCCGCCGACGTTGTGTTCCTCGCCGTCGGCTCCCTTGAAGATGATCCGGTAGCGGCCGCCGACGCGCGGATCGGCCGTTGCACTGACGACCGCGTCGAGGTCGGGGCCGAACCAGCCGGCTATTTTTTGGGGATCGGTCCACGCCCGGAAGACGGTCGCGGGCGGCGCGGCGATGCGGCGCTTGAGGGTGAGGCTTGGCTTGTCGAGCATGCGTCCTTCTCCACGAGGGCGGCGAGACGATCGAGGCGTTCGGACCAGAAGAGCTGGTAGCGGTTGAGCCAGCCCATGGCCTCCTCCATCGGCGCCGCGTTCAACTGGCACGAGACGGTGCGGCCGGTCTTGGTGCGGATGACGAGCCCCGCGTCCGACAGGACGTCGATGTGCTTCATCACCGCCGGCAGCGACATCGAGAACGGCCGCGCGAGCTCGCTCACGGACACGGCCTCCCTGTCGAGAAGCTGCGCCAGAAGTGCGCGCCGCGTCGGATCGGCGAGCGCCGCGAAGGTGCGGTCGAGGGGCTGATACTTAACCATTAAGTTAAGTGTGCCACCGCGCGCGAGCGGAGTCAACTGCACGTCTCCCCTCTCCCGAACGGGCAGCGTAAGCACACATCTCGGCGCAGGGCGCGGCTTCGCCTCTCCCCGCTTGCGGGGAGAGGGTTTCGGCTTTGCCGAAACAAGCGGAGCGAAGCGAAGCGGGGTGAGGGGGCGGTGCAGAAAGAGGCGCCTTCCGCGCCGCAGCGCCTCTTCCTGCACCGCCCCCTCACCCTCGCCTGCTGCGCAGGCTTGCCGCCTTCGGCGGCCCTCTCCCCGCAAGCGGGGAGAGGCGGATTGCGCTCCTTTTTGACTGCTTGGAGGCGCAATCGCGAAGTGTGAATCTCGTAGCCCGTGCGGGAGGGGGAGGGGCGCTCTCAGCCTTGCGCAAAGACATCCGTCGTTTCGATGAGGTGGTGCAGGATGCCCGGCTCGCTGAAGGCGTGACCGGCGTCGGGGACGAGGATGTAGCGGCTTTCCGGCCAGGCCTTGTGCAAGGCGAAGGCGGTCGCCGCCGGCGTCGCGACGTCGTAGCGGCCCTGCACGATCACGCCGGGGATCGCGCCAAGCTTGCCCGCGTCGCGCAGGAGCTGGCCTTCTTCGAGGAAGCCGCGATGCGTGAAGTAGTGGTTCTCGATGCGCGCGAAGGCGAGCGCATAATGCGGGTCGCCGAACTGTTGCGAAAAGCCCGCGTTCGGCAGGAGTGTGATCGTCTCGCCCTCCCACAGGCTCCAGGCCCGCGCCGCTTCGAGCTGCACGGCGGGGTCGGGATCGGTCAGGCGGCGGCGATAGGCGGCGATGAGATCGTGGCGCTCCTCGTCCGGGATCGGCGCGAGGAAGCGTTCCCACTTGTCCGGAAAGAGCCAGGAGGCGCCCTCCTGGTAGTACCAGAGGAGTTCGGCCCGCCGCAGCGCGAAGATGCCGCGCAGAACAAGTTCGCTCGCGCGCTCCGGGTGCGTCTGCGCGTAGGCGAGGGCAAGGGTCGAGCCCCAGGAGCCGCCGAAGACGAGCCAGCGTTCGACGCCCATCAGCGCGCGCAGGCGCTCGATATCGGCGACGAGGTGCCAGGTCGTGTTCGCCAACAGGGACGCGTGCGGCGTCGAGCGCCCGCAGCCGCGCTGGTCGAAGATCAGGACCCGGTAGCGCTCCGGATCGAAGAGCTGGCGGTGCACCGGCGAGGCGCCGCCGCCCGGCCCGCCATGCAGGAAGATCGCGGGCTTGCCGGTCGGGTTGCCGGAGATCTCCCAATAGACGCGATGGCCGTCGCCGACGTCGAGATGGCCGGATTCAAAAGGCTCGATTGGCGGGTAGAGCGTGCGCATGGCCGCCCGTAGCGCATGACGGGCGCGCCGAAAAGCCTCCCGGCGGAGGCGCGGACGCAAATGTGTGAACGGCGGGTTCCCGCGGGGCTATTTCGAATCCGAACCCTCGGGCCGGATCGGCAGGGCGTCCGCGACGGTCGAGCGGGCGCTGGCGGTCGTCTCGACCTCCTCCGGGTGCGCCCGGGCCTCCACGGGGGCGGCCTTGCCACGGGACTGGGCGATCACCGCCGTCATGCCCTTGCGCTTTGCGGCGTAGTAGTAGCCGCCCGCATAATAGCCGACGGCGCGGTCGGGGTTGCCGCCGGCGACGCGGTAGGCATTGCCGAGATAGCGCACGGCGTAGGTAAGGTTGGTGTTCGCATCCAAAAGTCCGCTCGCGGCGCCGGAATAGCCGAGCGCCCGGGCGGTCGCGACCTTGATCTGCATCAGGCCGACGGCGCCGCCGCGGCCGACGGCGCGCGGGTTGTAGTTGCTCTCGCGCCGGATGATGCGATGGACGAGGCTTTCCGGGACGGCGTTCGCCGCGGCGTGCTGCGCGATGAGGGGCTGCAATTCCGCCGGACCCGCCTTGGCGGCGGCGAGCGGAACGAGGAGGCAGCTCGTGAGCACGAGCGGGCGACAGAATGTCATTGCGGATTCCCTGAAAGCGTGGTCGCCATGCCTGCGGGGAAATGGGGCCTGAATTGGGCCGGCCCGGCCGCCGCCGCATTTTCGCGGCTGGCGTTGCGGAAAGGCACCACTCCCTGGGGCGGCGCTCAGCCCTTCTGGAGCATCGCGGCGACAGCCTTCAACCGGTTGCGGCTGTAGCTCGGCAGGCCGGCGCTGAGGGACGCGCCGGTGTTGAACGAGGACCGGCCCATCAGCACCTGCACCGGCACCAGGTTGCGCAGGACCGGCACGCGCTCGAACTCGCGCTTCTTCTCGAGCACATCGGTCTCGATGCCGAGCGCCACGAAGGCCGTCACGACGCTGCGGCGGGAATCGCTCGGGTCCGCCTGCAGGATGGCGAGGAACTTTCCGAACTGCATCATCTGGTTGACGTAGAACAGGCTTTCTTCGACCGCGCCCGCGACCGGCGTCGGGAGTCCCGTCAGGCGGCCGAGGCCCGCCGCCTCCTCCGGCGGCACGATGCGCAACTCGCTCTGAAAGGCGATGAAGTCGGCGATCGGCTTGCCGCCCTCCTCGAGCTTGTTGGCGAGGCGGATGCCGACCGGCAGCTTGCCCTCGAGGGCATAGCGGGACGCGATACAGACGCTCCCGGACGGCTCGCACCAGGGCCGGCCCGGGCGGCGATTATAGGCGAGCCCCGGGTCCTTCTGCGGCTCGGTGTCGGCCGCGGCGATGGCGCGGTGGCCGATCGCGGGATCGATGCCGGCGATGAAGTCGAGGGTCGCGGCGCGGGACAGGTCCACCGCCTCCGGCGGCCGCGCGAGGACGAAGCGCGCCTCGGCGACGTACATGTGCAGCTTCTCGGTATAGGGCTTCGAAAGGCCGTTCACGGTGACGACGATCGTCGGCTCGGCATAGGCCGGATAGAGGCTCAAAAGTTCCTTCTGCACGGGCTTCGTCCGCGCCCAGTCTTCGAAGCGCGTCAAGCCGCCCATGCCGTCGGGCCCAACCGCACCGCTGCCATCGCTGAAGGCGAGCGCGCCCGGGTTCAGCCGCGCCGGGTCGAAGGCCGCCGCGGACGGCACGTCGAGGATCGCGATGTCCGCCGCGCGGGCGGGGGGCGCGGGCGCGAGCAGCGCGAGGCAGGCGATCGTCAGCCGCAGCGCCGGCCTCAATAGACGGACCCGCCGCCGAAGAAGTAATCCGGGTCGATCCGCCGCGGCCGGCGCGGCGCCGGCTCCGCCCACCACGGCTGCACGGAGGGCCGCTGGTACGGCGCTTCCGCGCGCGGCGAAGCCTCGAACGGATTGAAGCGGTAGCCGCGCAGCGCGCCGTAGACGCTGTCCGAATCCGCCCAGCCGCCGCCGAGCGCTTCGCCGTCGGACGCCTCGGGATAGGGATGGCGGAAGGCGTAGACCTCGTCCCGCGACACCAGCCTGTACTGCGTCTCGTCGAGCTGGCCGAAGCGGTCGAGCCGAAAATACTCCGTGAAACCGCGGCCGTCGCCGTCGGTGACGCGGTCGCCCGTGCGCAGGTCGATCGGCAGCGCCATGAGCTGGCGCGCCGCCTGCGGCGACGGCGGATTCAATGGCGCCCTCGGCGCATGATGGGCAAAGGCGGCGAGAAGGATCGGCTCGAAGATCGGGATCGCGACCTTGGCGCCGGTCCGGCCGCGGCCAAGGGTCCGCCGCTTGCCGGCATTGTCGTAGCCGACCCAGACGGCGATCGTGACGTCGTTGGTGAAGCCGACGAACCAGGCGTCATTCTCGCCGTCGGTGGTGCCGGTCTTGCCCGCGAGAGAGCCCGCATAGCCGCGCAGGGACGACGCGGTGCCGCGCTCGACGACGCCTTGCAGGATCGACTTCAACTGGAAGAACGCCGCCGGGTCCGCGGAGCCGAGCCGGACGAGGGGCGCGGCCTTGCGCTCGTAGACGGTGCGGCCGTTCTCCGCGATCGTCTCGATCGCGTGCGGCGTCGGCAGCGCGCCCTCGTTCGCGACCGCCGCATAGAACGCGGCGAGATCGACGAGCCGCACGGGCTGCGCGCCGAGCACGAACGGATAGCGGCGCACGCATTCGACATAGAGTTGGGCCTCGAGGGCGAGTTCGCAGACGCGCGACAGGCTCTCCTCCGGGTCGCCGGCGATGCCGCCGTCGAGAAGCCGCGCGGTGACGAGGTTCTTCGAGTTCTCGAGCGCGCGCCGCAGGGTGACCGGACCCGACGAACCGCCGTCGTAGTTCTTCGGTCGCCAGACGTCGCGCTCGCGATTGCTGCCGATCGGCGGCAGGCTCACCGGCAAATCCCAGACGAGGGTGTTCGGCTGCAAACCGTGGCTCAGGGCGGCGAGATAGGTCAGCGGCTTCAGCGCCGAGCCCGGCTGGCGATGCGCCTGCGTCGCCCGGTTGAGCTGGCTTAGGGGGTAGGAGAAGCCGCCGGCCATGGCGAGGATTCGCCCCGTCCGGTTCTCGAGCACGAGCGCCGCGCCCTGCACCTGCGGCCGGCCGCGCAGCTCAGCCCGCGCGTCGCCTTGCGCACGCTCGGCGACCTTGACGCGCACGACATCGGCGACCTTGAGATTGCGGCGGATGCCGGCGTCCCAGGCGGTGAGCGTCAGGATGCGGCCGTCGGCGAGACCGACCTTCGTTTCGCTGCCGCCCTTCCGTTCGCGCCCCGTTTGCAGCACGATCGCGGCGGGCCATTGCACATCGTAGTCGGGCAGGCGCGCCGCCGCGAGAGCGCGGCGCCAGGCCGGGTCGCCGACGGCCTTTTCGTCCGGCCCGAGCGCCTTGATCTCTGCCGCGAGATTCGCCGCCGGGCCGGCGAAGCGGTGGCGGCCGCCGGAAAGCTCGTAGCGCGCGAGCCCTTCCTGCAAGGCGGCCTCCGTCGCCTGCTGCAGCGGCGGCAGGATCGTCGAGCGGATCGTGTAGGCGCCGCCCGTATTCAGGTCGATCGCGGCGAGGGTCTTGGCATCCCGCGCCACCTGATCCACGAAGGCGAAGCCGACGCTGCGCTTCGGCCGCTCGAAGGCGACCAGCGCCGGCGTCGTCGCGAGCGCCGCGTTCATCGCGTCGGCGCCGATGGCGCCGTCCTCGCGCATCCGGTTGAGCACATAGGCGCGCCGCTCCCGCAGGCGATCGGGGAAGCGGTCGGGGTCGTAGTAGTTCGGCCCCTTCGTCAGCGCGGCGAGGGTCGTCGCCTCGGCAAGCGTGAGGTCCTTCGCCGATTTTCCAAAATAGCTCTGCGCCGCCATCTCGACGCCCCAGGAGCCGCGGCCGAGATAGATGGCGTTAAGATAGATCGCCAGGATCTCCGGCTTCGACAGGCTCCGCTCGATGCGCGAGGCGATCACCATCTCGCGCATCTTGCGCTCGTAGGTGACGTCGTCGCCGACGAGGAGGTTCTTCGCCACCTGCTGCGTGATCGTCGAGCCGCCCTGCGGCCGGCCCGGCTGCATCAGGTTTCCGACGAAGGCGCGGACGACGCCGCGCTCGTCGACGCCGCGGTGCTCGAAGAAGCGCTTGTCTTCCGCCGCGACGAAGGCGCGCCGGACGTGCTCGGGAATGGCGGCGAGCGGCACGGCGATGCGCCGGCTGTCCGGCGCGGCGATCTCCGCGAAGCGCGCGCCGCTGCCGTCGATGACGGTCGAGAGCTGCGGCAGCTTCAGAATCCTTCAGGGTCGTGTGATCGGGCAGATCCTTCAGGGCCTCGTTGTAGTAGGCGATTACCTCGGAGAGGTCGACGGCGGGCTTCTCGACCGCCTCGCCCTTGCAGAACTGGCGATAGGCGAGGTGCAGGTCGCCGAAGCTGAGGCCGTGGAGAATCTTGACGTCGCCGGCGATCGCCTGCGGGTCGTCCATCGCGGTGGCGATGAGGTCGTCGAGGTTGACGTCCTCGATGTCGAAGGCGCGGCGCATCTGCGTGCAGCCTTCGGTGAGAAGGCGCACCACCTCGGCCGTGTCCGTGGCCGGGTCGAACGCCGTCCTGACCGCGTCCGGATGCACGGTGACCTGGCTCAAGGTCAGCGCCGTCGCGAAGATCTTGACGAGGATGGTGCTCATGACCCGAGGCGGTGCGACATTGCCTTCTGGCCGAGGATAGGTCCCCAGCCTGACTCCTTCGTGAACGCTCCCCGCAGCCTTCGGCGGGATCGGGAGCCGTCAGGCCGCACGGATGCCCGCAATCACAGCGGCACAAAGCGGCGGATTTGGGGTTTTGGCGCGGCGGCAGCGCGCGCCGGTCGTCGCCTCAGGCCGCCGGCTTTTCCTGCTGCATCCGGTCGAGGCTCTGGCGGGCGGCGGCGGCAAGCTGGTCGTCGCCGCCGCCGGAGACCTGCACGGTCGGGAAGGCGAACTGGATGCCGTTCTCGTCGAAGGCCTTCTTGATCGGGCGAGGCCTTGCGGCGGATCACGAACTGCTCGCCCGGCAGCGTCGTCATCTTCAGGCGGATCTGGATGGCGAAGTCGCCGAACTGCTCGACGCCCTGCATCTTCAGCGGCTCGATGATGTGCTGGCGCGAATTCCGGATCCTCGGCGAGGTCCTGGCCGATCTCCTTGATGAGCTTGCGCGCCTTCTCGAGATCGGTGTCGTAGGTGACGCCGATCGTCGAACTTGTCGATGACCCAGTCGCGGCTCATGTTCTGCACCGCGCCGAGCTGCCGAACGGCACCGTGTAGACCGGCCCGCGATGATGGCGCAGCTTCACCGAGCGCAGGCTGAAGGACTCGACCGTGCCCTTGTAGTTGCCGCTCTGGATGTACTCGCCGACCCGGAAGGCGTCGTCGAGCAGGTAGAAGATGCCGCTGATGATGTCCTTGACCACCGTCTGCGCGCCGAAGCCGATCGGCGACGCCGACGACGCCCGCGCCGGCGATCAGCGGGCCGATCTCGACGCCGAGCGCCGAGAGCGCCATCAGCCCGGCCATGACCACGATGACGACGAAGAGGATGTTGCGGAAGATCGGCAGCAAGGTCCGCATCCGCGCCTGCCGCACCGCCGCTTCGCTGCCGATCGTTTGCGGCCCGCCGGTGTCCTCGAGCTTCGCGGTCGATCACCGCCTTGACCACCTGCCAGATGAAATCCGCGACGATGAGCACGACGACGCTGGTCAGAGCGCCGCGGACGAGGCGCGTCGCGATGTTGTCGCGGTCGCTCAGGGCGACGACGTCGACGCCCCAGACATGGGCCAGCCAGTAGGCGGCGGCGGCGATCAGCACCACCCGCAGGCCGCGCTCGACGCACACTTCGAGGACGCCGCGCCGCACCGTCGGCAAGCCGTCGTCGTCGGCTGGGCGCAGCAGGTGTCCGACCGCCGACTGGCCGATGCTGATCGCCTTCGGCAGGAGCAGCGCCACCACGGCGAGCCAGAAGATGCGGTCGAGGCCGGCGACCCAGAGCAGCCAGAGCACGACGCCATAGGCGGTCAGGAGCGCGCTGACGGCGGTGCGGCCGATGCCGCCCGGCCGGGCCTCGCGATGCGGCCGTCCCCAGAGGGTGACGAGACCGATGGCGAGGAGGCCGAGCCCGAGGAGATAGGCCGCCGCCATCCGCATCGGCGGCGTGAAGCCGAGCGGGTGCAACAGGCCGACCACCACCCAGCCGAAGGCGAAGTAGCCGACGAAGGCGGCGAGCCGGGTCTGCCAGTAGCGGGCTTCCTCCGTCGTCATGGGGATGACGCGGTAGCGGTCGGGCTCCTGCAGCCAGCGCCCGCCCGGGACGAGCAGGACGCGCCCGAGGATGAGGGCGAAGCGCACGATCAGAACGGCCATCAGGACGCCGAGCACGAGCACGCGCAGCACCGGCGGCCAGTCGAACAGCAGGAAGGCGCCGACGCTGCCGATGCCGAAGATCGCCACCAGGACGAGGCCGTAGGCGAGCCGCATGCCGATCATGCGCAGGCGCTGCGGCACGGTGGCGAGGGGATGTCCGCCGATCCAGGCGCGGGTGCGGCGCGTCGCCCACCAGAACGCGTGCTCCGAGCCCATGCCGAAGACGACGAAGGCGGCGATCAGGACGAGGAGGCCGGCGAAGCTGCGGCCGGCGAGGTCCTGCTTCAGCACCGCCCAGGCCTGGGCGATTTCCGCCGGCAGGCCCGGTACGGCGGCTGCGACCCCTTGCAGATGCGCGCGCATCCGCGACAGTTGCAGGGCAAGCGACATCGAGGCTTCGCTCTCGACACTCGCGGGGGCGGCCGCTTCGGATGCGCCCGGCGGCTGGCCGCGGACGCTGTCGAGCCAGGCGCGCACCGCCGGGTCGTCGAGCAAGCGGACGAGTTCGTCGACCTGGGGCGGCGGCGTCGCCGGCTTCTCCTGGGCGAGCGCAACGCCGAACGGGGCCAGGACGAAGAGGGCGAGGCAGAGGCCGCGGGCCGCCGGCGCGCCCATCCGGGCGACGGCGGCGCAGACGAGTGCGAGGAGGCGCTTCATCTCAGGGCACTGCCGTGTCGGTGACGGTGCGGTTGAACTGGTCCACGCGCTCGCCGATCTTCTCCCGCGAGACCGGATCGATGATCGCGACGGGCGCCGAGACGACGAGGCCCGCCGCGGTGCCGACCACCGCCGCCGCGCCCGCCGTCACCTGCACGATCCGGTCGGCGAGGCCGACGCGGGAATCGGTGATGGTGCTTTGCTCCGCGAGGCGCTGGCCGATCAACTGCACGACCTGCGGGCTCTGAGCGAACTTGGCGTGGTTCAAAGGATCGCCGCTCTTCAGCTTGGTGAGGTCGAGGACGTTGATCTTCGCCATGTCGATCTCGGTCCGGTACGGTTCCTGCTCGGGATCGATGGCGCCGAGCCGGGCGGTGCTGCCCCAGACCCGGCGCGAGACGGCGAGGGCGCGATCGTCCTGCGAGACGAAAAGGGTGAAGCTCGGCCGGTTCGGGCCAAGGCCGCCGATCTGCTGGCGGGCGATATCGATGTCCACGTCCGGCGCGGCGAGCAGGACGTTCTTGATCTTGGGATCGACGCGGCCGCTGCGGATCGCCATCTGGCGCAGGGTCTCGAGGGTGAGCCAGTTGCCCATCGAATGGGCGAGGACGGAAATCTCGCCGACGCTCGGCTGGCTGGCGATGCCGCGCAGCACCGCCTCGAGCGCATCGCGGGAATAGTTGGTGCTCTCGCGGTCGTAGCCGTAGGCGAGGACGCTGCCGCGGGAGGGCCAGGTGAACAGGATCGGCACCACGTCGGCGTCGGAATCGTGCACGATCTGCGCGAAGCGGTAGACCGCGTCCTCGAAGCGGTTGTTGAAGCCGTGAATGAAGACGAGGACCTGCCGCCGCTTGTTCTTCGCCAGCTTCTGCCTGAACCAGGTGACCGCCTCGGCCCGGTCGACCACCTCGGTCCGCTCGGTGACGAAATCCGTCGCCGGGTTTCCGGGCAGGCTCTTCGGCCACTGCACTTCGCCGACCTCGCGGACGCTTGCCGGCGGGATCGACACCGTGATCTCGGCGAACTTCACGTTGGCGCCGCGGGCGCCCGAGAACATCTCGCCGGGGTCGCCTGCCCGTTCGCGGGTGGTGGCGACGAGCATCTCGACCAGGCTCGCTCCCGGCACGGTGCCGGCAACCGGGACCAGAACGCCATGGACGCTGGCGCAGGCCGACAGCGTCGCGGCGACGGCAGCCACGGCGAAACCCGCCTTTCGGGCTCGCCCGAAGCGGCTGCCTGCCCACGACACCATACTCCGGTCTCCAACGCCGCCCGAGCGCGCCGGTGCCGCCCTCACGGGAGGCGCCCTGCCTGCGATCGCC
The DNA here is from genome assembly GCA_963754975.1 of uncultured Alphaproteobacteria bacterium. Taxonomy (GTDB): domain Bacteria; phylum Pseudomonadota; class Alphaproteobacteria; order Rhizobiales; family Beijerinckiaceae; genus Microvirga. The sequence goes on along the minus strand of CAVWII010000027.1, from coordinate 276,606 downwards.
GGCACTGTGGAGCTTTGTCCCAAGGGCATCAACCCGTGCGGGAGAATGTTCGCCCGCCGTTGCGGCAGCGCCACGCTCGACCTTTCTAGGCCTCCACGAGCTTGTTGCGAATGGCGTAGCGGACGAGGCCCGCCGTCGAGGTGACGTTGAGCTTGCGCATGGCGGAGGCCCGATGCGTCTCGACGGTCTTGATGCTGATGTCGAGGCGGCGCGCCACCTCCTTGTTGCTCTGCCCCTCGGCGATGAGTTGCACGACCCCGCGCTCCCGCGGGGTCAGGGTCTCCTCGCCGAATTCGCCCTTGGTCAGGTAGGAATCGAGCAGGATCTCGGAGACCTTCGGGGTGAAGAACGGCTTGTGCGCCGCGAGAGCCTCGACGGCGGTAAGAAGAAAGTCCTTGGCGTCCGACTTCAGGAGATAGCCTCGGGCGCCCGCCCGGAGCAGGTCGGCGACGAGGCGGTCGCTGTCGTGCATGGTGAAGATCAGAATCTCGGTCTTCGGCAGTTGCGCCCGGATCTGCCGGGTCGCCTCGATCCCGGTCATGAGCGGGAGCTGGAAATCGAGCACCGCCACGTCCGGCTGTACCGCGAGGGCCTGGGTCACGGCGTCCTTGCCGTTCGAGGCCTCGGCGACGACCTGCCAGCCATCCCGGCCCTCCAGAATGAGGCGCAGGCCCGAGCGGACGACGTCGTGGTCGTCGGCGATGAGGATGCGTGTCATCGGCCTGTCCCCCTGGGGCCACCCGCGGGCGGCGGCCTGCACGAGACTACATCGTGAAAGTTCCCCAAGAGGAATGGGAAATTTTCCCGAATGCCATCAGGTGAACACCCGATAATGCCCAGGCGTTGCCCTGGGCGGCGTGTCCACAGCCTGGGGGCGCCGCGGGCGCGGCGAGGCTTGAGCGGCAGGCGCGGGCGGTTGACGTCGGCAAGAGCCGCCCGACAATGGCGGCATGGGACGAGCGAATCGATCGGCCGCCGTGCGGAAAGCAACCCTCGCCGCGACCCTCACGGCGCTCCTTGGCGCCGGTGGTTGCGCGGTCTATGGCGGCGCGGAGTCGACGACGATCCGGGTCGAGAACGGGAAGGCGGACGTGACCTCGCGCCGGGTCGGCGGCGGCGTCGTCTGCGGCCCGGACAGCCGCGGCGGGACGCCCTGTCGGACGACGCCCTGAGCAATTGACTTGCGGAGCCGGCCTCGGCGACGATCCGCATCGTTCATCGGGCCGGCGCATCCTGCCCTGCGGAGGGACACGGACATGATCACCCTCGGCCAGGCCCAGACCATCATCGCCGCGGCGCTCGACGAAGCGGGCCGGCGCAGCCTGAAACCCCTCGCCGTCGTCGTGCTCGATGCGCGCGGCAGCGTGAAGGCGCTCGCGGCGCAGGACGGCACCTCGCTGCTGCGCGACAGGGTCGCCCATGGCAAGGCCTTCGGCGCCCTCGGGTTGGGGCTCGGCTCGCGCACGCTCCTGAAGCGAGCCGAGGACCAACCTTCCTTCATCTCGGCCGTGAACGCGATCGCCGGCGGCGCGCTCGTGCCGGTGCCGGGCGGCGTGCTCGTGCGCGACGCCGGCGGCGACATCGTCGCCTCCGTGGGCATCTCCGGCGATACGTCGGACAACGACGAGATCTGCGCCATCGCGGGAATCCGCGCCGCAGGTTTGGAAGCCGACGGCGGATAGATCCTTCCCGTGCGGGGCGCCGGTCCGGTGCAGCCGCACCGACCGCGCGTCGGAGCGCTGGCGCGGCGACCCATTCGGCTGCCTGCGTTTCGTCAAAGGCGGCGCCAGAAGAACGCCGCCGAGATGGCGCTTTCGTCCGGCCCTCCCATCGAAACGTGAAGCTCTTTTGGTCAATTGCGCGTTCACAGAGCATCGTTTCTGGTTTTGTGTGAGCGACGCAACACTGGCAGGACCCCGACGTTAGCTAAATTTAACACGCGGCTCGAAGATCCATTTCGATCGGCGAGTCGACATCGGGGCATCCGAAATCGTTCACGTCAGTTGTTACTTGCGTTCACGCGCGGTGGAGCAATTTTACTGCCCACGCGCCGGGCGTCGTCTCGTATTGCGAAGCAACGCTCGTCGTCCATTCGCTTTGCGCAATTGCATGGCGAGGGTCGGGCCGTTCCGGTCCGTCGCGCGCCTTTTACAGATGTCATAGCAATCGGAGGGTACTATGCCACTATTTGTTGGAAACGCCGCGAGCAACGCTCTCATCGGCACGAACGTCGCGGATACGCTTTTGGGCCTCGCCGGGAACGACGCCCTGGTCGGCCTCAACGGAAACGACTTCTTGAACGGCGGCGTCGGCGCCGACCTCATGGCGGGCGGATCCGGCAACGACCGCTACGTCGTCGACAACATCGGAGACCGCGTCGCGGAAGGCGCGTTCGAAGGCGTCGACACGGTCTTCTCGTCGATCAGCCTCAGCCTGAACGCCTATGTCGGCATCCGCAGCGTCGAGAACCTGACGATGCTTGCCGGCGCCGTCAACGCGAGCGGCAACGCCCTGTCGAACGTCATCACCGGCAACAGCGTCGGCAACATCATCGAAGGCCAGGACGGCAACGACTTCCTGATCGGCGGCGGCGGCGGCGACGCGCTTCGCGGCGGGACGGGGAACGACCGGCTCGACGGCGGCGCGGGCAACGACTTCCTCGGCGGCGGGGCCGGCGCGGACCTGATGCGCGGCGGAATTGGCTTCGACAACTTCGTGTTCAACACGGCGCCCAATGCCGTCGACACGATCACCGACTTCAGCCACGCCTTCGATACGATGCGGCTCGAAAATGCGATCTTTACCGGCCTCGCGCCGGGCGTCCTTTCGGCCGCCGCCTTCCGCGACGGGCCGGTCGCTCTCGATGCGACGGACCGCATCATCTACAACGAGGTCAACGGTCACGTCTCGTTCGATGCGGACGGCAACGGCGCCATCGCGCCGATTCACTTCGCGACGCTGATCGGCAGCCCGAACAACGTCGACCGGTTCGACTTCCTCGTGATCTGACCCGGTCACCCGGAGGGGCGGCGACGCCCCTCCGGAACCGCCGTCGGGCGCCGGTCGCGCTCACGGCGACCACGGATCCTCGACCCGCGGCCAGATCGGCCGCACGAGCTTGCGGTCAGGCTCACTCGCGCCGGGCGAAATCCCATCGACAGGCGCGCCGCGGACGCGGGCTCTACAACTCCACGAGCACGTCGAAGCCGCCGAAGATCATGCGCTTGCCGTCGAAGGGCATCTGCGACATGTCCTTCTCGAGGCGCGGATCATCCATCACCTTCTTCATGACCTCGTCGCGCTTTTCCCGCAACTCGTAGACAATCCAGGAGAACACCACCGTCTCGCCCTCCTCGAGCTTGACCGCTCGCGGGAAGGAGGTGAGTTCGCCCATGGGAACGTCGTCGGCGACGCATTCCACATAGCTCAGCGCGCCGTACTCGCGCCAGATCGCGCCGGCCTTCCGCGCGAGCGCTTCGTATTCGCCCATCTGGCCTTTCTTCACGGCGACGACGAACCCATCGACATAAGGCATTGCACATTCCTCCGCTCGCCGGCCGATCCGCGCCGGCCGCGGGCGACGATAGGGCGCGCCCGGTGCGCGCCGCAACCTGCCGTCGGCCGCGCAACAGGGGCGCGCGTCCTGAATGGATTCGCCTCGCTAAAGCTTCGGCCAGCGGTAATCGTCCGCCCGGCCCGGCCGCGGCGTCGGCGCGACGCCTTCGCGGAGCGCTTTCTGGACCGTGTAGGCGGCATCGCCCTCGAGCTTCGGCCGCGCCGAGACGAGGGAGCCTCCGGGCGATACGTCGGGCTTCGTCAGCGGCAGGATCGGGCCGGCGACGGGCTTCGACGGCAGCGGCGGCGTGCCGGGAACCTCGGGCAGCGGCGGCAGGGCGAGGAGCGGGTCGACCGGCGCCGTGCCCTCGACGGCGGCCGCACCCGCCCCGGGAACAGCCGCCACCGCCGTACCGGATTTGCGCGCCTCGATCAGGCGCTTGATCTCGGCATCGGCGAAATGCGCGGCCTTACGGGCGCCGGCCCTCGTAAAGAGAACGCCGTCGCTGTTGCGCAGGCGAAGCGTCTGGCCGTCGACGTCCGGCCCCGACGTCGCGTAGTGGTTCTCGTCGTTGACGAAGCCCGGCCAGATGTCGACATAGGTGCCGCCGAGCCGCTCGACGCTCTCGCGCGAAATCTCGTTCATGACGATGTAGTCGGCCGAGAGCTTGTCGTTCTTGATCGGCGGGACGCCGATCCAGACGACCGGCAGGCCGCGCTCGGTCAGACTGCGCACGACCGCGTCGACGCGGTCGCGGTAGAGGTCCTTCCAGCGGTCGGTCAGGGGCTCCTGGCTCTGCTCGCCGTCCTTGATCGGCTGGCGGTCGTTCGCGCCGAGCATGACCACGGCGACCGTCGCCTTCTGGCCGCCGTCGAGGGTGTCGCGGATGAACTTCGGCCATTCCCCCGGCTCGCTGCGGGCAAGCCCACCGTCGGCCTTGGTCTTGCGGGCGACGGCGACGTCGGGCGTCTCCTCGAAGGCCTCCTCAAGGCCGACGGCGGTCTGGTCGGCGAGGGCGTCGCCGAACACCACGACGAAGGAGGACGGATTGACCTTCGGCTTGACCGGCCGGGCGACGGCGACCGAGGAGGGCGCCGGCCGCGGCCGGTCCGGCTTCATCTGGGGCGCCCGCGGCTGGAACATCTGGCGCGGCGGCTCTTCCTCGATGCCGAAGAGCCGGCGCAGGCTGAAGCCGGGCTGCGGCTGCGGCGCCGGCTGCACGAGCATGCCCGGATAATAGCCCCGGGGGGGCCGGTAGCCGGGCTGGCCCGGCGTCGGCCGGTAATAGCCCTGCGGATAGGCGCCCGGTTGCGGATAGGCGCCCGGCTGCGGATAGGCGCCCGGCTGCGGATAGGCGCCCGGAGGCGGCCGCCGATAGCCGCGGCGGGGATCGGCCTGGTAGACGCTGTCGCCGCCGAACTGCGCCGACGCGGGCGCGATCGCGGCGAACGCGAGCGCCGCGAGAACCAGGGCGAGAGGCAGGGATCGGCGCATGCGCTCCTCCGTCGGGGCGCCACTATAACGCTCCCGCCCCTCGCCGTCAGGGGGTGCCGTCGCCTGAGTGTCCGGTTCATAAATCCCGATCCACCCCTACCCCCTCAGAGGCGCGGGTTCGCCTCTCCCCGCTTGCGGGGAGAGGGTTTTGGCCTTCGGCCAAAACAAGCGGAGCGAAGCGAAGCGGGGGTGAGGGGGCGTCTCCGGAAGAGGCGCCCTTCGGCGACGCAGGGCCTCGTTCGTGACCGCCCCCTTGTATCTGCACAGGGGCGATTTTGTGCGATGGAAGCGACGGCGCTTCGGGTTGGATGGCCATCCAACCCGAAGCCCGGCGATGTCGCCCGTACCCCCTCCGGCAACAACCGTGGGTGAGCCTGGGATCTTCGCCACTGTCACGTACGACCGAACAGTCGCTTGGTTTCCACCAATCGCACGCGCAAGGCAGGTTACCGTGAACGAGATCATCTGTGGAGTGGACGTTTCGAAGGATTGGCTCGACGCTCATGTCGAGCCGGGCGGGGCCGCGCAGCGGTTTCGCAACGACGCGGCCGGCATCGCCGCGCTCGGCGCCTTCTGCCGAGCCGAGGGCGCCGGGCTCGTCGTGATGGAGGCGAGCGGCGGCTACGAGCGGCTCGCCTTCCTCCTGCTCTGGCAGGCCGGCCAGCCCTGCGGCCTCGTCAATGCCCGCAACGTGCGGCGCTTTGCCGAGGCGATGGGCGCCCTGGAGAAGACCGACCGCATCGACGCCGCCATGATCGCCCGCTTCGGGCAAGCCCGGCGGGCCGCCCCGACGCCGCCGCCGAGCCCGGCCCAGCAGCACCTGCGGGCCCTCGTCACCCGCCTCTCCCAGGTGACGGACGACCTCGTCGCCAATCGCCAGCGCAAGGGCGCCGCCGCCGACCCCGAGGCGGTCGAAAGCCTCGAGGAGGTCATCGCCCTGCTCCTGGCCCAGCGCCGCCACCTCGAAGGCGAGATCGCCTCGCTCATCGACGACGATCCCCTCTGGGCCTGCCTCGATCGGGCCTTCCGCCAGATCAAGGGCGTCGCCGAGCGCTCCGTCGCCCGCCTGCTCGCCGAAGTGCCCGAGATCGGCAGCTTCTCCAACCGCGCCGTCAGCAAGCTCGTCGGCCTCGCCCCCCTCGCCGACGACAGCGGCCAGCGCAGCGGCCGCCGCTCGATCCGCGGCGGCCGTGCCGGACCCCGCAGCATCCTCTTCATCGTCGCCCGCATCGTCGCCCAACACGACCCGCACTTCGCCGCCTTCCAGCACCGGTTGCAGACCGCCGGAAAGGCCAAAATGGTCATCCGCATCGCCCTCGCCCGCAAACTCCTCGTCATCCTCAACGCAAAAGCACGCGACGCGCGAAACCAATTCGCCGCCGCAACTTGACAACCCAGACAGTCGCTCACCCTCGCCTGCTGCGCAGGCTTGCTGCCTTCGGCAGCCCTCTCCCCGCAGGCGGGGAGAGGCGAATCCGCGCCCTTCGCCCGAAAAATTCACAGGCTCCGAGGATGAAGGGGTTGGGGCTGTTTTCGATTTATGAGTTAGAATTCTCAGGCCGCCCGTCGAGAGGCGAGGTGGCGCTCCCAGCGCAGGGCCTGATCGACGATGACGGCGAGGTCGTCGTAGCGGGGCGTGAAGCCGAGCGCCCGGATGCGGTCCGCCTGGGCGACGAGGGTCGCCGGATCGCCGGCCCGGCGCGGTTGCAGCCGGACCTCGAAATCGACGCCGGAGACCCGCTTCACGACCTCGATCACCTGAAGGACCGAGCTGCCGCGGCCGTAGCCGCAATTCGCGACGACATTGTCGCCGCCGCCGCGCAGATGGGCGAGGGCGGCAAGATGCGCCCGGCCGACATCGTTGACCTGGACGTAGTCGCGCACGCAGGTGCCGTCGACGGTCGGGTAGTCGGTGCCGAAGACGTCGAGATGGGAGCGCTGCCCGAGCGCCGCCTGGGCGGCGACCTTGATGAGATGCGTCGCGGTCGGCGTCGACTGGCCGGAGCGGCCCTGCGGGTCGGCCCCGGCGACGTTGAAATACCGCAGCACCGCGTAGCGCAGCCCGTGCGCCTTCGCCGCATCCTCGAGCATCCATTCCGTCATCAGCTTGGTGCGCCCGTAGGGATTGATCGGCCAGGGCCTCAGCCCCTCGTGGAGGGGGCTCACCTCGGCGTCGCCGTAGACCGTCGCCGTCGACGAGAAGATGAAGTTCTTCACGCCGCTGCGCACCGCGGCCTCGATCAGGGCGCGCGACTTGACGGTGTTGGCGAGGTAGTAGGCGAGTGGGTCGGCGACCGATTCGGGCACCACGATCCTGGCGGCGAAATGCAGGATGCTGTCGATTCCGTGCTCGCCGACGAGCCTCGCGACAAGGGCCGCGTCGCTCGCATCCCCGGTGACGAACGTCGCCTCGGCCGGAACGCTGTTGCGAAATCCGGTCGAGAGATCGTCGACGACGACGACGCGCTCAAAGGAATCGAGGAGCTCGAGGACCATGTGGCTGCCGATATAGCCGGCTCCGCCCGTGACCAGGACCGTCATGCCGTTCGCCCCTTCCGCTGCCGCATCGCCGACGCCTTCAATCAGGTCCGGGAGGCGGGCGCAATGCCGCGGCGAAGCTTGGCCGCGGCCGGCGCGATCCGAGCCTTGACAGGGGCGCCGGCCTTCCGCTCTTCCTCGGGCCCCTTGCCCGATCATTCCATTCCAGGTTCGAGATGAAGCGCATCCGCAAAGCCGTCCTCCCCGTCGCCGGCCTCGGCACACGGTTCCTGCCGGCCACCAAGGCCGTCCCGAAGGAAATGCTGACGGTCCTCGACCGTCCGGTGGTCCAGCACGTCGTCGACGACGCGAAGGCGGCAGGCATCGAGCACTTCATCTTCGTCACCGGGCGCGGCAAGGCCGTGATCGAGGACCATTTCGACATCGCCTACGAACTCAACGCGACCCTCGAAGCGCGCGGCAAGACGAGGGAGCTCGCCGGACTTTCGGCCGATCAGCCGAGGGCGGGGCAGACGAGCTTCACCCGCCAGCAGGCCCCCCTCGGCCTCGGCCACGCGGTCTGGTGCGCACGGGAGATCGTCGGCGACGAGCCTTTCGCGGTGATCCTGCCGGACATGATCAGCCCCGGCTCGATGACCCAGATGCTCGCCGCCTACGAGCGCCACGGCGGCAACGTCATCGCCGTCGAGGAGGTGCCCGAGGATCAGACGCACCAGTACGGCATCGTCTCCGTCGGGGAGGATTTCGGCCGGACCTTCGAGATCACCGGGATGGTCGAGAAGCCGCCGCAGGGCACGGCGCCCTCGAACCTCATCATCTCGGGCCGCTACATCCTGCAGCCGGAGGTCTTCGACCTGCTCTCCTCGCAGGAGAAGGGGGCCGGCAACGAGATCCAGCTCACCGATTCGATGAAGCGCCTGATGCAGACGCAAAAATTCTTCGGCATGCGCTACGAAGGCGTCACCTACGATACCGGTTCGAAGCTCGGCTTCCTGATGGCGAACGTCGCCTTTGGGCTTTCGAGCGCCGAACTCGGCAAGACCTTCCGCTCGGAGATCGAGGCGCTGCTGCGCCAGGGCTGAGGCCCGCGCGCACCGCTCCAGGAGCCGCCGCCATGGCACAGCCGCAGCCGCAGGCCGACCTTTCCGCGAACGCCGTCGAATTGGCCCTGCGCACGCTGTCGACCGAGCGCGATGGGCTGCAGGCCCTCATGGACGCCGTCGCGAACGGCCTCGGCGATGCCTTCGCCGCGGCGGTCGAGCGAATTGCCGGCGCCCGCGGGCGCGTCATCGTCTCGGGCATGGGCAAATCCGGGCACGTGGCGCGCAAGATCGCCGCCACCTTCGCCTCGACCGGCGCGCCGGCCCATTACGTTCATCCGGCCGAGGCCAGCCACGGCGATCTCGGCATGGTGCAGCCGGAGGACGTGATCATCGCCCTGTCCTGGTCGGGCGAGACGACGGAACTCGCCGATCTCGTCGCCTATGCGATCCGCTTCCGGGTGCCGCTCGTCGCGATCACCGCCAACCCTTCGTCGTCTCTCGGGCGGCAGGCCGACATCTGCCTGACGCTGCCCAAGGCGAAGGAAGCCTGCCCGAACGGCCTTGCGCCGACGACCTCGACGACGATGCAGCTCGCCCTCGGCGACGCGCTCGCCATCGCGCTCCTCGAGCGGCGCGGCTTCACGGCGGAGCATTTTCGGGTCTTCCATCCCGGCGGCAAGCTCGGGGCGCAGCTCCGCCTCGTGCGCGACGTCATGCATACCGGCGAGCGGCTGCCGCTCGTCGGCGTTGACGCGCGCATGGACGCGGCCATCGCCGAGATCAGCGCCAAGGGCTTCGGCTCGGTGATCGTGGTGCAAACCGACGGCCGCCTCGCCGGCATCGTCACGGACGGCGATCTGCGCCGGAACCTGCGCCCCGACCTCGCCCAGCTGCCCGTGGCCGAGGTGATGACCAGGCGCCCGCGCACCATCGCCCCGGACGCCCTCCTCGCCAACGCCCTCGAGATCCAGGAAACGGCCAAGATCACCGCCCTGATCGTCGTCGCCGACGAGCGGCCCGTGGGCCTCGTGCACTACCTCGATCTGCTGCGGGCCGGGGTGACGTAGCGTCCCCGTGGCGCGCTCGCGCTCGCGCTGCCTACCACCCGGCCGTCGTGAACGAGTACGAGACGCTGGCGCCGAAGGTGAACTGGTTCTCGGAGCCGAAGCGCTTGACGATCGGGCTGTCGGCCGGGTCGCCGACGAGGCGGGCCCAGCGGGCGGAGACGGTCGTCGACCATTCTTCGGAGAAGTCGTAGCTGAGCGAGGTGGCGACGCCGGCGGAGGTCACGCCGCCCGAGGGCCGGTAGGGCGTGACAAGGCCGTTGATCGCCGCCTCGACGGGCGTGACGCCGAAATAGGCTTCGGCGAAGTTCCGGTCGGCCCAGGCGAGGCGCGGGCCGAGGGCGTAGGTGAAGCGGCCGAATCGCAGGACGCCGTCGGCGCCGACGTCGCCGGCGAACCCGTCGTAGCCGCCGACGCTGTGGCGCACCTCGGCGCGCAGGCGCAGCATCTCGAGCGGCCAGATCTCGACGAAGACGCCGGGCTCGATCGTCCAATCGACGTCCTCGAGCCCGAACAGGCGGCGGTCGTCGCTGAGGTAGCGGCCGCCGCGGTAGCGTCCGGCGATCCCGACGCGCAGGAAGGCGGTGTCGTAGACCGGCAGGCTGAACCCGTCGTCCGGCGTCGAGAAGCGCCGCGGCTCGCCGATCCGGCGCAGGTTGAAGGTCGGAAAGCCGATGAAGCTGAAGCTGTCGGAGCCGGGGTAGCTCGGGCCGACCGAAACGTTGCCGGTGACGGTGACGATCCAGCCCGCGAGAGGGCCTCCGGCCGGCGGCGCGGCGAGGTCGGCGGCGCCGGCGGTCCCGGCGCCGGCGGCGAGCGAGAGGGCGGCGAGGGCCAGGGGAACGCGAACGCTCGTCTTCGTCATCGGCTGATGGATTCCGTCGGGTCGCAAAACGGATGGACCTGGGATTTCATGGCAGCCCGGCTCCCCTAGCGTCAATTGTCGGCCGCCCTCTGCGTCTCATTCCCGGCGGACCGCGGCATCCGGGTGACAGCGCGCGGACATGCTCCAACGGAACTTCTTGTGAAAGGGTTCACATCGGGCGACACTGGCCTTCTTTAGAGTGCGTCCAAACACGTTTGCTTCGGGCGGCGCTTCCGTCCACCCGTTCGTTGCGGCAGACGATAACGCAATTGCGCACCTAACTGCCCCGCCCCGCCCTCGAAGGCGGACTTCTGGCGAAGGGCCCGCATTCCTCGCCTCAGGCACCGAGCGACGACCACCGCAATCAATGGACGCGGCAGAAGACGACCTCTGCACGCCTCCTGCCGGCCGAAGGAGCCCGCCATCATGACGAAACCGATTACCGCGATGCTCAAGAACGTTCCTCCCGTCAACGTCTCGTCCGGCCACGGCAAGGCCGGGCGGCATCCGACCCGCGCCTTCCTCGACAGTCTCAGCGGTCACAAGGATCCCGGAAAGTTCGGGCGGATGTTTCCGAAGCTGGCGCCGCTCGCGGTCAAGGACGAGGCGCTGACCGCCCTCGCCAAGGCCATGGTCGACAAGGACCCGACCGATCTCAGCCTCGACAATCCGAACGTGCCGGCGGGCTTCACCTATCTCGGGCAGTTCGTCGACCACGACATCACCCTCGACCTGACCTCCCTCTCCGAGAAGGAAAAGGATCCGCTCGCGGTCGAGAATTTCCGCACGCCGCGCCCTCGACCTCGACAGCCTCTACGGCCTCGGTCCCGACGGCAGCCCGCATCTCTACCAGCGCCATCCGGACGACTTCAGCAAGCGCGGGCCGAAATTCCTCATCGGCAAGAACATCGCCGTCGGGTTCGGCGGCGTCGTCGGCGATTTCAGGAACGATTTGCAGCGCAGTCCCGAGGGCATGGCGCTGATCGGCGACCATCGCAACGACGAGAACCTCCTCGTCGCGCAGACCCATCTCGCGATGCTGAAGTTCCACAACAAGGTCGTCGACCTGCTCGCGACGAGCACGAAGCCGCCGGAGGATCTGTTCGCCGAGGCCCGGCGCGTCGTGACCTGGCACTATCAATGGATGGTGCTGCACGATTTCGTCGAGCGCATCACCGAGGACGGCATCGTCGCCCGAAATCCTGCACGACGGGCGCAAGTTCTACCGCTTCAAGAAGACGCCCTACATGCCGGTCGAGTTCTCGGCCGCCGCCTATCGCCTCGGGCACAGCATGGTGCGGCAGGTCTATAACCACAACCACGTCTTCACGGCGGCGGATTTCAGCCTGCTGTTCCGGTTCACCGGGCTTTCCGGCGAGATCGTCGGCGATCTCGCGCCCAACCCGCCGACCGGGCCGACGCCGATTTCGGTGCTGCCGAGCAATTGGATCATCGACTGGCGGCGCTTCTACGACTTCAAGACCCCGCCGGGCGGCGGCCTGACGCTCAACCATGCCCGCCGGATCGACCCGCGCCTCGTCGACGTCCTGCACGAGCTGCCGGGCGACAAGACCGACCTCGCCTTCCGCAACCTGAAGCGCGGCGTCAATCTCGGCCTGCCGTCCGGCCAGGATGTCGCCAAGGCGATGCGCATCAAGAATCCGCTGACCTCGGACGAGATCGCGAGCGGCGACGATGGCGCCGTCGCCAAGAAGTTCGGCCTGCATAAGGCGACGCCGCTTTGGTATTACATCCTGAAGGAGGCGCACGTCCGCCAGAACGGCGAGCGGCTGGGGCCGGTCGGCGCCCGGATCATCGCCGAGGTCTTCGTCGGCCTCGTGCACGGCGATACCGAGTCGTTCCTCTGGCGGCAGGCGAACTGGAAGCCGACCCTGCCGGCGAAGAAGCCGGGCACCTTCATGATGACCGATCTCCTGCAATTCGTCGGCGACATCAGCCCGATCGACGGCGTAACCACCGTCAGCACGCTCTGACGAGCGATCCTGCCGCCGCGCCGGGGCACCGCTCCGGCGCGACGGCGTCATGCCCGGAATTAACGCAGCGGAATGCGTCGCCATGTGATCCAGATCACAGAACTCCGGCCGGCTCCCGATCTAGAAAGGATGGCCAGGAGAGGGACGCATCGATGCGCGACAACCTCGTCGTGACGCAACGTGAAGCCGACAGCCGGGGCGCCATGCTCCGGGCCCTTCCCGCCTCGCCCTGGATCGCCGCGGTCCTTGCGGCGGCTTTCGTCGTCGTTCTCCCCCATCTCGCCCCGGCCTTCGGTGTGCCGGCACCCCTGCGGTCCGCCCTCACGGACCTGCGCAACCCGGCCGCCTGCCCCGCGTCCGGCATCCGCGATACCGCCGGCCCGGCGCCGGAGGCTTCGGCCGCCCTTTACCTTTCCGATGCACGATCGCCCGTCCGCTGCGCGGAACGCGGCGGACCAGGCCGGATGGGATGAGGGGATTCCGGAGTTAGACCCAGACCAGGGACAACAGCGCCGAGCCTACGTCGAGCAGCGCCACGAGGCCGAGGGCGAGCGCCAGGGGGTGCGGGATGCGCAAAAGCGCGACCCTCACGCCGGTCTGAGGCAGGATCGCCGCCGTCTGAGGAAATGGAGGCATCTCGCCCTCCTGGCTTGACGTTGCGGAGGAGGTTACGCGGCGGTCATCCTGCGGGATGTGAAGCCGTTCACGCAGCGCCTTTGCTCTTCCCGGGGACTGGCCGACGGGATTACCCTACGGGAAGGAGCGCGGGCGCAAGATCGGAGCGGGGTCATGGACATCAACGATCTTGTCATCGACAAGCGATCGGTTCTCATCAGGCACCAGTTCTTCCGGGATGCCACGCCGACGGCGATCGAGCGCCTCGCCGCCCATGCCCGCCTCGTCGCGCATCCGGCCGGATACCGGATTTTCCGCAAGGGCTCGCCGGGCACGGGGCTCCTCGCCGTCATCTCGGGGCTCGTGAAGATCAGCGTGCCCTCCCACGACGGCCGCGAGATCGTCCTCAACCTCGTCGGCGCCAACGACATTTTCGGCGAGATCGCCCTCCTCGACGGCGAGGCGCGCACCGCGGACGCGACGGCGGTGACCCGCTGCCAGCTCCTCGCCCTCGACCGCCGCGACTTCATCACCGTCCTCTCCGAGGAGCCGGCCTTCGCCATCAAGCTCCTCGAACTCGTCAGCCGCCGCCTGCGCCGGACGAGCGAGCAGGTCGAGGATCTCGACCTTCTCGGACCTGCCGACCCGCCTCGCCAAGGCGGTTCTGCGCCTCTCCGACATCCAGGGCGTCGGCGACGACCGCGCCAAGATCGTCGTCACCCAGAAGGAACTCGGCCGCACGATCGGCTTTTCCCGAGAGAGCACCAACAAGTGCCTGCGCGACTGGGAAGAAGCCGGGCATATCCACCTCGAGAAGGGCGCCTGCACCATCCGCAACCGCAGTTTCCTGACGACGCTCGTCGAGAACGCCGCCAGGGCCGGGGACGGCAAGCCGACGCATTCCTGAGCCGTCCTCCCGAAACAGGCCCCGGGGGGCGCCGACGCGGAGAGCGACATGCGAGTGCCGACCCCGATCCGCCCGCCGCTTGCGGCGCTCCTCCTCTTCGGCTTCGCCGCGGGCGCCGAGGCGCGCTGCCAGGACGGGCCGGGGCCGGGGGTCGACTGGACCGGCTGCGGCAAGACGCAGCTCATGCTCGGCCGCGAGGATTTCACCAACGCGATCTTCAGCAAGACGGCCCTTTCGGGCGGCGATTTCACCGGCTCGGTCCTGACCGGGGCGAAGCTCAGCGAGGCCGAGGTCAGCCGCGCCCGCTTCGACGGGGTAAAGGCGGCCGGGGCCGATTTCTCGCGGGCGATCGGCTGGCGCGCCAGCTTCGCCGGGGCCGACCTCAAGAAGGCCTCGTTCGTCGGCGCCGACATGAGCCGGTCGAACTTCGCCAAGGCGGCCCTGGCCGGCGCCTCGTTTGCGAAATCCGAGGTCAACCGCTCCGATTTCGGCGGCGCGGATCTCACGGGCGCCGATCTCTCGAAGGCGGAGCTCGCCCGGGTCGCCTTTTCCGGCGCCAAGCTTTCCGGCGTCAGCTTCGGCCAGTCGAACCTGTCCCGGGCGCAGCTCGGCGGCCTCGCCCTCGACGGAGTCAACCTGGCGGGCGCCTATCTCTACCGGACCCGCCTCGAAGGCGCGAACCTCGCCCGTGCCACCGGCCTGAAGCAGGAGCAGCTCGAGATCGCCTGCGGCGACGGCAAGACCGTCCTTCCCGCGGGCCTCACGGCCCCGAAGAGCTGGCCCTGCGGCACCGACGACGACTGAAAGCCGCGTCCGCCAACGGCAGAAGGGGTCGCGTGAGCGACCCCAGGTGGCCTTTCGGCGATCTACAGGGAGAGTGACCATGCCCAGAGGGCACAGCTGCAGACTGCGCCGGGCGGGTTAAGGATGGGTTAACGGCGGCGCGTTTGAAGCGGTCGCTGCCCCCGAACGATGGGGAGTTGCCGTCACTTCCTTCCGACTGGCCCGCCCGGCGGGCCTTTTCTTTCCGGTTCAGATGGCGCGGAATCCCTTCGCGCGGCGGTCGGAGGCCCGACGGGAGATGCCGACGAGACCGAGGCGCCGCGCCGCGCCGTTCAGGCTGCGATGGGGTCAAGAGTAAAACCGCCAAGCCTCGCAACCCCGCAGGAGTCCTCCTTGCCCCCGCAATCTGCGGCGGATTGACTTCTGTGGCGGTAGAGAACAAAATAAGAACAAACCGCAACGACGGAGCGTGAAGCTGGGCATGCCGCATGCTGGGCAGCGGAAGGCGTTTGCCGAACTCCGGCGCAAGATCGGGCGCCTGGAGACGGGGGGGCGGGCGCATCGCGCCACGCTGCCCTTCGGAGTGCGTGCCGTTGACCGCCATCTGCCCGGCGGCGGGCTCGCCCTCGACGCGCTTCACGAGATAGGAGAGCGGGGCGGCGGGCGAGCATGCCGGCGCGGCGACGCTGTTCGTCGCCGGCATCCTGGCGCGCCACGAAGGCCCGGTCCTCTGGTGCGTCAGGCGCCGCGATCTCTTCGCTCCGGCTCTCGCAGCCGTGGGCCTTCACTCCCGATCGCGTCCTCTATGCCGAGACCCCCCGCGAGCGCCGAGGTTCTGCCGCGCGACGAGGAGGGGCTTCGCGAGCCCAGGGCTCGCGGGCGTGGTCGCGGAGGTGACGCGGCTCTCCCTCAATCGCCTCGCGGCGCCTTCAGCTTGCGGCCGAGGAGTCCGGCGTGCCGGCGCTCCTCCTGCGGCGATGGCGGAATGCCGCCGAGAACGCGTCGCGAGCCGAGCCCACCGCCGCCATGACCCGTTGGCGCATCGCGCCGCAACCTTCGGCCGTTCCGGTGCCCGGCCTCGGTCGGGAGCGCTGGTTAGTCGAGCTCCTCCGCTGCAACGGCGCCGAACCCCGCTCCTGGATTCTCGAGGCCTGCGATGCGAAGGGTCGTCTCGCTCTTCCTTCCGATGTGGCCGACCGATCGCTTCAGGAGCCGGGCGACGGGCCGCCGCGTGATGAGCCGCTCGTCATCGCGACGACGATCGGTGCGCGCCGGCTCATTGTAGCGGCCGACGGCGCCGCCCAGGCGCTCGGCCTTCGGCCTGGTCTCACCGTCGCTCAGGCGCAAGCGCTCGTGCCGGAGCTTCACGTGGTCGAGGCCGACCCGGCGGAGGACGAAGGGCGCTTCTCGGCTCGCCCGCTGGTGCAGCCGCTATCAGCCCGCTTGTCGCGGTCGACCCGCCGGACGGGCTGTGGATCGACATCGCCGGCCTCGCCCATCTGTTCGGCGGACGAGGCCGGGCTTTTGCACGACCTCGTCGCCCGCCTCAGGCGGCAGGGCATCGCCGCCCGCGCCGCGGTCGCCGACGCGCCGGGCGCCGCCTGGGCCGTCGCCCGCTTCGGCGACGATGCGGGTCGTCCCGCCGGGCCGCGCCGTCGAGGCGGTGGCAAGCCTGCCGGTCGCGGCTCTTCGCCTCGTCCCGCCCGTCGAGACGCTGCACCCCTCGGCGTCGACCGCGTCGGACAACTCGCGGCGATGCCGAGGGCGCCTATGATCCGCCGCTTTGGTGCGGACGTCGCCTGCGGCTCGACCAGGCCCTCGGTCATGCCGTCGAGCCGATCGACCCCTTGATGCCGGACGAGATCCCCTCCCGCCGCCTCGCCTTTGCGGAGCCGATCGGACGGATCGAGGATCTTGCAACGGGTGGTCGCGGCGCCTCGGCGAGCGACTCTGCCGTGACCTCGCCCGGCGGGCCGGGGCGTTCGCCGGCTCGACCTGTCCTGCGCCGGGTCGACGGCTTAAGCGCCGCCCTGCGCGCCGGCACGGCAAGCCCGAACCGCGACCCGGCTCACCTGGCGCGGCTCTTCGACGAGCCCTCGCCCTGCATCGATCCCGGGTTCGGCATCGAGGAGATGTGCTTGATCGCGAGCCGGGTCGAGCCGCTGAGCGAGCGCCAGACAACGGCACAGGGGATCGGCCGGCGAGGAGGCGGAGGTCGATCTGAGCCGCCTCGTCGATCGCCTCGGCGCCAGGCTTGGGCCGCGCAACGTCTATCGCCTCGCGCCGGTCGAGAGCGACTTGCCCGAGCGCTCGACCCGACGTCGCCCGCTCTCGCTCCGCCCGCCGCGGGCTGCCTGGCCCGACGCCCTTCCACGCCCACCTCGGCTTCTCGAGCCGCCCGAGCCGATCGACGTCATGGCGCTCGTGCCCGACTACCCGCCGGCCTTCTTCGTGTGGCGGCGCGTTCGTCGCCGCGTCGTGCGCGCGGACGGGCCAGAGCGCGTCTTCGGAGAGTGGTGGCGCGCCGACGATGGCCTCGGCGATGCGCGACTACTACCGCCTCGAGACCGCCGACGGCTCCCGCTACTGGGTCTTCCGCGACGGGCCTGCGGTCGAAGGCGTGCGATGGTTCCTGCACGGGCTCTTCGCATGACCTACGCCGAGCTTCAGGTCACGACCCACTTCAGCTTCCTGCGCGGCGCATCGAGCGCCGAGGAACTGTTCGCGCAAGCTGCGATGCTCGGGATTCCCGGCGCTCGGCGTCGTCGATCGCAACTCGCTTGCCGGGATCGTGCGGGCCCACGATGCCGCGAAGACCACGGGCGTTCGGCTCGTCGTCGGATGCCGTCTCGACCTTGAGGACGGGACGGCGATGCTGGTCTATCCGACGGACCGCGCCGCCTACAGTCGCGCTTTGCCGGCTTCTGTCGATCGGTAAGGGGCGGGCTGGTAAGGGCGCTTGCCGGCTCGGCTGGGACGATGTGGCCGCGTGGGGCGAAGGGCAGATTGTCGTTTTCGTGCCGGCGTCGGATCGATGACGGCGCTTGCGCGGTCGCTTGCGGCGGCTGAAGAGCGACTTCGGCGACCGCGCCTATCTGGCCCTGACCCGGCGCTTCCGGCCAAACGACGCGCTGCGGCTCTACAGGCTCGAGGAAACAGCCCGTGCGGCTCGCGTGCCGACCGTCGCGACGAACGACGTGCTCTATCACGCGCCTGAGCGCCGGATGCTCCAGGACGTCGTGACCTGCATTCGCTGAGGGCTGCACCATCGATAACGCCGGCTTCCGGCGCGAGCGTTTCGCCGATCGGTTCCTGAAGCCCCCGGCCGAGATGGCGCGCCTCTTCGAGCGCCACCCTGACGCCATCGCCCGCACCACCGAAATTGCCGAGCGCTGCACCTTCTCGCTCTCCGAGCTCGAATACCAATACCCGTCCGAGGTCGTGGAGCCCGGGCCTGACGGCGCAGGACACCCTGGAAAAGCTCACCTGGGAGGGAACGCGGGACCGCTATCCCGAAGGGCTGCCGGACAAGGTTGCGGCCCAGATCCGGCACGAGCTGAACCTCATCGATCGGCTGGGCTACGCGCCCTACTTCCTGACGGTGAACAGCATCGTTCGCTTCGCGCGATCGAAGGGCATCCTGTGCCAGGGTCGGGGAAGCGCGGCGAACTCGGCGGTCTGCTTCGTGCTTGGCATCACCTCGATCGATCCAGTGCGTTCGGGCCTGCTCTTCGAGCGCTTCGTCTCGGAAGAACGCCGCGAGCCGCCCGACATCGACGTGGATTTCGAGCACGAGCGGCGGGAAGAGGTCATCCAGTGGATCTACGAGACCTACGGCCGGCACCGCGCGGCGCTCACCGCGACCGTCATCCGCTACCGCTCGCGCGGCGCCGTGCGCGAGGTCGGCAAGGCCATGGGGTTGCCCGAGGACGTGACGGCGGCGCTCGCAGGTCTCGATCTGGGCCTGGAGCGATGAGGGTGTCGGCGAAGTCGAGGCGCGCGACCTCAACCTGAACCTCAACGATCGACGGCTGAAGCTGACCCTGGAGCTTGCGAGTCAGCTTATCGGAACGCCTCGACACCTATCTCAGCACCCGGGCGGCTTCGTGCTCACCCAGGATCGCCTTGACGACCTCGTGCCGATCGAGCCGGCCGCGATGGAGAACCGGCAGGTCATCGAGTGGGACAAGGACGACATCGACACTCTCAAGTTCATGAAAGTCGACGTGCTCGGCCTCGGCATGCTCGGCTGCATGCGGCGGTGCTTCGACCTTCTGGCAGAGCACAAGGGGGTGAAACGCGACCTCGCGACGATGCCGGCGGAAGACGAGGCGACCTACGAGATGATCCGCAACGCGGACACCGTCGGCGTCTTCCAGATCGAGAGCCGGGCCCAGATGGCGATGCTGCCCCGCATGAAGCCGAAGACCTTCTATGACCTCGTCATCGAAGTCGCGATCGTCCGGCCCGGCCCGATCCAGGGCGACATGGTGCATCCCTATCTTCGGCGCCGCGAAGGGCCGGGAGCCTGTCACCTATCCGACCGAAGCGCTCAAGCGGGTGCTCGAGAAGACCCTCGGCGTGCCGCTCTTCCAAGAGCAGGCCATGCAGATTGCGATCGTCGCGGCCGGGTTCACCCCCTCGGAAGCCGACCAGCTTCGGCGCGCCATGGGGACGTTCAAGTTCACCGACGGCGTCAAGCATTTCCACGACAAGCTCGTGCACGGCATGATCGCGAACGGCTACCCGTCCGAGTTCGCCGAGCGCACCTTCAAGCAGCTTGAGGGCTTCGGCTCCTACGGCTTCCCCGAGAGCCACGCCGCGTCCTTCGCGCTGATCGCTTACGCCTCGTCATGGATGAAGTGCCATCATCCCGACGTGTTCCTGCGCCGCCATCCTGAACGCGCAACCGATGGGGTTCTATGCGCCGGCCCAGCTCGTGCGCGACGCGCGAGCGGCACGGAGTCGAGGTCAGGCCGCCGGACATCAACCACTCGCGATGGGATTGCACGCTAGAGCCGGCCGACGGTGGGCGCTTCGCCGTGCGGCTCGGACTCCGCACCGCGCGCGGTTTAGCGAACCGGGACGGCGCCTCGATCGTCGCAGCTCGGCACGACGCATTCGCGTCTGTGGAGGACCTGTGGCGCCGTGCGGGAGTGCCGGTTGCCGCTTTGGAGCGCTTGGCCGAGGCGGATGCGTTCGGCTCGCTTGGCCTCGGCCGGCGGCAAGCCCTATGGGAGGTGCGGGCGCTCGGCGGCGAACCGCTCCCGCTGTTTGCCGCGGCAGATAAGCGGCGTGGATCGTTACGGCCGGAAGTCGAGGAAGAGCGGGTCGAGCTAGCCCCCATGACGGCCGGCCGTGAGGTCGTTGAGGATTATCGCAGCCGGGGGCTGACGCTGCGCTCGCACCCCGTGGCCTTCCTGAGAGGGGACCTCGCGGCCAACGGTTACGTGCCGGCGGGCGATCTCAGCGCAACGCGTGATGGTCGCCGCGTCTCCGTCGCGGGGCTCGTGCTGGTGCGCCAGCGGCCGGGATCAGCCAATGGCGTCCTGTTCGTCACGCTCGAAGACGAGACGGACATCGCGAACCTCATCGTTTGGCCGTCCCTGTTCGAGCGGCAGCGCCGGCTCGTTCTCTCGGCCAACATGATCGGGTGTCGCGGGCAGGTGCAGCGCGAGGGTCAGGTCATCCACGTGATTGCCGAGCACCTCATCGACCTCTCCGGCCTGCTCCGCGCGGTCGGAGAGCGCGACGAACTCTTCCCGCTGCCGCCTGGCCGAGGCGATGAAGCGAAGCACGGTAGCGGCCCCGAGCCGCGCGAAGCGCTCGGGCGCAAGCCCCGCGACATCTACATTCCCGACCTGCGGATCGAGGACGGCGGCATCAAGGTGCGGACGCGGGATTTCAAGTAGCGCGCCTTCGCGCGCAGCGGGTTCTGCTAGACGCTCTCGGCGAACGAGTCGAGCAGTCGCCGACTTTCGCCAGTGCCTCGACGGTTCGCGGCTGCGCCTTGCGCATTAGATGCTTAGCTTGGAGAAGAGCTGCTCGATCGGGTTGAGATCAGGACTGTAGGCGGCAGGAAGACGAGATGGGCGCCGCTGCTCTGATCGCCTTTCTGGCCTGCTCGCCCTTGTGACTGCCGAGATTGTCGAGGATGACGACGTCGCCCTTTCTCAGGGTCGGCGCGAGAACCTTCTCGACATAGAGCGTGAAGAACGGCCGTTGATCGGACCGTCGATCACCCACGGCGCATCGATCGCGATCGACACGCAGCGCTGCGATGAACGTCATCGTTCTCCAGTGACCGTAAGGCACGCTCTGCTCAGCGCTTGCCGCGCGGCCCCCAGCCGCGCAGCGGCGCCATGTTGGTCTTGATCCAGTCTCGTCGATGAAGACTAGCCGCCTGGGATCATGCGCCCTGATCATTGAGAGAAGCGAGCCAGAGAGCTCAATGGAACATCGCTTCCGCACCAACGACCTCGCGAACGATCCTTTGAACCGCCTGATCCTCGTCATTCCGATAGATCGGGACGGCGCTCAGACGGTTCGACGCTCTCTGGCGCAATTTTGCGCTGACCGAACCGTCGGCCTCCAGCAGAGCAACGACGGACACCGTCCTGTGCGCTTCATACAAAGCTGCCATTTGCAGGAAGATCGCATCATTCAGGCGTTGCGCCGATGGCGCCAAGAACACCGCGACCGGAGCGCGGTCCGTCGCTCTTATGACGAGGTCGGGACGGACTTCGGACAGGTGCTCGTCGACGAGATCGTCTTCGCGAATTGCCGCGCGATCACCCACCGCCTCCCGAATGCGCTTGATGGCGTCCTCCCTGAACGCGCTCGCGACATGTTCTTGGCTCAAGAGCAGAAAATCCGAAAGGCGCAGGAGCAACGCAGCAAACCCGATCGCGGCACGAGCGACCTCCGGCTCCGGCATTTCGGGAGTGCGGATCACCGCCTCGTTGTCGTCGTACGACGCCCCGTACTCTTCCAAAATCGCGGCGAACGCCTTCTCACGGGTCTGCGTTTCGAAGTCGACGCCGGCCGCCTGAAGATACGGAATCGTTGTTCCATCGTCCTCCAGGTGGACCAACCCGGGCTCGCCGACATTTCTCACGGCGTAGAATCCGATAGCGTCACCATCGGCGCGGCGAAAGGAAGTGCTGATCGCCAAGCCGACCGGCACTTCCTTAACGCGAATCTCGTCGCAGAAGGCTTTGCAAAGCGCCTCCCTCATAGCAGCGATCCTTGCCTCTCGATCTTATACCGGGCGAAAGCAAAACGCTGGGCCGCCGTTTCGTCACTGATCCCGAAATCTTGGCTCGAATGAGTCCGTTTCGCCGCCGGCAACCTCCGCACCCAAGGCCCTCGCATGTAACCCTCCGGAACCCTGCTCAACTCGTCACAAGCTGCGTGACAATGCCATCCCGGTTCGCCGGCATGGTACTCGTACGAGCACAGGACGCGGAGCATACCTTGCCCCATGGTCCCCAGGACTGCCTCGTACTTCTGTTTCGCGATATTGAGGACGATCAGCACCCGGCATTCGACACCGAGCGCTATAAACGACACGACGCACCAGCGATACGAAAGACCCAACCCGTAGGCCTGTTTGGCCATCGGGAAGTCCTTCCTTGGCACCTTTCGCGAGTGCCAAACGCCAATCTGGATGTCGGATTTGCGGGCCGCAACGATCCTGCGGAGCCGGAGCCCCATCGAATTCCTCCCCAGCGCTGGCCCGTTCCAACATAGCCCCTGGGGGTGAATACTGTGTCAACACGACGAGCGTCACGGCCCGCCTTCAAGACCGGACGTCCGCGAAGCGGCGCTCCCCGATCGGCCAATTCCGCGGACGATGCCAGCCGCCTTTCGACGATCTCGCCTGGCGGCGCAGACCGGTGCATAGGAGGGAGGGCGAGGCGAGGGCGCATGGGCGCGGCGGACGAGGGACGGAGACGGTGAGCGAGCGCATCGAGGTGGCGGTGATCGGCGCCGGCGTCGTCGGGCTTGCGGTCGCGCGCGCGCTGGCGCTCGCCGGGCGCGAGGTGATCGTGCTCGAAGCGGCGGAGGCGATCGGGACCGGCGTCTCGTCGCGCAATTCCGAGGTCGTCCATGCCGGGCTCTACTACCCGCCGGGGAGCCTGAAGGCGCGCTGGTGCGTCGAGGGCCGCGGCCGGCTCGTGCGCTATTGCGCCGAGCGCGGCATCGCCGCGCCTCTCATCGGCAAGCTCCTCGTCGCGACGAGCGAGGCGCAGATCGCAAAGCTCGCCGCGCTGAAGGACAATGCCGAGCGCAGCGGCGTCGCGGACCTTTCCTGGCTGAGCCGCGCCGAGGCGTCCCGCCTCGAGCCCGAGGTCGCCTGCGTCGCCGCCCTCCATTCGCCGTCCTCCGGCATCGTCGACAGCCACGCCTATATGCTCTCCCTCCAGGGCGATCTCGAACGGGAGGGTGGCGTCATCGCCTTCAACAGCCCCGTCGAATCGGGGGAGGTCCAATCCGACGGCATCGCGCTGCGCGTCGGCGGGGAGGGCGCCATGACCCTTGCCGCCGGTCTCGTCGTCAACGCCGCGGGCCTGTTCGCGCCGGCGCTCGCGCGGTCGATCCGCGGCATGCCCCGGGCCCACGTGCCGCAGGCCTACTTCGCCAAGGGCAACTACTTCGCGCTCGGCGGCGTGAAGCCGCCCTTCCGCCATCTCGTCTATCCGATGCCCGAGCAGGCGGGCCTCGGCATTCACGCGACGATCGATCTTGGCGGACAGGTCAAGTTCGGCCCCGATGTCGAGTGGGTCGACGGCATCGAATACGGCGTCGATCCGCGGCGCGGCGAGGCATTCTACGCGGCGATCCGCACCTATTGGCCCGGCCTGCCGGACGGCGCCCTGACGCCGAGCTATGCCGGCCTGCGCCCGAAGATCGCCGGACCCGGCGAGGCCGCGGCCGATTTCCGCGTCGACGGCCCCGAGGAGCACGGCGTTCCCGGCCTCTTCAACCTGTTCGGCATCGAATCGCCCGGCCTGACCTCATCGCTGGCGCTTGCCGATCATCTCGCCCGCCGTGCGGGCGCCGGCGCCCCGGCATTCGCCGTCGGTTAGCCGGTTTACGCGGCCGCGGCCGGCGCCCCGGCCATGCCCAGATAGAGTTCGCGCAGGCGGCGGGTGAGGGGGCCCGGCCTGCCGTCGCCGACCGGCTTGCCGTCGATCGCCACGACCGGCATCACGAAGGAGCCGGCGCTCGTGAAGAAGGCCTCCGCCGCGGCGAGCGCCTCCTCGACGGTGAAGAGGCGCTCCTCGATCGCCAGCCCCGCTTCGCGGGCGAGCGCCATTGCGGCAAGGCGCGTGATGCCCGGCAGGACCGCGTGCGAGAGGGGCCGCGTGACGATGCGGCCATCCCTCGTGATGATGAAGGCCGTCGA
Organism: uncultured Alphaproteobacteria bacterium; assembly: GCA_963754975.1. GTDB lineage: Bacteria > Pseudomonadota > Alphaproteobacteria > Rhizobiales > Beijerinckiaceae > Microvirga. Next base: position 252,374 of record CAVWII010000027.1, on the reverse strand, counting down.
GGAGCCGCCCTCGGTGACGTGCCCGTCCTCGACCATCCAGGCCTCGGCGACGCCGGCCTCCGCCGCCGCCTGCTTGGCGAGGACCTGGGCGAGGAGCGCGACCGACTTGATGTCGCGCCGCCGCCAGCGCAGATCCGGGACCGTGATGACGGCGACGCCGCTGCGGGCGGCGGGAGAATCGACCAGCGCCTTCGCCTGCGTGAACATGACGACGGTCGGCGTTGCCGCCTTCGGGAAGGCGAAGTCCCGCTCGGCGACGCCGCGGGTGACCTGCATGTAGACGAGGCCCTCGCGCAATCCGTTGCGGGCGACGAGGTCCTCCGCGAGCCGGGTCCATTCCGCGGCCGTGTGGGGATTGGCGATCCGGATGTCGCTCAGCGAACGGTCGAGGCGCTGCAGATGCGCGGCGCTGTCGACGAGGCGGCCGTTCACGACGGCGCTGACCTCGTAGATGCCGTCCGCGAAGAGAAAGCCGCGATCCATGATCGGAATGCTCGCCTGCTCGTAGGGCAGGAAGGCGCCGTTGACGAAGACCGTTCGGGACATGCGGGGAACCGTGCTGCGAATGCCAACGGAATAGACGATCGCGCCGGAAAAAGCACCGCGGTGCGGATCTCAAAGGCCAAGGCCCCGCCCGGCATGGAGTGCAGGACGGGGCCCCGGGGGCACGGGCCGATAAGCAACTTGGCCCGGACCGGACAATGCACAAACGCGGTGAACGTTTCATTACCCTGCGTCACAGACGCAGGGTGTAAGGCCGGCAACGAAAAAGGGCCCGGTGTCGCCACCGGGCCTCTCGCCGACGGCACAGCCGTCAGAATTTGTAGTTGATGCCGGCGCGAACGACGCCGAACTCCGCGTTCTCCTGCGCCGGGAAGATTACCCCGGTGAGGGGATCGAACACGTCGGATCCGCCGCGGTCGAGATTCACGTACAGGCCTTCCACCTTCACGGTGAAGTTGTTCGTGATCGCGTATTCGACACCGCCGCCGACCGTCCAGCCGGTCGCGGAATCGTCGCCGCAATCGCCGAAGAACAATCCGATCGAGCAGGTCACCCGGTCGCCGCCGCCGTAGGCGAAACCGCCGGTGGCGTAGATCAGGGCCCGATCGAAGGCGAAGCCGGCGCGAGCCCGGATCGTCCCGAAGTAGTCGAGAGACGCGCCGCCGCCGACGCCGAACAGGGGCGCGCCGACGAGAGGCGTGAACGTGAAGTTGCCGCGATCGCTCTTCAGGTCGGCATACTGGATGTCGGCCTCGAGGCCGATCACAAACGTGCCAATCTGATAGTTGTAGCCGATCTGGCCGCCACCGACGAAGCCGCCATTGTCACCGCCGCCGGTTGTGATCGGAAGTCCGTTGGGCAGGATGACGAAGGCGTCGTCGTTGGTCCCGAAGCCGTAGCCGGCATTGAGACCCACGTAGAAGCCCGTCCAGGTGAAGATCGGAACCGCTGCAATGATCGGCGGCGGCGCCCGGGACGGCAAATCGGCCGCCCCGGCCCCGGACGCTGCAAACATTGCAGACGCCGTTCCGAGGAGTGCGCTTATTAGTACTTTTCTCATGATGGGGAGCATCCTTTCTCGGGGGTTGTCCCATCAGGAACTTACGGTTGGGAGGCAGCAAGCTGCTATGACAGTAATGCCACACAGAGGGCAAAAACGAGCCAGAGTTCTGGCCGCTTAACTCAACGTAAGTTATGGAGAATCTGTCGATTTTGCCCGTTACCGGTGAGAAGAGAGACCTGAACCCTGCCATTTCGGCGGGGTACTTTTTTGGGTCTGTATTCCCATAAAACGAGCAACGCTCCGTTAACCGCGATCTGAGATCGCCGGGAGCGGTCAAATACAAGTATATTTCATTACAATCTTTTGGGAATGCGCGCTGCGCGAACGCCTCTCCGACGGCGGCAAACTCCTATCGGACGAGGACCGGCAGGTAGAGCGCTGCAAGCGCAAAAGCCACCGCCAGGGTGGCGACGACGTTGGCCCAGGCCGAATGATGTGCGTGCTCGTTGCCCACGGTCTCAACCCCGCGTCTCCGGCCGGCGCCACCCTCTCCATCGGGATGCGATCGCGGCGGAAGAACGATTCGAGGATTAGCCCCGGCCAGAGGGCCGCGGTGTGACATCGGTCACAGGACACCCCGTCCCGGGCTCGGAAAAAGGTCGGAGGCGTTGCCGATGTGCGCCGGCGCACCGGATTTCGGGCGGAGGCTCAGTGCAGCGGCGCGCGGCCGGGCATGTGCGGGTCGCCGGCCCCCGGCTGCAGCAGGGGCTCGATTCGATTGAGGACGTCGCCGGCCTCCCGTGCGGCCGTGACGAGCCGCGGCGCGGCGGTCCGTCCGATCGCCACAGCCGCCGCGTCCCGCAAGGCCTGGGCCGACGTCGCGCCGTCGCGGGCGGCGGCGACGAGCGCGACGAGGCTGCGCTCGTCCTCCGTGACGCGGCAGCAGGTCGCCGGCATGAAGCGCCAGTCCCCCTGACGTTCGACCCGGATCGCGCGCATCACGCCGGTCATTGCCGCGACGAGGCGCGGGCCGTCGATCGGCCCGAGGAGGCGCTCGGCGCCGTCATGGGCCGCATCCCAGCAGGCGACGTCGCTCGTCATGTAGCCGGCGGCGACGAAGCGCAGGACAGACAGGGCGAGCACCTCCGCGTTGTCGCGGCAGGCTTCGGTGATCAGCGGCATGCGGGCGTGGTGCATGCCGCAAGTATCCCGGATTGACGTTCAAGTTCAACCGCTTGCGCGAAGATCGGAGCAGCTCCAAAAGGCCGGCTATCCATTTGGCGCAAAATGTCGATCCGCCTCACTTAAATCGCTAGAGAGTAAAAAATCCAACGAACCACGGCGGCAGGATGGGAGTTATAGAAGGGTCATTGACGCCGACGTGAGATCGCGAGACGTTGAACTGTGAATTGCTGATCTGACAAAGAATTTCGATCCGGGAGGAGGACAGGCATGCCGGAGCAGGCGCCCGAACGCGTCCCGACCCTGGAGATGCGCCACGTCTCAAAAACGTTTCCCGGCGTGAAAGCCCTGAACGACGTCCGCCTCAAGGCCTGGGGCGGCGAGGTGCATGCGCTGATGGGCGAGAACGGCGCCGGCAAATCGACGCTGATGAAGATTCTCTCCGGCGCCTACCAGCCGATCCGGGGGCGAGATCCTGATCGACGGGCAGACGGTCGCGATCGCCGACCCGATCGCCGCGAAGCGCCAGGGCATCGCCGTCATCTATCAGGAGCTCAGCGCTCGCGCCGAATCTGTCCGTCGCGGAGAACATCTATCTCGGCAGCGAGATCCATCGCCGCGGCCTGTCGACCGCAGGTCGATGAAGCGCGGCTGCCGGCCGGTGCTCGAGCGTCTCGGCGCGCCCTTCGGCCCCGAGACTCGTCGTCGACGCTGCTCTCGATCGCCGAGCAGCAGCTCGTCGAGATCGCCCGGGCGCTGCACGCGAATGCGCGCATCCTCGTGATGGACGAGCCGACGACGGCGCTCTCGTCGCGCGAAACGGAGCGCCTGTTCGACCTCATGCGCCAGCTGCGCAGCGACGGCCTCGCGCATCATCTACATCAGTCACCGCATGGCGGAGATCTACGAGCTGTCCGACCGCGTCTCGGTGCTGCGCGACGGCGGCTATGTCGGCACCCTCGAGCGGCACGAGATCTGTCGCCGAAGCGCTCGTCAAGATGATGGTCGGCCGCGACCTCTCCACCTTCTACAAGAAGGAGCACGCGTCCGAGCGCCGTCCGCGGCCCGGTCGTGCTCGAGGTCGAGCGACCTCGCCGACGGCGGCGCGCGTGACGCCGACTGCTCGCTTCGACCTGCACTCGGGCGAGGTGCTCGGCATCGCCGGTCTCGTCGGCTCGGGCCGCACCGAACTCGCGCGGCTGATCTTCGGCGCCGATGCGAGACCGCCGGCGAGATCCGCTCGACGGCAAGCCGCTCAACATCGCGACCCCGCGCGACGCCCTCGATGCCGGCATCGTCTACCTGACCGAAGACCGCAAGGGCCTCGGACTCTTCCTCGACATGTCGTGCGCGACAACATCAACATGGGCGTCTATCGCCGCGACGCCCGCGCCGGCGGCCTGCTCGATCTCGGCAGGCCGCGACGCCGCGCCGACGCGGCGTTCAAGGCGCTGCCGATCCGCGTGGCGAGCCCGCGGGTCACGGTCGGCTCGCTCTCGGGCGGCAACCAGCAGAAGGTGCTGCTCTCGCGCCTGCTCGAGACCGAGCCGCGGGTGCTGATCCTCGACGAACCGACCCGCGGCGTCGACATCGGCGCGAAGTCGGAAATCTACCGCATCATCGACGAACTCGCGCAGCAGCGGCATCGGCATCATCGTCATCTCGAGCGAACTGCCGGAGATCATCGGCATCGGCGACCGCGTGCTCGTCATGCGCGAAGGCCACACTCGTCGGCGAGCTCGGCGGCTGCGACCGGGCGACCGATCACGCAGGAAGCATCATGACGCTCGCCACCGGGTCCGCGCGGCCTGGAGCGCCGACTCGGACGTCGGAAGATACGCCACGGCAGACAAGGCAACCGACAGGTCGACCGATCTCAGGCGACAGCGGCCTCCGGCGCGCGCAGGGCTAGTCGGCCCGGCAGTCCCGCATCCGCGAGCTTCATCCAGGCCGCGGGCATGCTGCCGGTCCTGATCCTGCTCTGCATCGCGCTTCCACTTCTGACCGACGGCCGTTCTTCACCGCGCAGAACGTCTCGATCATCGCCCAGCAGGCCTCGATCAACGTCGTGCTCGCGGCCGGCATGACCTTCGTCATCCTGACCGGCGGCATCGATCTCTCGGTCGGCTCGATGCTTGCGGCGTCGCGCGATGGTGGCGCTCATCGTCTCGCTCGATTCCCGGCTGGGGCTTGCTCGGCATTCCGGCGGGGCTCGCTGACGGCCTGATCTTCGGCCTCATCAACGGCGCGCTCATCGCCTTCGTGAAGCTGCCGCCCTTCATCGTCACGCTCGGATCGCTGACCGCGGTCCGCGGCATCGCCCGCCTGATCGGCCAGCGACACGACGGTCTTCAACCCGAACCTGCCGTTCGCGTTCATCGGCAACGACACCGTGTTCGGCGTCGCCCTGGCTCGTGATCATCGCGATCGCCGTCGTCCTCGTGTCGTGGTTCATCCTGCGACGCACGGTGCTCGGCGTGCGCATCTACTCGGTCGGCGGCAACCCGGCGGCGGCGCGCCTCTCCGGCATCAAGGTCTGGGCGCATCCTGCTCTTCGTCTACTGCGTCTCGGGCTTGCTTGCCGGCCTCGGCGGGGTGATGTCGCGTCGCCCGCCTCTATCGCCGCGAACGGCCTCCAGCTCGGCCAATCCTACGAGCTCGACGCCATCGCCGCGGTCATCCTCGGCGGCACGAGCTTCGTCGGCGGCATCGGCTCGATCTGGGGCACGCTGATCGGCGCGCTGATCATCGCGGTGCTGTCGAACGGGCTCATCCTGCTCGGCGTGTCGGACATCTGGCAGTACATCATCAAGGGCCTCGTCATCATCGGCGCGGTGACCCTCGACCGCTACCGTCTGCAGGGCGCGCGCGCACCTGACGCGCGCCGCTTCGTCTCGCCCCGGCCGTGCGGCCGAATCTCGTCGCCGCTCGCGGCATGCTGGCCCGCCGCGGGCTCCCCCAAAGCAATGGGTCAGGGAGGCATTACAATGTTGAAGCGATTTCTGCTGCGCAGGCGCGGCCCTCGCGGTGGCGATGAGCGCCGCGTCGGCCAAGGACCTGAAGGCCGTCGGCATCACGCTCGGTTCGCTCGGCAATCCGTTCTTCGTCGCGCTCGCCAAGGGCGCCGAGGCCAAGGCCAAGCAGATCAACCCGAACGTCAAGGTGACGACGACCTCGGCCGACTACGACCTGAACAAGCAGTTCAACCAGATCGACAACTTCGTCGCCGGCGGCGTCGACCTGATCCTGCTCAACGCGGCCGACGCGAAGGCGATCCTGCCGGCGGTGAAGCGCGCCCAGGCGGCGGGCATCGTCGTCGTCGCGGTCGACGTCGCCGCCGCCGGCGCCGACGCGACCGTGCAGACGAACAACGTCCAGGCCGGCGAGATCGCCTGCCAGTTCCTCGCCGAGAAGATCGGCGACAAGGGCAACGTGATCATCCAGAACGGCCCGCAGGTATCGGCCGTGATCGACCGCGTCAAGGGCTGCAAGGACGTGCTCGCGAAGTAGCCCGAACATCAAGATCCTCTCCGACGACCAGGACGCCAAAGGCTCGCGCGAGGGCGGCCTGAACGTCGATGCAGGGCCACCTGACCCGCTTCCAGAATATCGACGGCGTCTTCGCCATCAACGATCCGCAGGCGATCGGCTCCGATCTCGCGGCGAAGCAGCTCAACCGCAAGGGTATCGTGATCACCTCCGTCGACGGCGCGCCGGACATCGAGATGGCGCTGAAGGGCGACACCCTGATCGCCGCCTCGGCGAGTCAGGACCCCTACGCGATGGCGCAGCAGGCGGTCTCCGTCGGCTACGACATCATGAACGGCAAGAAGCCGGCCGACCCGATGATCCTGATGCCGTCGACGCTGCTGACGAAGGACAATATCGGCAACTACAAGGGCTGGTCCGCGCCACGCTCGTGAGGCGGCGCGCCTGAAGATGTTGCGTTGCCGGGGCGTCCCGCGCCCGGCCCCTCCGCGAGAGGTCCCTCCTGCGATGGCCGACGTCGTCACCTTCGGCGAACTCCTGATCGACTTCGTCCCCACCCTCACCGGCCACGATCTCGGCATGGCCGAGATGTTCAAGAAGGCGGCCGGCGGCGCCGCCGCGAACGTCGCCGTCGGCCTCGTGCGCCTCGGTGTGCCGAGCGCCTTCATGGGCATGGTGGGCGACGACGGCTTCGGCCGCTTTCTCGCCGGCACGCTCGCCGATGCCGGCGTCGACATCGGCCCGCTGCGCATGACCGGGCGGGCGCGCACGGCGCTCGCCTTCGTCTCGCTGAAGGCGGACGGCGAGCGCGAGTTCCTGTTCTACCGCTCCCCCAGTGCCGACATGCTGATGGCGCCGGAGGATGTCGACGAGGCCGCCATCGCCGCCGCGCGGGCCTTTCATTTCGGCTCGATCAGCCTGATCTCCGAGCCGTCGCGCTCGGCGACCCTGCACGCCGTCGCGGCGGCGCATCGCCATGGCCAGCTCGTGACCTACGATCCGAACCTGCGCCTCGCGCTCTGGCCGAGCGAGGAGGCCGCCCGCGCCGGCGCGCGCGAGGGCCTGCGCGAGGCGGACATCGTCAAGATCGGCGACGGAGGAGCTGCATTTCCTCACCGGCGAGAGCGACTACATCGCGGCGGCGCGCAGCCTCTGGCATCCGCGCCTCAAGCTGATGGCCGTCACCCGCGGCCGCGACGGCTCGCACTGGCTGACGCCGAACGCCGACGGCGCCGTGCCGGGCTTCGCCGTCGCCGCCATCGACACGACGGGCGCGGGCGATGCCTTCATGGCCGGCTTCATCGCCGGCCTCCTCGCCGAGGGCCATCTGCCGGGCGAGCCGAATCGGCTCGACGCCGTCTGCCGCCTCGCCAACGCCGCCGGCGCGCTCACCGCGATGGGCCGCGGCGCCATCCCCTCGCTGCCGTCCCGCGGCGACGTGCTCGCCTTTCTCGAGCGGGCGACGACGTGACGGCGCTCACCGCCTCGCCTGCCTGGCAAGCGCTCGGCGCCCATGCCGCGGGCTTCCGCGACACGCATCTTCGCGATCTCTTCGCGAAGGACCCGAAGCGCTTCGAGCGCTACACGCTGCGCCTCGACGATCTCCTCCTCGACTATTCGAAGAACCGCGTCGACGAAGAGACTTTGCGGCTCCTGTTCGATCTCGCCCGCGCGGCGAAGGTGGAGGAATGGCGCGACCGCATGTTCGCCGGCGAGACGATCAACGCGACCGAGAACCGCGCGGTCCTGCATGTCGCGCTCCGCAACCGCTCCGGCCGTCCCATCCGCATCGGCGGCGAGGACGTGATGCCCGACGTGCGCGAGGTCCTGGATCGGATGGGGCGCTTCTCCGACAAGGTGCGCAGCGGCGATGGCGCGGCGCCAGCGGCGAGACGATCGCCGACGTCGTCAACATCGGCATCGGCGGCTCGGACCTCGGGCCGCTCATGGTCGTGCGAGGCGCTGAAGCCCTTCGCAGCGCCCGGATCTGCGGCCGCATTTCGTCTCGAACGTCGACGGCACGCACCTTGTCCGACACGCTGTCGCGGCTCGATCCGCGGCGACACGCTCTTCATCGTCGCGTCGAAGACCTTCACGACGCAGGAGACGATGACGAACGCCGCAGACGCGCGCGCGTCCTGGCTGACGAAGGCGCTCGGCGACGATGGCGGTGGCGAAGCACTTCGTCGCCGTCTCGACCAACGAGAAGGAGGTCGAGCGCTTCGGCATCGATCCGGAGAACATGTTCGGCTTCTGGGACTGGGTCGGCGGCCGCTACAGCCTGTGGTCCGCGATCGGCCTGCCGATCTCGCTTGCCGTCGGCCATGGACGCTTCATCGAGCTGCTCGACGGCGCCCACGCGACGGACGAACATTTCCGCAACGTCCCGCTCGAAGAAAACCTGCCGGTCTGATGGCGCTCCTCGGCATCTGGTATCGCCAATTTCCTGGACGCGACGACGACCGCGATCCTGCCCTACGACCAGTATCTGTCCCGCTTTCCGGCCTATCTCCAGCAGGGCGACATGGAGAGCAACGGCAAGTCGGTGCGACCGCGACGGCAAGCGCGTCGACTACGCGACCGGCCCGATCGTCTTGGGCGAGCCGGGCACCAACGGGCAGCACGCCTTCTACCAGCTCATCCACCAGGGAACGCGACATCGTCCCGACCGATTTCCTCGCCGCCGCCGAGACCCAGACGCCACTCGGCGCATCACCACGATCCTGCTCTCGCGAACTTCCTGGCCCAGACCGGAGGCGCTGATGCCTTCGGCAAGACGGAGGACGAGGTCGCGCGCGGAACTGCAAGGAGCAGGGTCTTCCGGCGAGGCGCTGGAGCGCGCTCGTGCCGCACAAGGTGTTCCCGGGCAACCGGCCGAGCAACTCGATCCTCTACCGCGGCTCGACTCCGCGCACGCTCGGCCTCCTGATCGCGCTCTACGAGCATAAGATCTTCGTCCAGGGTATCATCTGGAACATAAACAGCTTCGACCAGTGGGGCGTCGAGCTCGGCAAGCAGCTCGCCTCGCGGATCCTGCCGGAGCTCGCAGGCGGCGCGCCGGCAAGCGGGCACGATTCCTCGACGAACGGCCTCATCGACGCGATCCGCCGCCTGCGGGCCGGAGGCGCGCCGTGACGGATTGAGACGACGACGTGATTCGAGAGCGACCGGAACGGCGGAGGAAGCGGCCATGATGCAGGAACAACGAGCTTCTCGAGGGACGCGCGCGGGGCGCGCAACCTCTCCCGCGACGCCATGGCCTTCGTGCTCGCCGGCGGACGCGGCATCGCGGCTCATGGAGCTGACCGACCGGCGCGCCAAGCCGGCGGTCTACTTCGGCGGCAAGTTCCGCATCATCGACTTCGCGCTGTCGAACTGCGCTCAACTCGGGCATCCGGCGCATCGGCGTCGCGACGCAGTACAAGGCGCACGCCTGATCCGCCACCTGCAGCGCGGCTGGAACTTCTTGCGCGGCGAGCGCAACGAGGGCTTCGACATCCTGCCGGCGCGCAGCGCGTCGACGAGGACAAGTGGTACCTCGGCACGGCCGACGCGGTGTACCAGAACATCGACATCATCGAGAGCTGATCGCGCCCGAGTTCATCGTCATGCTGGCCGGCGACCACGTCTACAAGATGGACTACGCGATCGATGGTCGCCGCAGCACGTCGAATCGGGCGGCCGGACGTCACCGTCGGCTGCATCGAGGTGCCGCGCATGGAGGCGACGGCGCTTCGGCGTCATGGCGGTCGACGCCGACGACGCCGCATCACCGCCTTCGTCGAGAAGCCGGCCGATCCGCCGGCGATGCCGGGCGATCCGGACCTCGCGCTCGCCAGCATGGGCATCTACGTCTTCAACGACGCAGTTCCTGATCGACCTGCTGCGAGGAGGACGCCGGCGATCCGAACTCGCAGCCACGACTTCGGCAAGGACATCATCCCGGGCGATCGTCGAGAACGGCAAGGCCGTCGCGCATCCGTTCTCCGATGCTGCGTGCGCTCCGGCTCCGAGCGCCGAGCCCTACTGGCGCGACGTCGGCACGGTCGATGCGTTCTGGGAGGCGAACGTCGACCTCACCGACTTCATCGCCGGCCCTCGACCTCTACGACCGGAGTGGCCGATCTGGACCTATGCCGAGAGCACGCCGCCGGCGAAGTTCGTCCATGACGAGGACGGACGCGCGCGGCATGGCGACAGCTCGCTCGTCTCGCGGCGGCTGCATCATCTCCGGCTCGACGGTCGACAAGTCGGTGCTGTTCACCGGCGTGCTGGTGCATTCCTACGGCAGCCTCGACCCACGCGGTCGTCCTGCCCGACGTGAAGATCGGCCGGCATGCGCGGCTGACGCGCGTCGTGATCGACCGCGGCGTCGTCGATTCCTGAAGGGCTCGTCGTCGGCGAGGATCCCGAGGAGGACGCGCGGCGCTTCCGCCGCACCGACGAGCGGCGTCTGCCTCGTCACGCAGGAGATGATCGACTCGACGCTCTGAGGCTGCTGCGCCGATGAAACGTCCTGCCGATGGTGTGCCTCGGAGTGCTTTCCGCTGGTGAAGACCGGCGGCCTCGCCGACGTCGTCGGCGCGCTGCCGCGCGCGCTGTCCTCGCACGGATGCGACGTGCGCGTGCTGGTGCCCGAACTATCCGGCCGTGGCGCGCGGCCTGCGAACGCCGCGCCGTGTCGCGGCGATGGCGATCTGCTTCGGCGGCGCGGCGCGATGCTGCCGGCGCAGTGCCGACGGCGGCCTCGACTTCCTCGCCTCGACGCGCCGCATCTCTACGACACGGCCGGGCAACCCGTACCTCGGACGCCGACGGCCGCGACTGGCCGGACAGCCACCGCCGCTTCGCGCTGCTCAGCCGCGCCGCGGCGCGCTCGCCGCCGGCGCCCTCGACGGCTGGCAGCCCGATCTCCGTGCACGCGCACGACTGGCAGGCGGGGCTGGTGCCGGTCTATCTGCAGGAGGCGATGCGCGCAGCCGCGCTGCCGGTCGGTCTTCACGATCCACAACATCGCGTTTCAGGGCGTCTTCCCGGCAGCGTGCGAGCCCGTCTCGGCCTGCCGCGCCGGGTTCTTCACCCCGGCGGGCTACGAGTTCTACGGTCAGGTCTCGTTCCTGAAGGCGGGCCTCGTCGGCGCCGACCGGCTGACGACGGTGAGCCCGACCTACGCGCGCGAGATCCAGACGCCGCAGCTCGGCAGGGGCTTCGACGGCGTGCTGCGCGCGCGCGCGCGGCGATCTCGTCGGCATCCTCAACGGCATCGACACGAAGGTCTGGAACCCGGCAGACCGATCCGCACATCGCCGCGCCCTACAACCCGCGCACCCTCGCTGGCGGCAAGGCGCGCCGCCGGACGGCGCTGCAGGCGCAGTCTCGGGCTCGACGCCGATCCGGCGGCGCTGCTGTTCGGCGTCGTCAGCCGCCTGACGGACCAGAAGGGGCTCGACCTCTGCTCGCCGCGACCTGCCGCGAGCTCGCTCGGCCGGCGGCGGCCAGCTCGCGGTGCTCGGCACCGGCGACCCGGCGCTCGAGGACGAGCTTCGCCGCCGCGGCGCAGCAGCATCCCGGCCGCGGTCGGGGTGCGGCTCGGCTACGACGAGGCGCTCTCCCACCTGCATCATCGCCGGCGCCGACGTCGATCCTGCGTGCCGTCGCGCTTCGAGCCGTGCGGGCTGACCCAGCTCTACGGCCTGCGCTACGGCACGGTGCCGGTCGTCGCCCGCACGGGAGGGCTCGCCGATTCCGTTATCGACGCGAATGACGCCGCGCGCGCGACCGGGGTCGCCACCGGGATCGTCTTCGATCCGATCGACGAGGCGGGGTTGGCGCGCGCGCTCACGCGGGCCTTTACGCTTTTTTCGGAGCGCGAGGCCTGGCGCGGGCTCGTCCGCAACGGCATGCGCCAGCCGGTCGGCTGGCCACGCTCGGCCGCCCTTTACCGCGACCTCTACGCTGAACTTGTCGCGTCGCGGTGAAGCAGCGTGCCGGAGCGCCTTCAGCCGCGGGGGGCGAAGCCGTAAAGATGGCCGGGGTCCGGACGGCGGTCGAGTTCGCGCATCCGCATCTCGAGATCGTTCACGCTCTGCGCGTCTTCGAGGTAGGCGAGGCGGGCCTCGGCGTCGGTCAGGAGCCCGAGGCGCCGGCGCAGTTGGCCGAACGCCTCGCTGAGGGAACGGCCGCCGGATTTCGATAGAGTGGTCATGAGAGGATACCTTGATCTTGATCTTGCTCTTGCGTTCTGTCCTCTCGGGCTTTCCAACCTTTCAACTGCGGTCTCGCGGACCGCTTTGTTGCACCGCAGCAAAATGGTGCTCGAAGGGGGCGCGATTGTGGCAAAGTGGAGGCGCCCGGCGCGCGGCAGATCTGCGTCAGGCGCATTAATAGGTCATTCTATCCGCTCAGTTATGCAGCATACGAATGGATAAGTGGGCAAGTCGGGGGCGTCCCTTGAGCAAGGAAAGGATCGCGGAAGGGAGCCCGCAGCCGCTCGGCGCGGTCTGGGATGGGCGTGGCGTCAACTTCGCCCTGTTCTCCGCCCATGCGACGCAGGTCGACCTGTGCCTCTTCGACGCCTCGGGCCGGCGCGAGATCGAGTGCCTGCCGCTGCCGGCCCGGACCGAACAGATCTGGCACGGCTACGTCGCCGGGCTTCGGCCGGGCCAGCTCTACGGCTACCGCGTTCACGGCCCCTACGATCCCCGTGCCGGGCACCGCTTCAATCCGCACAAGCTCCTGATCGACCCCTATGCGCGGCGCCTTTCCGGCCGGATCCGCTGGCACGACGCGCTCTTCGGCTATCGCCCCGGCGCCCATCGCGGCGATCTCACCCCGGACCGCCGCGACAGCGCACCGATGATGCCGAAGTCCGTCGTCGAGGCGGCCGCTTACGAATGGGGCGACGACCGCCCGCCGCGGCGGCCCTGGAGCGAGACGGTCATCTACGAGGCGCACGTCAAGGGGCTGACCGTCCTCCACCCGGCGGTGCCGCCGCAGCTTCGCGGCACTTTCGCGGCGCTCGGCCATCCGGCCGTGATCGAGCACCTCGTCAAGCTCGGCGTCACGGCGATCGAACTGATGCCGGCCCAGGCCTTCGCGGACGATCGCTTCCTGGTCGAGAGGGGCCTGCGCAACTACTGGGGCTATTCGACCCTCGCCTTCTTCGCGCCGGAGCCGCGCTATCTCGGCGAGGCCGGGGCGATCGGCTTTCGCAGCGCGGTCCGCGCCCTGCACGAAGCCGGCATCGAGATCCTCCTCGACGTCGTCTACAACCACACCGCCGAGGGCGACGCGCTCGGGCCGACGCTCTCCTTCCGCGGCATCGACAATGCGAGCTACTACAAGCTCGACCCCGACAATCCGCGCCAGACCTGGGACACGACCGGGACCGGCAACACGCTGAACCTCGATCATCCGCGCGTTCTGCAGATGGTCCTCGATTTCCTGCGCCACTGGGTCGAGGCCTACCATGTCGACGGCTTCCGCTTCGATCTTGCGCCGAGCCTCGCCCGCGAGCCCTACGAGGTCTCGCACCGCGCCGGCTTCCTGCGCGCGATCGCGCAGGACCCGGTGCTGTCGCGGGTCAAGCTGATCGCGGAGCCCTGGGACCTCGGACCCGGCGGCTATCGGATCGGCGCCTTTCCCCCCGGCTGGAGCGAATGGAACGATCAGTTCCGCGATCCCGTGCGCGCCTTCTGGCGCGGCGATCCCGGACAATTGCCGAAGCTCACCCGCGCCATGACCGGCTCGCGCGAGATCTACGAGCCTTCGGGGCGCCATCCCTGGGCCTCGGTGAATTTCATCGCCTCCCATGACGGCTTCACGCTCCAGGACCTCGTCAGCTACGAGCGCCGGCACAACCACGCGAACGGCGAGGACAACCGGGACGGCCATCCCCACAACCTCTCCTCCAACGGCGGCGTCGAGGGACCGACCGACGACGCCGCGATCCTGTCGCGGCGGGCGCGCTTGAAGCGGGCGCTGCTCGCGACCGTCTTCCTTTCGCAGGGCGTGCCGATGCTCCTCATGGGGGACGAACTGTCGCGCACCCAGGGCGGCAACAACAACGCCTATGCGCAGGACAACGAGACGAGCTGGCTCGACTGGGAGACGGGCGCCGCCTTCGATCCGGAGCTTTTGGCGTTCGTGCGCCGCATCGCCGCGCTGCGCCGCAGCAACGACGCCTTCCGGCGCCGCGCTTTTCTCACCGGCGCGGCCGTCGCCGGCTCGGACCTGCGCGATGTCTACTGGCTCGCACCGGAAGGCCGCGAGATGACCGTCGAGGATTGGGGCGACGAGAGCCGCTGCGCCATCGGCATGCAGATCGGCAACGACGCCGCGGACGGCAGGCGCTTTCTCGTTCTCCTCAACGGCGGCGGCGACGACATCGCGTTCCGCCTCGCCGACGCTTTCCCCTCGGGGGCCTGGCGCCCCGCCCTCGACACCTCGCTCCCGGGCGGGATCGGACCGGCGAAACCGCTTTCGCCCGGCGGCACGATCCGGGTGCCGGCGCAGACGCTGCTTCTGTTCGAGGCGGATCGCTCCTAAGGGTCGCCGAATGTCCGACGCGACGATCGCCATCGCCGATCTCGAAGCCGAGATCGAGCGCCTGTCCGAAGCGGCGGAGCGCTGCCGCAAGACCATCGTCGCGGCGAGGATGATCTGGAGCGGCGCCATCGTTCTGTTCGCAGCCATCGTCCTCGGCGCCTTCGGCGGCGCGCCGGAAGGACTCGTCGCGGCGCTCGCGGCCTTCGTCGGCGGCATCGGCCTCAACGGCTCGACCCGCGGCACCCTACGGGAACTCGACGCGACGATCCGCACCCTCGAAGCGCGGCGCAACGCAGCGATCGACGCGATCGACCTGCGGCCGGCCGACGGCGCGGCGGAATCCTGATGGCCTCGCACAGAGTTGATCCGGGTGCGCGGCTGAGGCGCGCCGGCGCTTGTTGACACGCTTGGCCGCAGTTTCCGACATTGGAATTCATCCAATCGAGAGGGCTCGCCATGGTTCGCCTGAACGTCAACGGCATCGATCGGGAAGTGGACGCGGAGCCGGAAACGCCGCTGCTCTGGGTCCTGCGCGAACAGCTCGGCCTGACCGGTACGAAGTACGGCTGCGGCATCGCCCAGTGCGGCGCCTGCACCGTGCATATCGACGGCGAGGCGACGCGCTCGTGCTCGCTGCCGCTCTCGGCCTTCACGGCGGATCAGAAGATCGTCACCATCGAAGGCCTTTCCGCGGACCGCTCGCATCCGGTGCAGAAGCGCCTGGGCGGAGCTCGACGTTCCGCAGTGCGGCTATTGCCAGTCCGGCCAGATCATGTCCGCGGCGGCGCTTCTCGGCCACAATCCGAAG
Source organism: uncultured Alphaproteobacteria bacterium (assembly GCA_963754975.1). Lineage (GTDB taxonomy): Bacteria > Pseudomonadota > Alphaproteobacteria > Rhizobiales > Beijerinckiaceae > Microvirga. The sequence continues at coordinate 236,841 of CAVWII010000027.1, read as the reverse complement.
CCGAGCGAGGACGACATCGTCACGGTGATGTCCAACATCTGTCGCTGCGGCACGTACAATCGCATCAAGGCGGCGGTGAAGCTCGCCTCCGAAATCGGCTGACGGGGAGACAACGATGACGATGCACGCCGTTTCCCGTCGCCGCTTCCTCGTCGGCTCGTCGGCCGCAGTGGGCGGCCTTTCCCTCGGCTTCCACATCCCGTTCGGAACGGGCGCCGCCGCCGCCGCGGAAGCGACGCCCGAGATCAACGCCTGGGTCGTGATCAAGCCGGACGACACCGTGGTGATCCGCGTCGCCCGCGTCGAGATGGGACAGGGCACCCTCACCGGCCTCGCCCAGCTCGTGGCCGAGGAGCTCGAATGCGACTGGTCGAAGGTGACGACGGAATATCCGACGCCCGGCCAGAACCTGAAGCGCAACCGCGTCTGGGGCAATTTCCAGACCGCCGGCAGCCGCGGCATCCGCGATTCGCAGGATTACGTCCGCCGCGGGGGCGCAGCCGCCCGCACGATGCTGATCGCCGCGGCCGCCAAGGAATGGGGCGTCCACGAGAAGGATTGCAGCGCCGCCAAAAGCGTCGTGACGCACGGCCCGACCGGCCGCACCACGACCTACGGCAAGGTCGCGGCGCTCGCCGCGACGATGCCGGTGCCGAAGGAGGTCACGCTCAAGGACCCGAAGGACTGGACCATCGCCGGCAAGCCGGTGAAGCGGCTCGACACTCTCGACAAGCTGAACGGCAAGCAGATCTACAGCATGGACGTGACCCTTCCGGGTATGCTGAACGCGGCGATCAGGGATTGTCCGATCTTCGGCGGCAAGCTGAAGAGCTTCGATGCGGCGAAGGTCGCCGGCATGCCCGGCGTCAAGCGCGTCGTGAAGGTCGGCGACACCGGCGTCGCCGTCGTCGCCGATACCTGGTGGCGCGCGAAGAACGCCCTCGAATCCCTCCCCATCGTCTGGGACGAGGGGCCGAACGCGAAGCTCTCGAGCGCCGACATCGCCGCGATGCTGAAGGAGGGCCTCACCGCGCAGCAGGCCTTCGTCGGCAACGAGCGCGGCGACATCAAGGCCGCCATCGCCGGCGCCGCGAAGACGCACGAGGCGGTCTATTCCTTCCCGTATCAGCACCACGCCACCATGGAGCCGATGAACGCGACGGCGCTCTGGACGGACGCGAAATGCGAGGTCTGGACGGCGACGCAGAACGCCGAGGCGGCGCTTGCGACGGCGGCCGATGCCGCCGGCCTGCCGATCGGCCAGTGCGACGTCTTCAGGCTCAATCTCGGCGGCGGCTTCGGCCGGCGCGCGACGAGCCACGATTTCGTGCGCCAGGCGGTGACGATCGCGAAGGAGATGCCGGGCACGCCGATCAAGCTGATCTGGTAGCCGCGAGGAGGACATGCTCCACGGCCGCTACCATCCGGTGACGATGTCGCGGCTCGTCGGCGCCTTCGATGCGAGCGGCAACCTCGTCGGCCTGCACATGCGCATCTCCGGCCAGTCGATCCTCGCCGGCCTCAACCCGCAGGGCCTGCAGAACGGCCGCGATCCGGCGACCTTCCAGGGGCTCAACCCGAGCGGCACGGAGGGCGTCTTCGGCTATGCGGTGCCGAACCTCCTCATCGATCACGCCATGCGCAACCCGCCGGTGCCGCCGGGCTTCTGGCGCGGCGTCAACAACAACCAGAACGCGCTCTATCTCGAATGCTTCATGGACGAACTCGCCCATGCCGCGGGGCAGGATCCGCTCGACTTCCGGCGCCAGCTCCTCGCCAACAGCCCGAAGCATCTCGCCGTGCTCAACGCCGTCGCCGAGAAGGCCGGCTGGGGCACAGCCGCCGGAAAAGGGCGTCTTCCGCGGCCTGTCGCAGCACATGGGCTACGGCAGCTACGTTGCCGCCTGCGCCGAGGTCTCGGTGAACGACGACGGCTCGGTGAAGATCCAGCGCATCGTCGCCGCGACCGATCCCGGCCACGCGGTCAATCCGCAGCAGATCGCGGCGCAGGTCGAAGGCTCCTTCGCCTTCGGTCTTTCGGCGATGCTGCTACGGCGAGATCACGCTCAAGAACGGCCAGGTCGAGCAGGAGAATTTCGACACCTATCCGGTCATGCGCATGGACGAGATGCCGGCGGTCGAGACGATCGTGATGCCGTCGGGCGGCTTCTGGGGCGGCGTCGGCGAGCCGACGATCTTCGTCGCTGCGCCGGCGGTGCTGAACGCGATCTTCGCGGCGACCGGCAAGCGCGTCCGCAACATGCCGCTGAAGAACGCCGACCTGCGGCGGGCCTGAGGGTGCGGCGCACGCGCTCCGTTCCCTCGGCGCTTTGCGGCGGAGGCGTGCTTGCGATCCTCGCGGCGAGCGTTCCGGCCCTCGCCGCGCCCCCGCCCGCGGGCGCGACGGCCTGCTCGGGCTGCCACGGCGCGGGCGGCGGCCGTGCCGCCGCTGATGGGGCTGCCGGCCGCCGATATCGGCGCCGCGATGCGGGCCTATCGCACCGGCGCGCGGCCGGCGACGGTGATGGACCGCATCGCCAAGGGTTTTTCGGACGAGGAGATCGAGGCGATGGCCGCCTTTCTCTCCTCGCAGCGCTAGGAGCTGCCGTGGCCGCGCTTCGCCCGTCCCGCCGCGCCGTCATGGCCTCGCTCGCGGCGCTCGCGGCGCCGCTGCCTTTGCGCGCGCAGGCGGCGGCGCGGGTCGCCGTCATCGGCGGCGGCTTTGCCGGCGCCACCTGCGCGCGGGAGATGAAGCGCCTCGGCCTCGACGTGACCCTGATCGAGCCGAACGAGACCTACACCGCCTGTCCCTTCAGCAACGCGGTCGTCGCGGGCCTGCGCGAGATCGAGGCGCAGCGCTTCGGCTACGGCAAGCTCAAGGACGAGGGCATCGCCGTCGCGCAAGCGAACGCGGTCCGCATCGACGGCGAGACGCGCCGGATCGCGCTTCAAGACGGCGCGAGCGTCGCCTACGACCGCCTCGTCCTCGCGCCGGGCATCGACCTGCGCTTCGACGCGCTGACGGGCTACGACGACGCGGCGGCCGAGATCATGCCGCATGCCTGGAAGGCCGGCGCGCAGACGCTGCTCCTGCGCCGCCAGCTCGAGGCGATGGAGGACGGCGGCACGTTCGTCATCGTCGCTCCGGCCAATCCGTTCCGCTGCCCGCCGGGGCCCTACGAGCGCGCGAGCCTCGATCGCGCACTATCTCAAGGCGAAGAAGCCGCGCTCGAAAATCCTCATCCTCGACGCGAAGGACGCGTTTTCGAAGCAGCGCCTCTTCGAGGCCGCCTGGAAGGAGCTCTATCCGGGCATGATCGAATGGGTCGCGCTCTCCGCCGGCGGCAAGGTGATCGAGGTCGATGCGGCCGAAAAGACGCTCGTCACCGAGTTCGGCGATCATCGCGCGGATGTCGCGCAACGTCATCCCGCCGCAGCAGGCGGGCGCCATCGCACGGACGGCCGGCGCCGCCGACCGCACCGGCTGGTGCCCGATCGATCCGGTCACCTTCGAGTCGAAGCTGAAGCCCAACGTGCACGTGATCGGCGACGCCGCCATCGCCGGCGGCATGCCGAAATCGGCCTTCGCGGCGAACGCCCAGGCCAAGGCCTGCGCGGTGGCCGTCGCGCTCGCTCCTGCACGGCGAGAGCGCGCCGACGCCGAAGCTGATCAACACCTGCTACAGCCTCGTCGCGCCCGACTACGGCATCTCGATCGCCGGCGTCTACCGGCCCGCGAACGGGCTCCTGACCGATGTCGAGGGCGCCGGCGGCACGAGCCCGCTCGACGCACCGCGCGCGCAGCGCACTCTCGAAGCGACCTATGCGGAGTGCCTGGTTCAAGACGATCACGGCTCAGGTTTTCGGCTGAGCTTTTGCGGCGCGGCCGTTGCGATTGCGCCGGCGGCGCCGCTTCGCGCCGAGCCCCTGCGGCCCTTCGCCGTCGAGGCTGGACGCGATCCCGCATTCGCTCACCGGCGCGCCGGGCGACCCCTCCCGCGGCCGCGCCATCGTCGCCGACCGGCAGCGGGGCCTCTGCCTGCTCTGCCACACGGGTCCTTTTCCGGACCGGCCCTTCCAGGGCAACCTCGCCCCGAGCCTCGCCGGGGCCGGCTCGCGGCTCGCCGAGGGCCAGCTCCGCCTGCGACTCGTCGACGGGGTCCGCTTGAACCCTGACACGATCATGCCCTCCTATTATCGTATCGACGGATTGAACCGGGTCGGTCCGGCCTTTCAGGGCAAGCCGATCCTCAGCGCCGAGGAGATCGAGGACGTGGTCGCCTTCCTGACGACCCTCACGGACGAGCCCGGGGCGGCGCCGCGATGAGCCGCGAGGGGATTCACGGCCTCACCCGCCGCGAGGCGCTCGCGGCCGGCGCCGCGCTCGTCCTCGTGCGCCCGGCCGCGGCAACGCCCGCGACCCTCGCCGCGGCGATCCGGGCCTTCGCCGGCGAGGCCGAGATCAGGAACGGCCGCGTCACCCTCGACATTCCCCCGCTCGTCGAGAACGGCAACGCGGTGCCTCTGACGGTCAAGGTCGAGAGCCCGATGAGCGCCGCCGATCACGTCCGGCGCATCGGCATCTTCAACGAGAAAAACCCGCAGCCGAACGTCGCCGTCTTCAACCTGACGCCGCGCTGCGGCCGCGCCGCCGTCTCGACCCGCATCCGCCTCGGCGATTCGCAGAGGATCGTCGCCGTCGCGGAGATGAGCGACGGCTCGTTCTGGAGCGAGAGCGCCGACCTCGTCGTGACGCTGCCCGCCTGCGCGGAGACCTGAGCCATGCCGCGCGCCCTCGTCAACGTGCCGAAGACCGCAAGGCGCGGCGACATCGTCGAGATCAAAGCGCTGATCGCGCATCCGATGGAGACGGGCTACCGCACCGGGCCCGACGGCGCCCTCGTGCCGCGGGACATCATCCGCCGCTTCGCCTGCACCTATAACGGCGAGGAGGTGTTCAGCGCCGATTTCTTCCCGGCGATCTCCGCCAATCCGTTCCTGTCCTTTTCCCTCGTCGCGGCGGAGAGCGGCACCATCGCGATGCGCTGGACGGACGACAACGGCCAGAGCCAGGTCGAGACCGCGGCCATCGCCGTGGAGCCATGACGGCGCGGCTTTACGCCTGTGCTCTCGCCTGCGGCCTGTCGCTTGCCGCGACGGGCTCGATCGGCGCCGACGAGCGCCGCTCCGGGTTCGATTTCATGAGTCCGGAAACGCAGGCGATGCAGCGCGACGACGCCGCCAATCCGGGCATGCTCTTCGTCGGCGAAGGCGAGAGCCTTTGGAAAACGAAGGCCGGCCCGGCCGGCCGCTCCTGCGCCGATTGCCACGGCGATGCGGCGGCAAGCATGAAGGGCGTCGCCGCCCGCTATCCGGCCTTCGATCCGGCGCGCGGCGGCCCGATCGATCTCGAGGAGCGCATCGCGCTCTGCCGCCGCGACAATCAGGGCATCGGCCCGGCACCGCCGGAGAGTCGCGAAACGCTGGCGCTGACCGTCTATGTCGCGCACCAGTCGCGCGGCCTGCCCATCGCGGCGGGCGAGGACGAGCGCCTTGCGCCGGCGCTCGCGCGCGGACGCGCGCTCTACGAGCGGCGCCAGGGCCAGCTCAACATCTCCTGCGCCCAGTGTCACGAGGAGCGCTGGGGCCGGCATCTCGGCAGCGCGCCGATCCCGCAGGCGCTGCCGACGGGCTACCCCCTGTACCGCCTCGAATGGCAGGATCTCGGCTCGCTCCGCCGGCGCCTGCGCAACTGCATGACCGGGATGCGCGCCGAGCCCTTCCCCGACGGCGCGCCGGAGATCGCCGAACTCGAGCTCTACCTGATGCAAAAGGCTCGCGGCCTGCCGATGGAAACGCCCGCCGTGCGGCCGTGAGTGCGTTGCCTTTCGGTGCAGGTCCTCGGAACGGGGGAGGGCGAGACACCCAGCTCCCGAAAACTTCGCAGCCGCCTCGGCATGCGACGGTGGTTCCGCCGCAGCCGGGCGGGCGTCGTTCGCGGCCTCAGTTCCAGGTGTGGAGGACGGTCTTCCACTGACCGCCGTCTTTCTCCATCACGTTCGTCCAATGGCCGCCGTAGGTTTTGGGCTGCCCGTCGGGTCCAGGGCCGGTCGCCTGCCATTTTCCATAGGCGAAGCCGAGATCGCCCTTGGTCTCGCCGCCCTCGACAGTGATCTTGTGGTTCTTGAATCCCTTCTTGAGGACATCGGCAAAGAATTTCTCGGCGCCGTCGGACCCCATGACGAGAGGACCGCCAGCCGGAAGGATGTGCGCGGTTTTCGTGTAGGCCTGGGCGATCATGGCCGCATCGCCCTTGTTGAAGCCCTGGTCCCATTTGTCGGCGGAGGCCTGGGCCTGGGACTTGAAATCCTGGGACATCGCAGGGCTTCCCGCCACGATTCCGGCGGTGACGAACACGATACCGAGAAGTGTCGACTTCATTGTTCCCTCCGTTGCTCACTGGCCCGGTTAGGTTACGCCTGCTTCTTGCGACGGCGAAGGCTCCTACATCTACCGCTTTCGGTCGGGTCGGCGGCTCCCACGGGAGGCGGGCCCTTGCCCGCCATCCGGCGGCATCGATGCAGGGGCGTGCGGACGAAAATCCCTTAACATCGAACACCGGTATCTTAATGGGCGGCCCTTGGGCCGGCAGCATTCGCGGTGCTGCCGCCAGCCGCCTAGAGCGCTTTCCCGGAATGAGTTCAATGCGAGCCGCATGAAGCAATGTCTTTCCCATCGTTCATGATCCGCCGCCTCGGATCCGCCGACGCTGCGCTTCTGCGCAAGTTGAACGCGCTGTTTAGCGATGCCTTTGCCGATCCCGAGACTTACGCGGCCGCCCCGCCGACCGAGGCCTACCTCGAGGACCTGCTCGCGAAGCAGCATGTCGTCGCTCTCGTCGCGCTGGCGGGCGATGAGGTCCTGGGCGGCCTCGTCGCCTACGAACTCGACAAGTTCGAGAGGATGCGGCGCGAGTTCTACATCTACGACCTCGCCGTCGCCGCGAGGCATCGACGGCGGCACGTCGCGACCGACCTCATCGCGCATTTGCGCGGGATTGCCGCCCGGCGCGGCGCCTACGTCATCTACGTGCAGGCCGACTACGGCGATGACCCGGCTCTCGCGCTGTATGATAAGCTCGGGGCGCGGGAAGAGGTGCTGCACTTCGACATCGCGGTTCCGGCGTCGCCCGGCGTCGACAAATGACACCGGGTCGTGGGCCCGGGCCCCCGGATACCCCTCGCGACATTCCGGCGCGGGAAGAAACCGGCGGGGCAAACGTTATCACCGACGTGAGTGGAGTGCGCTCGATGAAAGTCCTGGTCGACGTCCTGGATCAAAACTGGGGTTTCCGCGTGAGTTACCCAGTGGAAGAGGGGGCGGCGGTCGCATCGATTGTCGAGACCGCGCGCCAAGCCCTGCGAGATGCCCTCCAGGACGGCCATATTCATAAGGACGAGGAAAAGTTCTGTCGCATGCGCCTAAGACACGCCCCCGAAGACCTTTAGTCTGGCGGCGTGACGGGGGCCGTCAGCGCGGGCGCACCACGCCCTTCTTCAGGATGACGTTGCCGTATAGCCGCGTCTCGCCGGTGGCGACGATGGCGTAGGCCTCCTTCGCGCGCGCGTAGAAGGCGAAGCGCTCGAGGGCGGCGAGCTTGCATTGCGGCCCCTCGTGGCGCGCGAGCGCGGCGCGGAGGTCGGCGAAGACCGGCTGCTCCTCGTTCGGGTTGCCGACGACCTCCATGCGCCAGGCGGCCTCCGGTACGAAATCGTCGAGGGGCATGACCGAGAGCACGGCGTTCAGCACCGCCGTGACCGAGAGCCCATCGGCGCGCACGAGGCGCTGCGCCATCGAATCCGCCGGAAAGTTCGCGTCGACGAGGGCGATGTCGTCGCCATGGCCCATGGCGCGGAGCGTCATCAAAAGATCGGGCGAGAGCAGCGGGTCGAGGCCCTTGAGCATGGGGGGTGTCCGGGTTCAGGTGGGGACGGGCGCGTCCGGCCGCAAAAGGCCTTCCGCCGTGAGATCGGTCCAGAGCGAGGCCGGTATTCGCGCGCGCAGGATCTCCGCGTTGCGATGGACCTCCTCCGGCGCCTGCGCGCCGGGGATCACCGACATCACCGCCGGATGCGCGAGAGGGAAGCGCAACGCCGCCTCGATGAGCGCGACGCCGTGGGCGGCGCAGACGCGCTCGATGCGCGCGACGCGCTCGAGGATCGCCGTCGGGGCCGGCCTGTAATTGTAGAAGGCGCCGGGCTTCGGCCCGGTGGCGAGGATGCCGGAATTGTAGGGTCCGCCGAGTGCAATGCCGATGCCCTTCTCGGCGCAGAGGGGCAGGAAGGAATCGAGCGCTTCCTGTTCGAGCAGCGTGTAGCGCCCGGCGAGGAGGAAGATGTCGAAGTCGCCGGCGCGGGCGAGGCGTTCGCTGGCCTGCCATTCGTTCACGCCGGCGCCGATCGCCGCGACGGCGCCCTGCGCGCGCATCTCATGCAGCGCCTTGTAGCCGCCGTTCATGAAGCTGCGGAAATAGCCGTCGAGGACCTCCTGGCTCTTGTGCGTGGAGAGATCGAGATCGTGGCAGAAGAGGATGTCGATGCGGTCGACGCCGAGGCGTTCGAGGGAATGCTCGACGGAGCGCATCACGCCGTCATAGCTGTAGTCGTAGACCTCTCGCCGCGACGGCGTGTCGAAGAATTTGCCGATGCCCGTGCGTTCCTCGGGCGAGGACGGCGTCAGCAGACGGCCGACCTTCGTCGACAGGACATAGGAGTTCCGCGGCCGGCCGCGCAGGAAATGGTTGACCCGGGTTTCGGACAGGCCGAGCCCGTAGAGCGGCGCCGTGTCGTAGAAGCGCGAGCCGGCATCCCAGGCTGCGCGGAGCGTCGCCTGTGCGACGTCTTCCGCGAGGGGGCGGTAGAGATTGCCGAGGGGCGCGGTGCCCATGCCGAGCGCGGTGAACGCGAGCCGCGTGCCGTTGCGGGTCGTCAAGCTGCGCAACGCCCGCGCCCCGCCCTCGTCCATCGGTTTCGCCTCCGCGATTCGTCGGAGGCTCCTCTAGCAGGTCAACCGCAACGCGGAAAGCGCGCGGAACGAGCAGCGGGTCAAGGCAGCCGGCATCCGCACACACGTTACGGAAAGGCGGAACTCGCCTCTCCCCGCACCTATCGATTCACACATCGTGGGAGTTGCGTTTCGAGCGAATTGAAGCGCGCTTCTCGCCTCTCCGCGCTTGCGGGGAGAGGGGCTGCCGGAGGCAGCAAGCCTGCGCAGCAGGCGAGGGCGAGGGGGCGGCGACGAAGAAGGCGCGACGGTGCGGAAGGGCGCCTCTCCCGGCGCCGCCCCCTCACCCCGCTTCGCTTCGCTCCGCTCGTTCGCCGCAGGCCGAACTCTCTCCCCGCAAGCGGGGAGAGGCGAATCCGCGCCCGCTACGCCCTGGCGAGGCGGCGGTCGCGCTTGCGGTCGGCGACGGGCTGGTAGGCGACGCGGGCGTGGTGGGAGCAATAGGGCAGCCCCGTCACCGCCCGGGCGCCGCAGAAGCGGAATTCGGGCTTCGTCGGGTCTCCCATCGGCCAGCGGCACATGGATTCCCGCAGGTCCATGATGGTGACACGCTCCGACATCGGCACGGCGATCTCCTCGTGAAGATCCTCGACCTCGGCTTCCGCCACCGGAGGTTGAGGGGTTGGTTCGGCGACGGCTTCGGGCCGCCGCTCCGCCTGCGCCAGGGGTGCCGGCGCGCTCGGAGCCCGGGTTGCCTTCCGGGGGCGCTGCGGCGCTGCCGCTTTCGCCTTGCCCCGCCCGGAAAGACCCAGCCGATGCACCTTACCAATCACCGCGTTCCGCGTCACGCTGCCGATCTCCGTCGCGATCTGGCTGGCGCTCAAGCCCTCGGACCAGAGCTTTTTCAGAAGCTCGATCCTCTCGTCCGTCCAGGTTACGCCCGCATCCGTCATGACATTGCCTCCTCGGGGGAGGCACCGCCCGACCGGAATCCGTCACGCCTCGCGGACAGAGCACTGTCCGACCGCGTGACTGGGCCGCGTCCTGAAGGGTGATGCCGCCGCACGAAATGTCGTACTCGACGGCGGAGAACCTACTAGATCGGTTGACTCGGGCGCAAGAGTCGCCGGCCCGCCTCGGCGGTTTTCCCCAAGGAACTCGCTCCGGCCCACGAAACGCCGTGATCCCGGACTTCATTTCTCTTGAATTGACAGGCGGTTCCGCCCCGTTAGAATCCCGCCCAGTGCCGCCCCAGCCGGGCGGCGCTTTCGTTTTTCGGGCCCCGGGCCGCCCCGGGGTCCCAATCGGAGAAGGCCCGTGTCCTCCCCGCTGCTGCCGACCTACGCGCGCGCCGATCTGTCGTTCGAAAAGGGGGAGGGTCCCTGGCTTTTCGGGCGCGACGGGGAGCGATACCTCGATTTCGGGGCCGGCATCGCGGTCAACGCCCTCGGCCATGCCCATCCGCACCTCGTCGCGGCCCTCACCGAGCAGGCCGGCAAGGTCTGGCACACCTCGAACCTCTTCCGGATTCCGGAGGGCGAGCGGCTCGCCGAACGCCTCGTGGCAGCGACCTTCGCGGACGTCGTCTTCTTCGCCAATTCCGGCGCCGAGGCGAACGAGGCCGCCATCAAGATGGCCCGCAAGTACCACGCGGTGAACGGCCAGCCGGAGCGCTTCCGCATCGTCACGTTCGAGGGCGCCTTCCACGGCCGCACGCTCGCGACCATCGCCGCCGGCGGCCAGAAGAAATACCTCGAAGGCTTCGGCCCGAAGGTCGAGGGGTTCGACCAGGTCGACTTCGGCGATCGCGACGCCCTCGAGGCGGCGATCGGGCCCGAGACCGCGGCGCTCCTGATCGAACCGATCCAGGGCGAGGGCGGCATCCGCCCGGTGCCGACGGAGGAGCTGCGGCGCCTGCGCGCCCTCTGCGACGAGCGCGGCCTGCTTCTCGTCTTCGACGAGATCCAGACCGGCGTCGGCCGCACCGGCAAGTTCTTCGCCTACGAGTGGTCGGGCATCGCGCCGGACATCATGTCGATCGCCAAGGGCATCGGCGGCGGCTTCCCGCTCGGCGCCTGCCTCGCCACCGCCGAGGCGGCGAAGGGCATGACCGTCGGCACGCACGGCACGACCTTCGGCGGCAACCCGCTTGCCATGGCGGTCGGCAACGCCGTGCTCGACGTGGTGCTGGCGCCCGGCTTCCTCGAGCGGGTGCAGCGGCTCGGCCTCGTGCTGAAGCAGCGTCTCGCGGGGCTGAAGGACCGCCACCCGTCGGTGATCGCGGAGGTGCGCGGCCAGGGCCTGATGATGGGCCTGAAGACGCACGTGCCGAGTGCCGATTTCATCGCCGCCGCGCGGGACGCGAAGGTGATCCTGATCGGCGCCGGCGACAACGTCGCCCGCCTGCTGCCGCCGCTCATCGTCACCGAGGACGAGATCGCGCGAGGGCATCGCCCGCCTCGAGACGGCCTGCGAGGCGATCGAGAGCGAGCTGAAGAGCCTCGCCCGGCGGGGGGCGGCGGAATGACGGCCCGCCACTTCCTCGACCTCAGCGATTTCTCAGGCGCCGACCTGCGCCGCGTGCTCGACGCCTCCGCGGACATCAAGGCGCGCCGCCGCAAGGGCGAGCCCGCGACCGACCGGCCGCTCGCCGGCAAGGTCCTGGCGATGGTGTTCGACAAGCCTTCGACGCGCACCCGCGTCTCGTTCGATGTCGGCATGCGCGAACTCGGCGGCGAGACGCTGATGCTCACGGGGCAGGAGATGCAGCTCGGCCGCGGCGAGACGATCGGCGACACCGCGAAGGTGCTGTCGCGCTATGTCGACGCGATCATGATCCGCACCCTCGACCACGCCATGGTGCAGGAACTCGCGCGCTGCGCCACGATTCCGGTGATCAACGGCCTGACGAAGCTCACGCATCCCTGCCAGATCATGGCGGACGTGCTGACCTTCGAGGAGCATCGCGGCCCGATCCGTGGCCGCACCATCGCCTGGACCGGCGATTCCAACAACGTCCTGTCGTCGTGGGTGCACGCCGCCGCGCGCCTTGATTTCAAGCTGCGCGTCGCCTCGCCGCCGGAACTCGCGCCCCGGCCCGAGCTTCTCGACCTGGGCGAAGGCGGAGGGCGCGGAGATCATGGTCACGACGGACCCGTTCGCGGCCGCCGACGAGGCCGACGCCGTCGTCACCGATTGCTGGGTCTCGATGGGCGACGAGGACGAGGGCCGGCGCCACAACCTGCTCAAGTCCTATCAGGTCAACGGGCGCCTGATGAGCGTCGCCGCGAGCGACGCGGTCTTCATGCATTGCCTGCCGGCGCATCGCGGCGAAGAGGTCACGGACGAGGTCATGGACGGACCGCAATCCGTCGTCTTCGACGAGGCCGAGAACCGGCTGCATGCGCAGAAGGGCATCCTCGCCTGGTGCCTCGGAGCGGTTGGGGCATGACGGCGACGCCGTTCGAGGGGGTCGACGACGTCGTCCTGCCCTTCGCGGTCGAGCCCCTCGACGTGCGCGGCCGCGTCGTCCGCCTCGGCGCCTCGATCGACGTCATCCTCGGCCGGCACCGCTATCCGGACGCGGTCGCCCGCGTGCTCGGCGAGGCGGCGGCGCTGACGGTGCTGCTCGGCTCCTCGCTGAAGTTCGAGGGCCGCTTCCAGTTGCAGACGAAGTCGGACGGGGCGATCGAGATGGTCGTCGTCGATTTCGATGCGCCGGACCGCCTGCGCGCGACGGCGCGCTTCGACCGCGAGCGCCTCGCGGCCGCGAGCGCCGCGAAGACGCCCGACCTTCTCGGCCACGGCATCCTCGCCATGACCATCGACCAGGGCTCGGATCGCAGCCGCTACCAGGGCGTCGTGCCTCTCGAAGGGCAGGGCTTCGAGGCCGCGGCCGATCAGTATTTCCGGCAATCGGAGCAGATCCCGACGCGGGTGCGCCTCGCCGTCGCCGAGCAGTTCGAGGGCGGCCGCCACGCCTATCGGGCCGGCGGACTCATGGTGCAGTTCCTGCCGACCTCGCCGGAGCGGGCGCGGCAGGCGGACTTCCATCCGGGCGACATCCCCGAAGGACATCCCGCGAACGATCGGCCGCCGCCGGCGGAGGACGACGCCTGGGTCGAGGCGAAGGCCCTCGTCGACACGATCGAGGACCACGAACTCGTCGACCCGGCGGTGTCGAGCGAGCGCCTGCTCTACCGCCTCTTCCACGAACGCGGCGTGCGCGTCTTCGAGGCGCAGCCCGTGCACGAGGAATGTCGCTGCTCGCGGGAGCGCATCATCGGCATGATGCGCCGCTTCACGCGCGAGGATCGTCGCGACATGGTCGGCGACAACGGCCGCATCGGCATCACCTGCGAGTTCTGCTCCCGCGTCTACGATCTCGATCCGGCGGAGGTCGAGGCGGCGGTGGCCGAGCCGGAGGTGCGGTGAGGGCGGGCGTCGGTCGTAAGATCGTGCTTCGTGAGATCGTGAGTCGTGAGACTTCGTGAGATCGTGAGATCGTCAGATCGTGCTTCGTGAGTCGTGAGATCGTGAGATCGTCAGATCGTGCTTCGTGATTAGGCGGTTCAGCCTCCGACCCTAACGACCAACGACCAACGACCAACGACCAACGACTAACGACTAACGACTAACGACTAACGACCTCACGACCTCACGACCTTCCCTCACGCTCCGGCCCGCACCGCGTAGTCCCAGGCGGCGCGCGCGAGGGGCTCGACGCGCTCGCCGTATTGCATCGCCTGCGGACTTCGCGGCGGTGCCGTCGCGGACGCGGCCGGCGATGCCTTGAAGGATCGCGGCGAAGCGGAACAGGTTGTAGGCGAAGAACCAGTCGAGATCGGGCAGGCCGTCGCGGCCGGTCAGGCTGCAATAGAGCGCGACCGTCTCCTCGACCGTCGGGATGCCGAGGGCGGGCAGGTCGAGCCCGGCAAGGCCGCTGCGGCCGTCGACGGGCATCGCCCAATGCATCAAGAGATAGCTGAAATCGGCGAGGGGCTCGCCGAGCGTCGACAATTCCCAGTCGAGCACCGCAAGCACGCGGGGACCGTCCGCGGCGTAAATCATATTGTCGATGCGGTAATCGCCGTGGACGATGGCGGTGCGGTCCTGGGCAGGAACGGTGCCCGGGAGGAACGCCATCAGCCGGTCCATCTCGGGCACGCTCTTCGTCTCCGAGGCGCGGTACTGCCGGCTCCAGCGGTCGACCTGGCGCGAGAAATAGTTGCCGGGGCGGCCGTAGTCGGACAGCCCCAGCGCGGCCGGGTCGTAGCCGTGCAGGGCCGCGAGCGTCTCGATCTTGGCGCGATAGACCGCACGGCGCTCGGCCGGCGACGCGCCGGGCAGGGTCGCGTCCCAGAACACGCGACCCTCGACCATCGCCATGACGTAGAACATGGCGCCGATGACGCCCTCGTCCGCGCACAGGCCGAAGGGCCGCGCAACGGGAAAGCCCGCGCCGTGCAGGGCCGCGATGACGCGGTATTCCCGGTCGACCGCGTGCGCGGAGGGCAGCAGCGGGCCGAAGGGCTTGCGCCGCAGCACGTAGGATCGGCTGGGCGTGTCGAGGCGATAGGTCGGGTTCGACTGGCCGCCCCGGAACTGGCGCACCGTCAGCGGACCCGCATAGTCCTCGACCTCGCGGCGCAGCCAAGCATCGAGGGCCGCCTCGTCGAAGCGGTGGCGCTCCTCGACGGGCTTGACGCCCGCAAAGGTCTCGTCCGCGGTTGCAATCATCGAAGCGAACCGAAAAATCGCAAGTCCTTCAAGCCTTCTTTCTGACTTGCAGAATATTCTCCCGGCCCGATCCCTCGGGCCGCCGAATCAGCCGGCGGGCCGCCGGCCGGGGGATGATGGCGGTGACGACCGCCGCCCAGGCGACGGCGACATTCCGGATCGTCGCCTCGGTCGTGCTTTCGAGGTTGAAGAGGCCGGGCTCGCTGCCGGGATAGAGATACTTGATGAGGGTGCGGCCGTCGGCGAGGCCGACGACGCACAATTCGCCGACGATCGACTGGTCCGGGGGGTTGCGGCGGTCGTCGTAATAGACCAGCCAGCCGTCCTCGGCGATCCCGCGCATCGACTCTCCCCGTACCTCGACCGCCCTCGTATTCTCCGTCCCGCCGGGCGGGACGGGGGCCTCGCCGAAGGCGCCCTCGCCTTCGGAGAAGACGATCGATCCGTCGGCGCCGGCCCCGGCGAGGCCGATGATTGGCACAAAACGCGAACGTTGTGGAGTCGGCGGGTCCACCTCCAGGTAGTCCGCGATGCGGGCGATCTCGTCGGCCTTGAGCTTGCGCGCGCCTTTCAGCAGCGCCGTCACCGCCGAGGGCGCGCGGCCAAGGGCGGCGGCGAGGCCGGTGCGGGTTTTCCCCGCTTTCCCCAGGCCGGCGCGGATCCAGTCGAGGTCGTCCATGGGGGCCATTTTCGAGAAATCGGAAAGCACGGCAATTCCGATTATCGGAAAATCCCTTGACGGCACATTCTGAAAATCAGAATGTCAGCGCATTCCCGGTCGCAAGGGCATCGCCATGACCTACCAGCTCGCTTCTCTCCCTCGTCCGGCCGCCGCGGCAGGGCCGGCCATGCCGATCGTCCCGATCGAGCGCGTGCGTCCCCGGGCCGGGAGCGAGCGCCGCGCCGCCCTGGCGATGCGGCTCGCCGAGACCGAGCGGGCCCTCGCCGCGGCCGCCCGCGAGGCGGAGGCCTGGCGGGAGCGAACGCGGAGGTTCGAGGCCGCGCTCGCGCTGCCGGCGCGGCCCCGGCCGCCCGCCGCCGGGCCCGGCGAGGGGCTCGCGGGTCCGCCTCTGCATCCCGATCTCGCCGCCTGCCTCGCCCTCGCCTCGGCGGCGAGCGGGGAACCGGCCGCCGATCTCCTCGGCCCGGGGCGAGGACGGGCGCTCGCGAAGGCGCGGCATATCGCCTTCTGGCTCGCCCGCCGCCGCACGCGGTTGAGCCTCAAGGAGATCGGGGCCGGGCTGCGGCGCGATCATACCAGCGTGCTGCACGGCGTCCGCCGCTGCGAGGCGATCGCACGGACGCTGGGGGCGCTCCGATGGGCGCCCGAGGAGGCCGCCCGTGCCCTCGCCGAAGCCGACTGGCGGGCGATCGAGGCTGCCTTCAGGACACGGTGCGTCGCGCGCGGGCCGGGGTCGTCGCCGGCGGCTTGACGGGCTCGGGCGTCGCCTCGGTGCGCAGTTCTTCCGCGCGGCGGAGCATCCGGCTCAGAAGGTGGCTGAACACCTGCGCCGCCTCGACCGGCAGCACGACGCGGCTGTTGACGACGATCGACTCCTGAGGGTCGGACGAACTCGACGCCCGCGTGTTGCGCCGGGCCCCGAACGTTACCGAGATCGCGTGCGCGTTGATCAGCGTCACGTCAACGATCGACGTCGCGAAAACCTCGGTGACGGCCTCGTTGTCGACGATCGGAACACCCGATGGGGTCGGCGGCTTGTCCTGCATGAGTTCGACCTCTCCCGCCCACGACGCGGTCCGGAAGGATTATAGCGGATCGCGCCGGGCGGGTGCATGAAATCTGCCGGGCCTCTCGCGTCGCCCTGCCGCGCCGCCGAGAGGCGGAGGAGTATCGAGACGTCCATGGCCGATCTGTGTGTGGAGTGCGGGCGCTTCGTCCCGCGTGCGTGCCGCGACATCGTGACTGCGTTCACCTGTCCCTACGACCTCTTCTCCGTCACCCCGAGCCGCGACGACGGCGGCGCCCGCACGGAGCGTGACCTGGGCGATGGCGTGCGCCCGAGCGCGACGGGAAATATCCCGCCCTCGCAGTTCGGAATTCCTCCAGACTGAAGCCCCTTCAGAACCGTTCTAAGTTATTGAAAGGGCGTTGCTTTTCGGATCGGAGCGGGTTACGCACCGCGTCCCGCGCGCTCGCGTGCGCTTCACGCAGGGCCTTGAACCCTGGACCGATGAGGACGTCATGTTCACCACCGCACGCCGATCCGGCGCAAGCACCGTCTCGCCGGCCGAACTCCTGATCGTCGCACTCGTCACCCTCGCCTTCCTCCTCTCCTTCGCGCTGCCGGCCCGCGCCGCCGAGTCCGTGACGGTGACGGACCTCGCGGGCCGCACGGTGAGCGTCAAGAAGGGCGTTGCCCGCATGATCCTCGGCGAAGGCCGCCAGCTCTACGGGCTCGCGGTGCTCGACAGGGACGACCCTTTCCGCCGCGTCGTCGGCTGGCGCGACGATCTCAAGGTCAACGATCCCGATTCGTGGCGAAAGTATAAGGCGAAGTTCCCGGGCGCCGACGAGATCGCCGATCTCGGCAACCCCTATGCCAGCGACTTCTGCGATCGAGAAGATCATCGCTCTCGATGCCGACGTCGTCGTGCTCGACCTCGGCAACTATCTTCCGGGCCCGCGAGACCGGCCTCATCGAGACGCTGGAGAAGGTGAACATCCCCGTCGTCTTCATCGACTGGCGCGAGGATCCGAGCCAGAACACGATTCCCAGCCTGATGCTCCTCGGCCGCATCATGAACCGCGAGGACGAGGCGCTCACCTTCGCCGATTTCTACCTGCGCCAGATGCGGCTCGTCTATACGCGCGTCGGCCAGCTCAAGGAGAAGGACCGTCCCCTGGTCTTCATGGAGCGTGCGGCCGGCTACAACCCGAATTCCTGCTGCTCGACCTGGGGCTCGACCAATTTCGGCAAGTTCGTCGAGGAAGCGGGCGGCCGCAACTGGGGCAGCCGCTTCTTCTCCTCGACGAGCGGCGGCGACGTCAACGTCGAGAAGATCCTCGCCGACGATCCCGACTACTACCTGATGACCGGCGCCAACTGGTCGGAGGCGTATGCCGGCGAGCAAGGCCGTTCCCCTCGGCTACGAGGCGACGCCGGAGGTCGTGCAGGCGCGGCTCAAGACGCTGATGGAGCGGCCGGGCGTCGCGCTGTTGCGCGCCGCGAAGGAGAAGCGCGTCATGGTGCTCTACCATCAGTACTACAACTCGCCCTATTCGTTCGTCGCCGTGCAGGCGATTGCGAAGGAGCTGCATCCCGACCTGCTTCAAGGACGTCGATCCGCAGGCGACATGGCAGGAGCTGCACGCGAAGTTCCTGCCGGTGGCGCCGTCCGGGGTGTTCTGGGCCGTCGCTGAAGTGACGGCTCTCGCCGTCGGCGCGGCCGCTTCCTATCGGCGGGGCGCGCTGCGGCGCATCCTCTTCATCGCCGCGGGCGCCGCGCTCCTCGTCGCGGCGTTCACCCTCGATCTTTCGATCGGGCCCGGGCCGGCGACGCTCGCGCGACGTGCTCGCGCGCCCTGTACGATGGCGCCGCCGATCCGCGGCGGCAGGTCGTGATCTTCGACCTGCGCCTGCCGATCGCGGCGATGGCGGTGCTCGTCGGCGCCATGCTGGGCCTTGCCGGCGCCGGCATGCAGACGATCCTCGGCAACCCGCTCGCCGATCCGTTCACCCTCGGCGTCTCGGCCGCGGCGAGCGTCGGCGCCTCCCTCGCCATCGCCTTCGGCTGGGCCCTCATTCCCGGCACCGGGCCGTTCCTCGTCACCGCCAATGCCTTCGCCTTCGCGCTCTGCGCCTCGCTCGTCCTCTTCGCGCTGACGAAGCTGCGCGGCGTCTCGGCGGAGACGATGATCCTCGTCGGTATCGCGCTCCTGTTCACGAGCAACGCGCTCCTCGCGCTGATCCAGTACCGCTCGAACGAGACGCAGCTGCAGCAGATCGTGTTCTGGATGATGGGCAGCCTCGGCCGCGCCTCGGCCGACCGGATCGCGATCGCCGCCGGCGCGCTGGCGATCGCGCTGCCGGCGATGCTCGCCCGCGCCTGGGCGATGACGGCCTTGCGCCTCGGCGAGGGGCGGGCGGAGGCGCTCGGCATCCGCGTCGACCGGCTGCGCCTCGAAATCCTCGCCCTCGTCTCGCTGCTCGCGGCGATATCGGTCGCCTTCGTCGGCGCCATCGGCTTCGTCGGGCTCGTCGGGCCGCACATCGCGCGGCTCGTCGTCGGCGAGGACCAGCGTTTCTTCCTGCCCGTGTCCGCGCTCGCGAGCGCGATCCTGCTCTCCCTCGCCTCGACGCTGTCGAAGGCGATCACGCCGGGCATCATCTATCCGATCGGGATGATCACGGCTCTCGTCGGCGTGCCGTTCTTCATCAGCCTCATTTTGTCGATCCGCTCCCGGGGACCCTGAGATGGCGCTCGTCGTCGAAAGCCTGTCCTTCGCCTACGGCCGCAGCCGTGTTCTCGAAGGGCTCGATGCCGGGCCGCTGCACCGCGGCGTCGTGACGGCGCTCGTCGGGCCGAACGGCTCGGGCAAGTCGACGCTGTTTCGCTGCCTCGCCGGCACGGCGAATGCGCGCGGCCGCATCCTTCTCGACGGCGCCGAGCTCGCGCGCGCCGGCACGCGCGAGCGGGCGCGCCGCGTCTTCCATCTCGGCCAGGAGGTCGTCTCGCGCGCGGCCTTGAGCGTCTTCGAGGTCGTGCTGCTGGCCCGCAAGAGCGTCGCGGGCGGGCTCGGGCTTTCGGCGAGCGCCGCCGATCTCGCCGCGGTCGAGCGCGCGCTCGCCGATCTCGATCTCCTGCCTCTCGCCGGGCGGCCGGTGACCGAGCTTTCCGGCGGCCAGATGCAGCTCGCCGGCATCGCGCAGGCGCTCGTGCGCGAACCCGACATCCTGCTCCTCGACGAGCCGACGAGCGCCCTCGACGTGCGCCGCCAGCTCGAAGTGATGCAGGTCGTCGAGGCCGTCACCCGCGGCCGGCGCATGGTCACGGTCGCGGCGATGCACGACCTCGCCCTCGCCGCCCGCTTCGCCGAGCGGCTGCTCGTCCTGAAGGACGGCCGCATCGCGGAAGAGGGGCCGCCGGAAGCGGTGCTCGGCCGGCCGCTCCTCGCCGAAGCCTACCGAGTCGACATCCACGCCGAGCGCTCGCGGCGCGGGTCGCTCCTCGTCGAAACCTTCCTGCCGAACCTGAGGGCCGCCGAATGAACGCCACCGCTGACGCAAGCGCGAACTGGTCCCTCAAGGAGGAGATCCGCTCCTACTGGTCGCAGCGTTCGTCGACCTTCGACGAATCGTTCGGCCATCGCATCCTGCCCGGCCCGGAGCACGAGGCCTGGGCGGCGACGATCCGCGAGCATCTCGGCGAGGCGCCGCTCGACGTGCTCGAACTCGCCTCCGGCACCGGCGAGGTGACGAAGGTGCTCGTTTCCCTCGGCCACGACGTCACCGGCATCGATTTCTCCGAGGCGATGGTCGAGCGTTCGCGGACGAAGCACCGCGGCGAGCCCCGCGCCCGCTTCCTCGTCGCGGACGCGGAGCGCACCATGCAGCCGGACGCGCGCTACGATGCGGTGGTCTGCCGCCATCTCGTCTGGACGCTGACGGAGCCGGTCTCCGCGCTGCGCGACTGGGCGCGCATCCTGAAGCCGGGCGGGCGGCTGCTCGTGTTCGACGGCGACTTCGTCAATCTGCCTCTGCGCGGCCGTCTCGCGCGCCGCGCCATGACCTGGCTCGAACCGGCCATCGGCGCCTCGCGCCACCAGGACCCGGAGCTTGCGGCGCACCACGCCGCGATCCTGCGTCAGCTCCCGTTCTCCGGCGGGCTCGATTTCGAGCTCCTGCGCGGCCTCGCCGCGGAGGCGGGCTTCACCGACATCCGCCGCGGCAGCTATGCGCGCATCGCGCGGGCCCAGCGAAGGATCGCCGGCCCGAGCGACTGGCTCAGGACCTTTCTCTACGACCGCTTTGCGCTCTCGGCGCGCCGCGCGCCCGGAAGGCTCGGCGCGTAGGCGGCGGGATCGACCGTCGCGGGCCGGCCGCCGAGCGAAAGCCGCGTCTCCCGCGGCGCCGCCTCGGCGATGACGGCGCCGCGCCGCACCACCGCGAGCCGCGCCGGCCTTGAGCCGGATCGCCTCGATCGGATCGCGCGCCTGCAGGAGCACGAAATCGGCGTTGCAGCCGGGTGCGAGGCCGTAGCCGTCGAGGCCCATGATCGCGCGCCGGATTGACCGTGACCGCGTCGAAGCAGAAGCGCATCGCCTCGCGGCTCGTCATGCTGGCCGACATGCACCGCCATATGCGCGACGTCGAGCATGTCGCCGCTGCCGAGCGAATACCAGGGGTCCATCACGCAGTCGTGGCCGAAGGCGCACGTTGACGCCGGCCTGCGCGCAATTCCGGGACGCGGGTCATGCCGCGGCGCTTCGGATAGGTGTCGTGGCGGCCCTGGATGACGATGTTGATCAGCGGGTTCGCGATCGCGGCGACCTCCGCCTCGCGCATCAGCGGGATCAGCTTCGAGACGTAGTAGTTGTCCATCGAGTGCATCGAGGTGAGATGCGAGCCGGCGACGCGGCCCTGAAGGCCGAGGCGCTGCGTCTCCGCCGCCAGCGTCTCGATATGCCGCGAGAGCGGGTCGTCGGTCTCGTCGCAATGCATGTCGACGCACAGGCCGCGCCTCGCGGCGATCTCGCAAAGGGCCCGCACGGAGGCGGCGCCGTCCGCCATCGTGCGCTCGAAATGCGGGATGCCGCCGACGACGTCGACGCCGCGGTCGAGGGCCCGGTCGAGGTTCTCGATGGCGCTCGGCGAGCGGTAATAGCCGTCCTGCGGGAAGGCGACGAGCTGCAGGTCGAGATAGGGCGCGACGCGCCGCTTCACCTCGAGCAGCGCGTCGACGGCGAGCAGGCGGTCGTCGCAGATGTCGACATGGCTGCGGATGGCGAGGAGGCCCTGCGCGACGGCGAGATCGCAATAGCGCAGCGCCCGCTCGATCACGGCGTCGCGGCGTCAGGAGCGGCTTCAGCTCGCCCCAGAGCGCGATGCCCTCGAGCAGCGTGCCGGACTCGGTTGAGGCGCGGCAGGCCGAGCGAGAGCGTCGCGTCCATGTGGAAATGCGCGTCGACGAAGGGCGGCGCTGACGAGGTGTCCGCCGGCGTCGATCGTGCGCGCCGGCCTCGGCGTCGATGCCGGTTCGCCACCGCGGCGATGCGGCCGCCCGAGCACGGCGATGTCGACGCCGGTGCGCCCATCGGGCAGGGTCGCGTTGCGGACGAGGAGATCGAAGGTCATGGCGGCTCCGCTGTTCAGCGCTGGCCCTTGATGTAGGGGATCATCAGCGCCTTCGGATAGTCCGCCCGCCGCGCGATCACGCAGCAGGGCGGCGATGGAGAGGAGATAGGGCATCATCAGGAAGACCTGGCCCGGCACGACGCCGCCGATCTGCGTCTGCAGGCGGAGCTGGAAGGCGTCGAAGGCACCGAAGAGCAGCGCGCCGAGGAGCGCCTTGCCGGGCCGCCACGAGGCGAAGACGGTGAGCGCGATGCAGATCCAGCCGCGCCCGCCGGTCATCTCGAAGAAGAAGGCGTTGAAGGCCGACATGGTCAGGAAGGCGCCGCCGAGCGCCATCAGCGCCGAGCCGGCGACGACGGCGCCGATGCGGAGGCGGATGACGTCGAGCCCCTGCGCCTCGACGGCGGCCGGGTTTTCGCCGACCGCGCGCACGGCGAGGCCGAGCGGCGTGCGCGCGAGGACGTAGGCGAGCGATCGCGAACAGCGCGAAGGCGAGGAAGGTGAGCGCGGTCTGCTGGAACAGCGCCGGGCCGAGGAACGGGCAGGTCCGCAGCAGGCCGGGAACGTTCAGCGGCTGGAACGGCACGATGCGCGGCGGCGTCGAGACGTTCGGCAGCGCCACGCGATAGACGAAGTAGGAGGCGCTCGTCGCAAGCAGCGTCACGCCGATGCCGGTGACGTGCTGCGACAGGCCGAGCGGCACGGTAAGCAGCGCATGCAGCGAGCCCGAAGGCGGCGCCCGTGAGCGCCGCGACGAGCGACTCCGGTCCACAGCCCCGCGCCGAGATAGACCGAAAGCCAGCCGGCCATGGCGCCGGCGGTGAAGATGCCCTCGATGCCGAGGTTGAGCACGCCCGCGCGCTCGCAGACGCAGGGCGCCGAGCACGCCGAACATCAGCGGCGTTGCGATGCGGAAGGCCGCCGCCCAGAAGCTCGCCGAGAGGAGGATATCGAGAACGCCGTCCATGTCAGACAGTCCCGCCGCGCTCGTCCTGAGAGCGCGTGAATCGCTCAGGGAGAGGCGCAGCTTCGCCTCTCCCCGTTTGCGGGGAGAGGGCTGCCGAAGGCAGCAAGCCTGCGAAGCAGGCGAGGGTGAGGGGGCGTCGACGAAGAAGGCGCTGCGGCGGGAGAAGACGCCCTTTCCGGCACCGCCCCCTCACCCCCGCTTCGCTTCGCTCCGCTTGCTTCGGCCGAAGGCCGAAGCCCTCTCCCCGCAAGCGGGGAGAGGCGATGGAGTCGCGAGAGTGCGAGGCGGTCACGACAGCCGCACCCGGAAGCGCGTGAAGAGGTTGCCGACGAGGACGCAGAGGAGGGCGAGGGCGACGATGAGGTCGGCGATGTAGTTCGAGACGCCGAGCGTCCGGCTCATCGTGTCGGCGCCGACGAAGACGCCGGCGACGAAGAGCGCCGCCGGCACGACGTAGAGTGGCCGCAGCCCGGCGATCATGGCGACGACGATGCCCGCATAGCCGAACCCGCGCGAGATGTCGGCGGTGAGATAGCCCTTGAGCCCGGCGACCTCGGAGGCGCCGGCAAGGCCCGCGAGGCGCACCGGAGAGGAGGCCGACCGCGACCATGATGCGCGTCACGCCGATGCCCGCGTAGCGCGGCGGCGGGCAGGTTGTCGCCGACCGCGCGGACCTTCAGGCCGAAGACGGTGCGCGTCGTCAAGATGTGCAGCGGCGACGCTGAGGCGAACAGCGAGGAGGAAGCCCCCAGTGCAGACGCATGCGCTCGACGAGGGGCGGCAGCATGCCGGCGTCGAGGATCGGCTCGCTCTGCGGCCAGCCGCCGCCCATCGGGTCCTTGAACGGGCCCTCGAGCATCATCTGCACGAAGAGCAGCACGACGAAGTTGAGAAGCAGCGTCGTCACGACCTCGTCGACGCCGAGGCGCGTCTTCAAGAAGCGTCGGCCCGAGCATCAGCAAGCGCGCCGGCAAGCGCCGCGCTTGCGAGGATCAGCGGCACGAGCACGATGGGGCGGCGCCTCGACGGCGCCGGTGCCGACCGCAACGGCGGCGAGCGCGCCGGCATAGAGCTGCCCCTCGGCGCCGACATTGTAGAGCCGGGCGCGGAAGGCGATGGCGGCGGCGAGGCCGGTGAAGACGAGCGGCGTCGCCCGCGTCAGCGTCTCGGTGAGCGCAAAGAGCGAGCCGGCGGCGCCGGCGGCCATCAGCGCGAAGGCCCGCCCGAGCGGCGCGCCGGCCGCCGCGAGCGGGATCGCGGCGAGCGCCAGCGCGGCGAGAACGGAGCCGACCGGCGCCGCCGCCGCGATCCATGGCCCGGCGCGGTCGCGCGGCTCGAGCCGGATCATGCGGCTTCTCCGTCCTGCGCCTGCCCGGCCATGAGCAGGCCGAGGGCTTCGAGGGTCAGCGTCTCGACGGGTTCCGGCGCAAGAAGGCGGCCGCCGGTCATCACGGCGATGCGGTCGCAGAGCGCGAGCAACTCGTCGAGATCTTCGGAGATGAGCACGATCGCCGCGCCGGCGCGCCGCGCGTCGAGCAGGCGGCGGTGCACCTCGGCGGTCGCGCCGACGTCGAGGCCCCGGGTCGGCTGGTCCGCGAGCACGAACTTCGGATGCCGCAGGAGGCCGCGCGCCAGAATCACCTTCTGCATGTTGCCGCCCGATAGAAGGCGGATCGGCGCGTCGGGGCCGGGGCAGCGGATGTCGAAGGCGGCGATGGCATCCCGCGCCTGCCGGCGCAGGGAGCTAAAGCGCAGGAAGCCGAGGTGCTGCACGGCCGCATCGTCGAGGGTTTCCAGGGCCAGGTTCTCGCCGACCGAGAGCGAGCCGACGACGCCCTCGCGATGGCGGTCTTCGGGAATGCGCGCGACGCCGGCGCGCACCGCCGCGTGAGCCGAGCCATAGAGCGGCGCGGAAAAGCAGGCGGCGCGGCCGCCTTGCGGCCTCGCCGTGCCGGAGAGAAGCGCTGCAAGGGCCGTCTGGCCGTTGCCGGAGACGCCGGCGATGCCGACGATCTCGCCTTCCCGCACCTCGAGCGAGACGTGGTCGAGGCCGGCGCGGCCGTCTTCGCCCGCGATGACGACATCCTTCAGGCTCAGCACCGTGGCGCCCGGCGCCTGCGGCTCGCGGCGGCTTTCGGGAATCTCGCGGCCGACCATGAGAGTGGCGAGGGCGCGCCTGTCCGTCGCCGCGACGCTCGTCTCCGCGACCTTGCGGCCGGCGCGCAGAACGGCGACGCGGTCGGCGATGGCGATGACCTCGCGCAGCTTGTGCGAGATGAAGACGATGGCGCGCCCGCCCTTGGCGAGTCGGCGCAGCACGACGAAAAGACCGTCGACCTCCTGCGGCGTCAGCACGGCCGTGGGCTCGTCGAGAACAAGGATGCGGGCGCCGCGATACAGAATCTTCAGGATCTCGACGCGCTGGCGCTCGCCGACCGCGAGCCGGGAGACGGGGCGGTCGAGCGGCACGTCGAGGCCGCTCTCCTTCATCAGCGCCTTGAGCCTTTTTCGCGCCGCGCCGAGGCGGAGGACGGGCGAGGACAAGGCCTCGGTCCCGAGCACGACGTTCTCGATCGCGCTGAGGCTCTCGGCGAGGGCGAAGTGCTGGTGCACCATGCCGATGCCCGCTTCGAGCGCCGCGTGCGGCGAGCCCGGCGGGAGCGGCCGAAAGGCGCCGTCGGGGCCGGCGACGGCGATCGCCCCCGCGTCGGCGACGTAATGGCCGAAGAGAATGTTCATCAGCGTCGTCTTGCCGGCGCCGTTCTCGCCGAGAAGCGCCAGGATCTCGCCGCGATGCAGGGAAAGGTCGATGGCGTCGTTGGCGACGAGCGCGCCGAAGCGCTTCGTCACGCCGGCGAGCGAGAGGATGACCGGAGCGCCCGATGCCGCCGCGGCGAGGCCGGCCGCCCGCGTGCGGCCGGGCTCCATCGGATCAGCTCGCCTTCGGCTCCGCGTCGTTCACGTTGACGCGGAAGATGCCTTCGACGATATCCTTCTCCTTGTCCCGCGCGAGCTTCACCACGTCCGGGGCGACGAGCTTGTCGTCGACGGCGAGGCTCGCCCCGCCATGGGCCATGAAGCTGTACGGCCCGTAATCGGCGGCCTCGAAGCGGCCCTCGAGCACGGCCTTCACGGCGCGGTCGATGGTCGGCTCCATGTGCCAGAGCGCGCTTGCGAGCACGGTGCCGGGATATTGCGCCGAGGTGTCGATGACGTTGCCGATGACCTTGACGCTGCGCTCTTTCGCGGCGTCCGAAACGCCGAAGCGTTCCGCGTACATGATGTCGGCGCCGCGATCGATCATCGCGAAGGCCGCCTCCTTCGCCTTTGGCGGGTCGTACCAGGAATTGATGAAGCTGACGTAGAACTTCACGTTCGGGTTGACTTCGCGCGCGCCCTCCATGAAGGCGTTCATGAGGCGGTTGACCTCCGGAATCGCGTAGCCGCCGACCATGCCGATCGCGTTCGACTTCGTGCTCTTTCCGGCGATCAGTGCCGGTGAGATAAGACGGCTCGTGGATGAAGTTGTCGAAGACCGACAAATTCGGCTTCGAGGGGCCGAAGGACGAGCCCATCAGGAAGGCCGTCTTCGGATAGCTCGTCGCGACCCGGCGCGCCGCCCGTTCGACGCCGAAAATCTCGCCGACGACGAGGTCCGAGCCTTCCTCCGCATACTGGCGCATGATGCGCTCGTAATCGTTGTTGGCGACGTTCTCGGACCATTTGTAGGTCACGTCGCCGCGCTCCTTCGCGGCGTTGAGCGCCTTGTGAATGCGCGACACCCATTGCTGCTCGACCGGCACGGTGTAGATCGAGGCGACCTTGATCGGCTTCGTCTTCGCTTGAGCGAGGGCGGACGTCCCGCCCGCGGCCGCGCCGACGAGGCCGGCGCCCATCCCGAGGACGGTCCGGCGCGAGATCCCGAGATCGGACATTGTTCACCCCTGTTTTTTGATCGTTGGGCGGGCAGCTAAGCACGAAGCAACCCGCCTGAAAACCGGCGCCGGCCCAGGATCGCAGGGGAAGGAGGCGCCCCGGAAAACCGGGGCGGCAGGGTCAGGCGGCGGAGGCGCGCGCGCGGGCGTCCGCGGCCCCGTCCGGCTCGACGAGGCGGCGATAGAGGTGCCAGGTGGCGTGGCCGAGAATCGGCATGATCACGGCAAGGCCGACGAAGAGCGGGATCGAGCCGACGATCAGCCCTGCCGCGACGATCGCGCCCCAGACCGCGAGGGGGCCGGGATTGGCGGCGACCGCGCGGATCGAGGTCGCGATCGCGACCGCGACGCCGACGTCCCGGTCGAGGAGGAGCGGGAAGGAGACGATGCTGACGCTCAGCGCGACGACCGCGAAGACGAGCCCGACGAGGTGGCCGAGGATGATCAGCGTCCAGCCGCGCGAGGTGGTGAGCACCTCGGTCAGGAAGCCGGTATAGGACGTCGGCGGCATGTCGCCGAACAGATATTCGTAGAGCGCCTGCGCGGCGCCGAGCCAGAGCACGAAGATCGTCAACAGGACGAGGCCCATCGCGACGATCGAGGGGATCGCGGGCGAGGTCAGCACGTCGAAGGCGTCATGCCATTCGACCTCCTGGCCGAGTTCGCGCCGGCGGCTGATCTCGTAGAGGCCGATCGCCGCGAAGGGACCGACGAGGGCGAAGCCCGAGACGAGGGGAAAGATCAGCGGCAGCGCATTGCTGGAGAAGCTGAACGCCGCGATGATGACGCCGAGGATCGGGTACATCAGGCCGAGAAACGCAAGGTGCGTCGGCATCGCGTTGAAGTCCTCGACTTCCTTGCGCAGGCTTTCCTTGATGTCGGGGATCCCGATCCGGCGGATGATGAAATGATCCGGCGTCGCATCGTGGCCGGCAATCACGTGGAAATTCGTCATGGGCGCGGCTCCCTGACCCCTCAGTCCGGAGGCACGGGCCGGCTCGCTTGGCGCGTTCCAAGGGACGCCACGCGCGAAACCGCTCAGCGCATCCGATGGCCGACTATAGCCCGGCCGATCGAGCTTGTCGCCGTGTCGCAGCCGAGGAATGCGGGCGGAAGGCACATGAATTAAGTCCGACCGCCGGACCGGCTTCCGGGCCTCGGGACGCTGTCGCAGCGTAAGGATCGCAGGGAGGCTCTTCTGCACCTTGCCCATGGCATTGCGGACGGGGCGTCGATGAAAAGAATCCGCTTCGGCAGCTTCGACCGGGCCATTCGCCCCGCAGCGCCGCCAGGATCGTGTCCGCGCCGATTTGGCGCTCTGGCGTTTCCGCGGCGGCGGCCTATCTGTCGAGGACCCCACTGCCGAAAGCTCCCGTCCCGATGGCCGATTCCGACCGCGAAGCGAATTGCTTTTCCGCCCGCGCCGCGCGCTATGCCCGCGTCGGCGCCCAGATGGGCGGGGTCGCGGCGCGGATGGCCGGGGCGCGGCTCCTCGGCCGCGACGGGCAGGACGCCTCGAACGCGGCGGCCCTGGCCCGGGCCCTCGGCGGGCTCAAGGGCCCGATCATGAAGGTGGCGCAGCTCCTCGCCACGATCCCGGACCTGATCCCGCCGGAATACGCGGCGGAGCTGCAGAAGCTGCAGAGCGAGGCGCCGCCGATGGGGGCGGCCTTCGTCAAGCGGCGGATGCAGGCCGAGCTCGGGCCCGACTGGCAGGCCCGCTTCGGCTCCTTCGACCTTCATCCCGCCGCCGCGGCCTCCCTCGGGCAGGTGCACCGGGCGACGAGCCGCGACGGCGCCCCGCTCGCCTGCAAGCTCCAGTACCCGGACATGCAGTCGGCCGTGGAGGCCGACCTCGGCCAGCTCGAGATCGCGCTGGCGCTCCATCGCCGGCTCGATCCCGCGATCGACACCCGGGAGATCGGCGCCGAGATCGGCGCCCGGGTCCGCGAGGAGCTCGACTACAAGCGCGAGGCGAAGCACGCGGCGCTCTACGCCTACGCCCTTGCCGGCATCCCCGAAGTGCGCGTGCCGGCGGTGCATCCCGACCTTTCGACGCGCCGGCTCTTGACGCTCGGCTGGCTCGACGGCGAGAGGATCCTGACTTTCGTCCGGGCCGACCAGGCGGTGCGCAACAGGCTCGCGGTGGCGATGTTCAAGGCCTGGTGGCACCCGTTCAGCCACGCGGCGGTGATCCACGGCGACCCGCATCTCGGCAACTACACGGTCTTTTCCGAGGGCGGCGAGCCGCAAGGCATCAACCTGCTCGATTACGGCTGCATCCGCATCTTCCATCCGCGCTTCGTCGGCGGCGTCGTCGACCTCTATCGCGGGCTCCTCAACGGCGACCGCGCCCGCATCGTGCACGCCTACGAGACCTGGGGCTTCCGGCGGCTCTCCCATGAGTTGATCGACATCCTCAACATCTGGGCCCGCTTCATCTACGGCCCGCTCCTCGACGACCGCCCGCGCACCGTCGCCGACGGGGTGAAGCCCTCCGAATACGGCCGCCGGCAGGCCTTCCAGGTGCACAAGGCCCTGAAGGAGAAGGGGCCCGTCATCGTGCCGCGGGAGTTCGTCTTCATGGACCGGGCCGCCGTCGGCCTCGGCGCGGTCTTCCTGCACCTTTCCGCCGACCTCAACTTCCACCGCCTGTTCGAGGCCGAGATCGAGCGCTTCTCCCTCGAGGCGCTGGCCGAGCAGCAGGGGCGGGCTTTGGCGGCGGCCGGGCTTCGTGCGGAGTTCGGTCGTCAGTCGTGCGTAGTGCTTCGCGATCGGGCGCCCACGATCTCACGAAGCACGACCGACGACCTTACGAAGCGCCATTCACGACCTGACGTCCTCCCCACCCCGTTGCGCGCGCTCGACGCCGCGCGTACACGCTCGCGCGGGGGGAGCCTTTGAAGATCGTCTTTGTCCACCAGAACTTTCCGGGCCAGTTCCTGCGCCTCGCCGGACTCTTTGCGGCCGAGGGGCATGAGGTCGTCGGGCTCGGCACCGTCAAGACCTGCAAGGTGCCGGGCGTCCGCTACTTCTCCTACGAGCCGGTCGCCGGGCCGGAGAAGGACGCTTTCCGCAGCCGCTACCACCACGCCACGAACCGCCTGCAATACGCCTACGGCGTCGCCCATCTCGCCCGCGCCCTGCAGAAAAAGGGGCTCGAACCGGATCTCGTCGTGGTCAATACCGGCTGGGGCGAGAACCTGTTCCTGCGCGAGATCTGGCCGAAGGCGCGGCACGTCGCCTATCTCGAATACTACCACCTCGCGAAGCTCGGCACCGACATGGGCTTCGATCCCGAATTCCCGGTCCGCAACGAGGAGCGGCTCTGGCAGACCCGGGTCAAGAACGCCCTCCAGCTCGGCGCCTTCGATGTCGCCGACGCAGCCGTGGCGCCGACGCGCTTCCAGCGCGACCTCTTTCCCGCCGGCCTGCGCGAGCGCATCGAGGTCATCCACGACGGCATCGACACCGACGCCCTGCGGCCCGATCCGGGCGTCTCCATCCGCGTGAGCCCGGACGGGCCGGCGCTCGACCGCTCAACTCCGGTCGTCACCTACGTCACCCGCAACATCGAGCCGATGCGCGGCTCCCACATCGTCATCCGCAGCCTGCCCGAGATCCTCGCCCTCGACCCCCGCCTGCACGTCATCGTCCTCGGCGGATCGGGGGCGAGCTACGGGCCGCCGCCCTCCGACGGGCGGAACTGGTACCAGATCTTCAAGGGCGAGGTGGCCGACCGGCTGGACTGGGACCGGGTGCATTTCGCCGGGCAGGTGCCCTACACGCAATTCGTGCGCGTCCTCCAGCTCTCGGCCGTGCACCTCTACCTGACCTACCCCTTCGTCCTCTCCTGGTCGATGATCGAGGCGATGAGCCTCGAATGCCGCCTCGTCGCGAACGATGTCGCCCCGGTCCTCGAAGTGGCGCAGGACGGGGTCAATTCCCGGCTGTTTCCGATCTTCGACCGGGCGGCCCTCCTCGACGGGGTCCGCAAAACCCTCGCGGAACCGGAGGAATCGACCCGTCTCGCGAAGGAGGCCCGCCGGTTCGCGGTCGAGACCTACGATTTCAGGCACGTCTGCCTGCCGCGGTGGCGGGCGTTTCTCGGCGTCCCGGCCCCGGCCTGACGCCTCCGAAAATGGCTACGCATGAGGCAGACTTCCGCCATGCCCGCAAATGATGCAGGGCGATAGGGCTCGTCCGTTGCGGCCTCCGGCCGCATACGCTACACGGCGCAACGAAAAGGAACCTCAACCGGGACAGGCCCATGGCGGAGACCAAGCACGCGGCGCATCGGGGCTACAGCCCGGACATGGACGAGCGGGCCCACGAGGAGACCTATCGCAGCTTCGTCCATTTTGTCGAGATTGCGACCGCGGTGGTCGTCTGTTGGGTTCTCGCCCTTGCGCTCGGCGGCATGCGGCACGCCTGGCTCAGCGCCATCTTCGGGGTCGTCCTGTCCGGCATCGCCGGCGCGATCGGCGCCTTCGCGCCGAACATCGGATTCAAGGCCCCGGCGGCGGTCGCGGTGCTGCTGGCGCTCCTTCTCTTTGCCTACTGAGCGCTTGCGGGTCTTCCGGATTTCGCCACAACTGGTGTTCTGAGCCTGGCCGAAGACGCCTCGTCGGGCCGGAGAGCGGGGGAGTTGCATGCGGATCGCTGTTCTCACCGAAACCGACGAGATCGAGACCCGGGTCGCGGCGACGCCCGAGACCGTCAAGAAGTATCTCGGCCTCGGCGCCGAAGTGACCGTCGAGGCGGGCGCCGGCACGAATGCCGGCATTCCCGACGCCGAGTTTGCGGCAGCCGGCGCAACCGTCGTCCCGAGCGCGCGGGAGGCGCTCGCCGGCGCCGATATCGTCCTGAAGGTGCGCCGGCCCGCCCCGGCCGAGCTCGACGGGGCAAAGCCGCGGCGCCCTCGTCATTGCCATCATGGACCCCTACGGCCAGGAGGCGGCGCTCGCCGATCTCGCGGCGACGAACGTCGCCGCCTTCGCGATGGAATTGATGCCGCGCATCACCCGGGCGCAGGTGATGGACGTGCTTTCCTCGCAGGCGAACCTCGCCGGCTATCGCGCCGTCGTCGACGCCGCCGCCGAATACGGCAAGGCCTTTCCGATGATGATGACCGCGGCCGGCACCGTGCCCGCCGCCCGCGTCTTCGTGATGGGCGCCGGCGTCGCCGGCCTGCAGGCGATCGCCACCGCCCGCCGCCTCGGCGCCGTCGTCACGGCGACGGACGTGCGCCCGGCCGCGAAGGAGCAGGTCGAATCCCTCGGCGCGAAGTTCGTCGCCGTCGAGGACGAGGAGTTCAAGCAGGCCGAGACCGCCGCCGGCTACGCGAAGCCGATGTCGGCGGAGTATCAAACGAAGCAGGCCGCCCTCGTCGCAGAGCATATCAAGAAGCAGGACATCGTCATCACCACGGCGCTCATTCCCGGACGGCCGGCGCCGCGGCTCGTCTCGCGGGCGATGGTCGAGATCGATGAAGCCGGGCTCGGTCCTCATCGATCTCGCCGTCGAGCGCGGCGGCAATGTCGAGCTCGCCGAGCCCGGGCGCACGGTCGCCCATGACGGCGTCAAGATCGTCGGCCATCTCAACGTCCCGGGCCGCCTCGCCGCGACCGCGTCGAGCCTTTATGCGAAGAACCTCTATGCCTTCGTCGAGACTCTCGTCGACAAGGCGACGAAGTCGCTTGCCGTCAAATGGGACGACGAGCTCGTCAAGGCGACCTGCCTGACGAAGGACGGCGCCGTCGTCCATCCCTCGTTCCAGCCTGCGCCTGCGCCCGCCACCGCTTAACCTTCGGGGTTTTTCATGCCCACCCTCACGCCCGAACAAGCCATCGAGCAATCCCGGGCGGCGGCCGCCGCCGCGCAGGCCGCCGCGGATTCCGCGCAGGCGATCGCCGACCAGATCGCGACCATGGCCGCGACAGTGACGCACGGCGCAGTCGACCTGACCGTGTTCCGCCTCGCCATCTTCGTGCTCGCGATCTTCGTCGGCTACTACGTCGTCTGGTCGGTGACGCCGGCCCTGCACACGCCGCTGATGTCGGTGACGAACGCGATCTCGTCGGTCATCATCGTCGGCGCGCTGCTCGCGGTCGGCGTGCCGCTGACCCTCGAGGGCACCGGCTACGCCCGCCTCTTCGGCTTCATCGCGCTCGTCCTCGCCAGCATCAACATCTTTGGCGGCTTCCTCGTCACCGAGCGGATGCTGGCGATGTACAAGAAGAAGGGCTGAGGCGATGTCCGCGAACCTCTCGAACCTTCTCTACATCGTCGCCGGCGTTCTCTTCATCCTGGCCCTGCGGGGCCTGTCGCATCCGACAACCTCGCGCCGCGGCAACCTGTTCGGCATGGTCGGCATGGCGATCGCCATCGTCACGACGCTCGCCTTCAACCGGCAGGAGAGCGCGGATGCGAGCGCCTGGGGCCTCGTCGTCCTCGGCCTCGGCCTCGGCGGCGGCCTCGGCGCGGTTGTCGCGAGGCGCGTGCCGATGACGGCGATGCCGCAGCTCGTCGCGGCCTTCCATTCGCGGCATCGGCCTCGCCGCGGTCTTCGTCGCGGCGGCGGCGCTCTATGCGCCGCAGGCCTTCGGCGGCATCGGCGGCGTCGGCTCGATCCACGGCCAGAGCCTGTTCGAGATGTCCCTCGGCGTCGCCGTCGGCGCCGTCACCTTCACAGGCTCGGTGATCGCCTTCCTGAAGCTCGACGGGCGCATGTCCGGCAAGCCGATCCTGCTGCCGCAGCGCCACGTCCTGAACATCGCCCTCGCCGTTGCGCTGGTGCTCCTCGTCGTCGCCTTCATCGCCACGGAGAGCCACGCCGCCTTCTGGCTGATCGTGCTCGTCTCCTTCGTGCTCGGCGTGACGCTGATCATCCCGATCGGCGGCGCCGACATGCCGGTCGTCGTCTCGATGCTCAACTCCTATTCGGGCTGGGCGGCGGCGGGCATCGGCTTCACCCTCGGCAATCTCGCGCTCATCATCACCGGCGCCCTCGTCGGCTCCTCGGGCGCGATCCTCTCCTACATCATGTGCAAGGGGATGAACCGCTCCTTCATCTCGGTCATCCTCGGCGGCTTCGGCGGCGAGACGGCGGGCGCCGCGGCCGGCGCGGCGGAGACGCGGCCCGTCAAGCAGGGCTCGGCGGACGACGCCGCCTTCATCATGAAGAACGCCGAGCAAGCGTCATCGTCGTGCCCGGGCTACGGCATGGCGGTCGCGCAGGCGCAGCATTCCCTGCGCGAGATGGCCGACAAGCTGAAGAAGGAAGGCGTCGAGGTGAAGTACGCCATCCATCCCGTCGCCGGCCGCATGCCGGGCCACATGAACGTGCTCCTCGCCGAGGCGAACGTGCCCTACGACGAGGTCTTCGAGCTCGAGGACATCAACGGCGAGTTCGCGCAGGCCGACGTCGCCTTCGTCATCGGCGCCAACGACGTGACGAACCCGGCCGCCAAGACCGATCCCTCGTCGCCGATCTTCGGCATGCCGATCCTCGACGTCGAGAAGGCGAAGACGGTGCTCTTCGTCAAGCGCGGCATGGGCTCCGGCTACGCCGGCGTCGAGAACGAGCTCTTCTTCCGCGACAACACGATGATGCTGTTCGGCGACGCGCAAGAAGGTCGTCGATGCGATTCTGAAGAACCTCGACTGAGCGGCTCTCCGCGGCCGCGCCGATGAGCGTCTCGCTGCGCACCGCTCTGCCCGGCGACCGCGAGGCGGTCGTCGATCTCATCCTCGCCCTTAACGTGCACGAGGCCGATCTCGTCGGCGACCGGCGGCGCGACCGCGGCGGCGCCGCCGCCTATTACGACGAGCTGCAGCAGCGCCTCGCCAAGCGCGACGGCCGCATCGTCCTTGCGGTCGCCGGCGGTCGCGCCGTCGCGGCGATGGGCTTCTGCATCGACGAGGACGCCGCCTACGTGACGCCGGACGTGCGCCGGCACGGCACCATCACCGACCTCGTCGTCGGCGAAGCCTGGCGCGGCCGCGGCATCGGCCGGCTCCTCCTCGCCGAGGCCGAGCGGCTGACCCGCGAGGCCGGCTGCCGCCGCCTTGCCATCGGCGCCCTCGCGGCGAATGCGGGCGCGGAACGGCTTTACCGCGATTTCGGCTTCCAGCCCTACGTGTCGGTTCTGGTGAAGGCGGTCTGAGGCGGGCGCGCTATCGCCTCTCCCGTAAGCGGGAGAGGGCTGCCGGAGGCAGCAAGCCTGCGAAGCAGGCGAGGGTGAGGGGTCGGCAACGAAGAACGCTGCGGCGAGGAAGGCGCCTTATCCTGCACCGCCCCCTCACCCCCGCTTCGCTTCGCTCCGCTCGTTCGGCCGAAGGCCGAACCCTCTCCGCAGGCGGGGAGAGGCAATCCGCGCTGTGCACGGGAGTGGTTCACAAGCTCTCAGGGAGGGGCCTGGGGGTGCTTTCGATTGACGATCCGGGGTCTCAGCCCCGGAACAGCGAGATGCCGCCGTTGACGCGGGAGAGGCCCTGCTTTGCCGTTGCGTTGCCGGATTCGACCGAGAGCGCGCGCTGGTAGCTCTCGATCGCTTCCTGCTTTGCGCCCTTGCGCTCGTAGGCGACGCCGCGCCAGGCCCAGGATTCC
Organism: uncultured Alphaproteobacteria bacterium; assembly: GCA_963754975.1. Classification (GTDB taxonomy): domain Bacteria; phylum Pseudomonadota; class Alphaproteobacteria; order Rhizobiales; family Beijerinckiaceae; genus Microvirga. Next base: position 201,270 of record CAVWII010000027.1, on the reverse strand, counting down.
CCGTCGCGGTTGTTGACGTTCAGCGCCGCGTTGAAATCCTCGATCGCCTTGTCGAACTGGTTCGTCTCGACATAGCTCTGGCCGCGGCCCGTATAGGGCGGCGCGACGAAGGGGTTGCGGTCGATGGCGGCGTCGAAGTCGAGGATCGCCTGCCGGTGGTCGCCCTGACGCTGATAGAGCAGGCCGCGGGCATGCAGCGCCTCCGCCGATTCCGGCGTCAGGCGGATCGCCACGGTGAGATCGTTCAGCGCCTCCTGGTAGGAGCCCTGCGCGCGCAGGAGATTGCCGCGGGCGAGATAGGCCGGCCCGTAATTCGGATCCGCCTGGACGGCGCGGCTGAAATCGGCGAGGGCCTGATCGTTCCGGCTCGTCTGGCGGAAGGCGAGGCCGCGGTTCGTATAAGCCGGCGCGTCGTTCGGATCGAGCTCGATCGCCTTGTTGAAATCGGAAATCGCGTCCCGATAGCGCCCGGCGCGGGCATAGGCGGCGCCGCGGGTGTTGTAGGCCGACGGATCGTTGGGGTTGCGCTGGATCACTTCGGAGAGGGAGCCGATGTTGACGGCGCTCGTGCCCTGCGGGTCCTCCTCGACGACCGCGATGCGCTGCCTCTGCCCGGATCCGACGGACTCGCAGCCGGCGAGCGCCAGGGTCGCGAGGGCGAGGCCCAAGGGGGCGAAGCGGGGAAAGCGGGCGAGCACGCGCGACTCCTGCAAGGTCGAGATTTCTTGTAACACTTCTGCTCCATTAACCTAAAGCGGTCCTTAACGGAGCCCGGCCGGGGCAGCGTTGCGCTGTCGCAGCCACCGCGCCGGACGGCTCAGCTTGCGGACAGGATCCGCGTCACGTGGCCCATCTTGCGGCCCGGCCGGGCTTCCGCCTTGCCGTAGAGGTGCAGGTGGGCCCCCGGCTGCGCGAGAATCTCGCGCCAGGAGGCGGCGTCCGCTCCGATGAGGTTCTGCATCTCGACCGGGCCGACCCGCGCGGTCGCGCCGAGCGGCCAGCCGCAGACGGCGCGGACATGCTGCTCGAACTGGGAGGTCGCGGCGCCCTCGATGGTCCAGTGCCCCGAATTGTGCACCCGCGGGTGCGATCTCGTTGACGACCAGAACCTCCCGGTCGCCCTGGGGCACCAGGAACATCTCGACGGCCAGCACGCCGACATAGGCGAGGGCGTCGGCGATGCGCCGCGCGAATGCGAGAGCCGCCGCCTCGGTCTCGGGCCGGACGCCGGCGGGAACGCGGGTCGCGGCGAGGATATGGTCGCGGTGCTCGTTGGCGCAGAGATCGTAGGCGGCGAAGGCGCCGTCGCTCCCCCGCGCCGCGACGACGGAGACCTCCCGCGCGAAGGGCACGAAGGCCTCGAGGATCGCCGGCGCCGCCCCGATCGCGGCGAAGGCGGCGGCCGGATCGTCGCCGGCCCGGACGACCGCCTGGCCCTTGCCGTCGTAGCCGAAGCGGCGGGTCTTGAGGATCGCCGGCGGGCCGATCTCCCGAAGCGCCGCGGCGAGCCCGGCCGCGTCCGCAACCGCCGCGAAGGGCGCCACCGGCAGGCCGAGCCCGGCGACGAAGCTTTTCTCGACGAGGCGGTCCTGCGCCGTCGCGAGCGCCCGCGGGCTGGGGTGGAGGCGGGTGTGTCGGTCCAGGAGCTCCGCCGTCGCCGCCGGCACGTTCTCGAATTCGAAGGTGACGACGTCGACCGCGCCGGCGAAGCGGACGAGGGCCGCCTCATCCTCATAGGCCGCGACGGTGCGCGCGGCGGCGACATCGAAGGCCGGGCTGTCCGCGTCCGGGGCGAAGACGTGCGCCTTGAGGCCGAGGGGCGCGGCGGCGAGCGCCAGCATGCGCCCGAGCTGGCCGCCGCCGAGGATGCCGAGGGTGGCTCCCGGAGCGATCGGCTTGCCGCTCACGATCCGGCGGCCTCGTCGGCCGGCCGTTCCGCAACGTCGCTCGTCTGCTTCGCCCGGTAGGCGTCGAGGCGGCGGGCGAGGGCCTCGTCGGAAAGCGCCAGCACGGCCGCCGCGAGGAGCGCGGCGTTGATCGCGCCCGCGCGGCCGATGGCGAGGGTGCCGACGGGGACGCCGGCCGGCATCTGCACGATCGAGTAGAGGCTGTCCCGACCGGAGAGCGCCTTCGATTCGACCGGCACCCCGAAGACCGGGAGCGGCGTCATCGCCGCCGCCATGCCCGGCAGGTGGGCGGCGCCGCCGGCCCCGGCGACGATGACCTTGAAGCCGGCCTCCCGCGCCCCCTTCGCGAAGGCGACGAGGCGGTCCGGCGTCCGGTGCGCCGAGACGATCTTCGCCTCGAAGGTCACACCGAGGGCGGCGAGGGTGTCGGCGGCGTGACGCATCGTCGCCCAGTCCGACTGGCTGCCCATGATGATGGCGACGGGGGCTGCCCCCATGGCGCGCTCCGCTTCCGGCGAGGATTCGGGAAGCGGCGGGCATAGCGAAGCCATCGCGGCCCGGCAAGGCCGAGCTGGCGTTTCCCGGGGGGCGGCCGGGATCGGTTCAGGCGATGATGTCGGGGGTGAGCTGATCCTCGACGCGCCTGATCCGGTCCTTCAGCACCAGTTTGCGCTTCTTCAGCCGCTGGATCTGGAGCTGATCGCCGGCGATCAGGTGCTCCAGCGCCTCGATGGCGCCGTCGAGATCGCGATGCTCCTGCTTCAGCCGCGCCAGCTCCGTCTCGAGCTCGGCCGTGTCGTCCCTTGCCAGGTCCAAGATGGGTCGCTCCCCGCGACGCGGCCCCGAAAAGCCACGCCTCGATAATGACATAGTATGCGCCGCGGGGCGGGCACGGGCAAGCGGGCGAAAGCGTTGCAGATGCCGCGTCGACACTGGATATGGTGCGCCGCAGCATCGATTTCGCTTCGACAGTCCGGAAGGTTCGTGGCACACTCCGCCCCGTCGGAAATTCGAACAGGAGGGACCGACATGCCGCTGCAGAATCATCTGACGGAATTGGAACGGAAGCACCAGACGCTCGAAAGAGAAATCCAAGACGCCCTGACCCACCCGTCCATCGATGACCTGAGGCTGGCGGAACTCAAAAGGAAGAAACTTCAGTTGAAGGACGAGATCGCCAAGCTGAAGGGGGCATCTCCCCGGGTGTTTCACTAGCCCGTTTCCATCAGAGTCCGTTTCATCAAAGATCAGGCCGTCGCCTCCTTGACCGGAGCGGCGGCTTTTCAGTTGCGCAGCAGGATTCACCTCTCCCCGCTAGCGCGGAGAGGGTTCGGCCTTCGGCCGAACGGGCGAAGCGAGGGTGAGGGGGCGGTGCCGGATAAGGCGCCCGGCCCAAGCGACCGTGCCTTCTTCGTCGCCGCCCCCTCACCCTCGCCTGCTGCGCAGGCTTGCCGCCTTTGGCGGCCCTCTCCCCGCAAGCGGGGAGAGGTGAGAAGCGCTCCTTTTCGGCCGCTTGGAGCCGCAGTCGCTAAGTGCGAATCCGCTGGCCCGCAAGCGGAAGAGGCGGGTAGCGCCCTTCGCCTTGCTCCGCACCGCTTCGTGAGCGCTACGCTCAAATCTCCCGGGCCATCTCGCGCAGCCTGAACTTCTGCACCTTTCCCGTCGAGGTCTTCGGCAGCTCGGCGAAGACGACGTGCGCGGGCATTTGAAGGCGGCGAGGTGCTGGCGGCACCAGGCGACGATCTCCTCCGCGGAGACCATCTCGCTCGGCTTCAACTCGACGAAGGCGCAAGGCGTCTCGCCCCATTTCTCGTCGGGCTTCGCGACCACCGCGGCGGCCTGCACGGCGGGGTGCTTGTAGAGCGCGTCCTCGACCTCGATCGAGGAGATGTTCTCGCCGCCGGAGATGATGATGTCCTTCGAGCGGTCCTTGAGCTGGATGTAGCCGTCCGGATGCTTGACGCCGAGATCGCCGGAGTGGAACCAGCCGCCCTCGAAGGCCTTCCTCGTCGCGGCGGGGTTCTTGAGATAGCCCTTCATCACGACGTTGCCGCGGAACATCACCTCGCCCATCGTCGACGCCGTCCGCGGGCACCGGCTGCATCGTCTCCGGGTCGATCACGTCGAGGCCTTCGAGCACCGGGTAGCGCACGCCCTGGCGCGCCTTGCGCGTCGCGTACTCGGCCGCCGGCAGCGCGTCCCAGTCGCGATTCCAGTCGTTGACCACGGCGGGGCCGTAGGTCTCGGTGAGGCCGTAGAGATGGGTGACGTCGAAGCCGGCCTCCTTCATCGCGGCGAGCACCGCCTCCGGCGGCGGCGCCGCCGCGGTGAAGAACTGCACCGTCGTGCGAGCAGCGGCTTCTTCTCGTGCGCGGGCGCGTTCAGCAGCGTCGACATGACGATCGGCGCGCCGCACAGATGCGTGACGCCGTGGTCCGCGAGCGCGTCGTACATCGCCGCGGCGCGCACCTAGCGCAGGCAGACATGCGTGCCGGCGACGACCGAGATCGACCACGGGAAGCACCAGCCATTGCAGTGGAACATCGGCAGCGTCCAGAGATAGACCGGATGCTTGCCCATGCCGCAGGTCACGACGTTGCCGATCGCGAGCAGATAGGCGCCGCGGTGATGGTAGACGACGCCCTTCGGATCGCCGGTCGTGCCGGAGGTGTAGTTGAGCGCGATCGCGTCCCACTCGTCCTGCGGCATCGCCCAGGCGAAATCGGGATCGCCCTCGGCCAGGAACTCCTCGTATTCGAGCGCGCCGAGGCGCTCGCCCGGCGCCGGAATATTCCGGGTCGTCGTAGTCGATCACGAGGGGCTTGCTCTTCGCGAGCGCGAGGGCCTGGCGCATGGTCTTCGAGAATTCGCGATCGATGATCACGACCTTCGCCTCGCCATGGTCGAGCGAGAAGGCGATGATCGCCGCGTCGAGCCGCGTGTTGAGCGTGTTGAGCACGGCGCCCGTCATCGGCACGCCGTAATGGCATTCGAGCATCGCCGGCGTGTTGGCGAGCATCACCGCCACCGTGTCGCCGCGCCCGATGCCGCGCCGCGCCAGCGCCGAGGCGAGCCGGCGCGCAGCGCGCGTAGAACGCGCGGTAGGTCCGCCGCAGCGGGCCGTGGACGATCGCGATGCGATCCGGGAAGACGCTCGCCGCGCGTTCCAGGAAGGTCAGCGGCGTCAGCGGCTGATGGTTCGCGGGGTTGCGTGTCGAGATCGGTGTCGTACGGCGTCGCGGCCATGGCATCCCCCAGGGGATCGTCGATCGAAGCCTATGCGGCGCGGATGCGCGGCCCGGCAACAGCGTTCAGACGAGGGCCGCGCACGCCGTCGAAGACGAGCTTGAGGCCGACGACGACAAGCAGGACGTAGATCGACCGTGTAGAAGCGCTCGCCCGACATCCGCCGCACCAGCCAGACGCCGAGCCAGGTCGTGGCGACCGCGAGCGGAAACAGGACCGCGGAGGTGGCGAGGTTCTCGTGCGTGAACTGGCCGAGCGCGAGGTAGGGCAGGCACCTTGATCCAGTTGATCAGCGCGAACAGGATCGCGCCGGTGCCGACGAAGACGTCCCGGGCGAGGCGCTGCGGCATGACGTAGATCTGGAAGGGCGGCCCGCCGGCATGGGCGATCATGCTCGTGAAGCCGGTGAGGGCGCCCCAGAACAGGCCGCGCGGCACGTCGGCCGGGGCGGCCTTCGGCGGCGGCGCTGCAGGCGCTCGATCACCAGCCGGCGCAGCGAAAAGGCGATCGAGATCGATGCCGACCGCGAGGGTGACGGCGGCGTCGGAGACATAGCGCCGCGAGGAGATAGCCGGCGAGGATGCCGAGCGTCGCGCTCGGGACCAGGATGGCGACGTTGCGCCGGTCCCAGGCGTGGCGGTAAGCCCAGACGGTGACGACGTCCTGCACGATCAGGATCGGCAGCATGATCGCCGCCGACTGCACCGGCGAGACGACGAGGGCCATCAGCGGCAGCGACAGGAGCCCGAGGCCGGAAAAGCCGCCCTTCGACAGGCCCATCAGGATCACGGCCGGGATCGCGGCGGCGTAGAAGAGCGGATCGACGATCATCGCCCGCGCCGTGGCGCTGGGGCGGCGGCCGAAAGTCGCCCGCTGACCGCGGCGGGCCGGCATTGCTAGAGGAGGAGGGGAGCAAGGAGGTCGAGGTCCGGAAGCGTCACGCCCTCCTGACCTAACCGCCCGGCGGCCGAACCACAACGAGGAAACGCCGATGACCGCGCAGCAAAGCCCGACCCGGCGAGCCGCTACCGCGAGACCTACGCCCGCTGGCAGGCCGATCCGGCGGCGTTCTGGGCCGAGGCGGCGCGGGAGATCGACTGGCTGCGGCCGGCCGACGCGGTGTTCGATCCCGACGCCGGCGTCTACGGGCGCTGGTTCGTCGGCGCGCGTCTGCAACACCTGCCACAACGCCGTCGACCGGCATGTCGTCGCCGGCCGCGGCGCGCAGGCGGCGATCGTCTACGACAGCCCGGTCACCGGCACGAAGCGCGCGCATCACCTACGCCGAGCTGAAGGACGAGGTCGCGACGCTCGCCGCCGTGCTGCAGGATCTCGGCGTCGAGAAGGGCGACCGCGTCATCCTCTACATGCCGATGGTCCCGGAGGCGGTCTTCGCCATGCTGGCCTGCGCCCGCATCGGCGCGATCCACTCGGTCGTCTTCGGCGGCTTCGCCGCGAAGGAGCTGGCGACCCGCATCGACGACGCGCGGCCGAAGGCGATCCTGTCCGCGTCCTGCGGCCTCGAGGCCGAACGCGTCGTCGCCTACAAGCCGCTGCTCGACGGCGCGATCGCCCTTGCCGCGGCACAAGCCGCGGCCTGCCTCATCCTGCAGCGGCCGCAGGCCGACGCGGCCCTGCGTCCCAGGGCGCGACCGCGACTGGCGCGAGGCCGTCGACGCGGCAAGGCGAAGCGGGCCGGCAGGCCGCCTGCGTGCCCGTCGCCGCGACGGACCCGCTCTACGTCCTCTACACCTCCGGCACGACCGGCAGGCCGAAGGGCGTCGTGCGCGACAACGGCGGCCACATGGTCGCCCTGAAATGGTCGATGTGGAACCATTTACGGCATCGCGCCCGGCGAGGTCTTCTGGGCGGCCTCCGACGTCGGCTGGGTCGTCGGCCATTCCTACATCGTCTACGCGCCGCTGCTGCACGGCTGCACGAGCATGCTCTACGAGGGCAAGCCGGTCGGCACGCCGGACGCCGGCGCCTTCTGGCGGGTGATCGCGGAGCACGGCGTCGTCGACCCTGTTCACGGCGCCGACCGCCTTCCGCGCCATCAAGAAGGAGGACCCGGACGGCGAGCCTCATCGCCGGACACGATCTGTCGCGCTTCCGCGCGCTCTTCCTCGCCGGCGAGCGGGCCGATCCCGACACGGTGCAATGGGCCGAGGGCATCCTCGGCGTGCCGGTGATCGACCATTGGTGGCAGACCGAGACCGGCTGGCCGATCGCCGGCAATCCGCTCGGGCTCGGCGCGCTGCCGCGTCAAGCACGGCTCGCCGACCGTGCCGATGCCGGGCTACGACGTGCAGTTCTCGACGAGGGCGGCCGGCCCGTGCCGGCCGAACGCGATGGGCTCGATCGCGATCCGGCTGCCGCTGCCGCCCGGTGCCCTGCCGACGCTCTGGCAGGCGGACGAGCGTTTCCGCGAGAGCTACCTCGCGGCCTTTCCGGGCTACTACAACACCTCGGACGCCGGCTTCATCGACGAGGACGGCTACGTCTTCGTCATGGGCCGCACGGACGACATCATCAACGTCGCCGGACACCGGCTCTCGACCGGCGGCATGGAGGAGGTGCTGGCCTCGCATCCGGCCGTCGCCGAATGCGCCGTCGTCGGCGTCAGGGACGCGCTCAAGGGCGAGGTGCCCTGCGGCTTCGTGGTGCTGAAGGCCGGCGTCGATCGCGCGCGCCCGACGGAGATCGAGCGCGAGCTCGTCGCCCTGGTGCGCGAGAAGATCGGCCCGGTCGCGGCCTTCAAGCTCGCGGTCACCGTCGCGCGCCTGCCGAAGACGCGCTCCGGCAAGATCCTGCGCGGCACGATGAAGAAGATCGCCGACGGCGACAGCTTGGCGATGCCCGCGACGATCGACGATCCGCTGGTCCTCGACGAGATCGGCGAGGCGCTGAAGGGGAGGGGATTGGGGTAGATTCGCCCAGTCGATCGATCCCGCCTCTCCCCGCTTGCGGAGAGGGTCGGCCTTCGGCCGAACGGCGGAGCAGCGACGGGCTGAGCGGTGCCGGAAGAGGCGCCCTTCGGCGACGAGCGCCTTCTTCGTCGCCGCCCCCTCACCCTCGCCTGCTTCGCAGGCTTGCTGCCTCCGGCAGCCCTCTCCCGCAAGCGGCGAGAGGTGAGTAGCGCCGCTCGGCAGAGCGCCTACTCCTCGTCCTCCGCCGGCCGCTTGAGCTGCTTCAGCTTGGCGAACACGGAATCGACGTCGATCGCCTCTTCCTCCTGCGGCCGCGGCGGCGTGCGGTCGAGCGAAGGGCTCCGGCGCCGGCTCGGGCGCGGTCGTCACCTCGGCGGGCAGCAGGGTCTGGCCGTGCGCCTCGGCCGGCTCGGCGTGCGGGCGATCCTTGGCGGCGCGCTGCGACCTCGAAGTCGAGGTCGATCTGCGAGCACAGGCCGAGCGTGACCGGGTCCATCGGCTGCAGGCTCGCCGGAGTTCCAGTGGGTGCGGTCGCGGATCTGCTGGATCGTCGTCTTGGTCGTGCCGACGAGGCGCATGATCTGCGCGTCCTTCAGCTCCGGATGGTTGCGCAGGAGCCAGAGGATGGCGTTCGGGCGGTCCTGGCGGCGCGAGACCGGGGTGTAGCGCGGGCCCTTCTTGGTGCGCTTCATCTCCGGCAGCTTGACCTTGGACTCGGCCATGCTTGAGCCGGTAATCCGGGTCCGTCTGCGCCCGCTCGATCTCCTCGCGGGTGAGCTGGCCGGTCCCGATCGGGTCGAGCCCTTGATGCCCGCGGCGACCTCGCCGTCGGCGATGCCCTTCACCTCGAGTGGGTGCAGCTTGCAGAAATCGGCGATCTGCTCGAACGACAAGCGACGTGTTCTCGACGAGCCAGACGGCGGTCGCCTTCGGCATCAGCGGTCCCTGGGACATGATCTGACCTCCTCCTTGGCCGGGCGCCGCGCAGGCGCCGCGCGGCCGTGTCTGCGGACAAAACTCTTTCGCGCTCCGGCCCGCCGGCGGGGCCGGAGCATCTCGAACTCACGATGTGAGGGAAACGGGGATGCTTATATAGGGCAGCGCGGCGGCGCGGTTGCGCAATCGGCGACAGCGGCCGCGCCCGCCGCCGGCCGGGCGCGGGCTCAGGCGCATCGTCAGCACGATCTTGCCGATATGCTCGCCGCCGTCCATGCGGGCATGGGCCTTCGCCACCTCGGCGAGCGGGATAGGTCGAATCGATCACCGGCCGGCAGCGGCCCTCGGCGAGGAGCGGCAGACCTTGTCCTCGAGCGCGGCGGCGATCGCCGCCTTCTCGGCGACGGCGCGGGAGCGCAGCGTCGAGCCGGTATGGGTGAGCCGCTTCAGCATCAGCCGGCGGAAGTCGACCGTCGCCTTGCTGGCCTTGCAGGAAGGCGATCTGGACGATGCGCCCGTCGACGGCCGCGGCCTCGTAGTTGCGCGCGATATAGTCGCCGCCGACCATGTCGAGGATGACGTCGGCGCCGCGCCCGTCGGTCGCCTGCCTTCACGGCGGCGACGAAATCCTGGTCTCGCGGTAGTTGATCGCGAGATCGGCGCCGAGCTTCGCGGCAGGCCGCGCATTTCTCGTCCGATCCGGCCGTCGCGATGCACGCGTCGCGCCGAAGGCCTTGGCGAGCTGGATCGCCGTCGTGCCGATGCCGGAGGTGCCGCCATGGACCAGCAGCGTCTCGCCGGCTTTGAGGCCGCCCGCGCTCGAAGACGTTGGTCCAGACGGTGAAGATAGGTCTCGGGGATCGCGCCCGCCTCGACCAGCGACAGGCCGGTCGGGAGCGGCGAGCGCGTTCGTCTCGTGGACGACTGGCAGTATTCGGCGTAGCCGCCGCCCGGGACGAGGGCCATCGACCGCGCGCGCCGAGGCGAAGCGGGCGGCCCCTCGCCCGCGCGCGACGACCTCGCCGGCGATCTCGAGGCCGAGGATGTCCGGACGCGCCGGGCGGCGGCGGGTAGTGCGCCCTGGCGCTGGAGAACGTCCGGCCGGTTGACGCCGGCCGCGGCGACCTTGACGAGGATCTCGCCCGGGCCGGGCCGCGGCACCGGACGGCTCGACGACCGGCGAGCACCTCCGGGCCGCCGCCGCCGTTGGCGACGACGGCGCGCATCGTTGCGGGAAGCGACTGGAATGGCTCCTCCGGGCGGTCGGACGTCCGGCACGGACGCATGCCGCCGCCACGATGGCATGGGCGGGATGGCGTTGGCAAGGTGGCCCGGCCGCACTAGGTCTAGGGCCGACCGTTCGGAAGGAGGATGCCGTGGCCTTTGACCCCTTCGCTGACGAGAAGCCCGTCCTCAAGTCCCGGGGGCACGAGATCGGGCAGGAACTGGCGCTTCTGTCCATCGACGAGCTCGAGGAGCGGATCGAGGTGCTCGAACGGGAGATCGCCCGCCTGCGCGAGGCCCGGGCCCGCAAGGAGGCTTCCCGCACCGCGGCGAGCGCCTTCTTCAAGATCGGCAGCGAGAAGATCGCGCCCTCGGCCTGAGCCGGGCGTCCTGGGAGACGCGCCGCTTTTCACGGATTCTTAAGGTTTTCGGTTTACGAAGACGTCATCCAGTTTCCTGGATGCCGAGTGGTTCCTGTCCACTCAGTTTGACGCCTCCCTGTTAACCCCTTCGAGCCGCCGCAAGGCGGCTCTTCTTTTTCCGGCGGTTCGACGCTTGGCGCTTAACCTTAAAAAACGGTTAGCAAGGCGCGCCGCCCGCCTCTCCCGTAGAGTGCTCTCGCGAAGACGCCGGCCGCCCGCACGCGGAGCCGGCTTTCGGGGGAGACGTCGGTGAACGAAGCCGACGTGAGATCGAGGACGGAACGCGACCCGATCCAGTTCGGGCGCACCTTCGTGCAGTCCGAGGCCTTCCAGGCGCTGTTCGACGAAGGCATGGAACTCGTCGAGGACACCGCCGCCTACCTCGACGGTCCCGGCCGGGAGGAATCCCGGTGCCTCGGCCGCCAGGGCGCCGCTGACCTATGCGAGCGAGAGCATGCGGCTGACGACGCGGCTCATGCAGATCACCTCCTGGCTCCTGGTTCAGCGCGCCGTCGCCGAGGGCGAGATCACGCCGAGCCAGGCGCAGGCGGAGAAGAACCGCGTCCGCCTCAGGGCGGCCGCAGCGGCGGCGCCGCCGTCGTCGGATTTCGAGCTCCTGCCGATGCGCCTGCGCGAGCTCGTCGGGCTCTCGGCCCGCCTGCACGCGCGCATTCTGCATCTCGACCAGCTGATCGCGCAGGCGGATGCGCCGCCGGCCACGCCCGACAACCCCGTCGCCGTCCAGCAATGGCTGATCGCCCGCGCCTTCGACGGCAGCCGGGTCTAGGCGGCGCAGGTCCGCCTCTCCCCGCTTGCGGGGAGAGGGCTGCCGGAGGCAGCAAGCCTGCGCAGCAGGCGAGGGTGAGGGGGCGGTGACGAAGAGGGCGCGGTGGTACGGGAAGCGCCTCTTCCGCAGACGCCCCCTCACCCCCGCTTCGCTTCGCTTTCGGCAAAGCGGAAACCCTCTCCCGCAAGCGGGGAGAGGCGGAGCCGCGCCTCGGCATGAGGTCGCGAGAGACGACGCCGGCGCCGTTCCCGGGCCGCAAACGAAAAAGCCCCGCAGAGCGGGGCCTTTGCCATCGCGAGCGAGGGTCTTACTTCTTGCCGCCGATGCCGAGATTGCCGAAGCGCGAGTTGAAGCGCGAGACGCGGCCGCCGCGGTCGAGGAGCTGCTGCTGGCCGCCGGTCCAGGCCGGATGCGTGTTCGGGTCGATGTCGAGGTGGAGGGTGTCGCCCTCGCTTGCCGTAGGTCGACCGGGTCACGTACTCGGTGCCGTCGGTCATCACCACCTTGATGTAGTGATAGTCCGGGTGGTCCGTTTCCTTGCGCGCCATCGCGAAATCCTTTGCCGGCCAGCCCCGCGGGGCGGCTCGCAGCCCGTTTCGAGCCCTGCGAATGATCGCGGGCCTATAGCCTAGTTGCTCACCCGCGACAAGCACCCCGCCGGTTTGCCGCATGGTCTTCCGGCGCGGCGGCGGCCGTTCGCTCTCCGTCCCTCCCGCAACCGTGATCGTGGAGCATCATGGCAGACCCCGTCGAAGGTTCCGTCCGGCCGGGATCGAACCTCGGCGCCTTGAGCCGCTGGTGCCGTTCGCGCTGCGCTATCGCGGGCGGATCGCGGCGGCGCTTGCTCGCCCTCGCGGTCGCCTCGGCGGCGACGCTCGTCGTGCCCGTCGCCGTGCGCCGCGTGATCGATCACGGCTTCTCGCCCGAGGGGCGCGAGCTGATCGACGCCTATTTCGGCATGCTGATCGTCGTCGTCGGCGGTCCTCGCGGTGGCGAGCGCGCTTCGCTACTACCTCGTCGTCACCCTCGGCGAGCGGGTCGTCGCCGACCTGCGCACCGCCGTCTTCGGGCATCTCGACCGCTCTCGATCCGGCCTTCTTCGACGCGGCGCGGAGCGGGCGAGATCGTCTCGCGGCTCACCGCCGACACGACGCAGGTGAAATCCGCCTTCGGGGTCAGCGTCTCGATCGCCCTGCGCAACCTCTTCCTGTTCCTCGGCGCCGTCGGCGCTGATGGTGGTGACGAGCCCGAAGCTGTCGGCCCTCGTGCTCCTGGCGATTCCGGTCATCGTCGCTGCCCCTCGTCGTCTCCGGCCGGGCGGTGCGGCGGCGCTCGCGGGCGGCGCAGGACCGGCTCGCCGATGCCTCCGCCTACGCCGCCGAGGCGGTCGGCGCCGTGCGCACCATGCAGGCCTTCGGCATGGAGCGGGCGACCGCCGCGCGCTTCGCCGCCGCGGCCGAGGAGGCCTACGAGGCCGCCCGCGCTGTCGACGACGATGCGCGCCTGGCTCACCGGCACGGCCATCTTCCTCGATCTCGGCGAGCGTCGTCGGCGTGCTCTGGTACGGCGCCCAGGACGTGCTCGCCGGGGCCGATGACCGCCGGGCGCCTGTCGCAGTTCGTGCTCTACGCGGTCTTTGCCGCAAGCTCGCTCGGCCAGCTCTCGGAGGTCTACGGCGAACTCGCGCAGGCGGCCGGCGCGGCGGAGCGTCTCGGCGAGATCCTGGCCGCCGAGCCGGCGATCGCGCTCGCCGGCCGAGCCCGCAGCCTTGCCGGAGCCGCCGCCGCGGCACGGTCGCTTTCGAGCGTGTGCGGTTCGCCTATCCGACGCGGGACGGACTGCCCGCCCTCGACGGGCGTGAGCTTTGCGGTCGCGGCGGGCGAGCGCGTCGCCCTCGTCGGGCCGTCCGGGGCGGGCAAGAGCACCGTGCTCCAGCTCCTGCTGCGCTTCTACGACCCGCAAGCCGGCCGCGTCCGGATCGACGGCGTCCCGGTCGCGGAGGCGGATCCGATGGCGCTCCGCGCCCGCATGGCCCTCGTGCCGCAGGAGCCGACGATCTTCGCGGCGAGCGTGCTCGACAACATCCGCTACGGCCGGCCCGGGGCCGGCGAAGAGGAGGTCCGCCGCGCCGCCCGGCTCGCCTCCGCGGACGGCTTCATCCGCGCCCTGCCGCAGGGCTACGACACGGTGCATCGGCGAGCGCGGCGTGACGCTCTCGGGCGGCCAGCGCCAGCGCATCGCGATCGCGCGCGCCATCCTGAAGGACGCGCCGATCCTGCTCCTCGACGAGGCCACCTCGGCCCTCGACGCCGAGAGCGAGCGCAAGGTCCAGGCCGCCCTCGACCGGCTGATGGCAGGGCCGCACCACCCTCGTCATCGCGCACCGCCTCGCCACGATCCGCTCCGCCGACCGCATCCTCGTCATGGAGCACGGCCGCATCGTCGAGGAGGGCACGCATGCGACCCTCCTCGCCGCGGGCGGGCTCTATGCCCGCCTCGCGGCGCTGCAGTTCTCCGAGGGCGAGCGGCGCGAGGCGGCGGAGTAGCCCTACCGCTCCGTCAGTTTCAGCTCGATGCGGCGGTTGCGGGCGTAGGCGTCCTCGGTGGTGCCGAGGTCGAGGGGCTGGTACTCGCCGAAGCCGGTCGCGGCGAGGCGCTGGGCGGGGACGCCGCGGGCGATCAGCGCCTGCACGACCGCGATGGCCCGGGCCGCCGAAAGCGACCAGTTCGAGGGGAATTGGGAGGTGGCGATCGGGCGCGAATCCGTATGCCCGTCGACGCGCATGATCCAGTTGATGTCCGGCGGGATCTGCCGGTCGAGCTCGACGAGGGCCGAGGCGATGCGGTCGAGTTCGCCCGCGGCCTCCGGCCGGAGCACCGCCTGCCCGGCCGGAAACAGCACCTCGGACTGGAACACGAAACGGTCGCCGACGATGCGCACGTCCTGCCGGTTGCCGAGGATCTGGCGCAGGCGGCCGAAGAAGTCGGAGCGGTAGCGGGCGAGTTCCTGCACCCGCTGCGCGAGGGCGACGTTGAGCCGGCTGCCGAGATCGGCGATCCGGGCCTGGCTCTCCTTGTCGCGGTTCTCGGAGGCGGAGAGCGCCTCCTCGAGGGCGGCGAGCTGCCGGCGCATGGCGGCGATCTGCTGGTTGAGGAGATCGATCTGGTTGAGCGCGCGCCCGGTCGCCGGCGCGCTCGGATTCGAGCTGCGTGTTGAGTTCGTTCGCCCGGACCTGGGCGGCCCCGCCCGTGGCGAGCTGGCTTTCCAGCCGCGCCCGCTCGGCCTCGCTGCCGCGCAGGGTCGTTTGCAGGCCGGTCGAGATTCTCCTCCGACGTCTTCCGGCCGGAGCGTTCGAGGGCGAGGAGATCGGTCAGTTCCGCGATCTGGCGGTTGAGCCGATCGAGCACCGTGTCGCGGCCGGAAATCTCCCGCGCCAGGAAGAACTGGCCGAGCATGAAGATCGAGATCAGGAAGACGATCGCGAGCAGCAGCGTCGACAGGGCGTCGACGAAGCCCGGCCAGTAGTTGATGCCCTGGCGCGGCGGGCGCCGTCCGCTCGCAGCCGGCATGGCCTAGCCGATCCTTTCGCGGGAGAGACGATCGAGCACCTGCTTCAGCTCCTTCTCGCGCGCAGGCCTGCGCCTCGACCCAGTCGCGGATCATCTGCTGCTCGGCGCGCATGTGCTGGACGAGGCCCTGGATGCCCTCGGCGAGGTTGGCCATGGCCTGCGTCGCGGCCCGGCCGCCGCCGCCCTCGTTCACCGCCGCCGATGAGCCGGTTGAGCGCGACCGCGAGATCCGCCGGGGCGCCGCGGGGGGCGACCTCGGTCGCCGCGTCCGTGGTCGAGGTGGCGAGCCAGTCCTCGAGCTCGGTGTAGAAACGGCTCTGCGCCTGCCCGGCCTGGAGGTCGAGGAAGCCGACGATGAGCGACCCGGCGAGGCCGAAGAGGGAGGCCGAGAAGGACAGGCCCATGCCCTGAAGCGGGCCGGAGAGGGCGTTCTTCAGTTCGTCGAAGAGCACTGCCGCGTCCTGCCCGGTGCGCAGCGAGGCGATGATGCGCCCGACCGAGCCGACCGTGTCGATGAGGCCCCAGAAGGTGCCGAGGAGGCCGAGGAAGACGAGGAGCCCGGCGATGTAGCGCACGATCTCGCGGCTCTCGTCGAGGCGGGCGCCGACGGAATCGAGCAGCGAGCGCATCGTCGCCATGGACAGCGCCGAGCGCCCGGCCCGGTTGGCGATGAAGGCCGCCATCGGCGCGAGCAGCACCGGCGAGCCGCCGGAGAGACCCTCCTCGGTCCGGCTCAAGGTGTTGACCCAGCGCACCTCCGGGAACAGCCGCCAGACCTGCCGGATCGCCAGGATGGCGCCGATCAGCATGACGCTGATGATCAGCGCGTTGAGGCCCGGATTGGCGAGAAACGCCGGAAAAGATCTGACGATAGAGGATGAAGGCGATGAGCCCCGCCAGAACCAGAAAGACCGCCATGCGGACGAGATAAATCCGCGGCGGCGTCAGCGGTGGGCTTTCCATCTCCGTCCACTTCCCGAAAACAAGGGCCCCAATCTGACCGCGCCGGCGGGGCGGATCAAGCGCAGCGGGAGAGGGGAGGGGCGGTCACGAACAGGAAGTGGAGGGGGAGGGAGGCCGAAAGGCGCCCGCCGCTCCTACCGTGCCGCCACCAGGATCGCCCCCAGCGCCACGAGCGCGATGCCGGCCCAGTTGAGGGCGGAAAGCTCCTCGCCCAAAAACGCCGTCGCGAAGATCGCGACGAGGACGACGCTCAGCTTGTCGACCGGCGCCACCCTTGCGGCATCGCCGATCTGGAGGGCCCGGAAGTAGCAGAGCCAGGAGGCGCCCGTCGCGAGTCCGGAGAGGGCGAGGAACAGGTAGGTCCGGCCGCTGATCGAGCGGGCTGGCTGCCACTGGCCGGCCACGGTCAGGATGGCGCCGAGAACCACCAGGATAACGACGGTCCGGATGAAGGTCGCGAGATCCGAATTGACCCCGGCGACACCGACCTTCGCGAAGATCGCGGTCAGCGCCGCGAAGGCGGCGGAGAGGAGGGCCCAGAGCTGCCAGGAGGCGAAGGCCGTCGACATGGGCAAATCTCCCGCGGTCAGGCCGCCGGCCTGCCGGCCTGCTTCAGAAGCTTGAGCAGGGCCCGGTGCATGGTCTCGTTGCCGCAGGCGATGGTGCCCTTGGCGACCGGGTCGCCGCCGCCGTCGGCGTCCGAGGCGAAGCCGCCCGCCTCGCGCAGGAGGACAAGGCCCGCCGCCATGTCCCAGGAATGGAGCCCGCGCTCCCAATAGGCGTCGAGGCGGCCGCAGGCGACATAGGCGATGTCGAGGGCGGCGGCGCCGAGGCGGCGCATGCCGCCGGCCTCGGCCATCACCGCCACCGCCTCGCGGATGAAGAGCCCGTGGTCGCCCTTGCCGATATGCGGCAGGCCGCAGCCGATCAGCGCCTCGGCCATGGCGCTGCGGGCGGCGACCCGGATGCGGCGGTTGTTGAGCCAGGCGCCCTGGCCGCGCTCGGCGATGAACATCTCGTCCTTGATCGGGTCGTAGACGACGCCGGCCACCATCAGGCCCTCGCGCTCGAGGCCGACCGAGATCGCGAATTGCGGCAGGCCGTGCAGGAAGTTCGTCGTCCCGTCGAGGGGATCGACGTGCCAGCGGTGGCTCTTGTCGGGGCCCTCGTGAATGCCGCTTTCCTCCATGACGAGGCCGTAGCCCGGCCGCGCCTTGACGAGCGCGTCGCGCAGGAGCGCCTCGGTCTTGCGGTCGGCCGCGGAGACGAAGTCGCCCGGGCCCTTGCGCGAGACCTGAAGGTTCTCGACCTCGCCGAAATCGCGCTTCAAGGAGCGGGACGCCTTCATCACGGCGTCGGTCATCACGGTCATGAGGGGAGAGCGGATCATAGGGCGCGGGAGTGGGAGGTGGGGCTTAGGACGTGGGGCTCAGGACGTGGGGCTTAGGACGTGGGGCTTAGGACGTGGGGCGTGGGGTATGGTGATTCGTGAGGAGTGGATAGTGAATAGTGCGCCGGGCAGGAATCGGAACTATTCGCCACGTCCCACGACCCACGTCCCACATCCCACGCCCTCCTCACCGCTTCCCCATCCTGTCAGCGACGATCTCTTCGGCGCGGGTGCGGTCGGCGGTGGGCATGTCCTTGAGGGCGTCGTCGAGCCAGGGGTCGGCGAGGCCCTGAGCGGCGGCCATCATGTGCCAGGCCGCCGCCTCGATCTTGTTCGCCGGCAGGCCGCGGCCCATCACGTAGAGCCGGGCGAGGCGGTTCTGGGCGATGGCGTTGCCCTTCATGGCGGCCTTGCGAAAGTTGCGCGCCGCAAGGACCTCGTTCGCCGGAACGCCCTTGCCGTTGAATTGCAGGATCGCGAACTCGACCTCGCCGGCGATGGCGCCGTTCTTGCCGGCGCGCTCGAACCAGCGCGCCGCCTCGGCATAGTTCTGCGTCACGCCGCGGCCATTGAGGTAGAGCACGCCGAGGGCGTGCTGGGCCTGCCCGATCTCCGCCTCCGCCGCCCGGCGCAACAGCGCCACTGCCTTGAGGATGTCCTTCGGGTTCTCGCTGCCGAGGAGCGGCAGCGCCATATTGTAGGAGGCGCGCGGCTCGCCCTTCGCCGCCGCCTCCTCGAGATAGGCGCGGGCCCTGGCCTGGTCCTTCGCCATGCCGCGGCCGTCGAGGACCATCACGCCGAGGGCATAGAGCGCGTTCGCGTCGCCCTGCTTGGCGGCGAGCCGGTACCATTCGACGGCCTTGGCGGAATCCTGGCTCACGCCGAGCCCCTGGTTGTAGCAGCTCGCCAAGGAGCGTCTTGGCGGCGACGTCCCCGGGATCCTTTTCGAGGCGGCTCGTCGCTTCCCGGTAGGCGGTGATGAAGAGCCCGCGCTGATAGGCGCCATAGGCGAGATCGGGCTCGGTCCGCGGCCAGCGCCGGAGCCGCGAACAGCGCCGCGGCGAGGGCGCGGAGGGCGCGCCTCACGGCCGCGCCTCCGCCGCCATCGCGGCGAGGGCGCCGCTTGCCGCCCGCACGGCCGCCGCGGGGCCGCCGGGATGCGCGAACACGGCGTCGCCGAGGGCGACGAACTCGGCCCGGGTTGCCGCCGCCCCGGCCAAGGCGTCGAGGGAGGGGGCGTAGACGATGCAGGGCGTCTCGAAGATCTCGGCCCACCAGGCGGCGCGCTCGAGGACGGCGGGCCAGGCGGGAAGGGAGCCGTCCGGCCGCGGCTCGCCGAAGAGGAGGTAGTCGACGCCGGCCTCGCCGCAGGCCATGGCGTCGTCGCGGCTCCTGAGAGCGCCGACGCCGAGGGAGCGCTCGCCCTTCAGCCGTTCCTTCAGATCGCGCAGGTCGCCGGCCCAGCCCGCGACGTGGATACCGTCCGCTCCGCTTCGGGCGGCCGCTTGAACGAGGTCCGCGTCGCCCTCAGCCGCGAGGATGAAGGCGGCGCCGGCCTCCTGGACGGCGGGGGCGAGCGCCTTGGCGCTCTTCGCGAGGCTGCGCTCGTCGGTCGCCGCGAAGCGCACGATCGCCGCGGCGACGCCGCCCGCCGCCAAGGCCGCGGCGAGGGCCGGCGCGAACGCCTCCGGCTCCTCGAGGAGGGGCGTGATCAGGACAAGGCGCGTTCCGGGTGCGGCCATCGAGTCGGTTTCGTTGCTGTCGCTAGCCCATAACGAAAACGGGGCCGTCTTGCGAGGCCCCGTTCAGCCGACGAATGCGGCAAAAGCCGGTCTCTACTCCGCGGCCTTCCTCCCGCTCGCGAACTTGGGATCGAGCTCGCCCGAGGCGTAGCGCTTCGCCATGGCGGCGAGGCCGAGAACGCGGATCTTGCGAGGCCTGCCCCGCGGTGTTGAACTCCTCGAAGCGCTGCTTGCAGAGCTTCGTCATCGCCTCCATGGCCGGCTTCAGGTACTTGCGCGGATCGAACTCGGCCGGGTTCTCGGTGAGGACCTTGCGGATCTGGCCGGTCATCGCCATCCGGTTGTCGGTGTCGATGTTGATCTTGCGCACGCCGTGCTTGATGCCGCGCTGGATCTCCTCGACCGGCACGCCCCAGGTCGGCTTCATCTCTGCCGCCGTAGCGGTTGATGATGTCCTGGAGGTCCTGCGGCACCGAGGACGAGCCGTGCATGACGAGGTGCGTGTTCGGCAGCCGGCGGTGGATCTCCTCGATCACGTTCATGGCGAGGATCGTCGCCGTCGGGCTTGCGCGAGAACTTGTAGGCGCCGTGCGAGGTGCCCATGGCGATGGCGAGGGCGTCGACGCCGGTCTTGGCGACGAAGTCGACCGCCTGGTCGGGATCGGTGAGGAGCTGGTCGTGCGAGAGCTGGCCCTCGGCGCCGTGGCCGTCCTCCGTCTCGCCCTGCCCGCTCTCGAGCGAACCGAGCACGCCGAGCTCGCCCTCGACCGAGACGCCGCCGCAATGCGCCATGTCGACGACCTGGCGGGTGACGTCGACATTGTAGTCGCAGTCGGCCGGCGTCTTGCCGTCCTCCTTCAGCGAGCCGTCCATCATCACCGAGGTGAAGCCGTACTGGATCGCGGTCAGGCAGGTCGCGGCGTTGTTGCCGTGGTCGAGGTGCATGCAGACCGGGATGTGCGGGTAGATCTCGACGAGCGCGTCGATCATGCGCGCCAGCATGATGTCGTTGGCGTAGTAGCGCGCGCCGCGGCTCGCCTGGATGATCACCGGCGCGTCCGAGGCGTCGGCCGCCTCCATGATGGCGAGGCCCTGCTCCATGTTGTTGATGTTGAAGGCCGGCACGCCGTAGCCGTGCTCGGCGGCGTGGTCGAGAAGCTGTCGAAGCGTGATGCGGGCCATGGTGTCCTCCTGTCGCTGGTCTTTATGGGCCGGGCGGACGGCTTTTTCCAGGGTCCGCGACCTCGGCCGTTCGGCCGGTTTCTCCCTCGAAAGGCGGCTTCCGGTCAGGCACGCAGGGCCTCGACGCCGGGCAGGGCCTTGCCTTCGAGCCATTCGAGGAAGGCGCCGCCCGCGGTCGAGACATAGGTGAAGTCGTCGGCGACGCCGGCATGGTTGAGGGCCGCGACGGTGTCGCCGCCGCCGGCCACGGAGACGAGCTTGCCGGCCTTCGTGCGCGCGGCCGCGTGGCGGCGCCGCCGCGACGGTGCCCTGGTCGAAGGGCGCGATCTCGAAGGCGCCGAGGGGGCCGTTCCAGACCAGGGTCGCGGCATCGTTGATCGCCGCGTCGATGCGCTCGATCGATTGCGAGCCGACATCGAGGATCATGCTGGTCGGCCGGGAATCGCGTCGACGCCGTAGGTGCGGTTCTCGGCCCCGGCCTTGAAGTCGTAGGCGCAGACCGCGTCGACCGGCAGGATGATGGCGCAGCCCGTCTCGCGCGCGCCGCTGCGATGATGCGCAGAGCCGTGTCGGCGAGGTCCTTCTCGGCGAGGGACTTGCCGATCTCGACGCCCTCGCGTGCAGGAACGTGTTCGCCATGCCGCCGCCGATGACGAGGGCGTCGACCTTGTGCGACGAGGTTTTCGAGAAGGTCGATCTTGGTCGAGACCTTGGCGCCGCCGACGACGGCGACGACCGGGCCGGGCCGGCGCTTCGAGGCCCTTCGTCAGCGCGTCGAGCTCGGCCTGCATGGCGCGGCCGGCATAGGCCGGGAGCGCGCGGGCGAGGCCCTCGGTCGAGGCATGGGCGCGGTGCGCGGCAGAGAAGGCGTCGTTGACGTAGATGTCGCCGAGCTTCGCGAGTTCCTTGACGAAGGCGGGGTCGTTCTTCTCTTCGCCGGGGTGGAAGCGGGTGTTCTCGAGGAGCAGCACGTCGCCGTCCTTCAGGGCCGCGACGGCCTTCTCGGCGACGGGACCGACGCAAGTCGTCCGCGAAAGCGACCGGGACGCCGAGGTGCTCGGCGAGGACGGCGGCGACGGGCCGCAGACTCTCCTTCGGATCGCGTCCCTTCGGGCGCCCGAAATGCGCGAGCAGCACGACCTGGCCGCCCTTGCCGGCGATCTCGCGGATCGTCGCCAGCACGCGCTCGATGCGCGTCGCATCGGTCACGCGGCCGTTCTCCATCGGCACGTTGAGGTCGACGCGCACCAGCACGCGCTTGCCGCGCGGATCGAGGCCGTCGAGGGTGCGGAAGCGCTTCATTCCGACGTCCTCAGAGTTTGACTCGTCAATCGAAACAACCCCAACCCCCTCATCCTGAGGAGGGTCGGACCTTTAGGTCCGACCCGTCTCGAAGGATCCTCCAGGAGGCTCGGAAACACCATCGCGCGACGTCGGCGTCGCGCGGTTCCTGCGTTCCCTGGAGCATCCTTCGAGACACCCTGGACCTTTCGGTCCAGGGTTCCTCAGGATGAGGTCGCGGGGGTGAAGACGGCATTGTGGGCCGGATTCTCAGATCAGCTTCGCCATCGCGACCGCGGTGTCGGCCATGCGGTTCGAAAAGCCCCATTCGTTGTCGTACCAGGACATCACGCGCACGAAGGTGCCGTCCATGACTTTCGTCTGGTCCATGTGGAAAGTCGAGGAATGCGGGTCGTGGTTGAAGTCGATCGAGACGTTCGGCATGGTGGTGTAGGCGAGAATGCCCTTGAGCTGCTGCTCGGCGGCGCGCTTGACCGCTTCGTTGATCTCGTCCTTCGTCGTCGCGCGCTTGGCGATGAACTTGAAGTCGATGACCGAGACGTTGGGCGTCGGCACGCGGATCGAGACCCCGTCGAGCTTGCCGTTCAGCTCGGGCAGCACCAGGCCGACGGCCTTCGCCGCTCCCGTCGAGGTCGGGATCATCGACAGCGCCGCGGCGCGGGCGCGATAGAGATCCTTGTGCATCTGGTCGAGGGAGGGCTGATCGTTGGTGTAGGAATGCACCGTCGTCATGAAGCCCTTGTCGATGCCGACGGCATCGTTCAGCACCTTCGCCACGGGCGCGAGGCAGTTTGTCGTGCAGGAGGCGTTCGAGACGACGAGATGGTCCTTCGTCAGCTTGTCGTGATTGACGCCGTAGACGACCGTGAGATCGGCGCCGTCGGCGGGCGCCGAGACGAGGACGCGCTTGGCGCCGGCCTGAAGATGCGCCGCCGCCTTGTCCCTGGCGGTGAAGATGCCGGTGCATTCGAGCGCGATGTCGACGCCGAGTTCCTTGTGCGGCAGTTCGGCCGGGTTCTTGATCGCCGTGACCTTGATCGACTGGCCGTCGACGACGATCGATGTCGCCCTCGACCTTCACCTCGCTCGGGAAGCGGCCGTGAACCGAATCGAAGCGCAAAAGATGCGCGTTCGTCTCGACGGGGCCGAGATCGTTCAAGGCGACGACCTCGATGTCCTTGCGGCCGCTCTCCACAATGGCGCGCAGTACGTTGCGCCCGATCCGCCCGAATCCGTTGATCGCGACCTTGACCGTCATTGTCCGTCTCCATCCATGCTCGGGCTGCCGGGCGGCCCTAGAGATTGTGCGTTCTCAAAACCCGTTCCGCCACCGCCTCAGCGGTGATCCCGAAATGCTTGTAGAGATCCTTGTAGGGCGCGCTCGCGCCGAAGCCGCTCATGCCGACGAAGAGTCCGTCCGGCCCGATCACGGCGTCCCAGCCGAAGCGGACCGCGGCCTCGACCGCGACCTTCACCGGCGCGTCGCCGACGATGCGGGCGCGTGCGGACGCGGACTGCGACAAGGAAGAGATCGAGGCAGGGCACCGAGACGACGCGGGTCGCGAAGCGCTGATCCTGCAAAAGCTTCTGCGCCGCAAGCGCGATCTCGACCTCGGAGCCCGACGCGAAGATCGTCGCCCGCGCCTTGCCGTCCGCCGGCGAGAGCTCGTAGGCGCCGGCGGCGGAGCGGTTCTCGGCTGCATCGCGGCGCACCTGCGGCAGGGTCTGGCGCGTCAGCGCGAGCACCGTCGGGCCGTCGGTGCGCTCGAGCGCATATTGCCAGCCTCCGCGGTCTCGATCGTGTCGGCGGGACGGAAGACGCGCATGTTCGGCATGGCGCGCAAGGCCGCGAGGTGCTCGACGGGCTGGTGCGTCGGGCCGTCCTCGCCGAGGCCGATCGAATCGTGCGTCATCACGTAGATAACGGGAATGCCGGCGAGGGCCGCGATGCGCATCGCCGGGCGCGCATAGTCGGTGAAGACGAGAAACGTCGCGCCGGCCGGGATCAGGCCGCCATGCAGCGCGATGCCGTTCATCGCCGCCGCCATGCCGTGCTCGCGGATGCCGTAGTGGATGTAGCGGCCCTTGTAGGAGCCGGGCGCAATGGCGGCGAGGTTCTTGGTCTTGGTGTTGTTCGACGGCGTCAGGTCGGCGGAGCCGAGCACGAGTTCGGGCACGGCCTCGGTGATCGTCTCGAGGGCGATTTCGCTCGCCTTGCGCGTCGCGACGTTCTGCGGCTCGGCGACGAGCCGCTCCTTCAGGGCCGTCACGGCGGCGGCCAGGCCCGGCGGCCGCACGCCGGCCATGCGGCGCTCGAATTCGGCGCGCGCCTCGGGCGAAAGCTTCGCCACGCGCGCCTCCCAGGCGCGGCGCCTCTCCGCGCCGCGGCGGCCGGCCTCTTCCCAGGTCCCGCGGATCGTGTCCGGAACCTCGAACGGCCCGAAATTCCAGCCGAGCGCGGCCTTGGCGCCGGCGAGTTCGTCCGCCCCGAGCGGCTCGCCATGCGCCTTCGAGGTGCCGGCCTTCTTCGGCGCGCCGAAGCCGATCGTCGTACGACAGGCGATCAGCGTCGGGCGGTCCGAGGTCTGCGCCTTTTCGAGCGCCGCGGCGATCGCCTCCGGATCGTGGCCATCGACGCGCGCGGCGTTCCAGCCCGCGGCCTTGAAGCGCGCGACCTGATCGACGCTGTCGGACAAGGTCAGCGGCCCGTCGATCGAGATGCCGTTGTCGTCGAAGAGCACGGTCAGGCGCGCGAGCTTGAGGTGGCCCGCAAGGGCGATCGCCTCGTGGCTGATCCCTTCCATGAGGTCGCCGTCGGAGGCGAGGACGTAGGTGCGGTGGTCGACGAGGCCGTCGCCGAATTCGGCGTTGAGGATGCGCTCGGCGATCGCCATGCCGACGGCCGAGGCGATGCCCTGTCCGAGGGGCCCCGTCGTGGTCTCGACGCCGACGGTCATGAAGTTTTCCGGATGCCCCGGCGTCTTCGATTCGAGCTGGCGGAAGCGCTGCAACTCGTCGACCGTCATGCCCTCGACGCCGAGGAGGTGCAGGAGCGCATAGAGCAGCATCGAGCCGTGCCCGGCGGAGAGCACGAAGCGGTCGCGGTCCGGCCAGCGCGGCGCGCCGGCATCGAACTTCAGGACCTTCGTGAACAGCACCGTCGCGACGTCGGCCGCGCCCATCGGCAGGCCGGGATGGCCCGATTTCGCCTTCTCGACCGCATCCATCGCCAGCGCGCGGACCGCGTTCGCCAGATCGGAATGGGCGGTGCGGTCGGCGGCGGCGAGGGCTTGGGGCACGGTCAATCTTCCCCCGGGGATGGGCCGCCTCGCGGGGGCGGCTGAAAGCGCGGGCTCCTTACCACGGGGGTTCGGCATGTCAAAACCCCTGTGTTTCGTTCTTCCGGAACAATTGCCCGCCCCATCCTCGGTGCCTAGTGTCAAGCTCCGAATCCGGGAGAGTCGATGAGCCTGACGCTCGACGATGCGATGAAGCGACTGGAGAACGCGCTCAACGGCCTCGAGAGCACCATTGCGCGCCGCCTGAGCGAGGAGCGCCGCCGCGGCGATCTCGAGACCGAGCTTCAGTTGATGCAGGACGACCGCGCGCGCCTCGCGGACGAGCTCGACGGCGCGATGGCGCGGGTGCGGAAGATGGAAGCCGCGACCTCCGACGCAAGCGACCGCGTCCGCCGGGCGATGGGCGCGATCGAGCACGTGCTCGCCGGTGCCGGCGACGCCGCCGCGGCAGAGTGAGGAGCGCCGATGTCCCAGGTCACCGTGACCATCGCCGGCCGCACCTACCGCATCGCCTGCGCCGACGGCGAGGAGCAGCATCTCGAAGGGCTGGCCCGGCTTCTCGACTCCAAGGTCGAGGAGATGCGCGCCGCCTTCGGCGAGATCGGCGATATGCGCCTGCACGTCATGGCTGCGATCACCATCGCCGACCGGCTCGCCGACGCCGAGCGGCGCCTCGTCGCCCTCGAGGACGACATCGCCTCCCTCGAAGCCCTCGCCAATGCCGGCAGCCAGCGCAACGCGGATCTCGAACGGCGCCTCGCCGACGGGGTCGGCCGCGCCGCCGAGCGCATCGAGCGCCTGGCGCGCAGCCTTGCCGGGCCGTGAGCGATGCCCGAATGCCCGGACGAGGCCCCTTCCTGTGCCGGCATTTGCGCCTTACATAGGACGGGCGGGGCTGCGGGGTGCGTCAGGAGACACATATCCCCGGGGCCTTATCGATCCTCAAGGGAGCTGTCCCTGGCCCGGTCCGTGGATCGGGACATACGGCGCCCACCTACGTTGTAGGTTCCCGGGATCGATCCTCCGACGGCTTTCGCGGCTCCGCACCCTCCCCATGCTCCAGACGTCCCTGCCCGACCAGAAGGCCCGCCTCCGCGCCGGGGCGCTCGCCCGCCGGGAGGCCCTCGGCGCCGGGGAGCGCGAGCGCGCCTCCCGGATCGTCTCGCAGACGGTCCTCGGCCTGCCGGAACTCGCCGCGCCCGGGCCCGTGAGCGGCTTCTGGCCGATCCGCAGCGAGATCGACATCCGGCCCGTGCTCGAGGCGCTGCACGGAAGCGGCCGCACGCTGGCGCTGCCCGCCGTCACCAGGGCCGGCCTGATCTTCCGCCGCTGGGCGCCCGGAGACCCGGTCGCCGTCACGGCCTTCGGGCTCACCGTGCCGCTGCCGGCCGCGCCGGTGGTCGAACCCGGCGATCCTCCTCGTTCCGCTCTCCGCCTTCGACCGCCACGGCGGCCGGCTCGGCTACGGCAAGGGCCATTACGACGGCGCCATCGCGGCGCTCTCGGCGAGCGGCCGGATCACCACCGTCGGCGTCGCCTTCGCCGTGCAGGAGGTCGCAGCGGTGCCGCGCGAGCCCCACGACCGCCGCCTCGACCTCGTCGTCACCGAAACCGCCGTCATCCGGCCCGCCTGAAAGCGTCACACGCCATGCGCCTCCTCTTCCTCGGCGACATCGTCGGCCGTTCCGGCCGCCGCGCGGTGAGCGAGCGCCTGCCGGCCTTGCGCGAGCGCTGGCGGCTCGACTGCGTCGTCATCAACGGCGAGAACGCGGCCGGCGGCTTCGGCATCACCGAGGCGATCTGCGACGAGATCCTGGCCGCGGGCGCCGACGCCATCACCCTCGGCAACCATTCCTTCGACCAGCGCGAGGCCCTCGTCTTCATCGAGCGTCAGCCGCGCCTCTTGCGGCCGATCAACTATCCGCCCGGGACGCCGGGCCGCGGCGCGACCCTCGTCGACACCCATTCCGGCAAGCGCGTGCTCGTCGTCAACGCCATGGGGCGCCTGTTCATGGACGCCCTCGACGATCCCTTCCCCGTCGTCGACCGGGAGCTCGACGCCTGCCCCCTCGGCCAGGTCGCCGATGCGGCGATCGTCGACTTCCACGCCGAGGCGACGAGCGAGAAGGAGGCCTTCGCCTATCATCTCGACGGCCGCGTCAGCCTCGTCGTCGGCACGCATACGCACGTGCCGACCGCCGACCAGCGCATCCTGTCCGGCGGCACCGCCTACCAGAGCGATGCCGGCATGTGCGGCGACTACGATTCCGTCCTCGGCATGCAGAAGGAGGAATCGATCCGCCGCTTCCTCGAGAAGACGCCCGGCGCGCGGATGGAGCCGGCCCTCGGGGAAGGCAGCCTCTCCGGCCTCGCCGTCGAGACCGACGACGCCTCGGGCCTTGCCCGCCGCATCGCCGCCCTCCGCCTCGGGCCGCAGCTCGAAGAGTCCTGGCCGCGCTTCTGGGACTGAACGCCGAACCCTTGGTTCGCCACATTGGCTCCCCACGTATCTGGGTCGCCGCGGAGACGCCCGGCGGTTGCGATAGAGGGATGAGGGTGGACACCGAGGTGAAGGAGAAGCCGGCCGCGGCGCCGATCGAGGGGCCCGCCGGCGCCGGCCATGGCAGCGCTTCGGCGGTGCTGCGGCAGGTCGTCGACCGGGCCAGCGGCGACACCGTCTCCATCGGCGAGATCGTCGAAGCCTTCGGCGAGCGCGCCTTCGGCTTCGTCCTGATCCTGTTCAGCCTGCCGAACTGCGTCCCGGCGCCGCCGGGGATCGCGGGAATCGTCGGGACCCCCGTGCTGATCTTCGGGCTGCAGATGCTGTTCGGCGGCCGGCGGCCCTGGCTGCCGGGCATCGTCCTGCGCAGGCGCGTCTCGGTCGAGACCTTCCGCAAGCTCGTCGACCTCGCCGAGCCGCGCATGAAATGGCTCGAATCCTGGTGCCGGCCGCGGCTGACCTTCCTCTTCGGCCGCCTCGGCGAGCGGGCCCTCGGCCTCTTTTCCGTCCTTGTCGCGATTTCGGTGCTGATCCCGTTCCCCGGCACCAACTTTCCGCCGTCCATCGCCCTCGTCATCGTCTCGATCGCGATGATGGAGGAGGACGGCTACCTCCTCCTCGCCGGCGCCGTCATCGGCGTTGCCGGGCTCGCCTATACGGCCTTCGTCACCGGCGCCGCGATCCACCTCGCCGAGATGGCCTTGACCCGCTGGTGGCCGTTCTGAGACCGGCCGGAAGGACCTTGCGCGGCAGGCCTTTGCGGCGCGACCGGGCGGCTCTATAAGCCGGCATTCCTTTCATTCGCGTGCCGCCGCGCCCGCCTCGCGGAGCGCAGGTCGCGACATCGATGGAGGCCGCGATGGCCGGTCATTCCCAGTTCAAGAACATCATGCACCGCAAGGGCAGGGTCGACGCGCACCGTTCCAAGCTCTTCTCCAAGCTCGCCCGCGAGATCACCGTCTCGGCGAAGCTCGGCCTGCCGGATCCGAACATGAACCCGCGCCTGCGCGCCGCGATCATCGCGGCCCGGGCCGAGAACATGCCGAAGGACAACATCCAGCGGGCGATCGACAAGGCCTCGGGCGGCGAGGGCGAGAACTACGAGGAGATCCGCTACGAGGGCTATGGCCCCGGCGGCGCCGCCCTGATCGTCGAGGCGATGACCGACAACCGCAACCGCACCGCCTCCGACATCCGCTCCTCCTTCACGAAGAGCGGCGGCAACCTCGCCGAGACGGGGGCCGTGTCCTTCATGTTCGACCGCGTCGGCCTCGTCGCCTTCGACGCCGCCGTCGCCGACGCCGACACGATGCTCGATGCGGCGATCGAGGCCGGCGCGGACGACGTCGTCTCCGACGAGAACGGCCACGAGATCGTTTGCGAGCAGGGTGCCCTCGGCGAGGTCGCCAAAGCCCTCGAGGCGCGCTTCGGCGAGCCGAGGGCGGCAAAGCTGATCTGGAAGGCGCAGACCCCCGTCGGCGTCGACGACGAGGCCGGCGAGAAGCTCTTCCGGCTGATCGAAATGCTCGAGGATCACGACGACGTGCAGAACGTCTTCTTCAACTTCGAGGTCTCCGAGGCCCTGATGCAGAAGATGGCGAGCTGACGTTGCCACAGGCCGTCCGCATCCTCGGCCTCGATCCCGGCCTGCGCACCACCGGCTGGGGCGTCATCGTCGTCGAGGGCACGAAGCTCTCCTACGTCGCCTGCGGCGTCGTCACCTCCGATGCGGCGCTCTCCCTCGCCCTGCGGCTGAAGCAGCTCCACGACCGGCTGTCGGAGGTCGTCGCGGCCTTTGCGCCGGACGAGGTCGCGGTCGAGGAGACCTTCGTCAACAAGGACGCGCAGGCGACCCTGAAGCTCGGGCAGGCGCGGGCGGTGTCCCTGCTCGTTCCGGCCCTGCACGGGCTGCCGGTCTCCGAGTACGGGGCGAACCAGGTCAAGAAGACCGTCGTCGGCGTCGGCCATGCCGAGAAGCAGCAGGTCCTCGCCATGGTCAAAATGCTCCTGCCCAAGGCCGACCCGAAGAAGGCGGACGCCGCCGACGCCCTCGCCATCGCCATCGCCCACGCCCACCACCGCACGGCGCGCGCTTTGGCCGCGAGCCTGTAGCTGCTAGACAGCGTGCCGGTGCGCCGGGCCCCGAATTGGGACGGCGTCGCGGAGGCGGGCTTGATCGGCAAGCTGAAGGGCGTGATCGACGCCTACGGCGAGGATTTCGTGATCGTCGACGTGAACGGCGTCGGCTACGTCGTGCACTGCTCCTCCCGCACCCTGCAGAACCTGCCGAAGACCGGCGAGGCGGCGAGCCTCTCGATCGAGACCCATGTCCGCGAGGACATGATCCGCCTCTACGGCTTCCGCTCGGACGCGGAGCGGGAATGGTTCCGGCTCCTCCAGACCGTCCAGGGCGTCGGCGCCAAGGTCGCCCTCGGCCTTCTGTCCGCCCTCGACCCGGGGGCCCTCGCCACCGCCATCGCCACCGGCGACAAGGCGCTCGGTCTCCCGCGGTCCCGGCGTCGGCCCGAAGCTCGCCCAGCGCATCGTCGCGGAACTCAAGGACCGGGCGCCGGCCTATGCGGCTCTCGATCCGGCCCTGATCCGCCTGTCCGGTGCGATCGACGCCAAGGCCGCCCCCGGCCCGGTCACGGACGCGGTCTCGGCCCTCGTCAATCTCGGCTACGCCCAGGCCCAGGCCTCGGCGGCGATCGCCGCCGCGCTCCAGAAGGCCGAGGAGGGAGCCGAGGCGAAGACCTTGATTCGCCTGGGGCTGAGGGAGCTGGCGCGGTGAGCGGCCGTCGATGACCGATTCCCGCCGCCTCCTCACCCCCGACAAGCGCGGCGACGATCCCGACGCCTCGATGCGGCCGCTGGCGCTCGCCGAGTTCGTCGGCCAGAAGGCGGCGCGGGCGAACCTGCAGGTCTTCATCGACGCGGCGCGGGCGCGCGGGGACGCCCTCGACCACGTGCTCTTCGTCGGCCCGCCGGGCCTCGGCAAGACGACGCTGGCCCAGATCGTCGCGCGCGAGCTCGGGGTCAACTTCCGCTCGACCTCCGGCCCGGTCATCGCCAAGGCCGGGCGATCTTGCGGCGCAGCTCACCAACCTCGAAGAGCGCGACGTGCTCTTCATCGACGAGATCCACCGCCTCAACCCGGCGGTCGAGGAGATCCTCTATCCGGCCATGGAGGACTACCAGCTCGACCTCATCATCGGCGAGGGGCCGGCGGCGCGCTCGGTGAAGATCGAGCTGCCGAAGTTCACCCTCGTCGGCGCCACCACCCGGGCCGGCCTCCTGACGACGCCGCTGCGCGACCGCTTCGGCATCCCGATCCGGCTTGAATTCTATACGGTCGAGGAACTCGAGCTGATCGTGAAGCGCGGCGCCCGGGTGCTCGGCATCGGCATCGCCGAGGACGGCGCCAACGAGATCGCCCGGCGCTCCCGCGGCACGCCCCGCATCGCCGGCCGCCTGCTGCGCCGGGTGCGCGACTTCGCCGTCGTCGACGGCGCCGCCGTCGATCACCCGGGCCGTCGCCGACAGCGCCTTGAAACTCCTCGACGTCGACCCGATCGGCCTCGACCTGATGGACCGCAAGTACCTGACGGCCATCGCGGTGTCCTTCGGCGGCGGCCCGGTCGGCATCGAGACCATCGCCGCGGCGCTCTCCGAGCCGCGCGACGCCATCGAGGAGATCATCGAGCCCTTCCTGATCCAGAAGGGCTTCGTGCAGCGCACGCCGCGCGGCCGCGTGCTCACCCCGCACGCCTTCCGCCACCTCGGCCTGCCCGAGCCGAGCCGCGACCCGGCCGCCCAGTTCGGCCTCTTCAACGGGAACGGCGAGGATGAGTGAGGCGGCCTGGCCCCACCTCTCCGGCCGCATCGAAGGCGACACGCATCGGCTGCCGGTGCGGGTCTACTACGAGGACACGGATTTCTCCGGCTTCGTCTACCACGCGAGCTACCTGCGCTTCCTCGAACGGGGACGGACGGACTTCCTGCGCGTCGCCGGCGTCGACCAGTCGGCGCTCCATGCCGGCGGCGACGGGATCGTCTTCGTCGTCCGGCGCATGACGATCGACTACCTCCTGCCCGCGCGCATGGACGATGTCGTCGTCGTCGAAACCCGCAATGCCGAGGTCCGGGGCGCGACGCTCCTCATCGCCCAGCGACATCCTGCGCGGGACGGAGGTCGTGGTAACGGCGGAGGTGCTGGTGGCGGCGCTCTCGGCGGGGCGGCCGGCCCGCATCCCGGACGATTTGCGAAACCTGCTGACCGGTTTGGACGCGAGCGCCTAGCGCGGTCCTATGTATCTGATTCATCAAGAGAAACGACCCCAGACACGACCTTGTGAGTCTTTCGGGCGAAGGGCGCGGCTTCGCCTCTCCCCGCTTGCGGGGAGAGGGTTCGGCCTTCGGCCGAACGAGCGGAGCGAAGCGAAGCGGGGGTGAGGGGGCGGTACAGAAAGAGGCGCCTTCCGCGTCGCAGCGCCTTCTTCGTCACCGCCCCCTCACCCTCGCCTGCTTCGCAGGCTTGCCGCCTTCGGCGGCCCTCTCCCCGCAAGCGGGGAGAGGCGAACCCGCATCTGTTATCGGAAAGGTTCACAAGCTCTCAGGATGAGGTTCGCGAAGGGAGCGCGCGCCGCTGCGCGGAGCGCATCCGCCCTTAATCCCCCCTTAACCCTACCTGCGCCCTAAAGGAGACACCCAGACCGAAACGGCCCGTCCCCCGCACCGCCCCTCACTTTTGACAGATTCCGGGCGGAACCAGCGGGATCGCGCACAAGGTCCGCAGGAAAGCGGCGGTCCGTCCCTTGAGGCGGATCGAGGAAAGAGGACGCGACATGAACCCCGCCGACGTTGCCCAGGCAGCGCCCATCGTCCACGACTTCTCCCTGTGGAGCCTGTTCTGGCAGGCCCATTTCGTGGTCAAGCTCGTCATGCTGGGGCTGCTCGCCGCCTCGGTCTGGTGCTGGGCGATCATCGTCGACAAGTCGCTGCTCTTCGCCCGCGCCAAGCGGGCCATGGACCGCTTCGAGGAGGTGTTCTGGTCCGGCCAGTCCCTCGAGGACCTCTACCGGACCATCTCGGCCCGCCAGAACACCGGCCTCGCCGCAATCTTCGTTGCCGCCATGCGCGAGTGGAAGCGCTCCTTCGAGGGCTCCGGCCGCTCCGTCGCGAGCCTCTCCCAGCGCATCGACAAGGTGCTCGACGTGACGATCCAGCGCGAGGTCGAGCGCCTCGACGCCCGGCTGATGGTCCTCGCCTCGATCGGCTCGGCCGGCCCCTATATCGGGCTTTTCGGCACCGTCGTCGGCATCATGAACTCCTTCACCTCGATCGCCGCCTCGAAGAACACGAGCCTTGCGGTCGTCGCCCCCGGCATCGCGGAGGCGCTGTTCGCGACCGCCATCGGCCTCTTCGCGGCGATCCCGGCGGTGCTCGCCTACAACAAGCTGCAGTCCGCAGGTCGCGAAGCTCCAGACCCGGCTCGAGGCCTTCGCCGACGAGTTCTCGGCGATCCTGTCGCGCCAGATCGACGAGCGCATGTCGCGCGCCGCCTGACGGGAGCTTGACGATGGCCATCGCCGCAGGAATGGCTCACGGGAGCGGCCGGCGCCGGCGCCGGGTCCGCGCGCGGCGGCGTCATCAACGAGATCAACATGACGCCGTTCATCGACGTCATGCTCGTCCTCCTCATCATCTTCATGGTCGCGGCGCCGCTGATGACCGTCGGCGTGCCCCTCGACCTGCCGCAGACCAAGTCGGCGCCCCTCAACGTCGACGCGAAGCCCGTGACCCTGTCGATCCGGGCGACCGGGCAGATCTTCCTCGGCGAGACCGAGCTTTCGGACCAGGACATCGTCGGCAAGATCGCCGACGCGGCGAAGCAGGGCCTCGACGAGCGCATCTTCGTGCGCGGCGACAAGAAGGTCGATTACGGGCGTGTCGCCCAGGTGATGTCCATCGTGACGAGCGCCGGCTACAAGAAGGTGGCGCTGGTGACCGAGCCGGACGACAGGTAGCGGCCAGCCGGCCGAAAGGGGCAGACGAACGAAGCCGTGGCGCTGAAAGACCTCTTCAACCGCTCCGAACCCGGTCTCTGGGTGTCCGGCGCCGCGCATGCGGCGCTGATTGCGGCTGCCGTCATCACGCTTGCGGCGGAGCGCTTCCCGGAGAGCCAGGAGGGCATCCCGGTCGAGGTCTTCACCGACACCCAGTTCTCCGAGATCACGAAGGGCGAGATCAAGGCGAAGGAGGTCCAGGCGACGCAAAAGCCCCGCGCCGACCGGGTCGCCGAGAAGACCGTCGACCGCGATCCGGGCGAGGACAAGCGCGACCTGCCCGCGCCCCCGAAGCGCCCCGCCGAGATGAAGGTCGCGGACCAGGAGGTCCCGGTCGCCGCGCCGGCGCCGGCGAGCCGGCCGGTCGACAAGCCCGATCCACGCCAGGAGGAGGCCGCGAAGGCCGCCGAAAAGGCGAAGGCGGAAGCCGAGGCGCAGCAGAAGCTCGTCGCCGAGAAGGCCGAGGCGGAGGAGGCCGCGCGCCAGAAGGCCGCCGAAGCGAAGGCCAAGGCGGAAACCGAGGCGAAGCGGGTCGCGGAGGCGAAGGCCGCCGCGGAGGCCAAGGCCAAGGCGGACGCCGAAGCGAAGCGCGTCGCCGAAGCGAAGGCGAAGACCGAGGCCGAGGCGAAGGCGCGCAAGGAGGCGGAAGCCGCAAAGACCCTCGATCTCGGCGACCTGCGCCAGTTCCTGAACACGAAGGACAAGAACCAGTCGACCGGCGCGACCGGCGCCGAGGTGCAGAAGACCGCCTCCCTCGGCACCGCGACCGGCACCTCGCAGCGCCTCAACCCGAGCATGCGCGACGCCCTTGCCGGAATCCTGATCGAGCAGATGAGGCGCTGCTACTCGGCTCCGGTCGGCGCGACTGCGGGAAACGTCATGCCGCCGGTCCTCGACGTCTCCTTCAACCCCGATGGCAGCCTCGCGACCGATCCGCACATCGTCAAGGCAGGCCCGACGGGCCTCGACCGCACCGCCGCCGAGACCGCGCTCCGCGCCGTGCGCCGCTGCGCGCCCTACACCATCCCCCCGCGGTTCGCCCCTTTTTACACGGAGTGGAAACGGTGGAACGTCATATTCGACGTCGAGAGCTGACCGTCGACCGCCGTGATTTCATCGATCCCGCTCCTGGAACTTCTCATGCCCGTTCGCCTTCTTAAGCGCGCCGTCGCGGCCGCGCTCGTCTTCGTCGCCGCGCTCCTCGCCTGCACGCTGCCCTCGGCGGCGCAGCTCACCCTGCGGGTCGGCCCCGGCAGCCCGTTCCAGCCGATGCCGATCGCCATCGCCGATTTCGCCGGCGAGGGCGATCTCGGCACGCGCACCTCGGCGATCGTCACGAACAACCTGCAGCGCTCGGGCTATTTCGTGCCCGTCGCCAAGGAGCGCTTTCCCGAGCGGCCGGCCTTCGACACCGCGCCGCGCTTCGAGGCCTGGCGCGCGGCCGGCGCCCAGGCCCTCGTCACCGGGCGCGTCACCCGCGACCCCTCGGGCCGGCTCAAGGCCGAGTTCCGGCTCTGGGACGTCTATGCCGGCCAGCAGATCACCGGGCAGCAATACTTCACCGATCCGAACTTCTGGCGCCGGGTCGGCCACATCATCTCGGACGCGGTCTACACCAAGATCACCGGCATCGGCGGCTTCTTCGACACGCGCATCGTCTTCGTCGACGAATCCGGGCCGAAGGAGAACCGCCGCAAGCGCCTCGCGATCATGGACCAGGACGGCGCCAACGTGCGCTTTCTGACGCAAGGCGACCAGCTCGTCGTGACGCCGCGCTATTCGCCGGCGACGCAGGACATCACCTACATGTCGCAGCAGACCGGGCAGCAGCCGCGGGTCCAGGTCATCAACCTGGAGACCGGTGCGCGGCAGGTCGTCGGCAACTTTCCCGACATGACCTCCTCGCCCCGCTTCTCGCCGGACGGCCAGAAGATCGTCATGAGCCTGCAGCAGGGCGGCAACGCCAACATCTTCACGATGGACCTCAATTCGCGCACGACGACGCGGATCACCTCGACCAACGCCATCGACACCTCGCCCTCCTTCTCGCCGGACGGGCGCGAGATCGTCTTCGAGAGCGATCGCGGCGGGCAGCAGCAGGTCTACGTGATGGGCGCCGACGGCTCGAACCCGCGCCGCATCTCCTTCGGCGACGGCTCCTATTCGCAGCCGGCCTGGTCGCCGCGGGGCGACTACATCGCCTTCACCAAGCGCCGGGCCGGCGGCTTCGCCATCGGCCTCATGAAGCCCGACGGCTCGGGCGAGCGCGTCCTCACCGAGGGCTTCCACAACGAGGGCCCGTCCTGGGCCCCGAACGGCCAGTACATCATGTTCTTCCGCGATCCCGGCGGCCAGTCGGGCGGGAAGCTGTACATGGTCGACATCACCGGCCGCGTCGAGCAGCCGGTGCAGACGCCGTCCTTCGCCTCCGACCCGACCTGGTCGCCGCTGCTCAGCGACGCCCGCTGAGGATCAGGCCCGCGCCGCCGCCGC
The DNA here is from genome assembly GCA_963754975.1 of uncultured Alphaproteobacteria bacterium. Taxonomy (GTDB): domain Bacteria; phylum Pseudomonadota; class Alphaproteobacteria; order Rhizobiales; family Beijerinckiaceae; genus Microvirga. Next base: position 165,312 of record CAVWII010000027.1, on the reverse strand, counting down.
GGGAGGCGGCGCCGGCTCGTCCTTGTGCGCCTTGAGCTTGAAGGCGAGGACGATGAAGGTGATCCCGAAGATGAGGGCGTAGGCGCCGATCCACCAGGTCAGGACGACGAGGCCGAGCACCGGCGCCATCAGCAGCGCGATGCCGAACAGGATCGAGACGATGCCGCCGAAGATCAGCCAGCCGCGGCCGAAGGCCGGGTTGAGCTTGAAGGCGGCGACGAGCTCCAGGATCCCGGTGACGAGGGACCAGACGCCGATCATGAAGACGAACGCCACCGCGGTCAGGCCCGGCCAGAGGAAGGCGATCACGCCGATCGCGATGTCCGCAACTCCTTCGAGCACCAGCAATCCCCAGCGCTCGTGCTGGCGGGCCGCCTTCACCGCCGAGACGATGCCGAGGACGCCGTCGACGACCATGTAGGCGGAGAAGAAAAGCACCAGGGTGAGGATCGTCGCTCCGGGCACGAAAAGCGCGATCAGGCCGAAGATGATCGCGCAGACGCCGCGTAGCGCCACCGCCCACCAGTTCTGCGCAAGCAACCGGCTCATCGCATGCGCTCGGTCGTCGAGACCGACGAGCCCGCCCAACGGGTTCGAGGCACCTGCACTCATGGCATCCTCCTGACGATTGACGGGCGAACGCGCCCAATGCCGGACGATAACTCCCATCGCCCTTGCGTTGAATGCGGGTTTCACCCGAGCTTTGGAGTTGCACGACCGAGGCAAGGCCACCTCTCCGCCGCATTCACCGTCGATTAACCCTGTCGTGAGCTTTCGGGACTCCGTTGCTTTTCGAGCGGGTTTTCCTCTGCAGCCGAGGCCGGCAAAACCCTCCCTTAACCATCCGCCCCTATCAATCGGCGCAACAATTCTGCCCGTCGCGTTCCAGGAGTTTCGCCATGATTTCGTCGCGCACCGTGCGGTTCGCCGCCGCCTTCGCCCTGGCGCTGGGCGCCGCCGCCTGCTCGAAGGACACGACCGCCACCAGCGGCGTCGGCGGCGGCATCGCGACGCCGGGCAGCGCCCAGGACTTCGCCGTCAACGTCGGCGACCGCGTCTTCTTCGAGACCGACCAGACGGACCTCACGGCGACCGCCACCGGCACCCTCGACAAGCAGGCCGCCTGGCTGCAGCGCTATCCCGACAAGACCTTCCTCGTCGAAGGGCATGCGGACGAGCGCGGCACCCGCGAATACAATTTCTCGCTCTCCGCGCGCCGCGCCCAGACGGTGCGCGACTACCTCATCTCGCGCGGCATCCCGGGCAACCGCTTCCGCACCGTCTCGTACGGCAAGGAGCGGCCGGTCGCGGTCTGCAACGACATCTCCTGCTGGTCCCAGAACCGCCGCGCCGTGACCGTCCTCGACGGCGCCGGCGCCTGAGCGCGACGGCGGCCACCGACGGGACGCGGCCGCCGCCGTACTTTCGCCGCCGGGCGGGAATCGTGATATCGGCTCGCGCGCCCGACAGATCGGTCCCTGACGCCATGCTTCGCCGCCTTGCCTTCTGCCTCGTCCTGATCGCGGCGCCGCCTGCCTTCGCGCAGGACGCCGCCGACGCCATCGTCCGCCTCGGCCGCCTCGAGAACCAGGTGCGCCAGCTCTCGGGGCAGATCGAGCAGCTCCAGTTCGAGAACCGGCAGCTCAAGGATCAGGTCCGCAAGTTCCAGGAGGACGTCGAGTTCCGCTTCCAGGAGGGCCGCGGCGGCGGCGCCCGGACCGCTCCGGCCAACCCGGGCGGCGCGACGCCGCCTCGGCCGGTCCAGGGCCAGACCCCGCAGCGCCGCGGCGATGCCTTCGATCCGGGCCAGGCGCCGGAGGCCGCAGGCGCGCCGCGGCCCCTCGGCACGACCGCGCCTTCCGCCCCCCTCGCGACGGCGCTGCCCGGCGCCGGCGCGCCGATGCCGCTGCCCGGCGGCGCTCTCTCGGGACAGGATCAGTTCGGCGAGGACGACGACGCCCCGCCCGGCGGCACCGCTCCCCTCGACCTCACCGGCGCCGGCCGGGCCGCGCCGGCGCCGGCCCGCCCGAGCGTCGCCGCCACCGGCACCGGCGATGCGCAGGCGGATTTCGAGGCTGCCTACGCCTTCATCGTGCAGCGGCAATACGAGGAGGCCGAGATGGGCTTCCGCCGCTTCCTGCAATCGCATCCGCGCGACCGGCTGGCCCCCGAAGCGATGTTCTGGCTCGGCGAGAGCTACCTGCAGCGCAACCGCACCCGCGAGGCCGCCGAGCAGTTTCTCAACGTCTCGACCGAGCATCCGAAAAGCGCCAAGGCGCCGGAGGCGCTCCTGAAGCTCGGGACGGCGCTGAACGCCCTCGGCGCCCGGGACCGCGCCTGCGCCGTCTTCGCCGAGCTCGACCGCAAGTATCCGCAGGCGGCGCCGGGGGTCCGGCAGGGCTCCGAGCGCGAGCAGAAGCGCATCAAGTGCGTGTGACCGGGCCGTTCTCAGCCGCGATCGAGCGGCTCTTCGCTCCCCTCGCCGACGCCCCCGCCGTCCTGATCGCCGTGTCGGGCGGTCCGGATTCGACGGCGCTCCTGCATTTCATGGCCGGCTGGCGCGACCGCGGCGCGGGGCCGGTCCTCGCCGCCGCCACGGTCGACCACGGCCTGCGCCCCGAATCGGCCGCCGAGGCCGCGATGGTCGCGCAGGCGGCCGCCGCGCTCGCGGTGCCGCACGTCGTTCTCGCCTGGACCGGCCCGAAGCCCGCGACCGGCATCCAGGAGGCCGCCCGAAAGGTCCGCTACCGCCTCCTCGTCGCAGCGGCGAAGCAGGCGGGCTGCACGCACCTCGTCACCGGCCACACCCTCGACGATCAGGCCGAGACGGTGCTGATGCGCCTTGCAGCGGGCACGGGGCTGACCGGTCTTGCCGGCATGCGCGCCGCGATCGACCGGGACGGCATCCGCCACGTCCGCCCGCTCCTCGACGTCCGCAAGGCCGCCCTCGTCGACGCCTGCCGCCGCGAGGGCTGGTCTTTCGTCGAGGACCCCTCGAACGCGGACGAGGGCTCGGCCCGGGTGCGCTGGCGCAGGCTCCTGCCGACCCTCGCCGCGGAAGGGTTGACCCCGGAGCGCCTGGCGCGTCTCGCCGAGCGGGCGCAGCAGGCCGAGGCGGCCCTCGACATCACCGCGGTCGCCGCCTTCGAGAAGGCGTTGCGCGGCGAGGGGCCGGGCAAGGCCGCGCTGGCCGCCGCCGTCATGACCGAGCAGCCCTTCGAGATCGCCCTGCGCGTGCTGGCTCTGGCGCTCCGGCGCGCCGATGCGCCGGTCGACCCGCGCCGCCTGAAGCGCCTCGAGACGGCGACGAAGCGTTTGCGCGACGCCCTCGGCGAGCGCCGCGCCATCCGGGCGACGCTCCAGGGCCGCCTCCTCGTCCTCGATCGGAGCGGGCTTTTGACGATCGGCCCGGAGGCGGAGCGCCGGCGGGGAAGGCCCCACCCCCGTCCGGAGGATGCCGTAGCCACGCCGCATTCCCTTGGCAAAGAAGCGCAGCGTACCTAGATTGCTTAAGGACAGGCGCGATCTTCGGAGAAGTCGTTCCGCGCGCCCTCCCTCAGGGGCAGATCTGATCTCATGAACCCGACGTTCCGCAACTTCGCCCTGTGGGTGGTGATCTTCCTCCTGGTCCTGGCGCTCGTGACGCTGTTCCAGAACCCCGGGCATCGCACCGGCGGCAGCGACATCGCCTACAGCCAGCTCCTGAGCGAGGCGGATGCCGGGCGGATCGCCAACGTCGTCATCTCGGGGCCCGAGATCAGCGGCACCTATACCGACGGGCGCACCTTCACGACCTACGCCCCGAACGACCCGATGCTGGTCTCGAAGCTGCAGCAGAAGGGCGTCCAGATCACCGCCAAGCCGCTCTCGGACTCGACGCCCTGGTTCATCGTCCTCCTCGGCAATATTCTCCCGTTCGCGCTGTTCTTCGGCGCCTGGATCTTCCTGTCGCGGCAGATGCAGAGCGGCGCCGGCCGCGCCATGGGCTTCGGCAAGTCGAAGGCGAAGCTCCTGACGGAGGCGCATGGCCGCGTCACCTTCGAGGACGTCGCCGGCATCGACGAGGCGAAGGAGGACCTGCAGGAGATCGTCGAGTTCCTGCGCGACCCCCAGAAATTCCAGCGCCTCGGCGGCCGCATCCCCCGCGGCGTGCTGCTCGTCGGCCCGCCCGGCACCGGCAAGACGCTGATCGCCCGCGCCGTCGCCGGCGAGGCGAACGTGCCGTTCTTCACCATCTCGGGCTCCGACTTCGTCGAGATGTTCGTCGGCGTCGGCGCGAGCCGCGTCCGCGACATGTTCGACCAGGCGAAGAAGAACGCCCCCTGCATCATCTTCATCGACGAGATCGACGCGGTCGGCCGCCATCGCGGCGCCGGCCTCGGCGGCGGCAACGACGAGCGCGAGCAGACCCTGAACCAGCTCCTCGTCGAGATGGACGGCTTCGAGGCGAACGAGGGCGTCATCATCATCGCCGCCACGAACCGCCCGGACGTGCTCGACCCGGCGCTCCTGCGTCCTGGCCGCTTCGACCGCCAGATCGTGGTGCCGAACCCGGACGTCCTCGGCCGCGAGAAGATCCTCAAGGTCCACGTGCGCAAGGTGCCGCTGGCGCCGGACGTCGACCTCAAGATCCTCGCCCGCGGCACGCCGGGCTTCTCCGGCGCCGACCTCATGAACCTCGTCAACGAGGCCGCCCTGCTCGCGGCCCGGCGCGGCAAGCGCATCGTGACGATGAACGAGTTCGAGGACGCCAAGGACAAGGTCATGATGGGCGCCGAGCGGCGCACCCTCGTCATGACCGACGACGAGAAGCGCCTGACCGCCTATCACGAGGCCGGCCACGCCGTCGTCGCCCTCAACGTCCCGGCGACCGACCCGGTGCACAAGGCGACGATCATCCCCCGCGGCCGCGCCCTCGGCATGGTCATGCAGCTCCCCGAGCGCGACAAGCTCTCGATGTCCTTCGAGCAGATGACCTCGCGCCTCGCCATCATGATGGGCGGCCGCATCGCCGAGGAGATGATCTTCGGAAAGGACAAGGTGACCTCGGGCGCGCAGTCCGACATCGAGCAGGCGACCCGCCTCGCCCGCATGATGGTGACCCGCTGGGGCTTCTCGGACGAGCTCGGCACCGTCGCCTACGGCGAGAACCAGGAAGAGGTCTTCCTGGGCATGTCGATGGGCCGCACGCAGAGCATTTCCGAGGCGACGGCCCAGACGATCGACAAGGAGGTCCGCCGCCTCGTCGAGCAGGGCCTCGCCGATGCCCGCCGCATCCTGTCCGAGAAGAGCGACGAGCTCGAGACCCTGGCCAAGGGACTGCTCGAATACGAGACCCTGTCCGGCGACGAGATCCGCGACCTCCTCGGCGGCAAGCCGCCGGTCCGCGACCTCGGCGAGCCCGTCGCCCCGGCCCGCGGCTCCCCGGTTCCCTCCGCCGGCCGCGGCCGGCCCCGCGAGAGCGACGGCGGCCTGGAGCCGCAGCCGCAGGCCTGAGCGAAGGCGCGGCCGCGACCCCACCCCCGATCCCTCATCCTGAGAGCTTGTGAATCTTTCGGGCGAAAGGCCCCGGATTCGCCTCTCCCCGCTTGCGGGGAGAGGGCTGCCGAAGGCAGCAAGCCTGCGAAGCAGGCGAGGGTGAGGGGGCGGTGACGAAGAGGGTGCTGCGACTTCGGCCGAGCGCCTCTTCCGCAGACGCCCCCTCACCCCCGCTCCGCTTGTTCGGCCGAAGGCCGAACCCTCTCCCCGCAAGCGGGGAGAGGCGGACCCGCGCCTTTCGCCCGAAACGTTCACAAGCTCTCAGGATGACGTCGCGGGGGGATGAAACGATGCACCGGATAGTCTGGGCGAGCGCCGTACTCCTTCCCCGCCGAGAAAAGACCGCTTCCTCCCCAAAAGTGCAAAGGCCCCGTTAGGACATTCGGTGTAATATTCGCTCATTGTTTGTGATGGTTCCGGCCCGTACGGTGCCTTGACCCTTCATGGCCCTATCGGCTTCAAGTCTTACCGCGACGCCCCGGCGTCGCAGCAGCGGAGACGAGCGTGCGCAAATACTTCGGCACGGACGGCATCCGCGGTCGCGCCAACGGGGTCATCACCCCGGAGCTCGCCCTCAAGGTCGGCCAGGCGGCGGGCCTCCTGTTCCAGCGCGGCGACCATCGCCACCGGGTGGTGATCGGCAAGGACACGCGCCTCTCCGGCTACATGATCGAGACGGCCCTCGTCGCCGGCTTCACCTCCGTCGGCATGGACGTGCTGCAGCTCGGCCCGATGCCGACGCCCGCGGTCGCCATGGTCACCCGCTCGATGCGGGCCGACCTCGGCGTGATGATCTCCGCCTCCCACAATTCCTACGAGGACAACGGCATCAAGCTCTTCGGCCCGGACGGGTTCAAGCTCAGCGACGAGGTCGAGCAGGAGATCGAGGCCCTCATCGACACGCGAGCTCGGCCGCCGCCTCGCCGCGCCGGCGGAGCTCGGGCGGGCGAAGCGCATCGACAGCGTGCCGGCCCGCTACATCGAGTTCGCCAAGCGCACCCTGCCGCGGCAGGCGAGCCTCGACGGCATGCGGGTCGTGCTCGATTGCGCCAACGGCGCCGCCTACAAGGTCGCGCCCGAGACGCTCTGGGAGCTCGGCGCCGAGGTCATCGCCATGGGCGTCGAGCCCGACGGCTTCAACATCAACCAGGAGGTCGGCTCGACGGCGCCGGAGGCGCTGATCCGCAAGGTCCGCGAATTGCGCGCCGATATCGGCATCGCCCTCGACGGCGACGCCGACCGCGTCCTCATCGTCGACGAGAAGGGCCACATCGTCGACGGCGACCAGCTCATGGGCGTCGTCGCCCGCTCCTGGCGCGAGGACGGCCGCCTGTCGAAGCACGGCATCGTCGCGACGATCATGTCCAATCTCGGCCTCGAGCGCTATCTCGGCGATCTCGGCCTCACCCTCGTCCGCACCGCGGTCGGCGACCGCTACGTTCTCGAGCACATGCGCGAGCACGGCTACAACCTCGGCGGCGAGCAGTCCGGCCACATCATCATGTCCGACTACACGACGACCGGCGACGGGCTCATCGCCGCGCTGCAGCTCCTCTCCGTCGTGAAGCGCCTCGACCGACCGGTCTCGCGAGGTCTGCCACTGCTTCGAGCCGCTGCCGCAGATCCTCAAGAACGTGCGCTACAAGTCGGGCCAGCCCCTGCAGCAGGATTCCGTCGTCACGGCGATCGAGAGCGCCCGCCTGCGGCTCGGCGCCGGCGGGCGGCTCGTCATCCGCCCCTCCGGCACCGAGCCGGTCATCCGCGTGATGGGCGAGGGCGACGACCGCGACCTCGTCACGAAGATCGTCGACGACGTGGTGGACGCGCTCTCGCGCGCCGCGGCGTAAAGCGAGGCTCCCGTCCAGGCGTCGGGCGCGCGCGGTAGCCGCTATTCTTGCGGCGGCTTTTTGGACCTCGATAGGCGACGGCGGATATCGTCCTGTTTCGCCCGGGCGGTGGCTTCTGTCTCCGCCCGCCAGCGTTCGACCGTGCGGCCGTGCCGCGCTTTCAAAGTCGAGCCAGGAGGATGTTCGCGGATCGGGGCGTGGTCGCTTACCTCGAGAAACACCACGTGCGTGTCGAATTGCATCACGAAAAGGAGCTCTCGCGTATTCTGATCGCCGAGATGCAGATGCATGATGCCCTCCTGCGCCAGAAGCGCGTCGAGGCGCCGGTCCCGATATTTGCTGTAGAAGCGAGGAGCGAGCGACATCCCGCGCACGATATGGGATCGGATCTGGGTCAGAGCCGTTTGTAGGTTCGGGCCGATTGCGAAGCCCGACCGTCTCGGTCCAACTGGCGATGTCATGGACCCGCTTAGGCTTCGCCTCGAGATAGTCGAGCCTGAGCAGCCGTGGCATTCAACGAGGCCTGCAATTCCGGCTCAACTCCTGAAGAGACGTTGCAGAAATTCATGGTCTGGCAGATCGGACACGTCTTCCGTCCGCCCCTCTCGGGCAGCTTTAGCCGCCCTTCTGAGGCGTGCGTCCCGGATGTCCTCGGCCGCGACGGGCCGGGTCCGCTTGGCAGGCTTCGGGTCTCGCATCGGCCTCGGCTGTGTCACGGAACGATGATCCCTCGCAGGACGACACCTTAGCAACGTGTCCACGCATTCGCAACAATGTTTGCTGGCATCACCTTCGGACACCTCGATCCATGACCGCGCCAGGGGTAAGGCTTCCTCCTCACTCCGCCGGCTGCTGGCGCCGGTCCGGCCGTTCGCCGTGTGGGCGGAAGCCGGTTTCGCCGCGGAGCTTTTCGAGGAGTTCGCTGACGTGGCTTGCCGGTCGCGTCAGGCCGCCGATCAAGAGGTAGAGCGAGGGCACGACAAGGATCGTCAGGAGCGTCGACAGTGCGACGCCGCCGACGATCACCGAGCCGATGGCGTTGCGCGATTCCGCGCCCGCGCCCTCCGACCAGGCGAGCGGGATGGCGCCGCCGATCATCGCGATCGAGGTCATCAGGATCGGCCGCAGGCGCAGCACGGAGGCCTCGATGACGGCGTCGCGCACTGTGTAGCCGCGCTCCCGGAGCTGGTTCGAGAACTCGACGATCAGGATGCCGTTCTTGGTCATCAGGCCGATCAGAAGGATCATGCCGATCTGGCTGTAGATGTTGAGCGTCTGCCCGGTGATGACGAGGCCGGCGAGGCCGCCGGTGACGGCGAGCGGCACGGTCAGCATGATGATGAGCGGGTTGATCCAGCTCTCGAACTGCGCCGCCAGCACGAGGAAGACGACGACGAGCGCCATGCCGAAGGTGAGATAGATCGCGTTCGACGACTCGCGGAAATCCTTCGACTGGCCCTGGTAACCGATGCGCGCCTCGGCCGGCAGGTTCTCTTGCACGATCTGCTCGAGGGTCGAGAGCGCGTCGCCCATCGCGACGCCCGGCGCGAGGGAGGACTGGATGGTGATCGCGCGCAGGCGGTCGAAGCGGTTCAGCGTCTGCGGCGCCGCCGATTCCGACAGGCTGACGAACGAGGAGAGCGGCACGAGATCGCCGTTCGCCGCGCGCATGAAGGTGTTGGTGAGGTCGTTCGGCGTCGCGCGGTCTTCGGCGCGGGCCCGCATGATCACCGGATACTCGTCGCCGCGGTTGACGAAGGTCGAGACCTCGCGCTCGCCGAACATCAGTTCGAGGGTGCGGCCGATATCCTCGACGGAGACGCCGAGATCGGCGGCGCGCTGGCGGTCGATCTTGACGCGGATGTCGGGCTGCGATTCGCGGTAGTTCGAATCGAGGTTGACGAACTTGCCCGTCGCCTGCGCCTTCTGCATGACAAGGTCGCGCCAGTCGCGCAGCGTGTCGTAGTCGGGGCCGCCGAGGACGAACTGGATCGGCTGGTTGCCGAAGCCGCCCTGGCCGAGGGACGGCGGGTTGACCGGAAAGGCGCGGGCGCCGGGAAAGCTCGAAACGCGGGAAAGGAGCTGCTGCGTCACCTGCTGCTGCTTCACAACCCGCTGGTCCCACGGCACGAGGCGCACGATGACGAGGCCGGCATTCACCGGCGAGGGTCGCGCGAACCCCGGCGCGACCTGGCTGAGGAGCGAGGAGATGACGCCCTGGTCGAGGAGCGGCTTCAGGGCCTTCTCGACCTCGCGGACGCGGTCGCGGGTGTAGTCGAGGCTCGCGCCTTCCGGCGCCTGGATCGGGATGATGATGACGCCGCGGTCCTCGGTCGGCGCGAACTCCTTCGGGATCATGACGAAGAGGTTGTAGGCGAGGAGCGAAATGACGGCGCCGATCGCGAGGTTCACGAGCGGGATTCTCAGCGCCCGCGAGAGCAGCCAGCGATAGCCGTTGTTCATGCCCTCGAAGAGGGGCTCCGTGTAGCGCTGGATGCGGCCGTGCGCGGGCACCATCAGCTTCGAGCAGAGCATCGGCGTCAGCGTGCGCGCGACGACGCCGGAGAAGAAGATCGCCGCGGCAAGGGTGATCGCGAACTCGCGAAACAGCTTGCCGGTGTTGCCGGTCATGAAGGCGAGGGGCACGAACACGGCCATCAGCGTCGCCGTCGTGGCGATGACGGCGAAGCCGATTTCGCGGGCGCCGTCGAAGGAGGCGATGAGCGGCGGCTGGCCGTCCTCGATGCGCCGGTGCACGTTCTCGATCTCGACGATGGCGTCGTCGACGACGATGCCGATGGCGAGAACGATGGCGAGGAGCGTGAGGACGTTGATCGAAGCCCCGAAGAAGGCCATCACCATGAAGGCCGCGGTGACCGAGACCGGGATCGCGACCATGGCGACGATGGTCGAGCGCCAGTCGCGCAGGAAGACGAGGATCACCAGGATGACGAGGGCGATGCCCTCGGACAGGGTGCGCAGCACGCCGTTGATCGAGGCGCGGATGAACTGGCTCTCGTCGTAGAGGATTTCCGTCGTCGTGCCGGGGGGCAGCGATCCGTTCAACCTCTCGACCTCGCCGCGCACCGCATCCGCAACGGAGAGCGTGTTGGCCGTCGATTGCCGCACGACGCCGAGGCCGATCGCGGTCTGGCCGGACTGGTAGAACTCGAAGCGGGTGTCCTCGGCGCCGACCTCGACCCGCGCGACCTCGCCCATGCGCACGAGGTAGCCGTTCTTGTTCGTGACGATGATCTGCTCGAACTCCTCCGGCGTCGCGAGGCGCGAATCCGTCTTCACGGTCAGCTCGCGCTGCATCGACTCGATGCGGCCGCCCGGCAGTTCGACGTTCTGCCGCTTGATCGCGTTCTCGATGTCCTGGACGGTCAGGCCGCGGGCGGCGAGCGCCGGCCGGTCGACCCAGACCCGCATGGCGTAGCGCCGCTCGCCGCCGAGATAGACATTGGCGACGCCCGGCACCGTCGACAGGCGGTCGACGTACACGCGCTTCAGGAAGTCCGACAGTTCGAGGGCATCGAGGGTTTTCGAGGTGACGCCGATCCACAATACCGGCGAGGCGTTGGCGTCGACCTTGCGGATGACCGGCGTGTCGGCGCCGTCGGGCAGCCGGCCGATGATGCGGGAGACGGCGTCGCGCACGTCCGAGGTCGCGGCCTCCGGCGCCCGCGTGACCTCGAACTCGATCGACACGGAGGAGCGGTCGTTCTGGCTCTGCGAGTTGATCTGCCGGATGCCCTCGATGCCGGCGACGGCGCTCTCGATGATCTCCGTCACCCGGCTCTCGATGACCTCGTTCGAGGCGCCGCGATAGACCGTCGAGACCGAGACGACCGGCCGGTCGACCTGCGGATATTCGCGCACCGGCAGGTTCACGAGGGAGGACAGGCCGCCGACGATCAGGAGCAGGCTGACGACGACGGCGAAGACGGGCCGGCGGATGAAAAGGTCGGAGACCTGCATCGGGGGCTCCGCTAGCGTTCGGCGGCGGTGGCGCTGCCGACCGGGTTGAGGGTGCTGCGGGTCGGCGACATGCCGGGCGCGGCGTTCGGCTCGCGCCGCGCCGCCGGCGGCTGCGCCGCGTCGGAGCCGATCTGCCGCGGCGCGACCGTCGCGCCGGGCCGGACGCGCTGCACGCCGAGCACGACGATCGTTTCGCCGACCTTCAGGCCCTCCACCACCTCGACCTTGCCGTTCTGGCGCTGGCCGATGCGGATGACCCGGCGCTCCACGGTGTTGTCCTTGATCGGGTAGACGATGTGCCTCAGGCCCTCGCTGACGATCGCCTCTTCGGGCACCACGATGGCATCGTCCTTCGCGGTCACCTCGAGGGAGACGCCGAGGAACATGCCGGGTTTCAGCGCCTCGTCGGGATTGTCGAATTCCGCCGTCAGGCGGATCGAGCGGGTGACCGGGTCGACGCGGGTGTCGACGATCGAGACCCTGCCCTGAAAGATGCGGGCGACGAAGGCGGGCGAGGTCGCGCGCACCGCCTGCCCGGGCTTCAGCCGGCCGAGCAGGTTCTCCGGCACGGAGAAGTCGAGCCGCACGCGGGAAAGCTCGTCGAGGGTCGTGATGCGCGTGCCGGGCGAAACGTAGGCGCCGAGGGAGACCGAGCGGGTGCCCACCCGCCCGGCGAAGGGCGCCCGCACGATCAGGTCCTCGAGGCGGGCCTCGGCGCCCTTGCGCTTCGCCTCGGCGGAGGCGATGGCGCTTTCCAGGGTGCGGACCTGGGCGGTGAGGTCGTCGACCTGGGCCTCGGTTCCGGCGCCGGTGCGGCGCAGCGTCATGGCGCGCTCCAGGCGGGTCGAGATTTCGTTGCGCAGGGCGCTCGCGCGGCGGCTCTCGGCGATGGTGCCCTCGATGTCCGCCTTGCGTTCGGCGGCGTCGAGGGAGACGAGGACGTCGCCGGCCTTCACCTTCTGGCCTTCCTCGAACGTGATCTGGTCGATGATGCCGACCACCTTGGCGGTGACCATGATCGACTCGAAGGCCCGCACGGTGCCGACCGCCTCGCGGATCTCGACGATCCGGCCGGTCCTCACGGTGTCGACATCGACCGCCGCCGGGGGCCCCCCCGCCGGCCCGCGGCCGCCCGGGCCCGCCTGCTGCTGGGTCGCCTGCGGGAAATAGGAACCGATCATGGGAAGCGTCGAAAGCTTCCCCTCCTTGTACGCGTACCACCCGCCAAAGCCGGCTGCGCCGAGCACGGCTATGAGCAGGACCTGACCGGACAAACGCATTCTCGATCCTTAAGAATTCTCCAACGGACGCAGCAGAGGCACGATGAGCCGACAGCCATCGCGCCGCGCAGAGGGCCCGGCGGCGTCCTAGCACACTATACGCCACGTCAGCCCAGAAGATCGGACCGAACACGCTTTTTTGTAAGCGCGGCCGTGCTGCTTTCGTCGGGCTTTCAGGGGCCCCGGGGCGGCCGCTTGACCCCCGGCGACGCTTCCGCCATACGGGTCGGCGGGACACCTCTCCCCACCGAGAGGCGCCCATCTGGAAGGATGGACCGACATGGCCACGATGCCCGCCGCGCGCCCGCGCGTGCCTCACTTCTCTTCCGGCCCCTGCGCGAAGCGCCCCGGCTGGAGCCTCAACTCCCTTAAGACCGACGCCCTCGGTCGCTCGCACCGCGCGAAGATCGGCAAGGCGCGTCTGAAGCGTGCAATCGACCTCACCCGCAGCGTGCTCGAGGTACCGGCCGATTACCGCGTCGGCATCGTGCCCGCCTCCGACACCGGCGCGGTCGAGATGGCCCTGTGGTCGCTCCTCGGGCCGCGGCCGGTCGAGGTCCTGGCCTGGGAGAGCTTCGGCGAGGGCTGGGTCACCGACACGGTGAAGCAGCTCAAATTGAAGGATGCGCGGGTCGTCGCGGCGCCCTATGGCGAGTTGCCCGACCTGTCCGCCGTCGACACGAGGACGAAGGACGTCGTCTTCACCTGGAACGGCACCACCTCGGGCGTGCGCGTGCCGAACGCGGATTTCATCGCCGCCGACCGCGCGGGGCTGACGATCTGCGACGCCACCTCGGCCGCGTTTGCGCAGGCGCTCGACTTCGCGAAACTCGACGTCGTCACCTTCTCCTGGCAGAAGGCGCTCGGCGGCGAGGCGGCACACGGGATGCTCATCCTGTCGCCGCGGGCGGTCGAGCGGCTCCTGACCTACGTTCCGCCCTGGCCGCTGCCGAAGATCTTCCGGCTCACCTCCGGCGGCAAGCTGATCGAGGGCATCTTCGAGGGCGAGACGATCAACACGCCCTCGCTGCTCGCCGTCGAGGATTACCTCGACGCGCTCGAATGGGCCGCTGGCATCGGCGGCCTCGAGGCACTCGTCGCCAAGGCGGACGCCAACGCCCGCGTGCTGCACGACTTCGTCGCCCGCACGCCCTGGATCGCGAATCTCGCGAAGGATCCGGCGACGGCCTCGAACACCTCGGTCTGCCTGTCGATCGTCGATCCCGACGTGGTGGCGAAGGGACCCGACGCGGTCGCCGCCGTGGCGAAGGGCATCGTCGCCAGCCTCGAGAAGGAAGGCGTCGCCTTCGACATCGGCGCCTACCGCGACGCGCCGCCGGGCCTGCGCATCTGGTGCGGCGCGACGGTCGAGGAGAGCGATCTGCGTGCGCTGACGCCCTGGCTCGACTGGGCCTTCGCGCAGGAAAAGGCGAAGCTCGCCAAGGCCGCATAGGTGCGCAGCAACCTCCTCCGCTTCGCCTCTCCCCGCTCGCGGGAGAGGGTTTCGGCCTTCGGCCGAAACCAGCGGAGCGTAGCGAAGCGGGGGTGAGGGGGCGCCGCCGGAAGAGGCGCCTCCTTCGTCACCGCCCCTCACCCTCGCCTGCTGCGCAGGCTTGCTGCCTACGGCAGCCCTCTCCCCGCAAGCGGGAGAGGCGAGTGACACCCTTCATTTCACCCATTCGACCCTTCTGCGCCGACGCGAGGGGTGACGAGGACCATCATGCCAAAGCCCCGCGTTCTCATTTCCGATGCCCTTTCGCCCGCCGCCGTGCAGATCTTCAAGGATCGCGGCATTGAGGTCGATTTTCAGCCTGACCTCGGCAAGGACAAGGACAAGCTCGCCGCCGATCATCGGCGACTACGACGGCCTCGTCATCCGCTCCGCCACCAAGGTGACGGCGAAGATCCTCGAGCGCGCGACAAAGCCTCAAGGTGATCGGCCGCGCCGGCATCGGCGTCGACAACGTCGACGATCCCGGCCGCGACCGCGAAGGGCGTCATCGTCATGAACACGCCGTTCGGCAACTCGATCACCACCGCCGAGCACGCCATCGCCATGATGTTCGCGCTGGCGCGCCAGATCCCGCAGGCCGACGCCTCGACGCAGGCCGGCAAGTGGGAGAAGAACCGCTTCATGGGCGTCGAGCTCACCGGCAAGATGCTCGGCATCGTCGGCTGCGGCAACATCGGCTCGATCGTCGCCGACCGCGGCATCGGCCTGCGCATGAAGGTGATCGCCTACGATCCGTTCCTGTCGCCGGAGCGCGCCGTCGAGCTCGGCGTCGAGCTGGTCGACCTCGACGAACTCCTGCGCCGCGCCGACGTCATCACCATGCACGTGCCGATGACGGACGAAGACGCGCAACATCCTCTCCGCCGAGGCGCTCGCGAAGACGAAGAAGGGCGTGCGCATCGTCAACTGCGCGCGCGGCGGCCTCGTCGACGAGAACGGCGCTGCGCGCGGCGCTCGATTCCGGCCACGTCGCCGGCGCCGCCCTCGACGTCTTCGCGCAGGAGCCGGCGACGGACAATCCGCTCTTCCGGCATCCGAACGTCGTCTGCACGCCGCACCTCGGCGCGGCGACGACGGAGGCGCAGGAGAACGTCGCGCTGCAGATCGCCGAGCAGATGTCGGACTACCTGCTGCAGGGCGCGATCCAGAACGCCGTCAACTTCCCCTCGATCAGCGCCGAGGAGGCGCCGCGCCTGCGGCCCTTCGTGGCGCTCGCCGAAAAGCTCGGCTCCTTCCTCGGCCAGCTCACCGAGGCGCCGATCAAGGGCATCCGGATCGAGTACGAGGGCTCGGTTGCGGAGATGAACACGCGCGCGCTCACCTCCGCCGCGGTCACCGGCGTGCTGCGGCCGTTCCTGCAGGACATCAACATGGTCTCGGCGCCGATCCTCGCCCGCGAGCGCGGCATCACCGTCGAGGAGGTGAAGCGCGAGAACGCCGCCCGCGACTACGAGAGCTTCGTACGCATCGTCGTCGTCGCCGAGGACATGCCGCGCCATGCCGGCGGAACGGTCTTCCAGGACGGCAAGCCGCGGGTCATCGAGATCCGCGACATCGCCGTCGACGCCGAGTTTGCGCCGCACATGATCTACGTCCGCAACGACGACAAGCCGGGTTTCATCGGCCGCTTCGGCACGCTCCTCGGCGAGGCCGGCGTCAACGTCGCCACCTTCGCCCTCGGCCGCGACCGGCCCGGCGGCGACGCGATCTGCTTCGTCTCCGTCGACCAGCCGGTGTCGGCGGAGCTTCTGGCGGCGATCGAGGCGATCCCGCAGGTCAAGCGCGCGCGCGCGGTGAGGTTCTAGGCGATGACCGACCCCGTGCAGCGCGTCGTCCTGACGCTCTCGTGCAAGAACCGCCCCGGCATCGTCGCGGCGGTGTCGGCGCAGCTCTTCGAGGCCGGCCTGAACATTCTCGACGCGCAGCAATTCGACGACGTCGAGACGGACCGCTTCTTCATGCGCGTCGTGTTCAACCCGGTCGACGGCCCGCGCGACGTCGCCGCCCTGCGCGCCGCCTTCGCGCCGACCGGCGAGCGCTTCGGCATGGCCTGGACCCTGCGCGACGAGGCGGAGCGGCGGCGCGTCCTGCTGATGGTCTCGCGCTTCGATCATTGCCTCGCCGATCTCCTCTATCGCTGGCGGATCGGCGAGCTTGCCGATCGATCCGGTCGGCATCGTCGCGAACCATCCGCGCGAGACCTACCAGCACCTCGATTTCTCGGGCATCCCGTTCACGTGCGTGCCGATCAGCCGCGAGACGAAGCTCGAGCAGGAGGCGGAGATCTGGTCGCTCGTGCGCGACAGCGGCGCCGAGCTCGTGGTGCTCGCCCGCTACATGCAGGTGCTGTCCGATGGCCTCGCCGCGAAGCTCGCGGGCCGCTGCATCAACATCCACCATTCCTTCCTGCCGGGCTTCAAGGGCGCGCGGCCCTACCACCAGGCGCACGAACGCGGCGTCAAGCTCATCGGCGCGACGGCGCATTACGTCACCGCCGATCTCGACGAGGGTCCGATCGTCGCGCAGGACGTCGAGATCATCACCCACCGCGACACCCCGGACGATCTCGTCCGCAAGGGCCGCGACATCGAACGCCGCGTCCTCGCCCGCGCGGTGCGCGACCACGTCCAGGACCGGGTGCTTCTCAACGGCCGCAAGACGGTGGTGTTTTCGGGGTAGGGGGCACGGCGCCCGACGCGCGACGGGCGCCACCGCCGGTCGGCGTCGTCTTCAGGGTCTGCGCGACCTCATCCTGAGAGCGTGTGAATCTTTCGGGCGAAAGGCGCGGGTCCGCCTCTCCCCGCTTGCGGGGAGAGGGTTTTGGCCTTCGGCCAAAACAAGCGGAGCGAAGCGAAGCGGGGGTGAGGGGGCGTCTCCGGAAGAGGCGCTCGGCCCAAACCGCCGCGCCTCGTTCGTGACCGCCCCCTCACCCTCGCCTGCTTCGCAGGCTTGCTGCCTTCGGCAGCCCTCTCCCCGCAAGCGGGGAGAGGCGAATCCGCGCCTCTTATCGGAAAAATTCACAGGCTCTCAGGATGAGGTGGTGTGGGGGTGTTTCGATTTCTCGCACATGCGCTACCTCCGCTCCGCGAGCCAGATGCCGCCGAGGACCAGGGCCAGTCCCGCGGCATGATAGGTCGCGAACGGCTCGCCGAGGAGCAGCACCGCCATGAGCGCGCCGAAGACCGGAACGAGGTTCATGAAGATGCCGGCGCGCCCCGGGCCGATCAGCTCGACGCCGCGCATGAAGAAGACCTGCGCGATCAGCGACGGACCGAGGGCGGCGTAGAGGAGCACCAGCCAGCCCGTTGCGGTCGGCCATTGCACCGCGCCCTGCGCGATTTCGACGGCGAGGAGCGGCAGCGAGGTCAGGAAGGCGACGCCGGCAATCGCCGCGAAGAAGACGAAGTTCGGCACCGCCGGCCGGTTGCGCAGGCCGATGGTGTATCCGGCATAGAGCATGCTCGCGCCGATCATCCAGACGTCGCCGACATTGAACGCGAGGGTGCGCAGGACGGCGAGGTCGCCCTTGATCGCGACGGCGACGACGCCGGCGATGGCGAGCGTCATGCCGACGATTTGCACGAGCCGCGGCCGGGCGCGCAGGAAGATCGTCGCGAAGAGGAGCACCATCACCGGGATCGACGCCTGGAAGATCGACATGTTGACGGCGGTCGTGTGGTAGGCGGCGGCGTAGAAGAGCGCGTTGAAGACGGTGAAGCCGAAGGTTCCCATCAGCACGATGCGCAGAAGCTTCGGCTTCAGCAGGGGCCACGCCTTGCGCACGTCCGCCGCGAGCACGGGCGCGAGAATGAGCACGGCCAGGGCCCAGCGCAGGGAGGTCATCGCCATCGGCGAGACTTCGCCGACGGCGAGTCGGCCGGCGATCACGTTGCCGGCCCAGAACAGGGCCGTCAGCACGAGCAGGGGATAGGCCTGCCGCATCAGCGTCGGCCACAGGCTTTTCGCAATCGTCACTGAAAGGGGCTCGCCGCCTCCCTTGCCGCTCCGCCACGATCCCGATAACGGAGGCGGAGGAGGTTGGATCGGATGGGCTTACGGTTTCTCGTGGTCGAGGGCAACGTGCGCGAGGCGCGCGAGGCGCACCGCGCGGCCTATGGCATGACGCCATCGGAATCCTACGCCGCTGTGCTTCTCGGCATCGCGCCCGACGGTGCCTGCGACATCGCCTTTCCGGCTGACGAGGGCGCGAACCTGCCGGACCCGGCGGGGCTTTGCGCCTACGACGGCATCGTGCTCACGGGCTCGGCGCTCCACATCTACGATCCCGCCCCTGCGGTGAGGCGGCAGATCGACCTCATGCGCGCGGTCTACGCCTCGGGCACGCCATGCTTCGGCTCCTGCTGGGGGCTCCAGGTCGGCGCGGTCGCGGCCGGCGGCGAGGTGCGGCGCAATCCGAACGGGCCCGAGATCGGCTTCGCCCGCCGCATCGTCGCGACGCAAGCCGGGCGCGGATCACCCGATGCTCGACGGCCGCCCGGCCGCCTACGACGCGCCGACGATCCATCTCGACGCCATCGCCGCGCCGCCTGTCGCCTGCACCGTGCTCGCCGCGAACGCCATGGCGGGCATCCAGGCGGCCGAGATCGCCCATGACGGCGGCCGCTTCTGGGGCGTGCAGTACCACCCCGAATTCTCCCTCGCCGAACTCGCCGCGATCCTCGGCCGCCGCCTCGAAATCCTCGTCGGCGAGGGTTTTTGCGCGACCCTCGAGGACGCCGCCGCGCACGTCGCAGATCTCGACGCGCTCGACGCGCATCCTGCGCGCACCGACCTCGCCTGGCGCCTCGGCCTCGACGCCGAGACCCTCGACCCCGCCCGCCGCACGCGCGAAATCCACAACTTCCTCGAGCGCTGGGTGCGGCCGGAGAAGAGCGCCCGGGGGCGGGGGTAGATCGCCGCACGGAGAGGGGAGCCCCCACGTGCGGGGCCATGAGATCGCACATCGCGGGAGCTGCGTTTCGGCAAGGCGAGGAGTTCCCATTCGCCTCTCCCCGCTTGCGGGGAGAGGGTTTCGGCTCTGCCGAAACGAGCGGAGCGAAGCGAAGCGGGGGTGAGGGGCCGGTGCAGGAAGGGGCGCCCTGCCGCGCCGCAGCGCCTCCTTCGCCGCCGCCCCTCACCCTCGCCTGCTGCGCAGGCTTGCTGCCTTCGGCAGCCCTCTCCCCGCAGGCGGGGAGAGGCGAGAAGCGCTCCGCGGTCGTGAAGTGTGAATTTGCTGGCCGAGGCGAGGCGAATCGCGGCGCGTCCCATTCGCCGAAGCGAAGCACGGTTGCCGCCGCGCCGCACACCGCGATACGCTGTCGCGTCCTCATCCGGAGCTCCGCCGATGCGACGCAGCCTCCTCGCCACCCTCGCCGGAACGACCTTCTTCGCGACGGCCGCTCTCGCACAGGCGCCCGCCGATGCGCCGGCCCCGGCGCCGCGGACCGGGCCTGCCAATATCTGCCAGGAGGTCGTCGCCTTCCTGAAAACGCCGGCCCCGGCGCCGGCGGCCGCCCCCGCTCCGGCCCCGGCGCCGGCGGCCGCCCCCGCTCCGGCGCCGCCGCCCGCCGCGACCGGACCGGCCCCGCAGGCGGCCCAGTCGGGATCGAACGTGCCGCAGGGCGGCAGCGCGCCCGCCGTCGAGGCTCAGAAGGCGCCGGCCCCCACGGGCCAGAACGCGACGCCGCCGCAGACCGCCGGCCTGACGGCGCCGGTGCCGCAGGCTCCGCCCGCCCCGAAGGCGCCGCCGGTCAGCCTCGGCCAGGCCGAAAGCCTCGCCTCGGCAAACGACGTCAAGGGTTGCCGCGACGCCGCCCGGACCATGCGCCTTGCCGGGATCGCGCTTCCGGCCGGCCTCCTCGCCCTGGCGGCGCTTCGGGAGGATCTTTTGCTCGAAACCGCGAAATAGGCGGCCTGAACCCGCCGCACCGGGGTGCCGGGGCGGCAGCCCTTCCGCCTTGACCTCGGGCCTCCGATCCCCGATGAAAACCCGCAAGGTGTTTCCCCCGACCCCGGCCTTGCGCCGGGGTTTTTCATGAGAGGTCGACGATGGCGAACGTGGTCGTCGTGGGCGCCCAATGGGGCGACGAGGGCAAGGGCAAGATCGTCGACTGGCTCTCGGAGCAGGCCGACGTCGTCGTGCGCTTCCAGGGCGGCCACAACGCCGGCCACACCCTCGTCATCGGCGGCTCGGTCTACAAGCTCTCGCTCCTGCCGTCGGGTGTCGTGCGCCCGGGCAAGCTCTCGGTCATCGGCAACGGCGTCGTGCTCGATCCCTACGCGCTCGTCGACGAAGTCGCCCGTCTCGCCGACCAGGGCGTCAGCGTCACCCGCGACAATCTCCGCATCGCCGAGAACGCGACGCTGATCCTGTCCCTGCACCGGGAACTCGACGCCCTTCGCGAGAGCGGCCAGTCCGGAACCAAGATCGGCACCACGAAGCGCGGCATCGGCCCGGCCTACGAGGACAAGGTCGGCCGCCGCGCCATCCGCCTGATGGATCTCGCCGACCTCGGTTCCCTCGGCGACAAGATCGAGCGGCTCCTCGTGCACCACAACGCCCTCCGCCGCGGGCTCGATCTCGCCCCCCACGATCCGCGGGCGATCTACGACGAGCTCGCCGCCGTGGCGCCGCAGGTGCTGCCCTACATGGACGCGGTCTGGCGCCTCCTCGACGGCGAGCGCCGGGCCGGGCGGCGCATCCTGTTCGAGGGCGCGCAAGGGGCGCTCCTCGACGTCGACCACGGCACCTATCCCTTCGTGACCTCCTCCAACACCGTCGCCGGCCAGGCCGCGACCGGCTCGGGCCTCGGCCCCGGCGCCGTCGGCTACGTGCTCGGCATCGCCAAGGCCTATACGACGCGGGTCGGCGAGGGCCCGTTCCCGACGGAGCTCCACGATGAGACCGGGGAGCTGATCGGCCAGCGCGGGCGGGAATTCGGCACGGTCACCGGCCGCAAGCGCCGCTGCGGCTGGTTCGACGCCACCCTCGTCCGCCAGACCGTCCGGAGCGCCGGCATCGACGGCATCGCGCTGACGAAGCTCGACGTGCTCGACGGCTTCGACACCCTCCGGATCGGGGTCGGATATCGGCTGAACGGGGACTCGCTGGACTATTTTCCGGCGAGCCAGGGGGCCCAGGCGGGGGTCGAGCCGGTTTACGAGGAGATGGAGGGCTGGAGCCTTTCGACCGCCGGCGCCCGCTCCTGGGCGGACCTGCCGGCGCAGGCGATCAAGTACGTCCGCCGCATCGAGGAGTTGATCGGCGCACCGGTAACCATGCTCTCGACCTCCCCCGAGCGCGACGACACGATCCTGATGCGCAACCCGTTTGAGGGTTGACGCAGCCGGATCGGCGCGACATCCCAGACGCATGGCCGACTATTATCCGCTCATCGCCCGCGCGATCGATGGCCTCTCGGACGGCTCGCCCGCGATGCGCAGCTCGATCTACGAGCGCGCGCGGACGGCTTTGATCGAGCAGCTTCGCTCCCTCGACCCGCCCCTCGCCGAGGCGGATATCGAGCGCGAGCGGGTCGCCCTCGACGACGCCATCGCCCGGGTCGAGGCCGAGCGGGCGCCTGCGCCACCGCCGCCCTCCTATTCGCCCCCGCCGCCGGCCTACACGCCGGCCGCGCCTGCGCCGGCCTATGCGCCGCCTCCGCCCGCGCCGGCCTACACGCCGCCACCGCCCGCCGCTCCGCCGCCGCGCTTTGCGCCGCTGCCCGCCGAGGAGCCCGAGCCCGTCTCGGAGGACCGCTTCGAGGAGGCTTACCGGGAGCCCGAGTTCCCGCCCGAGCCCCCCTACGAGCCGGAGCCCGAAACGGCCTACGAGCCGGAGCCCGCGCCCGACGACCCGCGGGAGCCGGAGCCCGCCTACGAGGCGGAGCCCAAATCCTATCCGTCCGCCGCCGGTCCGGTCCGTCCCCGGGTCGAAAGCCGCGCGCCGAAGATCCGCTCCGAGGGGCGGGGGAGGGCGTTGCTGCTGGGCACGGTCGTCCTCGCCGTCGTCGGCGTGATCGGCTATCTCGCCTGGATCTGGCGCGACAAGCCCGATGTCGAAGGGACGGCGACCCCCGTCGCCGCCGCGACCGAGAATTCCAGCGACGGCGCCAAGTTCAACGAGCGCGTCGGCGGCGGTCCGCCGACCCCGGCCCCGGCCGCCGCCCGCGGCGAGGTCGGCGCCGCCCAGCGCGCGGTCCTCTACGAGGAGGACCCGACGAGCCCGCGCACGCCGAAGGCGACGCCCGGCCGGGTGACCTGGCGGATCGACGCCGTCAATGCCGGCCAGGGCCAGCCCCTGGCGACGGTCGTCCGGGCCCAGGTCGAGGTGCCGGAAGCCGGCTTCACCATGACCCTCCTCATCCGCCGCAACGTCGACAACACGCTGCCGGCCTCGCACACGGCCGAGATCGCCTTCTCGACCAAGGCCGGCGAAAGCGGGCGCGCGATCCGCGATGTCGGGCTTTTGCAGTTCAAGGACGATTTTTCGAGCCGCGGCACCCCGGTGGCGGGCCAGCGCGTCACCCTCGGCGAGAACCTGTTCGTGATCGGACTTCTCTCGACCGACGTACAGCGGAACGAGGAACTGATGAAGCGCGGCTGGGTCGACCTGCCGCTCCTCATGGCCTCAGGCCAACGCGCCGTCCTGACCTTCGAGAAGGGCGGCCCCGGCGAGCAGGCCCTCACGGAAGCGTGGCGACAGTGGCAGTGAGGCGGGAGGGCGAACGGCAGGTTCGCGGATCCGCCGATGAACTACCGCAGCCTGCAATTCGCTCTCACTCGCCCACCGCCTCGATCGCGGCGAGGTTCTTCTTGACCGCTTCCTGCACCTTCTCGAAGGCGCGCACCTCGATCTGGCGGACGCGCTCGCGGGAGACGCCGAACTCGGTTGAGAGGTCCTCGAGGGTCATCGGGTCCTCGGCGAGGCGGCGCGCCTCGAAGATGCGGCGCTCGCGCGGGTTCAGCACCGAGAGGGCGTTGCGCAGCGCCGAGAGCCGGTTGTTGCCCTCTTCCTCGGTCGCGAGCACGCTCTCCTGGCTCGGGCTCGTGTCGACGAGCCAGTCCTGCCATTCGCCCTCGCCCTCCTCGCGCAGGGGCGCGTTGAGGGACGCGTCGCCGCCGAGCCGGCGGTTCATGTCGACGACGTCCTGCTCGCCGACGCCAAGCTGCGTCGCGATCTGCTTGACCTGATCCGGACGCAGGTCGCCCTCGTCGAGCGCCGAGATCCGGCCCTTCGCCTTGCGCAGGTTGAAGAAGAGCTTCTTCTGGTTCGCGGTGGTGCCCATCTTCACGAGCGACCAGGAGCGCAGGATGTACTCTTGAATCGCCGCCTTGATCCACCACATCGCATAGGTGGCGAGGCGGAAGCCCTTCTCGGGCTCGAACCGCTTCACCGCCTGCATGAGACCGACATTGCCTTCGGAGACGACCTCGCCGATCGGCAGGCCGTAGCCGCGATAGCCCATCGCGATCTTGGCGACGAGGCGCAGGTGCGACGTGACGAGCTTGTGCGCGGCCTCGCGGTCGCCATGCTCGCGCCAGCGCTTGGCGAGCATGTACTCCTCGCTCGGCTCGAGCATCGGAAACTTGCGGATCTCGTCGAGGTAGCGCGAGAGCCCGCCTTCATTGGCGAGCACGGGAAGCGCTGTGGCCATCTATTCTCCTCCTTTGGCCCCCTCCTCAGAGGCGAGCCTGAAGCGACCCCCGAACCGGCCGATCGCGTCACCCACAGTATAACGGGTCCGCCCGATCGCCGCAAAGAGGCGTCCAAGGTTCAGGATCGGGGATCAACGCGCTCGGCGCTGTGCGGTGCCGCACATATTTCAAGGCTCCTGTGAACCGCCGGCCTTGACATCCGGGCCTTGAGCCGCCCGAAGCGCGGCGATGAGACGCGCCATGTCGGCCGGCAGCGGGCTCTCGAACCGCAGCGTCTTGCCGCTCGCCGGGTGCGCGAAGCCGAGGATCGCGGCGTGCAGGGCCTGGCGCCCGAGGGCGGCAAGGGCGGCGCGCGGCTCCGGCGCGAGCAGGTTCGCCTTGGTGCGGAAGCCCGATCCGTAGAGGGCGTCGCCGAGAAGGGGATGGCCCAGATGGGCGAGGTGGACGCGGATCTGATGTGTCCGCCCGGTCTCGAGCTCGCAGCGCACGAGGCTCGCCACCGGCGCCGCGGCTGGGAGCGCCTCCTCGACGGCGTAGCGGGTCGCCGCGAAGCGGCCGCGTTCGCCGGCGACGACGGCGATCTTCTCGCGATTGTGAACGCTGCGCCCCAGCGCCGCCTCGATCCGCCCCCCCGCCCGCGACGGCAGGCCCCAGACGATCGCCCGGTAGGCCCGCTCCAAGGGGCCGCTGCGGCCGTGATCGGCGAATTGCGCGGACAGGCTGCGATGGGCGAGGTCGGTCTTTGCGACGACGAGGAGCCCGGAGGTGTCCTTGTCGAGCCGGTGCACGATGCCGGGCCGCCTGACCCCGCCGATCCCGGAGAGGCTCTCGCCGCAATGGGCGATGAGGGCGTTGACGAGGGTGCCGCTTTCGTGCCCCGCCGCCGGATGCACCACGAGCCCGGCCGGCTTGTCGAGGACGACGACCTGATCGTCCTCGTAGACGATCGACAGCGCGATGCCCTCGGGCTCCGGCGCGGCCGGCGCGGCCGGCGGCACGGCGACGGAGAGCGCCGCCCCGGCCGCCACCTTCCGGGCCGGATCGCGCGTCTCAACGCCGTCGACGGCGACATGCCCGGCCTGGATCAGCGCCTTGAGGCGGCTGCGCGAAAGATCGCCGAACGCCAGCGCCAGCGCCCGGTCGAGCCGCTCCGCCTCCCCCGCATGGCGCGCCTCGCGCCGCTCCGCCGCCGCTTCCACGATCCCCCCGAGAACGGCCGCCGCGGAGGCTCCGCAAGGGGTTGAAGCGGCCCGCGAGGACCGATATACGGGCGGCTCCGCGCTGACCAGCTCCCTTCGTCTAGCGGTCTAGGACGTCGCCCTCTCACGGCGAAAACAGGGGTTCGAGTCCCCTAGGGAGCGCCAATCGTTCATGCCGAATGGGCGCGTATGTTCTCTTCTTCGGCGGCTACAAGGCGACTCGAACCGACATCGACGTCTGGTCGGCGAGCGCGGCGGCACAGAAGGCTGACGTGACTTTCGACGGCAACCCGTGGCCAGCCGGCGCGAGTTCCGATGCCATAAGCGCGGTCACCACCTTCACCAAGGCCGGCCGTTTCGCTCAGGCGATCGCAACCGTCCAGGAGTGCGCCACCGACCCGATCTACCTCGTCGGCCACGCGAGCGGCTGTGCGATTGCCAATGCGGTCGACCGCGGCTCAAGGACACCAGCAAGGTCATGAACGGCGGTTCGGACCGAGAACGACTTGCCGACATTCCCGAGATGACCCCCGACTTGGCGTGAATGGCGCCGTCATCGCCGGCAGCACGCGCTCCCGCGATCGCTCGCTGGAAGCGTTCCGCCGGCGACCGGGGGGTTGGCTGTCTAATTCCGCGCCGGTCTGCTATGCCTGAAACGCCCGGCCGGAGAAGCCCGGCGGGCGGGATCTCGCATGGCGGCGCGCGTCACCCTGAGGCTGGATTTTGACGGCGAGCGCCGGCTCGGTCCCGGGAAGGTTGCCCTTCTCGAGGCGATCGGCCGCTGCGGCTCCATTGCCGGCGCGGGGCGCGAGTTCGGCATGTCGTACCGCCGGGCATGGCTTCTCGTCGACGAACTCAATCGCATGTTCTCGCGGCCCCTCGTCGAGGCGCGCGGAGGCGGGCGCAACGGCGGCGGAGCGGAGCTGACGTCGCTTGGAGCCGAGATCGTTGGGCGCTACCGCAAGGTCGAGGCCGCGCTCAAGCGCAGCGCCGCGGGCGACATCCGCAGCATCGAGCGGCATCTTTCTTCCGGCTGAGAGCGCGGGAGTAGCCCGCTCTACTTCGTTCTCGCGCACAGCGTCGCGACATCGGCTCGCGTTCCCCTGTCCAGCGCCGTCCACCAGGCGTCGAGGCTCGCCCGCTCGCAGGTCAGCCTGACCATCATCCCGTGCGATGCCTTCAGCCAGCCCTCGAACAGGGCCGCCGGGACGGCGAGGACGACGGGGACGTCGTTGTCGAGGGCTGCCTGGATGACGCTGCAGAAGCCGCCGCCGGCGCGCTCGAGCGATCCGAACCGATTGATGACGAGAAGCTCGGGCTTGCGGCGGATTCGGCGCCGCAGCCAACGCGCGGCAAGCGGCATCGTGTCCGATACCGGAGCGCCCGCTGCGGCGCCCCTGCGGCCGGGCGCGATGTCCCGCGATCGATTTCGGGATGAGAACCAGTTCGGCCGCGCCAAGGCGTCGGGCCTGCACGCTGCCGACCACGTCCCGCCCCGCGGCGATGAGGTCGGACGCGAACCGGAGAAGGACCTCGTCCGGCCGCTCGCCCATGCCGTAGACGAGCGCTGCGACGTCGCAGTCGCCGTCCAGCCTCAGCGTCTCGCAGGTCGGCTCCATGCCGGACGCACCCTTCCGGCCGGCAGTCAGGCGCGCCGCTCGGCCGCGCCGCCGATCCCGTCGGCGAGGGCAGCGGCCGCCGCGATGAACGTCCCGACGCTTGCGCTTCGCAAGGGGACGAACGGCTTGTCGGCATCGCGGCACAGGCGCTTGACCTGCGCCATGGCAAGGTGGCTGACGCAATCGACCGGCACGAAGGCCGCATTCGCGCGTGCGACGAGCCCGGCGAGAAGGCTCGTCGCCTGCTCGATGCCGCCGTCATGGTCGAGCACGAGCGCCCCATGCCGGGCCGCCCATTGCCGGACGTGGTCGACGAGCCGCGGACGGCCGCCGACGTAAAGGAGGGTCAGTCCCGACAGAGTTTCGAGGGCCGGCTCGGCTGTCGCGGGTTCGGACAGCGCCGCGAGGGCACGCTCGAGCGCGGCGACCTCGGCGGCAAGTTCGGCGTTCCTGCGCTCAAGGGCGGCGGCCGCTTTTTGCCCCGCTTCAAGGGAGCGGCCGAGCTCGACGAGCTTCGCCGAAAGCGCTGCGTTCCGCGCCCGTTCGGCCGCGGCCGTTCGGACGGCGTCCTCGCGCGCGCCGGCGTCGACGGCGGCAGGAACCGCGGCCGGCGCCCGACGGTCCGATTCGAGCTCTTCGAGCCTGCGCACGAGCGCGGTCTTCTCGTCCGCCGCACGGCGGAGCCGCTCCTCCTGCCGGGCGGCCTTTTCCGCGCCGGCGTCGAGGGCGGTTTCAAGCTCGCTCAGCCGTGCGAGATCGGCCCGGTTCGAGCGTCCGACGCGGTGCGACAGCATGTGCACCTCCTCGAACACCGTGCGGACGACGGTCCGGTCGGCGGCCGGATGGGTGAGCGCCGCCCAATAGGCGCCGGGGATGTCGCCGCGCTCAAAATCGCTCCGCCAGAGGGCGAGCACCTCGTTGGCGCTCTTCGCCTGCGCATAGCGTTTGAGATGCGGCGCGTGCTTGGAATCGAGAGCCTTGTTCAGGAGCTTGCCGGCGAGGTCCCGCCGCCCGGCCGCCAGCACGGCGCGGCCATGCAAGGCATGGTCGGAGGCCGATCGCGCGTCGGGCTCGTCGAGCTTCACGAAGAGCTGGCGGATTTCGCCGAAGGTCAGGCACGTCCCGACGACCGAGCAGTGCAGGTTCGGCGACAGGTCCCAGATCCGGTCCCGATGCGGCCGCGCCCTCGGCTCCGGCACGGGACGGACGAGAAAGGGAAGCGGGCTCGTCGCTCTCGGCATTGCAAGCGGCGATTTCGACACGCGGCGTCCAATCGTGATATTCCGTCAGATATAGCGATACTTTGCGGACGTGCCGGCCTTGTCAAGTGAGCGTCGGCGGGATGCGGCCTTGGCGTGATGCGGTGCGTCGCCCCTTCAGCCGTCGATCGCGACGAGGACGTCGAAGCCTCGATGACCGCGATGGCGGGCTGCCCTTTCGCGAGCTTCAGTTCGTCGACAGCCTCGTTGCCGATCGCGGCCGTGACGACGATGCCACCGATAGCGAATTGGCACGCGGGAGGTCGTCGTCGCCCCCTTGACGACTTCAGGGATGGTTCCCTGAGCGGATTGCGGGCGCTGCACGGTCCGAAGACTGCGGCCGTCCCGGCGCCGCTCCGCCGTGGAGACGCGACCGCCGCGCGCCGCTAGTGGGCGCGGCGTGCGCGCGGCGGGGGCGCTGCGCTCCTGGGCGTCCGGGTCGCATTTCGGTTCAGCGTCCCCACGGCCTGCGGCTGCGCCTGAGCTCTCAAAAGCTCGTCCCAGCGGCCGTCCCGCTGCATCGCCTCCACCTGGTTCAAGACCCGGTAGAGGTCCGTGCCGCTGCCGGGCTCGGCCGCGACCAGGGTCGGAAACACGGCGAGCGGCAGAGCCATCAGAACGGTCTTCATCATCGGTTACTCCATCGCGCCATCGAGAGCGACGCCGGCCAGTCGCCCTTGCATGTGGGCACTCGGCATGAGCGGGGCCAGATCGGGTCCTTCCCGCACTCACGAAGCTGTTACGGGCACGACGCCCCTGCGCTCCGTGCATTGGACGCGCGCGGTTCCAGACGGCGAGGGACGTTCTGCAATGTAGTTTTGTACGATCGGCCGCACGGCCGTGCCTGCGCGTCCCGGTTCCTCCGGATTTTTTCGAGGCTTCCCGGAGCGTTTGAACTGCGGTCCGGTCCTCGCTAGATTCGCGGCCGATGCGCGGTCCGGGGACGCCTTCGGGCGTCGGGCATTCCGAGGCGCGGGCGAGCATGGACAGAGCGGGCGGCGGCGAAGCAACGCGCGTAGACACCGGCCCGCGGCGAGGCCTGGCGGTCCTGCGCTTCGTTCTTCTGTTCGCGGCGGCGGCGGCGATCGCCGGCGTTGCCTCGACCTACGGTATCGCCACCGACTACGGCTACCTGCACGCCACGCTCCTGTCCGGAACCACCGGCGGCAATTATCACGCGCTCGCCTCGCGGCTGGCCGTCCGCGCCAGGGCCGAGCACGGCGCCCTCACCGTCGTGCCGACGGCCGGTTCGATCGAGAACGTCGACCGGCTCGTCGCGGCGGAGAAGGATTGCAGCGCGCATTTCGCGTTCGTGCAGGACGGCACGCCGGTGCCGTCCGGTGCGAGTCTCGAATCCCTCGGCCGGCTGCCGGATTCGGAATCCCTGCTGATCCTCGGACGGCGCGGTCGCGACTTCGCCGATTTCGCCAACCTGCGCGGCATCTCGCTCGGCATCGGCCCGGAAGGATCGGGCACCGGATACCTTGTCCGCCACCTGCTCCAGGATCCCGACTTGCGCGAGCTCGGCGTGCGCACCTCCAGTCACCCGTTCCAGGAGCAGGCCGCGCTCGTCGCGTCGGGCCAGCTCGATCTCGCGGCCATCGTGATGAACGAGGACGCGCCGCTGCTGCGGGAAATCATCCAGAAATACGATCTCGACATCGTCGCGCCGCAGAATTTCGAGGGCCTGCTCGCCCGCCATCCCTGGCTCGAGGTCGGGCGCGTGGCGGCGGGGCGTTACGACGTCGTGCGCCCGACGCCGCCGACCGACCGGCGGGTCGCCCGCGTCGATACCCTCGTCGTGGCGAGCCCCTGCGCCCGGCGCGCCGAGCGCGTCGTGCTGCTGATGCTCCTCGGCGCCGAATTGCCCTCGTTCGTGCGCGCCAACCCGCCCCGCGCGACGGGCTCGGAAACCACGCTGCCCCTCGCCGCCGAGGCGCGCCAGTTCTTCCTCACCGGCGAGCCCGAAATCGCCGACCGCTACTTCCCCTGGCTCGTCAACCTGATGTCCCCCGCCTATTGGGTCTATCTCGCCATGGCGGTGACGATCCTCTTCAACGCCATGCGCGGCTACAGCCGCTTCCGGCTCTGGCGCATCGACGCGACGCGCGAGAAGCTCGAGAAGGAACTTGAAGAGCTCGCCGGTGCCGGGCTGACGCACGAACAGATGCGAGCCCGGGCGCCGGAGCTGCTGCCGGCCGGGTCGCCGGCACGGGAGACGGCGCGCCGGCTGCTCCAGCAATTTCTCGACCTGCGCGCCCGCTGCCAGCGGCAGGTCGGCTCGGTCTTCGTGCCGATGGGCGACGAGATCTATTACCGATTTCAGGAATCCCTGATTTCCCAGGCGGCGACGACGGTCTCCCTGCTGATCGGCTCCGCCCGTTGATCGCGGTGCGTCTGCTGCAAGGTCAGGACGCCGCGCACATCGCCGTGTTGAGCCACCGCGCCGAGGCGGCGACATTGCCGAAAGTGAAGAGGTGGACGCCGATCACCGTGCTTTGCGGCAGCGGCGCCAGGTAGCGCGCGAGAGCGGTCAGCTGCTCGCCGGGATCGGTGCGGGTGAGGAGCTCGACCGCGCGCATGCGTTCGCGGCTGAGCGCGCGGATCGTCGCGCCGACGCCGCAGGTCTGCGCGAAGCGCAGGAGCGATGCCGGACTCGTCGGGCCCGCGAGGCCGATGAAGACGCCGACGTTCGGATGCCGCCGGCGCAGCGAGGCGACATGCTGGATGATCCGCGCGGGCTGAAAGCAGAACTGCGTCAGGATCGTTGCGCCGAAGCCCTGGGCCGCCGCCGCTGCGAGCTTGGCGGAGAGCGCGTTCTCCAGAACCTCGACCGCGATCTTCGGGTGTCCCTCCGGATAGCTCGGAAGCGTCACCTCGCGAATGCCGAACGCGGCGAGGACCGGATCGGCGACGAGCTCCAATCCATCCCGATAGGGGCCGAGCGGCGTGTCGAGATCGCCGCCGATGACGAGCGCCTTGCTGACCCCCGCCTCTGCGCTTGCCCGCTGCAGGAAGTATTGCAGCTCGTCGCGGGAGCGGATGCGCCGCGCGGCGAGATGCGGCACGGGTTCGAGCCCGGCGTTCCGGAGGGCGACCAGCGTCTCGATCGACTGCGCGAGGTCGTGGCGCGGCAGATGGTTGACGAACACCCGCGTTCCCCGCGGCAGCTCTTCGGCGATCGCGCTGGCGTCGTTCGGTCGCGTCGCGCCGATTTCAAGCGAGCCGGATGCGACGAGATCCCTCGCCAGCCTTTCGGCCGCCGGCAGCTCGCTCTTGATGACTTCGGACAGGGTCATGGTCCGGTTCCTCAGTCGCGCTTGCGCGAGACGATGTAGGATTCGTCCTGGAACCAGAGCCGGTTGTAGCGATGCAGAACCGCCTGCGTGGCTTCGAGATAGCCGCGTCCGCCGAGGGCCTCGTTGAGCCTCTCGTCGTCGATCTGGTTGACGTAGACCGCCGCGTTCCAGGCCGCGAACAATGTCGAGGTTCCGATGCCGGCACCCGAAACCTCCGACGGCAGCGTGTTCATCTCGTAGCGAAAGACCGCCCGGTCGTCGGAATTGCCGTTGAAGTTGAAATGCCGCGCCTCGCGGCCGAGCGCCCGCCGGGCAGCCCGGAGGATGTCGTGGCGATTGTGCAGAAACGGGTTCTCGTCGGGCCACACGCCACGGACGATTTCGAGCCCCGGATCGCCGCCGCACGAATGGATGCCGATGAGGCGGCCGCCCGGCCGCAGGGCGCGCACGAGCGGCGCGACGATCTTCTCGGCCTTGAATTCCGGCGTGACACGAAGGCGATAGGGCTGCGAGGCGATGACGAGGTCGTAGCCCGCATTGGCGCGCCCCTGCCTCGGGATCACGTCATGCAGGAGGAAGCGCATGTCCTCGCGGTAGATGATCATCACCGTCGGGCGCTCGTAGACCGGATTTCCGGTCTTCTCCGAATAGCGGGCCTGCCAATGCGCCGAGAGGAACGGTTCGAGCGCGTCGATCTGTCTCGCGAAGTCGTCGGACGTCGAGCCGGTGAGCCGCACCTCCTTCCAGGTCAGCGCGTTGGCGGAATTCGGATTTCTCGGCGTCAGCCACGGCGCTTCCGAGTAGAAGAGATTGGTCATGACGAGGACCGTCGCCGGATGCTCGAACAGCCGGTCCGCCATCTTGTCGAGGGACAGGCGGACGTCCTCGAGGCTGATCTCCTTGCCGACGACATAGAACGGAACCGTCGGAAAGCGCCGGTGCATCTGGCGCATCGTCCGCATCAGGACCGAACCGTCGCCCATGCCCGCATCGAAGACGCGCAGCGCCGGTGGCTCGGGATGAAGGTGCTGCAGTTCGAGACCGACGCGGGCGGCGACGACTTCCTTCTCCGAGCAGGTGGAGACGAAGAGCAGATACTTTTGCCGGTTGTCGAAGAACCGGAAGTTCTTCTGCCGGTCCGTGCCGGCCGCCGCCGGATCCGCGGCGCTCGCATTGCGCTTTGGCGCAAAGCGCAGGAGAGGGACGAGCTCCTTCGGCATCGCCGGCGCCTCGGCGCCTTGCTCCGCCATGAAGACGCGCACCCGCTCCAAGGTCTCGGGCTTGATCCGCGCTCCGTCCCGCAGCCGCGAAATGAGCTTGCCGTCGTTGACCGCGAGCCGGCCGAAGGTCGATTCGGCCATCTTCAGGCGGCGGCAGAGCGCGGCGATCGCGTCGAGGAGGCTTTCCTGTCCGCTCGCCGGAGGCGTGGCCGAGTCCCCGTCGACGTTTTTCAGTTCAAGATCGGGCATGGTCGCTTTCCGGTCGCACCAGCGTTCTTCGCATTGTGTTCGGCGCTTATCGTGGGAGAGCAACCACAATCTGGGCGTTGGGCCGAACGTGGCACTCGTCCCACATCTTCTTCGTCACGAAGGGACACGGGCGGCAGGTCCTCCGGCCCGAGGACCTGCGCTCAGGTCTTGGCGGCGAGCAGGCTGGCGATCGTCGTTGCAGTGCCGATGAGATCGGGAAGGTATCGCTCGACGATCGTCGGGCCGGCGAAATTCAACTGGGCGCTGACGCTGAGCGAATACCGCGTCTCGCCCTCGACGCGGATCGGCACCGCAAGCGAGGCGATCCCCAGCGCGGTCTCCTGGTTGATGTAGCACCACCCGTCCCGCCGGGCGCGCTCGACCTGCTGCAGCAGGACGTTGGGATCGGTGATCGTGAACGGCGTCACTGCCGGCAGCTTCGGATGGCCGTCGTAGAGGGCGCGGATCCCGGTCTCGGCCAGGGCGCCGAGGAGCACCTTGCCCGCGGATGTCGCATGAGCGGGAAGGCGCGTGCCGACGCCCATGTAGTCGCGTTCGAGCCTCCGGGCCGTCGCCCGCGCGATGCAGACGGCGTCCGTTCCCTCGAGGATCGACAGGGCGCAGGATTCGTTGAGCTTCTCCGAAAGCGCGGACATCCGCGGCTGAATGAGGCTCACGATCGGCAGCGAGGACAGGTACGAGTATCCGAGCTGAAGGGTGCGGGCGGCGAGATGGAAACGCTGGTCCTTGACACCGACATAGCCGAGCCTGGCGAGCGTCAGAAGCACCCTGCGCGCCGAACCGGGGCTGAGGCCGTTGCGCTTGGCGACGGTGGTCAGGGTCATTTCCGGATGGTCGGGCCCGAAGCTTTCGATGACGGCCAGGCCTTTGGCGAGCGACTTGATGAACTCGTCTTCGGGCTCCGCCATGTCCTGTCCCGTCCGGCGCCGCTTTCCGTCCGGGATATGGTCACTTCCCTCAGCCGAGGTCAATCGCGCTCTCCCAGGCCGTGGCGCAGGGCTTTCCATCAGGCGCGCCAGACGGGTTCGGCGGCGCCTGCGGGTTGCGGCGGCAGGTCCCAGTACGCGGGCGTCTCGGAATACTCGACGATCGGCAAGGGATGCTCGATGACGCCGTAGGGCGTTTCGGTGAGGGTCAGCTCGCCGGGCAGGGGAGACGGCAGAACCGCGACGCCGTCAGCGCCTTCCGGCCAGTATTGCGACGGCATCCGCCCGAGCTGCTGGAGCCACATCGAGGCGCCGGTCAGGGAGACCTTGACGTGATAGCTGCCGCCCTCGCGCGCGCGCCGCAAAAGCGCAGCGTTGACGCCCGCCGCCGCGAGATAGGCGGCGAGGTAGTCGTTCAGGGTGAAGGTCGATGCCATGAGCGGCGCGTCGAGCGCCCCTTCGCCCGCGGCGAGACCGCTCGCGACCTGGCCCAGCGGGTCGTAGCCGGCGCGCTCCGCCCAGGGCCCGTCGTAGCCGTAGCAGCTGACCGAGACATAGATCAGGCCGGGCCGGCGCTCGGCCAGCGCGCGGGGCGACAGGCCCCGGCGGTCGAGGGACCCCGGCCGCCAGGAATGGGCGAACACATCCGCCTCGCCGATCAGCCGGTCGAGGGTTTCGACGTCCTTCGGCCGGTCGAGGTCGATAAAGGTGCTGCGCTTGCCGAAGCCGGTATCGATGACGACGTGGATCGGGTCGGGCTGGTGCGAGGCGGAGACGTGGATGACGTCGGCGCCCTGCTCCGCGAGCACCCGCGACGTCACCGGGCCGGCGAGCACGTGCGCCATGTCGACGACCTTGATCCCCGACAGGGGCCTGCTCGCGGCGGTGAACGGAACCGGAGCACCGTCCCCGATGCGCTCGATCTCGATCGGCACGCGGCTTTCGAGATGCCTGCCCTGCGGCGTCGCGCACCATTCCTCGTAGGTGCGCACAATCGTTCCCATCAGCTTGCGCGCGGCGAGCGCGTCCTCGAGGTCCGCCGCGTCCCACTTGGCCACGGCCGCCGCGATCGATCCGCTGTCGGGCGAGCAATCGAGGAAGGCGAGCAGCTTCGAGAGGTGCTCGTAGTAGACGGCGTGCCGCATCAGGTAGATCAGCCGGCCGTCCTTGGTGCGGAAGTAGACCTGCTTCTCCGAAGCGGGCCAGGGAACCTGGAGGACCCGGTCGCCGCGGCTCGTGTGCGAGATGGTCCGAAGGCCCGGCACCGCGGCGCGGCGCAGATCGACCGTCGCCGTCTGCGCGCGGCCGCCGCGCAGCTTCCAGATCTCGAGAATGCCGGCGGCCTGGGCCGCGAGGGCGGCGGCGCTCGCGAGGCCGGTCCGATAGCGGCTCGGCACGACCGGATCGCGCCCGACGAGCCGAATGCTGCGGTCGATCGACTCGACCGGCAGGTCGAGGAGAACCATGAGACGGCGCAGCGCGGAACGGGCGAGGGGGTCCATGAATGCCTTGGGACTTCGTCGAAATGCGGATGTAATTCCGCAAAGCGGAAATACGGGATCGAGAACAGGCTGTCAAACCGACGGGTTTCGCCCACAGAAATTCCCGGAAAAACCGAACCCGGACCCCGTTTCTCGTGCCGTTCCGGGCTTGCTGCGGGTTTCCTTTTCGATTGACGGGAGGGGCGCCCGAGCCGTAGCATTCATCGTCGGATCGTCTTCCGGATTCCGGAAATTCCGATCAAGAAGCGGGCGCGCCAGCGCCATCCGGGAGAAACGCCATGCGAGGTTCAGGTGCAATTCTCGGCCTCGTGCTGACCGCCGGCTTGTTCGTCACAGGCGCGGCCGCCGAGACCTATCCGACAAAGCCGATCCGGCTCATCGTGCCGCTGCCCGCCGGCTCCTCTGCCGATGCCATCGCGCGCATCGTCATGCCGGTCGCGGGCAAGCATCTCGGCCAGCCGATCGTCATCGAGAACGAGGGCGGGGCCGCCTCCCTCGCGGGCAGCGCGCGAGCCTCGCAGGCGGCTCCGGACGGCTATACGCTGTTGTTCGGCAACACCAGCATCAACGCCATCAACCCGCACATCTTCAACAAGCTTCCCTACGATCCCGGCAAGGACTTCGTCGCCGTCGCACGCACCGCCACTCAGGCCCTGATCATGGCCGTGCCGGCAGCGAGCCCCGCGAAATCCGTCAAGGATTTCATCGAACTCGCCAAGGCCGGAAAGGCCACGAACTACGGCTCGCTGGGCCCGGGATCGTCGGCCCACCTGTCGGCGGAGACGCTGAAGGCCGTGACCGGGATGTCGCTGAAGCACATCCCGTATCAGCCGGGCCCGACCGCCGTCATGGACCTCGGCCGCGGCGACGTGAACATGCTGTTCTACTCCTACGCCTCCTTCCTGCCGGCGGTGCAGGCCGGGACGATCCGCCTCGTCGGCATCGCCACGGAGGAGCGCTCGAAGCTGTTGCCCGACATCCCGACGATGCGCGAGCAGGGATACGACGTCGTGATCACCGCCTGGTACGGCGTCTACGCGCGCGCCGGCACTCCGAAGGAGATCGTCGACAAGCTTGCCGACGCGGTCAACAAGGCGATGGCCGATCCCGAAGTGGTCAGCGCGCTGACCAAGGCCGGCACGGACGTGACGCCTACGAAGTCGGCCGAGGACTTCACGAAGTTCACGAGCGACGAGTTCGAGAAGTACAAGAAGATCATCGAGATCGCGGGCGTTCCGAAGACCTGATCGGCGGCGCGGACGGCACCGGGCCCCGCCACGATGTGCCTAAGGTGTTCGCAGGATTTTCTCCGCATGGCTCGCCGGGCGAAACGCTGCCGCCCGGCGGGCCGCGCGACGTCGGCGGCGCCTGAACCTCCCGGGCATTGGGAACTGGCGGCGGTCCTGACCGTCCGGTTCGATGCCGTCTTGCTTGCCGGGCCAGACATCCCCGAGGGCTCCCCACCATGTCCAGCTCCACGCGCAATCTCTCCGCAGGACTTCTGTTTCTCGCCATCGCCGCCTTTTTCGGCTTCGACGCCTGGAACGCGCTCGAAATCGGAAGCGTCGGCACGATGGGCCCCGGCTACTTCCCCGTGATGATCTCCCTGGCGCTGGCGCTCATGGGCGTCCTCGTCATCGTCGCGGGCGGCGACGACGGCGCCGAGGTCAGACCGATGCCGTGGCGCGCCCTCGTCTTCATCGTCGGAGCGCCGGTCGCGTTCGGCCTCACGGTCCGGCCGCTCGGGCTGCTTCCGGCCCTGCTCATCACGGTAACGCTATCGGTGCTCGCGAGCCGACGCATCAGCTTCGTGCGCGGCGCCGCCATCGTCATCGGCATGACGGCCTTCTCCATCGCGGTCTTCAGCTACGGCATCGGCTTGAGCGTCGAATTGATCAATTCGCGCCTTCTTCCCTAGCCGCGCGGTCACGGGCGCGGCGCGGCGATGGACATCTGGAACGGCATCCTCCTCGGGCTGCAGGCCTCGCTGACGCCGGCCTCCCTCTTCGTCTGCCTCATCGGAGTCTGCCTCGGCACCCTGATCGGCGTGCTGCCGGGCATCGGGCCGCTCGCCACGATCGCGATGCTTTTGCCGATCACGACGACCCTGTCGCCCCTGTCCGCTCTCATCATGCTCGCCGGCATCTACTACGGCGCCCAGTATGGCGGCTCGATCACCTCCATTCTGGTCAACGTGCCCGGGGAGCCTTCGACCGCGGTCACGGCCATCGAAGGCTACCAGATGGCGCGGCGCGGCCGCGCCGGCGCGGCTCTGGCCATCTCGGCCATCGGGTCGTTCGTCGCCGGCTGCATCGCGACGGCGGTCATCTGCGTCCTGTCGCCGCCCTTGAGCCGGTTCGCGGTCGCCTTCGGCGGGCCCGAATATTTCGCGCTCGCGACATTCGGCATGGTGTTGACCGTCGCCCTTTCGCACGGGTCCGTGCTGAAGGGCGTGGCCATGGCCCTCGTCGGCCTCCTGTTCAGCCTCGTCGGTTCGGACCTCTACACCTCCGCGACCCGGTTCACGTTCGGGCTCGACAGCCTGCGCAGCGGCATTGACTTCGTCGGCGTCTCCGTCGGCTTCTTCGGGATCGCCGAAATCCTGTCCAATCTCGAAAACGAGGACGAGCCGCCGAAGTCGTCCGCCAGGATCACGCGACTCTGGCCGACGCCGGCGGACCTGCGGCGCAGCGTCGGCCCGATCCTGCGCGGCTCGGCGATCGGCTCCGTTCTCGGCGTCCTGCCGGGCGGGGGCGCCTTTCTGTCATCGTTCGCCTCCTACGCCGTCGAGAAGCGGCTCAGCAAGCATCCGGAGGAATTCGGCAACGGCGCCATCGAAGGCGTCGCCGGTCCGGAATCGGCCAACAACGCCGGAGCGCAGGCGTCGTTCATTCCGATGCTCACCCTCGGCATTCCCTCGAACGGCATCATGGCACTGATGATCGGCGGCATGATCATCCAGGGCATCATTCCCGGACCGCAGGTGATCACGCGCCAGCCGGATCTCTTCTGGGGCCTCATCGCATCGATGTGGATCGGCAACGTGATGCTCGTCATCCTCAACCTGCCCCTCGTCGGCATCTGGGTCTATCTGCTCCGCATCCCCTATTCGGTTCTGTTTCCCGCCATCCTGACGTTCTCGTGCATCGGCACTTTCAGCGCCAACGGCGACGTGACGGACCTCTACGTTCTCGCCGGATCGAGCCTGCTCGGCTACCTGCTCGTTCGCTTCGGCGCCGAACCGGCCCCGCTTCTCCTGGGCTTCGTCCTCGGCCGCATGCTCGAAGAGCATTTCCGCCGCTCGATGATGCTCTCCGACGGCGACGCCACCGTCTTCCTGACCCGTCCGATCAGCGGCACGCTGATGGTCATCACCCTTCTCGTCCTCGTCTCCCTGATGCTGCCCATTCTCTCGAAACGCCGGGCGAAGGTGTTTGCCGAAGCCGGTGGCTGAGAATCCCACGAAGGAAATGCGAGCGGACGCGCCGGTCCGCTTCTGAAAGGAAATGCGATGAGACGGAGCACCGAGCGGATCCTGACGACGCATGTCGGGAGCCTCGTCCGCCCCCCCGACGTTTTGGAGGACATCCTCAAGAAGGTGGCCGGCAAGCCGGTGGACGAGGCCGCCTTTCAAGCGAAGGTGCGCAAGGGCGTCGCCGAGGTCGTGCGCAAGCAGGCCGAGATCGGGGTCGACATTCCGAGCGACGGCGAGTTCTCGAAGCCGACCTTCACGAGCTACGTCGCCGAACGCCTGAGCGGTCTCGGTTCGACGCCGCAGAGCGCCAAGCCCTACACCTACGCCAAGCTGCAGGACGAGTTCCCGGGCTTCATGGCGCAGTACAACGCCATGTACACGACGATGTGGATGCCGGCCTCGGTGCCGGCCGCGACCGTCCGCGACGCGATGGCGGCTCCGCCGGACGTGCGCTCCGTCGTCTCCGAGATCCGCTACCAGGGCGCCGATCTCGTGCAGCGCGACATCGCCAACTTCAAGGCGGCGCTCGACGGCCTGTCCTTCGTCGAGGCGTTCATGCCCTCGGCGACCCCGTCGCGCAGCGACGTCGACGCCGATCGGATCTATGCGACCGAAAGCGCCTATCTCTACGCGCTCGCCGAGGCGATGCACGAGGAGTACAAGGCGATCGTGGATGCCGGCTTCGTCGTGCAGCTCGATCTCGGCCTGCCGGCGCGCAACCAGGTGCTGCCCGACAACCCGAACCCGACCTGGGCCGAACTGCGCCGTGCCTCGGAGATGCAGATCGAGGCCTACAATCACGCCCTCGAGGGCATCCCCCAGGACCGCGTGCGCTATCATCTCTGCTGGGGCAGCATGAACACGCCGCACACGACCGACGTGCCGCTCAAGGACATCGTCGACCTGATCCTGAGGATCGACGCGCAGGCCTATTCGATCGAGGCCGCCAACCCGCGTCACGAGCACGAATGGATGGTCTGGAAGGACGTCAAGCTGCCGGACGGAAAGATCCTGATCCCCGGCGTCATCAGCCATCAGACGAACGTCGTCGAGCATCCCGAACTCGTCGCCTGGCGTATCAAGAACTACGCGAGCGTGGTCGGCCGCGAGAACGTCATCGCCGGCACCGACTGCGGCTTCGCCCAGGGCTGGAGCATGATCCGCGTCCATCCCGAGGTGCAATGGGCGAAGCTCGCGACGCTGGTCGAGGGCGCGAAACTCGCGTCCCGCGACCTCTGGTCCTGATCGGCGAAGCTGGGACGGGCCCGTGATGAGCGTTGAAATCCTCGACGACGCGATGCTGCGGATCGCTCCGCCGGACCGCTCCGCCGAACGGCTCGGCGCCGGATACGGCGGACCGTCGGGCCCGGCCGAGGGGCCGATCTGGATCCGCGAAGAAGGCTGCCTCCTGTTCAGCGACATCCACGGCAGCCGACGCATGAAGTGGCGCCCCGCGCAGGGCGTGACGATCGACAGGGAAGGCACGGCGAACGCCAACGGCATGACGAGGGACCGGCAGGGCCGGCTCGTCGTCTGCCATCACCTGAGCCGATGCGTCGATCGGGAAGAGCACGACGGCTCCATTACGGTGATCGCCGGGCGCTATCGCGGCATGCGCTTCAATCGCCCGAACGACGTCGTCGTGAAGTCGGACGGCAGCATCTACTTCACGGATCCGCCGCCGCGCATGCCGCTGACGCCGGCGGATCACTTCCCGGAAATCGACGCTGCCGGCGTCTACCGCGTCTCGGCGGATCTCTCCCGCGTGAACATGATCCTGAGCCGCCTTGTGAATCCGAACGGACTCTGCTTTTCGCCCGACGAGACGGTTCTCTACGTCAACGACAGCAATGCCGGGCGCAAGCACATTCTGGCCTACGGCGTCGAGGCGGGCGGAATGCCCGACCTCGGCAGCGAGCGCGTGTTCTGCGACATGAAGGGCGACCCGCGGCGCGGCGGCCCCGACGGGATGAAGGTCGACCGCGAGGGCAACCTGTACTGCACGGGGCCGGGGGGAATCTGGGTCCTGAATCCGGCCGGACGACACATCGGCACGATCCTGAGCGACGATGTCCCGATCAACCTGAACTGGGGCGACGACGACTGGTCGACACTCTATTTCACCGGCTTGACGACCTTGCACCGCGTCAGGCTGGGCATTCCCGGCGTGCCCGTGGGACCGCTCCCGCCCTGAACGACGAGGTGCTCTGCCGTCCGGTCCGGTCCGCCGTGCCAGGCCTCGGGTTTCCCGTCGCCGGCGACCGGCCCGTTGACGATAACGGCGCCGATCGGCGCGGAGCGTGAGATTTTCCACACAGTTTTCGGCCGTTGCGGGTCACAATCAGGGCCGCTTTTTCGGGGGGCTGATTTTGGCCGACAAGGATCAGGTGCTGAAAGTTCTCAGGCAGCGCTTCCTGCGGAGGATCAATTTCTCCTTTGCCGGCGGCGCCGGAGACGTCTCGATCACGAGCAAGTCCTTCGAGAAGATCATCGCGCTCATCGAAGCGGACAACATGGGCGTTCAGGTGGTCAAGGAGATGGATTTCGCCGGCGAATGGCACCCCGACGACAACACCCTGGTCATTCTGCCCATCATGGGCCGCATGGCCGAGGCTACGGTGCTGCACGAGAGCCTGCACGGCTGGTTCGACATGGAGCAAATCCCGATCATGGCCGTCCAGGAGGAGGCGGCCTGCTATGTCGTCGATGTCCTCTATTTCAGAATGACGGGACTCGCGGATGCGCGGTTCGTCGATCCGATCTACGACGCCGCAAAGCCGATCGCCCGCGCCATCCTGGCGGCGAGTGTGTCCGGAAAGACGCCGACGGTGGCCGTCGACACGGCGCAATGGAAGAAGCTCCTCGGCGCCGTTCGGGCCGATCCCGCCTACGAGAAAATCAAGGACGAGACGGTGTCGTACACCCACGACGGCTGAAGCAAGACCCAGCCCTCGTCCTGACTCGTCAATCGAGAACGACCCCAAATCCTCATCCTGAGGAGGGCGGACCGCGGGTCCGACCGGTCTCGAAGGAGGCTTCAGAAGGCCCGGGAAACGCCTTTGCGCGACATCGCCGTTGCGAGGACAGAGGCTTGGGCAGTCTCCTGCGAATGCAGGCACGCAACGTCATCGCGTTTCGGGCCTGACGGCTGCGTTTCGCCCGGACGCGCCGAAAACCTGCGATTGCGTCACTGTCGGTCAAGCGCACCGCAGCCGAATGTGCAAGCAAGGGCTGACCTGCAGGCGTAAGTAAGGCGTCGCGCGTTCCCCAGCATTTCTGAGGACTTGGATGGGGGCAGGTGCAACCTGCCCAAGGCGCGGCGACGATCGCGGCGGCGGACGCTGGCACCCTCGATCGGCTGAAGGGCCCATAACCCTTCCGTCGCTCTCTTGCCGAGACGTTCGTGGACAGGAAAACGGCCTGCCGAGGAGTGGAGGGATTCCCCATGACAATTACGAGACCGGACTACGGCTTGGGTTTCGTCTGCTTGTTTCTGGCGGGTGCAGTGTGCTTGGGACATGTCTCGGCTGCCCAGGCACGGATCACGCGCATCGAGATCACGTCGGTCCAGTCTCCGACCTTCGACGGCGCTGCGTTCGGCTCCGTCGGCCAGTATGAAAAGCTCGTGGGACGGGTTTACGGCGAGGTGGATCCGTCCGACCCGTTGAACGCCGTCATCACCGATATCAAACTCGCTCCTAAGAATGCCCGCGGGATGGTGGAGTACTCGAGCAACATTCTGCTCCTGCGTCCCATCGATGGCGCCAAGCGCAACCGGCGCCTCCTGTTCGAGATCAACAATCGAGGTGGCATCCTGTCCCTCGGCTTTCTCAACGACGCTGCAAAAAACGAGAATGATCCGTCCAAGGCCGCCGATGCCGGCAACGGCTTCATGATGCGGCAGGGTTACACTTTGGCGTGGAGTGGCTGGGATCCCGTTTCGCCCCTCACGCCGGCGGGGCGGGCCGGGCCCTTCACCCTCGACGTGCCCGTGGCGAAGAACCCGGACGGCTCCGACATCGTCGGCCCGAGCCTCGAGGAATTTGTGATCGACGGCGATTCGACGTCGACCGTACCGCTGACCTATCCGGCCGCGGACCTCGAGACGACAAAGGCTGTGCTGACGCTCCGCGCTCAGGTCGACGACAGGCGGATCCCCGTCGCTCCGGACCAGTGGCGTTACAATTCAGCCGGCACGGCCATCAGCCTGCTGCCGGAAGGCACGCCTTTCAAATCGGGCATGCTGTACGAACTCGCCTATCCCGCCAAGAACCCAAAGGTCACGGGATTGGGCTTTGCGGCCGTCCGCGATCTCGCATCGTTCCTGCGCCATGCGAAGGCTGATGATCAGGGCGGGGTGAATCCGCTCGCCGGCGATTTGGAACGAGTCTACGCGACCTGCCTGTCCCAACCCTGCCGGTATACGCGCGATTTCGTCTATCTCGGATTCAATGAGGACGCAGACGCGCCGCTAGGTTCAAGTGGCGTGCGCGAGCGCCGCAAGGCCTTCGACGGCATTCTGAACTACATCGGCGGTGCGAGCGGCATTTTTCTGAACTATCGATTTGCTCAGCCTTTCCGTACCCATCGCCAGCATATCGGGCGCTCCTACCCGGAATTCGGCTTCCCCTTCGCCTACCAAACTCTGACCGATACGGTAACCGGAAAGACCGACAGCTTGCTGCGGCGGTGCGCCGTTAGCGAGACATGTCCAAAGATCATCGACCTCAACTCGGACAACGAATATTGGGCGAAGAACGCGGCACTCTTGCATACCGACATGAAGGGCGCCGATCTGGCCGACATCCCCGGAGTGCGGATTTACCTGCTCGCCAGCCGGCCGCACGGTGACGGAATTCCAGTGTCAGGACCCGGCATCTGTCAGCAGGCAAGAAACCCCCTGGTCGGAAACCCGGGCATACGTGCCTTACTCGTTGCCCTGGACAAATGGGTCTCGTCCGGAACCGAGCCGCCGCCGAGCCGAGTGCCCCGTTACAGTGACGGCACGCTCGTCGCCTCTGGACGGGAAGACGTCGGATTTCCAAACATTCCGGGCGTCAAGTACAATGGACGCATGCATACGGGCGATCTGTTCGATTTCGGACCGCAAGCCGGGGACGGCATCCTGACGGTCCTGCCGCCCAAACTGGTTGGCTCACCGTATCCCACGGCCGTCCCCAAGACGGATGCGGATGGCAACACGCTGGCCGGCATCCGCCTTCCCGACGTCGCGGCGCCGATTGCGACTTACACCGGCTGGAATCTTCGAAAAAATCCGCCGGAGGAAGGCTGCGATCACAGCGGCATGTATGTTCCGTTCGCCCGTACGAAGGCGGAACGCTTGGCGAGCGGCGACTCTCGCCTTTCCCTGGAAGAGCGCTACCTGACTCATGCAGCCTACGTCACCGCGCTAGCCGAGGCCGCCGAAGGGCTCAGGCGCGAAGGTCTGCTGCTGGATGAGGATGTGGAGCGCTACAAAAAGACCGCGAGCGACAGCCTGATCGGGAAGTGAGCAATCGGCCTTCGCCTTTCCGCGCGCGGCCCTGGAGGTCGTCACCAAGGCCGCCGGATTGACGCTGGCACCTGGCACGAAATGGCCTCGCGATGTGTCGACGTTCACGCCCTAGGCGTGAAGAGGGCTTATGCTGCCCAGTCGCACGAACACGACCGGTCGAGGGTTCGGTTTCAAGGCGGGTGATTGCCTGGCGCCCTTTTGGAGCTTCTGATGTCTGCACTGTCGAAGCGCTACCCAACGAGTGATGCAGCCGCCCTTGGGGAATTCAAGAAAATCCTCCTGAACAATCAAGACTGGAAAAACTACGAGTACGGATTTCTGGTGCTTGGATGGAGTCACCCGATTGTACGACAGCTCGGTCACGAAGCGTTTGAGGATACGGCAATTCTTTATCACTACACCATGCCGTACACCGATCACGAGAAGACATCGATCTCGCACACCATCCTGCCACAGCATACGAAACTCGTTGTCGCATTTTGCCATACACATCCCACGCCGGGAAGCTTCAGCACAAAGGACTTCCGCAATTTCAAGAAGCTGCGAGACCTAAAGGCACAAGGCACGCTCGCGCACGACGTATCCTACTATCTCATGGAATCCAATCGGCAGGTACGGCGGTCCGACGGCGAGCGAAACTTCAGGGAAGGCGTCATAGTCGAGGGACTCGATGACGCCACACCGTGAATCGGCGTTCACATCGCCGCGCTGATCGATCGAATGCAGCATATGTCGGCGGTCGCTGCGCCGCCGCGTGTCCGTCGATGTGGTGCGAGCGGAAGCTCAGTTCACAGCGCGACGCCGACAACCCGCAACGGGCGGTCGGATCAAGAGAAGGGAGCACCCGAAGCGGATCGCTGTGGTGCAGGAGCCTGCGGATCAACGCCTTCCT
The DNA here is from genome assembly GCA_963754975.1 of uncultured Alphaproteobacteria bacterium. Lineage (GTDB taxonomy): Bacteria > Pseudomonadota > Alphaproteobacteria > Rhizobiales > Beijerinckiaceae > Microvirga. Next base: position 120,320 of record CAVWII010000027.1, on the reverse strand, counting down.
CCGATCCTACGGTCAGGACCTACTAGACCTTGGGGCAACGCGATAACCGCCTCAACCCCGAGCGGACGACTATCAGCCGGTCGGTGGCTTGCCAGTGAAAACCGCCAATTGATCGTCGAAAGCACGCTTGTAGGCGGGCCGCGCTTCGCCGCGGGCGACATAGGCGGAGAGGTTCGGATATTTCTCCAGTATGCCCGATCCGTTCAACCTGCGCAGCACCGTCACCATCAGCAGGTCACCGGCGCTGAACGCATCGTCGAGCCAGTCGGCATCGCCAAGCCGACTGGAAAGTTCGCCCAGCCGTGCACGGACGCGATCCTCGAGGATCGGCAGGCGCTCCTCGTACCAGGTCTTGTCGCGCTCCACGAGCGTGGCCATTTCGCGATCAACGATCGGCGGCTCCACCGTGTTGAGCGCGGCAAACATCCATGTGATCGCGCGCGCCCGGGCATTCGCATCGTCTGGCAGCAGCCCCGCATGGCGCTCCGCGATATGGAATACGATCGCCCCCGACTCGAAGAGGGCGAGATCGCCTTCTTCATAGGTCGGAATCTGCCCGAAAGGATGAAGCGCACGATGCGCGGGTTCCTTCATCTCACCGAACGAAAGAAGACGAACGTCGTAAGGCTGGCCCACTTCTTCAAGCGCCCAGCGAACGCGCATGTCACGCGCCAGTCCCCGGCCGCGATCGGGCGACCGTTCAAAAGCGGTGATGGTGGGCGTCATTGGAAAGCTCCCGGTGATTGCATGACGCCATCGCGCGTCACATCGTTGATTGCGAAGGCTCTCCTCATGGGGACTTTTCCTTTCGGCTCCATCTTTCTCTTCAAGGTTCGCAGGCGAACCAGCCCATGTCTGAGTACTCCAGAACCCAGCCCGGTCCGTTAGCGGTCCCGGTCTCCGCGATGGCATACCGTCCTTGAGGGCTAACGCACGCGCAAGATGGTTCGCTCGAGCCGCCTTCCGCACAGTGCCACCGAGCGACTTACGCCGGTTCCGCCTCGATCTTCGGAATGTCGGCGATGTCGTCGACCCAGCACGCCGGAGCGGAGCTTAAGCGTGTGCCCGCCTCTGCCGGTGCACTCGTGCGGAATGCCGAACCGGCCAGCGTCCGACAGCCGGTGCAATGGCATATGCTCGTCCGATCGGGATCGGCATCCGCTTCGTGCGCGATGAAGCAGCAGTGACATCCGCCATCGATTTTCAATACTCGCCTCTCTAGGTTGGAACCTCGACATTCCATGCGAAGTCGATGGGCAGATATCGATAGGCTGAACCGGCGCGGACGACATGCCCGAGCCCGGGGAATGGCAGATGGAATGACGAGATCAGGATTTTGTCAGTAGCGCACCGATCGAGGACGCTGTTGCGCGTCCGCACGCCTTGATCGCCGTCGAGATCGAAGCCGAGGGGCCAGTCAGGGTGCTCGAAGCTCACGAGGCGATTGCTGATGCAGTCGGCGGTGCAGAAAAGGGCGTCGGACCCCGAGGCGATCTGCACGGAGAGGTGTCCCGGCGTGTGCCCGGGCGTCGCTACGACCGATATGCCGGTAAGTGCTTCTGCGCCGGGTTTCACCGTGCGGAGTTTGTCCTTGATCTTCGGGAGCGTCTTCATGTTCTCAGCATAGACCTCGCCCCAGTCGGCGTCGTTCGCGAGGGGATGCTGAGGTTGCATCCAATAGTTCAGTTCCGTCTCGCCGATCGCATAGTCCGCGTTCGGGAAAGTGAGTTCGGCGTCGGCCTGGTCGAGCACGCCCCAGAGATGATCGGGGTGTGCATGCGTGATAAGCACGGTGTCGATGTCGTCTGGCGCGATACCGGCGGCCTTCAGGTTCGTCAACAGTCGTCCCGATGTTGGCCACACCTTGCCGCGCGTCCCGACATCGACGAGTACGAGCTTGTCACCCGTGTTGACGACAATGGTGTTCATTTGCACGGGCAGCTCGTCCGTGGGTTGATGATCGGCGGCAAGGGCCGCTGTGCGTTCCTCCTTCGACGGGGTCGGCCACAGAACCTCGGTCGGGAACGTGATGGTGCCATCGCTCACGACGGTGACTTGGAGCTTACCGAGATTGAAGCGGTAGAAGCCCGGCACTTGGGACGTTGCCGGTGCCATCCGGGCACGAGCCGGTTCGAGGCCCATCATAGCGCCGGCGACGGCAGACCCGCTCAGCGCAAGAAATTCGCGACGACGAATCATCGAGGCACCCTCCCAAAGTCAATTGATGGGGATGTACGCTACATCGAACGAGGGCTCCGAGCGCGAATGCCGGTCAAGCGTTGCGTAGCAGGTTCGAGGGTCCAAAACCAGTCGTTCCAGATGGACGCGTCGCCGGTGGCTCTAGCGTCCAAAGATCGCACCTTCGTGCTTCAACCGGGGCTCACCTCGACCTCGAAATGCGGCCCGGCCCATGACTATCATTCGTGCCGTGGCCGCCTCCCAGTCGCCCCGATGCTGATGCTGGGCGATCTCGGCGAAGTCGAACGACCATAGGAGGAGCTTGGCGGAGTGCAGACCGCCGAGGTGCTCCCGGGCGAGTTCGTTGGGGTGGCGGCAGGTTGCCTCCCTTCATTCGAGGATCGTGCTCAGGCCATTCTGTGCCGGTGCTCATCGATCCGCTCGCTAAGCAAATGACCGAGCACCGCGATCATGACGATGCCTCCGCCGATCAGCGCAAGTCGACCGGGCACTTCACCAACTGCCAGCCATACCCAGATTGGCGCTAAGACAGTTTCCAAGACAGACACAAGGCCCGCTTCCGCCGCGGGAATCAGCTGCACGCCCGCCGAGAACATGACGAGCCCGAGGCCCATCTGGCAGATTCCGAAGATGGCCAACAACATGAGATCGTTGAGTGATACCTGCAGGGGACTTGCAAATGGCGCGGTGACGAGAGCGGTAATCAGGCATGCGGCGCACGTCGCCTCTGACATGTGCAACTTCGGATAGCGCCGAGCGATGACAATGGTCGCCGCCAAACAGACGGCCAGCACCACCGACAGAAGGTCGCCGAGCAATCGGCCGCTCGCAGCCGAATCCGAGACCATGATGCCGACGCCAAAGAGAGCCAGCGCGATCGCCATCAGGGTACGAAAACATACCCGCTCGCGCATGAGGAGCCAGGCGCCAAGGGCTGCGAAGAAGGGTGCCGTTGCCTGGATGAACAGAACGTTAGCCACTGTGGTTTCATGCAGCGCCACGATGAACGCGATCATTCCACCCGCAAAGCTCACGGCGATGCCGAGGCTCGGCCAGCCGAAACGCCTGACCACGACCCGCCAATCGCCCTGCTCCCGGAATGCGATATAGCAGCCCAGAAAGGCAGCGGCAAAGACGGAGCGCCAGAACAGCGTGGTCCAGGCGTCCGTCGCGGTCAGCCGCGTAATGATCCCGGCGATGCTCCAGGCAGCGGCCGCACCCGCCACGAGTGCAACTCCGCGCCAATGTCGGCGGGCCGCACCCGGATCAATAGCGATCTCCTGCATGACGATCGACCCGCGATGACTGCCGCGCCGACCCCAGGCGTGAGCAGCGACCTGCGGAAGAGCGCGTCATACTCGCGTACGCGAACCCGGGACGTCAATCGGTGGCGCCATCGTCCTCTCGATCGAAAGGCGGCGCGCCAGCGGCGTTCCGCCTCTCAGGCGACCGGGCCGTCCTGAGCGCAGCACGGCAAGAATCCGAACCTTTTCCCCGATGCGAGCGATCGCTATCGTGACAGTAGGGGTAAATGCCCCGCCGCCTCGGGTAACCTCTCGACCGCGTCAAGGAGGCTCCCCGGCATCATCCCTTCTTGACGAACGTCGCTTCGATCCCCGACAGCGGCAGACCGAGGGGCTGCGTGCTCCACGTCTCTCCGGCCATTACCGGAAACGCTCGCGTCAGCGTTCCTGTCGTCACGACCTCGCCCGCAGCCAGCGGCTGGTTATAGGCGTCGTTGGCGAGAACATCGACGAGGTGGCGAAGGGCACCGAGCGGGCCCGCGCCGAGCACATGTGACGCCCGGCCCCGATCGACATCGGCCCCGTTTCTTCGGAGCAGGACTTCGAAGCGCCCCAGGCGATCGTACCAAAGATCCCGCTTCGCGGCGCTGATCCCTTGCTTCGACCCGACGAGGTACGCGCCGTGGAGGGCATTGACCGCAACCGTATCAGCAGCCTCGAACCGCCAGCCGGGAAAGGGCGACTGCACGATCTCGAAGCCGTGCGCGGCGAAGGCGATGCACTCGAGGAGTTCGCGCTCGTCCATGCCGGGCTCCGGCGCCCGAGCGAGGCCGAATGCAATCTCCGGCTCGATGCGCGGCTCGGCAAGATGGGCGACGCTGAACCCGGCGGGCAAATCTGCGAGGTCGTGAACGGTGGTATCGTACATGTATCCCCAGATCGGGGCATGGACGCCGTACTCGTCCCAGATCGTCGTGTTCGTAAAGCCGATCTTGCGGCCAACGACGCGCTCGCCTCTCGCCTCCCGCAACCGACGTACCGACGCGGTCACGCCGTACGCGCTCTCAAGCGGCAGCCCGCCCGGTCGAGTCGTGAGAAGCCCGATCTGCCGGCAGCCGTCGGATGCGGCGAGGACTTCGGCGGCGATCGCTTCCCTGGGAGATGTCTGATTATGATTGTCGATGCTCATCATTCCTCCGACGCGAAGAAGTCCTCGTCGACACGTTTGATCCGGATCGTCGGGCATCATTGCTCGTGTAATGCCCGCGTTTCGGGGGGTAGGCAACTTCGCTTGCAAAACGCCAAATTCGCCGCCTCCCGTATCGCGTCGAGGGTCCGCACGATCGATATTTGCGATACGTTCTCGTTGCCCGTTAGCGAAAGCTGCTCCGGCTATCCTTCAAATCCTCGGGGCTGCAACCTCAGTTCCTGTCGTTGCGCGAAGGCCGCGACTACGAATCAGAGGAATGCCGGCTTTTTGCGTTCGGCGGCCGACCTTAGCCGGCATCGGACTGCCATCCAGGATTGTACACCAAGGCTTGCGAACGCCCACAGGGCCGTTTGCAGCAGGTCCAGTCCCGGCTTTTGCTTACATTCCGGATTGCCTCGAGCGGCGCCATGACGATGATGCGGAATGTGTCATTTTTGAAAATCTGCCAATCATGTTGACCTCGTCCGACGCCTTGCCCTTGTCCGAGCGCATCCTTGGCGCCTATGACGACATGACGAAGAGCGAGCGCCGCCTCGCCGACCTCCTGCTCGGAAACGGCGACGCCCTGGTGCTCTATTCGGCGTCGGATCTCTCGGAGCGCGCCCAGGTCTCGAAGGCCACGACGGCCCGCTTCTTCCGACGCATGGGGTATCCGAGCTTCAAGACCGCCCAGAGGGAAGCGCGGCGGCCCGAGAAGGGCCCCTCTCCGGAGACGCGGAGGATCGGTCCGCTTCGCGGCGACCAGGCCGACATCGGCGACCATCTCGCCAATGATGTGCAGAACCTCGTCCGGTCGGTGGAGCAGTTGCGCTCTGACGAGCTGGCGCTCGCAGTCCTGACCATGGCGCGGGCGGAAAAGCTGTGGGTCGTCGGCTTCGGCGAGAACTATCCGCTCGCGCACTTTGCCCGGGCGCTCCTGATCCGGGTCAAGCCCGACATCCGAATGATTCCCATAGGAGGCTTTTCCAGTTCCGGAGGAGTTCGCGTCGATCCAGATCGAGCGATTCCATGCTGGCGCTCGGGATCGGCCGGCGCACCCGCAGCCTTCGCTCGATCATGCGCTCGGCCACGCAGGCCGGTGCGCAGGTCCTGCTGGTGACCGACCAGGCGTCGAAGGCCGGGCCGGACGTCGCCCGCGTGACGCTGCGCTGCCGGACGAAGGGATCGGGAGTGTTCGACAGCGTCGTGGCGCCCGTCTCCCTGCTGACCTACCTCTGCTCGGCCTTGGCCTTGAAGATCGGCCAATCTGCGATCGAGCGCCTCGAGTTCATCGACCAGATCCACCAGGACTGGGGCGAGGTCCTGTCCGGGGACATCTAACGCCGAGGCGCGTCCAATGTTGAGACGTTTTCGACGGGCAATGAAACCGAAAACTGCGCATTTCTGAAAATAATATCGCCACTTCTGAAATTCCGTTGACTTGCATGGTCCGGCGCGCAGCACTCTCCTCGCCAGACGGGCCGGCAAGCCCGTCATCGATCACGCAATTGAAGCCTTCCAGGTCAGGGTTCATCCCCTGGCGATGGGGCCGCGCGCCTTGCGGGTTCACCTCGCTCGATCACGCTCGGGCGCAGCGAACCCGCACGTCGCGCTGGCGCCGGGCGCCGGGGCTTCAAAGGGGACCATCCATGACACGCACCACGTTCAGCCTCCCGCGCACGGCGATGCTCGCGGCCCTTGGGCTCGGGCATCGCGACCGGCGCGGTCTCCGCCAAGGACATCGTCTGGGCCCGCTACGGCGACATCGATACCCTCGATCCGCATCGCGCGACCAGCACCCTGTCGCTCCAGGTCTGGAGCCTGATCTTCGACACGCTGCTCGCCACCGACAAGGACGGGAAGCCGGTGCCTCACATCGCCAAGTCCTGGACGGCGAGCCCGGACGGCAAGGAATACACCTTCACGCTGCAGGACGGCGTCGCGTGCCATGACGGCACGCCGCTCAACGCCGAGGACGTCAAGTACACCGTCGAGCGTGCCTTCGATTCCGCGAACCCGAGCGTCACGAAGGCGAGCTGGGGGCCGATCACCGGGGTCGAGGTCGTCGATCCTCTGACGGTGAAGCTCAAGCTCGACAAGCCGTTCGTCGCCCTCATCCCGTTCCTCGCCGACAGCTTCTCCTCGATCATCTGCGACTCCAACAAGGGCGTGCAGGGCTTCGGCACGACGGCGGCGATCGGCTCGGGGCCGTGGAAGCTGACCTCCTGGACCAAGGGCGACAAGATCGTGCTGGCCAAGAACGCCGCCTACAAGAACTTCGGCAAGCTCGCCGAGAACAAGGGCGCGCCGTACATGGACGGGCTCGTCATCGCGACGGTGCCCGAGCCCCAGGCGCGTCTCGCCGGCCTGAAGACGGGTGCGATCCAGATCGCCGAGCCGCCGCTCGACGACGTGCCGGCGCTCAAGAAATCGGGCGAGCTCGGCATCGTGATCGCCGAGAACACGGGTCAGAACGTGTTCTGGGAATTTGCGGCCCATCGTCCGCCATTCAACGACGTTCGCGCCCGCCAGGCCGTGGCCTACGCGACCGACGCCGCGGCCGCCATCGACCTCGTCTACGGGGACCTGTCGATCCCGGAGAAGTGCCCGATCTCGCGCGGCGTCTTCGGCAACGACCAGGCCTTCTGCGCCGCCCACGGCCAGTCGTACGATCCGGCAGAAGGCCAAGGCCCTTCTGGCCGAGTTCGGCTATCGGCCCCGAAAAGCCGCTCGAGGTGACGCTGATCGCCTGGACCGGCGGCAAGCGCGACAAGCTCGCCGAGGTGTTTCAGAACCAGCTCGCCGAGGTCGGCATCAAGGCGAAGATCGAGATCATGGACATCGGCACGATGAACGCGCGCGTGCGCCAGGAGAACGAGAAGTCGACCGGTGTCGGCACCATGGATATGATGACCTGGTCCTGGTACGATCCGGACATCCTCTATGCCCTCTGGCACTCGCCCGGCGCCTATCGCGGCTACACGTCTCCGGAGCTCGACGCGATGCTGGAGAAGACCCGTGTCCTCACCAACGAGGACGAGCGCAAGAAGGCCGTGCAGGACGTGATGGCGCTACCTCCTCGAGAATGCGATCCACGTCCCGCTCTACACGCCGGGCTGGGAGTGGGTGTTCGCCGTCCGTCCGGAGGTCAAGGGCTTCAAGGTGGCGCCGTTCGTCTACCCGATCTTCAGCGACGTGAAGTTCTGAAGCACGACTCCAGCGGGCGGTGCCGCGGCGCCACCCGCAGGATCGTTCGAGCGAAGCTAGCGACAGGAGTCGATCCGTGTGGGCCTTCATCCGCAAGCGCATCGCGATGGGCCTGCTCACGGTGTTTCGTGACCACCGATCGCCGTCACCGCTGCTGATCCACCTCGTCCCCGGCGATCCGGTGCAGATCATGTACGCGCAGAGCCAGGGCACCACGCCCGAGCAGCTCGAGGAGATCCGCCATCGCTCGGCCTCGACCGCCCGATCCCGAGCAATACGTCCGCTTCATCGGCCGCCTCCTGCACGGCGATCTCGGCACGACGGTCAGGGGCCAGCAGCCCGTGCTCGACCTGATCCTGCAACGCCTGCCGAACACGCTCGTGCTTGCCTTCTCGGCCATGATCCTCGCGGTTCTGATCGGCGTTCCGCTCGGGTTTCTTGCCGCCTACAAGCGCGGCACCGCCCTCGACGCGGGCCTGATGACGCTTGCGATCGCGGGCGTCTCGATCCCGCACTTCTGGCTCGGTCTCCTTCTGCTGTTCTTCTTCGCCGTGAGGCTCGAATGGCTGCCTGTGGCAGGCACCGGCGCCGCTGAACCTCATCCTGCCGGCGCTTACGCTCGGCCTGTCCAACGCGGCCATCGTCGCGCGCATGACGCGCTCCGCCATGATCGACGTGATGAGTCAGGATTTCGTCCGCACGGCCCACGCGAAGGGCCTGCCGAAGGCCGTCGTGCTCGAGCGCCACGTCCTGCGCGCCGGACTCATTCCGCGTCATCACGATCATGGGCATGCAGTTCGCCGCCATGATGGGCGGTGCCATCGTGGTCGAGAACATCTTTGCGTGGAACGGTGTCGGCCGGTCTGGCGATCGAGGCGATCTTCCAGCGCGACTACCCCATGATCCAGGGCTTCATCCTGGTCTTCGCCACGGTCGTCGTGGGCGGTGTCGATCCTGCTCGACGTGGCCTATGCGCTGGCCGATCCGCGCATCCGCAGGAGCTGACCTTGGACATGGAGCTCTCCGAGGCTGACGGCGGCCGCACGACAGGCCCCTGAACGCGCCGACGGGTTCTGGCGGCGGCTCGTCTCGTCTCCGGGAGGCGTCGATCGGACTCGCGGTCGTCGCCGTGCTCCTGATCGCCGCCGCTGTTCGCCGACCAGCATCGCGCCATTCTCGCCGACCCGCATGGCGGCGGGACGCAGGCTCGCCGAACCCTCCCTGAGGCATTTCGCCGGAACCGACGAGTTCGGCCGCGACATGTTCTCGCGCATCGTCCACGGCGCGCGGCTGACGCTCCAGATCGGCGCGATCGCCGTCGGCATCTCGCTGACCGTCGGCCTGATGCTGGGCCTCGTCGCGGCCTATGCGCGCGGTCTCGCTCGAAACGATCCTGATGCGGCTCTCCGACGTCCTGTTCTCGTTCACCGAGACGCTCATCGCGCTCGCCTGCGTCGCGGTGCTGGGACCGAGCCTCGAGAATGCCATGATCGCCGTCGGCATCGCCGGCATCCCGTACTATGCGCAGAACCGCCTATGCCACGGCGCTCGTCGAGGTCGTCGAAGCCCTACTTCGAGGGATCGGTGGCCGCCGGGCGCCGGGCCGGTCCGGCTCGTCCTGCTTCACCTCCTGCCGAACGTCATGCCGACCATGGTCGTCGTCGCGACCCTCGGTCTGTCGTCGGCGATCCTGGCGGCGGCGGGCTTGAGCTTCCTCGGGCTTGGGAGCGCAGCCGCCGGCGCCGGAATGGGGCGCGATGCTGTCGGCCGGGCGCGACTTCTTCAACCGGGCTCCCTGGCTGATGCTCTATCCCGGCCTCGCGATCGCTGCTCGTCGTGTTCGGCGTTCAACCTTCTCGGCGACGCCATCCGCGAGGCGGTCGATCCGCACGGGAGTGAGCCGATGAGCGCGCCGCTCCTCAGCGTAGCGTCCTGACGGTCGCCTTCGGCCGTCGCGATCCGCGCAACGGTCGTGTCCGAGGTGTCCGTTCGACGTGGGCGCGGGCGAGACCGTGGCGCTCGTCGGCGAGAGCGGATCCGGCAAGAGCGTGACGGCCCTGTCGATCATGGGCCTGCTGCCGCGTTCCGCCCGCGTCACCGACGGCGACATCGCGTTCGAGGAACACGATCTCCTCAGCCTCGATGACGGAGGCGCGGCGGCGCCTGCGCGGCAACCGCATCGGCATGATCTTCCAGGAACCGATGACGTCCCTGAACCCGGTCCTGTCGATCGGTCGGCAGATGACCGAGGCGCTGGAAGTGCACCGCGGGCTGGACGGCGCCGCGGCCCGGAGGCGGGCGATCGAGATGCTCGACCGCGTCGGAATCGCGCAACGCCGCCGCGCGTCTCGATCCAGTATCCGCACGAGTTCTCCGGCGGTATGCGCCAGCGGGTGATGATCGCGGCCGTCATGGCGCTCGAGCCGCGGCTCGCTGATCGCGGATGAGCCGACGACCGCCCTCGACGTGACGGTCCAGGCGCAGATCCTCGACCTGATGCGGGCGGTCACGCGGGAGGCGGGAACGAGCCTCCTCCTGATCACGCACGACATGGGCGTGGTCGCCGAGATGGCCGACCGGGTCGTCGTGATGCGGCACGGCAGGGTCGTCGAGACCGGCGCTGTCGCGCCGCTGTTCCGGGCTCCGAGCGAAGCCTACACCCGTGCGCTGCTCGACGCTGTGCCCCGGCATCGATGGAGCCGGGTCCGGCGACGCCGTCGCCCGGATGCTCGACGCGACGCCCGATCCTCTCGGCTGTCGGGCATATCGCAAGACGTTCCGGGGCGGCGGATGGTCGCGGTCGGCCACCAGAACGATCGCCCTCGACGACGTGACGCTCGACGTCGACCGCGGCGAGACGGTGGCCCTTGTCGGCGAAAGCGGCTCCGGCAAGTCGACCCTCGGCCGCATCGCCGTGCGCCTGACGAATCCCGACCGCGGCCGCGTCGTCGATCGACGGCGAGGACCTCACGGGAGCGACGGGAGCCCGGCTGCGCGAGGCCCGAGCGCGAAATCCAGTTCGTCTTTCAGGACCCGTACGCCTCGCTCGATCCCCGCTTCACGATCGAGCGGACGCTCGCCGAGCCGCTGAAGGTCAAGGGCAGCGCTGAGTGGGCGCGAGATCCGCGACCGGGTCGCTTTCCTCATCGAGCGGGTCGGCCTGCCTGCGAACGCCGCGACGCGCCTGCCGCACGAATTCTCGGGCGGACAGCGCCAGCGGATCGCCATCGCGCGCGCTCTCGCCGTCGACCCTGCCGTGATCGTCGCGGACGAGCCGACGTCGGCGCTCGACGTCTCCGTTCAGGCGCAGATCCTCGAACTTGCTCGCCGAGCTGCAGCGCGAGCGCGAGCTCGCGATCCTGTTCATCACCCATGACCTCGCCGTCGTTCGCCGGGTGGCTCATCGGGTGGCGGTGATGCGGGCCGGACGGATCGTCGAGATCGGGCCGCGGCCGCGACGTCCTCGATCGCGCCCGGCACCCCTATACCCGCGCGCTGCTCTCGGCCGCCCCGATTCCCGACCCGTCTCGCGCGCGAGAAGGACCCGCCTCGACCTGCCCGCCCGACGCGCCCTCGGGGCCGCTCCGGGCGGTCTCGCCGCATCATTGGATGGCCTCATGACGATCGGCATCGCAGCCTACGGACCGAACGCCGGGCAGGCGATCGTCGAAGCCCTGCGCGCGGCCGAAGTCGTCGGCCACGGCGCCATCGGCGGCTTCGTCAGCCTCGTCGTCGATCGGCGAGGACGGCGGCGCTGCACCGGGCCGAGACGCAGCGGGGCGGCACGCGGGATTGTTCGACGGGGCCGGGATGCCCGCGCGTCGTCGCGCGCGCGCGCCACGCGGCGCTGATGTCGAGCGGGCCCGACAGGCCTGTCTCCGCTCGCGCAGTTCACGCCCGGGCGATCCGCGGGTCGGGCTCGTCACGGGGCACAGGCTGCCCAACACCGTCGGAGCCGGCGGGATCCCCCTGAACGAGGAGGTCCTGCGCCCTGATGCGCGCAGGGGCGACGCCGGCCGAGGCTGTCGGCCGGGTCGCCCGGGACAACCCGCACGGTCGACGGCGGACTCATCGCGCTCTCCCTCGACGGCCAGATTTGCGCGAGAGGATACCGCCTACGTTGCGCGGTTCCCGGATAGGGGCGAGGCCATGCTCGGGCCGTCGCAGAACGGCTGCGTCGTCGCGGTGCTGCACAACGCCATCCGGCCACACCGGTCTCTCGCCATGCTCGTCGCCGAAGTCGCCCTCGACCGGATGGACCCGCCGGATGTCGCAGACGACAGCCTGCGCCTGAATCCGGGGTGCCGATCGAGCGCGGCGAGGCAAACGCCATTCACGTCGACGCATCGCAGACAGCGACGTCCCTCACGGTCGGTGATCCGAAGTACTTGCCGGCCGCTGGAGCATGGGACTCGGTCCGCAGGTGCCGATCGTTTCGGGAGACCGGATCGTGGCGCACGCACTCTACGAACCCTATCTCGTCCTCTGTTCCGGCCGCGTGCAATCCATGGACGGGGTTGATGCGTTGCAAATTCCTATTCGATACCTTCGGCCCTAGTGTGCAGGAAATGGACTTCCCGACACAGAAGCCGCGCGGCCGGCAAGAACTCTACTTCTTGACTCGAAAGATCCTCAGTCCGCCAATATTTCGTTGCGTTTGGTTGAACGCTATCTCCTGAATTCCTTTCACGTCTTCAAGTGTCCGGGGCAACCCCTTGTTGGGGTCGGCCTGCATCCAGTTTCCCTCGCAGATGCGGATCAGCCCTCCGTCCTTCGTGACGCGCACCATTTCTTTCAGCGATTTAACCGCTTGCTCATGAGAGAGGTACATGAACAGCCAACTGCTCATCGTGCCGTCGTATTCGTTATCTGGAACGGAAAGCTGACTGCAATCACCGGGAGAAGGCGCCTTGCTCATATATTTTATGTGCGTCCCATGCAGATTATTAACGAGCAGATCCCGCACGCCGCCCTGGCCGATGCACCCTTCGGATTCCATGCCGCGCATCTTCGCCACGTATTGCGCAAACACGAGGTTCTTTGCGTATTGTGCGAACGTTCTCACCTTACGTTGAGGATTATCCTCGGCATGCAAATCGATCCCATCCACCGTAAATTGGAATACTCCGCTGGCTTCGGCCGAGAAAATGGAATCGCCACATCCGACATCTAAAATCTTTGCTTTGCTCTTGGCAAATTGAAACATATCCTTAAGGGAAAGATTGAGGCAGCTGGAGTAATTGTCCGCACCGTAGAACAGATCCGTCGCCGTCGAACCGAAGCGCCCCAGCAGTAGGCTGCGCGACGTGATTTGGCCTCCGCCGAAGCTTTGCTCAGAAGTTTCGTTTGCGTGTCCCCGGTGGTAAGCTTCAAAGGGCCGAACCTGCAACGCTGCATTTGCAAATTCGGCTGCGCAGTCCCCGGTCCATTGCTCGGCGCCTAATTCCTCGACGATTGCGGTGGCCGCGGCTTCGAAGGCACTTGTTCGAGTGGGCTTCGAAACCTGCGCCATTTTCGACAAGAGCTTGTCATCTTGGCGTTGATTCTTGGCAACGATATCCAGCACTTGAAACGGATTCGTCATAGCGCTTCTCCGTTACTTGCTTTGACGGTGTTTGGTGCAAATCCAAATAACGAGTCGACCGACCTTTTTTGGCAGTCCGCAGAACCGTAACGGCCGGTTCTAGCTTGGCAAAATCATATTTGCTGCCTTCCGCGCTTGCAGCGGCCGCCGCAGATCGACAGATCCGCTTCGCACAGGAAAGATCGACGACGTCGAAGCAGCGGCGGCTTACGGCGAATCTTTCCTCGTTGCGCGCTCGTCGCGGCAGCGTTGAGCCAATCGATCGGGAGCTGCGGCCTGGAGGTTCTCGATCGAGGCGAGAAGCTCGTTGGCCCTTGTCAGTTCGCCGGCCTCGATCGCCTTCTGAACATCGACTTTCAAAGCGCGACCTTGGCATCGTCGCCCGACTGGGCCGCGGCGGCAGCCCGCAAGGTCTGAAATGTGGAGATTTAGCCACAGAGCGGCACGATTGATATTCTCAGTCCTCGAACTTCTCGAATGTGACTTGCCTTCGGGAGAACATCAGGCGGATGGAATCCGACCACGGGTATTGGAGCGGGTGAGTGCTAAAGGCTCCATAGAAGCTGCTGAGGCGCATGAGCCCGGCCCCCAGCGTGTCGTTTGGAGGTAGGAATGAAGCTCGTGAAGGGCCTTCTCCTCGGATCGGTCGCGGGTCTCGCGGCGGTCGCCGGGGCACAGGCTGCCGATCTTCCGGTCATGAAAGCGGCGCCTGTCGAATATGTCCGTGTCTGCTCCACCTACGGCGCGGGCTTCTTCTACGTACCCGGCACCGACAGCTGCCTGCGCATCTCGGGCCGGTTGCGCGTCGACTCCGGCTATCTCGAGCCGTTCAGCCGCGCCGACGACGCCATCGGCATCCGCGTCCGCGGCCGCGTCAACTTCGACCATCGCACGGCAACGCCGTACGGTCTCCTGCGGACCTACATCCGCTACGAGATCGACCGGAACTCCGGCCGCCAGTTCGGCGTCAACGGCCAGATCACGACGAACCCGAAGCTGCAGCAGGGCTTCATCCAGTTCGGCGGCCTCACCGCCGGTCGCGTGACGTCCTTCTTCTCGAACCCCGACCTGCCCACGACGCATATGGGCACGCTGCGGTTCGACGACGCTCCGGACGTCGACCTCCTCGCCTACACCTACGGCTTCGGCAACGGCTTCTCGGCCACCCTGTCGGTCGAAGACGCGCTGTCACGGCGCAACAACACCGAACTCAATGGCCGGGGTGGCTTTGCCACCGTGATCAACGGAACGGGCACGATCTTCGATGGCTCGGTGCTGGCGAACGGCGTCAGCGGCATCGGCATCCCGCTTCTGTACGGCGGCAACCGCGTGCCCGATCTCGTCGCGAACGTCCGCTACACGGGCGTTTGGGGCGGCGTGCAGCTGTCGGGCGCGGTTCACCAGATCCGCGACGTCGCGTTCAACGTCGGCTTCAACCCCCTCACTCCGTTGCTGCCGGCCTTCGCCGACACGGACTACGGCTTCGCGGTCGGCCTCAGCGCCTACGTGAACATTCCGTGGCTCGGAGCGGGCGACAACGCCTGGATCTACGGTACCTACACGGACGGCGCGATCGCCTACATCAACGGTGGCCAGGACTCGCCGAACTATGGCGCCGGGTTTGCTGTCGGGAACGTCCTCAACGTCTCTGTCGCCGACGCTTTCGTGAACGGCATCAGCGGCAATCTCAAGACGGTGAGGGCCTGGTCGGTGGCCGGCGGCGTGACCCACTTCTGGACGCCGTTCTTCAAGTCGAGTGTGTTCGGCTCCTATGCCGATTTCGACGCCCCGGGAGCTGCGCAGGTCTTCAACATCGCCACCGGCACGCTCGGCGGTCTCGTGGACTTCAGGGAATATCGCATCGGCTTGAACAGCTTCTGGCTGCCGATCCCTGGCTTCCAGGTCGGCGTCGAGGCGCTCTACACCAAGGTCGATCCGCAGGGTCGCGTGCTCGTCCCGGTCTCGAACCTGGCCGGCACCACGTTCCCGAACGCCTTCAAGGCGTCCAGCGGCGAGGACATCTGGGAAGGCCGTCTGCGCATCCAGCGCGACTTCTGATCGGCCGTCTGAAAATGGGCAACGGCCCGGCGCGGTGAGGGCATCGCGCGGGCCGTTGGAAGGCGCGGTCGGAGGACCGCACCCGGTACTCTCAGGCGACGTCGTTAAGGGCTGATTGCACGGCGGGAGGGCCCCCAACTGAAGCAGCTCGCCCGGAGCCGTTCAGCGAGGCATCGCGGGCAGGGACGCGCGAATGCGTTCGGAAAAGTCAGGAGCGCCGTCGGCCGCGAGGGCGGCCGCATTGATCTTGGAGCGCTGCCGCAGCTCCTCGAATGGCAAGGTCGTATCCACGCGGCCCGAATAATAGAGATACTGATCGAACAAGCCGTTCAGGATATGGCGGATATCTAGGCGCCCTGCTCGTCCGGCAGCGTTGGCGTAGCGTATGATGTTGATCGTGCAGCTGTTGCCGAGCAGGTGATAGAACTCCGCGCGGTCGGCGAGCTCATTGATACGAGCCAAGTACACCAATAGCAGCCGGCGGGCAGCTTCGGCAGGAGTGTTCAAGCGATAGAGATATATCGACTCGCCCCGATGGTTCGCGCGGACTCCTACGAGATCGCGTTCGTCACCAACCACATAGATGAGCTCGAATTGCTTGAACAGCGATGCGACGGGTGCAAAGCCTTCGCCGACTTCGGGCCGGGTCTCAATGGAGACACTGAGAGGAAGCGCGTTATCAAAAATGAAGCTGACAAACGTATGCCCGACGAGCCCCTCCCTCCAGTACGACACGAAGACGTCCAACCCTGTCAGGTGAGAGAGGTCCAGGTCGCGCTCTTCGTAGTGCACTGTGAAGTCGTTGCGAGCCCGATAGGTGAAGTTGCGGACGCCGCTGAGATGCACCCGATCGCCGTCGATGACCGCGCGCGGCATCACGGCAACCTCCGGCCGCCACGGGCGGTCGTGCGACGGTTCGATGGAAGCCCACCACGCGGCGACACCGACGAACAATACGAGCGGTACAAAGCGGGTGGACCGTCTGCGCGAGAACCAAAAGGCCCAGATCGAGAACGCCGCGATGAGCATCGCCAGGGCCAAGCGCAGCTCAGCCCAGGGGAGATTGGAAAAGTAGATGGCGAGCGTGGTCCAAATAATCAGGGCAACGCGACACAGGAAAAAGATCGCTCTCGCCAGCCAGGCCCGGGAGCGCGACAAGAGCGTGGGTCCTGACGGAAAAGGACGGACCGACTCGCCAAACCCAGCCACTTCTCGCTTTTCTCCGAGGATGCTTGGGTACCATCCTTTCAGCGTTCAATTTCCGGGTCTAGGGCGCGCGTCAAGGGGCGGCCGGGCGCTCAGTCCCGCCGTCTGGCCCCGCCGGGACGGTCCAGGGCGCCGACGGGCCGGCGCTCGACCGTGTGGGCGTGCAGCCTGATTTGGGAAGGGGGTGCGGAAAGGGTTTCCCCGGAAACGGCGCCTTCCGCGGGTTGCGCCGCGGGCGGGAGGAGCAGCATCCATTCGCGATCGGTCGGGCTGCGGCGTGCGTAGTATGCTCCGTCGGGACTTCAGGTAAGCTCACAGGTAGGGAGGCTCGAACGCTCGTGCCCGGGCAGAATTTCGAAGTTGCCGCCTGGCTGCGCGATCTGGGAATGGAACGCTACACGCAAGCGTTCCTCGACGCCGAGGTCACGCCCGAGGTTCTGCGGGCGCTGACCGAGGCCGACCTGCGAGAACTCGGGCTGCCGCTTGGGCCGCGCAAGATCGTGCTTCATGCCATTCGCCGCTTGGCAAGCCCATCGGCAACGAGGCCGGTCGCCGAAGCGGCTGCGGAGGATGCCAGGCCGGGCGCTACCCCTTCGCCTCGGCCTGAGCGGCGGCTGATCACGGTAATGTTCATCGACCTGGTCGGCTCGACGGCCCTCTCCATCCGCCTGGATCCCGAGGACTTTCGTGAGCTGATCGGCGCCTATCAAGTCCGCGTGACGGCCGCCGTCGAACGCGCGGGCGGCTTTGTTGCGAAGTACATGGGGGACGGCGTACTGGCGTATTTCGGCTACCCGCACGCGCACGAAGACGACCCTGAGCGCGCAATTCGCGCGGCGCTCGAGCTGACGGCCTCTCCCCAGGGTCTCGAAAGGCCGGCCGGGACTGCAATCGAGATCCGCGCCGGCATTGCGACGGGGCTGGCGGTGGTGGGCGACCTGCTCGGCCGCGGCGCGGCCCAGGAGTGGGCGGTCGTGGGCGAGACGCCGAACCTGGCCGCGCGGTTGCAAGCCGTTGCAGACCCGAACAGCGTCGTCATCGCCGAAACCACGCGCCGGATGGTTGGAGGCTTGTTCGATTGCCGCGACCTCGGGCCCGTTCAGGCCAAGGGCTTCCCCGCGCCGATCCGGGCGTATCGCGTCCTTGGACCGGCAGCGGTCGCGAGCCGTTTCGAGGCGCTGCACGCGAGCCCGGCACCCCTGGTCGGTCGCGAAGAGGAGATGCGCCTGCTGCTGCGGCGCTGGGAACAGGCGCGCGAAGGCCAGGGTCAGGTTCTCGTGCTCTCGGGCGAAGCGGGAGTCGGCAAGTCGCGACTCCTGGCGGCGGTGCAGGAGAAGCTCCACGGCGAATCGCCTTCGCTTCTGCGCTACTTCTGCTCGCCCCACGGCCGTGACAGTCCCTTTCACCCGGTCATCGCGCAGCTTGAGCGCGCGGCCGGCTTTTCCCATGGCGATGCCCCCGAGGTCCGGCGCGCCAAACTAGAAGCGCTCTTGGCACAGACCTCGCCGACAGCCAAAGACCTGGCGCTTCTTGCGGAGATGCTGTCCCTGCCGCTGGACAACCGCTCCGGATCACTTCCGCCTTCCCCGCATCGCAAGCGCGAGCAGACCTTCGCGGTTCTGTTGCGCGGGATCGAGCGCCTCTCTGGCCGTGAGCCGGTCCTGATGGTCTTCGAGGATGTGCACTGGATCGACCCGAGCTCTCGCGAGTTCCTCGACCTGGTTGTCGGACAGGCGGACCGGCTGCGAATCCTCCTGCTGGTCACTTGCCGCCCAGAGTTCGATGCACCCTGGACGAACCGGCCGCATGTAACAGCCCTCTCGCTCCAGGGTATCGGTCAGCACGAGGCCGCGAACCTTGTCCGGCTGATCGCCGGTACCGATGCCATTCCGGACGAGCTGGTGACGGAGATCGTCGAGCGCACGGACGGCATGCCGCTGTTCATCGAGGAACTGACAAAGGCCGTGCTCGAGGCCGGCGCCGACCGGACGATCCCCGCGGCCTCGCCGGCGAAGCTGGCGATTCCGGCCACGCTGCACGCCTCGCTGATGGCAAGGCTCGACCGCCTCGACAGCGCCGCCAGAGCGGTGGCGCAGGCCGGGGCCGTCATAGGCCGTGAGGTTCCCCATGAGCTGCTGGTCGTGGTGGCAGGCCTCGATCGAGAGGAGTTGGCGGCTGCCCTCGATCAACTTGCCGCGGTCGAGCTGATTCACCGACGCGGCGAAGGGCCTGAACTCGAGCTACCTGTTCAAGCACGCGCTCGTTCGTGACGCGGCTTACGGCACACTGCTTCGCGAGCGCCGACGACCCCTCCACGCAGCCGTCGCTGCCGCGTTGGAGCAGCGCTTCCCCGAGCTGATCCGAAGATCCCCAGAGCTGGTTGCCCATCATCTCGACGAGGCCGGTGAGGCGGGGCGCGCGGTCGGCTATTGGCTTGAAGCCGGACAGCGCGCGGCGGAGCGCTCGGCCGACCGGGAGGCCGTCAGTCACCTGCGTCGGGGCCTTGCAGTGATTGCCGGCCTGCCAGCCTCGGAGGATCGGGACCGCATCGAGCTCGAGTTCCAGCTCGCGATCGGCACTCCACTCATTGCGCTCTCGGGCTGGAGCGGCCCGCAGGTTGCAGCGGCCTACGAGCAGGCGGCCGCGCTGTGCGACAAGCTGGAAGAGCCAGGACGCCTTGTCCCGGCGCTCTTCGGTCTGGCCAGCAACCGGGTTGTGCGGGGTGAGACCCATGCCGCGCTGGAAATTGCCGAACGCTGCCGGGCCGCCGCGGAGCGTCGGAGTGACCAGGTCGACCGGATCCTCGCCCACAGGGCACGAGGTGCCGCGCTGATGCAGCTCGGGGAACTGCGGGAGGCCCGCTCGGAGTTTGAGGCGATCCCGGCGCTTTACGACCCCGAGCGCGACCGCGACCTTGCTGCCCATTGCGTGACCGACCCGCGCGCCTCGGGGCTCTCCTTCCTGGCGCTCGTGTTGTGGATGATGGGCCTCCCAGACCAGGCTCTGCGCGCAGCGGATGAGGCCGCTCGGCATTCTGCGGCGCTCCAGCACGCCAACACCACGGGCCACATCCTCTGTCACTGCGGTGGTGAACTCGCCATGCTCCTTCACGATGCTCCTTCGGTGCGCCGTTGCGGCGCGGCTGTAACGACACTTTTGGCCGAGCACGACATGCCGATGTGGCGCGGTTACGGGCTTGTCCTGCAAGGATGGGCGGCCGCCGAAGCGGGGCAGCTCACGGAGGGTCTGAGGCTTGTGAGTCAAGGGATCGAGGAGCTGGATGTACTCGGCACTGTCTTTCACCGGACCTATCATCTTAGTGCCCTCGCGGAGATCCACGGTCGCCTCGGCGATCCGGACGCGGGTCGGCGGGTGCTGGAGATTGCCTACGAGGAGATGAGGCGGACCGAGGTGCACCTGTTCGAGGCCAGCCTCCTCCGGCTAGAGGGGGATTTGCGGGTCCTCGGTGGCGGCGAGGTCGAGGCAGAGAAGTGCTTTGTCGAGGCGCTGGTGGTCGCACGACGACAGGGGGCTCAGTCATTCGAGCTGCGCGCCGCAACCCGGCTGGCTCGCCTTTGGCAGGAGCAGGGAAGAGGTTCCGAGGCGTACCAGGTGCTGGCGCCAGTCTACGGGTGGTTCACCGAGGGCTTCGACACCCTCGACCTGAAGGAAGCCAAGGGAATTCTCGACGGTCTTCGAAAAGCGCATCATGGCCCGGCCAAGGGGCCTCGATGATCCGGACAACGTTCGTGTCGCGGCGCCGCGGCACTTTCGGGTGCTCTCGAGCCCTTGAAGCGTCAACGCCCGATATTGTCGAGGCGTGCAGGTGGCCGGAAACGGTGACGCAGCAGCGGGCTCAGATCGCGCCGACGTTCCGCGGAAGGGCTTTCGCCTTCGACCGCGTCTACGGCGCCGTCACCTCCTTCCGTACTCCGTGAAAACATGATCCCTTGACTCGACGACCGAGTGGCAGGCGAACCTGCACTTGGCGTCGTCTCCTGCAGTGGCGCTCCCGCGCAGGTCGAGCTCCGTCTACCCGGCTGCCTGCGAACCAGGGCCGGAATTGCCGCCGAGGTAGGCCATTGCAGCGTCGACTCCGCCTGGCCGATGCGGGATGTTGCGGGCGCGGAGTCCCATCTCGACGCCGGAAAGCACGCCCGTGACGATGAGGTCGTGAAAGTCGCCGAGATGCCCGATGCGAAAAGCGCGATCGGAAAGGTGTCCGAGACCGTTCCCGAGGGACATGTTGAAGCGCGTCAGGATCTCAGCCCGCAGCGCATCCGCCGAATGGCCGTCGGGAAGGCGCACCGCGGTAAGAGACGAAGAGTACTCGCGCGGATTCAGGCATTGGATTTCGAGACCCCAATGGCGCACGCAACGCCGGGTCGCCTCGGCCGCGCGGTCGTGCCGCGCGAACACAGTGTCGAGACCTTCCTCCTGCAACATGCCGATCGCCACCTTGAGACCCTGCAGCAGGTTCGTCGAGGGTGTGTACGGGAAGAATCCCTTTTCGTTGATCGCCAGCATTTCCTCCCAGTCGAAATACGAGCGCGGTAGGCGCGCGCGTTTTGAAGCCGCAAGCGCCTTGTCGGATATCGCATTGAACGCGAGGCCGGGCGGAAGCATCAAGCCCTTCTGGGATCCTCCGACGGTGACGTCGACGCCCCAATCCTCGTGGCAGTAATTGATGGAGGCGAGGGACGAGATCGTATCGACAAGAAGGAGCGCCGGATGATTGGCGGCGTCGAGGGCGCGGCGCACCGCACAGATGTTCGAGGTCACGCCCGTCGAGGTTTCGTTGTGAACAACGGCCACGGCCTTGATCGTGTGGGAGCGGTCCTGCGCGAGACGCGCTTCGATCGCCGCCGCGTCGACCCCCGATCGCCAGTCGCCCGGGATGCTTTCGGCTTCGATCCCGAGCCGCTTCGCCATCTTGCTCCACAGGATCGAAAACCAGCCGGTCTCGAACATGAGGACCTTGTCGCCAGGCGACAGGGTGTTGACGAGCGCGGCCTCCCAAGCCCCGGTTCCCGACGTTGGGTAGATGATCACCGGCTTCGTCGTCTTGAAGATCGTGCGAATGCCGCTCAGCACGTCAAGCGCGAGCGATCGGAACTCCGGCCCGCGATGATCGATCGTCGGCTTGGCAATGGCGGCGAGAACTGGAAGCGGCGTGTTGGTGGGGCCGGGAATCTGGAGGAAATGCCGACCGGCGTGGTCACCCATCGAATCCCTCCGTCACGCGGCCGGCGGCGAGGCTTCATCGCGCAATCTGAATCTTGTATAGGCGAGATCGACAAGTCAATGTCGCCCCGGCAGGCGAGGGAGCCCCATGCACGAAACCCGGTCCGGACCACCCGCGCTGTCGCGGGATCTCGGCCTCGAGCGCCGGCTGACGCGCGCACTTCGCGGCGAGGTTCGGTTCGACGCGTTCACGCGCGGCCGGTTCGCGACAGACGCCTCGATCTACCAGATCATGCCCACGGGTGTCGTCTTTCCGAATGGTACAGAGGACATCGTGGCCACGCTGGCGATCGCCCGCGAGTATGGGCTGCCGGTGATTCCGCGGGGCGCCGGGACGTCCCAGAACGGCCAGCCGATCGGGGCCGGCCTGATCGTTGATTGCAGCCGGCACCTGAACAACATCGGCGAGGCCGATCCGGTCGCGCGCACCGTTGCCGTCCAACCCGGCGTTGTGCTCGAGCTTCTCAATTCGCAGCTGCGAACGCACGGTCTCTTCTTTCCTGTGGAACCGTCGACTGCGAGCCGCTGCACCATCGGCGGAATGACAGGGAACAACGCGTGCGGAGCCCGCTCCCTGCGCTACGGCAAAATGGTCGATAACGTGGTCGCCGCAACCGCCATTCTCGCCGACGGCGAGCGCGCGGCCTTCGGCCCCTGGACCGGCGCGAAGCCGGGCGCGGCCGGCTCCGCCCGCATTCTGCGCCTCGCGGACGACATGCTGGGGTTGGCGGCTCGTGAGCGAGACGAGATCGAGCGCATGTTTCCGAAAGTGCAGCGCCGCGTTGGCGGGTACAACCTCGATGCGCTCCTGCCCGAGCGACCGAACCTCGCCCATCTGCTCGTCGGCTCGGAAGGCACGCTCGGCGTTTTGACCGAGGTGACTCTCCGGCTCTCCGCCGTGCCGGCGCACCGAGTCATGGGGGTATGTCACTTCCCCTCGTTTCGATCGGCGATGGAGGCGACGGTTCACCTCGTTGCGCTCGGGCCAACAGCGGTCGAGCTGGTCGACAGCAATGTTCTCGTGCTCGGAGCCGACATCCCGCTGTTCCGGCGCACCCTCGCCGACATCGCCAAGGGCACGCCGAACTGCCTGCTCCTCGTGGAATTCGCGGGCGACGATCGAGACGATCTGAAACAGGACCTGCGCAGGCTCGACGCCTGCATGGCGGATCACGGCCATCCCGATGCCGTGGTGCGCGTCACAGACCCGGCTCGCCAGCGCCAGGTCTGGGAGATGCGGGAGGCGTGCCTCAACATCATGATGTCGATGAAGGGCGACGGAAAGCCGATTTCCTTCATCGAGGATTGCGCTGTCCCGCTGGACCATCTCGCCGACTACACGGACGCCATAACCGGGCTGTTCGACCGCTACGGCACGCGGGGAACGTGGTATGCCCACGCCTCCGTCGGCTGCCTTCACGTGCGCCCAATTCTTAACATGAAGGACGACGGTGACATCAGAGTCCATGCGGGAGATTGCTGAGGCCGCCTGCGAGATCGTGCGGGGCTTCAAGGGTTCGCATTCCGGCGAGCATGGGGACGGTATCTCCCGTTCGGAGTTTCATGAGCGCATGTTCGGTGCTCGCCTCGCGCGCGCCTTCGAGGCCGTGAAGGACGGCTTCGATCCGGAAGCACGGCTCAACCCTGGCAAGATCGTGCGTCCCTACCGGATGGACGATCGGGCTCTCATGCGGTTTCCGAAGGGCTACCGCGCCACGGAGCCGGTGCGTCCCGCCCTCGACTGGTCCGACTGGGGCGGCTTCGGCGCGGCCGTCGAGATGTGCAACAACAACGGAACCTGCCGAAAGACGCTCTCCGGAGTCATGTGTCCTTCGTACCGCGTGACGCAGGACGAGCAGCACGTGACCCGCGGCCGCGCCAATTCCCTGAGACTGGCGATATCCGGCCAGCTCGGAGCGGAGGCGTTCACGTCGAGCGACATGAAGGAAACGCTCGACCTGTGCGTGTCATGCAAGGGTTGCCGGCGCGAGTGCCCGACGGGCGTCGATATGGCGAAGATGAAGATCGAGTTTCTTTATCACTACTACGCCCGGCACGGGCTGCCCCTCAAGGAGCGTCTCATCGCTCATCTGCCGCGCTACGCTCCGTTGGCGGCTTTTGCAGCACCACTCCTGAACATGCGCGACCGCGTTCCCGCTCTCGCTCAGGCGACAGAGCGATGGCTCGGCCTTTCGGCCCGCCGCACTCTGCCGCGCTGGCGCCGGCGATGGCGCGAGGACGGAAAGGTCTCCAGTCCGGCCGACGTACGCGGCGACGGTCTCGACCTGATTCTGTTCGGCGACACCTTCAACAGGGCTTTCGAGCGCGAGAATCTGGAGGCGGCGTACCGTGTCCTCGCAGCGGCCGGGTATCACCTGCACGTCGTTCGCCCGTTCGCCGGGGCACGCCCGCTCTGCTGCGGCCGCACCTACCTGTCCGCCGGACTCGTCGATGAGGCGCGGCGCGAAGCGACGCGGACGCTGACCGCTCTCGCCCCCTTTGTGGCCCGCGGCGCGCGCATCGTCGGGCTCGAGCCGTCCTGCCTGTATACTTTCCGCGACGAGTTCCTGTCGCTGCTGCCGAAGGCGGCGGTGGAGCCGGCCGCGCGCGCTGCCGTCATGTTCGAGGAGGCCCTCGCCCCGGATCTTGCCGCGGGTACGGTGTCGCTGCCCCTCGCCGATCAGGGCGGCCGCACGGCGCATCTGCATGGGCACTGCCACCAGAAGGCTTTCGGCGCCATGGAGGCAACCGAGTCCGTGCTGAAGGGGGTTCCAGGGCTGAATGTGCGCACGATCGAAGCGAGCTGCTGCGGCATGGCGGGAGCCTTCGGATACGGCGCCGATACGGTCGAGACCTCGCTTGCCATGGCGGAGCTCTCCCTTTTGCCGGCGGTCCGGAAGGCCGCCGCGGACGATCTTATCGTTGCCGACGGCACAAGCTGCCGGCATCAAATCCGTGACGGCGCGGGGCGCGAGGCTCTGCACACCGCGCGCGTGCTCGATCTTGCCTTGCCAGTCGGTGCCGTTCCTTCCGACGGCCTGCGCGCCCCTCACCGGGTCGGCATTTGTCGAACGTCCACGTCGCTCGAGAAATCGTCGACCCGCAGCAAATAGCGGCCCGCTTCGGCATTTGTCGGAATGTCCATCTCCGACACGTAGCTATATCGCTGGCAATAATCCGGAATCGAAGCCCCGTCGGGATAGGAGGGACGGGCCCAGGTGCGGACGGCCACCGCTTCGAGCCGCGGTCGTCCTTCCGGGTTCTTGCGCGTCAGGGTCATGCGCCCGAAACTTCTCATCTCGACGAGCGAAGGACGGGAGAAGACCGCGATGAGGACGTCGCCGGCGCGGATATCGAACCAGTTGATCGGCTTCACCTCGCCGAGGCGCGCGTTGAACATCGCGAGGCAATACACCGCTCCCTTGTCGGCCGATCGCCGTTCGGCGGCGGCGCACTTTCGGACCGTGCAATAGATCGCTTCCCGCACGCCCCCGACATCCCATGCCGCAAGCCACGCGGCCACGACCACCAGGGCGGCCCCCATTCCGAAGATCGACGGCAAGATCCTCGCGATCGGAGTTGGAGGCGGGGGTCTTTCGGACACGGGATGTTTCCCCTTCCGGGCGGGGAAAGTGTGCCGACGAAGCCTCGGGCTGGCAAGGCACGGCGGTCGCGGCGCCCGAAAGGGCGAAGCCGGGAGCTTCCACCGCCTCGCCGCCCCCGTCGAATGCTCGTTTCCGTCCAGGGCGGCGGCCGCCCGGCCGGGAGGCGCACGGGGTCTTGTCGTGGGAGCTTGCCGCGAGCGGCTGGAGTTGGCCCTCGCCTTCGATCCGATCCTGCGCGAACGCCCCGCGACGTCTAGGGCGCGGCGCCTGCGGCGCGCCGTGTCGCGATGAAGAGAACCGCCCCGCGCATCAGGCCATAGCGGGACACGTCGGGTTCCTCGGCGACCGACTCGGCGAGATCGAAGCCGTGACTCGTGATCCTGTCCCGGATGTCGGCGCCGTAGTAGCGAACATGGTCGGCCTGTCCGAAGTGCAGCAGCCGATCCGCCTCCGACTTGACGGCCGGGTTCTCATAGGTTCGCGGCCAAGCCGAAACCAGCGGCACGGTGATGAGGAGCGTTCCGCCGGGGCTCAGCACACGGAACATCTCCGCCAAGGCCTTGGAATCGTCGACATGCTCGAGGACCTGGTTGCAGATGATGACGTCGACCGAGCGATCCGGCAGATCGAGCGCTTCGATGTTGAGAACGAGGTCGGCCACCCCCGGGGTGATGTCCGCGCTCACGTAGTGCGACGTCCGCGGTCGGACGAAGCTCGCGATCGACGGTTCCGGGGCGAAGTGGAGCACGCGGCTGTCCGATCTCACGACCTCCGGATTTCGGCTGAACCACAGCTTGAACTGGCGGTGGCGTTCGAGCGATCGGCATTGCGGACACCCGGCGTCGTATCGCGGCGAGTGACCGGCGGCGCGGAACAATCCGGTATAGTCGCAGATCGGGCACGTCCGCGGAAATACGCCGCGGAGGTTACTTAGAACCTCGCGCTCATACCTTGACGGTATCTTCGCCCGAATGGCCGCAGGAAGGACACGCTTTGCCAAGGCGCGGATTTGCTTTCCGGCTCCCATGATTGTCTCCGAATTGTTCTGTGTGGACATCGACCTGCCATTCCATTCGCATCACAGGAGGCTGAGGTCGCTCACCTCGAAGCTAGGGGCGAAGTCGGCCCCTTAGCAAGCGCGCCGCCCGATTTTCTTCCCCGCGCCGGGTCCCTGTCCCATCCGGTCAAGCATCTGCGCGGGCCGGCGGGTAGGAAAGGGCAGGGCCGAAGCATCGGGGGCTGCAAAGCCGGGGGTGACGGGAGGAGACGATGACGGCAGCCCAGAAGACCGAATTCGACGACGGAGAGCGTGCACAGGCTTCACGGCGCGCGGCCGGGCGCGGGCAACGCGCTCGCCGTCTCCGACAGCATGGAGGCGATGCTGGCGAATGCGACGGCGTGGCAGCGCGGCACGATGGAGTTCGTCGCGAGCCGTCTCGCCAAGGACAGCGACGCGATGCGCAAGCTCGTCGGCTGCACGGATCCGACGGAAGCGGTCGCGGTCTATTCGCGCTGGGTCCAGGAGACCGTCCAGGACTACAGCGCCGAAGCGGCGCGGCTCGTTGAAACCTGCACCCGCTACGGTGAAGCCGCGACGCCGCGCCGGCGCTGACATCCTGGTGGTCGATCCGGCGCCGGCCGGCGCGGTGCGCCCACGCAAGAGGACAAGATGCTCCGCACCATCGCCCGCGCCGCCGCCCTTGCAATCGGGCTCGCCGCCGGGGGGATCTCTCCCGCGCCGGCGCAGCAGGGCGACGCCGCGGCGGTTGCCGTCGGCACGGTACCGATGCGAGCGCAGGTCCATCGCCAAGTCGCTCGACCTCGTCGGCCGCGTCGAGGCGATGAACCGCGTCGAGGTCCGCGCCCGCGTGACCGGCTACCTCGATGCGGTCCTGTTCAAGGAGGGCGACGTCGTCGCGGAAGGCGCGCCGCTCTACCGGATCGAGCGCGGGCCTGTTCGAGGCGGCGGTCAAGCAGGCCGAGGGCGCCTTCGAGCGCAGCAAGGCCGCGCACCACGCTCGCGGTCATCCAGTTGCAGCGGGCGCAGGAACTGCTCGACAGGAACTCCGGCACGGTCGTCGCACGCGACCAGGCGCGGGCGCAGGAGGAAGCAGCGACGGGCGCGATCGTGGCGGTCGATGAGGCCAACCTCCAGACGGCGCAGATCAATCTCGGCTACACCCAGCATCAGCTCGCCGATCACCGGCCGGATCGGCCGCACGAGCGTGACCAAGGGCAACGTCGTCGGGCCCGGACAGCGGCGTGCTGACGACGATCGTCAGCCAGGACCCGATGTACGTCGCTCTTCCCGGTCAGCCAGCGCGAATTCCTGCGCAAGCAGCCGAGGGCGGCGCGCGCCCGGATCCGCAGCGAAGTCAAGGTCCAGCATCCGCTTCTCCGACGGGATCGACCTACTGATCAGATCGGTCGGATCGATTTCGTCGACATCACCGTCGACCGGGCGCACCGACACCGTGCTGGTGCGTGCGACGATGCCCAATCCCGAGCGGCGCGCTGCGCGACGGCCAGTTGGTGCGGGTGCTCCTCGAGAGCGGCACGCCGGAAGCAGAAGGTCGTCGTGCCGCAAGTCGGCGCTGATCGCCGACCAGGGCGGCGTCTACGTCTTCGTCGTCGAGGACGGCAAGGCCGTCATGCGGCGCATCAAGCTCGGCGCCGAGAGCGGCGCCGACGTCGATCGTCGACAGGACGGGCCTCTCCGGCGGCGAGCAGGTCATCGTCGACGGGCTGCAGCGCGTGCGTCCCGGCAGCCGCGGTGCGGGCAAGTCCCGGCGACGCCGGCCGGCCAGCCGGACGCTGAGCCGATGCTCTCCGCCGATCTTCGTCGACCGGCCGCGGCTTGCGATCGTCATCGCCATCGTCACCACGATCGCCGGCGCTGCTCGCGATGCTGACCATTCCGATCGCGCAGTATCCCGACATCGTGCCGCCGCAGGTCTCGGTGACGACCGATCTATCCCGGCGCATCCGCCGGCGGTCGTCGACGCGACCGTCGCGCAGCCGATCGAGTCGCAGGTCGTCGGCGTCGACAAGCTGATCTACATGAAGAGCGTGAGCGGCGATGACGGCAGCTACACGCTCACCGGCTCGTTCGAGCTCGGCACCGATCCCGACATCAACACCGTCAACGTCAACAACCGCGTGCAGGTCGCGCTGTCGAAGCTGCCGCAGGACGTCCAGCGGCAGGGCGTGACGGTCAAGAAGAAATCCTCGGCGCTCCTCGGCGTGCTCGCGGTCTATTCGCCCAACCGGACCCACGACCCGCTGTTCATCTCCAACTACGTGACCATCAACCTGCTCGACCAGATCAAGAGCACGCCCGGGGTCGGCGACGCGACGCTGTGGGGCCCGCAGGACTACGCCATGCGGGTCTGGGTGCAGACCGACCGGCTGACCGGCCTCGATCTCACCACCGGCGACATCATCAACGCGATCCAGGCGCAGAACGTGCAGGCCCCGGTCGGGCGCATCGGCGCGCGGCCGATCTCGGACGACCAGCAGCTTCAGCTCAGCATCCAGACCCAGGGTCGGCTGACAACGCGCCGAGCAGTTCCAGAACATCGTCCTGCGCACGAACCCGGACGGCTCGGTGCTGCGCCTCGGCGACGTCGCCCGGTCTGGAGCTTGGCGCCGCCAATCTCGACCGCGAGACCCGGCTCAACGGCGGCCCGGCGGCCGCTGATCGCGATCTATCAGTCGCCCGGCGCCAACGCGATCACGACCCTGAAGGAGGTCAGGGCGCGCATCACTGAGCTGGCGAAGAGCTTTCCGGAAGGTCTGGAGTGGAAGGTCACCTACGACCCGACGGCCTTCATCACGGAAACGATCCACGAGGTCCAGAAGACGCTGATCGAGGCGTTCGTGCTCGTCGTGATCGTCGTGTTCCTGTTCCTCGGCAGCTTCCGCGCGACGCTGATCCCGACGCTCGCCGTTCCGGTCAGCCTGATCGGCACCTTCGTCGTGCTGAAGGCCGATCGGCTACTCGGCGAACTCGGTCTCGCTGCTCGCCATGGTGCTGGCCATCGGCATCGTCGTCGACGATGCCATCGTCGTGGTCGAGAACGTCGAGCGCGTGATGGAGGAGCATCCCGAGCTGTCGCCCGCCGAGGCGACGAAGCGCGCGATGGCTGAGATCACCGCGCCGATCATCGCGATCACCCTCGTGCTGCTGTCGGTGTTCGTGCCGGTCGCCTTCATTCCCGGCATCTCGGGCGAGCTGTTCCGCCAGTTCGCCGTCACCGTCGCGGTCTCGATGTTCCTCTCGGCCATCAACGCGCTGACGCTGTCGCCGGCGCTGTGCGGCGTGCTGCTGAAGCCGCATCACGGACCGCGCCGCGGGTCCGATCGGCGTCGTCATGCGGTCGATCGACCGGGTGCGCGACGCCTACGGCGCCGATGGTCGCGCGCATCGTTCGCTTCTCGATCATCGGCCTTGTCCTCGTCGCGCGCGGCGGCCTACGGCACGTTCAGCCTCTCGAAGGTGACGCCGACCGGCTTCCTGCCGGAGGACGATCAGGGCGCCTTCTTCGTCGTCGTGCAGCTTGCCCGACGGGGCGTCGGTCGGGCGCACGTCCGACGTCGTGCGCGCGCGCCGAGGCGATGCTGAAGGAGGAGGACGACGGTCGCCGACTACACGTCGGTCGATCGGATCTCAACTTCATCGACAACTACTCGCAGGCCAACTCGGCCTTCATCGTCGTGACGCTCAAGCCGTTCGAGGAACGCAAAGGCGCCATCGAGACGGAGCGACGGCGATCATCGCGCGGCTCGGCGCAGAAGTTCCGCGAGATCGAGGGCGGCACCGTCGTCCCGCTTGCGCCGCCGCCGATCATCGGGCTCGGCACCGGCGGCGGCTTCACCTACGTGCTGCAGGACCTGCGCGGCGGCGACCCGAAGGAGCTCGCGCAGGTCCTGCGCGGCCTGATCGTGGCGGCGAACCAGGAGCCGCAGCTGAGCCGCGTGTTCAGCACCTTCTCGGCCACGAACCCGTCGATCTATCTCGACATCGATCGCGAACAAGGTGCAGATCCTCGGCGTGCCGCTGAACGCCGTATTCCAGGCGCTTCAGGCGTCGCTCGGTGGGCTACTACGTCAACGACCTCAACCTGTTCGGCCGCACCTGGCAGGTGCAGGTGCAGGCGGAGGCCGCGGACCGCGCGAGCATCGACGACATCTACCGCATCAACGTGCGCAACGAGGAAGGCAAGATGGTGCCGCTGCGCAGCCTCGCTCGAGGTCCGCGTCGTCGTCGGACCGCCGGCGCTGATCCGCTACAACAACCTGCGCGCCGTGACCGTCCAGGGCGGGCCCGGCGCCGGGCGTCTCGTCCGGACAGGCGCTCGCGGCCATGGAGGCTGTCGCCGCGCGCACGCTGCCGCCGGGCTATGGCGGCGACTGGACCGACACGGCGTTCCAGGAGAAGCGGGCGGAGGGCAAGACCGGCGATCATCCTCGCCTTCGCGGTCCTGTTCGCCTTCCTGTTCCTCGTCGCGCTCTACGAGAGCTGGACGATCCCGATTCCGGTGCTGCTTTCGGTGTCGATCGGCGTTCTCGGCGCCTTCGTCGGCGATCGTGCTCGCCCGGCTGACGCTCGATCTCTACGCGCAGATCGGCATGGTCGTGCTGATCGGCCTGGCGGCGAAGAACGGCATTCTCATCGTCGAGTTCGCCAAGGAGCAGCGCGAGACGGGGCGTCCCCCTGCGCGAGGCCGCGACCGAGGGCGCGCGCCTGCGCTTCCGGCCGGTGATGATGACCTCCTTCGCCTTCATCCTCGGCCTGCTGTCCGCTCGTCGTCGCGACGGGCGCATCGCAGCTCGCGCGGCGCCACGTCGGCACGCCGGTGTTCGGCGGCATGATCGCCGCCTCGTTCCTCGGCATCTTCGTGATCCCGCCGCTCTACGTCGTGTTCCAGGCGCTGCGCGAGCGGGTCAAGGGCCGCCTCGGCGTTGGCCCGAAGGCGGCGCACGACGCGCCCGGAGCACCCGGCGACGCGCCTGCGGCCTAAGACCGTGACCGGGGTCACATTCCGCGCGCCGTCCGCTGCTACGGTCGTGCGACGCGCCGATCCGGTATCCGGAGCGCGATGGAAGGCGCCGGCAGGTCCGGCGATCGTGTCATGCCTCAGTTTGTGATCGAACGAAACATGCCCGGCGTCGGCAAGGCCTCGGCGGCGGATCTCAAGGCCGCGTCGCAGACCTCGTGCAACGTGCTGCGCGATCTCGGGCCCGAGATCCAGTGGGTGCACAGCTACGTCACGGACGACAAGCTCTATTGCGTCTATCGGGCGCCGAACGCCGAGATTATCCGCGAGCACGCCAAGCGCGGCGGATTCCCGGCCGACAAGGTCTCGCAAGTCCACACCGTCATCGATCCGACGACCGCCGAATGACGGCTTTTCGCGCCAGAAGCCTTCCCGCTTCACGCTGAGGCAAGGCTTCGGACGTTCGATCCCGGACGCGCAAGGCGAGCCCGGGATCCTTCACAGCCTATTGGGCGTGAAACGAGGTCTGCGTCAGCACTCTGTCTTCTTCGTCGTCTTGGTATCTCCGAATTCGTTCGTCTTCTGCTTGGTCTCCGTCGTGCAGCCGACCGCTCCCGTGGTTTCGACCGTGGTCGACGACGAGACGCTTGGTTCGGTGCGCTTCTCGATCGTCGTCTTGCTGCCGAGGAGGCCGTCCTCTTTCTTGATCGTCGTCGTCGTGTCCTGGGCGAGCGCCGCGGACGCGACCAGCATCGACGCTGCGGCCATTGCGAAAAGCTTCATCGTCACCTCCATTCGATCAAGCGCAGAACGCACATCCCGCAGCCGGGTTCCGGCTTGCTGCCTCTGCCATCATTGAGCCCCGCCGCCTCGTCCGGAGTGGGCGTCAATCGGAGCCCCAACCTCCGCGTCCTGAGACGCGGACCTGACGGCCCACGGTGTTTCAGCATGAGGTTGTTCGGGGCCGGCTCCGGATTGTGGAGCAACAAGCGAAGAGGCGCCCGCAGGCGCCTCTTGCAGCATGACTCGCGCGATCCCCGAAACGTCAGCCTTCGAGCCGCTTGTTGCAGGCGCTGTAATAGCCGCCGCCTTTCGCGATCCACTTCATGCCGCCGTTGGCGTTCGCCGCCTTGTTCGCGTTGTACTGGTCGAGGCAGGTGTGCCGGCGGGCGAGGCCGGGGAATTCCTTCTCGTATTTCGGCGCGATCGCGCTCGGGTAGGTCGCGTCGCCCGCGGCCGCGGCCGGCGCAGCGGTCATTGGCGCCATGGGTTTCGGCGCGGCCGGGACGGCGGCGGTCGCGGCGGGTTTCGGGGCCGCGGTGGTCGTCGCCGGCATCGGCGCGGTCGCGGCGGGTTTCGGAGCCGCGGTGGTCGTCGCCGGCATCGGCGCGGTCGCGGCGGGTTTCGGGGCCGCGGTGGTCGTCGCCGGCATCGGCGCGGTCGCGGCGGGCTTCGGAGCCGCGGTCGTGGCCGCGGCGGCGGGTGCGGTCGCGGCCGCGGGCGAGGCGGCGGTCGCGTCGGTTCCGCACTGCGCCTTGCGGAAATCGTTCCACTTCATGCCGCCGATCGTCCCGGCGGTTTGCGCCTCCTTATACTTGGCGCCGCACTCCTTCATCGTCAGCGCCGAAGCCGGACTGGCCGCGGCGAAGGCGAGCGCCGCGAGCGAGGCGGCGGTCAGAATCGTTCTGCGCATCGTTACCTCCTTGGTGACTTCCCCCAGCCCGAATGGATCGCAACCCGCCGAGGCATTCCGCGGCCAGCCGTTCGGCCTAGGCGCTGCGCCCGCTGTCTTCCTCCTCGAACGTCACGGCGACGTCCGCATTCGCGGAGAGGCGCACCGTGCTCCCTTCGATGTCGGCGACGAGCGCTTTCGGCACGAAATGGTGATGCCCCTTGTGGGCGCCCTCGCCGCTGTCGGCCTTGGTGAGCTTGATCCGGTCGCCCTCGACGCGGTCGACCGTGCCGACATGGGCGCCGTCCGCGCCGACGACTTCCATATGTTCCCTGATCTTGCTGAGATCGCCCATGGAGCACTCCTGACACCTGACATCCCGCAGCGCCGCGGCGGGCGGGTCCTTCATCTAGGGCGCCCGCGGCGGCAGGAAAGGCCCCGGCGAACGCCGGCCGGGGCCGATAAGACCTGAATATGCTGAGAAGGGTAGGGAGCGACGGCGGCCATGCGTGGGCGCCCTCAAATCGCCGCCGCGAGGAGGAGTATGAGGCCGCCCACGACGATCAGGGTGAGGCCGGGCCAAGCCGCCGAAAGGCCGAAGCCGCGGGCCGCGTCCTGCCGCTCGGGCTCGAGGGTCGGTCCGGCGGAGCCTCCCCGCCGGGCCTTGCTGAGGCGACCGCGCCCGATCGCCTGCGTCGCCGCGTAGACGATTCCGGCGACGACGAGGAGCGCGCCGAGCCAGATCAGCGACAAGGGCATGGCTGATTAAGGGCTCGTGGCGGTCAGGCGCGCCCGCCGAAGCGCCGCTCGTCCTGCCCGCGATTGCGGCGGCCGCTCTCCGCCATGCGCCGGGTCATATCGTCGGCGGAGCGCGACGGCGCCCCGAAGATCAGCCATCCGAGGCCGAAGCCGATCGCGCCGGCGACGATCCAGCCGGTCAGAACCGTCGTGTCGACCTCTGCGACCGCCTGGCTGCCCTGCCGATAGTAGCGCTGGCCCTGTTCGTAGGCGTCGTCGAAGAGCTCCGATGCCGAATCGGCGGCTCCGCGCAATGCGCCCTGGACCTGGTCGACATAGGGTTCGGCGCCGCGCCCGATCGGGCCACGGGCGGACGATTCGGACGTATTGCGGGTCTGGTTGTCGGGCATCGCGCGCCTCCGGGTCGTACCTCGATGTACCACTAACGTCCCCCGGGAGCGGTCGTTCCGGGCGCGGCCGAAACTCGGCCCCGGCGCGCCACGAGGAAGTAGTCGGACGAAAGATGGCCGACCCGGTTGCGGCTAAGCATCATGCTCAGTTTGGAAAATCCCCTCAGAACGAAAAACCCGAGCGGAAAGCCGGAGCGGACCTTTTCGATCTGATCGGATTCGAACTCGGCCACGGACAGCAGCTCGAAGCCGCGACGGGCGCAGAGGGCGACGAGGAAGCCGAGATCGGATTCCGGACGCAGATAGGTCTGGAACGGCGCATGGCCCGGCCGTCCGGCTTTCGGTTCCTGGAACAGCCAGCGATAGGCGAGAACATGCACCCAATGGGGCGTGAAGCGCGTGACGAGACCCTTGGCGGAGGCTGGCAGCGGGCCCTTGAAGACGACGACGCCGCCGGCCCTCGTCGCGGCGAGGAGCTTGTCGGCGACGGACGCCGGCTCGGCAAGGTGCTCGAGCACGTCGAAGCAGATCACGAGGTCGAAGCGCCGCCCGCCGAGATCGACCGTCGCGAGATCGCCGAGAATCTTCTCGGCCGCATAGTCGTTCCGTTCGAGTTGCTCCGCCGAGAGGTCGACCGTCACGAAGCGCAGGCGGCGCGAGAACGTCTGCAGGATCGTGGCCGATCCGCCCCCCGCCTCGAGCACATCGAGGGGATCGCCCGGCATGGCGACCGCGGCCGATTCGAGCACGCCGAGGAGCGGCCCCATCCAGGCAAGACCCGGCGGGACATCGAGCGGAGGTGGAGGTTGCCGAATTGGATCCAAGCGGCGCCCGATCCCGTTGCGATCGCGAGACCGAGCATAGCGCGTTCGGGTCGAGCGGTGCATCCGCCCGCGCCGTCCTACCCCTTGACCGCGCCCGCGGTCAGGCCGGCGACGATGCGGCGCTGGAAGACGAGCACCAGGCCGATCACCGGCAGCGTCACGATCACCGACGCCGCCATGATCGCTCCCCAGGGCAGCTCGTAGCCGCTCGCCCCGCTCATCAGGGCGATGGCGACGGGCACGGTGCGGCGCTCGTTCGTGAGCGTGAAGGTGAGGGCGAAAAGAAACTCGTTCCAGGCGACGATGAAGGAGAGGAGGCCCGTCGTCACCATCGCCGGCGCCATCAGGGGCAGGAAGATGCGGCGGATCGTGGTCAGCGCCGAGGCGCCGTCGACGAGGGCCGCCTCCTCGAGCTCCCGCGGCAGTTCGCGCATGAAGGTCGTCAGCACCCAGACGGTGAACGGCAGCGTCAGGATCAGGTTCGCGAGGATGAGCCCGGGGAGCGTGTTGTAGAGGCCGAGGGAGCGGATCAGCTCGAACATGCCGGACAGTACCGCGACCTGCGGGAACATCGAGGCCGCGAGGATCGTCACGAGGAGAAGCCCGCGGCCGCGGAAGGCGATGCGGCCGAAAGCGTACGACGCCGTCACGCCGAGGACGAGCGAGAGGCCGACGACCGCGCCCGCGACGATCGCGGAGTTCAGGATGTTGCGTCCGAAAGGCTGGCCCTTGAAGACCGCCGCGTAGCTCGAAGCGTCGAGCGGGGACGGCCAGTAGGCGACGCGGAAGAGATCGCCGCCGGGCCGCAGCGAGGTCACGACCGCGTAGTAGAACGGGAACAGCGAGAAGGCGACGATCGCCGCGACGAGGAGCGCGAAGGCGGCCTTGAGGAGGGCGCCCGTCATCGCGCGCCCGCCGTGGAAAGGCTTTGCCGCGCCGCGCCGAGCCAGGCGATCGTCATGAGGCCGATGACGAGGAAGATCAGCGTCGCCGCGGCGGAGCCGTACCCGACCTCCTGGAATTCGACGAGCTGCTGGCGCGCGAAGACCGACATCGACATCGTGTCGGTCGCGTTCGCGGTGAGCACGTAGACGAGGTCGAACATGCGCATCGCGTCGAGGGCGCGGAACATGATCGCGACGAGGAGGGCGGGCCGAATCAGCGGCAGGGTGATGCGCAGGAAGGCGCGAACCGGCCCGACGCCGTCGACGCGGGCCGCCTCATAGACCTCGCCCGGCAGCATCTGCAGGGCGGCGAGGATGAGGAGCGCCATGAACGGCGTCGTCTTCCAGACGTCGACGACGACGACGGCCCAAAGCGCCGTGTCGGGATTGGCCGTCCAGGCGATCGGCGCGGAGATCGCGCCGAGGCGCAACAGCGCATCGTTGATGACGCCGAACTGGTCGTGGAGCATCCAGCTCCACATCCGCGCCGAAACGATGGTCGGGATCGCCCAGGGCACCAGCACCGCGGCGCGCACGAGGCCGCGGCCGAAAAAGCGCGCGTCGAGGACGAGGGCCACGACGAGCCCGAGCACCGTCTCGATCGACACCGAGACGAGGGTGAACCAGACCGTGTTCCACACGGCGCGCCACCAGTCGGGATCGGCGAGAAGGCCGATCCACTCGCCGTCCTCGCGCGCGAGATAGTTGTCGAAGCCGACGAAGCGGTAGTCGGAGAGGTCGTTGAGCGAGGCGTCGGTGAAGCCGAAGAAGATCGTGCGCGCCAGCGGCCAGCCCGCGGCGAGGAGGAGAACGGCGAGGGTCGGCGCGAGGAACGGCCAGGCCCGCCGCAGGCGCGCGCCCGCGCCGGCGGCTCGCATTACTGGGACCAGCCGCCGCGCTTGAGGCGCTTCAGGTCGCGGTCGAGGGCCGCGAGCGCCCGGTCCGGCTGCGCGCGCTTCGACAAAACCTGATGCACGCTGTTGAAGAAGGCGTTCGAGACCTTGTTGTAATCGTCGCCCGTCGCGGCGGCGGGGCGCGCCACGGCATTCTCGAAAACCGGCGCCAGTTCGCCGATGAAGGGCGCCGCCTTGACGATCTCCGCGTCCTTGAAGAGCGCCGGGATGGTCGGGTTGAAGGAGCCGGCGATGGCGCGCCGCTTCTGCTCCTGCGGGCCGGTCAGATAGACGACGAGGTCGGCGGCGGCGTCGGCGTTCTTCGAATATTTCGAGACGGCGAGTTCCTGCCCGCCGAGGGTCGCGGCGCTTGAGCCGTCGGGGCCGCCCTTCGGCAGGGGCGCGATGGCGATCTTGCCCTTGATGGGGCTGTCCGCGCCCTGCGCCAGGGCCCAGGCATACGGCCAGTTGCGCATGAACACGGCCTTGCCGCTCTGGAACACACCGCGGGATTCCTCCTCCGAGTAGTTGAGGACGCCCTCGGGGCTGATCGTGCCGATGAAGCTCGCGGCCATGGCGAGCGCGGCGACGGCCTTCGGATTGTCGATCGTGATTGCGCCCTTGTCGTCGACGATCGTGCCGCCGCCGTGCGAGGCGATCCATTCGAGGGCGTTCGTCGTCAGGCCCTCGTAGGCCCGGGCCTGGAAGACGAGGCCCCAGACGTCGCCGCGGCCGGCCTTGCGCTCGCCGTCCTGGACGAGGCGCGCCGTCTCGGCGAGTTCCTGCCAGGTCTGCGGCACGGGGCGCTTATAGGCGTCGAGGAGATCCTTTCGGTAGTAGAGCAGGCCGGCGTCGGCGAACCAGGGCATCGCCACGAGCTTGCCGTCGACGGTGTCGTTCGCCACCAAAGCCGGAAAATGCGCCTTCGCGGCATCGCCCGCCTTCGGGGCGAGGTCGACGAAGTGGCGGCCGAGGATGCCGGGCCAGACGACGTCGATCTGGAAGACGTCGATGTCCGCCGCACCCGCCGCGAGAAGCTGCTGGAAGAGGGCGAGGCGCTCCGTCGCCGAGTTCGGCGTCGAGACGAGCCGGACGGTGTGGCCGCTCGATTTGGCCCAGGCTTCGGCCCCTTCCCGGCAGATCTCGTATTCCTTGCCGAGGCCGCTGCAGGCGAGGGCGATCTCCGCCGCCCGCGCTGCAAATCCCGTCGCGACCAAGACAATGGCGGCAGCGAACGATCGCCGGAGCATCGGACCCTCCTGGATTGGCGCGGCTACGCTCGGTCAAAGCTCTGCGCCGCGCCGGGTTCCATCCGGCATCGCCTCTCCCCGCTTGCGGGGAGAGGGCTGCCGGAGGCAGCAAGCCTGCGCGGCAGGCGAGGGTGAGGGGGCGGTGACGACGAGGGCGCTGCGGCTTCGGCCGGACGCCTCTTCCGCAGACGCCCCCTCACCCCTCGCTCCGCTTGTTTCGGCCAAGGCCAAGACCCTCTCCCCGCGAGCGGGGAGAGGCGAATTCGCGCCTTTCGCCCGAACGATTCACACGCTCCCAGGATGAGAGGGTGTGGGGTTGCTCTGATCGGCGCGCTCGGATTCTCAGGGCCGGTCGCGCAGGCGGTCCCGCAGGCGCTCCGCCTCCCGGCGCAGGGCCTCGAAGCCCTCCGAGAGCCCGCGCGCCGTATCGTCGACGAGGCGCGAGCCGGCGCCGGCATCCGGGCAGTCGGCGATGCCGTCCCGGCGGTAGCGCAGGCCGATGCCGCCCTGCGGGGTCAAAAAATAGGCGCAGCCCGTATCCGGGTCGCGCCAGATGACGGGCTCGTCGAGCGCCAGGGCGGGCGCCGCCGCGAGCAGGAGAAGCAGCCCGCCGGCTGCCGCGTGTCGGATCATGGAAACCTCCCGGTCTTTCCGGAAGGGGACCTAAACAGGATGGCCGATTCGCGGCGCCGGCTATTGCAGCGCGATCGCCGCGGCCGCGCCGAGGGCGGCGGCGAGCCAGACGAGGCCGCAGGCGCGGCGGTAGAGGGCGAGGGCGCGCCTGATGTCGGCGGCGTCGGCCTCGGCGCGGCCGTCGCCCATGAAGCGGTCCTCGACGCGGATGCCGCCGTAGCTGCGCGGCCCGGCGAGCTTCAGGCCGAGGGCGCCGGCCATCGCCGCTTCCGGGAAGCCGGCATTGGGCGAGCGGTGATGCGGCGCGTCCCGCCGCACCGCCGCGAGGGCCGCCCGCAAGGCCGGCCGGTCGGGCAGGGCGGCGAGGGCGATGAGGAGGGCCGAGACCCGCGAGGCCGGCAGGTTGACGATGTCGTCGAGGCGGGCGGCGGCCCAGCCGAAGGCCGCGAGCCGGCGCGTGCGGTGACCGATCATCGAATCGGCGGTGTTGATCGCCTTGTAGAGGGCGGCGCCCGGCAGTCCCGCGACGGCGAGCCAGACCGCCGGCGCGACGACGCCGTCCGAAAAATTCTCCGCCAGGCTCTCGATGGCGGCGCGGGCGATCCCGGCCTCGTCGAGGCTTTCGGGATCGCGCCCGACGACCGCCGCGACCGCAACGCGGCCGCCGGCGACGCCTTCGCTTTCAAGGGCGATGGCGACCCGCTCGACATGCTCGAAAAGGCTTTTCTGCGCGAACAGGGTCGAGGCGGCGAGCGCGAGGGGCACGAGCCCCGCCACCCCCAGGGCGCCGCAGGCGAGGGAGAGCGGCACCGCGACGGCGGCGGTCGCGGCGAGGAGAAGCCCAACCGCCACGGCGCCGCGCTGCTGCCGCGCCTCCGCG
Source organism: uncultured Alphaproteobacteria bacterium (assembly GCA_963754975.1). Classification (GTDB taxonomy): domain Bacteria; phylum Pseudomonadota; class Alphaproteobacteria; order Rhizobiales; family Beijerinckiaceae; genus Microvirga. The sequence goes on along the minus strand of CAVWII010000027.1, from coordinate 80,541 downwards.
GACAGCTCTTCGCGATTGAAGAAGCCGTCGAGAAGGTCGATGAGCCGCCCCATCCAGGTGACCGGATGGCCGATCGCCTCGTACAAGCGGTCCGGATAGCCGAGCAGAGCCTCGGTCGCGAGGGCGAGGATGAGGAGGATGAAGGTGTCGGGCGGGTGCATGGGCGACGGGAACCGAACCGAGCACGGCGGCGACATCGCAACGGCGCGTCGCCTTTTCCCCGAGGCGCCCGAGCCGTGGATCGATCTCTCCACCGGGATCAACCCGTTCCCCTATCCGCTTCCGACCCTCCCGTTAAGCGCCTGGACTCGATTACCGGGGGCGGAGGCGGAGGCGGCTCTCCTCGCGGCAGCCCGGAACGCCTACCGGGTGCCGGACGGAGCGGGGGTCGTCGCCGTGCCGGGCACGCAGATCCTGGTCTCGCTCCTGCCGCGGCTGTTCGGACGCGGACCCGCGGCCGTGCTCGGCCCGACCTATGCCGAGCACGCCCTCGCCTGGCGCCGGGCCGGGGCAGAGGTTCGCGCTGCGGCGAGCCTCGCGGAGATCGGCGACGCCGCGACCCTGGTTCTCGTGAACCCGAACAACCCCGACGGCCGCATCGTCCCGCCCGCCCGCCTCGCCGCGCTGGGGCACGACCTTGCACGGCGGGGCGGCCTCCTCGTCGTCGACGAGGCCTTTGCGGATTTCGTGCCGGCCGCGAGCCTCGTCCCGGACCTGCCGCCGGCGACGATCGTGCTGCGTTCCTTCGGAAAGACCTACGGCCTTGCCGGCCTGCGCCTCGGCTTCGCGGTCGCGGGGCCGGCCGAGGCGTCCGCCCTGCGCGAGGCCCTCGGCCCCTGGGCGGTCTCCGGCCCGGCTCAGGCGATCGGCGCGGCTGCCCTCGCCGACGCCGCCTGGCTCGCCGCAGCGCGAACGGCCCGCGCTTCCGACGCGGACCGCCTCGCCGCCCTGCTCGCGCCCCACGGCGAGGTTTTGGGAAGGACCCCCCTGTTCCGGCTGCTCCGCGCGGAGGCGGCGCCCGCTCTCTTCGCCCGCTGCGGCCGGGCGGGTGTTTACGTCCGGCGCTTCGCGGAGCATCCAGACCGCCTCCGCTTCGGCCTTCCCGCCGGAGATGAAGCGTGGCGGCGCCTGGAAGAGGCGCTGTCGTGATGGCGACGGAAGGGACGCTCCCCCGCCTCTCCCCGCTTGCGGGGAGAGGGCCGCCGAAGGCGGCAAGCCTGCGCAGCAGGCGAGGGTGAGGGGGCGGTGACGAAGGAGGCGCTGGGGCTTCGGCCGGGCGCCTTATCCTGCGCCGCCCCCTCACCCCCGCTCCGCTTCGCTCCGCTCGTTCGGCCGAAGGCCGAACCCTCTCCCCGCAGGCGGGGAGAGGCAAATCCGCGCCCTTCAGAGAGATGTGTGAATGCCGTCGGCAAGCGGGGAGAGGCAAAGCAGTGTCCAAAAACCGCTAAAATCCGCCGCACGCGGAGAAGCGCCCGGGCGGCGGCTCGGCAATCTCGACGGTGGAGAGGTGTCCATGCGCGGATTTTCGCTGAAGTCGCTGATCGCCGAGGCCTTCAACGCCCATCAGGGCTGGGGCCGGCAATGGCGCTCGCCGGAGCCGAAGCCGTTCTACGACGTCGTCATCGTCGGCGGCGGCGGGCATGGGCTCGCGACGGCCTACTACCTCGCCAGGGAGCACGGCATGCGCAATGTCGCCGTGCTCGAGAAGGGCTGGCTCGGCGGCGGCAATACCGGCCGCAACACCACGATCATCCGCTCGAACTATCTCTGCGACGAGAGCGCCGCGCTCTACGAGCACGCGCTGAAGCTGTGGGAGGGCCTGTCGCAGGAGCTCAACTACAACGTCATGTACTCGCCGCGCGGCGTCCTGATGCTCGCGCACAACGCGCACGACGTTCAGAGCTTCAAGCGCCACGTCCATGCCAACCGCCTGAACGGCATCGACAACGAATGGCTGACGCCGGAGGAGGCGAAGGAATTCTGCCCGCCGCTCAACATCTCGCCGGACCTGCGCTACCCGGTCCTCGGCGCGGCCCTGCAGCGGCGCGGCGGCATCGCGCGCCACGATGCGGTCGCCTGGGGCTATGCGCGCGCCGCCGACGCGCTCGGCGTCGACATCATCCAGAACTGCGAGGTGACCGGCGATCCGCCGCGACGCCGACGGCGCCGTCGACGGCGTCGAGACGACGCGCGGGCGTCATCCGCGCGAAGCAGCGTCGGCGTCGTCGCGGCCGGCCACACCAGCGTCGTCATGGCGATGGCCGGCGTGCGCATGCCGCTCGAAAGCTTCCCGCTGCAGGCGCTCGTCTCCGAGCCGGTGAAGCCGGTCTTCCCCTGCGTCGTGATGTCGAACACGATCCACGCCTATCATCTCGCAATCCGACAAGGGCGAGCTCGTCATCGGCGCCGGCACGGACCAGTACATCTCCTACAGCCAGCAGGGCGGCCTGCACATCACGACGCACACGCTCGATGCGATCTGCGAGCTCTTCCCGCAATTCTCGCGCGCATGCGCATGCTGCGCAACTGGGGCGGCATCGTCGACGTGACGCCGGACCGCTCGCCGATCATCGGCAAGACGCCGGTCCCGGGCCTGTTCGTCAATTGCGGCTGGGGCACCGGCGGCTTCAAGGCGACGCCCGGCTCGGGCCACGTCTTCGCCGCACACCATCGCGAACGGCGAGCCGCACCCGATCGCCGCGCCCTTCACGCTCGACCGCTTCCGCACCGGCCGCCTGATCGACGAGGCCGCCGCCGCCGCCGTCGCGCATTGAGGCCCGCCATGCTCCTGATCCCCTGCCCCTATTGCGGTGCCGCGTCCGGAGATCGAGTTCCGCTGCGGCGGCGAGGCGCATATCGCCCGCCCCGCCGATCCGGCCGCCCTCGACGACGAGGCCTGGGCGGAATTCCTCTTCATGCGCACCAACCCGAAGGGCCTCCACGCCGAGCGCTGGCGCCACGTCCATGGCTGCGGGCGCTTCTTCAACGCCGTGCGCGACACGGTCAGCGACCGGATCCTCGCGACCTACAGGGCCGGCGAGGCGCGGCCGACGCTTGCCGGCGGAGAACGCGTGATGGCGCAGGTCGAACCGCTTGCCGACCGGCGGCCGCATCGACCGCACGGAGCCGCTCACGATCTCCTTCGACGGCCGCACGCTGCAGGGCTTTGCCGGCGACACGCTCGCCTCGGCGCTCCTCGCCAACGGCGTGCATCTCGTCGGCCGCTCGTTCAAGTATCACCGGCCGCGCGGCATCGTGCAGCCCGGCGCGGAGGAGCCGAACGCGCTGGTTACGGTCGATCGCGGGCCGGGCCGCGTCGACGCCGAACATGCGCGCGACCGCAGGTCGAGCTCTCACGAGGGCCTGAGGCGGCGAGCCAGAACCGCTGGCCGTCGCTCGACTTCGACGTCGGCGCGGTCAACGACCTCCTCTCGCCGCTCTTCGTCGCCGGCTTCTACTACAAGACCTTCATGTGGCCGCGCTCGTTCTGGGACAAGGTCTACGAGCCGAGCATCCGCGCCGCGGCGGGCCTCGGCCGGGCGCCGACCGCGCCCGATCCCGACCGCTACGCGCAGCGCTACGCCCATTGCGACGTGCTCGTCGTCGGCGCCGGCCCGGCGGGCCTCGCCGCGGCGCTCGCCGCGGCCGAGACCGGCGCGCGCGTCATCCTCTGCGACGAGCAGGCGGAGCTCGGCGGCTCGCTGCTGCGCGAGCCCGACGCCGACCATCGACGGCCTGCCGGCGCAGGACTGGCTGGAGCAGACGCTCGCCGCGCTCGATGCGCGCGAGAACGTCGTGCGTGCTGCCGCGCACCACGGCCTTCGGCTACTACGCCCACAACTTCCTCGCCCTCGTCGAGCGCATCACCGACCATCTCGCCGACGCGCCGTCGCCGAACCTGCCGCGCGAGCGGCTGTGGCAGGTGCGCGCGAAGGAGGTCGTGCTCGCGACCGGCGCGCATCGAGCGCCCGCTCGTCTTCCCCGACAACGACCGGCCCGGCATCATGCTCGCCGAGAGCCGTGCGCGCCTATCGTCAACCGCTACGGCGTCGCGCCGGGCGCGCCGCGTCGTCATCGCGACGAGCGGCGCCTCGCGCCTATCGCGGCGGCGCTCGACTGCGAGGACGGCCGGCGCTCGCGGTCGACGATCGTCGATCTGCGGCTCGCGGCCGATCGCGGACCGGAGGGCGCGGCGGCGCGGGCGGCGGGGATCGAGGTCCTCGCCGGGCACACGATCGTCGGCTCGACCGGCCGCAAGCGCGTCGCCGGCCTGATCGTGGCGCCGATCGAGGCGCAGCGGTCGCATCGGCGCGCGGCGCGCGCTCGCCTGCGACTGCGTCGGCATGTCCGGCGGCTGGACGCCCGCCGTGCATCTCTTCTCGCAATCGCGCGGCAAGCTCCGCTTCGACGACGCGATCGACGCCTTCGTGCCGGGCCAGTCGGTGCAGGCGCGAGCGCTCGGCCGGCGCCTGCGAACGGCACCTACGATCTCGCCGCCTGCCTCGCCGAGGGCTTCGCCGCGGGCAGCAGCTGCGGCGGGCGGCAGCGCGACGCGCGCCTTCGCGCGCGACGCCGACGCTGACCGGCTTTCAGCCGGTCCGCGCTCCTGCCGACCGACGCCAATCCGGCGCGAAGCGAGCGCGCCTTCGTCGACTTCCAGAACGACGTCACCGCCAAGGACATCCGCCTCGCGGTGCGCGAGGGCTTCCGCTCGATCGAGCACGTCAAGCGCTACACGACGACCGGCATGGCGACCGACCAGGGCAAGACCTCGAACATGAACGCCCTCGGCCTCGTCGCCGGCGCCCTCGACAGGCCGATCCCGTCGGTCGGCCCGACGACCTTCCGCCTGCCCTACACGCCGGTCACCTTCGGCGCCCTCGCCGGGCAGGCCGCGCGGCGATCTGTTCGACCCGATCCGCACGACGCCGATCCACGAATGGGCCGCGGAGCACGGCGCCGTCTTCGAGAATGTCGGCCTGTGGAAGCGCGCCTGGTACTTTCCGCAGGCCGGCGAGGACATGCACGCGGCGGTGGCGCGCGAATGCCGCGCCGTGCGCGACGAGCGTCGGCATCTTCGACGCCTCGACCCTCGGCAAGATCGAGGTCGTCGGGCCCGGACGCGGCCGAGTTCATGAACCGCATCTACACCAACGCCTGGCTGAAGCTCGAGCCGGGCCGCTGCCGCTACGGCCTGATGCTGAAGGAGGACGGCTTCATCATGGACGACGGCGTCGTCGCCCGCCTCGCGCCCGACCGCTTCCACGTCACGACGACGACCGGCGGCGCGCCGCGCGTGCTCGCCCACATGGAGGACTACCTCCAGACCGAGTGGCCGGACCTCGAAGTCTGGCTCACCTCGACCACCGAGCAATGGGCGGTCATCGCCGTGCAGGGCCCGAAGGCGCGCGAGGTGATCGCGCCGCTCGTCAGCGGCATCGACCTCTCGCCCGAGGCCTTCCCGCACATGGCGTGCGCGAGGGCATCATCTGCGGCGTGCCGTGCCGGCTCTTCCGCGTGTGCTTCACCGGCGAACTCGGCTTCGAGATCAACGTGCCGGCCGATTACGGCCGCGCCGTCTGGGAGGCGGTCGTCGAGCGCGGGCAAGCCCTTCGGCATCACGCCCTACGGCACCGAGACCATGCACGTGCTGCGCGCCGAGAAGGGCTACATCATCGTCGGCCAGGAGACCGACGGCACGGTGACGCCGGACGACCTCGGCCTCGCCGGGCATGATCGGCAAGACGAAGCCCGACTTCGTCGGCAAGCGCTCGCTCGCGCGGCCGGACATGCGTCGCGGCCGACCGCAAGCAGCTCGTCGGCCTCCTCACGGACGACCCGCGGATCGTGCTCGACGAGGGCGCGCAGATCGTCGCGCGATCCGGACCAGCCGCTGCCGATGCGCATGCTCGGCCACGTCACGTCGAGCTACTGGAGCCCGACCTGCGAGCGCTCGATCGCGCTTGCCCTGGTCGCCGGCGGGCGCGGCCGGATCGGCGAGCGCCTTTACGTGACGATGCCGAAGGGCTTTGCGACCGTGAAGGTCGTCGAGCCCGTCTTCTTCGATGCCAAGGGGGAGCGCGTCCATGCTTGAGACCAAGATCGCCTCCCGCCGCGCGGCGCTCAGCGACGCGGTCGTCGAAGCGGCCGGCGCCGTCGTCATCCGGCCGCTGAAGCCGCAGGCGCGCTTCGCGTTCCGCATGGCGGAGGAGGCGGCGCGGGAGGTCGGCACCGTCGCCGGCTTCTCCCTCGACCGGCCGATGCTGACAGGCCATGTCGCCGGCGACCGCCTTTCGCTTCGGCTCGGCCCGAACGAATGGCTCCTCATCGGACCGGAGGCGGATGCGGAGGCGATCGCGGCGGCAGATCGAGGCGGCGCTCGCCGGACGCTTCTTCTCCCTCACCGATGTCGGGCACCGCAATGTCGGCATCGCGGTGAGCGGGCCCGAGGCCGCCACGGTTCTGAACGCCGGCTGCCCCCTCGACCTCGCCGACGCGGTCTTTCCGGTCGGCGCCGCCACCCGCACGCTCCTCGGCAAGGCCGAGATCGTGCTCGTCCGCGACGGCCCGGCGAGCTATCGTGTCGAGTGCTGGCGTTCCTTCGCGACCTACGTCCACGGCTTCCTGTGCGAGGCGGCGCGGGATTTCATGCCGGCGTGAGGCGACCATGATCAGCGTCTTCGATCTCTTCAAGATCGGCATCGGCCCGTCGAGCTCGCACACCGTCGGGCCGATGGTCGGCGGCGAAGCGTTTTCGCGATGCCGTCGAGGCGCTGCCGGCGCCGCCCGCCCGCATCGCCGTCGAGCTCTACGGCTCGCTGGCCTGGACCGGGCGCGGACACGGCACCGATATCGCCGTCGGCCTCGGCCTCCTCGGCGCCTCGCCGGCGACGATCGACCCGGATTTCGTCGCCGGCCTTTCAGCCGATCTTGCAGCGACGCAAGGAATTGCCCTCGGCGAGGCCAGCGTCCGCTTCGATCCGGCGTCCGACCTCGTCTTCAACTTCGTCGACCTGCTGCCGGGTCATTCCAACGGCATGCGCTTCCGGGCCTTCGACGGCTTCGGGACGGCGCTCCTCGACGTCGATCTACTACTCGATCGGCGGCGGCTTCGTCGTCGCCGAGGGCGAGGTGCCGGCGGCCGGCGCCGCCGCGGTGCCCTATCCCTTTCCGAGCGGCGCCGAGCTTCTGGCCTCTGTGCCGGGCGCACGGCCTGTCGATCGCGGCGGTCCAGCGCGCCAACGAGGCGGCCCTGCGCCCGCGCGCCGAGATCGAGCGACGGGCTCGACGCGCATCCGCGACGCGATGTTCGCCTGCATCGACCGCGGCCTGACGCTCGACGGCGAGCTGCCCGGCGGGCTGCAGGGTGAAGCGCCGCGCCAAGGCGCCTCTTCGACGCGCTCGATCGGGAGCGGCTCGCAACCGCGTCCGCCGCACGAGGTCATGGACTGGATCTCGCCTCTACGCCATCGCCGTCAACGAGGAGAACGCCTCCGGCGGCCGCGTCGTCACGGCGCCGACGAACGGCGCGGCCGGGATCGTGCCGGCGGTGCTGCGCTACTATCCGCGATTTCTGCCCGAGCTGCGGACGCGAGCGGTGCCGCGTCTTCCTGCTCACCGCGGCGGCGATCGGCAGCGCTGATCAAGCGCAACGCCTCGATCTCCGGCGCCGAGGTCGGCTGCCAGGGCGAGGTCGGCTCGGCCGCCTCGATGGCCGCGGCGGGGCTCGCGGCGGCGCTCGGCGCCACCCCGGCCCAGATCGAGAACGCCGCCGAGATCGCGCATGGAGCACCATCTCGGCATGACCTGCGACCCGATCGGCGGCCTCGTCCAGATCCCCTGCATCGAGCGCAACGCCTTCGGCGCCAACAAGGCCATCGCCGCGGCCTCCCTCGCCCTGCGCGGCGACGGCACCCATTTCGTCTCCCTCGACGAGGTCATCGAGACGATGCGCCAGACCGGCGCCGACATGCAGTCGAAGTACAAGGAGACCTCCCAGGGCGGCCTTGCGGTCAACGTCGCCGAGTGCTGATGTCGCGGCGCCGTCAGGCGGTGTCGCTTTCGCAAGAGTGGCCGGGGGCACGCCGGGCGACAGTGGCGAGAGAGGAACCGATGCTGCACATCCCCGACACGCCGCTCCGCGCGCTCCTACGCAACCGCAGGGTCGGCCACAGCCTCGACGCGCCCTTCTACCTCAGCCCGGAGATCTTCGCCGCCGACATGGAGGCGATCTTCGGCCGGCACTGGATCTATGTCGGCGTCGAGCCCGACGTGCCGGAGCCGGGCGACTGCATGGTGGTCGATATCGACCGCACCTCCATCATCATCGTCCGCGACGACGACATGGGGCTTCGGGCCTTCCACAACGTCTGCCGCCATCGCGGCGCGCGGCTGGTCCATGACGAGAAGACGACGGTCGGCAACATCGTCTGCCGCTATCACCATGGACCTACGGCCTGGACGGCTCGCTGCTGTACGCCGAGCATATGGGGCCGGGCTTCGACACCACCTGCCACGGTCTGAAGAAGGTCCACGTGCGCAGCGTCGCCGGGCTGATCTTCATCTGTCTGGCCGACGATCCGCCCGCCGATATCGACGACATGGCCCGTGCCCTGGAGCCCTATATCGCGCCCCACGACATCGCCAACGCCAAGGTCGCTTCCAGCAGATCGACCTGATCGAGGAAGGCAACTGGAAGCTCACGATGGAGAACAATCGTGAATGCTACCACTGCTCGGTCAACCATCCCGAACTGACGGTCCCGCTGTTCGCCTACGGCTTCGGCTATTCGCCCGGACGAGGTCGATGATGATCGGCCGCGAGCAGATCGCCCGCTACGACCGGCTGGTCTGCGACCTGGAGCGCCCGCTGCGAAGCGAACGGACTGGCGGCGCGCGAGATCGACCATCTGGACGACTGCGTCACCGGCTACCGCGCCCAGCGCCTGCCCATCGACAGCATGGCGAATCGCAGACGATGAACACCCAGGTCGCCTGCAAGAAGCTGCTCGGCAACATCAACGACCCGAAGCTCGGCGGCCTGTCGGTCTGGACCCAGCCGAATTCCTGGCACCACTTCATGAGCGACCACATCGTCACCTTCTCGGTGCTGCCGCTCGTCGCCGGAACGCACGCTGCTGCGGACCAAGTGGCTGGTCCACAAGGATGCGGTCGAAGGGGTCGATTACGATCTGGAAAACGCTGACCGCGGTCTGGGTCGCGACCAACAAGCAGGATGGCGAGCTGGTCGGCTATGCCCAGTCCGGTGCCCGCAGCCCGGCCTACGAGCCCGGCCCGTATTCGGTCCATACCGAGATGCTGGTCGAGAAATTCTGCAATTGGTACATCGGCCGCATGGCGGCCCACTCTCGGCCGCGCTGAGCGGAAGGGGAAGAGACGGGGTGATGCTGATGATCGATGCGCCGCCGTAGCGCAGGGACTGCGGAAGACGCTTTCGCCTCCCAGGTAACCCGCGAACTGGCGGGTTGGGATGCCGAAACCGACGATGTGCTGGTCTGCCGCCTGGTCCGCGACGAGACCCACGACGTCAAGACCTTCGTCTTCTCGGCCCGCGAACCGCGCCTGTTCCGCTACAAGCCCGGCCAGTTCCTGACGCTGGACCTCCCCATCGGCGGGCAGGTCGATCAACCGCTGCTACACGATCTCGTCGGCGCCGACGCGCGTGCGCACCTGATCTCGATCACGGTCAAGCGGGTGCCGGGCGGCATCGTGTCCAACTGGCTGCACGACACGCTGAAGCCGGGCGTATGAACTGCGCGCCGTCGGCCCGATGGGCGAGTTCACCGCCTTCGACCATCCGGCCGCCAAATACCTGTTCCTGTCCGGCGGCAGCGGCATCACGCCGCTGATGTCGATGGCGCGGACCGTACCACGATCTGGCGCAGGACCGCGGACATCATCTTCGTCCACAACGCCCGCAGCCCGGCCGACATCATCTTCCGGTCCGAACTGGACCTGATGGCCCGCAATCTGCCCCGCTTCTCGCGTCGTCCATGTCTGCGAGGCGACCGACGGCGAGCGCACTGGAGCGGCTTCGGGGCCGGCTGAACCTGCCGATGCTCGAAGCTGATCGCGCCCGATCTGCTGGAGCGGACGATCTTCACCTGCGGCCCGGAACCCTACATGGCCGCCGTCCGCGACATGCTGCGGGAGGCCGGCTTCGACATGGCCCGCTACCACGAGGAAAGCTTCAACTTCGAGACGCTGTCGGAGGCCGAGCCGAGCGGCCGCCGCATCCGCCACCGTCCCGGTGCCGCCGCCGACCCCGGAGGTCCAGACCTTCCGGATCGAATTCGCCAAGACGGCCGCGTCATCGAATGCGCCGCCGACACCAACATCCTGACTCGCCGCCGCGCGCGGCGGGCCTGCGCCTGCCGTCGTCCTGCACCAAGGGCCTGTGCGGCACCTGCAAGAGCAAGCTGATCTCCGGCACCGTCGAGATGAAGCACGCCGGCGGCATCCGCCAGCGCGAGATCGACGCCGGTCAGACGCTGCTGTGCTGCTCCAAGCCGACCAGCGACCTCGTCGTGGAGCGTTAGGCGATGGGGCGGGCGAAGGGCGCGATTTCGGCTCTCGCCCCTTGCGGAGAGAGGCGAAGGCGGCCGATGAACGGACACGGACAGGCAAGAGGCGGATCATGAGAACGCAGGCTCGGGTGGTCGTCATCGGCGGCGGGGTCGTCGGCGTCGGCACGCTCTATCATCTCGCCAAGAAGGGCTGGAGCGACGTCGTGCTCGTCGAGCGCAAGGAGCTCACCTCCGGCTCGACCTGGCATGCGGCGGGCCTTTTGCCGCTCTTCAACATGAGCTACTCGGTCGGCCAGATCCACAAATACTCGGTCGCGCTCTACAAGACCCTCGAAGCGGAGACCGGCCAGCCGGTCGGCTTCAAGGAGGTCTCGAACATCCGCCTCGCCCGCACCCGCGACCGCTTCGACGAGTTCATGACCTACAAGGGCGTCGCCGAGACCATTGGCATCGACGTCGAGGTGCTGACGCCCGCACAGGTCAAGGAGCTCTGGCCGCTCTGCGAGACGGATGGCGTGATCGGCGCCATCCGGCATCCGGGCGACGGCTACATCCAGCCGGCGGATCTGACGCAGGCCCTCGCGAAAGGCGCGCGCAGCCGCGGCGCCGAGATCTACCGCCAGACGAGCGTGACGGCCATCGAGCGCGCGCCGTCCGGCGAGTGGCTCGTCAAGACCGACCGTGGCGACATCCTGTGCGAGCACGTCGTCTCGGCGACCGGCAATTTCGCGCGCCGCACCGGCGCCATGGTCGGGCTCGACATCCCGGTCATCCCGGTCGAGCACCAGTACATCGTGACCGAGCCGCATCCGGCGGTGCTCGAGCGCCAGCGCCTCGGCCTGCCCGAGATGGGCGTGCTGCGCGAGGCGGATTCGTCCTGGTACATGCGCGAGGAGAACGGCGGCTTCATCCTCGGGCCCTACGAGCCCGGCGCGCCCTGCTGCTACGTCGACGGTCCGGCGGAGGATTCCGAATACGAGCTCTTCCAGGAGGATCTCGACCGGATCGGGCCGCATATCGAGACGGCGATCGCCCGCGTCCCCGCCTTCGGCGAAGTCGGCGTCAAGAAGGTCTATAACGGCGCCATCGCCTATACGCCGGATGGCAGCCCGATCATCGGCCCGGCCTGGGACCTGCAAGAACTTCTGGCTCAACGAGGGCCACAGCTTCGGCGTCACCGCTTCGGGCGGGGCCGGCTGGCAGCTCGCGGAATGGATCGTCGAGGGCGAGCCCACGATCGACATGATGGGCGTCGATCCGCGCCGCTTCGGGCCCTACGCGACGCGCGGCTACCTGCGCCGCAAGAACGAGGAGGCCTACGCCAACGTCTTCACGGTGCATTATCCGGACGAGGAGCGCGCCGCGGCGCGGCCCCTGAAGCGCGCGCCGTGCTACGACCGCATGAAGGCGCTCGGCGCCGTGTTCGGCTCGGTCTACGGCTGGGAGCGGCCGAACTGGTTCGCGCCGGAAGACTATCGGCTCGAGGAGGCCGATCTCGCCAAGCCCGACGTGCTCCTCAACGAGAATCATCCGCCGGTCGCGAACGGCGACGCCATCCGCGAGAAGTGGAGTTTTCGGCGCTCGAACTATTTCGACATCGTCGGCCGCGAAGCACGCCACGTGCACGAAGCGGTCGGCTTGCAGGACATGAGCGCGTTCGCGAAATACGAGGTCTCCGGGCCGGGCGCGGAAGCCTTCCTCGACGGGCTCGTCGCCAACAAGCTGCCGCAGAAGGTCGGCCGCCTCGCGCTGACGCACCTTCTGTCGCCGAACGGCGGCGTGCGCTCCGAGTTCACGGTGTTCCGCGAGGCCGCGGACCGCTTCTACCTCGTCGGCATGGGCTCGGCCGAGCGGCACGATTTCGATTACCTCTCGAAGCTGCGCCCGCGCGACGGCTCCGTCGATCTGCAGAAGGTGACGACGCAATACGGCGTGCTCATCCTCGCCGGGCCTCGCGCCCGGGACGTGCTGCAGTCGGTCACCGATGCGGATCTGTCGAGCAAGGCCTTCCCCTGGCTCTCCGGCAAGACCATCGACGTCGGCGCCGCGCATGCGCGGGCCTTGCGCGTCAACTTCGTCGGCGAGCTCGGCTGGGAATTGCACCATCCGATCGAGATGCAGAACACGATCTTCGATCTCCTCATGGAGGCGGGCCGCCCGCACGGCATCAAGCCCTTCGGGATGCGGGCGATGGATTCCCTGCGTCTCGAAAAATCCTACCGGCTCATCCCGCGCGAATTGTCGATCGAGTACTGCGCCCTTGAATCGGGGCTCGACCGCTTCGTGCACCTGAACAAGACCGCGTTCATCGGCCGCGATGCCCTCGTCGAATGGCAGCAGCGGGGCTTCAGGAACCGCTTCGTCACGCTCGAGGTGCAGGACGTGAAGGACGCCGACGCGCGCGGCTCCGAATCGATCTTGAAGAACGGCCGTCTCGTCGGCCGCTGCACCTCAGGCGGCTTCGGCTGGCGCCTCGGCAAGTCCCTTGCGCTTGCCATGGTGCAGCCGGATCTCGGCGAGATCGGCAGCGAGCTCGACGTGACGATCCTGGGCACCCCGCACCGGGCGATCGTGGTGCCCGAGTCGCCGTTCGATCCGGACAATCTGCGCCTGAGGGGGTAGGGCGCCAATGCCTCTCCCCGCCTGCGGGGAGAGGGCTGCCGAAGGCAGCAAGCCTGCGCAGCAGGCGAGGGTGAGGGGGCGGCGACGAAGAAGGCGCCGCGGCGCGGCAAGGCGCCTCTTCCGGAGACGCCCCCTCACCCCCGCTTCGCTTCGCTCCGCTGGTTCGGCCGAAGGCCGAACCCTCTCCCCGCAGGCGGGGAGAGGCGAGAATCGCGCCACTTCTTACCTCTGCGCGGTCTCCCAGTTCTCCGCCACGTAGTACGGCGCGTTCGACGCCGCCGCGAGGGGGCGGCCGAGAATATGATCGGCGGCCTTCTCGCCGATCATGATCGTCGGCGCGTTGAGGTTGCCGGTCGTGACCGAGGGCATGATCGAGGAGTCGACGACGCGCAGGCCCGTCAACGCCGATAACGCGCGTTTCCGGATCGACCACGGCCATCGGATCGGCGGGATCGCCCATCTTGCAGGTGCAGGAGGGATGGTAGGCGCTCTCGACCTTGCCGCGGATGAAGGCGTCGATGGCCTCGTCCGTGACGACGTCGGCGCCGGGCTGTATCTCGCGGCCGCGATAGGGCGTCGAAGGCGGCTTGCGCGAAGATCTCGCGGGTCAGGCGCACGCAGGCGCGCATCTCGATCCAGTCGTCCGGCGTGGCTCATGTAGTTGAAGCGGATGCGCGGATGCTCGTGCGGATCGCGCGAGCGCAGCCGCACGTAGCCGCGGCTCTTCGAGCGCATCGGCCCGACATGGGCCTGGAAGCCGTGCTCGGTCGCGAGGCCCTTGCCGTCGTAGCGTGACGGCGAGCGGCAGGAAGTGGTACTGGATGTCCGGGTAGCGGATGCCCGCGCCGGCGAGCGGATGAAGCCGCAGCTCTCGAAATGGTTGGTCGCGCCGAGCCCGTCGCGGCGCAGCAGCCAGCGCGCGCCGATCGCGCGCCTTGCCGAGCGGGCTCGATCAGCCGTAGAGCGTGATCGGCTGCGTGCAGGCGACCTGGAAATAGAATTCGAGGTGATCCTGGAGGTTCTCGCCGACGCCCGGCAGGTCGTGCACGACCGGGATGCCGAGCGGCCGCAGTTCCTCCGCCGGCCCGATGCCGGAGAGCTTCAGGAGCTGCGGCGAGTTGATCGGCCCGGCGGCGAGAACGACCTCGCGCCGCGCGCGCGCGTGTCTCGACGTCCGCCGTGCTGGTAGCGCACGCCGACCGCGCGCCTGCCCTCGAAGACGATGCGCCGTCGCCAGCGCATGCGTCCGCACGAGCGAGGTTCGGGCGCTTCATGCGCCGGCTTCAGATAGGCGTTGGCGGCCGACCAGCGCACGCCGTCCTTGACGGTCATGTCCATGCGGCCGAAGCCCTCCTGCTGGTCGCCGTTGATGTCGTCCGTCGCCGGATAGCCGGCCTGCCGCGCCGCCTCGACGAAGGCGCGGTAGAGCGGATTGGTCGAGGCGGCCGTAGCGCGTCGCGAGCGGGCCCGATGCCGCCGCGCTAGGCATCGCCGCCCTCCTGGCGGGTCTCCGCGCGCTGGAAATAGGGCAGCACGTGCCGATAGCCCCAGCCCGCGGCGCCCTCCTCCTCCCAGCGCTCGAAATCGAGCGGGTTGCCGCGCACGTAGACGAGGCCGTTGATCGAGGACGAGCCGCCGAGCACCTTGCCGCGCGGGCAGTGTATGCGGCGGTCGTTGAGATGCGGCTCCGGCTCGGTCTCGTAGCGCCAATTGTACTTGCGCCATGTTCATCGGGATCGAGAGCGCCGCCGGCATCTGGATCAGCACCGAGCGGTCGGAGCCGCCGAACTCGAGGACGAGCACGCGTTGTGCGCCCGTCCGCGGACAGCCGGTCGGCGAGCACGCAGCCGGCCGAGCCGGCGCCGACGATGACGTAGTCGAACTCCTCGTCGCCGCGCGCGGCCATCAGTAGGGCGCCTCGACCCGTCCGAGATTGACGTAGACGCTCTTGATCTGGGTGTAGTGCTCGATCGCCGCCTTGCTGTTCTCGCGCCCGAGCCCGGACAGCTTGACGCCGCCGAAGGGCAGTTCGATCGGCGTCACGTTGTAGGTGTTGATCCAGCAGGTCCCCGCCTGCAGCCGCGCGATGACGCGATGCGCGCGCGCCAGATCCTTCGTGAAGACGCCGGCGGCGAGGCCGAAGGGCGTCGCGTTCGCGCGCTCGATCACGTCCTCTTCGTCGGCGAAGGTGAGCACGGTCATGACCGGCCCGAAGATTTCCTCGCGCACGATGGCGAGATCGTCGGAGGCCGCCTCGAACACGGTCGGCGCGACGAAGAAGCCGCGCGCCGAGGGCGCCGGTCGCGGACGCGCTCGCCGCCGGCGCGCAGGCCGGCGCCCTCGGCGCTTGCCGCGCGCGATGCAGCCGAGCACCTTGTTCATGTGCTCCTCGGAGATCAGGGCGCCGACATGGGTACCCGGATCGAGGGGATCGCCGACGACCATCTTCCCGACGCGGGCGACGAGGCGCTCGAGGAAGGCCGCGCGCACGCGAGCGCTCGACGAAGACGCGGGTGCCGTTCGAGCAGACTTCGCCGGCGGAATAGAAGTTGCCGAGGAGCGCGCCCGAGACGGCATCGTCGAGGTCGGCGTCGTCGAAGACGATCAGCGGCGACTTGCCGCCGAGTTCGAGGGTGACGTGCTTCAGGGTGCGCGCGGCGGCGGCCATCACCGCCTTGCCGGTGCCGACCTCGCCGGTCAGCGATACCTTGGCGATGTCCGGATGCGCGGTCAAAAGGCGGCCGGTATCGGCGAAGCCCTGCACGACGTTGAAGACGCCGTCCGGCAGGCCGGCTTCGGCCATGATGTCGGCGAGCTTGATCGCGGTGAGCGGCGTCAGCTCGGCCGGCTTGAAGATCATCGCGTTGCCGCAGGCAAGGGCCGGCGCCGCCTTCCAGCAGGCGATCTGGAGCGGATAGTTCCAGGCGCCGATGCCGGCGACGACGCCAAGGGCTCGCGCCGCGTATAGCCGAAGGCGTTCGGGCCGAGATCGACGTGCTCGCCGGTGAGCGTCGGCGGCGAGCCCCGCGAAATAGTCGAGGCAGTCGGCGCCGGAGATGACGTCGACGCGCGATCGTCTCCTGGATCGGCTTGCCGGTGTCGAGGGTTTCGAGCCGCGCCAGCTCGTCGTTGCGCTCGCGCAGGAGATCGGCGGCGCGCTTCAGGATGCGGCCGCGCTCGGTGCCCGTCATCGCGCCCCAGACGGCCTGGCCGGCCTTCGCCGCCGCGACGGCGTGGTCGACCTCCGTCTCGCCGGCGATCTCGACCTCGGCGAGGGTCTCGCCGGTGGCCGGGTTGAGGCTGGCGAAGGTCCGGCCGGCGGCGGTGCGGACGGCGCCGCCGCCGATTTGGTTGAGCACCCGCGGCGCCGCCGTCGCGGCGCGCGGCATTTCCGGGGCGGCTGGGTCGAGGGGCCGCGCCCGCTCGAATTGCGCATCCGCGAAGGCGCTCGCCATGGCGCGGGCGCGCCTTGTTGTCGAGTTCGCCGTCCTCGGAGAGGGTCGCCCTGAGCCAGAGCCCGTCGATCATCGCCGAGATCGAAAGCGCGGTCCGCTCCGCGTCCCCGGGCGGCATCGCCTGCTTCAGGGCGTGCCGCAGGTTCGAGAGCATGCGCCGCTGGTAGACGTTCTGGACGCGCTTGAAGCGGGCCGAATGCAGCACCTGGCCCCAGAAGGCGAGCCAGACGCTCGCACGTGCGCCGGTCGAACTCCTCCGGCGCGAGGTTGGCGTCGACGATCGCCTGGACGCGACCGCGCGGCGTCCGCGCCGCCGCAAGCCGCGCCGCCGCCGACCGCCCGAGCCGCGCCGCCATCGCCCGCAAGGTCGCCTCGAGCAAACCCTCCTTGTCGCCGAAATAGTGCGCGACGAGCCCTGGCGAGACGCCGGCGCGCCGGGCGATGTCGCCGAGCGTGCAGGCGGGAAAGCCCATGTCGGCGAGGGAATCGATCGTCGCCTGGATCAGCTGCCGGCGCCGGACCTCCTCCCGTGTCGCCCCGCTCGACGGCCACTTGCCGGCCATGCGCGTGTTGAACGCTCCGTTTAAGGGCCATCGTCGCCCAAATTGAACGACTGTTCAACGAGAAACATATGCGAGAAAATTGTGCGTGACAGTGCCGCGTAGATGGTATTGAATGCCCGTTCAATAACACTGCCCAAGGCAGGAGTCCAGAGTGGCGCGGCGCCCTCCGCTCGAAATCGGCGGGGCCGAAACGGAGGATGCGT
Source organism: uncultured Alphaproteobacteria bacterium (assembly GCA_963754975.1). GTDB lineage: Bacteria > Pseudomonadota > Alphaproteobacteria > Rhizobiales > Beijerinckiaceae > Microvirga. The sequence goes on along the minus strand of CAVWII010000027.1, from coordinate 63,152 downwards.
ATGACCCGGTTTCTTCGGTCGGCGGCGCTTGCGGCGTTCGCGTGCCTTATTCTGCCGGCGGCGGTCGCGCAGGCGGCGGACCCGGCAAGCTGCAAGACGGTGCAGTTCTCCGATGTCGGCTGGACCGACATCACGGCCACCACGGCGATCACCTCGCGCATCCTGGAAGGGCTCGGCTACGAGCCGAAGATCCAGGTCCTGTCCGTGCCGGTGACCTACACGTCGATGAAGAACAAGGACATCGACGTCTTCCTCGGCAACTGGATGCCGACCATGGAGGCGGACCGCAAGCCCTACGTCGAGGACAAGTCCGTCGACGTCATCGGGCGTCAATCTCGAAGGCGCGAAGTACACCCTCGCGGTCCCGAAGTATCTCTACGACCAGGGCCTCAAGAGCTTTCGCCGACATCGCGAAGTTCCAGGGCAAGCTCGCCGGCAAGATCTACGGCATCGAGCCGGGCAACGACGGCAACCGCCTGATCATCGACATGATCAAGGCGGACAAGTTCGGCCTGAAGAAATTCGAGATCGTCGAGTCGAGCGAGCAGGGCATGCTGGCCCAGGTCGAGCGCGCGTCGCGGCGCAAGGAGCCGATCGTCTTCCTCGGCTGGGAGCCGCACCCGATGAACACCAAGTTCGAGATCAAATATCTCGAGGGCGGCGACGATGTCTTCGGGCCCAACCTCGGCGGCGCCACGATCTACACCAACACCCGCGCCGGCTACGTCGAGCCAGTGCCCGAACGTCGGCGCGCTGATCAAGAACCTGAAGTTCTCGCTGCCGCTCGAGAACGTCGTCATGGGCTACATCCTGTTCGACAGCATGGAGGCGCAGAAGGCCGCCGAGAAATGGCTGAAGGCGAACCCGAAGGTCTGGGAGCCGTGGCTCCAGGGCGTCACGACGCTTCGACGGCAAGCCGGGGCTCGACGCGGTCAAGAAGAGCCTCAAGCTCTGATCGGCGGGATCGCGGCCGTACGGATCGGGCGGTCGGCCGCGGCCGGCGGCCACCGGCGGCGAGCCGGCTTGCCGGCTCCGAGGGAAGGCGCGTCCGCATGTACGACTGGCTGACGGAGCACAAGATCCCGCTCGGATCGTGGGTGAAGAGTTTCGTCGACTTCCTCAACGATCACGCCCAGAACGTCTTCGACTTCATCTCCCTCGTGATCGGCACCGGGATCGACGGGCTCACGGCGCTTCTGCTCGCCGTGCCGCCGCCTCGTCCTGATCGCGATCTTCGTCGCGGCCGCCTATCTCCTGCACCGCTCGATCGGCCTCGCCGTCTTCGCGCTCCTCGCGATGCTCCTCGTCGCCAATCTCGGCTACTGGCAGGCGACGATCGAGACCCTGTCCCTCGTCATCTGCTGCGACCTTCATCTGCGTCGCTCATCGGCGTGCCGCTCGGCATCGCCGCGGCGCACCGGCCCTGGCTCTACACGGCGCTGCGGCCGATCCTCGATCTGATGCAGACGATCCCGACCTTCGTCTACCTGATCCCGACCCTCGTCCTGTTCGGCCTCGGCACGGTGCCGGGCCTCATCTCGACGGTGATCTTCGCGCTGCCGGCGCCGATCCGCCTGACGCATCTCGGCATCTCCTCGGTGCCGGCGCAGCTCTACGAGGCCGGCAAGGCCTTCGGCGCGACGAAGCGGCAGCTCCTGTTCAAGGTCGAACTGCCGCACGCCCTGCCGACGATCATGGCCGGCGTCACGCAATGCATCATGCTGAGCCTGTCGATGGTCGTCATCGCCGCCCTCGTCGGCGCCGACGGGCTCGGCAAGCCGGTGGTGCGGGCGCTCAACACCGTCAACATCGCCATGGGCTTCGAGGCCGGGGCCGCCATCGTCGTCCTCGCCATCGTCCTCGACCGGGTCTGCAAGGCGCCGGCGCGGCGGCCGCGGAGGAGCTGACGATGCCGGCGATCGAATTCCGCAACGTCGACATCGTCTTCGGCGCGCGCCTGAAGCCGACGCTCGCGCTGATCGACGAGGGCGCCACCCGCGACGAGATCCTGTCGCGGACCGGCTGCGTCCTCGGCGCCGCCGGCGTCAGCCTCGCCGTCGAGCGCGGCGAGATCTGCGTGCTCATGGGCCTCTCCGGCTCGGGCAAGTCGACGGTCCTGCGCGCCGTCAACCGGCTCAACGAGGTCGCCCGCGGCGAGGTCATGGTCGCGCACGACGGCAAGAGCGTCGACGTCGCGCGCTGCGACGAGCGCACCCTGCGCGACATCCGCACCCGCACCGTCTCGATGGTCTTCCAGCAATTCGGCCTGCTGCCCTGGCGCACGGTGCGCGAGAATGCCGGCTTCGGCCTCGAATTGCGCGGCCTGCCGCACGCCGAGCGCGACCGCATCGTCGACGAGAAGCTCGCCATGGTCGGGCTGACGCAATGGGCCGACAAGCCGGTGCAGGAACTCTCCGGCGGCATGCAGCAGCGCGTCGGCCTCGCCCGCGCCTTCGCGACGGATGCGGACATCCTGCTCATGGACGAGCCGTTCTCGGCGCTCGATCCGCTGATCCGCGAAAAGCTCCAGGACGAGCTGCTCGACCTGCAGAAGCGCATCCACAAGACGATCCTCTTCGTCAGCCACGATCTCGACGAGGCCCTGAAGATCGGCAACCGCATCGCCATCATGGAAGGCGGCCGCATCGTCCAGGCCGGCACCGACGAGGACATCCTCTTGCGCCCGGCCAACGACTACGTAGCCGAATTCGTGAAGCACATGAACCCGCTCAACGTGCTCCGCGGCAGCGCCGTGATGACGCCCGCCGGGGCCCTGCGCCGGGACGCGGGCGCCGTGCTCCTCGACAAGGAGGGGCGCGTGCGGCTGCGGGTCGACGAGGCGGACCGCCCGGTCGGCGTCGAGGTCGACGGGCGCGAGGGACGGCTCGGCATCGTCGACGGCGAGTTCGCGTCTCTCGCGGCGCCCTGCGACATCATCGTCGCGCCGGCAAACCTGAAGCTGCAGACGGCCATCGCCCTGAAGCGCCAGATCGAATCACGCGATCCTCCTCGTCGACCAGCTCGGCCGCCTCGCCGGGCTGTGCGACAACAACGAAATCTATCGCGGCCTTCTGCGGCGGGGATCGCTGACGTGAGGCCGGCCGTTGCGGAAGGCACGATCCCGCCGAGAGGGCCGCGCTTCGCGCGAAGCGAAGGGCGCTTCTCGCCTCTCCCCGCAAGCCCGGCAGATTCACACTTCGCGACTGCGGCTCCATGCGGTCAAAAGGAGCGCAATTCACCTCTCCCCGCTTGCGGGGAGAGGGCTGCCGAAGGCAGCAAGCCTGCGCAGCAGGCGAGGGTGAGGGGGCGTCGCCGAAGGAGGCGCTGCGGCGAGGGAAGGCGCCTCTTCCGGCACCGCCCCCTCACCCTCGCTTCGCTCCGCTCGTTCGGCCGAAGGCCGAACCCTCTCCCCGCAAGCGGGGAGAGGCGGGAAGCGCCCTTTCCATCGACGGAACGGTGGGTCTTAGACGGAAGGATGAGAGGTCCTTAGACGGCTCGAAATAGCCCTTGTCGGGCGATGCGTTCCTTGTAACGTGTCGCGAGGCGCGAGAGATCGGGCTCAACAAAACTGTCATAAGAGTGCGCTAGGCCCGGCCGGCCGCGGCGCGGCAACAGAGGGGAACGACATGTCCAAAACGAGAATTCTGACATCCGCGTCGATCGTGGCGCTGTATGCGGCGAGCACGCTCTCGGCCGCGCAGGCGCAGTCGATGGACGCGCTGATCAAGGCCGCGAAGGAAGAGGGCCAACTGACCACGATCGCGCTGCCGCATGACTGGTGCGGGTACGGCGAACTGATCGACAGCTTCAAGAAGAAGTACGGCCTCAAGGTCAACGAGCTCAACCCGGATGCCGGCTCCGGCGACGAGATCGAGGCGATCAAGGCGAACAAGGGCAACAAGGGCCCGCAGGCGCCGGACGTGATCGATGTCGGCCTTTCCTTCGGCCCGTCGGCGAAGAAGGACGGGCTCCTCGCCCCCTATAAGGTCGCGACCTGGGATTCGATCCCCGCCGACGCCAAGGACGCGGACGGCGCCTGGTACGGCGACTATTACGGCGTCCTCTCCTTCCAGGTGAACAAGGACATCGTCAAGAACGTGCCCCAGGATTGGGCCGACCTCCTGAAGCCGGAATACAAGAATTCCGTCGCGCTCGCGGGCGATCCACGCACCTCGAGCCAGGCGATCCAGGCCGTCTACGCCGCCGGGCTCGCGGCCGCGGGGGGCGACGCCGCGAAGGCCGCCGAGGCGGGCCTCAAGTTCTTCTCCGATCTCAACAAGGGCGGCAACTTCGTGCCCGTGATCGGCAAGGCCGCCTCCCTCGCGCAGGGCGCGACGCCGATCATCGTCCGCTGGGACTACAACGCGCTCGCCGACCGCGACACCCTGAAGGGCAATCCGCAGGTCGAGGTCGTGGTGCCGAAGACGGGCGTCGTCGCCGGCGTCTACGTGCAGGGGATCAGCGCCTTCGCGCCGCATCCGAATGCCGCGAAGCTGTGGATGGAGCACCTCTACTCGGACGAGGGGCAGATCGCCTGGCTCAAGGGCTATTGCCACCCGATCCGCTTCAATGACCTCGCCAAGAGGGGCAAGATCCCGGCCGACCTCCTCGCCAAGCTGCCGCCGGCGGCGGCCTACGAGAAGGCCGTCTTCCCGACCCTCGACCAGCAGGGTGCCGCGAAGACGACGATCACCGGCGACTGGGACAAGGTCGTCGGCGCGAACGTGAAGTGAGCCGGCCGCCCGGCTCCCGTTTCGCCTCCAACCCCCTCATCCTGAGGAGGGGCGGACCGTCAGGTCCGCCCCGTCCATCCGCAAGCGCTATCCCGGGGGCTAGCCCATCATTCCATTTCTGAGAGTTTGTGAATCATTCCGACAATGGACGCGGATTCGCCTCTCCCCGCTTGCGGGGAGAGGGTTTTGGCCTTTGGCCAAAACAAGCGGAGCGAAGCGAAGCGGGGGTGAGGGGGCGGTGCCGGAAGAGGCGCTCGGCCCGAGCCGCCGCCCTTTCCTGCATCGCCCCCTCACCCTCCCCTGCTGCGCAGGCTTGCTGCCTTCGGCAGCCTCTCCCCGCAAGCGGGGAGAAGCGGACCGGCGCCTTTCGCCCGCAAGATTCACGAGTTCTGAGGATGAGGTGGCCCGGGGTTGTTTTCGATCTGCGAGTCGGACAGTCAGGATGAGGTTTGCGGGGTCGACAGCATGACGCAAGCGAACGACGCCGTCGCCCTGCCCGCGCTCGCCGGGCGCCCGCGCGCGGCGATGCCGTCCTGGCAATGGCTCGGCGTCGTTCCGTTCTTTCTCTTCGCCCTCCTGTTCCTGATCCTGCCGACCGGCTTTTTGGTGATCGGCGCCTTCCAGGATCCGGACGGCCACTTCACCCTCGCCAACATCGCGAACCTGGCGCAGCCCTCGATCGTCAGCGCCTACGCGATCAGCCTTCAGGTCAGCGCCGCCTCGGCCCTCGGCGGCGCGTTGATCGGCGCCGGGCTCGCCGCCGCCGTCGTCTTCGGCGACCTGCCGAAATGGATTCGTCCGACCGTCGTCACCTTCTCCGGCGTCGCCTCGAACTTCGCCGGCATTCCGCTCGCCTTCGCCTTCCTCGCGACCCTCGGGCGCGCCGGCCTCGTGACGACGCTGCTGATCGCGGTGTTCGACTTCAACATCTACAGCGCCGGCTTCAACCTGCTGTCCTTCTGGGGCCTCGTCATCACCTATCTCTACTTCCAGATCCCGCTGATGGTGCTGATCCTCTTGCCGGCCCTCGACGGGCTGAAGCGGGAATGGCGCGAGGCCTCCGAGATCCTCGGCGCGAGCCGCTTCCAGTACTGGACCTGGGTCGCCTTCCCGATCCTCTGGCCGAGCTTTCTCGGCTCGACGCTGCTGCTCTTCGCGAACGCCTTCGGCGCCATCGCCACCGCCTACGGGCTCACCGGCTCCTCCCTCAACATCGTGCCGATCCTGCTCTACGCGCAGATCCGCGGCGACGTGCTGCACAACCCCAATCTCGGCTATGCCCTCGCGCTCGGCATGATCGTCATCACCGCGGCCTCGAACCTCGCCTATATCCTGCTTCGCCGGCGCAGCGAGAGGTGGATGCGATGACGCAGCAAAAGGTCGGCGCCTGGCTCGCCTTCACCCTCGGCACGCTCTACTTTTTGGTGCCGCTGATCGCGACCTTCGAGTTCGCCCTGCGCATCCGGCGCGGGCAATACTCGTTCGACGCGTTCCGCATCGTCTTCGCGGACGAACGCTTTCAGGCGACCTTCGGCTATTCCACCGTCGTCGCCCTGGCGACGATCATCGTCGGCACGCTGATCGTCGTGCCGACCGCCTATTGGGTGCGCCTGCGCCTGCCGTCCCTGCGGCCGATCGTCGAGTTCATCACCCTCCTGCCCCTCGTCATCCCGGCGATCGTCCTCGTCTTCGGATACCTGCGGATGTACAACTCGTCGTCCTTCCTGCCGCTGACGGACACCGACGCCGGCACCAACATCCTGTTGACCTTCGGCTACGTGACCCTCGCCTTGCCCTACATGTATCGCTCCGTCGACGCGGGTCTGCAGGCGATCGACATCCATTCGCTCACCGAGGCGGCGGAAAATCTCGGCGCCGGCTGGCCGACGATCCTGTTCAAGATCATCCTGCCGAACATCCGCGTCGCGGTCCTGAGCGGCGCGCTTCTCACCTTCGCGATCGTGATCGGCGAGTTCACGATCGCAAGCCTTCTCAACCGTCCGGCCTTCGGGCCGTACCTTCAGCTCATCGGCGCGAACCGCGCCTACGAGCCGGCGGCGCTCGCGATCATCGCCTTCGCCATCACCTGGGCCTGCATGGGCCTCATCCAGCTCTTCGCCCGGCAGGCTCCGGGCGCCCGGCTGCAGCGCTAGAGACAGGCCCATGTTTCTCGAGATCTCGAACCTCAGAAAGTCCTTCGGCACCTACACCGCCGTGCATCATTTCGAGATGCAGATCGAGCGCGGCGAGTTCATCTCCTTCCTCGGCCCCTCCGGCTGCGGCAAGACGACGACCTTGCGCATGATCGCCGGCTTCGAGAGTCCGACCGAAGGCTCGATCAGGATCGCCGGCCAGGACGTCACGCACCTGCGGCCGAACCAGCGCAAGATCGGCATGGTCTTCCAGTCCTATGCGCTGTTCCCCAACATGACGGTCGCCGACAACGTCGCCTTCGGCCTCAAGGTCGCGAAGAAACCCGCCGCGGAGATCGCCCAGCGCGTCGACGAGATGCTGCGCCTCATCAAGCTGCCGCAGCTCGGCGGCCGCTATCCGTTCCAGCTCTCGGGCGGTCAGCAGCAGCGCGTCGCGCTCGCCCGGGCGCTCGCGCCGAAGCCGCAGGTGCTCCTCCTCGACGAGCCGCTCTCGGCCCTCGATGCAAAGATTCGCGTCTCGCTGCGCGAGGAAATCCGCGCCGTTCAGCGCGAGCTCGGCATCACCACGGTCTACGTCACGCACGACCAGGAAGAGGCGCTCTCGATGTCCGACCGCATCGTCGTCATGAACGAGGGCCGGGTCGAGCAGATGGGCACGCCGTCGGAAATCTACAATCGACCGCGCACGCGCTTCGTCGCCTCCTTCGTCGGCACGCTCAACATCCTCAAGGCGAAGGTGATCGACGCGGCGGCGGGCCGCGTCTCGGTCGACGGGCAGGAAATCCTGGTCGCGCACGGCGTCCCCGGCGCCGCCGCCGGCGCCACCGCGAGCCTCGCTCTGCGGCCGGAGGCGATCCTGCTCGAGGATCGGCCCGGCGACCGCAACCGCCTGAAGGGCGAGATCGAGGAGGTCAGCTTCCTCGGCTCGGTCGTGCGCGTGCGCGTGCGCTTCGGCGAGAACCGCCTGTCCATGGACACCTTCAACAACCCCGGCGCCCGCCTGCCGGCCCGCGGCGATGCGGTGACCGTAAGCTTCGGCCGCGACGACGTGCTGGTTGTGGAGGAGGCGGAGGCGGCTTGAGGAAGGGCGGCTTCGCCTCTCCCCGCTTGCGGGGAGAGGCGGGGCGCCCTGTGATTCACGCCAGCCGCAGTGTCGCCGCTCCGAGCGCGATGGCGAGGCCGACGGCGATGCGGGCGGGGCCGACGCGCTCCTTCAGAAGGAGCGCCGCGATGACCATGCCGAACAGGATCGAGGTCTCGCGCAGGGCTGCGACCGTCGCCACCGGCGCGAGGGTCATCGCAAAGAGCGCGAGGCCGTAGGAGCCGAGGGTCGCAAGGCCGCCGCCGAGGGCGACCCACCAACGCTCCCGCAGCGTCGCCGCGAGCGCGCCCGCGTTCCGCCATGCCGCGAAGGCGATGAGCGGCGGCCCGGTCAGCAGCGACAGCCACAGCGTGTAGGCGACGACGGCGCCGCCGGAGAGCCGTGCGCCGACGCCGTCGACGAGGGTGTAGGCGGCGATCACGGCGGCGTTCGTCAGCGCCAGCGCGGCCGGCTTGAAACTCGCGCCGGAGCGCCGGTTCAGCCAGGTCGAGGTCAGCACGCTGCCGCAGATCAGCGCGACGCCGATCCAGGCTCGGGCGCTCAAGACCTCGCCGAGCAGCGCCCCGCTCGCCGCCGCGACGATCAGCGGCGCCGTGCCGCGCATCAAGGGATAGGCGAAGCTCATGTCCGCGGCGCGATAGGCCGCCGCGACGAGGGCGAAATAGATCACCTGCAGCACGGCGGAGGTGCACAGATACGGCAGGCTCGCGGGGGCGGGCAGGGCGAGGAAGGGCAGGATCAGCGCGGCGACGATTGCGGCGCCGGTGGCGACGAGGACCGTGTCGAGGAGCTTGTCCGGGCCGGACTTGATCGCCGCGTTCCAGCCCGCATGCAGAAGCGCGCCGAAGAGGACCGCGATGAGCGCTTCATTCGGCATCGCTCATCCCCGGCGCGGCGTGTCGCTCACGCCGCGTCGGCGGCGGCGCGGCCGGTCTGGCGCTTGCGCTCGGCGCTCGGCGTGCGGCCGAAATGCTCGACGTAGCTCTTCGAGAAATGCGAGGCCGAGGCGAAGCCGCACGAGGTCGCGACCGCGATGATCGGCAGGCTCGTCTGGCGCAACAGGTCGCGGGCCTGCTCGAGACGGACGGAGAGGTAGTGCCGCGTCGGCGAGTGGCCGAGATATTTGTGGAAGAGCCGCTCGAGCTGCCGCGTCGAGCAGCCGGCCTTCACCGCGAGCGCGGCGCAGCTCAGGGGCCGCTCGATGCTGCGCTCCATCTGCGCCACGGCCGCGAGCACCTTCGGATGGGCGACGTCGAGCCTGGCGCGCAGATCCATGCGCTGATGCTCGTCGGCATCGCGCACGCGGTGGTGGATGAGCTGGTCGGTGACGGATGCGGCGATGTCGGCGCCGTGATCGCGGGCGATGAGCGAGATCATCATGTCGATCGCCGCCGTGCCGCCGGCGCAGGTGATGCGGTTGCGGTCGACCTCGAACAGCTCCCGGCTGATCTCGAGCTCCGGAAACTCCGCCGAGAGGCTCGAATAATTCTCCCAGTGGATCGTTGCCCGGTGCCCGGCGAGGAGGCCGGCGCGGGCGAGCACGTAGGTGCCGGTGCAGACGGCGCCGACCACCGTGCCGAAGGAGGAGAGGCGGCGCAGGCACGCCATCAGATCGCGATGGTCGGGCACCTGCACGTCGACGCCGGCGCAGACGATGGCGGCGCTGAGGTCGCGCAGGGCGGAGAAGCGGCCGGAAACGCCAATGGCGATGCCGTTCGAGGCTTCGACCGGAGCGCCGTCGGCGGAGTAGAGCCGCCATTCGTAGAGCGTGCTGCCGGCGGCGCGGTTGGCGAGCCGCAGCGGCTCGATCGCCGCCGTGAAGGCGATCATCGAGAATTGCGGCACGAGCAACAGGCCGATGACCCTTGGAGAGGGTCCGATCGGCACCGGCGCGCCTCCCGGCTGCGGCATGGGCGAAGGGTCCTGAGCGTCGCGTGCTCGCCGCAAACCCTGCGCCAATCCGGTCCGGGTGGCAAGCCGGCTATTCGAGGCGGAGAGCCCGGGCGCGGGCGTTCATGATGTGCGAAGCCGCCGCGGCGACCGCCTTCCCGACGTCGCGGCTGCGGATCGCCTCGATGATGGCGAGATGCTCGTTCATGACGGGGATGACCAGAACCTCGTCGAGGCTCGTCTCGCTCTGGCGGATGAGCCGGACCTTGATCCAGTTCACCCGGTAGGCCTTCGAGATGATGTCGTTGTTGAGGTCGTCGACGATGGTCTCGTGGAATTCCCGGTCGATCCGCTGCGCCTCGGCGACGAGCCTTTGCGTCACGCCCTTCCGCGCCGCGGCGACGATGGCGTCGTGGGCCGAGGCGAGGCGCTCGATCAGGGCCTCGCTCGCGCCCTGCGTGAAGGCGGCGACCGCCTCGCGCTCGAGGATCAGGCGGTACTGAAAGGCGTTCCGGATCAGGCCGATGTCGACCGGCAGGATCTGCAGGCCGCGCTGCGGCACGGTAACGATCAGGCCCTCGGCCTCGAGGCGCGGGATGAGCTCGCGGATCGCCCCGAGGGGCTGGCCGGTCAGCGCGACGAGCTCGCGCTGGCTGACGAACTGGCCGGGCCGGATCTCGGCGCGGAGGAGATGCTCCGTGAAGGCGTCGTAGGCGCGCTCGCGCAGCTTCGTCTCCGAGCGCGGAGCCCGGCGCGCGGCGCTCATGCGCCCGTCTCGGCCGGTTCGCGGAAGGCGGCAAGCGAGAGGGCGACGTCCTTCGCCGCGGCCTCGCGGGCCTGGCTGAGAGGTGGCCGCGGCGCCGCCCAGGCGGCGTCGTTCTTGTCGAGCGCGACGAGGGCCTTGAGCATCGGAATGATCGAATGCCGGCTGATCGCCTGGACGAGGGCGACGACCCGCGGATCGTCCCGGCCGGCCTCCGCCAGCGCGATGACCGCCTCCGGCTGCAGGTTGGCGACGCCGCAGATCGAGCCGCCGGCGCCGGCGGCGCAGGCGCGGCCGAGATAGGTTTCGTCGCCGACGAGAATCGTGAGCTTCGGGAAGGCCTCGATCAGCCGCATCGTCGCCGGCGCGTCGCAGGCGCTGTCCTTGACCCCGAGCACCGCACCCGGGAAGGCGGCGACGAGGCGCTCGATCACCGGGATCGCGATCGGCACGCCGGTCATGCTCGGGATGTGGTAGAGAATGGCGTCGCGCAGGCCCGGGCCGACCCGGCGGAAGACGTCGGCATACCAGGCGAAGACGGCATCGTCCTCGGCTGGGCGGAAATAGAACGGCGGCGCCACGAGCACGGCGCGGGCGCCGCGCTTCAGGGCGCGGGAGACGCTGCCCGCCGCCTCCTCGACGGATGAGGCGATGACGCCCTCGACGAGTTCTTCCGGCTTCAGGCCGCGGCGAACGAGTTCGGCCGCGACCCGCTCGCGCTCCTCGGCCCCGACGGAGGGGCCTTCCCCGGTCGTCCCGAACACGGTCACGGACCGGCAGCCGCGGGCGAGAAGGCCCTTGGCGTGGTCGAACAGGCGGTCGACGTCGACGCCGGCGGGGGAGAACGGCGTCACGAGGGCGGGGCTGATGCCGAAAGAGAGGGCCAAGGGAAACTCCGGAGGGATGCAATGCGGCTTGCGTTGACACTGACATGTTACATGGTGCTTAATCCGTTGCAAGCCTCGGTGGACGCCCGATCCACTCCGGCCTAACCTTGTCTCGCGCGGCCCGCAGAGGCCGCCTGCGATCGCTTCACGGGAGGAAGACAGACATGTTCGGACCAAGAAACCTCACGCGCCGCACGTTCCTCGCTGGGACGAGCGCTGCCGCCGGGCTCGGCCTTTCCGGCCTGCCGGCCTTCGCCGACGTGAACTGGAAGAAGTTCGCCGGCCAGAAGATCGAGGTGAATCTCATCAAGAGCCCGCGCGGCGACACGCTCCAGAAATTCGAGAAGGAGTTCGTCGACCTCACCGGCATCCAGGTCTCGTCCGAGCAGACGCCAGAACAGCAGCAGCGCCAGAAGGCGGTGATCGAATTGAGTTCGGGCAGCCCGAGCTTCGACGTGATCCACATCAGCTACCACGTCCAGAAGCGCCAGTTCGAGAAGGCCGGCTGGCTCGCCGACATCTCCGGATTCCTCAAGGACGCGACGCTGACCGACCCGTCGCTGACGGAGAGCGATTTCTCGAAGGCCGGCCTGCTCTACGCCAAGGATTCGAACGGCAAGATGCTCTCGCTGCCGTTCTCGGTCGACTACTGGATCGTCTACTGGAACAAGGACCTCTTCGCGAAGAAGGGCCTCGCCTATCCGGCCACCTTCGAGGAGATGGTGAAGGCGGCCGAAGCCCTGACCGATCCGGGCTCGCAGACCTACGGCTTCGTCGCCCGCGGCCTGAAGAATGCGAACGTGCCCGTCTGGGCGAGCTTCCTCCTCGGCTACGGCGGCGACTTCCTCACCGCCTCCGGCGATCTCGCGACCGATTCGCCCGAGGCGATCGAGGGCGCCAAGCTCTACCAGCGCCTGCTGACGAAGTCGGCGCCGCAGGGCGTCTCCGGCTTCAACTGGTCGGAATGCCAGTCGGCCTTCCTGCAGGGCCGCGCCGGCATGTGGCTCGACGGCATCGGCTTTGCGCCGCCGCTCGAGGATCCGGACAAGTCGCGCGTCGTCGGCAAGGTCGGCTACGGCATCATGCCGAAGGGCCCGAAGGCCCAGGCTTCCGCCACCTTCGGCGACGGCATCGGCGTCACCGCCCAGAGCAAGAAGAAGGAGGCCGCCTATCTCTACTGCCAATGGGCGGTCTCGAAGCTGATGGGCGCGCGGCTGATGCAGGCGGGCGGCGGCGTGCCTTTCCGCGATTCGATCCTCGGCGACGCGGAATCCCGCGCCGGCGTGAAGATGCCGCCAGCCTGGATCGACGCCGTCGTCGGCTCGGGCAAGATCAGCCGCCTCGGCCTGCCGGTGATTCAGCCCGTGACGGAATTCCGCGACGTGATCGGCATCGCGCTCACGAACCTCCTCTCCGGCGGCGATGCGGCGGCCGAACTGAAGAAGGCGACCGAGCAGTTCAAGCCGGTGCTGGAGAAGAGCGAGAAGGCGTAAGACGTCGACGACGAACGGTGTGAGAATCGATGAGACATTCTCCCCCTCATCCTGAGGAAGGCCGGACCGTCAGGTCCGGCCTGTCTCGAAGGATGCTCCAGAAGGCCCGGAAACTCCTTCGCGCGACGTCGGCGCCGGGAGGCGCGCGCGTTTACTGGATCATCCTTCGAGACGGCCGCTTCGCGGCCTCCTCGGAGCCTGTGAATCTTTCTGATAAGAGGCGCGGATTCGCCTCTCCCCGCTTGCGGGGAGAGGGCTGCCGAAGGCAGCAAGCCTGCGAAGCAGGCGAGGGTGAGGGGGCGGTCTCGAACGAGGCGCGGCGGTTTGGGCCGAGCGCCTCTTCCGGAGACGCCCCCTCACCCCCGCTTCGCTTCGCTCCGCTTGTTTTGGCCGAAGGCCAAAACCCTCTCCCCGCAAGCGGGGAGAGGCGGACCCGCGCCTTTCGCCCGAAAGATTCACACGCTCTCAGGATGGGGCTTCTCAGGATGAGGCTTGGTTAGAAAGGGCGGTCCCGCGATGGTGGCTCTCGCGCACGAGGAGACGCTCAGCCGACAGAAGGCCGCGCCGACGGCGGCGCAGCTTTTGCCCACCTACGGACATTTCATCTGGCCGGCGGTGATCGTCGTCGGCGCGGTGATCGTCTTTCCCTGGGCCTTCACGATCTGGATGAGCCTGCACGAGTGGAAGGCCGGCGGCTCGAACAGCTTCGTCGCCTTTTCGAACTATGCCCGTCTCGTCACCGATATCCGCTTCATCGAGGCGATCGGTCACACCTTCTACTACACGGTGCTCGCGGTCGTCCTGCCGCTGGCGCTCGGGCTCCTCTCGGCGCTCGCCTTCAACCGCTCGTTCCCGCTCCGCGGCGTGCTGCGCGGGCTCTTCGTCATGCCGATGATGGCGACGCCCGTCGCCATCGCCCTCGTCTGGACGATGATGTTCCACCCGCAGCTCGGCGTCCTGAACTACCTGCTCTCGTTCGTCGGCATTCCGCCGCAGGCCTGGGTCTTCCATCCGGCGACCGTCATCCCGTCCCTCGTCCTCGTCGAGACCTGGCAATGGACGCCGCTGGTCATGCTGATCGTGCTCGGCGGCCTCGCCGCGATCCCGATCGAGCCCTACGAGGGCGCCGAGATCGACGGCGCGAACGCGTTCCAGAAATTCCGCTACATCACCCTGCCGATGATCGCGCCCTTCCTGATGGTGGCGGTGATCATCCGCACCATCGATGCGCTGAAGAGCTTCGACGTCATCTACGCGATCACGCAGGGCGGCCCCGGCACGGCGTCGGAGACGATCAACATCTATCTCTACAGCGTCGCCTTCGCCTACTACGACGTCGGCTACGGCTCGGCCATCGCCGTCGTCTTCTTCGCCCTCGTCGTGCTGTTGTCCCTCGTCATGCTGCATCTTCGCCAGCGCACGAAGTGGATGGAACTGGGGACGGCGGCATGAAAGGCTCCCTCGCCCAGCGCATCGGCTTCTTCCTCGCCGTCCTCGTCCTCGTCTCGCCGGCGGTGCTGTTCTTTCTCTGGATGCTGTCCCTCTCGCTCAAGTACGAGATCGACAACGCCGCCTATCCGCCGATCTTCATCCCGGAGCGCTTCGCCTGGAAAAACTATGTCGGCGTGTTCGAATCGAACCATTTCGGCCTGTTTTTCCTCAACAGCATGATCGTCACCGGATCGGCGACGGCGCTCGCGCTCCTCATTGGCGTGCCGGCCGGCTACGGCATCGCCCGCATGAAGGCGACGAAGGCGGCGATCGTCGTCCTCATCGCGCGCATGACGCCGGGACTTTCCTACCTGATCCCGCTCTTTCTCCTGTTCCAGTGGCTCGGTCTTCTCGGCACGCTGATCCCGCAGATCATCACCCATCTCGTCATCACGGTGCCGATCGTGATCTGGATCATGATCGGTTATTTCGAGACGACGCCGATGGAGCTCGAAGAGGCCGCGACGATCGACGGCGCCGGCTCCTGGCAGGTCTTCCGGCACGTCGCGCTGCCGATCGCCAAGCCCGGCATCACGGTCGCCTTCATCCTGGCGGTGATCTTTTCGTGGAACAACTTCGTCTTCGGCGTCGTCCTCGCCGGCCGCGAGACCCGGACGCTGCCGGTCGCGGTCTACAACATGCTCTCCTTCGAGCAATTGAGCTGGGGCCCGCTCGCCGCAGCGGCGCTGATCGTGACGCTGCCGGTGCTGGTCCTGACGATCCTCGCCCAGCGTCAGATCATCGCCGGCCTCACCGCCGGCGCGGTGAAGGGCGGGTAAGGGGGGCGCTATCGCCTCTCCCCGCTATCGCCTCTCCCCGCAAGCGGGGAGAGGGCTGCCGAAGGCAGCAAGCCTGCGCAGCAGGCGAGGGTGAGGGGGCAGTGACGAAAAGAGCGCGGCGGCCCGGGCCGGGCGCCTTATCCGGCAGCGCCCCTCACCCCCGCTTCGCTTCGCTCCGCTCGTTCGGCCGAAGGCCGAACCCACTCCCCGCAAGCGGGGAGAGGCGAACCCGCCCTACCGACCGGTCGGCCTCAGCGAATAGGCGAGTTCGCGGATGACGTCGTCCTCGATCTCGAGATCGACGTCCCGGCTGCTCTCGTCCGCCTTGGCGCTCGGCTCGGGTACGGGGGCCGGTCGCAGCGGCGGACGCTCCTCACCGTAGAGGGCGGCGAGGCGGCCGACCGCGCTGGTGCGCTCCTCGCGGGAGCGGGTGACGACCGTGCGGCCGGGCCGCGTCGCGCCTTCGAGGGCGTCGATGAGGCCGTTGAGCGCGCTGTCCTCGAGGGGGATGTCGGGAAGGCTCGGGAGGCCGCCGATGGCGATGGTGCGGTTCTGATACGGCGTCTGGCCCGTCACTTCCGGGCCGAACCAGGATGGCGGCTTGAATCGGCTGCCCTCCTCGGCGTTCTCGAACTCGACGGAGAGGATGTCGAGGGCGCCCGGCGACACGAAGCGGTCGATCCGGACTTCGTCGCCATTCACCGGCAGGCGCGAGCGGGCGTACTGGACCTTGCCCGGCGCAACGTCGAGCAGCGCTTCGCCGTGGGCGCGCGGCACGATCGTGCGCTCCTCCTGCGGCTGCTCGCCCGGCGTCAGCGTGACCAGGATCAGGTTCGCCGTCTCCCCGTCGATCTCGACATGCGGCGAGCGGCCGCCCTCGCTCGGGAAGTGGCCTTCCGTGATCCGGGCGGCTCCCCGTTCGCGCCGGATGAGCCGGGCGAAGGACGGAGCCACGAGGAATTGCCGCGTTGTGCGCATGTTCAACAACTTCAAGGTGTTACTCGGACCGTCTCCACATCAAAGCTTCCGCTGGGGTAGAAAGCAAGGCCCCTCGCCGGCAAGGTTAATGAATTGGTAAACATGTGCTGTCGGCGTGTCAGTCAGCTGCGGCGGGCAAGGGTGATCCGGCAGCAGCCGCCACCCCGTTGCGGCGTCCAGGTGTCGTTGCCGAAGCTCAGGCCGGCGGCTTCGAACAGGCCGCGGTCGAAGGCCCCCGCGATGCGGCAGAGCGCCGCGATGCGCTCCGGCGGCAGGCCGGACTCGGTCCAGGCGTCCTTGAGCGGGCAGCGCCTGACCGCGATCTCCATGCGGTCCGGGCCGCGCTCCGCGTCGTGCGGGTACATCCGGCCGGCATCGGGGCTCACCGACAGGAAGCGGTCGCCGATCGCGGTCGGCTCGGGCGGCAAGTCTCCGAACAGGAGGTTCGCCACCTCGCGGCCGCGCCGTTCGAGCGCACGGGCCAGGAGCGCCTCGGCCCGCGCCGGGCCGATCTCGGCTTCGAGCTCGTCGAGCATCAGGCGGTAGAGGTGGGCCCGGTTGCGGAAGGCCTCCTCGAGCTCGCGGCGCAGGGTCTCGATCGGCTCGTGCATGCGATTCCTCATGAGGTCCGGCTGGAGCGCAGGGCCTGCGACAGGCCTTCGCCGAGAAGGCTGACGGCGAGCACCGTCGCCATCACGGCGAGGCCCGGCGCGACGATGACGTGCGGCGCGGTGCGCATCACCGCGCGACCCTCGGCGATCATGGCGCCCCAGCTCGCGACGTTCGGATCGCCGAGGCCGAGGAAGGAGAGGGCGGACTCGGCGAGGATCGCCCCCGCGACGATCACCGCGGCGAGGGCGATGAGGGCGTTCAGCGCGTTCGGCAGCACCACGTCGAAGGCGATGGCGAGGGGCCGGCGCCCGAACAGGCGCGAGGCCTCGACGTAGGGGCGCTCCTTCACGCTCATCACCTCGGCGCGGACGATCCGCGCCGGGCCGGTCCAGGCCGCCGCGGCGAGGGCCGCGACGATGGTCGGCTCGCTCGGCCCGAGCACGCTGACGAGGGCGAGGGCGAGGACGAAGGAGGGCACGGTCTGCGTCGCGTCGGCAAGCCGCATCAGGGCCTCGTCGAGGAGCCCGCCGCGGTAGCCGGCGACGGTGCCGATCGCCGCGCCCGCGAGGAGGGCGAGGGCGGCGACGGCGAGGGCCGTCGCGAGGGTCGAGCGGGCGCCGTAGAGGAGGCCGGAGAAAAGGTCGCGGCCGAGCCGGTCGGTCCCGAGCGGAACGTGCAGGTCCGTGAAGGGCGGCATCAGGGGCCGCGCGACGATGTCGAGGGGATCGCCCGGCACGAGCGCAGGCGCGAGGAGCGCGAGGGCGGCGAGGACGAGGATGAGGACGGCCCCCGCGGCGCCGGAGCCGGTGCGGAGCGTCCGCTGCGCGATCGCCTCAGGCATCGCTTGCCCCGATCCGCGGGTCGAGGCGCAGGAGCGCCAGGTCGACGAGGAGATTGGCGAGGATCACGACGCAGGTGCCGGCGAGGACGATCCCGGCGAGGAGCAGGCTGTCGCGCCCCGCCACCGCCTCGTAGGCGAGGCGGCCGAGGCCGGGAATGCCGAACACCGTCTCGACGACGACGCTGCCGCCGAACAAGGTCCCCGCCTGCTGACCGAGGAGCACGATCACGGGCGGCAGGGCCGGCCGGGCGACGGCGCGCAGGACGATCCGGCGTTCGGCGAGGCCGCGGGCGCGGGCGGCGCGGACATGGTCCTCGCTCCAGGCCGCGATCATCCCGGCCCGGAGCGTGCGGGCATAGAGGGCGAGGTAGCCGGCTCCGAGCGCCACGGTCGGCAGGACGAGATGGCGGGCGAGGTCGAGGGCGGCGGCGCCGCTGGACAGCGGCGCGCCGAGGCTGCGCAGGCCGCCGACGGGGAACCAGGCGAGGCGGACGCCGAAGGCGAGGATGAGAAGCAGCGCCAGCCAGAAATTCGGCATCGCAAGCAGCCCGAGGGTGCCGGCGACGATGGCGTGGTCGCGCAGGCTGCCGGGCTTCGCGCCGGCGGCGAGGCCGAGGAGGGAGCCGAGGCCGGCGGTGAAGGCAACGGCGCAGCTCATCAGGAGGAGCGTCGTCGGCAGCCGCTCGAGGATCACCGCGACGACCGGCCGGCCGAACACGGCGGAGGTACCGAGATCGCCCTGCGCCAATCCGGCATAGAAGCGGAAGAGCCGCGCCGCGAGCGATCCGGTGAGGCCGAGGCGCTGGCGCAGCGCCGCGGCGAAGCCGGCGTCGCCGCCAGTCTCGGCGAGATAGGCGTCCGCCGCATCGCCCGGCGCGCTTTCGAGCAGAAGGTAGGCGCCGAGCGAGACGAGGAAGAGCGTCGGCACCGACGTCAGGAGCCGCAAGCCGACGACCGTGAGGCTCCGCATCGCCCCCGCCGCCGGGTCACGTCCGCAAGGCGGTGTCGGCCCAGTGCGACGTCGCCCAGCGCGGATTGTTCGCCACGTTGAGGACGCTGTCCCGCGCGACGGTGATGAAGGTGAACTCGGCCACCGGGATCAGCGGCAGGTCCTCGGCCGCGAGCGCCTGGAAAGCGCGGTAGAGGCGGATGCGCTCGTTGTCGTCCGTCGCGACCGCCGCCTGGGCGATGATGTCGTTCATCGCCGCGCTGTCGTAGCCGTACTGGTTCGAGAACGGCACGCCGGCGGGCAGGCCGCCCTGGTAGAGGATCGTGGTCGAGATCGCCGGGTCGTTCCGGTAGACCGGCGAGCCGACGGCGAGGTCGAAGGCGTGGTCCGTGTAGACCGCCTTCGTGTGCGCGGCCGCGTCGTTGTTGACGATCTGCGCGTCGATGCCGACCGTCCGCAGGGCTTGGCGGAGATAGTCGCCGAACTGGCGCGTCTGCTCGAACCACGGCGCCGGCAGGAGCCTGAGCTGGAAGCGGGTGCCGTTCGCGCCGCGGGAATAGCCGGCTTCGTCGAGGATGGCGTTCGCCTTCTTCGGATCGAACGGTGTCGCCGCGACGTTTGGGTCGTAGAACTGCGTGTCGAAGCGCGGGATCGGCCCAGTCGAGGTCTTGGCGTAGCCGAGGAAGATCGTGTCGACGACGAACTGGCGATCGATCGCGTGCGCGATGGCGCGGCGGACGCGGACGTCGGCGAGTTCCTTGCGGCGATGGTTGATCTCGACCGTGAGCTGATAGGTGATGCCCTCGTAGCCCTCGGGGATGACCCTGATATGCGGCACCTTGCCGATGCGCGCGAGATCCGCGAGGGGCACGGCGGAGAAGGCGGCGAGTTGAATCTGGTCGGCCTCGAGCGCCGCGGCGACGGCGGCCCGGTCCGGCAGGACGCGATAGACGATGCCGTCGAGGCCCGGCCGGCCCGTCTCCCAATAGGCCGGGTTGCGCTCGAGGCGGTAGTACTCGCCCGGCCGGTGCTCGCCGAAGCGGAAGGGGCCGGTGCCGACGAGCTTCGTATTCGCCGGGTTCGCCATGATGTCCGTGCCCTCGTAGAGGTGGCGCGGCAGCACCGCGGTCAGGGCCGGAAGGGCATTGCGGATGAGCTGGGACGGAGTCGGGCGGGAAAAGCGGAAGATCGCGGTGCGGGCGTCCGGCGTCTCGACGGCCTCGAGATTCTTGAACACCTCGCGGCCGAGATTTTGCAGCGGCTTCCAGACCTGCAGCGCCGAGAAGGCGACGTCGGCGGAGGAGAACGGCTTGCCGTCGTGCCAGGCGACGCCCTCGCGCAGGGTGAAGCGGATGCTGCGCCCGTCCGGCGTCCCCGCCCACGCCGTCGCGAGGCGCGGCGCGAGCCCGTCGCCGCCATAGGCCATCTCGGCGAGGGGCTCGACGACCTTGCTCGCGACGTAGAAGACGCCGTTCGAGGCGACGATGGCCGGGTTGAGATTGCGCGGCTCCGTGTCGGCGGCGACGACGAGGGTGCCGGACGGCCCCGCCGCGAAGGCCGGGCGCAGGTGCGCCGCGGCCCCTGCGGCGGCGGTCCCCGCGAGGAAGCGGCGGCGCGAGATCGGGTGGCGCATTTCTTGAAATCCTCGCGGCGGCCTGCGGCAGGAGTGCGTTCGATATTTCGAACGGAGCCGCGCCCGCCGTCAACTCCGGCCCGAAACGGGGGTGCGAAACGCCCGATTGCGGCGAGGGGCGAACCGGCCTCGCCTTTGGGAAGGTGCTGCGCCATACTCCTCTGCGAAGCCCGTTTCGGCCGCATCGGGCGCGTTTTGGGGGGACGCTTTCATGGCACGCAGCATCTCGGCGTCGGTGGGCGCCGGCGGGACGAACCGGAAGGACGATTCCATGACGGTTCAGGACCTTCTCAATCAGGTCCCGGTCGACAAGGGCGGTCCCGACCCGCTGCTCGCCGTCGATGGTCTGCCCTGGCAGAAGACCATCGCCGCGATCAAGCAGTTCCAGAAGGTGCGCCTGAACTTCAAGTTTCCCGACGGCCGCGTCGATCCGAACGGCCAGACGCTCGCGGAGCTCAACACCTTCGACGAGCCGAAGGTGGTGGAGCAGCTTCCGCCGGGCCGGGTCTTCCTCGTCTGACACCCGCTATTCGAAAGGCCGCCGGACGTCCGGCGGGCGCCGCCTCGCCGCGGACGCCTCGATCTTCGCCTGCAACCGGAGCTTAAAAGGATGGGCACCGCTCTCACGCTCGGCATCAGTCAGCCGCTCAGCACCGCCGTCACCAACTATTTCAAGAAATTCCGGGTCCTGCCGCCGAAGGCCCTCACCGTCACGAAGACGAAGGTCCTCGGGGGCGTGCACAGCTTCGAGACCCTGCTCAACGCGATCATCGCCGAGAACGACACGGATTTCGTGATCGTCGTGCACGGCCACGAGACGGGAAACGGCCTGTTTCTTGAAGCTCGCGACGCGGGGCAACGCGGCGGGCGGCTTCGAGACGACCCATGAGATGCTTCAGATCCTGATGGACATCGAGCCACGCAAGCCGGCGCGCATCGATGCGGACGAGCGAACCAAGACCCAGCTCACCGATGTCGAGATCAACCGGCTGATCGACCTCATGAAGAAGGTCCGGGCGAAGAACCTCAAGCTGGTCGAGTTCCGCGGCTGCAATCTCGGCCGCAATGTCAGCTCGGTCGACCGCTTCCGGCGGTTCTTCGGGGCGCAGACCTTCGGGGCGCCGAAGCTGCACAGCTTCTTCGGGACCTTTCCGATGAAGGCGTCGTCGGGAATCATGTCCTCCCATGCCGCGTCCCACCAGGGCACCACCTTCACCTATCCGCAAACCTTCGCCGGCAGCACGTGCAATTGCTGCGTCGGGGTCAACGCCAACAGGAAGCCGGAGAACGGCCACCTCGTCGCCCCCGACACGACGACCCTCGACGCCTGGATCAAGGCGAATTTCGATCCGACGGTGTCGAGCGGGACCGATACGACGCTGCCGATCCACGGCCTTTGGGAAA
Organism: uncultured Alphaproteobacteria bacterium; assembly: GCA_963754975.1. Taxonomy (GTDB): domain Bacteria; phylum Pseudomonadota; class Alphaproteobacteria; order Rhizobiales; family Beijerinckiaceae; genus Microvirga. Next base: position 41,444 of record CAVWII010000027.1, on the reverse strand, counting down.
TGCGCACCGCCGATCCGACGGACATTTTCGCCAAGGATCCCGACCCTCGTCCGCTGTTCCCGCTGAACGTCGCGACCGATGGCGCCAACAAGGGCCAGAACGAGTACAAGCTGAACGTCGTCTACAAGCCGTGACTCAAGAAGGCGCGTGGACCTCCAGGGATGTGGACCTCCAGGGATTGTGAATCACTCCCACTAGAGGCGCGGGTCCACCTCTCCCCGCTTGCGGGGAGAGGGCCGCCGAAGGCGGCAAGCCTGCGCGGCAGGCGAGGGTGAGGGGGCGGTGACGGGAAGGCGCAGGCGCTTGGGCCGCGCGCCTCTTCCGACACCGCCCCCTCACCCCCGCTTCGCTTCGCTCCCCTCGCTCGGCCGCAGGCCGAACCCTCTCCCCGCAAGCGGGGAGAGGCGAAGGCGCGCCTCGTATTGGGCCGATTCGCACGCTCCCAGGGTGAGGGGTTGGGATTTTGCGGGTCAGACTCTAAGGTCGTTGCGCATGTCCGTCGCCCTCGTCTCCATCCTCGGGCCCGATCGGGTCGGCCTCGTCGCCGCGATCGCCGGCGAGTTGTACGATTCCGGCGTCAGCCTGCGCGACACGACCTTCGCGTCCCTCGGCTCGGGCGCCGAGTTCTCGGCGATCTGCGATCTGCCGGACGAGGTCTTGCCGCAGGAGATCGAGGCCGGGCTGAAGCGCCTGCCCGAACTCGACGGCGCGCAGATTTGCGTCATGCCCTATGCATTCGACCCGAACCCGACGGCGCTCGCCCGCGTCACCCATCGCATCACGATCGGCGGCGGCGACCAGCTCGGCCTCGTCGCCCGGCTCGCCGAGATCTTCGCGACGTCGGAGGTGAACATCGTCCGGCTCGAGGCGCGCAAGCTGTCGGCGGAAGAGGGCGGGCTGTACGTGACGCGCTTCGCCGTCGCCATCCCGCCGGAGCGCCGCGATCTCTGCCTCGCGGCGGTGAGCAGCACCGCCGGCACGCTCGGCCTCGACTGCACGATCGAAGCGAGCCCGTCATGACGAAGCCCCTCGACGGCGAGGTCGCGGCGGCGGCGACGCCGGAGCGCATCGTGGTCGTCGGCGGCGGCGCCGCCGGCCTCGAACTCGCGACGCGTCTCGGCGACACCCTCGGCCGCCGCGGCGAGGCGGCCGTCATCCTCATCGACCGCTCGCGGACCCATCTCTGGAAGCCGCTCCTGCATGAGGTCGCGGCGGGCAGCATGGATCTTGGCCATCACGAGGTCGACTATCTCGCGCAGGCGCATTGGCACCATTTCGGCTACCAGGTCGGCGAGCTCCTCGGCATCGACCGGGCCGCGAAGCAGGTGCTCCTTGGGCCGACCTTCGACGCCGAGGGGCGCGAGATCACGCCGACGCGCTCCGTTCCCTACGACACGCTGGTCCTCGCCGTCGGCAGCCGCAGCAACGATTTCGGCACGCCGGGCGTGAAGGAACATGCGATCTCTCTCGACAGCAAGGAGGAGGCCGACCGCTTCCGGCAGCGGCTCGTCAACGCGCTGATCCGCGCCCAATCCCAGGGCGGCCCGATCCTCGCCGGCCAATTGCACGTCGCGATCATCGGCGCCGGCGCCACCGGCACGGAACTCGCGGCCGAGCTGCATCGGACCGCGCGCCAGGTCGTCGCCTACGGCCTCGACCGCATCGACGCCGAGAAGGACATCCGCATTACCCTCATCGAAGCGGCGCCGCGGGTGCTGCCGGCTTTGCCCGAGCGCATCGCGGTCGGCGTCCTCGATCTCCTCGGCAAGATCGGCGTCGACGTCCGCACGAGTGCGCGCGTCACGGCCGTGACGCCTGAGGGCGTGACCCTGGCCGACGGCGACTTCGTCCCGGCCGAGCTCACGGTCTGGTCCGCCGGCGTCAAGGGCCCCGAAGTGCTGCACGAGATCGGCGGCCTCGAGACGACGCGCTCGAACCAGCTCGTCGTCGGGCCGACGCTGCAGACGAGCCGCGACCCCGACATCTTTGCCATCGGCGATTGCGCGTTCCTGCAGCCGAAGCCGGACGGGCCGCCGCTGCCGCCGCGGGCCCAGGTCGCGCATCAGCAGGCCTCGCATCTCGTGCGCCAGTTCAAGCGCCGGCGGCGCGCCGGCAAGCCCCTCGAGCCGTTCGCCTACAGGGATTTCGGCTCCCTCGTGAGCCTCGGCCATTACAGCGCCATCGGCAACCTGATGGGCTTCCTCGTCGGCAAGAGCTTCCTGATCGAGGGATTGTTCGCGCGGCTGATGTACCGCTCGCTCTACCTGATGCACCAGATGGCCCTGCACGGCGCGCTCAAGGTCGCCCTCGACACGGTGGCGCGGGCGCTGACGCGGCGAACGGAGCCGCAGGTCAAGCTGCATTGAGGGAAGCGGCGGCTCAGGCCGCCGCGAGCTTCGCCTTCGGGCGCTGCAGCAGGAACAGCGCGATGGCGACGTTGAGCCCGTTCCAGGCGATGCCGTGCGCGAAGGCGAGGCGGTAGGAATGGGTGAGGTCGAAGATGACGCCCGAGAGCCAGCCGCCGAGGGACATGCCGATCAGCGTCGCCATGATGACGATGCCGACGCGGGTGCCCGCCTCCTGCGGCGGGAAATATTCGCGCACGATGAGCGCATAGCTCGGCACGATGCCGCCCTGGAAGAGGCCGAACAGGGCCGAGACGACAAAGAGCGAGGTCAGCCCGTCGAAGACGAGATAAAGCATCAGCGCGACGCCTTGCAGCACCGAGCCGAGGAGCAGCGTCGCGACGCCGCCGATCCGGTCGGCGAGGAAGCCCGAGCCGACCCGGCTGAAGATGCCGAAGGCGAGCATCAAGGACAGCATCTCGGCGCCGCGGGCGACGCCGTAACCGAGCTCGCCGCAATAGGCGACGATGTGCACCTGCGGCATCGACATCGCCATGCAGCAGGAAAGGCCGGCGATCGAAAGAAGGACCATCAGCGTGCGCGGCGACAGTCCGGAGTTGGCGAGGAGGCGATTCGCCGCCGCGCCTTCGCGCAGGCCCGTCGAGGCCGGCGGCGGGCGGCGCATGGCGAGCGCCAGCGGGATCAGCGTCGCGAGGCAGAACAGGCCGATGAAGAGATGCGTCTGCCGCCAGCCGTAGGCGGCCGTCGCATGCTGCACGACGGGCGGCCAGATCGTGCCGGCGAGGTAATTGCCCGAGGCCGCCATCGCGACGGCGATGCCGCGCTTGCGGTCGAACCAGCGGCTGATGTCGGCCATCAGCGGCGAGAAGCCCGAGGAGGCGCCGAAGCCGACGACGAGGAAGACGAGGGCGAATTGCCACGCGGCCGTGGTCAGGCTGGAGACGACATAGCCGAGGGGCAGGACGACCGCGCCCAGGAGGGCCGGCGCGGCGATGCCGAAGCGGTCCGCGAGGCGTCCCATGGCGACGCCGCCGACGCCGAAGCCGATCATCGCAAGCGAGTAGGGCAGGGAGGCCTCGGCCCGGGCGATGCCGAATTCCGTCTCGACCGCCGGCATGACGACGACGATCGACCACAGCCCGACGCCGCCGATCGTGCCGAACACGACCGCTGCCGCAAGGCGCACCCAGGCGGTCGAGGAATCGACGAGGGCAGGCCCGGTTCTGGCGCTCATCTGCCGAACAGCCGGTCGCCCTGTTCGTCGATGATCTGCTGGCCTTTCCTGACCGCGAAGGCGGCCGCGTCGTCCTTGCTCGGATGGGTCTCGGCGCGCACGAAGCGGTGCTCCTTCGCTCCGTCCGGGAAATCCTTGACGATGGTCCCGGCGGTCTGGAAGCCGCCGCTCGCCGCATACGGGGCCGGGGTGATCCGGTAGCCCTTGTACTCGACGGGCTCCGCAGGCGTCTCCGCCGCCCGCCCGCCGCCGCCACCGAAGAGGGATTTCAGGAAGTTCAGCATCGGGCTCTCTTCCTCCCGGACCGGGCTCTCGTCAACCCGGGGGGCGGCGGGATTCGCCTCTCCCCGCTTGCGGGGCTATCGGATTTCACACATCTCGGATAGGCGCTCACGTGCCAGCAGCGACCTTGCAGGAGGAGCACTGGAAGCGCGACAGGCCCTCTCCCCCCTTGCGGGGGAGAGTTGGAGAGGGGGGAATGGCGCCGACCGAATGGAACGGGCGCCCTCCTCGTCCCGTCGGCGCCGACCCCCCTCCCTACCCTCCCCCACAAGGGGGGAGGGGTGCAAAACGCCCAATCGCGAGATGTGTGAATGCCGTAGGCTCGCGGGGAGAGGCAAAGGCGTAGCGCCTCAATTCCCGATCGCGACGCCCTCGCGGCGACTGTCGGCGCCGCCGACGAGGCCGGCGGGGGTGACGACGACGGCGTGGATGCCCGAGTTCTGCTCGATCACCCGCACCTCGTGGCCCTTCGCCTCGAGGGCAGCCTTCCAGGCTTCGGCCTCGGTGCCCTTTTCGAGCTCGGTCGGGCCGTTGCGGCTGCCGACGTTCGGCAGGTCCGCGGCGACCTGCGGGTCGAGCTTCCAGTCGAGGATGCCGACGAGGGTCTTGGCGACGTAGTTGATGATCGCGCTGCCCCCCGGCGAGCCGACGGCGGCGTAGAGCTTGCCCGAGGAATCGAGCACGATCGTCGGCGCCATCGAGGAGCGCGGGCGCTTGTTCGCCTCGACCCGGTTCGCCACCGGCTTGCCGTCCTCCTCGACGGCGAAGGAGAAGTCGGTCAGTTCGTTGTTGAGGAGGAAGCCGCTCTTCGTCATCAGGCGGGAGCCGAAACCGTCCTCGATCGTCGTCGTCATCGCGACCGCGCGACCGTCCCCGTCCACGATGGACATGTGGCTGGTGCCGAACTCGATGCCGTCCGACGGCGCGTAGAGAAAGCTCTTCTGGAACGGCGGCTCGCCAGGCTTGCCGCGGCCCATCGATTTTAGCGGATCGATCAGGGCGGCGCGGGCCTTGAGGTAGCCGGGATCGAGAAGCCCGCGCACCGGCACGTTCACGAAGCCGGGATCGGCGAGATAGAGCGCCCGGTCCGCATAGGCGAGCCGCCCGGCCTCGGCGATGAAGTGGACCGCCTCGGGCCCTGGCTTCAGGGCCGCCATGTCGACCGGTTCGAGGAAGGCGAGGATCTGCTCGACGGCGACGGCGCCGGAACTCGGCGGGCCCATGCCGCAGACGCGGAAGGTCCGGTAGGGGCTGCAAGCCGCCGGGCGCTCCTCGACCTTGTAGGCCTTGAGGTCGTCGACGGTCATGTCGCCCGGATTCGTCCTGTGGCCGGTGACCGTCGCCACGATGTCGTCGGCGATCTCGCCGGAATAGAAGACGTCGGCGCCGCCGGCGGCGATGGCGCGGAAGGTCTTGGCGAGGGCCGGGTTCTTGAGGACCGTCCCGACCGCCTTCGGCTTGCCGTCCGCCTCGAAGAAGTAGGCGCGGGCGACGTCGTCGTTCTTGGCGAGGTAGGGCTCCTGCGAGAGCAGGCCGTTGAGCCGGGGCGAGATCGAGAAGCCGTCCTCGGCGAGCTTGATCGCCGGCTCGAAGAGCTGCGCCCAGGGCAGCTTGCCCCATTTCTTGTGCGCCGCTTCGAGGAGCCGAAGGGTCCCCGGCACGCCGACGGAGCGGCCGCCGACGACCGCGTCGTAGAACTTCATCGGCTTGCCGTCCGGCCCGAGGAAGCGCTCGGGCTTCGCCGCCGACGGGGCCTTCTCGCGGCCGTCGAGGGTCAGCACGTCCTTGCCGTCGTAGAAGACCATGAAGGAGCCGCCGCCGAGGCCCGAACTCTGCGGCTCGACGAGGTTGAGGACGAGCTGCACCGCAATCGCCGCGTCCGCGGCGCTGCCGCCGGCGGCGAGGATCTGCCGGCCGGCATCGGCGGCGAGCGGGTTTGCCGCGGCCACCATGTCCTTCGGCGCAGCGCCGGCCTTCTTCGGCGTCAGGCCGGTTCCGACCTCGGGCGCAGGCGCGAACTGGGCTGTCACCGGCCCGGCGGCAAAAAATCCGGCGCTCAGCAGGCCGATCCCGGCAAGGCGGCGCCAATCCATGACCATCTTCATCGACCGTTTCCCATCAATGACCACTTGCGCTCCGGCAGGACCGGGCCGGCGCAACATTAGACCACTTCAAAGCTGCGTGAAGCGAAACCTTTGCGCAAGGGCATCACACTACGGCCACCCTGAACGGGCACGGTCCCTTGCCGATTCGGCGGTCCGGAGAGCACTCGATGCGTTCCTATAACCTGTTCAGGCACAGGGGCCGAAACGGCCTCGTCTGCGCGGTCCCCGAGGAGCGGCACGTGCCGGCCTTTCTCGAAAGCCCGGGCTGGCTCTATTCGGGCCGCATCGGCGCCAGCGCGGAAACCCCGCTCGGCTTCGACGCCAAGGCGGCGGATGCGGGGGTGCGCTTCAACGGCTTCTACCTCTTCGAGGCCTTCACCTGCCTCGGCCGCATGGCGTGATCCGGGTCCGGGCCATCATTTCGTTTCTCCTCCCGACCTCATCCTGAGGAACCCTGGACCGCAGGTCCGGGGTGTCGAAGGATGCTCCGGGAGGCGCTCGAACCTCCCGACGCCCGGCGTCGCGCGAAGGTGTTTCCGAGCGTCCGGGATCATCCTTCGAGACGGGGCGGACTTTGAGGTCCGCCCCTCCTCAGGATGAGGCGGTGGGGGATGTTTCCGGGGGATGAGTTGGTCGCTCAGGACAAAGGGAGATTGGGGTTGCTTCGGAGCCTCATGACGAACCCGGAGCGAAGATTCACAAACTCCCGTTCCCCTTCCCGCCGCCGTCGCCCCTACCCGCCGCCCTTCCCGTTGCCGGTGGCGCTGCCGTTCTCCTTGCCGCCGGATGGGCCGCCGCCGCTTACGCCCGGACTGGACGCGCCGACCGCGCCCTGCGGTTTCGCGTCGGTCTTTTTGCCCGGGCCGATCGCTTCCTTGACCTCGTCGGCCCAGCGCTTCTTCGCCGCGGGGGAGGCCGGGGCGGGGGAGGCGGCGACAGCGGCGATCAGGAACGATGCGCACCCCCACCGAATCCAGCCCGCGCCATGAAGGCCCGCGGAACGAGGCGGACGGCCGGCTGGCGCTTTGGCGGGAGCGATCATGGGCAATGAACCAACGCAACTTCGGAACGGCTCGACCCGACAAGCCGGCTTCGGTTACATGGGCTTCCGCCCGGCATTTCAACCCCGCCTGTGACACCCGTTCGACCGTGGGCTCTTCTCTTTCGCTGATCTGGACCATCACGGCGGGCGCCACCCTGCTGCAAGCGGCGAATGGGCTTTTTCAGGCCCTCTTGCCGCTGCGCATGCAGGCGCAGGGCTTTCAGATCGCGGCGATCGGCCTCGTCGCCGCGGCCTACGGCCTCGGTTTCGCGAGCGGCTGCTTCCTCGCGCCGGCCTTCATCCGCCATGTCGGCCACATCCGCGCCTTCGCCAGCCTCGCCGCGATAGCAGCAGTGGTGGCGCTGAGCTTCACGCAGGCCGAATCGGTCGCGAGCTGGGTGATCCTGCGCGCCCTCGTCGGCGTCAGCCTCGCCGGCCTGTTCACGGTCATCGACGGCTGGATCAGCGCCCGCGCCACCTCGAGCCATCGCGGCCGGATCCTGTCGATCTACATGGTCTGCACCAAGGTCGCGCTGATGCTCTCGCCCCTCGGCATCGCCTTCGGCGACATCCGCGGCGACGGCCTCTTCATGCTCGTCACGGCGATGATGTGCCTCTCGCTCCTGCCGATCTCGGCGACGATCACGAAGGAGCCGCCGGCGCCGCGCACGGCGCGGATCGACGTCCGCGGCCTCTTTGCCGCCGCGCCCTCGGCGATCGTCGGCGCCTTCGCGGTGGGACTTCGTCAACGGCCCGGTCATCGCCATCGCGCCGGTCTACGGAACCGGCATCGGCCTGACTCAGGATCAGGCTGCGGCTCTGCTCTTCGCTCTCCAGGGCGGCAGCCTGATCCTGCAATGGCCCCTCGGCTGGCTGTCGGACCATTCCGACCGCCGCGTCATCATCGGCGCCCTCGCGGCCGGGACGGCGGCGGTGTCGATCGGCATCCTCTTCGCGAGCCGGGCGGTGGCGCCGCCGCTCATCATCCTCGGCTTCGGGCTCTGGGGCGGCCTCGCACTTTGCATCTATTCGGTCTGCGTCGCGCACGCCTCCGATCTCGTCGAACCGGACAGGATCGTGCCGACGATCTCGACCCTGCTCTTCTGCTGGGCCGCCGGCGTGACGATCGGGCCGCTCCCGGGCGCGCTGATGATGCAGGCGATGGGGCCGGGCGGCCTCTTCATCTACTCCGCCGCCGTATCCTCGGCGCTCGCGGCCTTCATCGCGCTGCGGATCGCGCGGCAGCGGCGGCCGGCGACGAAGGGCGGCTTCGTCGATCTCGCGCCGACGAGTGCCGCGAACGCGCCCTTAAGCCCGCGGGCCGAGCCGGCGGTCGTGGAGGCCGAGGCGTAGCGGTGCCATCCCGGGCGCAATCCGCCTCTCCCCGCAAGCGGGGACAGGCGATTGCGGTCATGGTCCCGCCCGCGCGATCGCGAGGATGCGCGGCGTGTCGAGATGGCTGTCGAGATGGTCGGCGAGCGCATCGAGGGTCGCCTCGACCTCGTCACCGTAGGACGTCGCGCCGAAGGAGCCGTCCGGGGCGAGGGTACGCAGATAGGCGGCGCGGAACGCATCCGTAAAAAAGAGCCCGTGCAGATAGGTGCCGACGACGCGGCCGTCCGCGGAGGCGGCCCCGTCCGGCGCGCCGTCGATGCGGAAGGGCGCTCGCTCCGTGTCGGGCCCCGTCGAGGCGCCGAGATGGATCTCGTAGGCAGAAAAGGCGAGGCCGTGCCGCACGTCGCTCGCCGACACTTCGCGCACGGTCTTCTGCGTCGTCAGCACCGTGTCGACGGAAAGATGGCAAAGGCCCTCGACCGTGCGCGGCGGCCCTTCGACGCCCTGCGGATCGGCGATGCTGCGGCCGAGCATCTGGTAGCCGCCGCAGAGGCCGAGGATGCGGCCACCGCGCCGGCGATGCGCGGCGAGATCAATGTCCCAGCCCTGCTCGCGCAGGAAGGCGAGGTCCGAGATCGTCGCCTTCGACCCGGGCAGGACGACAAGATCGGCATCGCCGGGCAGGGGACTTCCCGCCGGCACCATCGACAGCGCGATGCCCGGCTCGAGCTTCAAGGGGTCGAGGTCGTCGAAATTGGCGATGCGCGGCAGGATCGGGCAGGCGATCTTCAGGATCGCGCCGGGCCTGCGCTCGCCTTCGGCGAGGTCGAGCGCGTCTTCCGCCGGGAGACGGCGCGCCCGCGGCCAGAACGGCACGATCCCGAGCGGCGTCCAGCCGGTCTCGTGCACGATCCGCGCCATGCCCTCGTCGAAGAGCCGGACGTCGCCGCGGAACTTGTTGACGAGGAACGCCTTCACGAGGGCGCGGTCCGCCGGATCGAGCACCGCATGCGTGCCGACGAGGCTCGCGATGACGCCGCCGCGGTCGATGTCGCCGGCGAGGATCACGGGCACGCCGGCTGCTCTCGCGAAGCCCATGTTGGCGATGTCGCCCGGGCGCAGATTGGTCTCCGCCGGGCTGCCGGCGCCCTCGACGACGACGAGATCCGCTTGCGCCGAAAGGCGCGCGTAGCTGTCGAGGACGAACGGCATCAGGGCGCCGCGTCCCGTCCGGTAGTCGGCGGATTCGAGGGTGCCGTGCCGCCTTCCCTGCACGATCACCTGAGAGCGCCGCTCGCCCTCGGGCTTCAAAAGCACCGGGTTCATGTCGACGCTCGCCGCGACGCCCGCGGCCTGCGCCTGCAAGGCCTGGGCGCGGCCAATCTCGCCGCCCTCGACCGCGGCGGCGTTGTTCGACATGTTCTGCGGCTTGAATGGCCGCACCGAAAAGCCGCGCCGCGCGAAGAGCCGGCAGAGACCCGCGACGAGAAGCGATTTGCCGACGTTCGAGCCGGTGCCGTGGATCATGAAGGCCGGCGTGCGCGTCATCGCAGCGCGATGGCCGGATGCGAGGCCGGCTTCAGCTGAATCGGGCATCCGGCGACGACGAGCACGACGGCATCGCAGGACGCAACCATCGCCTGGTTGAGCCGCCCCTGCGCATCGCGGAACGCGCGGCCGAGGGGGGTCGCCGGCACGATGCCGTGGCCGACCTCGTTCGAGACGAGGACGAGCGGCCCGGCCGCCGCCGCGACGGCCGCGGCGAGGTCCGCCGTCGCCGGCTCCGCCCGCCGTTCAGCGAGCATCAGGTTCGACAGCCAGAGCGTCAGGCAATCGACGAGGACGACGCGATCCGGCGCCGCCTCGCGGGCGATCGCGGCCGCAAGCTCGAGGGGGGCTTCGACCGTGCGCCAGGGCGCGGCGCGCTCCTGCCGGTGGCGGGCGATCCGCTCCGCCATCTCGGCGTCGTGCGCCTCCGCGGTGGCGACGAAGACCGGAGCGCGGCCGGCGCCCGCCGCGAGACTGAGCGCGTAACCACTCTTGCCCGAGCGCGCGCCCCCGATGACGAGGACGCGCCGGGCCGGGCTTTCGGTGGGGGAGCTTTCCGACATGTCAGGAGACTGCCCTCCTAAACGGAATGCCGGACCTCAACAAGCCACGGGCAAGGTTGCGTCGCCGCCCTCTCGCCTCTGCCCGCTTGCGGGGCTCGCATAGGCACACGTCGGTCGGCGGCCTGGACTTTGCGATTTCAGCCCTGGGACGGGCTCGCCGGGTGACAAAAGACGCGTCTTCCCTCCCCTGAGGGCTAGCGTATGCACACATCTCCGCGAAGGCCGCGGATTCGCCTCTCCCCGCTTGCGGGGAGAGGGCCGCCGAAGGCGGCAAGCCTGCGAAGCAGGCGAGGGTGAGGGGGCGGCGTCGAAGAAGGCGCTGCGTTATGGAAGGGAGCCTCTTTTAGCACCGCCCCCTCACCCCCGCTTCGCTTCGCTCCGCTCGTTCGGCCGAAGGCCGAACCCTCTCCCCGCAAGCGGGGAGAGGCGAATCCGCGCCTTTCTGAGATGCGTGAATGCCGTAGCCCCGGGGAGGCGCGGTCTTTTTGCGATTGCGGAGCGCGGGTCCCCCTCGCTAGCCTGCCGCCGACCCCAGCCCCGACCGGTGCCCTTGCCATGAGCTTCATCGACCCCAGCCGTTTCACGACCCGTCCCGAAATCGACGGCACCTTCGGCGTCGTCGCCTCGACGCACTGGATCGGCTCCGCCGTCGGCATGGGCGTGCTCGAACGGGGCGGCAACGCCTTCGACGCCGGCCTCGCGACCGCCTTCACCCTCCAGGTCGTCGAGCCGCATCTGTGCGGCCCGGGCGGCGACGTTCCGCTCATGGTCTACGACGTGACGCGCGGCCGTCCGGAGGTGATCTGCGGCCAGGGTCCGGCGCCGGCCGCGGCGACGATCGCGCGGTTCGAGGCGGAGGGGCTCGACCTCGTCCCCGGTACCGGGCCTCCTCGCGGCCTGCGTCCCCGGGACCTTCGACGCCTACATGCTGCTCCTTCGCGACTACGGCACGGTCAGCCTCGCCGAGGTGCTGACGCCGGCGATCTCCTACGCCCGCGACGGCTACCCCCTGGTCGAGCGCATCTGCAGCACCATCCGGACCGTGGAGCAGCTCTTCCGCGAGCATTGGCCGACCTCCGCGGCCGTATACCTGCCGAACGGCGAGGTACCCGTGGCCGGCACGCTCTTCCGGAACCCGACCCTGGCCGACACCTACGCGCGGCTTCTCAGGGAAGCCGAGGCCGTCGGCGGCGACCGCGAGCGGCAGATCGAACGCGCCCGCAAGATCTGGTCCGAGGGCTTCATCGCCGAGGAGATCGACCGCTTCTGCCGCACGCAGGAGGTCATGGACGTCTCCGGCCGGCCGCATCGCGGCCTCCTCACCGGCGACGACATGGCCGGCTGGCAGGCGAGCGTCGAGGCGCCGATCTCCTACGCCTACGGCCGCTACACGGTCCTGAAGCCCGGGCCCTGGTGCCAGGGCCTCGCGACCTTGCAGCAGCTCGCGATCCTCAAGGGCTTTGACCTCGACGGGCTCGATCCCGCCGGGCCGGATTTCATCCACCTTCAGGTCGAGGCGGCAAAGCTCGCCTTTGCCGACCGCGACACCTTCTACGGCGATCCGGATTTCGTCGAGGTTCCGGTCGCGACGCTGCTCTCGGACGCCTACAACGCCGAGCGGCGCAAGCTCGTCGGCGCCATGGCCTCGATGGAGCAGCGGCCGGGCTCGATCGAGGGCTTCGGCAAGCTCATCGACGCCCGCGCGGTGCTCGGCCGGCGCGAGGCGGTGAGCGCCTCCGGGGTCGGCGAGCCGACCGTCGGCCGCATGGGCCAGGCCCGCGGCGACACCGTGCATTTCGACGTCGTCGACCGGGCCGGCAACATGATCGCGGCGACGCCCTCCGGCGGCTGGCTGCAATCCTCGCCGGTCATCCCGGCGCTCGGCTTCTGTCTCGGCACGCGGGCGCAGATGTTCGTGCTCGACGAGGACCATCCGGCCGCGCTGAAGCCGGGCAAGCGGCCGCGCTCGACGCTCTCGCCGACCCTCGCCTTCCGGGACGGCGAGCCCTACCTCGCCTGGGGCTCGCCCGGCGGCGACCAGCAGGACCAGTGGATCCCGCAGTTCTTCCTGCGCCACGTCCATGCCGGCATGAACCTGCAGCAGGCGATCGACGCGCCGGCCTGGCACACGGAGCACTTTCCCTCGTCGTTCTGGCCGCGCACCTCGCGGCCGGGCGTCGTCGTCGTCGAGAGCCGGGTGCCGAAGGAATGCATCGCGGAGCTCGAGCGGCGCGGCCACAAGGTCGAGGTCGGCGAGGCCTGGTCCGAGGGCCGCCTCGTCGCGGCCTCGCGGGAGGGCGTGCGGCGGAAGGCCGCCGCCAATCCGCGCGGCATGCAGGGCTATGCGGTCGGGAGATAGGACATGACCTGGTCGATCGTGGCGCGGGACGAGGCGACGGGCGAGATCGGCATCGCCGTTTCGACCTGCGCCTTCGCCGTCGGCGCGCGGGTGCCGTTCATCGCGACCGGCGTCGGCGCGATCGCCTCGCAATCCTTTGTCAATCCGTTCTACGGCTATCGCGGCCTCGAGCTTCTGCGCGCCGGCGCGAGCGCCGAGGACGTCATCCGCATCGTCACGGCGGCGGACGAGGGCCGCAGCCAGCGCCAGGTGCACGTGATGGACCGCGAAGGGCGCTTTTCGGCCTATACCGGCGAGGGCTGCGTCGAATGGTGCGGCCACACCATCCGCGGCACCTTCTCCGTCGCCGGCAACATGCTCGCCGGGCCCGAGGTCGTCGCGCGCACGGCGGAGGTCTTCGGGGCGTCGGGCCGCGTGCCCTTCGCGCGCCGGCTGCTCGCAGCGCTGAAGGCCGGCGAGGAAGCGGGCGGCGACAAGCGCGGCAAGCAATCGGCGGCCTTGCTGATCCACGACGACGAGGAATATCCGCTGATCGACATCCGCGTCGACGACCATACGGATCCCCTCGCCGAGCTTGCGCGCCTCGAGGAGGTCGCCCGCGGGCGCTATCTGCACTATCGAAAATTCATGCCCTCGCGGAAAAATCCCGCCGGCGTGATCGACCGCGCCGAGATCGAGCGCCTGATCGCCGAATCCTTGGCCGCCGAGGCGCTCGACGAATCGAGGAAGAACGCCGCCGCATGAGCGAAACGCTGCTCGATGTCCGCGATCTCAAGGTCTCCTTCACGGGCCAGGACGGACGGCGCACGCACGCCGTCGACGGCGTCGGCTTCACCGTCGCGCGCGGGCGCACCCTCGGCATCGTCGGCGAATCCGGCTGTGGCAAGAGCGTGACTTCGCTCGCCATCATGGGCCTTCTGCCGGCCGGACAGGCGGATGTCGAGGGCGAGGTCGTGTTCGACGGCCGGGATCTGCGCCGCGAGAGCGAGCGCGCGCGCCGGGATCTCCGCGGCGACCGCATGGCGATGATCTTCCAGGAGCCGATGACCTCGCTCAACCCGTCCTACACGGTCGGCGACCAGATCGTCGAGGCGATCGTGCGCCACCGGCGCATCTCCGCGAGGGCGGCCGAGGCGCACGCCATGGACATGCTGCGGCGGGTGCGCATCTCGAACCCGGAGGCGCGCTTCCACGATTACCCGCACCGGCTTTCCGGCGGCATGCGCCAGCGCGTGATGATCGCGATGGCGCTCGCCTGCGATCCCGACCTCCTCATCGCCGACGAGCCGACGACGGCCCTCGACGTCACGATCCAGGCGCAGATCCTCGACCTGATGCGCCGCCTGCGCGAGGAGAGCGGCGCCGCGATCGTCCTCATCACGCACGACCTCGGCGTCGTGGCCGAAGTCTGCGACGACGTCGTCGTCATGTATGCCGGCCAGGTCGTCGAGCGCGCGCCGGTCGAGGACCTGTTCCGCTTCCCGCAGCATCCCTACACGGTCGGCCTCCTCGGCGCGCTGCCGCGCCTCGGCGAGCGGCGGCCGCGGCTCGCCGCCATCGACGGCACGGTGCCGAACATGATGGCGCCGCCGCGCGGCTGCCGCTTCGAGCCGCGCTGCCCGTTCCGCGTCGCCGCCTGCGCCGAGCCGCCGCCCCTCGCCGAGCTTGGCGGCGGGCATCTCTCGCGCTGCTGGCGGGCGCCGCTCGAAAGGCTCGTCGCATGAGCGCGCCGGTGCTCGCGGTCGAGAACCTCGTGAAGCACTTTGTCGCGAAGCGCTCCGCCTTCGGCCGCCCCCTCGCGAGCGTGAAGGCGGTCGACGGCGTCTCGCTGGTGCTGCGGCCCGGCGAAACCCTCGCCCTCGTCGGGGAATCCGGCTGCGGCAAGTCGACGGTCGGGCGCCTCGTCATGCGCCTGATCGCGCCGACCGCAGGCCGCGTCAGCCTCGACGGCGAGGACGTCACCGCCCTCGGCGAGGAAGCCTTCCGGCCGTTCCGGCGCAAGATCCAGATCATCTTCCAGGACCCGTTCGCGTCGCTCAACCCGCGCATGACCGTCGGCGAGACCTTGTCGGAGCCGCTGATGCTGCACGCGGTCGTGCCGGCCGCCGAGCGCCGCGCCCGCGTCGCCGAGCTCTTGCGCCTTGTCGGCCTCGAGCCGCATCAGGCGGCGCGCTATCCGCACGAATTCTCCGGCGGGCAACGCCAGCGCGTCGTCATCGCCCGCGCGCTCGCCGCCGAACCGAAGGTCGTCGTCTGCGACGAGGCGGTCTCGGCCCTCGACGTCTCGATCCGCGCGCAGATCCTCAACCTCCTGAAGGATCTCCAGGCCCGCCTCGGCCTCGCCTACATCTTCATCTCGCACGATCTCGGGGTCGTGAAGCACATCGCCGACCGCATCGCCGTGATGTATCTCGGGCGTATCGTCGAGACCGGGCCCGCCGACGCCGTCTTCGCCGACCCGCGCCATCCCTATACGCGGGCGCTGCTCTCGGCGATCCCGGTCGCCTCGCCCCTGGCGCGGCGCGAGCGGCGCATCCTGCAAGGCGACGTGCCGAGCCCGATCGCGCCGCCGCCCGGCTGCCACCTCCATCCGCGCTGTCCCTACGCCGTCGAACGCTGCACGCGCGAGAGGCCGTTCCTCGACGACGACGGCAAGGGCCACGCGACGGCGTGCCATCTCTGGCGCGGGCTGCCTTCCGCCGCCGACAGCCTGCCGGAGGAGGGGCGGATCGACCCGCGCCTCGAGCGTCTGTTTTCCGCCTTCGCCGGCGCCGGTCCATGACTTGCATTCGACACGAAACGAGAAACGGCACCGTCGTGCCGAAAACCAAGGGAGTGGAATCGATGACGAAACGAGTATGGCTTACGGGCCTCATGGCTGCCGCGGCGCTGACGGCCTCCGTCGCGGCGGCGTCGGCGCAGACGACCTTGCGAATCGGCCTCGCCGAGGATCCGGACGTGCTCGATCCGACGCTTGCGCGCACCTATGTCGGACGCATCGTCTTCGCCTCGCTCTGCGACAAGCTCTTCGACGTCGACGAGAACCTCAACCTCGTGCCGCAGCTCGCGCTGTCGCAGGAAACCCTCGACGACGGCCGCACGGTCGTCATCAAGCTGCGGCCGAACGTCAAGTTCCACGACGGCGAGCCGATGGACGCGGAGGCGGTAAAGTTCTCCCTCGACCGGCATCTCACCATGCAGGGCTCCTTCCGCAAGCCCGAGCTCGCCGCGGTCGAGAAGGTCGAGGTCGTCGACCCGCTCACCGTGAAGCTGTCCCTGAAGGCGCCGTTCTCGCCGCTCCTGTCGCAGCTCACCGACCGCTCCGGCATGATCGTATCGCCGAAGGCGGCGAAGGAACTCGGCGACAAGTTCGGCACGAAGCCCGTCTGCGCCGGGCCCTACAAGTTCGTCGAGCGCGTGCAGCAGGACCGCATCGTCCTCGACCGCTTCGCCGATTACTGGAACAAGGATGCGGTCAAGATCGACCGCGTCGTCTTCCTGCCGATCACCGATTCCTCGGTGCGCCTGGCGAACCTCAAGGCCGGCCAGCTCCAGCTCATCGAGCGTCCCCTTGCCACGGACACCAAGGACATGCGCGCGACGCCGAGCCTGAAGCTCGTGACCGTCACCGAACTCGGCTATCAGGGCATGACCATCAACGTCGCCAGGGGCGAGGCGGCGAAGAACCCGCTCGGGCAAGACCCGCGCGTGCGCCAGGCCCTCGATCTTTCCATCGACCGCGAGGCGCTGAACCAGGTCGTCTTCAACGGCGAGTTCGTGCCGGGCAACCAGTGGATCAGCCCGAACAATCCCTTCTACCAGGAGAAATTCCCGCTCCGGAAGCGCGACGTCGAGAGGGCGAAAAAGCTCCTTCAGGAGGCGGGCGTGAAGACGCCGGTCGCCGTCGACTACATGGTGCCGAACAATCCCGAGACGCGGGCGGTCGCGGAGGTCATCCAGGCGATGGCGGCGGAGGCCGGCTTCGACATGAAGATCCGCATCGTCGAGTTCGCGACCAGCCTGAAGGAGGCCGAGGACGGGCGCTATCAGGCCTTCATGCTGGCCTGGTCCGGCCGCACCGATCCGGACGGCAACCTCTACATCTTCCACAAGACGGGCGCGCCGCAGAACTACGGTGCCTATTCCAACCCCGCCGTCGACAAGCTCCTCGACGAGGCGCGGATCAAGAGCGATCCGAAGGAGCGCAAGGCGCTCTACGAGAAGGTCACCGAGACGCTTTTGAACGAAGGCTCGGTGCTCTATCTCTTCCACCGCAAGGTGCTGATTGCGCACACCGCGAAGCTCGAAGGCTACAAGCAGATGCCCGACGGTCTCGTGCGCCTGCAAGGCGCGGTTCTGAAGCCGTAAGGGGGCGACGGCGGCCCTCCCCCGGGAGGACCGCCGCCATTTGCGAGGGCCGGACATGCTCACGCTCATCGGCAAGCGCCTCGTCCAGCTCGTCCCGACGCTGTTCTTCGTGTCGGTGCTGATCTTCTCGCTGCAGCAATTGCTGCCGGGCGATCCGGCCATGATCATGGCTGGCGAGGAGAGGGATCCCGAGGTCATCGCGCAGATCCGGCAGCAATACCGGCTCGATCGGCCGCTGCCCGTGCAGTACCTGTACTGGATGCGCGGCGTCTTCACCGGCGATCTCGGCGAATCGATGCGCCTCAAGGTCTCCGTCGCCGACCTCATCGCGCAGAAGCTTCCGGTGACGCTGCAGCTCGCGGTCATGGCGATGGCCATCGCCCTCGTCATCGGGGTCGGCGCAGGCATCGTCTCGGCGGTGAAGAAGGACACGGTCTGGGACTACGCCGCCAACGTCTTCGCCCTGTGGGGCATCTCGACGCCGAACTTCTGGCTCGGGATCATGCTGATCGTCCTGTTCTCCGTGACGCTCGGCTGGCTGCCGGCGTCGGGCTACGTGCCGCTCTGGGAGGATTGGCGCCAGAGTCTTGCGACGACGGTGATGCCGGCCTTCGTCCTCGGCAATGCCATCGCCGGCGTGATCATGCGCCACACCCGCAGCGCCATGCTGCAGGCGCTGCAGAGCGACTACGTGCGCACCGCCCGCGCCAAGGGCCTGTCGGAGCGGCGCGTCGTGCTGAAGCACGCCATGCGCAACGCGCTGACGCCGGTGATCACCCTCGGGGCGCTCGAGTTCGGCACGCTTCTGTCGGGCGCCGTGTTGACGGAGCAGATCTTCACCATCCCGGGCTTCGGCAAGCTCATCGTCGATGCGGTCTTCAACCGCGACTATGCGGTCGTGCAGGGCGTCGTGCTGGTGACGGCCTCGATCTACGTCGCGCTGAACCTCCTCGCCGATCTCGGCTACATTCTCGTCAATCCGAGGCTGCGGGCATGACGGCCTCGATCGCCACCGCCGTGCCGCCGGCCGAGGCGGCCTTCGCCGTCGAGAGTCCCGGCCGGCGGGCGCTGCGGCGCCTGCTGCAACGCCGAGCCGCCATGGCGGCCCTCGTCCTCATCGTCGTCATCGTCCTTCTCGCCGTCCTGGCGCCGTCCATCGCGCCTTACGATCCGGCGAAGCAGAGCTGGTCGGCGGTGCGCAAGGCGCCCTCCGCCTTGTACTGGCTCGGCACCGACGAGGTCGGCCGCGACATCCTCTCGCGCATCGTCTACGGCGCGAGAGCCTCGCTGATGGCGGGCCTGATCTCGGTCGGCATCGCCATCGCCGTCGGCGTTCCCGTCGGCCTCGTCGCGGGCTATGCGGGCGGCTTCGTCGACGGGCTCATCAGCCGCTTCACGGATGCCATGCTCGCCTGCCCGTTCCTCATCCTCGCCATCGCGCTCGCGGCCTTCCTCGGGCCGAGCCTCGGCAACGCCATGATCGCCATCGGCGTGACCGCGACGCCGATCTTCGTGCGCCTCACCCGCGGCCAGGTGCTCTCGGTGAAAGCGGAGGATTATGTCGAGGCGGCGCGCGCTGTCGGCAACCCGCCCTGGCGCATCGCCTTCCGCCACATCCTGCCGAACGTGCTGCCGCAGCTCCTCGTGCAGGCGACGCTCACCATCGCGACGGCGATCATCGCCGAGGCGAGCCTGTCCTTCCTCGGTCTCGGCCAGCAGCCGCCGGCGCCGTCCTGGGGCTCGATGCTCAACGCCGCGCAGCGCTTCCTCAACACGGCTCCGTGGATGGCGTTCTGGCCGGGCCTCGCCATCTTCGTCACGGTCCTGTCGTTCAATCTGTTCGGCGACGGCCTGCGCGACGCCCTCGATCCGCGCTCGAAGTAAGGGGCGCCTCTCGCCTCTCCCCGCTTGCGGGGAGAGGGCTGCCGAAGGCGGCAAGCCTGCGCAGCAGGCGAGGGTGAGGGGGCGGTGACGAAGGCGGCGCGGCGGCTTCGGCCGGACGCTTCCTCCGCAGACGCCCCTCACCCCCGCTTCGCTTCGCTCCGCTTGTTTTGGCCGAAGGCCAAAACCCTCTCCCCGCAGGCGGGGAGAGGCGAATCCACGCCGTCACAGCGACAGGCGGTCGAGGGGCAGGATCATGCGCACGCGAAGGCCGTCCGCCCGCCAGTCGTGCGCGAGGCTGCCGCCGAGCTGGCCGGCGATGGTTTTTCGCGCGAGCAGGCTGCCGAAGCCTTCGAATGTCGGCGCCTCGCCGATCCTCGGGCCGCCGCTCTCGGTCCAGGTCAGGCGCACGCCGTCCTCCGCGAGCGCCCAGTGGATCGACAGCACGCCGTCCGCCGTCGAAAGCGAGCCGTACTTCGCCGCGTTGGTCGCGAGCTCGTGCAGGACGAGAGCGAGGCTCGTCGTCGTGCTGGGCCCGACCGCGACGGCAGGACCTTCGATCGTCAGCCGCCGCCGTTCCGGCTCGGCGTGAGCCGCGAGAATCGCGTGCACGAGGTGCTCGACGGTGGTGCCCTTGCCGCCCTGGTTCGTGGCAGCGAAGGCGGGCCGGACCAGTTCGTGCGCCCGCGCCAGCGCGCCGAGCCGGCCGCGCAGCGCATTCGCCATGTCCTTCGGCGTCTTCGCCGTGCGCGCGGTGGCCGAGACCATGCCGGTCGTGATCGCGAACAGGTTCTTGACGCGATGGTTCAGTTCGCGCGCGACGAGCCTTTGCGTTTCCTCGCTGTTGCGGCGCTGCGTGACGTCGCTGACGACGCCGGAGACGCGGATCGCCGCCTGGCGCGGTCCCTCGCCTGTGAAGAAGGACTGGCCGCGGATGTGCAGCCAGCGCGCGCCGCCCTCGGGCAGATCGAGGCGGTACTCCGCCTCGAAGCGTCCGTCCGACCCCGGCGCGATCGCCGCGACGAGCGCCGCGCGCACGCGCTCGCGGTCCTCAGCGTCGATGCGACCGAAGGATTTTTCGATCGGCAGGCTGCGGATGCCCTCCGCCTCGAGGTCGAAGAGGTTGCAGGCGCGCCGATCGAAACTGACGATGCCGCTCGCGACGTTGTAGTCCCAGGTGCCGAGATCGGCGGCCTCGAGGGCGAGCCGATGCTGGTCGTCGAGGCGGCGCAAGGCCTCCTCGGCCTTCTTCTGCGCCTCGATCTCCGTGCAGGTGCCGAACCATTTCAGGATGCCGCCGCCGGCGTCGCGGATCGGCAGGGCGCGGCCGAGGAACCAGCGATGGCGGCCGTCGGCGCCGCAGATGCGGTACTCGATCTCGAAGGGCGCGCCGCCCGCCAGGGCCTCGCGCCAGCGCTTCTCCGTGAGGTCGCGGTCGTCCGGATGGATCGCCGCCCGCCAGCCCTGGCCGAGGGATTCCTCGGGCGCAAGTCCGGTGAACTCGTACCAGCGCCGGTTGAAATAGTCGTGCTGCCCGTCTGGGAGCGTTGTCCAGACGAGTTGCGGCAGGCTCTCCGCGAGAGTGCGGAACGATGTGTCTTCCGCGATCCGAGACATGTCCGCGCCCACGGCCGACATGCGCCGGGCCTGGTCGGTCTGAAGAATGGTCACTCCGCTGACAATATCCTGGGTGAAATGGGTGCGATCACGCGACGGCCCAGCTTAGCGCGGCGCGGGCCGGCGGCAAAGGGCCCTGCCGCTGCAACAATGACACCGGACTGGCGCTTCCCGCGCAAAACCCCTAAATGCGGGGCACGCCGCCCATCCGGCGCGCCAGCTCCGAGAATTGGCTCCGCATGAACGACTTGCCTCCCGAGATCGGCGCGGCCGAGAGCGCCGCAAGATTTCACCGCGGCATAAAGCGGCGGCACCGGCGCTTCGCCTGGCTCGGCACGGCGGCGAGCTTTCTCATCTTCGGCGCCGCCGTCGCGGTGCTCTACCACATCGTCTCGGAGATGGACGTGGCGGAGCTGCGCGCCGCCTTCACCGCGGCGAGCGCGCGGCAGATCGGCCTCGCCGTGCTTCTCACCGCCGTGAGCTACGGCCTGCTCACCTGCTACGATGCGCTCGCGCTGCGCCAGCTCGCGCTGAAGGTGCCCTACCGCACGACGGCGCTCGCCTCGTTCACGAGCTACGCCGTAAGCTTCACGCTCGGCTTTCCGCTCATCACCGCCGGCACCGTGCGCTACTGGATTTATGCGCCGCGCGGGCTCTCGACGGGCAAGGTCGCAAGCCTCACGGTCGTCGCCGGCATCACCTTCTGGCTCGGCATGGCCCTCGTGCTGGCGGCGAGCCTGATGTGGCAGGCGGACGAACTCTCCCTCCTGATCTACACGAATGTCAGGCTCAACCAGCTCATCGGTCTCGCCGGGGCGGCCCTGATCGTCGCCTATTTCGTCTGGATCTCGCTGAAGCGCCGCTCCGTGAAGATCAAGGGCTGGCGCCTCGAACTGCCGGGCTTTCGCCTCTCGCTCGCGCAGATGCTGATCGGCGCGGGCGACGTCTGCGCCGGCGCCGGCGTCCTCTACGTGCTGCTTCCGGGCGGGCACGGCATCGCCTTCGAGACCTTCCTTGCGGTCTACGTCTTCGCCGTCATGCTCGGCGTCGCGAGCCACTCGCCGGGCGGGCTCGGCGTGTTCGAGGCGACGATCCTGCTCGCGCTCTCGAACCATCCCCGCGAGCCCGTGCTCGGGGCGCTGCTCTTGTTCCGCCTTTGCTACTATCTCGTCCCCTTCGTGCTCGCGCTCGCGCTCCTCGCCCTGCACGAGATCCTGGGCCGGCTCACGGCGACCCGCGAGGTCTTCGGAACGGACGAGGGCATCGAGATCGCCTCCGACGACGAACCCTGATTTCGACATGGCCGGTCCGCCCGACGACGTCGAGGATCGCAAGGCCGCGCACCGCCGCGCGGC
The DNA here is from genome assembly GCA_963754975.1 of uncultured Alphaproteobacteria bacterium. GTDB lineage: Bacteria > Pseudomonadota > Alphaproteobacteria > Rhizobiales > Beijerinckiaceae > Microvirga. The sequence goes on along the minus strand of CAVWII010000027.1, from coordinate 19,389 downwards.
GATGCGCGGCGCCCTTCTCGCGAGTGTCGTGCTGATCGCCGTCGCCATGGCCCGTGGGGCCGTCGATGCCTGGCTGCTCCTCAGCGCCGCGCTGGCGGTCGCCGCGAGCGCCCTCGTCTTCGCCGATCGCGGCCGGCCGCGCGCGATCCGCGGCGCCGGATCGAGCGAAGCGGCGCCGAGCGGCTTTGCCGATGCCGTGCTCGCCAACGTTCCGGACCCGGTGATCCTCGTCGACCGGCGCGTGCTCGTCCTCGAGGCGAACGCCGCGGCCCGCCGCCTCCTGTCCGGCCTCAAGGTCAAGCACCCGCTCTCCTTCGCGCTGCGCAGCCCCGACGTGCTGCGCGGCATCGAGGAGGTGCTTCGCTCGGGCGAGGCGGTGAAGGTCGAATACGCCGAGCGCATCCCGACCGAGCGGACCTTCGAGGTGCAGATCGGCCCCTTGCGCGAGCCCGGCGGCGAGGCCGGACAGACCGGCGTCGTCCTGTTCTTTCGCGATCTCACCTCGGCGCGTCGGCTCGAGAGCATGCGGGTCGATTTCGTCGCCAACGCGAGCCACGAACTGCGTACCCCGCTCGCCTCGCTGCTCGGCTTCATCGAGACGCTGCAGGGCTCGGCCCGCAACGATCCCGCGGCGCGCGAGCGCTTCCTGGAAATCATGCGCGGTCAGGCGCAGCGCATGACGCGGCTCATCGACGACCTTTTGTCGCTCTCGCGTATCGAGATGCGCGCGCACCTGCCGCCGGAGACGCCGATCGACCTCGTGCCCCTGGTCGGCCAGATGGTCGACACGCTCTCGCCGCTCGTGCGCGAGCGCGGCATGAGCGTCGATCTCGCCCTTCCCGACCCTCCGCTCGTCGTGCTCGGCGACCGTGACGAATTGCTGCGGGCGGTCGAGAACCTGATCGAGAACGCGGTGAAATACGGCCGCAGCGGCGGCCGTATCGAAGTCTCCCTCGCCCGCCGCGTCGCGGGCGAGCGGCCCGAAGCCGAGCTTTCCGTGCGCGACGACGGCCCCGGCATCGCGCCCGAGCACCTGCCGCGCCTGACGGAGCGCTTCTACCGGGTCGACGCGGCGAAGAGCCGCGAGACGGGCGGCACCGGCCTCGGCCTCGCCATCGTCAAGCACATCGTCAACCGCCATCGCGGCCAGCTCTCGATCGAAAGCACGCCCGGGGAGGGCGCGACGTTCAGAATCGTGCTGCCGGAAGCGGCGGAACCGTCCTGAGCGTGCGAATTCATCAATCGAAAACAACCCCAAACCCCTCATCCTGAGAGCCTGTGCATCTTTCGGGCGAAAGGCGCGAGTCCGCCTCTCCCCGCTTGCGGGGAGAGGGTTTTGGCCTTGGGCCAAAACAAGCGGAGCGAAGCGAAGCGGGGGTGAGGAGGCGGTGCCGGAAGGGGCGCCCGGCCGAAGCCACGCGCCTTCTTCGTCACCGCCCCCTCACCCTCGCCTGCTGCGCAGGCTTGCCGCCTTCGGCGGCCCTCTCCCCGCAAGCGGGGAGAGGCGGACCGGCGTCCTTTATCTGAAGATTCACAAGCTCTCAGGATGGGGTCGCGGGGAATGCGGATTGGTGGACCGGATGCTCCAATGCGCCCCCGTCCACAGCCCTGTCATCGAACCGTCATGCGGGCGTCATAGACCCGCTATCAGCAGGGTCTAGCAGGGGCGCGGCGCGGCTTTCCCCGACAGCCTGGCGGCGTTGACGACCCGCCGCCGCCGCGCCCGAAAAGCAGGGAGTTCACCCGTGAAACGTTTCGCTTTCCTCGTCGCGGCCGGCCTTGCCGCCGCGGCCTTCGCCGTTCCGGCGACGGCGGCCGACATCACCGGCGCCGGCGCCACCTTTCCGTTCCCGGTCTATTCGAAATGGGCGGAGGCCTACAAGAAGGAGACCGGCAACGGTCTCAACTACCAGTCCATCGGCTCCGGCGGCGGCATCAAGCAGATCCAGGCGAAGACCGTCGATTTCGGCGCCACCGATGCGCCGTTGAAGGGCCCGGACCTCGAGAAGGCCGGCCTTCTCCAGTTCCCGACCGTGATGGGCGGCGTCGTGCCGGTGATCAACATCCAGGGCGTGCCGTCCGGGGGTCTCAAGCTGACCGGCGAACTGCTCGCCGAGATCTTCAACGGCAAGGTGGCGAAGTGGAGCGATCCGCGCATCGCCGCGCTGAACCCGGGCCTCACCCTGCCGAACGCGCCGATCACGCCGGTCTACCGCTCGGACGCCTCGGGCACGACGAACATCTTCACCACCTACCTCTCCGAGGTCTCGGCCTCGTTCAAGAACGATCTCGGCGCCAACACCACCGTGAGCTGGCCGATCGGCCAGGGCGGCAAGGGCAACGAGGGCGTCGCCGCGACCGTGAAGCAGGTGCCGAATTCGATCGGCTATGTCGAATACGCCTACGCGAAGCAGAACAGCATCCCGTTTGCGCTGCTGCAGAACAAGGCCGGCCAGTATCCGGCGCCGAGCGACGCGGCCTTCCAGGCGGCGGCGGCGAACGCCGACTGGTCGGCGGCTCCGGGCTTCGGCATCTCGCTCACGAACCAGCCCGGCGAGGGCGCCTGGCCGATCACCGCAGCGACCTTCATCCTGATCTACAAGAACCCGGACAAGCCGGAACAGACGGCCGAGGTGCTGAAGTTCTTCAACTGGGCCTATCGCAGCGGCGGCAAACTGGCGACCGACCTCGACTACGTGCCGCTGCCCGAGAAGGTCGTCGGTCAAGTCCAGGCGAACTGGAAAGAGGTCAAGTCGAAATCGGGCCAGCCGCTCCTGCCGATGTGAGGCAAGCGCCGGCGGTCCGCCGCCGGCATCCGGTTGCGCGAAAGAGAGGGCCGGCGGATGGTGGCATTGTCCGAAACGATCGCCTTGTCGTCCATGCACCCCGTCCGCCGGTCCCCGAAGCCGACCTTCGACCGCCTGTTCCGCCTTGCGAGCTACGGCTCGGCGCTCCTGGTGCTCATCGTCCTCGCCGGCATCCTCGCCTCGATGATCGTCGGCGGCTGGCCGGCCTTCGAGCGCTTCGGCCTTGGCTTTCTCACCTCGAGCGCGTGGGATGTCGGGCGGGGCCAGTTCGGCGCCTTCGTCGCCATCGTCGGCACCCTGACGTCGGCCCTCATCGCCCTCGTCATCGGCGTCCCGGTCTCGCTCGGCATCGCGGTCTTCCTGACCCAGCTCTGCCCGGCCTGGCTGAAGCGGCCGGTGTCGACGACGATCGAGCTTCTGGCCGCGGTGCCGAGCATCATTTACGGCATGTGGGGCCTGTTCGTCTTCGCGCCGCTGTTTGCAGCCTATGTGCAGGTCCCGGTCTCGGCGCTCGTCGAGGGCGTGCCCTTTCTCGGCACCGTGCTCTATGCCCGCGTGCCGTCAGGCGTCGGCATTCTCACCGCCGGGATCATCCTGTCCATCATGATCATCCCGTTCATCGCCTCGATCGCCCGCGACATCCTCGACCAGGTGCCGACGGTCCTGCGCGAGAGCGCCTATGGCATCGGCTGCACGACCTACGAGGTCGTCCGGCATGTGCTCGTGCCGCAGGCCGGGGTCAGCCTGATCGGCGCCGTCATGCTCGGTCTCGGCCGCGCGCTCGGCGAGACCATGGCGGTGACCTTCGTCATCGGCAATGCGAACCGGCTCTCGCTCTCGATCTTCGATCCGGGCTCGACCATCGCCTCGCGCATCGCGAACGAATTCAACGAGGCGTCCGACCTGCAGCTCAGCGCGCTTCTCGCGCTGGGCTGCATCCTCTTCCTCGTGACCTTCTCCGTCCTCATCCTGGCGCGCCTGCTGATCGCGCGCGTCAAGCTGCAATGAGCCCCGCCATGGAGTTAGCCCCCGCCCGCGCCGCCGTTCCCGCCGTCGCCCCCTGGGGCCGCGTGCGGCGCAGCCGCCAGGTCCAGGACCGTGTTCTGAAGGCCGTCTGCGCGCTCTTCACGGCGCTCGGCGCCTTCGTCCTCGGCTGGATCCTGCTCATGCTCCTGATCGAGGGCTCCAGCGGCCTCTCGCTCGCCATCTTCACCGAGGTCACGCCCGGCCCCGGCAGCGAGGGCGGCGGCATTGCCAACGCCATCGTCGGCAGCCTCGTGCTGACGCTTCTCGGCATCGCCGTCGCGACGCCCGTCGGCGTGCTCGCGGGAACCTACCTTGCCGAGTACGGCAAGAGTTCCGCCCTCGCGAACGTGGTGCGCTTTCTCAACGACATCCTGCTCTCGGCGCCGTCGATCCTGATCGGCCTCTTCGTCTACACGTTGATGGTGCAGCCGATGGGCACCTATTCCGGCTGGGCCGGAGCCGTCGCGCTTGCCATCATCGCGACGCCGGTGATCGTGCGCACGACGGAGGACATGCTGCGCATCGTGCCCGGCTCCCTGCGCGAGGCCGGCGCGGCGCTCGGCGCGCCGATGGCGACGGTGATCACCAAGGTCACCTGGCGCGCGGCGCGGGCCGGCATGCTCACCGGCGTGCTCCTCGCCACGGCGCGCATCGCCGGCGAGACGGCGCCGCTTCTCTTCACCGCGCTCAACAACAATTTCTGGTTCCGGCCGGACCTCATCGGCGGCGTCTCGAACCTCCCGGTCATGATCTACCAGTTCGCGCTTGCGCCCTATCCGAACTGGCAGAAGCTTGCCTGGGCGGGCGCCCTCGTCATCACCCTGTCGATCCTGGTGCTGTCCGTCGTGGCGCGCCTCGTCTTGAAGAAGGACACCGCGCGATGACACCGATCGCGATTTCCGCGGCGAGCGCCGCCGCCGGCAAGGCGGCGGCGAATGCCGGCGCGCCGATCCGCATTGCCTGCCGGAATCTCGACTTCTATTACGGCGATTTCCGCGGCCTCAAGGACATCAACCTGAACTTCCACGATCGCCAGGTGACGGCCCTGATCGGCCCCTCCGGCTGCGGGAAGTCGACGCTGCTTCGCACCTTCAACCGCATCTATTCGCTCTATCCCGAGCAGCGCGCCGAGGGCGAGATCATCCTCGACGGACGCAACATCCTGTCTTCGGGCATCGACGTCAACGAGTTGCGCGCCCGCGTCGGCATGGTCTTCCAGAAGCCGACGCCGTTTCCGATGTCGATCTACGACAACATCGCCTTCGGCGTGAGGCTCTACGAGCGCCTGCCGCGGGCGGAGGTCGACATCCGCGTCGAGGAGGCCTTGCGCAGGGCGGCGCTCTGGGACGAGGTCAAGGACAAGCTGCGCCAGTCCGGCATGGGGCTCTCCGGCGGCCAGCAGCAGCGCCTGTGCATCGCGCGCACGGTGGCCCAGCGCCCCGAGGTGATCCTCTTCGACGAGCCGACCTCGGCGCTCGATCCGATCTCGACCGGGCGCATCGAGGAATTGATCGAGCAGCTGCGCGACGAGTTCACGATCGTCATCGTCACGCACAACATGCAGCAGGCCGCCCGCATCTCGCAGTTCACCGCCTTCATGTATCTCGGCGAGCTCGTCGAATTCGGCGAGACCTCGAAGATCTTCATGAATCCGGGCAAGAAGCAGACGCAGGACTACATCACCGGGCGCTTCGGCTGAGCGGAGAGCGACGACCATGTCGGAACACATCGTCTCATCCTACGATTTCGAGCTGCAGGACCTGCGCCGCCGCATCTCCGAGATGGGCGGCATCGCCGAGAAGATGCTCATCGATTCGATCGCTGCGCTCGTGCGCCGCGACACGCCGCTGGCGCAGGCGGTGATCGCCGCCGATGCCCGCCTCGACGTGCTCCAGCGGGAGGTCGAGGAGCACGCGATCCTGACCATCGCGCGGCGCCAGCCGCTCGCCATCGACCTGCGCGAGACGATCTCGGCGATCCGCGTCTCGGGCGACGTCGAGCGCATCGGCGATCTCGCCAAGAACATCGCCAAGCGCGCCCTCGCCGTCGCCGGGCAGTTCCAGCCGCAGAAAATCGTCGTCGGCGTCCAGCACATGAGCGATCTCGTCCTCGGGCAGCTCAAGGATGTGCTCGACGCCTACGCGCAGCAGGATACGCGCCGCGCCCTCGACGTCTGGCAGCGAGACGGCGAGATCGACGCGCTCTACACCTCGCTCTTCCGCGAGCTGTTGACCTACATGATGGAGGATCCGCGCAACATCTCGTTCTGCGCGCACCTTCTCTTCTGCGCCAAGAACATCGAGCGCATCGGCGACCATACCACCAACATCGCCGAGACGATCCACTACCTCGTCACCGGCGAAAACCTTTCGATCGACCGGCCGAAGAACGACCGTTCGAGCTTCGCCACCGTGGAGAGCGACACGTGACTTCGGGCGTTCTCGCCACCGGCATGCGCGTCCTCGTGGTCGAGGACGAGGAGCCGCTGACGCTGCTCCTGCGCTACAATCTCGAGGCGGAGGGCTACGAGGTCGACAACGTCGCCCGCGGCGACGAGGCCGAGATCCGCCTGCGCGAGCAGGTGCCCGATCTCGTCGTGCTCGACTGGATGCTGCCGGGCCTCTCGGGAATCGAGCTCTGCCGCCGCATCCGCGCCCGGCGCGAGACCGAGCGCCTGCCGGTGATCATGCTCACCGCCCGCGGCGAGGAGGGCGACCGCGTCCGCGGCCTTGCCACCGGCGCCGACGACTACATCGTCAAGCCGTTCTCGGTGCCCGAACTCTTGGCCCGCGTGCGCGCGCTGCTGCGCCGCGCCAAGCCCGCCCGCGTCGCGCATCTCCTCGTCGCCGGCGATCTCGAGCTCGACCGCGACACGCATCGGGTGCGCCGCGCCGGCAAGGAGCTGCACCTCGGCCCGACCGAGTTCCGCCTGCTCGAATTTCTGATGCAGAGCCCCGGCCGCGTCTTCACCCGCGAGCAGCTCCTCGACGGCGTCTGGGGCCGCGACGTCTACATCGACGAGCGCACTGTCGACGTCCATGTCGGCCGCCTGCGCAAGGCCCTCAACCGCCCGCGCCAGCCCGACCCGATCCGGACCGTCCGCAGCGCCGGCTACTCCTTCGACGAGACCTTTGCGGAGGCGGAGTAGGCGCCAATTCGCCTCTCCCTGCTTGCGGGGAGAGGCGAGGAGCGCTTCAGATCACCGAAAAGTCCGTGTATGTAGTCGATCGTCACCTTGTTCTGCAGGGCGGCGATCTCGATTCGCAGGACGGTCGCACTCATGTCGCGGCACTCCGCACAGTCTCGTTGCATCTCGTGCATTTCCCGCACCGTCCCGTGCCTTCCCGCGCGCTCCTTCTCCGCCGTTCCCGGCCGGCCGTCTCTCCGGGTTTCCGGAGATAGGACAGCGGCATTGTCCTTTTACGGCGGTCCGGCAACGTCATCGCGAGGACCAAGAGCGGCCTCAGCGTCCCGCCGGAGGTCGGTTGATCGCCTCGGGCACCGTGTGCGATTGTCCGGCCGTTTTGGCGTTGGGCGCCAGCCCGACGCGCAGTGACCGTTGTGAGGGGAGGCGTTCCATGTGTCGAAGCATCAAGACGCTGCACAACTTTGAACCGCGGGCCACGGACGATGAAATCCGTGCCGCCTCGCTCCAGTTCGTGCGGAAGCTGAGTGGCTCCACGCGGCCGTCGAAGGCCAACGAGCCCGCGTTCACCCTCGCCGTGGAACAGGTCGCACGGGCCGTCCATGAACTGCTCGATTCCCTCGTGACGAATGCGTCGCCGAAAAATCGCGATGCCGAGTCTGCCAAAGCCAGGATGAGAACCGCACACCATTTGCGCCCGCGGGAGGCGAGAGGCGCGACCTGATTGTCGGCCGGGGCGCCGAGGGAGCGAGGCGGCAACCGATGATCGCTCCCCGGCATCGGCTCCTCGACTCCCTTTGCCGGCTGCTTCGCCTGGGCGGCATTGCTCATCGTCGGGGGCTGCGCGACCGCACCTGCCCTGACCTGCGCCGCCGGCGAGCAGGGCATGCTTGTCGCCGAGCTTCTGTTCGGCCGCAACATCGGTGACCGGACCGGCGTCAGCGAACGCTCCTTCGCGGCCTTCGTCGACGAGGAGGTGACACCGCGCTTTCCAAGCGGGCTCACGATACTCGACGGCAGAGGCCAGTACCGAGATACGGGGCGGGGAGCGATCGTGCGCGAGCCGAGCAAGGTCATACTCATCGCGGTGAAGGACGAGGAGCAGACGCGCCGAAGTCTCGCGGCGGTCGCCGAAGCCTACAAGCGCCGCTTCGACCAGCAGTCGGTCGGCATGATTCTGCGCCCGGCCTGCGTCTCGTTCTAGTCTAGCCGCCGCCGTGTGGAAAAAGCGCCTGGCGCGGGCCGACAGGTTCTCGGCTGCCGATCCTCCCGGTGGCCGGCTCAAGCCGGCCACCCGTCAACCGCGTTCTCAGATCGTCAAGTCGTTCTCGGGGCCCCGGGGCACGTTCATGAAGACGTCAGCCTGCATGTCGGTCGCGTCGGTGTTGCGCGTGATGATGTCCGACAAGCTGGTATTCTTCACCATGCGGACGTCGGCGGGATTGAGCGCATGCTCGAAGTAATAGCGGTCGCCGTCGCGCAGGCGCTCGAACTGGTCTGCGATGATGACCGTGAAGGTCTGTCCGAGGAGCGCGCCCTTGGCGTGCCGTTCGGCAAGGCCGCCGGTCCAGAGGTCGACCTTGTCGACGGAGCCGAAGGCCGTCTTCATCGCCGCCACCGTCGCGGCATCGTCGGTGATCTGCTCGAAGCGCGTCCAGGGCCTCAAGCCGAGATCCTTGCGCGTCTCGTTGAGCGTGCCGAGCCCGAGATCCCGTCCGCGCTGGATGTTGATGGCGGCAAGGTCCATGCCGACCGGCGGGTCGAACAGGAAGTTGCGCAGATCCTCGACGATGCGAACATCCATCGCCTGCGAGGCTTCGGCGGCGAGGTGGCGCAGGAAGCCGTCGGCGCCGCCGAAGGCGTTGAAATCGGCCGGAGGCATGAAGAACGCTTTGCGCAGCGGGATTTCGGCGGGGCCCGCGACGGTGCCGTCGTTGTCGAGGCGCTCGGTGTCCCCCGAGACGATCGAGTGCCCGAAGCGGAAGGCGGCGCCGGCGAACTCGACCGAGATCGTCGCGTCGACCTTCGCATCGTAGCCCGTGTAGCGGTCAATTCTGTGCCCGATCAGCTTCGGCAGGAACTCGCTGTAGGTGATGTTTGCGAGTTCCGCCGTGACGATGGCGCGAGCTTCCTGGAAGAGATGCTCGTCGCTCCAGCGCGGGTGCAGGGCGTCGAGCCGGTCGACCTGGAAATTGTGCTCTCGGACGAACAGCACCTGGAGTGCGGTCAGGGAGGGATTTTCTGCGGCGCGCACGTCGCCCGCAAGGAACTGATTGTTGACGACCGGCAGTGAATTGTCCTCGGTCTTGAGGTGCCCGCCGCTGCCACGCAGCGAGGCGGCGACGGCGGCCGTCGAGCCGTAAACCTGCGAGCCGTCGAGCCAGCCGGTCACGGCGTTGATGGCGAGACCGCTTTTCGGGTCGATGAGAGCGCGCGTCATGGCGATGACCGCATTGTCGCCGAAGACCGGGTCGCCGTCCGGAACCCGAATGTCGATGGCGCGCTGTCCGTCCTGCGGCGCGAGGTCGAGATCGTGGTCGAGGAATTGGCCCCAGGCGTACATCATGCCGGAAAAATTCTCCGGCATCGGGACCGTCGGGTCGCCCTGGCCGACGACGATGTTCGAGATGTCGCGGGGGTTGAGATCGGCGAAGCGAAGGCCGTCGTCGCCGATAAAATGGGCTTCTCCGAGACGAATGAAATCAGTGCCGGCAGCATTCTCGTTCGGGTGGCTGAGGTCGACGCCTGCGCCATCGATGGGCCGATAAGCCATGAAAATCTCCTTCCGCTGTGCGTTTCGTTCGCTCCCTGCGTTTCTCCTTCTTAAGGGGTAGAGCCTACTGCTTCAGGAGTACAAATTTGGGCAGAACCGCGACGCGGATATGAATCTCGAATTCGCGCTCGGGAACGCTCGGTCGGGACTGAAACCGTTTCTTCGCCTGCCTTCTGCGCTTCGCGAACGAAGGCGCTCCCGCGTGCCCGCCCGCGTGTCGCCACATTCCAAACGCGACGCTGCGCATTGGAACGGCGCCGCGGTCGCCGTCCCGAGACCGCCGTGAGAATCGCGCCGCGGAAACAGCCGCGTTCGACGGGCATGTGTTCGCAGCGGCGGCGCAGGCCGGCCGCCGCTCCGCCGGGGTTCAGCGTTTCGCCAGCGTTTCCCGGTTGCGCTCGTGGAGTTCGGCGACCTCCGGCGTCAGGACCTCGGCAAAGTCCGCCATCTCGTAGAGCGGGCGGATCTCGATCTCGCTCGGGCCCGGCATCGGGTTGGGGCAGCGCTTCACCCACGCGATCGCCTCGTCCATGTCCTTGACCTCCCACAGCCAATAGCCGGCCACGAGCTCCCGCGTCTCCGCGAACGGCCCATCGGCTACGGTGCGGCTTGCGCCGCTGAAGGCGACGCGCTTGCCCTGCGAGGAGGGCTTCAGTCCATCGCCGGCGAGCATGAGGCCCGCCTTCACGAGCTCCTCGTTGAACTTGCCCATGGCCTCGATGAGCTCGGCCGAGGGCATCAAGCCCGCTTCGCTGTCCTTTGTCGCCTTGACGAGAACCATCACGCGCATCGCTCTTTCTCCCTTGATCGGGAGGCCGCTCCGGCCTCCCCCGCTCATAGACGAACGGGCCCCGGCAAAATCGACACGCCGCCGAAAATTTCCTCTCCGAGAAGAGGTCCGGGCCTGGACCCCACCATAGCCGGGGCCGCGTTGCGCGCGAGGCGAGGGGCATTCGCCGCGCCCCGCTTGCGGAGGGAGGGCTGCCGCTGGCAGCAAGCCTGCGCAGCGGGCGAGGGTGAGGGGACGGTGTCGGAGATGGCGCAGCGGTGCGGAAGGGCGCCCCTTCCGGCATCGTCCGCCCACCCCCGCTGCGCCGCGCTCCGCTCGTTCGGCCGAAGGCCGAATTCTCTCCCCGCAGGGGGAGAGGCAAGGGGTACGTTAGAGCAGCATCCGTTCATATTAAATCAAGCTCAAGCGCTGTCATTCCGGGGCCGCGAAGCGGAGCCCGGAAGCCATGAACACCGCAGTCTGCGCACCGTCGCGCGCCGTCTGCGCCGTCGCGTTTATGGATCCCGGGCTCTGCTTCGCAGCCCCGGGATGACCGAGCCGGGATGGGTCATCTTGAACGGATTTTGCTCTAGATCACCAGAAAATCCGTGTAGTCGATCTTCACCTTGTTCTGCAAAATCGCGATCTTGATCGCCGCGATCTTGCCCGTGCCGTCGGCGTCGTAAGAGAGCGCGCCGGAGGCCTTGTCGTAGACGAAGCGGTCCTCCGCATCGCCGGCCTTCTTGCCGGCGAAGAAGGCGTCCTTCGCAAGCTTGCCGTTCTTGCCCGCGGCCTTGAAAAACGCATTGTCGATGCGGATGGTGTCGTCGGCGTGCGAGAAGTCGGTGATCGTGTCGACGTTCGTCGCCTTGTTCGGTGCCGTGTCGAAGACGAAGGCGTCCTTGCCGGCGCCGCCCGTGAGCGTGTCGTTGCCGAGGCCGCCGCGGAAGATCACATCGCCCGCATCCGAGATCATGACGTCGTTGCCGCCGAGACCCGAGACGCTTCGCGCAGCTGTCCCCGCAAAGACCTCGTTGGCGCCGTTCGTGCAGGTTGCATCGATCCGCGGTATTCCGGACGTGTCGGTCCCGATGCGGATGTGCTCGATTTCGCCGGAAGCGGCGAGGGAGTAGATCGCCGTTGCGGGCCATTCGCCGAGGTCGAGGTAGACGGTATCGTCGCCGCCGCCGGCCGCTTCCGAAACGACGTCGCCGGCGTCGACGACGGAGTAGCTGTCGTTGCCGAGACCGCCGAACATCCGGTCGTTGTCGCCGCCGCCGTAGAGAAAGTCGTTGCCGTTGCCGCCGTAGAGCCAGTCGTCGCCGAGAAAGCCGTACAGGCCGGGTGACGGCCGTTTGGGACCCCGTTCCGACGGTCCGGCGGTAATGGTGCCGCCGGCGCGGCTGTCGTCGCCGTCGCCGCCGAAGATCGTGTCGCTCCCGGTGGCGCCTTTGAGAGCGTCGCGGCCGGGACCGCCCGTCAGCCAGTTGGGAGCGGTGAATGAGCCGCCAATCTCGGATACTCTCAAGATGTCATCATCGGTCCCGCCGAAGAGGCGGTCGAGGCGAGCCCGTGCCTGCGCCGATGAGATAGTCGTTCGCGGAGCCGCCGTAGCAATTCGACCCGCCCTGGCCAAGGTAAACGAGTTTGTCATTGCTGCTGCCACCGTAAGCTGTCACGTCGCCAGCACCTGCCGTCGATCCGAATGTATCCTCGCCCGCGCCCCCGTCGAAGGTCGAGAATCGAAAGGCAACGCCCGTGTCGTCGTCGTCGTCGAAGAACGCAAGGCTCATTTATGATCTCCCTGTCCCGCAGCGAACCTCGGGCATGATCCGGCAGCGGGTTGCAACAATATCAGGAACCGAGGTGAGTGTCGCGGCGCCCCGCGCAATCTCATTGCATTCCGTGCATTCCCGGATCGCGGCGTGCCCTGCCGCACCCCGCTTGCCACACGCCCCCGCTCCCGTTTAGAACTCCTCTAAACAGGAGCCCGCGCGCGCCATGAAACCGCTCTCCGAGCTCACCGAGCGCGAGGTGGTCGCCCTCGCCATCGCCAACGAGGAGGAGAATACGCGCATCTACCAGAGCTTCGCGGACCGCCTGCGGCGGCGATTTCCCGGCCTCCGCCGCCCTCTTCGACGAGATGGCGCGGGAAGAGGGCGAGCACCGCCACCGGCTGATCGAGATGCATCAGGAGAAGTTCGGCGAGCGCATCCCGCTCGTCCGCCGCGAAGACGTGCGCGGCTTCACCCACCGCCGGCCGTCTGGTGGAGCGCCGCTCTCGACCTCGACCGGATCGCCGCAGGCCGAGCTGATGGAGCCGCCGGCCGCGATTTCTACGAAAAGGGCGGCGAGCCGGACGAGCGATGCCGCAGTCCGCCGGCTCCTCGGCGACCTCGCCGAAGCGGAGGGGTCGCAGCAACGACCGCGCACCGCCTCGGCGAGGAGCTCGTGCCGGCAAGCGTGCGCGCCCAGGAGGACGAGGCCGAACGCCGGCTCTTCGTCCTGCGCATACGTCCAGCCCGGGCTTGCCGGCCTCATCGACGGCTCGGTCTCGACCCTGGCGCCGCTCTTCGCCGCCGCCTTTGCCACGCGGCAGTTTCGACGACCTTCCTCGTCGGCCTCGCGGCCTCCCTCGGGGCCGGCATCTGCATGGGCTTCGCCGAGGCGCTCTCCGACGACGGCAGCCTCACCGGCCGGCGGCGCCCGGTCGTGCGCGGCATCGTCTGCGGCCTGATGACGACGCTGGGCGGCCTCGGGCACACGCTGCCCTATCCTCGATCCCGGCAAGCTTCCGCCCGCGACCGGCGTCGCGGTCCTGGTGGTCGCTCGTCGAGCTCGTGCGATCATCGCGTCGATCCGCACGCGCTTCATGGACACGCCGTTCTGGCGTGCGGCGTTGCAGGTCGATGCTCGGCGGCGTGCTGGTGCTCCTCGCCGGCATCCTGATCGGCAGCGCTTGACGCGAGGGCCCGCGACCGCGATGCCGGGCGCGTTCCATGCCCTCCTGCAGCGTTGATCGTCGGCCTTGATCTTCCGCCTGGCCCATCTCAGTGACCCGCATGTCGGCCCGCTCGGCCGCGTCGCGCCTGCACCAGCTCATCGGCAAGCGCGCCACCGGCTACGCCAACTGGCGGCGCGGGCGCTCGCGCAGCCACGACATGACCGTGCTCGAAACCCTGGTGGCGGACCTGAAGCAGCAGGGGGCTGCGCATGTCGCCTGCACCGGCGACCTGTGCAACATCGGCCTGCCGAGCGAATGGAGACCGCGCGCACCTTCCTGGAGGCACTGGGTCCGCCCGAGACGGTGAGCTTCGTGCCGGGGAATCACGACGCCTACGTGCGGGCTCCCTGGAGGGGCTGCTGGCGGCCTGCCGCGGCTACACCGGGGACGATTCGGGTCGTCGGGACGCTTTCCTACCTGCGGCGGCGCGGCCCGGTGGCCCTGATCGGCCTCTCGAGCGCGATCCCCACGAAGCCCTTCGTGGCCACCGGCCGCCTCGGACCGCCACAGCTCGCCGCAGCCGAAGCGTTGTTGCGCGCGCTCGCGACCGAACCGGAAGCGTTCCGCGTGGTGATGATCCACCACCCGCCTCAGCCGGGGGGCGCCTCGCGGGGCGGGAGCTGAAGGACGCCGCCGCCTTCACGGCGATGATCGCGCGGGCAGGGGCCGACCTGATCCTGCACGGCCACAACCATGTCGGCTCGCTCGCGCGCCTTGCGGGCCCGCGCGGCCCGGTGCCGGTCGTCGGCGCGCCCTCCGCCTCGGCGCGCGGCGGCACGCTCACGCACAAGGCCGGCTATCACCTCTTCACGATCGATCGCGACGAGACCGGCTTCACGCTTCAGGCGGAGCTGCGCGGCCTGACCCCGGAAGGCGCCATCGGCGGCCTCGGCCTGTTGTCGCTCGGCCGCGCCATGCGCGAAGCGGGCGCGGGCGGGTGAGGACGTCGGGCGCGCATTCGCCTCTCCCCGCTTGCGGGGCTAGCGTATGAACACATCGTTGGAGTTGCGTTTCGAGCGAATTGAAGAGCGCTTCTCACCTCTCCCCGCTTGCGGGAGAGGGCTGCCGAAGGCAGCAAGCCTGCGCAGCAGGCGAGGGTGAGGGGGCGGCGACGAAGAAGGCGCCGCGTTGGGGAAGGCGCCTCTTCCAGAGACGCCCCTTGACGCCCGCTTCGCTTCGCTCCGCTGGTTCGGCCGAAGGCCGAACCCTCTCCCCGCAGGCGGGGAGAGGCGAAGCGCGCGCTCGATTGGTCCGACGACGCTCAGATCACCAAAAAATCCGTGTGGTCGATCTTCACCTTGTTCTGCAAAATCGCGATCTTGATCGCCGCGATCTTGCCGGTGCCGTCGGCGTCGTGGGAGAGCGCGCCGCTCGCCTTGTCGTAGATGAAGCGGTCTTCGGCATCGAGAGCCTTCTTCGCGGAAACGAAAGCATGCTTCACGAGCTTGCCGTTCTTGCCGGCGGCCTTGAAGACCGCGTTGTCGATGCGGATGGTGTCGTCGGCATGGGAGAAGTCGGCGATGGTGTCGAGGTTCGTCGAGGCATTCGGCGCCGTGTCGAAGACGAAGGCGTCCGTCCCTCGCCGCCTTTCAGCGCGTCCTTGCCGGCGCCGCCGGCGAGCACGTCGTCGCCGACATAGGCGTCGATGGTGTCGTTGCCGAGGCCGCCCTCGAGGCGGTCGTTGCCGTGAAAGCCGGCGAGCACATCGTTGCCGGAAAGGCCCTTGAGGAGATTGTCGCCGGCGTTTCCGACGATGAAGTTCGCGCTGTCGGAGCCGGTCAGACTGAGGGCCGTGACCTGGTTGAGATCGGCGACGTGGAGGTTCTCGACCTCGGCCGCCGCGGACAGCGCCAGGCTGACGCTCGTGCGGACGAAGTCGGTGCCGCCGCCCGCCGTCTCGACCACGGTATCGCTCGCGCTGTCGACGAAGAACGTGTCGTTGCCGAAGCCGCCGATCAGCGTGTTCGCGCCGGCGCCGCCATAGATCCAGTCATTGCCGTTGCCGCCGTCGAGGAGATCGTTGCCGTCGCCGCCATAGAGGCCGGGAATCTGGTTGCTGAAAAACACCGAACTAATGCTTGCTCCCTGAGTCGTCGCCGTCGCCTCCATAAATCGTGTCCGATCCGGAATCTCCCGAGGCGTGATCGCGACCCGGCCCGCCGTAGACCAAGTCCGGCGCGACCGACGCGGTGCCATCGCCGCCGTCGAGGTAATCATTGCCGGTGCCGCCATACAGACGGTCGATGGTGGTCAAGTCACCCCCGAACAATGCGTCGTTGCCCTCCCCACCATACGCAGTGAGGAAGGCGCCGTCGTTGAAGCCGAGCGCGACTGTGTCATCATCGCCTCCCCCGTAAAAAACGGTTCCGGGAACGTTGGTCGTGAGACCATCGGCGCCGGCTCCGCCGTAAAATGTCGTGACGCCGGCAGCGGTCTTCTCGTCGGAGCCGTTCATTCCAAAGATGATTGTGGCACTCATCGCAAGTTTGAAAATCTCCGAGGCTTTGCCGCGCCAGGAAACACAATAATATCACCGATCCGAAGCGATGTCGACTGCTTCGCGTAGGAGACATCGCCGATCGCCGCCGCGGCGCGCGTCGGCAGCGTCGGGGCGTGAACTCGCTCCGGCCCGAGGGCGGCGACGATAAGGACGGGGGGAAAGCCCCACACGAAGGGGCGCGCAAGCGAGGTCACGGCGTCCGGATGCGCGAAGGCCAGCGCAAGGAGCGCGAAGCCGGCGCGAGCGGGGTGAGGATGTCGGGCGCGCATTCGCCTCTCCCCGCCTGCGGGGAGAGGGCTGCCGGAGGCAGCAAGCCTGCGCAGCAGGCGAGGGTGGGGGCGGTGACGAAAGAGGCGCTCCGCGTCGGGCCGGGCGCCTCTTCCGGAGACGCCCCCTCACCTCCGCTTCGCTTCGCTCCGCTCGTTTCGGCAAAGCCGAAACGCTCTCCGCAAGCGGGGAGAGGCGGGCAAATCCGCGCCCTTCAGAGAGATGTGCGAATGCCGTAGCTCCGCAAGCGGGGTTCTCCGACCTCACGACACGTGCCGCAGCGGGCGATCTGGACCATGGGCCGGACACGCCAATGGGGCGGCTGACGCTGATTCTAACCCTCGATCAATTCACCCGGTCAGTTTCGGCCGACACGCCGCGCGCCTACGCCTATGACGAGAGGGCTCGCGACCTTTGCCTTCAGGGGCTGGAGAACGGCCGTTCGACGCGCTGGAGAACGTCTGGCAGAAACCGCTTCAAGTCCCGCTGGAACACTGCGAATGCGTCGATCCGGCCGACCGCCTCGCCAACATCGACATCGCGATCTCCCTCGCCGACCGCATCATCGACGAGGCGCCGCCGCATTTGCGGCAGGTCTACGAGCTCGGCGCAAGACAGCCGCGCGGGCGCCGCGCGGTGATCGACCACTTCGGCAACCACCCCCACCGCAATGCCATCCCCGGGCGCGACAGCACGCCGGAGGAACTGGACTACATCGCCACGGCGATTCTTCCGCACGCCACGAAACTCGGATACCGCCCAAGGACGCGCCATGACCCATCCCCCCGCGCCTGACCCATGCCCCGATGGACCGCCTGCCGCCCCCGCACCGACGAAGCTGACTGGTCCGGATCACCAACCCCTGCCGGTGTCGCACGACAGGATCGCGCTCGGCCGAGTATTGGTCGCGTGGCCTCTGCACCCTTTTTTTCCTATTCATAACCGCCGATCATCCAAGTCCGCTCCGCGCGTAAAACTCCGGTCAAGCGACCGTGCCGAAGCTGGGACGGTCCGCCCGGCCATCCACCCAGTCCAAGAAACGTCCAGCATCGCGGACAAAGGGTAGCAAGGGCTGCGGCACGGAGCGGGCGCTTGTCAGCGCCGTCGCGCCCTTGCGGTCGAGCCCCGGCCAAAGTGCCGCAAGATCGTCGAGCCCAACGCCGCCCCGACAGCCTGACGATCCGCAGCGGCATTCCATCATCGCCGTCGGATAGAGCGTTGCGTACTCGCAGGTGAGCTGATCGCCCGCTGCGATGTCACGCACGGCGATCTCGATTTCGTTGCCGATCCCGACCATCACGGGATCGCAGCTGTGATTGATGTACCGGCCATGGTCCCAGCAGAGCACGACGCGCCCCTCCCAGTCCGTATAGGCGTAGCGGTCGAGAATCGGCTGGTAGGGCGCCGGCAGGGCGGCCGCCTCGTGCGGCGTCAGGACGATGTCGAGCCGGCACAGGGTCCACACGATGGTGCCCTTCGGAATCGCTTCCCGTGCGAAGACGCCGAGCCCGATCTCGGGACTGACGAAACGGAGCTCGGTAGCCGGGTGAATCATCGCTGACCTCAAGCGGTAGGGGATTGCGACAGGCGTACCCTGTGCACGTCTTCCATGCGCGCCCGAAGCTGCGGGGCGCGCTCGGAGCAGGAGCTCGAAATGAGCCCGCTGGAGCGCAAGGAAGGTGGAGGGCCTCAGCGTGCGGACGCTAGCGGTCCGGCGGACGAGCCGGAGGGCGATCTCGCCGAAATGGTCGCCGATCTCGAGCACGGCGATCCGCCGGGTCGCTTCTGTCTCGTCGGCGACGAGGACCTCCACCGCGCCGCGAATGACGATGTAGAAGCGATCGCCGATGTCTCCCTGTTGGATCACGATCCGGTCTTTCAACAGGCGCTCGGTCGTGAACAAAGAGGCGGCGATGCCGAGCGTCTCCTCATCCAGCTCCGCGAACAACGGCACCTGGCGAAGCCGCTCCGGCGTCACGCTTGCCGTCTGGCCGTCATGGGTGAAATCAAAGCCGCTCTGCTTGGACCAGAGCCGCGCATAGGTGCTCCCGCGGGCGAGAAGCTCGTCATGGGGACCGAACTCCACGAGGCGCCCCTGGTCCATGACGTGAATGCAGTCGGCGTCGATTGCTGCCGCCAGACGATGCGTGACCGTCACCGTCATCCGGCCGCGACTGATCCGGGCCAGCGTGTGGTTGATCGCGGCCTCGGTCACCGGGTCGAGCGCGGCAGTCGCTTCGTCAAGGACGAGGACGCGCGGATCGCGTAGGATCGCGCGCGCCATGTCCACCCTCCGGCGCTGTCCGCCCGACAGGCGACCGCCGCGCTCCCCCACGACGGTGTCGTACCCGTCGGGGAGGGCAACGATGACGTCGTGGATCTCGGCCTCTTTCGCCGCCGCCTCGATCTCGGCCGGCGTCGCATCGAGACGGCCGAGGCGGATATTTTCGCGGATGGTGGTGTCGAACAGGAAGCTGTCCTGGAACACGACGCCGATCTGGCGCCGGAGCAATTCCAGCGATGCGCTGCGGACGTCGATCCCGTCGAAGGTGATCTGGCGGCTATACGGCTCATAGAGCCGCATCAGGAGGCCAAGGATCGTGCTCTTGCCTGATCCGCTCGGGCCGACGATGGCAATGGATGCGTCGGCCGACGACAGGCTCACGTCGCGAAGGTTCGGCGTCTTCTCGTCGTAACCGAAGAGGACGCTCTTGAGCTCGATCCCCTGCTCGAGCGTCGGAAGGTCGACGGCATCGGGGCGGTCCTTGACGCCCCGCTCGAGCGACAGAACCTCGTCGATCCGCTCCATGCCGCCAACCGCGTTGACCAGCGTCGGGATGTACTGAGTGGCATAGGCGAGCGACAGGGATGCATTGAGAAAGAGGGCCAGGAAGGCGGCGAGCGTTCCGACCGAGATGAGGCCGGAGGCCGCCATATAGGCGCCGCCGAAAGCCCCAAGACCTGCACCAGCATGATCGCCAGCGCCGCCGAGCGCTCGACGAGGGCCGCGAGGAACGCGACGCGCCACACGCTCCGCGACAACCGGTCATTAGCCTCCTCGAACCGTCGCGTCACCTCCTCCGCGAGATTGAATGCCT
>CAVWII010000026.1:0-14125 GCA_963754975.1 uncultured Alphaproteobacteria bacterium | reverse complement strand
TGTCGCGGACCTCGCCAGTCCCTTGTCGATCGGCTATCCCCATCCGGCCGTCTCGATGCGAGGACATGCCATGGCCCGGGCCTATAAGGTCGTCGATGCGTTTTCCGCCAAGCCGCTGCTCGGCAATCCGGTGGCGGTCATTCTCGATGGTACGGGGCTGAGCGACGCCGCGATGCAGGCGATCGCGCAGTGGACCAATCTGTCCGAGAGCACCTTCGTGCTGCCGCCGACACGCGGAGATGCCGATTACCGGCTGCGGATTTTTACGCCCGGCAGCGAGTTGCCCTTTGCAGGTCACCGGACGCCCGGCAGCGCCGCATGCGGTCATCGAGGCCGGGCTCGTTGCCCCGCGCGGCGGCAGGCTGGTGCAGGAATGCGGGGTCGGTCTCGTCGCGATCACGGTCGAAGGGGAGGGCGCGGCGCGCCGGCTGACCCTTGCCCTGCCGCCGGCGACCGTCACGACCCTGCCGACGGCTGAACTCGTCGAGCTGGAGGCCATCCTCGGCCATGAGATCCTGCGCGAGGCGAGCCCGGCCATCGTCAATGTCGGCGCGGTCTGGCTCATCGCCGAACTCGCCGACGCTGAGGCGCTGCTGGCGCTGAAGCCCGATTTTGCGCGCTCGGCTGCCTTCGAGCGCCGCCTGGGCGTCACCGGCATCACGGTCTTCGCCAGGCGCGAGGGCAGCGGGCCCGAGATCGAGGTCCGGTCCTTCGCGCCCTCCTGCGGCGTGAACGAGGACCCGGTCTGCGGCAGCGGCAATGGCAGCGTCGCGGTCTTCCGGGCGGCGCGCGGGCTCCTGCCCGCTGGCGGCACGCATTACGAGGCGGCCCAGCGCCGCTGCGTCGGGCGCGATGGCACGATCGCCATCTCGGTGGATGCGGGCGGCAAGGTCCAGGTCGGCGGCGCCTGCGTCACCACCGTGGACGGCACGCTTCTGCTCTGAAGGCTTTTGCTCTGCAGGGCTTTCGCCCGCTGTCGCACCGCCAGGAGTGCCGTGGCTGCGGCGTTGCACGGGGCGGGCGGGCGCAGGCCGAGTTCCGCTGGCTGGCTCCGGCGGAACACTGCACCGACCTATCGCTTGCTCCGATTGGGGGCAGGTCTGGCGGCCATATGCGCCAGCGAATGGCATGAGCTTGCGAGCTCTCGCGATGCGCGCTGGGCAATGATGCGCAGGAACCTGTCATCCGCTGTCACGAAAGCCGCACCCGTCTGGACTGCTGCCGCCAGGTAGGTGCAGTCGTAGGCGGGATGCGAAAGCTCGATTGCAAGAACTCGCTGCCCGTTCCAGCAAACCAGCCATCGAGAGAAACGCGACCCCGGAGCGTTCAAGAAGCCTTGCCGCAAGGATGGCTTCTTCGCGTTCAAGTTCGCCGCGCGCTGTTTTCTTCCAAAGGATGTTCGCGCATTCCGGGATGAGAAGCTCCGGAGACGCGAAACGGAAGCGCGAGCGCAGATCGACGGCGGCTTGGGAGCCTTCTTCTTCGACGACCCATTTTATCGCGACGCTGGCATCGACGATCACCGTCTCCATTAGCGTTTGTCTCGGCCCTCGCGCATGAGCTCTTCGGAGGGTGTCTGCTTGCGGGACGCGGTCAGCCTCCTCAGGCTGGCTGCCAAGCTGTCGAAATCAGGCTCCGTTTCGTTTTGCAGAACCTGACGCAGGATTTCTCGATGCTCGGCTTCCGCCGAGCGGCCGTGTCGAGCGGCGCGCATTTTCAGTTTTAGTATCAGGTCGTCGTCCAGATTGCGGACATGGAGGTTTCCCGCCATCGATGTGCCTCCAATGATCTCATTGAGATCAAAGATAGCGATCGCATCACGGTCGCGCAAGGACTGGCGACCGCCGCGCGAGACGTGCTCACGGCCAGGGCATGAGTGGTGTGGCCCCGCGGTTTGGCAGCCCTTCCGAGCCGGTGAAGTGACGGGGGGCGGCACTATGCCTTTCGCATGGTGCGGCGCCAGGCCGCTCAGACGCGAACCTGATCGCCGATCGGCACCTTCCTGGCGAAGGGAACGAACGCCATGGCTGCGATCGTGAGGACGGCAACCAGTCCCCAGGCATCGTTGATCGCCTGAACCAGGGCGGCCTTCTCGACGAGCGGTTGCAGCAGCGCTGGCGCCGGGCCGTCGAGCGGGCCGGGCGGCCGGTTCGCAGAACATGTCGAGCGGTATGCCGACGAACTTCGCGGTCGCGATGTCTCCGGCCTGGCAGCCGCGCCATGATCGCTTTGCCGATGCGCGGGCGAGCGGGTGTAGATCACCGTGTCGATCAGCGCGAGACCGATGGCGCCGCCGAGATTGCGCATCAGGTTGAACACGCCGCTGGCGTCCGGCACGCGGCTCGGCGTCGAGATGCCCGAGCGCCAGTCGCGTCGGCGGCAAGCAGGCAGAACATGATGGCGAGGCCGCGAACGACCTGCGGCCAGAACATGCCGGCGAAGTCGGTTTCCGGCGTCTGCGAAGGCGCTCATCCCGAGGCCGAGGGCGAAGACGCGCGAAGCCGAGCGGCCGTCAGCAGGCGGGCGTCGACGCGTTGCTCGAGCGCGACGGCGATCGGCGCCATCAACAGTTGCGCGACGCCGGTGACCAGCATGATCGTCGCCGATCTCGAGCGCGTTGTGGCCTCTGACGAAGGCGAGGAAGACCGGCATCAGGTAGACCGAGCCGAACAGGCCGATCCCGAGGACGAAGCTCAGGACGCAGCCGATCGCGAAACGCCGGTCGCGCGAAGGTGCTGAGATCGACGATCGGAGCGCGGCGCGCGAGCGTGCGCCGTACAAAGCCGACAGCGCTCGCGACGCTGAGCGCCAGCAGGCCGAGCACCAGCCCGGAGGTCCAGCCGCGGTCCGGCGCCTGCTTGAGCGCGATCTCCAGCGCCGCAAGGCGCAGATCGCCATCAGGACCAGCGACAGGACGTCGAGCTTGCGAGCCTCGCGCGAGCCGCGTCGGCTGCTCGTGGCAGGAGGCCGCCGGCGAGAATGCGCCGAGACGATGCCGGGAAGGACATTGATCAGGAACAGCCAGTGCCAGGAGAAGGTCGCGGTGATCCAACCGCCGACGATCGGTCCGACGGTCGGCGCGAGCACCGCCAGGACGCCGGCGATGGTCGTCGCAAGCCCCTGGCGCGCTCGCGGGAAGAGCAGGAAGACCGCCGCGAACACCGCCGGGATCAGCGTGCCGCCGGAAAAGCCCTGCAGCACCCGCCATGCGACCAGGACGCGGAAATTGCCGCTCGCCGCACAGCCGATCGAGGCCAGGGTGAAGACGGCGACGGAGCAGCACGAACAGCCAGCGCATGCTCAGCAGGCGCGATGAGAAAGCCGGTCAGCGGGATCGCGATGACTTCGGCGATCAGATAGGCGGTCTGCACCCAGCTCATCTGGTCCGGCGCGATCCCGAGGGCGCTCTGGATCGTCGGCAGCGACGTCGCCACGATCTGCACGTCGAGGATCGCCATGAACATGCCGACGCACATCGCGGCGAAGCCGATCCACGTCGCCGGCGCTCACGGCCGTATCGGCGTCGTCCTCAGCGCGCGTTCCCATCGCGCGACTCCTGCGAGGGCCGCATTCTCGGCGCGGATCCGGATCGGTCAGGACGATCGCGTTCGCCACCGAGAAGACCAGAGCAAACCAAGGCAGGCCGAGGCAAAGCGGCAGGACCGCGATCTCGCCGACGACGACGAGATAGTTCGGATGCGAGACGATACCGGTAGGGGCCGGTCGACACCAGCGGCGCGCCCGGCAGGACGATGATCCGCGTCGTCCAACGAGGGCCAAGCGTCAGCAGCACCCAGACCCGCAGAACCTGAAGCACCAGAAAGACCGCAAGCCACGGTAGGCTGATCGGGTGCGCCCAGCCGAAGATCCACAGTCCGGCGAGCCAGAGCGCGTGCAGCAGCACGATCAGCAGGATAGTGCCCGGCCGCGACCTCGACGGCGCCCTTGGCAAGCAGCGCCGCCGTGTTGCGCCGGGCGAGCCAGAGCTCGGCCAGCCGCTCGACGGTGACGAGCGCCAGCAGGAGAGCGGCCGGCGTCACGCGGCTCTCTTCAGGGAAACGCAGCTCGCGGTGAAACCCGGCCCCATCGCGGTCAGCAGCGTGCGCGACGGCAGCCCGCCTGAACGAGGCGCTCGAGCACGAAGAGCGCCGTCGGCGCCGACATGTTGCCGTAGTCCGCGAGCACGGCGCGCTCGTGATCGAGAGAGCCTTGCTCGAGCGACAGCGCGCGTTCCAGCGCCGTCGATGACCTTGGCGCCGCCCGGGTGGCAGGCGAAGCGATCGACGTCGTCGAGGACCAGTCCCGCCCGGCTCGAGAATGCCGGCAATGGCTGGCGCGATGTGCGCCTGCGCGAACGGCGGGATCGCCCGGTCGAAGATCACGCCGAAGCCTTGCGGATCGACGTCCCAGCCCATGATGTCGAGCGTGTCGGGCCAGGTGTGCTGGCCGCTCATCTCGACGGCGGCGATGCCGGCCTCGCCGGCGCGAGCACGCAGGCCGCGGCGCCATCGCCGAAGAGCGCCGTGGCGACGATGTTCGCCTTGGTCGAGCTTGTCGAGCCGGAAGGCGAGGGTGCAGAGCTCGACCGCCACGAGCACCAGCGCCTGGGCGCGACGCGCCAGGCGGGACGCGATCGAGAAGCCGGAGACGCCGCCGGCGCAGCCGAGGCCGAAGACCGGGACGCGCTCGACATCGGGGCGGAAGCCCAGTCGCCCGGCGACGCGGGCTTCGAGGCTCGGGGTCGCGATGCCGGTCGACGAAACCGTGACGATCGTGTCGACCTCGGCCGCCCGGAGTCCGGCGGCGTCGAGCGCCTGCGTCGCCGCGTCGACGAAGAGCTGGCACGCTCCCTCGAGGTAGGCGGCGGTGCGCTCGGGCCAGCCCAGCGGCTCCAGATACCAATCGAGCGGCCGCACCGCATATCGCTGCCGGATGCCCGAGCTTTCGAAGACCCGCGCCAGCCGCTCGAAATCGTCATAGCGGCCGGCGAAGCTCTGATGCGCGGCCGCCGCGACATCGCGCTGGCGAAACTCATGGCGTCCAGCCCTTGTCAGCGCCGAGGAGGGCGACACGGGCGGCGACGAGGCCGTTCTGCGGGAATGGGTCGGGACGGTAGCAGGCGAGCCCGAGGCGGGCCGCCTCGCGCTCCATGTCCCGCCACATGTAGCGGCCCTTGCCGGGATAGAGGTTGAACGGCGAAGTCGTCCAGCCCTGGGCCGCGAAGATCGGCCCGAGCAGGAAGGGCCGCCAGCGCACCTCGACCTCCGCCACCGCCGCCTCGGCCTCGATGCGGAGGGCGGAGAGGTAGGAATAGGTCGAGGCGAATTCGAACCAGAACTCGAGAACGGGCCGCCGCGGCATCGGGTACCTCTTGGTCTGGGGCGGGGCTTCGGAAAAGGCGAGTGGGCGGCTGCGGGGACTTTGGGGGGCGAGTTCGGGCGTCACCGATACGCGCGAACCGCGGGTCGAGTCGACTGCCCCTGCCGGCCGATCGCGTTCCCTGCTTTCCGGTCCCCCACGGCCCCACTCCCCCCGTTGCGCCCGCCCGGCTTCCCCGCTAAGCCGCCCATCCACCACGCAATCTGGACCTCACCATGGCTGAGAAGCGCGTCAACAAGGTCGTGCTCGCCTATTCCGGCGGCCTCGACACCTCGATCATCCTGAAGTGGCTGCAGACCACCTATGGCTGCGAGGTCGTGACCTTCACCGCCGATCTCGGCCAGGGCGAGGAACTGGAGCCGGCGCGGCGCAAGGCGGAACTTCTGGGCATCAAGCCGCAAAACATCTTCGTCGAGGACCTGCGCGACGAGTTCGTGCGCGACTACGTCTTCCCGATGTTCCGGGCGAACGCCCAGTACGAGGGCCTCTACCTCCTCGGCACCTCGATCGCCCGGCCGCTCATCGCCAAGAAGCAGATCGAGATCGCCGAGAAGGTCGGCGCGGACGCCGTCGCCCACGGCGCCACCGGCAAGGGCAACGATCAGGTCCGCTTCGAACTCGCCTATTACGCCCTGAAGCCCGACGTGACGGTGATCGCGCCCTGGCGGGAATGGGACCTGACCTCGCGCACGAAACTCATCGAATTCGCGGAAGAGCACCAGATCCCGATCGCCAGGGACAAGCGCGGCGAGGCGCCGTTCTCCGTCGACGCGAACCTCCTGCACGCCTCCTCCGAGGGCAAGGTCCTGGAGGACCCGGCGGCCGAGGTGCCGGACTACGTCTATTCCCGCACCGGCGACCCCGAATCGGCGCCGGACAAGCCGACCACGATCGCCATCGCCTTCGAGAAGGGCGATCCGGTCGCCGTCGACGGCGAGCGGCTGGGGCCGGCGGCGCTGCTGGCGCGGCTCAACGATCTCGGCCGGATCAACGGCATCGGCCGCCTCGACCTCGTCGAGAACCGCTTCGTCGGCATGAAGAGCCGCGGCATGTACGAGACCCCCGGGGGCACCATCCTGCACCTCGCCCACCGGGGCATCGAATCGATCACGCTGGACCGCGGCGCCGCCCATCTCAAGGATGAGCTGATGCCGAAATACGCCGAGCTCATCTACAACGGCTTCTGGTTCTCGCCGGAGCGCGAGATGCTGCAGGTGCTGATCGACAAGAGCCAGGACTACGTCACCGGCGAGGTCCGCCTGAAGCTCTACAAGGGCGGCGTCCACATCGTCGGCCGCGAGAGCCCGTATTCCCTCTACGACCAGGACCTCGTCACCTTCGAGGAGGGCGCCGTCGCCTACGACCACCGCGACGCCGCGGGCTTCATCAAGCTCAACGCGCTGCGGCTGCGCACCCTGGCGCAGCGGAAAAGGAAATTGGGGCTGTAGGGCGGAGCCTGCCGATCCTTCAACCCGGACTCGCGGGCGGCGCCTTACCGGCAGCCGGGCCCGCGACCGCAAGCGGCAGCAGCCTCGCCTTGCGTATCGGCCCGCCCGGTCCCACCCTCCACCGGATGCGCCGCTATTTTCTCCTCGGGCTCGCCGTCGGTCTTGCCTGCCTCGCCCTGGGCCTCGTCGCCTATCAGTGGATCGAGAGCCCGACGGTGCTGCGGGTCGCCGTCGGGCCCGCCTCGGGCGAGGATGCGCGGTTCATCGGCGCGCTTCGCGACAACTTCCTCCGCGAACGTCAGGAGATCCGCCTGAAGGTCGTGCCGACCGCCAACCCGGCTGAGAGCGCCGAGGCGGTCAGAACCGATCGCGCCGACCTCGCCGTCGTGCGCAGCGACGTCGGCATCCCGACGAACGCCCAGACGGTGGCGATCCTGCACAAGGACGCGGCCGTGCTGATGACCGTCGAGGGCCGCGGCATTTCGGAAGTCTCGGACCTGCCGGGCCATGCCATCGGCATCGTTTACCGCCTGCCGGCGAACACGCTGCTCGCCGAGCGCATCCTGCGCCACTACGACGTGGTGACCGCGCCGATCGAGAGCTTTTCGAGCCCCGCCGAGGCCGCCCACGCCCTGCGGGACAACAAGGTCGACGCGGTCTTCGTCATCGGCCCGCCTGCCGGAAAGCAGCTCGCCGAGGCGGTCGCCGCCGTGAGCCAGGTCGGCGGCAAGCCGGTCTTCGTCCCGGTCCGCGAGGCGGACGCCGTCGCCCAGGGCTCGCCCGCGCTCGAGGAGTTCGAGATCATCCGCGGCGCCTTCGGCGGCTCGCCGCCGCGGCCGGCCGAGGCGGTCACGACCGTCGCCGTGAGCCATCGCCTCGTCGCGGCGACCGCCCTCGACGACGGGCTGATTTCGGAACTGACGAGGCTCCTCTTCTCGGCCCGCCCCGCCGTCGCCCAGGAGGCGCCGACAGCCAACCTGATCGAGGCGCCGGACACCTCGAAGAGCTCGTCGCTGCCCGTCCATTCCGGCGCTGCCGCCTACTACGACGGCGAGGTCATGACCTTCATGGAGCGCTGGGGCGACTGGGTCTACATCACCGTGATGGTCGGCAGCGTCATCGGCTCGGCCGGGGCGGCGATGGCCGGGGCGGCGACGGCGCGCCTGCGCCGCAACACGATGTCGCTCCTCGACGAGTTGCTCAGCATCGTCACCCGCTCCCGGCACATCGAGAGCGAGGCGGAGCTCGACGCCCTGGAGGAGGAGGCCGACCGGGTGCTCGGCCAGGCCCTCTCCCGCGCCTCCTCGGAGGGCATCGACCAGACGGTCATGGTGGCCCTGTTCCTCGGCCTCGACCAGGCCCGCCGCGCCATCGCCGCCCAGCGCAAGTATCTGTCCGAAATACCGCCCTTGAGCCGCGCTGCCGAGTAGCGGCCCTATTGCCGCCGCACCCGGCCTCTTATATTGCAGCGCAGCAGACTTGATCGGCCTGGACCGCGCGGCTCACACCGAGTGCCGCCGCGCTCCGGGCTTTTTCCCTTGGACGGACCATGAAGCTCCGCAACATCGCCATCATCGCCCACGTCGACCACGGCAAGACGACCCTCGTCGACAAGCTGCTCCAGCAATCCGGCGCCTTCCGCGAGAACCAGCGCGTCGCCGAACGGGTGATGGATTCGAACGATCTCGAGCGCGAGCGCGGCATCACCATCCTCGCCAAGGCGACCTCGGTCGTCTGGAAGGACACCCGCATCAACATCGTCGACACCCCCGGCCACGCCGATTTCGGCGGCGAGGTCGAGCGCATCCTGAACATGGTCGACAGCGCCATCGTCCTCGTCGATGCGGCCGAGGGGCCGATGCCGCAGACGAAGTTCGTCGTCTCGAAGGCCCTGAAGATCGGCTTGAGGCCGATCGTCGCCGTCAACAAGGTCGACCGGCCGGACGCCCGCGCGAGCGAGGTCATCAACGAGGTCTTCGACCTCTTCGCCGCGCTGGACGCGACGGACGAGCAGCTCGACTTCCCGATCCTCTACGGCTCCGGCCGCGACGGCTGGATGGCTGCCTCGCCCGAGGGGCCGAAGGATCGCGGCCTCGCGCCGCTGTTCGACCTCGTGCTCGACCATGTGCCGCCGGCCAAGGTCGAGGCCGGCGCCTTCCGCATGCTCGGCACCATCCTCGAGGCGAACCCGTTCCTCGGCCGCATCGTCACCGGGCGCATCAGCGCCGGCCATGTGGTGCCGAACCAGACGATCAAGGTCCTCGACCGCACCGGCAGGACGATCGAGACCGGCCGCGTCTCGAAGATCCTCGCCTTCCGCGGCATCGAGCGGCAGGCGATCGAGATCGGCGAGGCGGGCGACATCATCTCCCTCGCCGGCCTCCAGAAGGGCTCCGTGGCGGACACCTTCTCCGCGCTCGAAAACGACATCGCCCTGCCGGCGCAGCCGATCGATCCGCCGACCGTCGCCATGTCCTTCATCGTCAACGATTCGCCGCTCGCCGGCACCGAAGGCGACAAGGTGACGAGCCGGATGATCCGCGACCGGCTCCTCAAGGAGGCGGACGGCAACGTCACCCTCAAGATCGAGGAATCGGCCGACAAGGATTCCTTCTTCGTCTCCGGCCGCGGCGAATTGCAGCTCGCGATCCTGATCGAGACCATGCGCCGGGAGGGCTTCGAGCTCGCGGTGTCGCGCCCGCGCGTCGTTTTCCAGAAGGACGAGGCGACGGGCGAGCTCTTGGAGCCGATCGAGGAAGTCGTCGTCGACGTCGACGAGGAACATGCCGGCATCGTCGTGCAGAAGATGTCGGAGCGCCGGGCCGAGATGGTCGAGATGCGCCCCTCCGGCGGTCACCGCCAGCGTCTCGTCTTCTATGCGCCGACGCGCGGCTTGATCGGCTACCAGTCGGAGCTTCTGACCGACACCCGCGGCACCGCGATCATGAACCGGCTGTTCCACGCCTACGCGCCGTTCAAGGGCGAGATCGCCGGTCGCATCAACGGCGTCCTCATTTCCAACGACCAGGGCGAGGCTGTCGCCTACGCGCTCTGGAACCTCGAGGACCGCGGCCCGATGATCATCGAGCCGGGCATCAAGGTCTATCAGGGCATGATCATCGGCATCCACACCCGGGACAACGACCTCGAGGTGAACGTGCTGAAGGGCAAGAAGCTCACCAACATCCGCACCACTTCCAAGGACGAGGCCGTCCGCCTGACGCCGCCGGTGCGCATGACCCTCGAAAAGGCCCTCGCCTGGATCCAGGAGGACGAGCTCGTCGAGGTGACGCCGAAGTCGATCCGCCTGCGCAAGGCAATCCTCGACCCGAACGATCGCAAGCGCGCCGAGCGCCAGCGCGAGGCCGTGAGCGCCTGATCGCCTCCCCCGCAACGGGCTAGCGCAAAATCCGTTCAAGATGACTCATCCCCGGCTCTGTCATCCCGGGGCTGCGAAGCGGAGCCCGGGATCCGTAGACGCGACGCCACAGACGGTGCGCGACGGTGCGGAGACTGCGGTGTTCATGGGTTCCGGGCTCCGCTTCGCGGCCCCGGAATGACAGCGCTTGAGCTTGATTCGATATGAACGGATGCCGCTCTGGCACAGGGCACATTTCGCTCAACGGGGCTATCGAATCGCCAAGCGTACTCCGCATCGCCCAACGCACCTGATCCCAACAATATTCCGCGCCAAACAGCTAGCCCGCGTCGGATGGGGAACGATCGCGGGGAGACGGTACGCCGGTCCGAATGAGCTGAGAAAAGAGGGGCGAGCCCTCCGCGGCACGGGCCCGTCGATCGATATGGGCGAGCTTTCTCAACTCGGTCAAAGGCACGCGCGTGTCGAGGGCTCCGTTCTCATAGGCATAGTCGGGCAGGAAGCCGTTGACGAGGAGACGCCAGTCGAACGGAATCGTGGCTCCGACCGCTCGCATCATCTTCACGACCGTCGTCGTGCAGTTCGTGGTGAGTGAATTGTAGAATTGCGGCTGCCGGGCGAGCTCGTTTGCATCGGCGACGTACTCGAGGAGGAGGCGCCTGGCGGCGTCAGGCGACGTCTTGAGGCGGTAGAGCTGAACATCTTCGCCGCGAAGGTTCGAGCGAACGCGAACGACGTCGCGCTCGTCCGCCGCGACGATGATCAGCGCATTGCTCTTGAAGAGATCGGCGATGGGAGAGAACGCGCCGTCCCGGGCGCGCCGCACCTCGATGGACCAGGCAAGATGATCGCCACCCTCGAATCCGAAGCTGAGGATCACATGAGCCATCGCCGGCCCAGCCCAGTAGGACATGAAGAGGTCGAGGGTGCGAAGCTTCGTCAGATCGTAGGTGCGGGTCGTCCAGTTCTCGACCGCCGTCTCACCCGTCTTCCAGTCGAAGTCGCGCACATTGGTTAGGGTCAAGCGGTCCCCATCGATCGACCCGGTCACCTGACGCGTTACATCTGGTGCCCAATCGGCGACGGCAGGAGGCTCGATCGTGCCCCACCAGATGGCCGTTGCGGCGAGCGCAAGGGCGAACGCGATCGATGCGCCGCGGCCGATCCGCCCGAACAGCGACAGAACGGCCGCAAGCCCGAGCCCGATGCACGCTGCCGCTGCGAAGCCCCTGACGCTTGCCGGGAAGGGCAGCCGATACCAGAGGGCGAGGGCCGCCCAGGCCGTCGCCAGCACCGCGGCGGCGACGCCGGCCGCCCTTGTGGTTGCGAACAGGAACCGCTGGGTCCGATGTCGTCTCATGGCCGCGACTGTGCGTTCCGGCACCGATGCGCACAAGGGCGCGCCGACGAAGAACCCGGAAAGGGGCTCCGATCCTCGCCAATCCGTAAGCCCGCCTTCGTCTGGCCTATTTCCGGCCCTCGCGCTATCATTGCAGGCAGCGCCACGTCCACCTCCAACATCCCTTCGGAGCGGAGGACGATCATGAGAAAAGTCGCTCTCGCCGCCTGCAGCATCCTCGTCTTGGTCGCAAGCCTCACGGCGGCCGAGGCGCAACCGCGCTACGGATATCCTGGCGGTTACGCCTATCCGCCCTACGCCTACGGTCCGGCCTACGGCTACGGTCCTTACTATCCTCGCCGCGTCTATTCGGCCCCCGTCTACGGCCCGCCGCCGTACTGCGGCCCGGGTCCTGTTTGTGCGGTCGACCCGTACGCCGCCCCGCACGAGATCCGCGGCGGCTACCGAACCGTGTATGTGCCTGGACGAGGCCGCGTCATCCTTGGAGGTCCGCTCTATTAGGCGAATGTCTGCTGCCACGGTCCGCCGTCGAGGCTGATGACACCGACGCCTCCGAGCTTGACGTCGAACTCGAAGGCCGCCCTCGCCGGTGCAGCCGGCGGACCGTCCGTGACATGACCTTGAGGTGAGGCCGTCGCGCTCGCAATCCTCGATCCCGAACTACAAATCGCATTCGGGCGGGCCCGTTCCACTACGTTATCCGCCCTTTCGTTGCAATAGATGTAATGTTAGCGTGCTGAGTGCCTTCTTATCCAAGTCCCGGAGACCTGAAATGACAAAAATTAAAGTTGTGGTTTTCGCAATGGCGACAGTCGGCATAGCCTTCACCGGCCTTGCTGCGACAACGGAAGTCGCAAATGCCGTCGTGTATTGCTCCTACATCGGTTATCCCCACGGCTGCGTCGCACGGCCTGGCGTTCGTCTCGTTGCCCGGCCCGTAGGCGTCGGCGCCGTCACAGCGCCTCGTCCGGGAAACCGCAACGGCGGGGTCAACAGGGTCGGCGTTCGTCGATAGCGCGTGAGTCAGTCCCGTAGAAATATTCACGGGAGAATTGGTCCGCGCCACGCCCGTGCACCTTGCGCCGTTTGCGGAGGGAGTTTCTCGACGCAACGCCGCTTTGGGTCCTGCTAACGGGCACCTGCGGGCGGGGAGAGGCGAATTCGCCTCTCTCGCCGGAAGTTCCGTCAGCCCTTTCCCGCGAGTCCCTTCAGCCGATAGAGGGCTTCCAGCGCCTCGCGCGGGCTGAGGGCGTCCGGGTCGATCGCCGCGAGCGCTTCGCCGAGCCGGTCGGCGGCGGGTTCGGCGGGCGGCGGTTCGGCGCGGGCGGCGGCGGCGAAGAGCGGCAGGTCGTCGACGAGGGCGCGGCGGGGATGCTCGCGGTCGGAGCGCTCGAGTTCGGAGAGGATCGTCTTCGCCCGTGCGATCACCGCCGGCGGCAATCCGGCAAGGCGCGCGACCTGGAGACCGTAGGAGCGGTCGGCGGCGCCCGGCACGACCTCGTGCAGGAACACGACCTCGCCGTTCCATTCGGTGACCTTGAGGGTCGCGTTGGCGAGGCGCGGCAGGCGCTCGGCGAGCACGGTCAGCTCGTGGAAATGCGTCGCGAACAGCGCCCGGCAGCGGTTCTCCCCGTGCAGGTGCTCGATCGCCGCCCAGGCGATCGAGAGGCCGTCGAAGGTCGCGGTGCCGCGGCCGATCTCGTCGAGGATGACGAGGGAGCGCGCGCTCGCCTGGTTCAGGATCGAGGCGGTCTCGACCATCTCGACCATGAAGGTCGAGCGCCCGCGGGCGAGGTCGTCCGCGGCGCCGACCCGCGAGAAGAGCCGGTCGACGGTGCCGATCCGCGCCGTCCTCGCCGGCACGAAGGAGCCCATCTGCGCGAGCACGACGAGGAGGGCGTTCTGGCGCAGATAGGTCGACTTGCCGCCCATGTTCGGGCCGGTGACGAGGAGGATGCGCCCGGCCTCCGGGCCGGAGAGGTCGCAATCGTTGGCAATGAACGGCGCGCCGTCGCGCTTCAGCGCGGCCTCGACGACCGGGTGGCGCCCGCCCTCGATCGCGAAGGCGAGGGAGGCATCGACCTGCGGCCGCGTCCAGGCCTGGATGAGGGCGAGATCGGCGAGCGCCGCGGTCACGTCGATGACGGCCATCGCGTCCGCCGCCGCGGCGATCTCCCGCGACAGCGCGATCAGAACTCTCGGCGAGGGCATCGAAGAGGCCGAGCTCGATGCGCAGGGCGCGGTCGGCGGCGGAGGCGATCTTGGCCTCGAGCGCGCCGAGCTCCACGGTCGAGAAGCGCATCGTGCCGGCCATCGTCTGCCGGTGCAGGAAGGTCTCGCGGAAGGGCGCCTTGAGCAGCTCTTCGCCGGCCGCCTGCGGCACCTCGACGAAATAGCCGATCATGTGGTTGTGCTTGACGCGCAGCCCGCGGCAGGCGGTCTCGTTCGCGTAGCGGGCCTGGAGCCCGGCGATGAAGCGGCGCGAATCCTGCTGCAGCGCGCGGGCCTCGTCGAGTTCCGCATGGTGGCCGGCGCGCACGAAGCCGCCGTCGCGTTTCA
>CAVWII010000025.1:0-91640 GCA_963754975.1 uncultured Alphaproteobacteria bacterium | reverse complement strand
GTCCAGGTTCGTCGGCAGATCGACCATCGCGGCCACTCCCTCGGTGCCGATCCCGTCAGAGCGGAAAGGGTCCGGTCACCTTGATTTCGGTCACCGAACCGCCGACGGGGTCGGCAAGAACGACGTCGATCGAAATCCCGCCGTCAAGGCCGATGCTGGCGGCACCGGCGACGAAGGCAGCCGCGAGGATCGCCGCGTCGCCCTCGATTTGTCCGCTGGCCGAGCGCACGTCCCGATCGCGAAAGCCGTCGATCTCGAACTCGATCGGGCCGAGGGGTTCTCGCTGGCCGTGGATCGAGAGAGCGCCCACGCCCCGCAGCGTGCCGAGGTGCTTCAAGGGACGATTTCTGCCGTGCCTGACCATCGAGAGCCCTGTTTTCGCCGAATCGCCGCGCCGGCCGGAGGCATCGGGACGCGGCCGCTCGCATGGCGATCCTATAGCACGATCGGAGCGCCCGTGACCTTTTCTTCGCTCGCTTCCCGCGGCTCCCGGGGCGCCGAGGCGAGGCGATTCGCGTGCCCTTGCTAAAGCGCCCCGCTGGGCCTATATCGGTGCGATCGACTTTTGGCCGGACAATCGGGCCGTTCCGCCTTCGGCATCGCCGGGCGCACGTTCGAACTCTCTTACCAAACATCGACAACCGGCACTGAGGTCGCGTCGACTCGCGCCTTGGATTACGTGCATCCATGCAACGAAGGAATTTCTCCATGATGACGGGTACCGTTAAGTTCTACAACGAGATGAAGGGCTTCGGATTCATCCAGCCTGACGATGGCGGCAAGGACGTGTTCGTCCACGCCACCGCGCTCGAGCGCGCCGGATTGCGCAGCCTCGCCGAAGGCCAGAAGGTCTCGTTCGACGTCGCCGAAGATCGGCGCAGCGGCAAGGTCGCGGTCAACACCATCCAGGCCGCGTAAGCCCGCGCCCGGCCGAGGCCGATACGGCGCTTGCCGCCGGCCCTGAGGCCGCTCGTTCGCGGGCGGCCCCTTTTGCGTCCAAGCCGCGCCGGCGCGGAGGAGGATGTCCTGCCCCATAAGTTTCGCATTCGGCAGTTGGTGCGCCTGCGTCCTGATTCGCCCGTCGTTCGTCGACGGAGACGTTCGAGGTGACGCGCCTTCTCCCGGCGGATCAGAGGGGAGAGCTTTTCTACCGGATCAAGTCGCCGACCGGCGTCGAGCGCGCCGTCAACGAGCATGAGATCACGGCCCAGCCCCCGGACGCCTGATCGCGAACCGGCCTGCCGGAGACAAGGGCCGGACAGGCACGAGGGTGGAGCGGGCGATGGGAAATTCGAACCCACGACATTCAGCTTG
Source organism: uncultured Alphaproteobacteria bacterium (assembly GCA_963754975.1). Lineage (GTDB taxonomy): Bacteria > Pseudomonadota > Alphaproteobacteria > Rhizobiales > Beijerinckiaceae > Microvirga. The sequence continues at coordinate 90,326 of CAVWII010000025.1, read as the reverse complement.
GGAAGCTGACGTTCTACCTCTGAACTACGCCCGCGCAGGTACCTTGATAGCGTGGCGGCCAGCCGTCTCGCAAGGGGTGGGGCGGAGATGCCGCCATCGCCTGTCCCCGCCTGCGGCGAGAGGGTTCGGCCTTCGGCCGAGCGAGCGGAGCGAAGCGAAGCCGGGTGAGGTGGTGCCGGAAGAGGCGCCGCGGCACCTTCTTCGCCGGCGCCCTCCCTACCCCATCCGGACCTACCCCATCCGGAAATGCTTCGACAGCTTCAGGTCCTGGCCCTGGTAGTTCGAGGTGCCGATCTGGCCGTAGAGGCTGTCCGGGGTGTCGGCCATGCGCTCGTAGGCGAGGCGGCAGACCATCTGGCCGTCGTCGAGGACGAAGGGGACCTCGTGGCTGCGCACTTCGAGGACGCCGCGGCTGCCGGGATGGCCCTGCGCGGTAGAGCCGAAGCCGGGGTCGAAGAAGCCGGCATAGTGGACCCGGAACTCGCCCATGGTCGGGTCGATCGGCACCATCTCGGCCGCCATGTCCGCCGGGATGTGCAGGCGCTCCTTCGAGGCCAGGATGTAGAATTCGTTCGGGTCGAGGATGAGCTGGCGGCCGCGGGCGCGGATCGGCTCCCAGAAATCGTCGAAGCGATAGGCGCCGACCGCGTCGACGTCGACGAGATCGGTGTGGCGCTGGGCCCGGTAGCCGACCAGCCGCTCCTCGCCGATGCCGCGCAGTTCGATGTGCAGGATGAGGCCGTTGCGCACCTTCAGGTCGCCGTCGACGAGGGGCGCCGCCGCGTGCAGGCGCTCGAGCTCCCGGTCGGTCAAACGCACGTTCGAGGAGTAGTAGTCCTGCTGCGAGTTCCAGCGCCGGAAACGGATTTGGTTCAGCCGCGAGCCGCGCCGCGACCTTGACGCTGAAGCTGCGCGGCGAGACCTCCGGCGTAGAGCGGGCCGTCGTAGCCCCCCGGCACGCCGTCGAAGACGTCGCTGCGGTCGGCGATGAGCCGCGTGAAGACGTCGAGGCGGCCGGTCGAGCTCTTCGGGTTTGCCATCGCGGAGATGCTCTCCGGCAGCTTCAGGTTCTCGATGAAGCTCGACGACGTAGACGCAGCCGCGTTCCAGCACGGCGCCGTGCTCGAGGTCGATCTCGTCCGATTTCAGGTCCGCGAGTTTTTGCGCGACGGTCATGCCGGCGCCGGGCAGGAAGCTGGCGCGGACGCGGAAGGCCTTGGCGCCGAGGCGCAGGTCGAGGCTCGCCGGCTGGAACTGGCCGGGATCGAAATCGGCCTTCGCCTGCAAAACCTTGCGGTGGACGAGGTTGCGGATGTCCTGCCGCGGCAGGATGCCGGCCTTGCCGGAAAGCTGCGCCGCCGCGCGCGGACGCCGCTCGCCGGCGAGGTCCGTGTCGTCGCCGGCATTGTCGCGCTCGCTCATCCCCGCGTGACCCCCTTCTCGGCCGCCGGCCTTCCCCATCACGCCCGTCACGGCCCGTCAACATCCTCCTCGGCGAAGACCCACCAGGCGAGGGTGACGCGGGTGATTGCGGTCATCAGGGTCAGGCCCGCGAAGGCATAGGCGAGGACCGGGAAGAAGGCGGGAAACAGGATCATCGCGACGAAGATGAGGATCGTCTCCGTCCCCTCGGCGAGGCCGGCCGTGAAGTGGATCGACTTCAGGCCCCTGAGCCGGCTTTCGAGGCCGCGCTTCGCCGCCACCGCCGCGAAGGCGAGGAAGCTCGCGCCGTTGACGTAGAAGGAAAACAGGAGCGCCGCCGCCGGCAGGCCGAACGCCCCGGGATCGCGCAGGGCGAAGGCGAGCGGCACGGCGCCGTAGAAGGCGAAATCGAAGACGATGTCGAGGAAGCCGCCGCGGTCCGTCGGCCGCCCGGCGCGCGCCGTCGCGCCGTCGAGCCCGTCGAGCACCCGGCCGGCGGCGAGGAGGACGAGGGCGAGCCCGTCGGCGGACGCGGCCACCGCAACGGCGCAGGCGAGGCCGAGGACGAGGCCCGCCGCCGTCAGCGCGTCCGGGGACACGCCGGCCCGCGCGAGGCGCCGTCCGGCCCAGTCGAGGGGCGGATCGACGAGCGCTCGCATGAGACCGTCGAGCATGGCGGCGCGGCTCCCCCCGCCGGATTGACGGGCTTGAGGGGCCGCCTTACCACGGGCCGCACCCTGTCGTCGCGCCCGCCCGAGGAGCCCGAGAGCCCGATGTACAAGGCCGTCACCCGCGGCATCAGCGTGACCGTGACCCCCCGCTTCGTGCCGGAGGAATCCTCGCCTGCGGACGGGCGCTATTTCTTCGCCTACGCGGTCGAGATCATCAACCTCTCGGTCGAGCGGGTGCAGCTGCGCTCGCGCTACTGGAAGATCGTGGACGGCCGCGGCGCGATCCAGGAGGTGCGCGGCGCCGGCGTCGTCGGCAAGCAGCCGGTGCTGGGTCCGGGCGAGAGCTTCTCCTACACGAGCGGCTGCCCGCTGACGACGCCGAACGGCACCATGCAGGGCACCTACGGCATGGTCACGGCGACAGGCGAAACCTTCGACGCCGAGATTCCCGCCTTCTCCCTCGATAGCCCGCACGCCAGGCGCGTGGTGCACTGAGCGAGCCCATGCAGGACAAAATCCGGCTGTCGCCGATCGAGATGCTCGACCGGCTCGTTTCCTTCCCGACCGAGAGCGCCCGCTCGAACCTGCCCCTGATCGACTTCGTCGAGGATTATCTGCGCGGTTTCGGCCTCTTTCCCGTGCGGGTGCCGAACGCGGCCGGCGACAAGGCGGCGCTCTTTACGACGATCGGGCCGCAGGATCGCGGCGGCGTCGTGCTCTCGGGCCACACCGACGTCGTGCCGGTAACGGGACAGGCCTGGACCTCGGATCCGTTCCGCCTGCGCGCCGCCGACGGGCGCCTCTTGGCCGCGGCGCCGTCGACATGAAGGGCTTTTGCGCCCTCGCCCTCGCCTTGGTGCCGGAGTTCCTGGCGGCGGACCTGAAGACGCCGATCCACCTCATGCTCTCCTTCGACGAGGAGACGACCTGCCTCGGGGTCGTCGACACGATCCGCCGCTTCGGCCGCGACCTGCCGATGCCGCGCATCGCCATCGTCGGCGAGCCGACGAAGCTTGCCGTCGTCGACGCGCACAAGAGCGTCGTCACCTTCCACACCTTCGTGCACGGCTTCGAAGCGCATTCGGCCAAGCCCGCCCTCGGCGCGAACGCGGTGATGGCGGCGGGCGAGCTCGTCGCGGAACTCGGCCGCATCGCCGACTTGATGCGCGAGCGCGGCGATCCGAGCGGCCGCTTCGACCCGCCCTACACGAGCGTGCATGTCGGCACCATTGCCGGCGGCACGGCGCGCAACATCCTGGCCAAGGAGGCCCGCTTCCACTGGGAGTTCCGCGGCCTGCCGAGCCTCGACCCGGCCGAGATCCCGGAGCGCTTCGCGCGCTTTTCGCGGGAGGTCGCGCTGCCGCGGCTCAACCGCTTCGGCGATTTCGGGCGCATCGAGACGATTCCCGAAGTCTCCGTCCCCGGCCTCGCGCCGGAGCCGGGCTCCGCCGCCGAAACCCTCGGCAAGCGCCTCGCCGGCCGCAACCGCACCGATACGGTGCCCTTCGGCACCGAGGCCGGCCACTACCAGGCCGCCGGCATCCCGACCATCGTCTGCGGCCCCGGCTCGATCGACCAGGCGCACCAGCCGGACGAGTTCATCGCGCTGGCGCAGTTCGAGGCCGGCGCGGCGTTCCTGCGAAGGCTCGCGGCCGAATGCGCGACCGGGTGATCGCCTCTCCCCGCCTGCGGGGCAAGCGGATTCACGCATCGTCTCCCCGGATGGCCGGATTGGGATTTAGAAGGGGTGCGAGAGGGCGTAAGGCGGGGCGCCCTCGCCCCGAAATAATCGATCCCCATCACCCTCGACCCACGATCTCACGAAGCACGAAGCACGAAGCACGACCCACGACCTTACGAAGCCCGCCCCGCGTGAATTTTCGCACAGGGCGGACGCGGGAGGGCTACCGCTGGGGAAAAGTTCTGATATAGCGTCCGCGACTAGATCGGCTTGCGCTGAAAGCTGGAGAGGACGCCCATGAGCTTGAACATCCTTGCTTCCCCCGGGGAGCAGAAGGTCAGCACCGGAGCCGCCGGCTTCAACCGCACCAACTCGGCCATCGCGGGGCTCGGCGACGGCGGCTGGGTCGTGACCTGGACCTCGAACGAGACGACCTCCGGCGACATCTACCAGCGCCGCTACACCAAGGCCGGCGCGACGTCGGGAGGCGACATCCTCGTCAACAGCCTCACCGGCAACGCGCAGACGGACCCGGCGATCGCCGCCCTGCCTGACAGCGGCTGGGCGATCACTTGGACCTCGAAGCTCACCGGTGACGGGGACGTCGTCGGCCGCGTCTACGACGGGAAGGGAGCAACCTCCGGCGCGGATGTCATGTTCGCGGGCGGGATCGGTACGCAACGCCAGGGCGATCTTGCGATCCTGCCGAGCGGCAATCTCGTGCTCGCGTGGTCGGCGAACGAACCGGGTTCGACGGGCTTCGACCCCCGCGGCGCGATATTTGCACCTGACGGGACGGTCCTCGCTTCCGCTCTCGGCGGCTTCGTCGTCAGCTTGGGCAGCAATGAATACGATCCAGTAGTTCTCACACTGCCGAGCGGGCAGTCGATCATCACTTACGACTCGAATACCGTGGTTTCAGGCGACAGCTTCGATACCCTTTACGCGGTGGGCTTCGTGACGAGCGGCAGTCCCATCACCCCTTCGTCCGTGAATGGTAAGGCGAATGTCGGCACCGAAAAGCCGGACCTGATCAAACCTGTCGACGGCCCGACCCTGATGATTTACCAGCAGGAAGCGGTCGACGGGTCGGGCTATGCGATCTTGATGACGGAGCTCGGTGGATCGAGCCCCAAGCAGGTCAACACCTTCACCAACAACGACCAGATCAATCCGAAGGCCGCGGCGCTCGATGACGGCGGCTACGTGATCGTCTGGCAGTCGAAGAACCAGTTCGCGGTCGGCTCCGGCTGGGACATCTACCAGCAGCGCTACGATGCCGACGGCAACAAGGTCGGGCCCGAGTCGCGGGTCAACGGCGCCACGACCGGCGCCCAGCTCGATCCCGACGTCACGGCGCTCGATGACGGCGGCTGGATCGTGTCGTGGACCTCGGACCAGAGCGGCAAGCCCGAGATCTACCAGCGCCGCTACACGCCGACGGGCCTCTCGCTCTCGCAGTCGGAGGTCACGGAGAAGGGCGACCCCTTCGTCGGCTTCCTCCAGCCGACGATGGCCGATGGGGCGAGCATCGCCTGGTCTCTCGTCGACAGCGCCGGGGGGCGCTTCAAGATCACTCCGGGCACGAACCAGCTCGTCGTCGCCAACGCCGCCGCCATCGACGGCGACGAGGGCGAGGACTCCTACACGATCACCGTGAAGGCGACGGCCGGCGGCGCCAGCGAGACGCAGACCTTCAAGATCACCCGCAACGACGTCGACGAGAAGCCGGTGAACCTGCACCTGATCGGCAGCGGCCCCGTCAAGATCGCCGAGAACAGCAACGCCGGAATCGCCGTCATGGCCGTCGAGGCGAACGACCCGGAGAACGCAGCGATCACCTACTCCCTCACCGCCAACGGCGGCGGCGCCTTCAAGATCGATGCGGCGACCGGCGTCGTCAGCGTCGCCGACAAGACGAAGCTCGACTACGAAACGAACAAGACCCTCGATATCGAGGTAAAGGCGAGCGACCCGGCCGGCAACTTCGTCAAGGCGGGCTTCACCGTCACGATCGAGGATGTCGACGAGACCGTCACGCCGCCGGGCGGCGGCGGCACGAACAACGCGCCGACGGGGGTGAGCCTGTCCGGCGCATCGGTGGACGAGCTTGCCTTGAACGGCACCGTCGTCGGCAAACTCTCGGCGATCGATCCCGATGCCATGCAGACCTTCAGCTACCAGCTTTCCGACGATGCCGGCGGGCGCTTCGTCCTCCTCGGCGATACGCTCTACGTGCTCAACGGCGTCGCCCTCGATTTCGAGCAGGCGGGCGCGCATCAGGTGACGGTCGTCGCGACCGACCAGGGCGGGCTCTCGAAGGCGCAGACCCTGAGCATCGCCGTCGGCGACATCCACAACGAGACGAGCGCCGGCACCGGCTTTGCCGACACGCTCTTCGGCGACTACGGCAAGGACGTCTTCTCCGGCGGCGGCGGCAACGACGTCTTGAAGGGCTTCAAGAACGCCGACACGCTCACCGGCGGCGCCGGCAACGACAGGCTCTTCGGCGGCCTCGGACGGGACAAGCTTTTGGGCGGCAAGGGCAAGGACGTCTTCGTCTTCGACACCAAGCCGGCCTCGGCGAATGTCGACACGCTGAAGGATTTCTCGCACAAGGACGACACGGTCTGGCTCGAGAACGCGCTCTTCAAGGGCATCGGTTCGGGGTCGCTGTCGAAGCCGAAGAAGATGAAGGCCGACGCCTTCTTCCTCGGCAAGGAGGCGCACGACGCCAACGACCGCATCCTCTACGACAAGGCGAAGGGCGCGCTCTGGTACGATGCCGACGGCTCGGGTTCGCACGCCGCGGTGAAGATCGCGGTGCTGACCACGAAACCGGCGCTGACCCTGTCGGATTTCTACGTGATCTGAGGAAGGGCGCCCTTCGCCTCTCCCCGCTTGCGGGGAGAGGGCCGCCGAAGGCGGCAAGCCTGCGAAGCAGGCGAGGGTGAGGGGGCGGCGACGAAGAAGGCGCTACGGCTTCGGCCGGGCGCCTTATCCTGCACCGCCCCCTCACCCTCGCCTGCTACGCTCCGCTTGTTCGGCCGAAGGCCGAACCCTCTCCCCGCAAGCGGGGAGAGGCGAATCCGCGCCTTTCAGAGATGTGTGGGAGGCGGACCCGCGATCTTCAACGACACTGAAGCTCGGGACTAGCCACGCGTCGAGTTCGAGCGCTTTGGCCTCGGCTTCGACCGGACCCGGATCGGCCTCCTCGAACGTGTTCGGCGAGCCGGGGATGAAGGCGTCGAAGGCGGCCCAGAATTGTTCCCGGATCGCCTCCCGCTCCATCAGGATTTCGTGCCGGGCCCCCGGGATGACGATCGCATGGCCGGCCTTGAGCCTTGCGGCGAGGCGCTCGGTCACGGACGTGGCGCAGACCGAATCGGCGCCGGCGGCGACGATCAGGGTCGGCAGGCGCACCTTCAGGCCGAAGCGCGGGTCCTGGAACTTGTCCATCAGCCGGAAGGCGGCGTTCATCCAGGCGATGGTCGGATCGCCGATCGCGCCGGCGCCGACCGCCGTCGCGGCGTCGGCGTTGCGGGCGTAGCGGACCGGGTCGCCGGTGAGCGGGTTGCCCTTGAAGGGCTTGCGGGCGATCGAGGTCTCGCCGCCGCCCGGGATGAAGCTGCGCCCGAAGCCGAGGGCGTTGAGGAAGAAGGCGAGACGCGCCGCTGCCTTCGGCCGCTTGGTGACCGCGAGCCCGATCATCGGCGCCGTCGTGACGAGACGGCGGAACGGCAGCCATTCCTCGGCCGCGGCGTTGAGCGCGATCGCTCCGCCCATCGAGTGGCAGAGGGCGAAGTGAGGCTCCGGCATGTAGGGAATCAAGAGCTGATCGCGGACGGCGTCGAGGTCTCTGCGGAACTCGTCGAAGCTGCGGACGTGGCCCTTGCGCGGATTGCCGAGCCGCCGCGCCGAGAGCCCCTGCCCGCGCCAGTCGAAGGTGGCGACCGCAAAGCCGCGCAGGAGGAGGTCGCCGACCGTCTCGAAATACTTCTCGATGAACTCGGCCCGGCCCTGGAGGATGCAGACCGTGCCCTGGAGCGGCCCCGGCGGCACCCACCGCGCGGCGCGCAAGGCGAGGCCGTCGCTCGTCGTCACGGTCATGACGGCGGACTCGCCCGGAACCGGGTTGTCTGGGGTGGGATAGAGCTGCAAGGCGGTGCTCCTCGGCTTCCTTATAGCGGCGTTTCGCAGGCCGCGCATGGCGCTCTTGACAGCGAAAGTGCGCCTTCCCACCTCTGGGGCATGCCGGCCCGGACGGGCGGCATCATCACCGGGACCCGGCTTCGGCGGGTCCTTTCTGCATGTCGCTCAAGGAGGATATGCCATGCGACAATTCGATCTCGCTCCCCTCTATCGCAACACCGTCGGCTTCGATCGCCTCTTCTCGATGCTCGACCAGCTCGTCAGCGTCGACGGCGCCCCGACCTACCCGCCCTACAACATCGAGCGCACCGGCGAGAACGCCTACCGGATTTCGGTCGCCGTCGCCGGCTTCACCGACCGGGACCTCTCCATCGAGGTCAAGGAGAACACCCTCTCGATCCGCGGCGACCGCAAGGTCGAGGAGCGCAAGGGCGACGTGCTCCACCAGGGCATCGCCGCGCGCGCCTTCGAGCGCCGCTTCCAGCTCGCCGACGGCGTCCAGGTGAAGGGCGCAGCTCTTGAGAACGGCCTCCTGCACGTCGACCTCGTCCGCGAGATCCCCGAGGCGAAGAAGCCGAAGCTCATTCCGATCGCGACCGGCGCCGCGGCCTCGATCGAGGCGAAGCAGGCCGCGTAACGGCTTCGCCCTCCGGCCGGGTTACACAGCTCAGCAACGAAAGAAGCGCCCCGGTTGGCCCGGGGCGCTTTTTGGTTGAGGCCTGGTCCCCTCTGCCGGCGGGAGGTGGGCCACCGGAAGCCGAAGGTCTCGAAGGGGTTCACCTAGCGTCAAATTAAGGCGACGTTGCGACTTTTACTCGGCGGCCTCCCGTTGCAGATGCCGGCGCGCGATCGTGAGGACGCCGTCGACCTCCTCGGGCGAGGTCGCAAACGAGACGACGAGGCGGACGAGGCGCTCGTCGTCGCCCACTCGCTCTTTCTGCGGCAGGCTCAGGTCGGTCCAGGGGTGATAGGCGGCGCCGGCGGCGCGCAGCGCCTCGTCGAGCGCCTTCGGAAGGATCGGGAAGACCTCGTTCGCCTCGGCCGGCCAGGCAAGCCTTACGCCGGGGAGCGCCGCGAGCCCTTCCGCCAGGCGGGCCGCGAGGCCGTTCGCGTGGCGGGCGTTGCCGAGCCAGTGGCCGTTTTCGAAATAGCCCTCGAATTGCGCCGCGATCAGCCGGCCCTTGGAGATCGTCTGGCCGGCACGCTTGCGCCGATAGGCGAGGCTCTCGGCGAGAGGCATGTCGAACACGATCACCGCCTCGGCCATCAGGCAGCCGTTCTTGGTGGCGCCGAAGGACAGGATGTCGACTCCGGCCTTCCAGGTCATCTCGGCGGCGCTGCAGCCGAGGGCGACGAGGGCGTTCGCGAAGCGGGCGCCGTCCATGTGCAGGGCGAGCCCCTTCTCTCGGCAAATCCGGGAGAGGGCCGCGATCTCCTCGAGCGAATAGACCGTCCCGCATTCGCTGACCTGCGAGATCGAGAGTGCCTTCGGCGGCATCTGCTTCACCGTCGGCGACAGGCCGGCGAGGTAGCGCGCGACGTCCGCGGCGGCGAGCTTCCCGCCGACCCCCGGAAGGCCCGCGAGCTTGGCGCCGTGGGTGAAGAATTCCGGCGCGCCGCATTCGTCGTCGATGACGTGGGATTCCCGGTGGCAGACCGCGAGGCCGTAGGGCGGCACGGCGGCGGCGAGCGCGAGGGCGTTCGCCGCCGTGCCGGTCGTCACCGGGAACACCGCGCAGTCCCGCTCGAAGAGGTCGCGGAACAGGCCCTCGACGCGGCGGCTGCGCTCGTCGGCGCCGTAGGCCGGCAGCGGGCCTTCGTTCGCCCGGGCGATCGCCGCAAGAACGGGCGCGCTCGCGCCGACGCTGTTGTCGCTGAGGAAGATCATGGCAGGCTCCGGCTCCCGGCGCCGAACGTCACCAGCCGGCGCGTCATGTCAAGGATCGTGACCCAACGGCGCAGACTTTCGTCATGGCAGTGGGAACGCGCGGTTTGTTGCGCGCGTCCCCGCCGAACCGAAAGAAATTGTCGGATGGCGCCCATTCCGCCCTTGCGCTCATGTCAGAGTTCTGGCAGGTTGATCCGGTTAGGACAGTGATGCTGTCCCATCCTGGGTCGTCCGGCCCTCAGGAATTCGCGATGTCTCGTCTGGTGACGGCGAAACGAGATCCGTTCAAGATCGCCCGCGACACGCGGGCGGAATGGGCGCTGCGCGGCTGACCAGCCGGAGACGCCCGCGAGGTGCGGGCTCTCGACGAGACACCCGAGCCTCTCAAGCGACGAAGCGGGTCCGGCCGGTCCGAAAGGTTCGACCGGGCCGGCGGCACGAAACATGCAGCGCCGGCGAGCGGCGAGCCTTTGAGCGAGGGCGGGATGAGCGATCTGCCGAGAGGAAGCCAAGCGGCCCCCGCGCCGTCCCGCCATCCGGCGCGCGACCCGGCGCTGCCGGCGCCGCAGGGCCTCTACGATCCCGCCAACGAGAAGGATTCCTGCGGCGTCGGCTTCATCGCCGACATGAAGAACCGCAAGTCGCACGCGATCGTCTCCCAGGGCCTCGAGATCCTGAAGAACCTCGACCATCGCGGCGCCGTCGGCGCCGACCCGAAGATGGGCGACGGTTGCGGCATTCTCGTGCAGATCCCGCACGACTTCTTCGTCGAGGAGTGCGCGACCCTCGGCGTCGCCCTCCCGGAGCCCGGCGAATACGGCGTCGGCCACCTCTTCATGCCGCGCGATAGGGAAGGTTTCCGGATCGTCGAGGAGATCGTCGCGAAGGCGATCGCGGACGAGGGCATGGATCTTCTCGGCTGGCGCGAGGTGCCGGTCGAATTCGAGCGATCTCGGCGAGGCCGTGAAGGCGACGGAGCCGCCGCATTTGCAGATCTTCGTCGGCAAGGGCAAGGGCACGGAGGACCAGGAGGTCTTCGAGCGCCGGCTCTTTATCGCCCGCAAGGTCATCTCGAACGCCGTCTACGACCTCAAGGACGCCCGCACCGCCGGCTATTACCCGGTCTGCCTGTCCTCGCGCACGATCGTCTACAAGGGCATGGTGCTCGTGCACCAGCTCGGCGCCTACTACAAGGACCTCGCCGACGCGCGCTTCACGAGCGCCCTCGCCCTCGTGCACCAGCGCTTCGCGACGAACACCTTCCCGACCTGGCAGCTCGTCCATCCCTATCGGCTCGTCGCGCATAACGGCGAGATCAACACCCTTCGCGGCAACGTCAACTGGATGGCGGCGCGGCAGGCGAGCGTCGATTCCGATCTCTTCGGCAACGACATCTCCAAGATCTGGCCGATCTCCTACGAGGGCCAATCCGACACCGCCTGTTTCGACAACGCCCTCGAGTTCCTGGTGCGCGGCGGCTATTCGCTCACCCACGCAATGGTGATGCTGATCCCGGAAGCGTGGGCCGGCAACCCGCTCATGGACGAGGAGCGGCGCGCCTTCTACGAATATCACGCCGCCCTGATGGAGCCCTGGGACGGCCCTGCCGCCATCGCCTTCACCGACGGGCGCCAGATCGGCGCGACCCTCGACCGCAACGGGCTGCGCCCGGCGCGCTATCTCGTCACCGATGACGGCCTCGTCGTGCTCGCCTCCGAGATGGGGGTTCTGCCGATTCCGGAGGACAAGATCGTCGAGAAGTGGCGGCTTCAGCCGGGCCGCATGCTTTTGATCGACCTCGAACAGGGCCGCATCGTCTCCGACGACGAAATCAAGCACGAGCTCGCGAACGCCCATCCCTATAAGGATTGGCTCGACCGCGCCCAGATCGTGCTCGAGGACCTGAAGCCCGTGCAGGCCCGCGAGAGCCGCACGGACGTCGCCTTGCTCGACCGGCAGCAGGCCTTCGGCTACACGCAGGAAGACCTGAAGCTCCTGATGCATCCGATGGCCATCACCGGCCAGGAGGCGGTCGGCTCGATGGGCTCGGACACGCCGATCTCGGCGTTGTCGAGCAAGTCGAAGCTGCTCTACACCTACTTCAAGCAGAACTTCGCGCAGGTGACGAACCCGCCGATCGACCCGATCCGCGAAGAGCTCGTCATGAGCCTCGTCTCCTTCATCGGACCGCGGCCGAACATCCTCGACCTCGAAGGCACCTCGCGCCGCAAGCGCCTCGAAGTGCGCCAGCCGATCCTGACCAACGAGGACCTCGAGAAGATCCGCTGCATCGGCCATTTCGAGGACAGCTTCGACACCAAGACCCTCGACATCACCTATGACGCCGAACTCGGCGCGGCCGCCCTCGACGGCGCCGTCGACCGGCTCTGCGACCGCGCCGAGGCCGCCGTGCACGGCGGCTACAACATCATCATCCTGTCGGACCGCATGGTCGGGCCGGACCGCATCCCGATCCCCGCACTCCTCGCCTGCGCGGCCGTGCACAACTATCTGATCCGCAAGGGCCTGCGCACCTCGGTCGGCCTCGTCGTCGAATCCGGCGAGCCGCGCGAGGTGCATCACTTCGCCTGCCTCGCCGGCTACGGCGCCGAGGCGATCAACCCCTATCTCGCCTTCGAGACCATCGTCGACATGCATGCGCAGGGCGAGCTGCCGCCCGAGGTCGACGAGGACGAGGTCGGTGAAGCGCTACATCAAGTCGCTCGGCAAGGGCCTGCTCAAGGTGATGTCCAAGATGGGCATCTCGACCTACCAGTCCTATTGCGGCGCGCAGATCTTCGACGCCATCGGCCTGCGCTCGGACTTCGTCAGCCGCGACTTCTTCGGCACCGCGACGACGATCGAAGGCATCGGCATGGCCGAGATCGCGCGAGGAGACCGCGCAGCGCCACCGCGACGCCTTCGGCGATGCGCCGATCTATCGCCACGCCCTCGATGTCGGCGGCGAATACGCCTATCGCCTGCGCGGCGAGGAGCATGCCTGGAATCCGGACAGCGTCGCCATCCTCCAGCACGCGGTGCGCCTCAACGCGCAGGACCGCTACCGCGACTACGCGAAGCTCGTGAACGAGCAGGAGGAGGGCTTCAAGACGATCCGCGGCCTGTTCCGCTTCAAGGACGCGGCCGAGATCGGCCGCGCCAGCCGTGCCCCTCGACGAAGTCGAGCCGGCGAGCGAGATCGTCAAGCGCTTCTCGACCGGCGCGATGTCCTTCGGCTCGATCTCGAAGGAAGCGCACGAGACGCTCGCCATCGCCATGAACAGCATCGGCGGCAAGTCGAACACCGGCGAGGGCGGCGAGGAGCCGGAGCGCTTCCGGCCGCTGCCGGACGGGCGCTCGCGGCGCTCGGCGATCAAGCAGGTCGCCTCCGGCCGCTTCGGCGTGACGACGGAGTATCTCGTCAATTCCGACCTGATGCAGATCAAGATCGCGCAGGGTGCAAAGCCCGGCGAGGGCGGCCAGCTTCCCGGCCACAAGGTCGATGCGAAGATCGCCCGCGTGCGCCATTCGACCCCGGGCGTCGGCCTGATCTCGCCGCCGCCGCACCACGACATCTACTCGATCGAGGATCTGGCCCAGCTCATCTTCGACCTGAAGAACGTCAATCCCGTCCGCCGACGTCTCGGTGAAGCTCGTCTCCGAGGTCGGCGTCGGCACGGTCGCGGCGGGCGTCGCGAAGTCGCGCGCCGATCACATCACCATCTCCGGCTTCGAGGGCGGCACCGGCGCTTCGCCCCTGACCTCGATCAAGCACGCCGGCTCGCCCTGGGAGATCGGCCTTGCCGAGACGCAGCAGACGCTCGTGCTGAACCGCCTGCGCGGCCGCGTCGTGCTGCAGGCCGACGGCGGCCTGCGCACGGGCCGCGACGTCGTCATCGCGGCGCTCCTCGGCGCCGACGAGTTCGGCTTCTCGACCGCGCCGCTCATCGCCGCCGGCTGCATCATGATGCGCAAGTGCCATCTCAACACCTGCCCGGTCGGCGTCGCGACGCAGGACCCGGTCCTGCGCAAGCGCTTCAAGGGCCTGCCGGAGCACGTCGTCAACTACTTCTTCTTCGTCGCCGAGGAGGTGCGCGAAGCGATGGCGGCCATCGGCTTCCGCACCATGGCAGAGCTGATCGGGCCGTCGCAGACCTGCTCGACAAGTGCGCCGCGATCGACCACTGGAAGGCCAAGGGCCTCGACTTCTCGCGCATCTTCCACAAGCCGGAGGCGGGCGAAGGCGTCGCAATCCGCCACGTCGAGCGGCAGGAGCATCCGATCGCGAACGTGCTCGACCGCAAGCTGATCGCCGAAGCGGCGGCGGCGCTCGAGCACGGTACGCCGGTGACGATCGAGGCGCCGATGCGCAACGTCGAACCGCACCGTCGGCGCCATGCTCTCCGGCGAGGTCGCGAAGCGCTACGGCCATGCCGGACTGTCGGACGACACCATCACCGTGAAGCTGAAGGGCACCGCCGGGCAGAGCTTCGGCGCCTGGCTCGCGGCGGGCGTCACGCTGATGCTCGAGGGCGAGGCCAACGACTATGTCGGCAAGGGCCTTTCCGGCGGCAAGCTGATCATCCGCCCGCCGGACGACGCGAAGGCGCTCGCCGAGCGCTCGATCGTCGTCGGCAACACGGTGCTCTACGGCGCCATCGCCGGCGAGAGCTATTTCCGCGGCATCGCCGGCGAGCGTTTCGCGGTGCGCAACTCCGGCGCCATCGCCGTCGTCGAGGGCACGGGCGATCACGGCTGCGAATACATGACCGGCGGCATCGTCGTGGTGCTCGGGCAGACCGGGCGCAACTTCGCGGCCGGCATGTCCGGCGGCATCGCCTACGTCCTCGACGAGGACGGCACCTTCGCGCAGCGCTGCAACCTCTCCATGGTCGATCTCGAGCCGGTCGCCCGAGGAGGAGGACCTGATGCAGCGCCTCCACCACCACGGCGGCGATCTCGAGACGAAGGGGCGCATCGACATCATGGCGAACATGTCGGGCTCCGACGAGGAGCGGCTGATGCAGCTCATCTCGAACCACCACGCCTATACGGGCTCGGCCCGCGCCAAGGCGATTCTCGACGACTGGCCGCACATGCGCACGAAATTCGTGAAGGTGATGCCGGTCGAATATCGCCGCGCCTTGCAGCGAAATGGAGCGCTTCCGCACGCTCCAGGCGGCGGAGTAGGGAGCGCAGACGGCGTCATGGGCAAGGTCACAGGCTTCCTCGAATACGACCGGCAGGAGCAGAAGTACCAGCTCGCGGGCGATCGCGTGCGGCACTTCCGCGAGTTCACCCTGCCCCTCGACGACAACGATCTGAAGAAGCAGGCGGCGCGCTGCATGGATTGCGGCATTCCCTATCTGCCACGGCCCCACCGGCTGCCCGGTGCACAACCAGATCCCCGACTGGAACGATCTCGTCTACACCGGCGACTGGGAAGGGGCGGCGCGCGACCTGCATTCGACGAACAACTTTCCCGAGTTCACCGGCCGCGTCTGCCCGGCGCCGTGCGAGGAAGCCTGCACGCTGAATCTCGAGAACCAGCCGGTAGCGATCAAGACGATCGAGCAGGCGATCGCCGACAAGGCCTGGCAGATGGGCTGGGTGCGGCCGGAGCCGCCGGAAACGCTCACCGGCAAGCGCGTCGCCGTCATCGGCTCGGGGCCCGCGGGCCTCGCGGCGGCGCAGCAGCTCGCCCGCGTCGGGCACGAGGTGCACGTCTTCGAGCGCGAGGCGCGGCCCGGCGGGCTCCTGCGCTACGGCATTCCCGACTTCAAGATGGAGAAGCACCACATCGACCGGCGCGTGAAGCAGATGGAGGCCGAGGGCGTCGTCTTCCATTGCGGCGTCAATGTCGGCGTGACGAAGTCCTTCGCCTCCCTGCACAACGAGTTCGATGCGGTTCTCTTCGCCGGCGGCGCCGAGGATCCGCGCGATCCGAAGCTGCCGGGCCAGGAACTCAAGGGCGTGCATTTCGCGATGCCCTACCTGACGCAGTCGAACAAGCGCGTGAACAACGAGGAGGTCGAGGGCGATCCGATCCTCGCCTCCGGCAAGCACGTCGTCGTCATCGGTGGCGGCGACACGGCCTCGGACTGCATCGGCACCGCTTTCCGGCAGGGCGCGTTGCAGGTGACCCAGCTCGACATCCGCATGCGCCCGCCCGAGCGCGAGGACAAGCTCGCGATCTGGCCCTACTGGCCGACGAAGATGCGCACCTCGTCGAGCCAGGCGGAGGGCGCCGAGCGCGAGTTCCAGGCCGCGACCCTCTCCATCGAGGGCCGCAAGGGCCGCGTCACCGGGGTCAAGTGCGCCCGCGTCGACGAGCGCCGCCAGCCCGTCGCCGGCAGCGAATTCATCCTCCAGGCGGACCTCGTCTTCCTCGCCATCGGCTTTGCCGGCTCGCTCAGGGCCGGCCTCCTCGAGGAGGCGCGGGTGGCGCTCGACCGGCGCGGCAACGTCGCCGCCGACGACCGCGACTACCGCACCTCGAGCGACAAGGTCTTCGCCGCCGGCGACATGCGCCGCGGCCAGTCCCTCATCGTCTGGGCGATCCGCGAGGGCCGCCAGGCGGCGCGCTCGATCGACGCCTTCCTGACCGGGGACAGCATCCTGCCGCGCTGACGCGGCGCGCTCGGCTCGACAGGGCGCGGGGCGGACGTTGGCGTTTCCGCGAGTTTTCCGCGGGATCGGTCACGCGCAGGCAAGACG
This sequence comes from uncultured Alphaproteobacteria bacterium, assembly GCA_963754975.1. GTDB lineage: Bacteria > Pseudomonadota > Alphaproteobacteria > Rhizobiales > Beijerinckiaceae > Microvirga. The sequence goes on along the minus strand of CAVWII010000025.1, from coordinate 73,795 downwards.
CCTCTCCCATGAGCACGCGGCGCCTTGCGGCCGGCGATCCTCGCCGCCCTCGACGAGGTCGTGTCGCCGCTCTCTGAGGCCGGGCGCAATCTGCTGCGCGAGTTCATCGCCCGCATCATCCATGCGGACGAAATGCGCGAGCGCTCCTAGCCTCGGGCCCTTCGATCAGAGCGGCAGGTCGCGGAGCGCGGAGACCGCGGACATGACGCCGCGCAGTTCGGCGAGGCCCTTGAGGCGGCCGATGGCGGGATAGCCGGGATGGGTCGGCTTGCCGACATCGTCGAGGAGCTCGTGGCCGTGGTCCGGCCGCATCGGGATGCGCCAATCCGTCCGGCCGGCGGATTTCCGGCGCTTCTGCTCCTCGAGGAGCGCCACGATGACCGCGACCATGTCGGTGTCGCCGCCGAGATGGTCCGCCTCCATGAACGAGCCGTCCGCCTCCTTCGCCACGTTGCGCAAATGGGCGAAGTGAATCCTGTCGGCGAAGCGCCGCGCGATCGCCGGCACGTCGTTGTCGGCACCGGCGCCGAGGGAGCCGCAGCACAGGGTGATGCCGTTCGACGGCGACTCGATGACTTCGGCGATGAAGGCAAGATCGTCGGCATTCGAGACGATGCGCGGCAGGCCGAGGATCGGACGCGGCGGATCGTCGGGGTGAACCGCCATCCTGATGCCGACCTCTTCGGCCACGGGAATCACCTCGCGCAGGAACCGCGCCAGGTTTTCCCGCAGGCGCGCCGCGTCGATATCGCGGTAGCGCCCGAGCATGCGGCGCAGCCCGGGGATGTCGTAGCGCTCGTAGGCGCCCGGCAGGCCGGCCATGATGGTGGCGAGGAGCTTGCCGCGGTCCGCTTCGGAAGAGCGGTCGAACCAGGCCTTTCCCCGCCTCAGCGCTTCGGGCGAGTGGTCCGCTTCGGCGCCCGGCCGTTCCAGCATGAAGCAGTCGAAGGCCGCGTATTCATGCGCGTTGAAGCGCAAGGCCGTGCCGCCGCCGGGCAGCGGATGCGCGAGCTCCGTTCGCGTCCAGTCGAGCACGGGCATGAAGTTGTAGCAGATCGTCGCGACGCCGCAGCGCGCGAGGTTGCGCAGCGAGAGCCGGTAATTGTCGAAGAGCGGCCCGAGATCGCCTTCGCCGAGCTTGATGGATTCGTGAATCGGCAGGCTCTCGGCGACGCTCCAGCGCAGGCCGAGCGCCGGATCGGCCGCGATCAGCGCCTTGCGGGCCTCGATCTCCTCGACGCTCCAGATCACGCCGTACGGGATGTGATGCAGAGCGGTGACGATCCCCGTCGCTCCGGCCTGCCGGATGTGCCCGAGCTTGACGACATCGTCCGGACCGAACCAGCGCCAGGTCTGTTCCATCGATATTCCCTTGCGGTATGCCGAGCGACCGGCCGGCCTGTGCGTTGAGACCCGCCGTTGCAAGCGCCGGGTCCGGATGAGAAGGCGGTCGCCCATAGCATGGATTCGGCCGCCCGGCGGACATTCGATCGGCGCCCCTAGGCGTCATCCACGATGAGCTCCGGATGCCTGGCGGCGAGGGTCTCGGCAATCTTGAGGACTTCGGAGAGGTGCACGCGCATCGCCGCGGCGGCCGCCTCCGGTTCGCCGCGCGAGATGGCGGCGACGATGTCCCTGTGCTGCGCGATCAGGGCGTCGACCGGGGTCACGGCGGGCAGGCTCAGGAAGCGGACGCGATCGAGCTGGGATTTCTCCCGCTCGAGAACGGCCCACATCTGGGCAATGCCGATGTCGTCGGCGATCGCGCGATGGAAGGCGTCGTCGGCGAGGGTGAAGCGCTCGGCGTCACCGCGCACCTTTTCCTGCTCGGCGAGGGTGGCCTTGACCTTCCTCAGGGCGTCCCTCGACAGGCCGCGCTGCGCCGCTCGCCGGACGATCGCGACTTCGAGCGCCTCCCGGACGAAGCGGGCCCGCTGCATCGCTCCGAGCGAGATCCGGCTGACGAAGCTGCCGCGCTGCGGCAAGACCTCGATCAGACCTTCCTCGACGAGGCGGATCAACGCCTCGCGCACCGGCGCCCGGCTGGTGCCGAAGCGCAGCGCGAGTTCGTTCTCCGACAGCTTTTCGCCCGGCATCAGTCGCAGGGTGATGACGTCCTGGCGAAGGGTTGCATGGATCGACGGGACGGGAGGAGCAACCGACCCGCGGTCAGCGGAAGAAGTCAGGGAATCGGCTCGCGGCGCGGTCATTCGAAAGGCTCCCACAATCTGGTCCGAAGCTCCCCAGGCGATCACAGGAAGCCGATCGAGATCCAGGGAATCAGGGCGATCAGGATGAGCGCGACGAACAGCGCGGCCAAGTGCGGCCATGCGTATCGTATCGCCACATCCGGCGAGACCCTCCCGATGGCGCAGGCGAGATAGAACCCGACGCCGAAGGGAGGCGTGAACAGCCCGAAGCCCATCGCGAAGACGGCGACCATGGCGTAGTGGACTTCATTGACGCCCATCTGGCGCGCGATCGGAAACAGCAGCGGCCCGAACAGGACGATGGCCGGAACGCCTTCGAGCACGCTGCCGAGGACGATGAAGGCCAACGCCGAGACGAGCAGGAACCCGACCTTGCCGCCCGGCACCAGCGTCATCAGATCGACGAGCTGCCGCGAGAATCCGGACTGGGTGAGAGCCCAGGCCATTCCCGTGGCCGCGCCGACGACGAGAAGAATGGCCCCGGACAGCGAGGCGGTCTCGACCAGGATCGGATAGACGCGCTTCCAGTCGAACTGACGGTAGATGAAGACGCCGACGATAACCGTGTAGATGACGCCGATGGTGGCGACCTCGGTCGCGGTCGCGACCCCCTCGACGACGGCGGTGCGGATGACGATCGGCAGGCCGAGGCCGGGGATGGCGATGAGCAGCAGCTTCCCCTTTTGCCCGAGCGTGAAGCGCTGGGCCTTGGAGACGTCCTCGCCCTTGCTCTGCAGGAACACCACGACGCAGAGGGCGATCATGCCGACCACGGCCGGAAGCAAGCCGCCGGTGAACAGAGCGGCGATCGAGACGCCCGTCACCGAGCCCACGGTAATCAAAACGATACTCGGTGGAATCGTCTCCGACATGACTGCGGAGGCCGACAGGAGCGACGTCAGGTTTCCTTCCTTGTTGCCCCGCTTGATCATCTCGGGAAAGAGCGCCGGCGCCACCGCCGCCATGTCCGCTGCCTTCGCGCCGGAGATGCCCGAGACCAGATACATCGCGCCGAGCAGCGCATACTGCAGACCGCCGCGCAGATGGCCGATAAGGGAGACGAGAAAGGCGATCATGGCCCGGGCGAGACCCGATATCTCCATCAGCGAACCGAGCAGCACGAAGAGCGGCACCGCGAGCAGGATCAGGTGGGACATGCCTTCCTCCATCCGGCTCGGCACGATCGAGACCGGAATGGTGGTGGCGAAGGAAAGAAAACCGACGGTGCCGAGCATGAACGCAAAGGCGATCGGCATTCCGATCACCATCGAGAAGACGACGAACCCGACGAAGAAGATGAGGAGGTTCGTGTTGCCCATGTCCTCGAACACGGGCCCCAGCCAATACAGAACGCCGACGGCGATCACGACGAAGGCGAGGGCGGCCCCGATCTGCGGACCGGTGCAATCGCGCAGCAGCTTGTCGAGCGCGGTGATCAGCATCAGGATAATGCCCACCAGCATGGCGGCGCTGCGGTATCCTTCGCTGATCTGCAACACCGGGCTCAAGCCCATGCTGCGTTCGTCGAGATGCTCATAGCTCGGCAGGATCAGCGCCAGGAGAACGGCCGAGACCAGCATCAGGGCGACCGCCTCGAGCCACGCCCGCCGCTCGGGGCGCATGTTGCGGATGAAGGCGGTGAGCCGCATGTGCTCGCCGCGCCGTAGCGCGATGACCGCGCCGAGCATGGCGAGCCAAAGGAACAGGATGGAGGCCAGTTCGTCCGACCAGGTGAGCGGATTCGAAAAGACGTAGCGGGCCGTCGTGCTGGCGCCGAGCAGCACCGTTTCCGCGACCACCAGGGCGGCCGCGGCAGCCTCGGTGAGAGTGCCGATCACCCCGTCGACCCGTTGAAACAGGAGGGCACGGCGGCTCGTCGGATGGGCGGTCTCCTCGACGGCCGGGTCCGCACGCCCGAATTCAGAAGCTTCGATTTCCATCCCAAAATCCTTTCCCGCTGGGCGTCCCAGACGGCTGCCGGGCGAGCTCGGGCTGGCGATCCGCGCGCTGCGGTCTGCGCCGGCCCGAACCTCGCCGCGCGTTCGCTCAAAGCGGTCCGGAGTACTTTTCGAGAAGGGACCAGGCTTCGTCCCCGAACTTGCCTTTCCACTCGGTGTAGAAGCCGCCGGCCTTGAGAGCGTCGCGGAAGGGCTGCTTGTCCGGCTTGTTGAAGGCAACGCCGGCCGCCGTCATCGACGCGACCAGTTCGTCGTTGAGGCGGACGACGTCCTCCCGCTCCTTGAGGGCCGCGGCATTGAGATTCTTCGCGATCGCGGCGCGGATTTCCTCCGGCATGGCGGTCCATTTCTTGCCATTCGCGAAGATGTAGTGCCCATCCCAGATGTGCCCGGTCAGCGCGATGTACTTCTGCACCTCGTAGAGCTTCGCGCTCTGGATCAGGGCGAGAGGGTTCTCCTGGCCATCGACGATCCGCGTCTGCAGGGCGGCATAGAGTTCGCCGAACTGGATCGGCGTCGGTGCGGCGCCGAGTGCCTTGAACATCGTGACCCAGAGCTGGTTGCCCGGCACGCGGATCTTGAAGCCCTTCAGATCGTCCGGGCTCTTGATCGGCTTCGCGCCCGAGGTGATGTTCCGGTAGCCGTTGTCGAGGGGCTTTTCGAACACGTGCAGGCCGGCCTTCTCGAACTGGGCGCGCACGTGATTGCCGAGCTCGCCGTCCATGGCCGCCCAAACCTTGCCGTAGTCGTCGAAGGCGAAGGCGACGGCGTTGATGCCGCCGACCGGGACCAGGGTCTGATTGACGCCGGAGGTCGACATGAAATCGAGCGCGCCGGAGCGCGTCTGCGAGAACATGTCCGGCTCGCTGCCGAGCTGGCTGTTCGGGTAGACTTGCAAGTCCACGGCATCGCCGGTCTCGGCCGCGATCGCCTTTGCAGCCTCCTGAATGCGCGTCACGCCCGGATGGTCGGCCGGGAAGGCCGTGCCATACCGGAGCTTGTACTTGGCCTTTTGCGCAAGGGCGGGGCGGGCGAGACCGCCGGCGAAAAACGCCAGCGTGCCCGCACCGACGAGACCTGCGCCGAACGTGCGACGAGAGATGATGCTTCGCGACATCGATGTTTCCTCCTGGGTTGCAATGCGCAGGTCGATACGGCAGCGATTGCCGATCGATGCCTTGCGCGTGAATCTCGACGGCAAGCTCTTATCGGCTTGACCGCATGCGTGGATGTTTGAACGCGGACTGAACTAGTGCACGAAATCGAGCTGCACCTTCACCGTTCGCTCGGGATGCTGCTCGATCAGAGCGAAGGCCGCGCGGGCATCGCGCGCGGAAAAGGTTTGCGTGATCATTTCGGCCGGGGCCAGCCGGCCCGAAGCGAGCCACTCGACGACCGACGGCAGCAGCCGGCGATTGAGGCGGGAGCCAACCAGCGTCAGCTCCTTCTTGACGATTTCCTGCTGGCTGACGTTGCACGGCGCGGGGGAGAAACCGAGCAGCCCGATCCGCCCGGCCGGGCTCGCGATCCGGCAGGCTTCCTCGAGCAGGGCGGGCACGCCCGCGCCATCGATGACGATCGTCGGTCCGAGCCCGTCATTCTCCTCGCGCACGGCGTCGGGCACCGACATCTCGCGGGAGTGAATCGTCAGGTCGGCTCCGAACTTGCGCGCGCGTTCGAGGCGCGCCTCGTCGATGTCGGCGATCAGGCAGCGGGCGCCATGCAGCTTCGCGACCTGGAGCACCGTCAGGCCGACTGTGCCCGCGCCGTAGATCAGCACCGTGTCGTTCGCGTCGATGCCGGTGCGCGAAAGGACGTTCGCGGCGACCGAGAACGGTTCCGCGAGGGCCGCGATCTCGAGCGGCATCGAGGCTGGCACCTTGACGCAGTTGGCCGCCGGCACCCGCACCCTGTCCCGGAAGCCGCCGTCGCGGTGGACGCCGAAAACCTCGAGGTTGCCGCAGACGTTCGAACGCCCGACCCGGCAAGCGTAGCAATGCCCGCAAGACACCACCGGGTCGACGACGATATGGTCGCCGATCGCGATCCCGTCGACCTCCGGGCCGATCGCCTCGACGGTCCCGGCAAACTCGTGGCCGATGATCCTGGGGTAGCGGGCGAACGGGTTGGAACCGTGGAAAATGTGAATGTCTGAGCCGCAAATGCCGGCCCGCTCGACGCGAAGGAGGATTTCTCCAGCCTCGGGCGAGCCGGGAGGCGCGACGTCGCGCACGATGAGGTCGTGGGGCGATTGAACGGACAGGGCGAGCATGACTGGCCTTCTTGTCGACTAGTCGACCAGTAACAGGTCTCCTTACGTTACGCAAGCTCGATTTTGCCGGCCACCCCAACGCGGACGAACCCTACGACAAACGCCGGCGGTCCGCGACGGTGGGCCCGCGGAACAGCGCCGTGCCGGCGCGCGCCGCGGGACCCGGGAGCTCCTGAGCGATGGGCATCGGTCGAGGTCGGTCCGAGCGGCGGGATTCGCCGCACGCCTTTGGCGCCCGAGTTCGCCGCGGCGGGAGCCTACAAGCGCACTTTGCGCAAACGGGCGGCGTTCGCGATCACGCTCACCGACGACAGGGCCATCGCCGCCGCCGCGATGATCGGCGAGAGCAGGATGCCGAAGAAGGGGTAGAGCACGCCGGCCGCGATCGGCACGCCGGCGGCGTTGTAGACGAAGGCGAAAAAGAGGTTTTGGCGGATGTTGCGCATCGTCGCCTGCGAGAGCCGGCGCGCCCGCACGATGCCGGTCAGATCGCCCTTGAGGAGCGTCACGCCGGCGCTCTCGATCGCGACATCGGTTCCCGAGCCCATGGCGATTCCAACATCCGCCGCCGCGAGGGCCGGCGCGTCGTTGACGCCGTCGCCCGCCATGGCGACGGTGCGCCCCTCCCGCCTCAGCTTCTCGACTACGGCGCTCTTCTGCTCCGGCAGCACATCGGCTTCGACCTCCGCGATGCCGAGGCGCCGGGCCACCGCCACTGCCGTCGTGCGGTTGTCGCCCGTCAGCATCACGACCCGGATGCCCTCCGCCCCGAGGGCCTTCAAGGCTGCCCCCGTCGAGGGCTTCACCGGGTCGGCGATCGCCAGGATCCCGGCGGGCCGCCCGTCGATGCTAACGAAGAGCGCCGTCGCTCCGTCCTGCCGGAGAGCGTCCGCAGCCGCCGCGAGGCGCGCCACGTCGACGCCTCGCTCGCGCAGAAAGCTCGCGTTGCCGATCGCGACCGGGCGCGTTTCGACGGTGGCGAGGGCGCCCTTGCCGGTGGGCGAATCGAAACCTTCCACCGACGCGGGGACGGACAGGCCCCGTTCCTCCGCGGCGGCCACGATGGCGGCGGCGAGGGGGTGCTCGCTCGCCCGTTCGACGGCCGCGGCCAGCCGCAGGATCTCCGGCTCGCCGAAGCCCTCGGCCGGCACCACGGCCGTGACCGCCGGCCTGCCCTCGGTCAGCGTGCCGGTCTTGTCGACGACGAGGGTGTCGACCTTCTCCATGCGCTCGAGGGCCTCGGCGTTCTTGATCAGCACGCCAGCCTGGGCGCCGCGCCCGACGCCGACCATGATGGACATGGGCGTGGCCAGTCCGAGCGCGCATGGACAAGCGATGATGAGCACGGCGACAGCGGCGATGAGTTCGTAGGAGAAGCGCGGCTCGGGCCCGACGGTCGCCCACGCGACAAAGGCCAAAAGCGCGATGCCGATCACCGCCGGCACGAAGATGCCGGAGACCCGATCCGCCAGGCGCTGGATCGGCGCCCGGCTGCGCTGCGCCTCCGCAACGAGCTGGACGATCCGCGCCAGCATGGTGTCGCGCCCGACCTTCCGGGCCTCGATGACGAGGCCGCCCGACCGGTTCATGGTGCCGCCGATGACGGTGTCGCCGACCGCCTTGGCGACGGGCATCGACTCGCCGGTCACCATCGACTCGTCGACCGCGCTGCGGCCTTCGACGACGGCGCCGTCGACCGGCACCGTCTCGCCCGGGCGAACCCGCAGGCGGTCCCCCACGTGAACGGCATCGAGCGGCGCGTCCCGCTCGGTGCCGTCAGGCCCGATCAGCCGGGCCGTCTTCGGGGCGAGATCGAGCAGGGCCCGGATGGCGCCGCCCGTGCTCTCGCGGGCGCGCAGCTCCAGCACCTGTCCGAGGAGGACGAGGACCGTGATTGCCGCGGCCGCCTCGAAGTATACGGCCACCGAGCCGTCGTGACCGCGGAACACAGTAGGGAAGACCTGCGGCGCCAGGGTCGCGACCACGCTGTAGAGCCAGGCCACGCCGGTGCCCATGGCGATCAGCGTGAACATGTTCAGGCTGCGGTTCACGAGCGACTGAGAGGCCCGCACGAAAAAGGGCCAGCCCGCCCACAGGACGACCGGCGTCGCGAGCGCCATCTGGATCGCGTTGGACATTCCGCGGGAAACGAGGCGGTCGAGGCCGGTCAAGTGCCCGCCCATCTCCAGCGCGAGAACGGGCACGCTCAGCACCAGCCCGATCCAGAACCGGCGCGTCATGTCGATCCGTTCGGCGTTCGCGCCGGGCTCGGTCGAGACGAGCACCGGCTCCAGCGCCATGCCGCAGATCGGGCAAGATCCCGGGCCGACCTGACGAATTTGGGGATGCATCGGGCAGGTGTAGATCGCCCCCTCCGGCACCGCCTCCGTCTTGGGCTCCTGCTCCGAGCCGACATAGCGGCCAGGCTCGGCCGTGAACTTCGCCCGGCAGCCGGCCGAGCAGAAAAAGTATGGCATGCCGCCGTGCCGAGCGCGGTGTGCGGTCGTGTGGGGGTCGACCGACATGCCGCAGACGGGGTCCTTCACGCGGTTCGTGCCCGGGTCATGGGCGGCATGACCGCAATGGGCGTGCGCATGCCGGTCGCCGCCGGCGGCGGCGTGAGCCGTTCCGACCTTCACCTCAGCCATCGGGCCGCTCCTTGATGCATCGGCATGGTTCTGGACCTTCCCACTCTGGCAAGGTCAACCCCCGCGGCTCCCCGATGCGACCTTGGGCGGTCGACGCGATGCGCGAGCACGAGCGCGAGATCGCCGAGATGCAGACCTGGCTGGAGGCGAAGGGAAAGATGGGGGACCGGGCCGTCCACGGCGCTGCACCGAAACCGACAACGAGCTCACCTGCGAACCCGTCTCGGCTTTCGGACGCCGATAAACGGCAGACCTTGCGGCTCCCGCGTCGTGGCACCCGGCTTTCAGGTCGACCCGACAGGCCGGCGACTTCGCCGAGCCGGGACGGCGCGGGGCGCGATCGCCGGCCTGCGGCAGGACGTCCTCACTGGGCCAAGGTGTCCTTGAAAATGCGCCCATCCTTCATGATGATCTTGAAGTTCCGGTCCGGGTCGGCCACCAGCGCGAGATTCTCCAGCGGATTGCCGTCGACGAGGATGAGGTCGGCGAGAGCCCCTTCTTCGACGATTCCAAGCTTGCCGGGATACGGATTGATGAAGGTCGACAGGGCCAGAAGCTCGCCGGTGTTCGCCGTCGCCATCCGCAGCGCCTCGGCCGGCGTCAACCACCGGCTGAGCATTGCGAGATAGCTTCCCTGGCGACTGGCAGCTGCCGGATCGAAAAGGATGTCCGCGCCGAAAACGGTTTTGATGTTGTACTTCTTGGCCATCCGGTAGGCATTTTCCGTCCCGGCGAAGACCTGCAACGCCTTCTGCTGCGAGGTCGGGCTCATGCGCGCAAACACGTCTTTGTCGTAGGTCAGTGGCTGCAGGCTCCACCAAATCCCCTTCTCCGCCATCAGCTGCGCGGTCGCATCGTCGATCAACTGGCCGTGCTCGATGCACTTGACCCCGGCTGCGATCGCTCGACGCACGGCCTGGGGCGTGTAGGCGTGGACGGTCACATAGGTACCCCAATCGGCTGCCGCCTCGACCGCGGCGCGCATCTCGGCCTCGGTGAATTGCGAGGATTCGATCGGGTTGTGCTGAGAGCTGACGCCGCCGCCCGCCATGAGCTTGATCTGACTGGCACCGTTCCGCAGCTGCTCGCGGGCGCGTAGGCGAACCTCGTCCGGACTGTCGGCAATAGCGGCGATGCCCTCGCGTTCGGTGTAGCTGAGAGGGCCGCCGGGCTGCCGCGGCAGTTCGAAGAGGAAGCGGAAATCACCGTGGCCGGACGTCTGGGAGATGAAAGCGCCCGAGGGATAGATGCGAGGGCCAACGATGAAGCCTTCATCGATCGCCCGCTTCAATCCGAACACCGGTCCGCCGAGGTCGCGGATCGTGGTGAACCCTCGCAGCAATGTCGCTTCAGCTTCCCGCGCGGCCCGATGATGAAGATAGGAAGGCTCGGCGCTCATCAGCACCGGCTGCGGCGTGGCCGCCATGAAGGCGTGCCAGTGGGCATCGATGAGGCCGGGCATCAGCACGCGGCCGCCCCCGCCGATCGCGCGGACAGCGTCGGCAACGACGATCGGCTCGACGGATATCCGTTCTATGATGCTGCCGTGGACGAGTACATTTGAGGGCGGCGAGAGCGTGCTGCTCTTCCCGTCGAAGATCCGCACGTTCTGGAACAGGGTCGCCCCTTCTGTTAGCGCCGGGCGAACCGGATCGAGACCAGGCACCTCAATGTCGTAGTCCTGGGCCCATGCGAGACTGCACGAACTCACGAGGAGCGCCGCAACAACGATTTGGCGAAAGGTACTCCGGCCTATGCGCGCGCCGATCATCTAAGAAATCCTCCGCTGCCGGCAGGTCCTGCCCGATGCTCACAATGGCAGCTCACCGCCAACCTGCTCTTGGACGATGTACTCGGCGTACCAGTCCGGCCAGTTGGCATCATGCTCTCCGGTTCGCTTCTCATGCTCGCCGTGCGCGGCCGCCGCACGTCGGAGCGCCGACGCAAGCTCAGCCGACGAGGGGAAAGTCGGGCCGTTCGCGTCCACCCGTCCCGGCAATCGCGCGGTGACCTCCTGGAACACCCAGCCGTTGCCGTCCGGATCACTGAACGAGGCGAACGAGGCGTAACTGCGCCGTGCCGGATGCGGGCCGCCGAGGCGGCCATCCGTGCCGGCATGATGGAATACACCGCCAACGTCGTGGAACGGTTCGCTCACGTCGACACCACGCTCGACGAGTTCGGCCCGCGCCGCCCCGATGTCGGACACGATGAGATGGAGTCCCGTGCGCCGAGCCGGGGGTCGCCGACGTCACGCCCGTTCCGAAGATGATCGAGCACGGCGAGCCTGGAGGCGTGAACTGCACGACTCGAAACTCGTCGCCTGTGACGACGTCGGCATCGAGCCTCCAACCCAAGCCGCCGTAGAATCGCTTGGCGCGATCGACATCCGATACAGGGATGACGACGACCTCGAGCGCCATTTTCTCGGCCGTCCGCGCTCTCGGGGTGTCGACCGCTGCTGCGTTGCGCGCCTGGGTGCTGGTCATGTGGAGCTCCGAATTTCGTTTGCTCATGTGCCGACGGCAGTTTGAGAGAACCACTCGATCCCGGCGGCTTCGCTTGATGTCATCGTCGCATCATGCGGTCGATCTGCTTAATCTCGACGGACAGAGGGGTGCATCGGCGCCAAGCTTAGCCTATCCCATCGGAGGAACACGGTCTACGGAATCTGGAGGTCGGTGCCCGCGTGTTCCGCTCCTGGCACGCCTGTCCCCTTCGCGGCCCGTTCGGGAGCGGGCCTCGCGCTCGTCCGATAAGGATGGCTTATGGACGAGGACGCCGTGTACCTCGTGCGCGAGTTCGTCGCGTCGTCTCGAGTCAGTTGCGGACCTGGAAATCTCACCTCTTGCCTGCATTGCCACCCTGGCCGATCATGGATCGCTCGAACCGTTCCGATACGCAGGATCGGCGTCATGCAAGGTGAGGCGGTTGCGGTACGCACGCCTCGATCAACGGCGGGAGTTCGATCGATGCGGAAAATCGAAGAGCGCGGCGAGGTTGACCTCCGTCGCCGTAGCATACTGGGCAAGGCGGCCTTGGCCATCGCGGCCGCTCAGTTCGGCGCCCTTCGGACCGCGGCCGCGCAGACCGGGGGCCCACGGTCGCCGACCGCCGCAAACCCGCGGGCTGCCCCTTCCTTCGCATCGCTCAGGCAGATTGATGCCGGCGTCCTGAATGTCGGGTACGCCGAAGCCGGCCCTGCCGACGGGCCGGCCATTCTTCTCCTCCACGGCTGGCCCTATGACATTCACAGCTATGTCGATGTCGCCCCTGCGCTGGCTTCTGCTGGCTACCGGGTGATCGTCCCGTATCTGCGCGGTTACGGCAGCACGCGCTTTCTCTCGAGCGACACCGCCCGAAACGGTCAACCCGCGGCCCTTGCGGTGGACATCCTGGCGCTGATGGACGCGCTCAAGATCGAGAGGGCGACGCTGGCCGGTTACGATTGGGGCGCACGGACGGCCAACATCATCGCGGCGCTTTGGCCCGAACGCTGCAAGGCGATGATCTCGGTGAGCGGCTATCTCATTGGCAGCCAGCAGCTTGGAATGGTGCCGCTGCCGCCAAAGGCCGAGCTCCAATGGTGGTATCAGTACTACTTCGCCACCGATCGCGGCCGCGCCGGCTACGAGAGGTACACGCACGATTTCGCCAAGCTGATCTGGCAGCTCGCGTCGCCCCAGTGGAAATTCGACGATGCCACGTTCGAACGCAGCGCCGCCGCCCTCGACAATCCGGATCACGTCGCGATCGTGGTTCACAATTACCGCTGGCGGCTGGGCCTTGCTCAGGGCGAAGTGCAGTATGACGGGCTCGAGAAGCGGCTCGCCGAGGTTCCCGCGATCGGCGTGCCGACCATCACCCTCGAGGGCGACGCGAACGGCGCGCCGCATCCGGACCCCACTGCCTACGCAAAGATGTTCTCGGGCAGGTACGCGCACCGCCTCATCACGGGCGGCATCGGTCATAATTTGCCGCAAGAAGCGCCGAACGCCTTTGCCGACGCGGTGCTCGAAGCCGCGGCGGGGTGATCGCAAGCGGATGCTCGGGCGACACCCGCGGGGTCGGTGCTACGGTCTAGCTTCCAAAACAGTTGGAACTCGGAGGTCGCGCCGGAACCTGGAAAGGATCGCAGGCGGCCTATGGACGTTGCGACCGGTTCGCAAGCCTGGAGAGGACACCCACAATCGTCCGGCACGCCGGTGTCCCCGCCCCCCGACGCCGCTCCGTGTAAGACTGTAACGATCAACGGTCTTCCGTGGCGCACTGTTCTCGGGGTCCCGGTCCAGGAAAGGTCGGCCGGGCGATCAGGCCGCGACGAGGTTGCGCGGCTCGCGCCTCCAGAACGCCTCGACGTTGTCCACGAGCTGGTCGGCGAGAGCCGCAACGGCCTCCCGGCTCGCCCAGGCGACGTGCGGCGTGAGGATGAAGTTCGGGAGGTCGATGACGCGCATTAGCGGATGATCCGCCGAAGGCGGCTCGACGGTCGCGACGTCGAAGCCCGCGCCCGCAATTTGGCCGCCGCGCAGCGCCCCTTCGAGCGCGGCCTCGTCGACGAGGCCGCCGCGGGCGGTGTTGATGAGGAGCGGCCGCCTCTCCATGAGGGCGAACTCCGGTGCGGCGATCATGTTGCGCGTCGACGGCAAAAGAGGCGAGTGCAAGGTGATGATATCGCTGACGCGCAGCACCTCCTCGAACGGGGTATAGAGCGGCCCCATCCCGGTCGTGCCCTTGTAGGCCGAGAACAGGACCCGCATACCGAAGGCGCGGCCGATCTCCGCGACCGCGCGGCCAAGGGCGCCGTCTCCGATCACGCCGAGCGTGGCGCCGGCGAGGTCGTTAATCGGATGGTCGAAATAGCAGAACTGGCCGGCCTCCTGCCAGCGTCCGGCTCGAACCGAATCACGATACGCGAGAACGCTGCGCCGCAGCGAAAGAATCAGCGCGAAGGTGTGCTCGGGAACCGTGTTGACCGCATAGTCGCGAATGTTCGTCACGGCGATGCCCCGCTCCGCACAGGCAGCGACGTCAACGACGTCGCTGCCTGTCGCCGCGATTGCGACGAGGCGCAAGTCGGGCGTCGTCGCGATCGCCTCCCGGCGGATCGGCACCTTGTTTGTGATGACGATGTCGGCTCCAGCGATGCGCTGGGCGACGTCACCCGGCGCCGTCGCGCCGAATGAAACGAACTCGTGCGGAAAGGCGAACCGTCTCAGCTCGATGTCCGCCGGCATCGTGTTCCGGTCCAGGAAAACGATGCGCGCCGCCTTGTCGGATTCTGCCATGCTGCCCTCGCTCGGCGTTGTTTGCAGAGGCCCCCCGCGGCGATCAGAGGAACCCGATCGAAATCCACGGCACCGCCGCGACGAGGATGAGGCCGACCACGAGCGCAGCGATGTAGCCGACGATCGGCCTCATGCCCTCGTTCGGGTGAATGCGGCTGATCGCGCAGGCTGCGTAGTAGCCGACACCGAAGGGCGGCGCGAACAGGCCGATGCCCATGGCGAGGATCACCACCATCGCATAGTGAACCTCGTGAACGCCGATCTGCCGGGCGATCGGGAACAGGAGCGGCCCGAACAGCACGATCGCCGGGATGCCCTCGAGCACGCTTCCGAGCACGATGAAGGCGACGATCGACACCGCGAGGAACATCGCGGCTCCGCCGGGCAGCCCGGTCATCGCCGAGGCGAGCAGGCCCGAGAACCCGGACTGCGTGAGCGCCCAGGCCATGCCGGTCGCTGCCCCGATGATGAGGAGGATCGCGCCGGACAGGCGACGCCGTCTCGACCAGCATTGGCCCGAGTCGGCGCCAGTCGAAGCGGCGGTAGATCAGCAGGCCGGCCAGGATGGAGTAGACAATGCCGATCGTCGAGACTTCGGTTGCCGTGGCGACGCCTTCGATGACGGCGGCCCGGATGACGAACGGCAGCGCGATGGCCGGAAGCGCGATGAGAAAGGCCCAGCCGATCTCGCGCCCGGTCGCCCGGCTGACATGGCTGAGATCCTCGCTGCGATAGCGCCACCAGACGAGCCGCGCAGGGCACAGCCCGAGCACGACGCCCGGCAGAAGGCCGCCGGTGAACAGCGCGGCGATCGAGACACCCGTCACGGAGCCGATGGTGATGAGAACGAGGCTCGGCGGGATCGTTTCGGTCTGAGCGCCGGTCGCCGACGAGCAGCGCCACCAGGTCGCCGGGCTTCGCCCCGCGCTCCCGCATCTCCGGGAACAGCACCGGCGCGACGGCCGCCATGTCGGCGGCCTTCGAGCCCGAGATGCCGGAGACCAGATACATCGCGCCGACGAGCACGTAGTGCAAGCCCGCCCCGGACGTGCCCCAGCAGGCTCGCCAGAAACGCGACCATGGCCCGCGCCATTCCGGTCATCTCGATGAGCAGGCCGAGGAAGACGAACAGCGGCACCGCGAGCAGGATGAGATGCGACATGCCCTCGTCCATGCGGCCGACCACGACCACCGTCGGCGTGCTCGTGGTCAGGGCGATGTAGCCGAAGGTGGCGAGCGCGAACGAGAACGCGATCGGGACGCCGGCGAACACCATGGTCGCGACGAAGCCGACGAAGAAGATGAGCAGGTTGAGATTGCCGAGGCCGCGCAACGCCGGCTGCAGCATGATCAGCACGCGCGATCAGGCCGCTACCAGAACGAGGGCCACCGCGCCACGACTGCGCCAGCTCGCGACCTGGACCAGGCGCAGCACGGCCATGACCATCATCAGACCCATCCCGACCGGCAGCGCCGCCGCCCGCCAGGCATTGGGAATTTCGAGTGCCGGCGTGGTGACGATAGACCTCGTCGGCGGCGAACTCGTAGGCGGGCTCGATGATCAGCACCAGGAAGGCCAGCGCCGCCGCCGCCGCGACCACGTCAAGGAAGGTCCTACCCGCTGTCGGCAGCATGCCGACGACAGCGCGTCATCCGCATGTGCTCGTTGCGCCGGAACGCCACGACGGCGCCGAGCATCGCCAGCCACAGGAACAGGATCGAGGCGAGCTCGTCCGACCAGATGAGCGGCTCGTGGAAGACGTAGCGGCTGATGACGCCGGCGAGCAGAACGACGATCTCGGCGACGACGAGGAGCGCCGCCGGGATCTCCACGAGAGGATCCGAGAACGGCTTCGATCGATGCCGCCCAGGGACGTCGTGACGGACGCGGCCTCTGTCACGTGGGTTCGAAACCGTGCGCCTGGGCCATGATACTTACCCCAGCTTGCCGGAGATATTTTTCGAGCTGAGACCAGGCTTCGTCGCCGTACTTGCGTCTTCCAGTCCTTGTAGAAGGTCGTCTTCGCGAGAGCCTGACGGAACGGCTCCTCGATCGACCTCGATGAACTGGATGCCCTTCCCGCTCAGATCCTGCGCGGAGCGAGTACGCTGAGCTTGGCGATGTCGGCGCGCTGATCGGCCGCGGAGCGGTCGAACTCGCGCGCTGACGACCTCCTGCAGGTCCTTCGGCA
The DNA here is from genome assembly GCA_963754975.1 of uncultured Alphaproteobacteria bacterium. Classification (GTDB taxonomy): domain Bacteria; phylum Pseudomonadota; class Alphaproteobacteria; order Rhizobiales; family Beijerinckiaceae; genus Microvirga. The sequence goes on along the minus strand of CAVWII010000025.1, from coordinate 57,227 downwards.
GACGCTCGAAGGCCCGCTTGTTGCCGAGAATCCAATAGCCGTCCCAGACATGGCCGGTGAGGCTGCAGGATTTCTGCACCTCGTAGAGCCGGGTCGTGGCGATGATGGCGAGCGGATTCTCCTGGCCCTCGACGACCTTCGTCTGCAGCGCCGAGTAGAGCTCGTTGAAGTTGATCGGCGCCGGGCCGGCGTCGAGGGCCTTGAACAGCGATGTCAGCATCGGCGCCGGCGGGACGCGGATCTTGAAGCCCTTGAGATCGTCCGGCGTCTTGATCTCGCGCGTCGAGGACGTGATGTGGCGGAAGCCGTTGTCCCAGACGCGCGACACCGTCATGATCGGCGTCTTGGCGATCTGGGCGCGGACATAGGTGCCGAGATCGCCGTCCATGGCTTTCCAGACTGCGTCGTAATCCTTGAAGGCGAAGCCGGTGTTGAGCATGCCGGCGACAGGCACGAAGGTCGACAGGATCGAGGTCGACAGGTTGAAGAACTCGACGCTGCCGTTGCGCACCTGTGTCAGCAGGTCGGTGTCCGAGCCGAGCTGGTTGGCGGGGAACAGCTTGATGTCGAGCCTGCCGCCGGTGGCCTCGCGGATGCGGTTCAGCGCCTCCTGGGCACGCGTGTTGACCGGATGGGTCGGGTCCTGCCCGGTCGCGAGCTTGTACTCGAACTCGGCCGCAGAGGCCGGGCTTCCTCAGGATGGCGACCAGCGGTACCGCCGCGCCGGCGCTGCGAAGGCTGAACGTCGAGTCATACCGCGGGATTGCTTCTTGACGTGCTCATCGCTTCCTCCCTTCTTCGTCCCGCGCGGTCGAGCGACGGGATACGCTTCGTCTCCTCAGAGAGGCTCGCCGGAACCTCTAGGTTGCGCGGTTTTGTTCAGCGCTTCGTAGGCCCGGATAACCTGGCTGTCGTCGGCCTCGCCGTAGCCCTGTCCGGACACGGCGAGGAACATCTGATGTGCCAGCGCGGCGAGAGGCAGGGCCGCCTTGCTGTCCCGGCCGGCCTCGAGCACGATGCCGAGATCTTTGACGAAGATATCGACGGCGCTCGTGACCGGCGGCTCGTCCTGCAGCATCCGCGGGCCCGCGATCTCTTCAGCATCCAGCTCGACGCGGACGACCCGCTGCAGGATTTCGAGCATCACGTTCAGATCGACGCCGACCTTGCCGGCCAGTGAAAAGGCCTCGGCCGACCACGGCGATGTGAACGCCGCACAGAAGCTGGTTGACGGTCTTGACCATCGCGCCCTGTCCCGGGCGCTCGCCGACGTGGAACACCTTGTCGCCGAGGCGTCGAGGACGGACTTCACAGTCTCGAAGGCATCGCGCGCGCGCCGCGGCCATGATCGTGAGCGTCGCCGCTTGGCACCGACGACGCCGCCCGAGACCGGTGCGTCGACGAAGCGCCGGCCTCGCCGTCGACACCCGCGCCGCGATCGCCTCGACGGCACCGGGCGGGCAGGTCGCCATCAGCACGACGACCGCCATTGTGGGGGAGCGCCGTCGAGGGCGCCGCCGTCGAACAGGATCGCCTCGGCCTGCGCCGCATTCACGACCATCAGGACGAGAACGTCGATGCCTGCGGCGGCATCCGCGGGCGTCGGAGCGCGCGTGCCGCCCGCCTCGGCCGAGGCGGTCCATCGCGGCCGGCCTGACGTCGAAGCCGCGCACCGCGAATCCGCGCGCGACCAGGTTCTTCGCCATCGGCAGGCCCATGGATCCGAGTCCGATGAAGCCGACCGTCGTCATGGTCGCGCTCCTCACTGCGATTGCCAGGCCTTGACTCTGCCTCGCCACGGCGTCGGTCGAGATGCCGTAGCGATCGTGCAGGGTCGGCAATGCGCCGGCGTCGAGGAACTCGTCCGGCAGGCCGATCTGGCGGAAGGCCGGCGGGATCACGCCCGAGCGCAGCAGAAGTCCCGCGACCGCCTCGCCGAGGCCGCCCACGATGGTATGGTTCTCGGCAACGACGACCATCCGGCCGGTCCGGGACGCCTCGCTGCAGGATCGTCGCCTCGTCGAGGGGCTTGATCGTGGGCACGTGCAGCACGCCGACATCGACGCTGGTCCTCGCGCAGCGCCTCGGCCGCCTCGAGCGCGCGCATGGTCATGAGGCCGGTCGAGATGATCAGCACGTCGCGACCGTCGCGCAGCAGCTTGGCCTTGCCGAGCTCGAACGTGTAGTCGTACTCGTCGAGCACGAGAGGCACGTTGCCGCGCAGCAGGCGCATGTAGACCGGACCGCTGATGGGCGGCGATCGCCGGCACCACCTGCTCGATCTCGTGGGCGTCGCACGGATCGATGATCGTCAGGTTCGGCATGCCGCGGAAGATCGCGATGTCCTCGGTCGCCTGGTGGCTCGGCCCATAGCCGGTCGTCAGGCCCGGCAGGGCGCAGACGATCTTGACGTTGAGATTCTCCTCGGCGATCGCCATGCAGATGAAGTCGTAGGCCCGGCGCGACGCGAACACCGCGTAGGTCGTGGCGAACGGCATGAAGCCTTCGCGCGCCATGCCGGCCGCGGCGCTCATCAGGAGCTGCTCGGCCATGCCCATCTGGTAGAAGCGGTCCGGATGGGCCTTCGCGAAGATGTGCAAGTCAGTGTACTTGCCGAGGTCGGCCGTCAGGCCGACGATCTCGGGCCTCGTCTCGGCGAGGGCGGCGAGCGCGTGGCCGAACGGCGCCGGCTTCGTGCGCTGGTCCGGGTCCGGCGAGCGAAGCGATCATCGCCGAGGTCGTCAGCCGCGGCGTGCCGCCCTTCCTTGGCCGCCTTCCCCCTGTTCCGCGAGCCGGACCGGACGGACGTATTTCGAGCGCCTCACGACTGCCTCCCGGCGTCGAGCAGTCCGGAGCGCCTTCTGCCATTCGTCCGGTTCGACGCGCAGGAAGTGGTTGCTCTCGCGCTCCTCCAGAAACGGCACGCCCTTCGCCATCTTGGTGTCGCAGATGATGATGCGGGGCTTCGGCTCCGTCGATGCTGCGCGCCGCGTCGAAGGCCTGCGACGAGAGCTCGATGTCGTTGCCGTCGACGCGCTGGACGTGCCAGCCGAACGCCTCGAACTTCGGCGTCGAGCGGCTCGAAGTTCAGAACCTTCGTCGACGGTCCGTCCGCCTGCTGGTTGTTGACGTCGACGATGCCGATCAGGTTGTCGAGTTCGATGGCTGCCGGCCGACATTGCCGCCTCCCAGGTCGAGCCCTCGTCGAGCTCGCCGTCGGAGAAGAGGTTGTAGACGAACGAGGTCGAGTTCTTGCGCTTGAGCGCGAGGCCGACGCCGACGGCGATCGCGAGGCCGTGACCGAGCGAACCGCCGGTGATCTCCATTCCGGGCGTGTAGGCCGCCATGCCGGACATGGGCAGGCGGCTGTCGTCCGAGCCGTAGGTCTCGAGCTCGTCCTCCGGGCAGGATTTCGGCCTCGATCAGCGCCGCGTAGAGAGCGATGGCGTAATGGCCGATCGACAGCAGGAATCGATCGCGCTCCTCCCACTCGGGATCGTCGCGGCCGGTAGCGCAGCGCGTGGAAATACGACACCGCGAGGACATCGGCGACGCCGAGCGCCTGAGCGATGTAGCCCTGGCCCTGCACCTCGCCCATGCGCAGCGCGTTGCGACGGATGCGGTAGGCCCTTTCGGCCAAGGAGACGTTGGACCGGGTCGCGTCGGACTGCGGCTCGCTGTGCCGCCTGCATTCGGTTTTCCTCCAGTTCGGTGCCGCGCTATTCGCGACATGCGACGCGGGTCTGTGCGATCGGTGGATCGGTGGATCAGTGGATCAGCATGCCACCGTTGACGTCGACGACGGCGCCGGTGATGTAGGCGAGAGGTCCGACGCCAAAAAGAGGCAGGCATTGGCAACATCGTCGGCAACGCCGAGGCGCTTGAGCGGGATGTCTGCCGCGATCTGCGCCTTGAGTTCGTCGGTGAGCTTGCCGCCGGTAATGTCCGTCTGGATGAGGCCTGGCGTCACGCAGTTGACGCGAATGCCGTCGGGTCCGAGTTCCCGCGCCATCGCCTTGGCGAGGCCGAGAACGCCGCCCTTCGCGGCACGTGTAATGGGGGCCGCCGAAGATGCCGCCGCCGCGTTGCGCGGACACCGAGGACATGCAGACGATGGAGCCCGATCGCTGCGTTGCGCATCGCGGGATCACCGCCTGGCTCATATAGAGCGTCCCGCGCAGGTTGACGTCGAGGACGGCCTCGTAGTTTCGTGGCTCGATCTCCATGATCTTCAACGGCTGCGTAATGCCGGCATTGTTGATCAGAATGTCGATCCGGCCGAACTCGGCGACGATGCGGTCGACCGCGGCGACGCAGGCGGCCTTGTCGGTGACGTCGCAGGCAAGGCCCCGATGGCCTTCGCCGATCTCGGCCGCCGCGGCTTGCGCCTGCGCCTCGTCGAGATCGAGGATGATCGCTCGGCCGCCGTGCTTGGCGAACACGCGCGCGGTGGCGCGGCCGATGCCGCGAGCCGAAGCGGCACCGGTAATGATACAGATTTTCTCGGACAGCAGCATACGACCTCCAGGCGAGGCAGCGACAAAATTGCAAAACTGGATCGAGGAGCGGCCGGACGGGGCCGACGCGACAACGCAGGCCTTGGGCGCTACGATGACGCTGGTTCAAGCACCGGTTTTCGGCGCAAATGCTTGCATTGCAAAAGGAACGGCGTGTCTTTCCTCCTGTTTTTGTTGGGCGAAGACCTACCATGACGTCCGGCGGGGACAAGCGCAGTGTTTTCAAGCATTGTTGAATCTCGTTCAGGTGTCGCGTTGGCGTCGTCGCATCGAAGGAGGAGGTCGTGATGGTGGAGAGAACGGTTTCGGGTCGACCTTCGCGGGCGTTTATCGAAAGCGATCGGATCGAGGGGACGGCGGTCAGCAGCTCGGATGGCGCACTGACGGGCCGGATCAAGCGGCTGATCATCGAGAAGGCGAGCGGCCGCGTCGCCTTCGTCGTCGTCGCATTCGGCGATGTGGTGCACGCGGTGCCGTGGGGAACCTTGCACTACGACCCCGGCTTCGTCGGCTATCGCACCGACATCACGGAGCGCCAGCTCCGCGATGCACCGGCCTTCGCGCGCGGCGAGGATCACGACTGGTCGAAGCTCGAGCGCGGAGACGAGCTCGATGCCTTCTACGCCATTCCGCCGCATCTGCGCGCGATCTGATCGGTGACTTGCCGCCGACGTCGGTCAGACGACGGCGTCGAGATTCAGGCCGCGCAGCAGCCAGCTCGTGAACAGCCGCAACGCCCGGCGGTGGTGGAGCGCTTTCGGGAAGACGAGATGATGGCCAACATAGCGGATGCTTTCGGAGCGATTCGCGAGCGGCGCGACAAGCCGGCCGCTCGCCAGCTCCCGTTCCGCGAGCAGCGTCGATTCGAGCGCTACGCCCAATCCGTCGACTGCTGCGGCGATGGCGAGGAAGCTGCGATCGAAGCGGAAGCCCCGTGGCGGCGGCGCGGCGAGCCCATTCTGGGCAAACCAGGCCGGCCAGCGGACTTGCTTGTTGTCACTCTGGATCAGGGTGTGCTCGAGCAGCGCCGCCGGGCTGTCGATGGAGCGGGCAAGTTCGGGGGTGCACAGGGGCGTGACGGTCTCCTCGCCGAGTGGCAGAATCGACAGCCCGACCTGACGCGGCAGCCCGTAGATGATGTCCGCGTCGAAGGCATCGTCGGTATTGAACTGAGCATAGTCGGTGCTGGCCGCGAGCCGCAGCTCGACGGTCGGGCACTCGGCCATGAAGCGGGTCAGACGCGGCATCAGCCATTGCGTCGCGAAACTCGGTGCGCAGTGCAGCCGTAGGAGTTGCGGACCCCGCGTGGAAACGAGTTCGATACCGCGACGCAACTCAGCGAAGGCTGGCGCGACGTGCGCCATCAGCGCTTCCCCGTCAGCGCTGAGCGACAGCCGGCGGCCGCGGCGCTCGAACAGCACAACTCCGAGGGCCTGTTCCGTCTTGCGGATCGCGTGACTGACTGCGCTTGGGGTCAAGTTCAATTCGGCCGCGGCGGCTTGAAGGGAGTTCCGGCGGCCGGCCGCCTCGAAGACGCGCAACTGCGCAATGGGCACATGCGAGATCGTGGCATCGGAACGGACTCCAGCCGGCGCAGCCGCGGAGGAAGCCCTCGCGCTCAGGGGTGCCTTTGAAGGGGGTCGATTCAGCAGACTTCCTCCCGCTCCAGGTCGACGTCGGTGATCCCCCGGGTTCGCCTTCGCCATCTTAGCGCATCCTTATCCGAGTTCGCATTCCAATGATCCGTGTTCCCCGGGAGGGCACGATCCAGGGCTGAAGGCCTCGGCGAAGATCGTCCATCGTTTGGAACACATTCGCCTCGCCGGGCGGTGTGGGCGCGGCGCTCGGGCCGCTATGGCTGGCGGTGAAACTCGCTGTCGGGCGACGGCGAAGGGAGCGCTGGAGCCTCCGGCTCATCGCGGTAGCCCTGCCCGGCTTGGCGGCCGGCGCAGTGAAGGCAAGACATTCTTGTGCTGATCGGAAGGGCGCAGTTATGCTGATCGCTAGGGTGCGAATTGCCATGAGAAGTGGTGGGCCGTCATCCCGGCGCGGGGCGATCCGCCACGCCACAGGAGACCGGAGGAAAGCCGATGGTACGTTCAAAGCTAGGATCCGCCGTCATCGCGGCCACGCTTTTTGCCGGACTGCCCGCCGCGGCGCAGGAGTCTCCGGCGGCGGGCGGCGTTCCGGCCGACTGGGTGGGTTGCGACAGCACCTGCCGCGCACGACGGGCGAATCCGAAGCCGGACATCGTCTCGCCGGAGGTCGGCAGGAACGGCGAGGTCACCGTCCGGGTCTATGCACCGAAGGCCGCTTCCATCGGCGTCGGTGGGCTGCAGGGCGAGGTGGCGCCCATGGCGAAGGGCTCCGATGGCGTCTGGACTTACACGTCGCCCCCCATGAAGCCTGGGTACTACGGCTATTTCGTTCAAATCGACGGTGTCGATGCCTACGATCCGAACAATCTCTGGATTGCTGCCGGCCGCCAACGCTTCGAGAACGTGGTCGAGGTCCTCGGCGGCGAGGAATTCGCCCGCAACGACCGCAATATTCCGCATGGTGCAATCGCCGAGGTTTTCTATCGCTCGCCTGGCGTCGAGTTCGAGCGTCGCATGCGGGTCTACACGCCCCCGGGATACGGTCTGAAAGCCGAAACGCTTCCAACGCTGTACCTTCTCCACGGAGGCACCGAGGCCGAGGACAAGTGGGGCAAGCTCGGCCGCGCCGGGTTTATTCTCGACAAGCTGATTGCGGAAGGAAAAGCGAAACGCATGATCGTTGTCATGCCCGACGGATATGTGGCGGATTTCCGGGCCCCGTCGGGATCGGAGCCTGACCTCCTGACCGCCGACATGCTGCAGGGAATCCTCCCCTACGTCGAAGCCAACTATACGGTCTCAAAGGAGCCCAGGGACCGCGCGATCGCCGGCCTGTCCCGCGGCGCGTCTCAGACGATGGCGCTCGCTCGCGAGCATCCTGGTACGTTCAGCTATGTCGGCATCTTCAGCTTCTCGCGCTCGCGGGTGAACCCTCTTCGCAAGGAGATGGAAGCCATGAAGGCCGAGGCGGACTGGACGGCGCTGCGCGATACGCTCGGAAAGGCGAAGCTGGTTTACTGGAGCGTCGGGACCGAGGACGCCGGGTATCCGGACAGCAAGGTGGTCTGGGACCTCTTCAAGGCCAAGAACGTCGCCGTCACGACCGAGCCGCGTCCCGGCGATCACGAATGGGCCGTGTGGCGGCCGAGCCTTCGCGACTTCGCTCAAAAAATCTTTCAGTAGGCGCCCGGGATCCATGGCCGCCGCCGGAGAAGGAGCACGACGGTGCAGCGCTCTCGCGCCGCGGCATTGGACAGCGCCGATTTCCGCCGCCGAGGAGTGAAGATGGCCGCGATCGACGTCCGATCGGCGAAGGAGCGGCTGCACGCCCCGGGCGAGATCGCCTGCCTCGACGTGCGTGAACATGGCCAGTACGGAGAGGGCCATCCGTTCCTCGCCGTTCCCTGCCCATACAGTCGGCTGGAGTTGACGATCGCTTCGCTCGTGCCTCGTGCGAGCGTCCCGATCATTCTCGTCGACGACGGTGACGGCGTCGCGGCGCGGGCCGGCGCCCGCCTCGCCGGAATGGGCTACGCGCGTATCGACTGGATCCGAGGCGGCGCTCCGGCCTGGGAGAAGGCGGGCTTCACGCTGTTCAAGGGCGTGAACGTTCCGAGCAAGACGCTCGGAGAACTCGTCGAGGAGAACTGGCACGTTCCGACCATCGGCCCCGACGAACTCGATGCGTGGCGCCGGGCCGGTCGAAGGGTCCACGTTTTCGACGGTCGGCCAAGCAACGAATACGCCAAGATGACGATCCCGGGCTCCCGCTGCATGCCGAACGGCGAGCTTGCCCATCGCTGGGAGGCCGCCGTCGGCGACGATGCGGCGCCGGTGGTCGTGAACTGCGCGGGCCGGACGCGGGGCATCGTCGGCGCGGCGGGCTTGAGGCTTGTCGACAGGCGGGACGCTTACGCCCTCGAAAACGGGACGCAGGGCTGGGCCCTCTCCGGACGGTCGCTCCTTCACGGCGCCCGGCCGGACACACTTCCTCGACCCGATCGGCGCGCGAGCCGCGATCGCGCCGAAGTTTTCGCGCGCACTTACGGGATCGAGTGGATCGGCCCCGAGACCGCCCTCGACCTGGTGATGGAGCCGGAGCGCTCGACCTACCTCTTCGATGTCCGAGACCCGGCCGAATATGCGCACATGCGCCATCCTTCCTTTCGTCCGGCTCCCGGCGGGCAGCTCGTTCAGGCGACCGACGCGTGGATCGGTGTGCGCCGGGCCCGGGTCATTCTTGCCGACGACACCGGCCTTCGCGCCTCGCTTTCGGCCTTCTGGCTGCGCCAACTCGGATATGAAGTCTACGTGCTGCCCGACCTTCCGGACCTAGCGGAAGACTGGGGGCGCGACGCCTCCGGATTTTGCCGTCGTCCGGACCTCGCCGGCGTCGAGCCGATCACGGCCGCCGAGGCGCTCGAACGGGCCCGCCTGGGCAGCGCGCTTCTCGATCTGCGGCCCTCGACGGAATACCGCGCCGCGCATCTCGAAGGCGCGCGCTGGACGACCCGGGCCCGGCTTCCCGACGTGGCGCGCGATCGAACGATCCTGCTCGTCGGCGAGGCGCAAACCGCAGCTCTCGCCGCTCGCGATCTGCGGGAAGCCGGAGCGAACGACCTCCGATGCGTCGAGGGCACCGAGGCGGCGTGGCGCGCGGCGGCTCTGCCGCTCGTCGCGACACCGGCGGTGCCGTCGGACGGGGAGGCGATCGACCGGCTCCTCTTCGTTCACGACCGCCACGACGGCAATCTCGAATCGGCGAGACGTTATCTTGCCTGGGAGACCGCGCTGACGACGCAGCTCGATCGCGAGGAGCGGGCCGAATACCGCCTGGACGCGATCGACTTCAGCCGATCGCCCTAATCATCGCCTGCGTCATCTCCTCGGTTCCCGCGCTGCCCCGGATGTCGCGCGTCCGACTGGCCGGGTCGGCCAGCGCGCGCCCGATCGCCATGACCATCGTCTCCGAGGCCGCGAGGGCCTGCGGCACCTCCCGTGCGCGCCCGAGGTGATCGACCAGCATGCGGGCGGATTCGATCATGGCGTACGGATTTGCGATGCCCTTGCCCGCGATGTCGGGCGCCGATCCGTGCGTCGCCTGCGCCATCGCAAAGTTGCCCTCGCCGATGCACAGACCCGGCGCCATGCCGAGGCCCCCCACGAGACCCGCCGCCTCGTCGGTCAGGATGTCGCCAAACATGTTCGTCGTCACGACCGTGTCGAAGCTCTGCGGATCGCGCACGAGCCGCATCGCGAAGGTGTCGACGATGACCTCGTCGATCGCGACGTCCGGGTACTCCGCCGCCGCCTTGTAGCATTCCTCCACGAACATCCCGCACCCGAGCTTGAAGACGGTGTTCTTGTGCACGAGGGTCAGCCGCTTGCGGCGGCTGCGGGCAATGTCCAGCGCGGCGCGGGCGACCTTCCGGCTCCCCTTGCGCGAGATGACTCGGACCGAGATCGTGAGGTCGTCGGTGGGGCGAAACTCGCCGGACCCCATGACCACGTTGCGGTCCGGCTGAAAACCCTCGTTGTTCTCGCGGACGATGACGAGGTCGACGTCGTCGTAGAGACATCCGATATCCGGATAGGATCGTGTCGGGCGCACGTTCGCGAAGAGGTCGAAATGCTTGCGCAGGATCGGGTGCGGATTGATGGCGCCCGGGACCTTGGGATAGGCCTGGTGGCCGATCGGCCCGAGGATGAACCCGTCGAACGTCGCGAGGGTCTCGAGGGTCCCCTCCGGCATGGTGGAGCCGTGCGTGTCGAGCGCCGTGCGACCGATGGGCAGCGACCGCCAGTCGACCTCGAGGCCGTGCCGGGCCGCCGCGGCCTTGACGACACGGACGGCGGCCGGGACGATCTCGTGCCCGATATCGTCGCCGTTCAAAATCCCGATCGTGAAATGAGGCATGGCTCTCAGAACCGCAGCGGGGTCAGCAGGCGATCGATGAAGCCCAGCGGTTCGAGGTCGCGCAGCGTCGCGACGACCCGGTCCTTCGCCACGGCGAGCTGGGTGTCGTTGCCATCGTCGGCGTGGAATCCGGTTCCCTTGGCGAAGGCGGCAAATCGTGGCGCGACCCTTTGCGAACTGCCGATGACCGTTGCCGGCCCCTCGCCCAGATCGAGGTCGCGGAGATGACCCCCGGCATCGGGCGCGATGAACCCGGCGATGGGACGAGGCGTCGTGGTCTTGCCGCAACCCGACGGCCCGAGCAGGCAGACGAGGCTGCCCAGTTCGACCTCAAGATCGACGGCGTCCACAACGGTCAGAGGCCCGTACCGCCTGGTTAGCCCGGCCAACTCCAGGAACGCCATTCCACTCCCCGGTACGTCGCGGCCGAGCACGCGTCAGCGCGCATTCGTCGTTGCAGGGAGGGTATGGAGGCACCGTCTAATTGTCAACAATCGGCAGTTGATCGGTGGATTGTTGACATTCTGCATCACGAGTTATACGCGATAGTCGAGGAGTCCTCCCGTGACCGCAAACGCCATCGACATCCTGCGCTCGCATTCACTCCCGATGTTGCTCGAGCGCGAAATCGAGCGCGTGATCCTCGTCGGCGGCTACGACCCCGGCGATCGAATCAACGAGAAGGAACTCGCCCTTCGTTTCGGGATCAGCCGAGGTCCGGTCCGGGAAGCGCTTCGTTCCCTTGAAGCGACCGGATTGGTCGAGCAGATCCCCAATCGCGGCGTGTTCGTGCGGCAGCTGACGGCGGCCCAGGCCGACGACATCTACGAGGTGCGCGCCGCCCTCTTCTCCCTGGCGGGCCGTCTCTTGGCGGAACGTGCGACGGACGACGATATCGCGCGCCTGCGTACCTTCGTTCGGGCGATGGACGATGCGATCGCGGGTGACGACTTCGACCGCTACGCCGTCGAGAACTTCGCGCTGCACGAGTTCATCGTGGAGCGGGCGAGCAACGGGGCGCTCGCGTCGCAATACCTGGCGTTGGTCAAGCAGCTGCGCCTCTACCGCGCCCGCAGCCTGATGTTCGGGAACGCCATGCAGGTTTCAAATGCGGAGCACCGGGAGATGGTCGAAGCAATCGCGGCCCGCGATCCCGACCGTGCCTACGCGGCCCATTACCGTCATGTCGCGAACGCCAAGGCCCGCCTCAAGGCCCACCCGAACCTGACCGCGAAGCCCGTCTGACCAGGAGGAGTCCCCGTGACCGACGCCGTCACCCCCATCACCCAGCAGGCGCTCCGATTCGTGGAGAACACGACCTATCGCGATCTCTCGACGGAAGCGCTGAGGATCGGGCGGCGCTGCATCGTCGACACGGTGGGACTCTATCTTGCCGGAAGCCGGGAGAAATCGGTCCGCATCCTCACCGCCGATGCCCTCGATCAGGGCGGCCGGCCGGACGCGCCGCTGCCCGGCAACGGCCCGGCGCGGGTGCCCGCAGCTCTCGCCGCCCGCGTCTGGGGAACGGCGGGCCACGCACATGATTGGGACGACACGCAGGTCTCGCACGACCCGGCCCACGTCTACGGCCTCTTGACCCACCCCTCCGTTCCCCCGCTTACGGCCGCCCTCCTGGTGGCGGAGCGGCTCGGACGACGGGACGGTCGCGAGGTGATGCTCGCCTTCCAGCTCGGCTTCGAGGTCGAATGCAAAATCGCCGAGTGGATGAAGCCGCGCCACTATCGCCGCGGCCACCATTCGAGCGGCACCGTCGGCACCTTCGGGGCCTGCGTCGCGGCGGCGAAGCTGTTGGGACTTCGCGGCGAAAGGCTCGCCCACGCGCTCGGGATCGCGGCGAGCTTCGCGGCGGGCATCCGGGTGAACTTCGGAACGATGACGAAGCCGCTCCACGTCGGCCGCGCATCGGAGAACGGCGTCACCGCAGCGCTGCTGGCGTCGCAAGGATACGACGCCGACCCGACGGCCCTGGACGGGCCCTGGGGCTTCTTCTCCGTCATGGGCGAGGGTCTCGATATCGAGAAGACGCGGGAAGGGTTCGGGCAGCCCTTCACGATCGAGAACCCTGGCGTGTCGATCAAGCCCTACCCTTCCGGCATTCTCACCCACCAGTCGATGGACGCGATGCTCAAGCTCGTCCTTGACCACGACCTGAAACCGGACGAGGTGGAGCGCATCCGCTTCTTCGCCGGCAGGAACATCATCGAGCCGATCCGCTATCCGATCGCCAAGAACCACCTCCAGGCCAAGTTCTCGATGCCGGCGCTGCTCGCGATGATCGTGCTCTGCCGCCGCGCCAGTCACCACGAGTTCGAGGACGCGTTCGTCGCCGGTGCGCCGATGCAGGACTTGCAGGCTCGCACGAGCGTCGTCAACGACGCGGACATCGATGCGCTCGGCTACGATCTCATCCGCTCCCGGATCGAGGTCGAGACCAAGGACGGCCGCACCCTGACCCAGTGGGCGGACGAGCGCTATCGCGGCGGTCCGCTCAACCCGATCGGCGATGCGGATCTCGACGGCAAGTTCCGCATGTGCGCCGAAGGGGTGGTCGACGGCGCGCTCCAGGACGAGCTTCTGGGGCTGGCGCGCGGATTCGATCAGGGAACGGATGTCGGCCGTCTCGTCGCCATCGTCGCCGGAGGAGGCTCCGACGCGGACGCCGCCAGAATCGCCGCACAATAGACAGGCGGCCATTGGGCCGACCGCCGGGCGAAAACAGGCCCCAAGCATGGGAGGAAGCATTGGCATTCGGACGGAAAGCATGGACCCTGCTCGTCTTCGCGGTCCTGGGCACGGTCGCCTTCGCGACCGGCGGATCGGCTCAGCCGGCCGCCTATCCTCATAAGGTCGTGACTCTCGTCACCCATTCGAGCCCGGGCGGCGGCAGCGACGTCTTCCTGCGCGAGATGACGAAGTATCTCGGCAAGTACATCGGAGCGACGTTCGTCGTCGAGAACGTGCAGGGCGGCAGCGGCGCCAAAGCCATCGCGCGCGTCGCCTCCGCTCCCGCGGACGGCAGCGTCTTCTACGCGACGACGCCGACCTACATCTATACCTCGCTCCTCAGCAAGCCGCCCAACACCTACAAGGACCTCGAACCGCTCGTGAACTTCTTCGCCGACAGCGAGGTCGTGTACGCGCGTGCGGACGGCCCGTTCAAGACCTTCGCGGACGTCATCGAGCACGCCAAGAAGACCCGCGGGCGCTGGGGCGCCGCGAACCCCGCCTCGCTCGAGCGGCAGGCCGCGGAGCAGCTGAAGCGCGCGGCCGGCGTCAATCGCCGCCATCGTGACCCATGAGGGCGGCGGCGACATGATGCTGAACGTGCTCAACGGCACCCTCGATATCGGCATCGGCGAAATCCAGGAGGTTCGCTCGCAGCTCGACGCCGGCAAGATCAAGCTCCTCGCCACCTTCAATCCGCAGCGCATCGTCGACAAGCCCGACGTGCCCACGGTGAAGGAATCTGGATACGACGTCAGCCTCGTCAAGTTCCGGGGCCTCGCCGGACCGAAGGGCCTGCCCGAGAACGTCACCAAGGTCTGGGACGAGGCCGTTCAGAAGGTGCTGGCCGATCCGGAGTACAAGAAGGCCTACGCGGCCGAAGTTCTGGTGCCGCAATTCATCGCGCACAAGGACTACCCCGCATTCATCGACAACTTCGCCACGACCACCGAGGCGTTCCTGAAGGAAACCGGTGCCATCAAGTAAGGTAACCGACGCGGCCGGCGCCGGGCGTGCGATGCCCTGCGCCGGCGGAGCGCGAGGTTTCTCCAGGGGTTCGCCATGAACAAGGATCTCGTGAGCGGGCTCGTCCTGCTGGTCATCGCGCTGCTGTACTACGCGGCCACCAACTCGATTGCGGAAAGCACCCTCTCGGACGAGGTCGGGGCCACGGGCTTGCCGCGCGCCCTCACCTACGCGCTCGCGGCACTGGGCCTGCTGCTCGTTCTGCGCACCGTCCTCGTCGCGCAGCCTGTCCGGCAGCCGGCGAAGGATTCGGACGAGCGATGAGGATGCCCGCCTGCCGCGTGCGGTCGGGTTCCTTCTGTTCGGCGCCGGCATACGTGCTGCTGCTGCCGATCCTCGGATACTTCGTCGCGACGGCGCTCCTGATCGGCGTCCGTGGCCCTGTTCGAGCGGGCGCAGCGCCCGTGGGTCGTGGTGATCACGGCCCTCGGAGGCGCCGTTCTCTACTGGTCCATGTTCGTCAAGCTGCTCGGCGTCAACCAGCCGGTCGGCGCGATCTGGCGGGGCGTTTTTTTATGACGACGTTCTGGGACATCGTCCACCTCCTGACAGCAACGCCGCTCGTCTTCGTCGCGATCGGCGGCCTGACCTGGGGGATTCTCGGCGGCGCGCTGCCGGGGATCTCGGCCTCGATCACGATGGCGCTCGTCCTGCCGTTCACCTACACGATGGACCCGGCGCAGGCGATCGCGCTGCTCGCCTGCGTCTATATCGGCGCCGAATATGGCGGCTCGATTCCGGCGATCCTGATCCGCACGCCCGGCACCAATTCGGCCGCCGCGACGGTGATCGACGGCTACGAGACTCAATCGGCAGGGCCGCGCCGGCGAGGCACTCGGCATCTCGCTCATGTCGGGCGTGGTCGGCAGCCTGTTCGGGCTCGCGATGCTCATCCTTCTGACCGAGCCTCTGTCCTGGCTCGCGCTGGCCTTCAAGCCGACCTCCTATTTCGGCCTCGGCATTCTCGGCCTCAGCGTCATCGCGTCGATGACCGGCGGCTCGCTGATCAAGGGCCTTGCGGCCGCGATCGTCGGGATGATGATCGCGACCGTCGGCACCGATCCGATCTCGGGCGTCACCCGCTTCACCTTCGGCGTGCCGGATCTCCTGAACGGCGTCGAGCCGGTGCTCGTCATGGTCGGGCTCTTCGCCCTCACGGAGCTCATGAGCCAGTCCGGATCGTCGAACGAACCTCGCGCTCGGCGACATCGATCCGCATCCGGCTGCCGAGCCTGGCGATGATGAACAAGCTGAAGCGCGCGCAGATCATCGGCTGCATCTTCGGCCTCGTTCGAGGGATTGACGCCGGGCGGCGGCGGCTCGATCGCCGCGTTCATGTCCTACAACGAGGCGCGGCGCTGGTCGAAGACGCCGGAGAAATTCGGCAAGGGATCGGAGGAGGGCGTCGCCGCGCCGGAGACCGCCAACAACACGGTGGCGAGCACCACGCTGATCCCGCTCCTGAGCTTCGGCATCCCGAGCTCGAATTCGACCGCCGTGCTGCTCGGCGGCCTCCTCATGCACGGCCTCCTGCCCGGCCCGCGCCTGTTCGAGCAGAACCCGCAGGTGATCGACAGCCTCTATGTCGGCTCGTTCATCGCCATCCATCGCGCAGATCGGCGTCGGCATTCTGATCCTGCCGGCCTGCGTCTGGCTGGTGAACCGTCCGCGGCCGTACCGGGCCGGCTTCATCTTCGCGCTGATCCTGTCGGGCATCTACACGCTCAACAACAGCCTCTTCGATCTCGGCCTCGCGCTCGCCCTCGGCCTCGTCGGCTACCTCATGCGGTCTGGCGCGCTTCCCGTTCCTGCCGATGATCCTTGGCGTCGTGCTCGGCCACATGGTCGAGTCGAGCTACCGCCGCTCGCTCGTCCTGTCGGGCGGCGATCACATGATCTTCCTCGAGGATCCGATCGCGGTCGGCCTCTTGCTCGCGTCCGTCGTCTTCGCGATCTACTCGCTCACGCGCGAATTCCGCGAGGCCCGCGCTGCGAAGCTGCAGGAAGCGCAATCATGAATCGACCGCCATGTCGCCGGCGCCCGTCGCGGTCGCAGCTGGCCGCCTTCGCTGTCGCAGGCCGAGCCGTCGCGCGAAGCCGCCGCGGTCTGTCGGCGCCTGCTGTTCGACGTCGTCGGTCTGGCGATCGCGGCCCGCGGCGCCGACTACGTTCGCGCCGCGCTCGCCAGCGCAGTCGGCGAAGGTCGCTGCACGGCGCTCGGACACGCGGGCCGTTTCGGTCCCTACGACGCGGCCCTCGTCAACGGCACCGCGGCGCACGGCGAGGACTACGACGACACGTTCGAGGGCGGACCGGTGCATGCAGGTGCGGTGATCGTCCCGGCCGTGCTCGCCGCCGCGCGAGCATCGCGGTCTCGACGGCGATCGCGGTGAGGCGCGGCGATCGCGGTCGGCACCGAGATCATGTGCCGGCTCAGCCTCGTGGCGCCGCAGGCGACCCACAAGGCCGGCTTCCACCCGACGGCGATCTTCGGCGCGCCGGCGGCTGCGGCCGCCGTCGGCGCTGCGCTCGGCCTCGGCCGGGAGGAGATCGCCCGCGCCCTCGGCATCTCGGGAAGTCTAGCCTCCGGCATCATCGAATATCTCGCCGACGGCAGCTCGACCAAACGTCTGCACGCGGGCGCCGCCGCGCAGGCCGGGCTGCGCGCAGCTCTCCTGGCGGAGGCGGGCTTTACGGGGCCGCTCTACCGTCTTCGAGGGAAGTCACGGCCTCTACAAGGCCTTCGCGCCGTCGAAGACGCCGGATTTCAGACCGCTGCATCGACGGTCTCGGGCGCGGACTGGGTCGTCGCGGGACCTTGCCTTCAAGCCCTATGCGTGCGGGACGATGACCCAGCCCTTCGTCGATTGCGCCATCCGCCTCGCCGCGGAAGGCGTGCGCGCGGACGACATCGTGTCGATCGCGTGCAAGGTCGGCGAAGGGACCGTGCATCGCCTGTGGGAGCCGCTCGCAAGAGAAGCACCGGCCGCCCAACGGCTATGCCGGAAAATTCTCGACGCCCTATTGCATGGCCGTAGGCTTCATCGATGGCCGAGGCCGGGCTCGAGCAGTTCACCGACGAGCGCGCCCGCGATCCGAAGGTGCGGGCACTCGCTGCGAAGATCGGCTACGAGATCGACCCCGCCGACGAGTATCCGCGCAATTTCAGCGGGCACCTGAAGGCGGTCCTCGCAGACGGGTCGGTGCGGGAACTGCACCAGCCCCACATGCGCGGCGGCGCGCGCGAGCCCCTGAGCGATAGCGAACTCGATGAGAAGTTCGAGGCGAATCTGCGATTCGGCGGCTTCGACGAGAGGCGGGCGCAAGCGCTGAGAGCGGCCCTCGACGAGGTCGCCTCGGGAGGAAACGTCGACTTGTCGGCCGCACGCCCATGATTGCGTCTTCCCTCGGTGGGCCCGCCCCCGGCTCGCAGGAGCTTGCCGGCCGCGTCGCCGTCGTGACGGGCGCCTCGCGCAACATCGGCCGCGCGATCGCCCTGAGCCTCGCCGCGGGCGGAGCCGCCGTCGTCGTCTCCGCGCGGCAGGATCGAGACGCCGTCGAGGAGGTCGTTTCGAGCATCCGGCAGAGGGGCGGCGCCGCGATCGGCGCCTTGGGGGACGTCTCACGTCCGCAGGACGTCGAGAGCGTGATGGCGGCAGGAAACGCGGCGTTCGGCAGGCTCGACATCCTGGTCAACAACGCGGCCGTTCGCACGGAGGTGCCGTTTCGAGAATCTCACCTTCGACCTTTGGCGCGAGGTTCTCTCGGTCGCGCTGGACGGGCCGTTCCTCTGCATCAGGGCGGCCTTCGAGGCGCTCGGCCGGTCGGATCAGGCGGCGATCGTCAACATCGGCGGCTTGACGGCCTATACCGGCGCCGCGCAGCGGGCGCATGTCGTTGCCGCGAAGGCTGGGCTCGATGGGCTGACGAAGGCTCTCGCGCACGATCTCGCGCCGCATGGGATCACCGTAAACCTTGTCTCCCCTGGCCTCATCGAGACCGCGCGGGCCGGCGATCGGCAACCTCACCATCACGGAACGCGCGCGAACCTCGTCGGCCGCCGGGGCACGCCCGAAGAAGTGGCTGCGACGGTGCGGTTCCTCTGCGGTCCCGCGGCGCGATACATCACCGGCCAGACCGTGCACGTGAACGGTGGCGCTTACCTTCCTTGACGGTCGGGCTCGAAGCGGCCGACCTCGAGCCCGGGCCTGACGGGCAACAGCGCGCTGCGATCGGAGTTCGACCCGCGATCGCGAGCGCGCGCCGCTCGGCGCCGGGGACGAATCTCCGCTGCAAGCGCCGCCCGACCTAGGGCCGAAGCTCCAGGCGCCATCGAGTCTGACCCGGCAGGAACGGCGTGGGCGCACCTTTCACCCAGGCTTCATGCCCGACCGAATAATAGGGTGACAGCGGATGACCGCTTTGGCCGGTTGGCATGTGGAAGATGCCTGTCGCCTCCTGGCCGGGCGCGACGACGAACCGTTCTGACGCGCCGAAACCCGGCGCCGCCACGCGTGGCTGGTAGAGGTCGCCGGATTGCGCCTCATCCGGCGGGTCGAGGAAAGCGAATCTGAACCATTTCGGCGACAGGGGGTGCTTGATCGCGGTCCGGTTGCCCGTGCCCCAGGTGAACCGCTCCGGCCGGCCACCCGCATCCCTGTCGATGGCGGCCAGCACTCTCTCCAGGGCCCCCTCGATGACGGCGTCCCACGACGGATATCCCGGCGGCACGAGGTGCCCCGGCCGTGCGGTCACGAGGCGCCAGACGGGCTCGTCGGCCTGCAGCGACGGGAGGCGCCGCGGCTCCGGCTGGTCCGGGAGCGGAGGATCGAGCGCCGGCATCCCGGACGTATAGGCGTCGTAGACGACGGCGATCAGCTCGCTGCGGAAGGTGCGCACGAGCCGGTAGCCGACCGAATTCGGCACCGCGCGTCCGCCCCAATCCGCAACCGCCGCGACGAGCGCGGCGCGCCTGGCGCTCCGCCCGTCGGCGCGGAGGGCCTGCAGCATCAAGCCTTGCCAGCGTTCGAGCACCAGGCCGCGGTCGTCGAGCTGAAATCGCCAGCAAGTCCGCTTCGGTGAAACGCTCCCGGGCGGCGAGGCTGTTCCGGATCTGGCGCGCCCGGGCGCCGTGCGCGTAGCTGCCGAATCCCAGCTTCGTCAGATCCTCTCCACCGACCACCCTGCTGTTGGCCGTCCAGATGCGTCGGGCTTCGGGGTTGTAGACGGCAGGCACCTCGTCGGGCGCCAGATAGCCGCGCCAGCCCTTGGTGCCATCGGCCCAGGAGGCCGGCAGGCGTCCGTCATGCCCGAAGCGGCGGGGCAGCGGGCTCGTGACGGTCCAGCCAATGTTGCCCTCGGCATCGCCGGCGACGAGGTTCTGATGCGGGATGCCGAGACGATGCGCGATCTCCAGGGCCTCGCGGACGCTCCCTGCCCGCTCGAGTTCCAAGGCGCCGCGAAGGTTCACGGCGGCGGCGTCATGGGCAATCCAGCGATAGGCGAGCTTGCGTCCCTGGAGGTCGATGCCGACGACCGGCCCCCAGATGCTTTCCTCGGTCGTGAGCACTTCTGGGCTGGAGCAGGTCTGACACAGGCGCGCCTCGACGCGGGTCAGCTCCCTCGGGCCGTCCTTCGTCCGGTAGCCGTCCGGCCGGCCATCCACCGGCTCCAGGATGACCACATCGCTCGTGTCGACGGCGGCGTTCGTAAAGCCCCAGGCGACCCGGCCGTTGCTTCCCGCGACGATCGTCGGGGCGCCCGGCAGAGTGACGCCGGTGACATCGAGCGCGGCGGCCGGCCCCCCGGTGACGATCAGGCGCGCCCGATACCAGGTGTTGGGGACGCGCAGGCCGAGATGCATGTCGTTGGCGACGAGCGCGGAGCCGCGCCCGCTCACCGAGCCGTCGACCGCGAAGCTGTTGCTCCCGTAGGCGGTTTCCTCGATCTCGGCACGGCGGACCTTGGGCGCCGCAGTATCGGGGAGGCTGTCCCGGGGAATCTCCGGCAGCGCGAGGGTCGACCCGTCGAGCGGCGCGTCCCAGGACGTGCCATCCGGGAACAGGAACTCGGCAAGCGGCTCGCCGAGGACCGCCCGCGCATTGGCGCGCCGCCGCTCCGTCAGGCCGTCGGCCTCCTGCAGGGTGAGATACATGGCGAAGACGACGAGGACCGTATCCTCGGCGGTCCAAGGCTGGGGGTGGGAGCGGAGGACGAGGTATTCGAACGACGGCGCCTTAAGGGCCGTGAGGCCCCGGTTTACCCCTTCCACGTAGGCGTCGAGGAGCCCGCGCTCGGCAGGCGCCATGTCGGTGACGATGGCGGCCGCGCGGCTCCGGAAGCGGTGCGGGCGGGACCGCCTGTCGACCCGCATCCCCGCCGCACCGACGAGGTCGGACAATTCACCGGCCGCGGCCCGACGCAGGCCGTCCATTTGGAAGAACCGCTCCTGCGCGTGCAGATAGCCGAGGGCCCATGCGAGGTCCTGCCGGCTGCGGCCCGTGAGAGTCGGCACTCCCTGCGCGTCCCGCTCCACGCCGACCGCTGCCGAAAGGCCGGGGGCCATCACGATGCCTTCGAGCTGCGGCAGGCTCGAACTCAGTTGCGCAAAAAACCACGCGGCGAGCACCAGGACGATCGCCGCGAAGCCCGCGCCCGAAAGGAGGATGCGCCGGCGAAGGCGTGCTTTCCCGCGCACCGCCGCACTCATAAAGCCCTCCGGTCACGATGGCCGCCCGGCTCGGCCCAGCCTCCCCGTCGCGCCCAGCCTGAAGCCTTTCGCGCGGGAGCGCCTAGAGAACGCGCATTGCGGCGAAGATCCGGCCCTCGCCCGGTCGGACAGGGCGCAGAACGGCGCTCTTCATCGTTCTCCGTCACAACGGCCGCGGCTTCTTCAGGACGTGGGTACGGCGGTCAGCTGGCTCCCGATGGCGAACGGTTTCGCCGACCCAGGGCGCGTGAACAAATTACTGCTCGCGCTCACCAATACTCGCGACGGCCCGCGCCGGTTGGGGTGAGGCTTGATAAGGACAAAGCGACAGCCGATGATAGGATAGCACCGGCGACATACAAGTCGCGGACGGTGGAAAAACAGTGGCGGACCTCAACGAGAGCCTGCCCGATCGGAGGAGACGGACGATGGAGATGAACCGCAGATCGCTGCTCAAGGGCGGCACGGCGCTCGGACTCGCTGGGGCGACGAGCATTCTCGACTTCGCTCAGGCTTGGGCACAGCAGTCTCCGTGGAAGCCTGAACCCGGCGCCCAGCTCTCGATGCTCCGGTGGAAGTATTTCGTCCAATCCGAGGACGACGCTTTCGTCGCCCTGATGAACGCCTTCACCAAGGCAACGGGCGTCAAGGTCGACATCACCCGCGAGTCCTACGAGGACGTGCAGCCGAAGGCGTCGGTCGCGGCCAATACTGGCGCCGGGCCCGACCTTTTCTGGGGCCTCTACTCGCTTCCACACCTGTTTCCGCAGCGTTGCGTCGATATGACGGACGTCGCGACCTATCTCGGACAGAAATACGGCGGCTGGGTGGAAAGCGCGCAGAAGTACGGCAAAAGCGGCGACAAGTGGATCGCGGTGCCGGTCTGCTACTCGGGTGGCCTGATCAACTATCGCCTGGCGGCCTCGCAGAAAGCCGGCTTCTCCAAGTTCCCCGAGACCACGGACGCGTTCCTCGAATACGCCCGCGCCATGAAGGCGCAGGGCAGCCCCGGCGGCATGGCGCTCGGGCACGCTTCGGGCGACGGCAATGGCTGGGTCCATTGGTGCCTGTGGTCCTTCGGCGGCAATGTCGTCGACGCGAACGACAAGGTCGTGCTGAATTCGCCGGAGACGGAGAAGGCGCTCCTTTACGCAAAGCAGCTCTACGAGCAGATGATCCCCGGCGTCGCCTCTTGGAACGATGCCTTCAACAACAAGGCTTTTCTTGCCAACGAGGTCCACTGGACCAATAACGGCATCTCGATCTACGTCGCAGCCAGCGTCGATCCGACGAAAAAGAACATCGCCGAGGACATGAACCATGCCTATTTCCCGGTCGGTCCGATCGGGAAACCGACCGAACTGCATCTGATGTATCCGGTTCTGGCCATGAACTACACGAAGTATCCTCAGGCGTCGAAGGCCTTGGTCGCCTTCATGCTCGAGGCTGATCAGTTCAACCAGTGGATCTCGGCGGCACAGGGCTACCTGACCCATTGCCTGAACGCCTACGACGCCAACCCGGTCTGGACCGCGGACCCGAAGCGCACGCCGTATCGGGACGTCGCCAAGCGCTCGCTGACCGCGGGCGGTCTCGGCTCGGTCGGCGAACGGGCCGCGACGGCCATCGCCGACTTCGTCGTGCTCGATATGTTCGCGAACGTCTGCACGGGGCGCGAGGATCCGAAGAGCGCGATGAAGATGGCGGAGCGCCAGATGCAGCGCATCTACCGCTCCTAGGCCCGGAGCAGCGCCGCGCCGGAGTGGCGCGGCGCTGTCATCGCCCCTTCGACACGAGAGGCGGGCAGAACATGGCCGAAATCGACATGGTGGCCGTCGGCGGCGTTCCCGCTGGCCGGGTCTCGGCCTGGGACCGCATCAAGACGAACCGCGATTTCGTGGGCGCCTGGTTCATGCTCCCCGCCGCCGGCTTTCTGTTTCTGTTTCTCGCCTATCCGCTCGTCCTCGGCATCTGGATGAGTTTCACCGACGCCCGCATCGGGCGCAGCGGCAACTTCATCGGCCTTGAGAACTACGCGTGGCTCATCGAGGACGACAGCTTCATCAACGCGACGGTATTCACGATCGCCTACACGGCGATCGCGAGCACCTTCAAGTTTGCCATCGGGCTGTACCTCGCCATTCTGCTCAACAAGAAGATCCCGTTCCGCTCGCTCGTGCGGTCGATGATCCTGATCCCGTTCATCGTGCCGACGGTGCTTTCAGCGATCGCCTTCTGGTGGATCTTCGATCCGCAATTCTCGATCGTCTCCTGGTCGCTGCGGAAGCTCGGGCTGATCTCGACCAATGTCGATTTCCTCGGCGTGCCGCTGCACGCCCAGGCGGCGGTCATCGCCGTCAACATCTGGCGCGGCATTCCCTTCATCGCGATCACCCTTTTGGCGGGACTGCAGACCGTGCCGATGTCGCTTTACGAAGCCGCGACCCTCGACGGCGCCAGTCCCTGGCAGATGTTCCGGTCCATCACCTATCCGCTTCTCACTCCGATCATCGCGGTCGTGATGACGTTCTCGGTGCTCTTTACCTTCACCGACTTCCAGCTCATCTGGGCGATGACCCGGGGCGGCCCGGTCAACGCGACGCATCTCATGGCGACACTCTCCTACCAGCGCGGCATCCTCGGCGGCCGCCTCGGCGAGGGAGCCGCCATCGCCACCTCCATGGTGCCGTTCCTGCTCGCGGCGATCATGATCTCGTGGTTCGGGCTGCAGCGGCGCAAATGGCAACATGGCGAGAGCGATGACTGACTCGGCCCCGATCGCCGCACCCACGCCGAACCCGGGCGCCATCGCGAGGCTCTTCGGCTCGCGCAGCAGGTCGCCCGGCGCGGCGGCCGACTCGGAGGGCATGGATTACCTCGACACGGTGCCGAAACGCATCGTCACCGTCTACCTGCCGCTCCTGCTGATCATCGTCGTGCTGCTGTTCCCGTTCTACTGGATGGCGCTGACCGCCATCAAACCCGACGAGCAGCTTCTCGATCTCGAACGGTTCAACCCCTATTTCGTAACCGCGCCGACCTTCAAGCACATCTCCAAGCTCCTCTTCGAGACGGCCTATCCGCGCTGGCTCTGGAACACCATGTTCATTTCGGTCGCGGCCACCGCGCTGTCCCTGTTCGCGAGCGTTCTTGCCGCCTACGCGATTACGCGCGTCCGCTATCGGGGTGCCAAGTACGTCGGCGCCGCGATCTTCCTCGCCTATCTCGTGCCGCCCTCGATCCTGTTCATCCCGCTCTCGACCGTGATCTACCAATACGAACTCTTCGACTCGGTCTTCGCGCTCATTCTCGTCTATCCAACGATCCTGATCCCGTTCTCGACCTGGCTCCTCATGGGGTACTTCAAGACCATCCCCTACGAGCTCGAGGAATGCGCGCTCATCGACGGCGCGAGCCGCTGGCAGATCCTGACGAAGGTCGTGCTGCCCCTCGCCATTCCCGGCATCATCTCGGCCTCGATCTTTTCGCTGACCCTGTGCTGGAACGAGTTCATCTACGCACTGACATTCATCTCGTCCTCGAGCAAGAAGACCGTCCCGGTCGCCATCGTGAACGAGTTCGTGGACGGCGACATCTATCGCTGGGGCTCGCTCATGGCCGGCGCCCTCGTCGGCTCGCTCCCGCTCGTCGTGCTGTACTCGTTCTTCGTCGAGCACTACGTGGCCGCCATGACCGGAGCGGTGAAGGAATAGGGCCGGGCATGAGGCGCCGGCGGGTCTGCGCCGACCGAAGGCAGGCGGCGGCGCGCCCGCGTGGGCGGGACGTGTCGGGAATGCCCTGCGACGGTCTTGATACGACTGCGCGAATGGCGTAATTGTAGGCAGAGTGCTATTGCGATTGGCGCGCGAGCACGGCTGCTGAAGCCCTGACGCGTCGCGGAGTTGCGTGGTTTTCCGGCTCAGGTTCCGCTCTCGCAGCCCGGTGATGCCACGGCATCCATTGGCGTTTTCTATCGAACGAAATTCGTTGCGTCGCCGATAGGCGCCGGCCGCCGGCTTTCCGGCCTCTGGAGACAAGCAGACTCCCTCGAGCCCGCCACCGCTCACGAGAGCGAGACGCTGC
Organism: uncultured Alphaproteobacteria bacterium; assembly: GCA_963754975.1. Lineage (GTDB taxonomy): Bacteria > Pseudomonadota > Alphaproteobacteria > Rhizobiales > Beijerinckiaceae > Microvirga. Next base: position 32,132 of record CAVWII010000025.1, on the reverse strand, counting down.
CGCTTACCGATGGAGGAGGACGCCAATGACCACTCATCGCCCGATCACGTCGCTGTTCGTCGGCTCGTTCGCAGTGGCGACATTGGTCGCCATCCCCGCGGCGGCGATCTCCCCCTCCCGATTGGCCCAGTCGGATGAGCAGAATGCGGCGGATTGGCTGACCTATCACGGCACCTACCGCTCTTATCACTTCAGCCCGCTCGAGCCAGATCAATGCCGACAACGTGAGTCAGCTCAAAGTCGCCTGGATGCACCAGCCGGGCCGCTCGACGCGCGGCCTCCAGTCGATGCCCCTCGTCGCCGACGGGACGCTTTACTACTCCGGCTCGTACAGCCGGCTGTTCGCGCTGGACGGCGCGACGGGGGCGCTGAAATGGTCCTACTTCCCGCAGCTCGACGACGAACTCGTCGCCGCGCAGACGCATTCGCCCTACAATCGCGGCATTGCGCTCGGAAACGACAAGGTCTTCGTCGGCACGGTCGACGGGCGGCTGATTGCCGTCGACATGAAGACCGGAAAGCCGGCCTGGGACACGAAGCTGATCGATTCAAAGAAGCTCACGGTCGGGTTCACCGGAGCGCCGCTCGTCGTCAAGGACACCGTGATCATCGGCGCGCAGGGCGGCGAGTGGCCGTATCGCGGACCGATCTTCGGCGTCGACGCCGCGACGGGCGCGAAGAAATGGGAATTCCTCGTGGTCGCCGGGACCGACGAGGCGAAAGCGACCTGGGGCGGCGAGTCCTGGCGCACCGGCGGCGGCGGCGGCTGGATGCCGGGCACCTACGACGCCAAGACCGACACGGTCTGGTGGGGCACCGGCAACCCGGCGCCGCTCTATGACTGGTCGGGCCCGAAATGGAAGACCGAAGGCCCAAGGCCGGGCGACAACCTCTATACGAGCTCGGTGATCGGACTCGATCCCGCAACCGGAAAGCTGAAATTCTATCATCAGGAACTGCCGCACGACGCGTGGGACTTCGACAGCGCGGTCGGCGAATTCGTGATGATCGACCGGGACGGCCGCGAGCTCATGGTCCACCCGAACAAGAGCGGCTTCATTTTCGTCTACGACCGCAGCAATGCGAAGGTGGCCAATGTCTGGCCGCTCGTACAGAACATCAACTTCGTGCAGAAGATCGATCCCGAAGACCGGCGAGCTGGTAGGACGCCGCGACATGGTCGAAGGATCGCACAAGAACCTCTGCCCGGCGATCCCGGGCGGCGTGAGCTGGAACTCGGGCGCCTACAGTCCGCAGACCGGGCTCTACTATAAGGTCGGACAGGAATGGTGCATGGATCTCGACGTCGTCACGCACGCACGCCGATCACCGAGCCGATGGCTCAGCTCAACATCGGCGCGAACTTCAAGCTCCGTAATCCGGAAGGCGGCAAGGCGCACGGCCATGTCAGCGCGCGCGATCCGGTGACCGGCGAGAAGAAATGGCAGGTCGACTTCCCCGAGCCGCCGCTCGCGAGCCTCCTCGCCACGGGCGGAAATCTGGTCTTCGTTCCCGACGCGCGCGGCGTGCTGCATGCGTACGATGCGCGCGACGGCCAGCGAACTGTGGTCGCAGAACAACGGTGTCGGCCACAACGGAGGCATCATCAGCTACTCGGCGGGCGGCAAGCAGTACGTCGCCGTCATGACCGGCTGGGGCTCGCTCGTCGGCGACGAATACCCCGCCCTGTTCGGCGAGCCCTATCCCAGCATGCCGAAGGACTCCGGCGCACTCGTCGTGTTCACGCTGCCCGACGCCCGCTACTCGTGCGGGGGGACGGACCCGAGCCGTCCCTCATTTTCGTGCGCCGATGAAACGCTCCGATGGCTTCGCGCCTCGCTTGGACGGCCGCTCTGTCAGCGCTCGTGCCGGCCCTCGCCGCCGCCGTGGAAGTCCCGGGCGCCACCGAACGGCGCGGCCGGCGGCCTCGATCGGCGCGAAGGTCTTCGCCACCTCCTGCGGCTGGTGCCATCAGGGCGGCGGCCGCGTCGCCGGGCGCGGGCCGAAGCTCGCCGGCACGGATAAGTCGGACGACTTCATCGTCTCCCGCATCAAGACACGGCAAGGCGCCGGGCATGCCGGCCTTCGGCAGGAGCTTCAACGATGAACAGCTTCAGGCCATTGTCGCCTACATCCGCAACCTGCGGGACGAACCCTGAACGTCCGCGCAGGGCGCCGCGCCGTGCGCGGGCTTCATGCTGGTTGCGGCGGCGCTCGTCGCGGTCGCCGCCGCGAACGCCCGTACCCTGGAGGCCGTTCAGGCGCGCGGCGCCGATCACGCTTTGCGCCCACGCCAACGCCATGCCGTTCTCGAGCCGCCGGGAGGAGCCGCCCGGTTTCCAGATCGAGCTCGCCCGGGCGCTCGCCCGGCACCTCGGCGTCGAACTGGCCGTCGCCTGGGTCGTCACTCCGAACCAGTACCGAACCGCAGAATGCGACATCGTCCTCGACACCATCGTCGACGAGGATGTGCTGGCGCAAACCCGCCTGCGCGTGTCGAGACCGTATCAGCGCAGCGGCGTCGCGATCGCGCTGCCGGCGAACGCGACCGAGGCCCGCTCTTTCGACGACCTCGAGCGCGGCCGGCCCATTGGAGTTCAGGTCGGATCCGTCGCCCAGATGGTTCTTTCTCAGCGCGGTCTGACGACGGTTCCGTTCGCCTTCGAGGACGATATCGTCGAGGAGGTGAGTGCCGGCCGGATCGCCGGCGGCGCGGTGTCTGCCGCGACGGTCGGCTACTTCAACCTGAAGCATCCAGACCGCGCCCACCCAACTGGTTCACGCCTACGAGCACGAGCCCGGCCTCGTCATGGAACGTCGCCGTCGGCATGCGCGGTTCCGACGCTCCGCTTCGGCAGAGGATCGATGCCGCAATCGACGCCATGCTTGTCGGACGGAACGATCCGCGACGATCTATGCGCGCTACGGCATCGAGCATCGACCGCCGGCAACGCCATGAAGCAGCCGGCGGATCGATCACGCTGGTTCGGCGCTCCGCTCTTCAGCCTGGAGCTGCGCCCTGCGTATTGACGAACACGGCGTAAAGAGACTGGCTGCCGGCCATGAACAGGCGGTTTCGCTTGGGCCCACCGAAGCAGATGTTGCCGCAGATTTCAGGCAGACGGATGCGGCCGATGAGCTTGCCATCGGGCGAAAAGACGAGCACGCCGCTGTAGCCGACGGCCCGGCCGGCGTTGCTGGACGCCCATACGTTTCCATCGACGTCGCAGCGCACGCCGTCGGGTCCGCACTTCACGCCGTCGACCATGCAGTCGCTGAAGAGCTTGCGGTTGGACGTCTTGTTGTCCGCGCCGACGTCGAAGACGTAGATTTCGCCCTTGCCGCCGGGTCCCTGATCGCCAGGGCCCTTACCGGTGCTCGCGACATAGAGCTTCTTGTAGTCGGGCGAGAAACAGAGGCCGTTCGGGTCGGGCACCTGATCCTCGGTGATGACGAGGTCAAGCCGTCCGCTCGGATCAATGCGATAGCAGTTCGTCGGCAGCTCGCGCCGTGCGGCGCCGATTTCCGCGGCCTGGCCGGCGCGGTTCCTGAGCCTGCCTGCTGCGTTGCTCGGACCTCCCGGCGCGTCGGGCGCGCCTTCGTAGAGTTGACCGCCGTACGGCGGATCGGTGAACCAATAGCTGCCGTCCGGATGCGGCACGACGTCGTTCGGCGAGTTCAATCGCTTGCCGTTATAGGCGTCCGCCAGGATTGTGACCGCGCCGTCGTTCTCGTAACGGACGACGCGCCGCGTGAGATGCTCGCAGGAGAGCTGCCGGCCCTGGAAATCGAAGGTGTTGCCGTTGCTATTGTTCGACGGCAGCCGGAAAACCGTGACCCGACCGTTGTCTTCGATCCAGCGCATCTGCCGATTGTTCGGAATGTCGCTGAAGACGAGATAGCGGCCCTGCGAGCTCCAAGCCGGACCTTCCATCCATAGCGCTCCGGTCCAAAGCCGGGTGATTGCGCTGTTTGGCTGAATGTAGCCATCGAACGAAGGATCGACAGAAAGCATGTCGGGATCGGAAAAATACGTCGTCGGCGCTCCGTTCGGACTGAAATCCCTCGGAGGGCTGGTGATCGTGCTCGGCGGCCCCAGCCGTGGCGCTTGGGCGAGAGCCGCGCCTGGCACCGTCGCCAAGACACCGACGCCCATCGTCTTGAGTATTGTGCGGCGCGAAAGGAATTCTTCGCCTACGTGAAAATCGTGTTTTGTCACGGAAGCCCCTCCTTGCAGAAAATGGCAACGGAAGAGAAACGCTCGAGCACCGAGTTGCGCAAAGTAACACTCGACCTGAACGGGAGCAAGGCAAGGCGTGCGCAGAAAGCGCGCGCTCCGCTGTCGAGCGCCTTGCCGCGCAGACGGATCTGGTGGAGGCCCTTCAAGGCTCTCCTGCTGTCGTTCATGTCGCGACCGTTCGACGAAAAGGCGTCGGCATCGGCTCGGCGCCGTTGGATGAGACGCCGTCCGGTCAATCTCACATCCGCCGGCAATTCAGGCCTGACCCGCATAGAGATCCAAGCCCGTTCGCAACGTTGAAAGCATGTCGTCGCGAACAGCATCGCGGGAGCCACGCACCCAAGCTGCGGCAAGCGGTAGCTTGCTTGCCGCGCCTGCGGCTCCTTCGAGAGGGACGAAGCGGACGCCTCGCGTGGCCATGCGCGACGTCCATCGGGGAACGATCGCCACCCCCAGTCTCGCCGAGACCAGGTTGACGATCGTCTGCTTCTCCTCCGCGATCTGCGCCACGCGGGCTTGGAGCCCGGCTTCGGAAAAAGCTTGATCGTCAGGTCATGGCTATGCGGCCGCGATCGGCGCTCGGGAACGATCAGCGGTTCGCCGGCGAGATCCTTGATCGACACTTGCTCGCAACCGGCGAGGGGATGGTCCGCCGGGACTGCCACGACGGCGGTTTCATGAAACAGGAAGAGAAACTCCAACCTCTTGTCCGGGCTTTCCGGAGGCCGAACCAGCGCGAGATCGAGCCGGCCGGAGAGCAGGCGGGGCAGCAGGCGGTTTGTCTTGTCCTCGAATAGTTGCACGACGACATCGGGACGATGCTGCCTGAAATCGTGGAGCAGGAGGGGCACCAAACCGGCGGCGGCGCTGTCGATGGCACCTACCTTCAGCGTCGCGGCCTTGCTGCGTCCCTGAGCCCGAAAGCGGGACGAAAGGTCGTCGGCTTGTGCGAGCAGAACGCGAGCTTCCTCGAGGAGAAGAGCGCCGTCCTCGGTCAAGGCGACATTGCGCGTCGTCCGCACCATGAGCCTCGTGCCCAGATCCTCCTCGAGCAGGCGAATGTGGCGTCCGAGCGCCGACGGCAGCATGGCAAGCCGCTGCGCCGCGCGTCCGAAATGCAGTTCCTCCGCGGCCGCGACGAAACAGCGAAGCTGATGCAAATCCATGCCCGCCGCCTCCCCTCAGCCAGGATTATATCAGATTTTTGTATAATCGAATGAGGATTGAGCCCGCCAAGTGACGCCCGTAATCTCCAACAAGTGGCGCAGAACACAGCGCCAAAATCAAAAGCAATTCTGCCCTACAGAGGAGACGCTTATGGCAAGCGGGCTTGAAACGCGCGTTATGCGCAAAATTACCTATCGTATCGTTCCCTTCATCATGCTGCTGTACTTCATCGCGTTCATCGATCGCGTGAACATCGGCTTTGCTGCCTTGACGATGAACAAGGATCTCGGCTTCTCGCCCGACCGTTTTCGGCTTCGGAGCCGGCATTTTCTTCATCGGCTACTTCCTGTTCGAGGTGCCCTCGAACCTGATCCTCGATAAGGTCGGCGCGCGGATCTGGATCGCCCGGGTGATGATCACCTGGGGACTGATCTCCGGCCGCGATGGCCTTCGTGCAGGGGCCGACCAGCTTCTACAGCCTGCGCTTCCTGCTCGGCGTGGCCGAGGCCGGCTTCTTCCCCGGCATCATCCTCTATCTCAGCTACTGGTTCCCGGCGCGGAAGCGCGCGGCCGTGACGGCGCTCTTCATGGCGGCCGCTCCGCTTTCGACGGCGCTCGGCTCGCCGCTCTCCGGCGCCCTCCTGGAGATGCACGGCCTCTTCGGCCTGGCGGGCTGGCAGTGGATGTTCCTCATCGAGGCCGTGCCCGCCGTCGTCCTCGGCGTCGTCGTGCTCTTCTACATGACCGACCGGCCGGAGAAGGCGAAGTGGCTTGACCGACGACGAGCGCGCCTGGCTGGTCGACGACGATGAATGCCGAGCAGGCCGCAAAGGGCGGCACGGCGAGCCACAGCATCTGGCGCGGTCTTGCCGATCTCCGGGTGCTCGCTCTCTCGCTCGTCTACTTCGGCACCTCCGCCGGGTCTCTACACCCTCGGCATCTGGGCGCCGCAGATCATCAAGGAATTCGGGCTGTCCTCGTTTCAGGTCGGCTTCCTCAACGCCATCCCGCCGACCGCTCGCGGTGATCGCCATGGTGCTGTGGGCCCGTCACTCGGACCGCACCGGCGAGCGCAAGTGGCATGTGGTCGTCGCCTGCCTGCTCGCCTCCGTCGGTCTTGTCCTTGCCGGGTTCGCCGGCACCGTCGTCGCCGTCCTCGTTGCCCTGACGCTCGTGAACATCGGCATCAGCTCGTCCAAGCCGCCGCTGTGGAGCATGCCGACGCATGTTCCTGTCCGGCTCGGCCGCGGCGGCCGGCATCGCCACGATCAACTCGATCGGCAATCTCGGCGGCTTCGTCGGACCCGCCATGATCGGCTGGATCAAGGAGCAGACCGGCAGCTTCAATGGCGGCCTCTACTTCGTCGCCGGCCTCCTGGTCCTGTCCGCCGTGCTCACGCTGGTCGTGGCCCGCTCGCAGCGCCGAGAGCGCCGTCGCATCCACCCTGTCGGCCAGCACTGAAGCCTCAACTTCTGACCCTCAGGAGAATAAACCATGCGCGAATATTCGATTGCCGCCATTCCCGCCGACGGCATCGGCCCCGAAGTGATCGCCGCCGGACCTCCAGGTCCTCGAGAGCGCTGCGAGCAGCGCGCCGGCGACTTCAAGCTTCAACGTCGAGAACTTCGACTGGGGCTCGGACTACTACAAGAAGACACGGCGTCATGATGCCGGAGGACGGCCTCGAGCAGCTCAAGACCTTCGACGCCATCTTCTTCGGCGCGGTCGGCGCGCCCGACGTTCCCGACCACATCACGCTCTGGGGCCTGCGCCTGCCGATCTGCCAGGGCTTCGATCAGTACGCCAATGTGCGTCCGACCAAGATCCTGCCGGGGATCACCTCGCCGCTGCGCAACGTCGGCCCGGGCGATCTCGACTGGGTGATCGTGCGCGAGAACTCCGAAGGCGAGTATTCCGGCCACGGCGGACGCGCGCACCGCGGGTCTGCCGGAGGAAGTCGGCAACCGAGGTCGTCGATCTTCACCCGCGTCGGCGTCACCCGCATCATGCGCTACGCCTTCAGGCTGGCGCAGTCCCGCCCGCGCAAGCTCCTGACCGTCGTCACGAAGTCGAACGCGCAGCGCCACGGCATGGTGATGTGGGACGAGATCGCCGCCGAGGTGGCGCAGGAGTTCCCGGACGTCACCTGGGACAAGATGCTGGTCGACGCCATGACCGTGCGCATGACGCTGAAGCCGCAGAGCCTCGACACGATCGTCGCGACCAACCTGCACGCCGACATCCTGTCCGACCTGGCCGGCGCGCTTGCGGGCAGCCTCGGCGTCGCGCCGACCGCCAACATCGATCCGGAGCGGCGCTTCCCGTCGATGTTCGAGCCGATCCACGGCTCGGCCTTCGACATCACCGGCAAGGGCATCGCCAACCCGGTCGCCACCTTCTGGACCGCGGCGCAGATGCTCGACCACCTCGGCGAAGGCGAGGCGTCCGAACGCCTGATGCGCGCGGTCGAGCGGGTCACGGCGCGACGGCGATCCTGACGCCGGACGTCGGCGGCAAGGCGACGACGAAGGAAGTCACCGACGCCGTCTGCGAGGCGATCCGCAGCTCGAACGTCTGACGGTAGCGAGTGGCAATGAGCACCGCATGGTCGGACGATGAGGGCGCGGACCGCTGCTGCGACGGATCTTCGACGCCGCTGTCGCGAGTGCCGATCCTGGCCCGGCGGTGCTCCGCCACCTGCCGGAGAAGCCCCAGGGTCGCTGCATCGTCGTCGGGGCCGGCAAGGCCTCGGCCGCGATGGCGGCGGCACTCGACGCCGCCTGGCCGGACGTCGACCTGACGGGCGTCGTCGTCACCCGCTACGGCCATGCCGTGCCCGCCGGGCGGATCCGGATCCTCGAGGCCTCGCATCCGGTCCCCGACGCGATGAGCGAGACGGCGGCGCAGCTCATTCTCGCGGCCGTCGTCGGGCCTTCGGCCGGACGATCTCGTGATCGCCCTGATCTCGGGCGGCGGCTCGGCGCTCATGACGCTGCCGGCGGGCGGCATGACGCTTGCCGACAAGCAGGCGGTCAACCGGGCTCTGCTGGCGAGCGGCGCGACGATCACGGAGATGAACGCAGTCCGCAAGCACCTCTCGGCGATCAAGGGCGGACGGCTCGCCGTCGCCGCCCGACCGGCCCGCCTCGTGACCCTCGTCATCAGCGACGTCCCGGGCGACGATCCCGGCGGCCATCGCCTCCGGCCCGACGGTCGCGGATGCCAGTACCCTCGCCGACGTGTGGGAGATCATCGCCCGCTACGGAATCGATCGTCCCCGAAGCGGCAAGGGCCGTCCTCGACGCCGGCGCCGAGACGCCGAAGCCTGGTGAGTTGGAGAGCGACGTCCGTCTCGTCGCGGCGCCGTCGCTTGCCCTCGCGGCCGCGGCCGAAGCCGCGCGCCAGCGCCGGCGTCGACGTCGCTCATCCTCGGCGATGCGCTCGAAGGCGAGAGCCGCGAGGTCGGCATCGTCATGGCCGGCATCGCCCGCTCCGTGCGCACGCACGGACATCCGGTTCGGGCGCCGGCGGTCCTCCTGTCCGGCGGTGAGACCACCGTCACGATCGGCCCGGCCCGGCCGGTCGCGGGCGGGCGCAACACCGAGTTCCTGCTCGGCTTTGCCGTCGCAGCCGCAGGTGAACCCGGCGTCTGGGCGCATCGCCGGCGACAGCGACGGCATCGACGGGACGGAAGACGCGGCGGGTGCGATCGTCACGCCCGGACACTCTGTTCGCGTGGCCGCGCCTGCGGTCTCGATGCCCGCGGCGTATCTCTCCGCGCACGACAGCTACACCTACTTCGATCGCATCGGCGACCTCGTCCGGACCGGTCCGACGCTCACCAACGTCAACGACATCCGTGCCATTCTGATCGCCTGACGACCGGGCGCGGCGCCAGAAACGATAACGCACCGGCTCGAGGCGCCCACACAGAGGCGGCCATCTCCGGCCGAGAAAGACATGCGCCGTTACCGTCGAGCCAAGATCGTCGCCACCGTCGGGCCGGCGAGCGCCTCGCCCGAGATGCTCGAGGTGCTCTTCCTGGCCGGAGTCGACACCTTCCGGCTCAACTTCAGCCACGGAACGCACGAGGACCATGCCCGCGTCCACGCCGCCATTCGGGCGCTGGAGAGGAAGGTCGGTCGCCCGATCGGCATCCTTCTGGATCTCCAAGGACCCAAGATCCGGGTCGGAACCATCAAGGACGGCCGGATAACGATCGGGGCCGGTGAGAGGATCCGCTTCGTGCTGTCGGGCAGCGAGCGGCGACAGGACGTCGATTCCGCTGCCTCATCCGGAGATCTTCGTCGGCTGTCGCTCCGGGCGATCATCTCCTGATCGACGACGGCCGCGTCCGCGTTCGCGTGACCGGTCCTAGGCGAGCGACTTTATCGACGCCGAGGTCGTCGTGGGCGGCGTGATCTCGGACCGCAAGGGCGTCAACCTTCCCGGCACCGTTCTCGATCTCTCGCCGCTGACGGCCAAGGATCGCGCCGACCTCGCCTTCGGCCTCGAGTCTCGGCGTCGACTGGATTGCGCTCTCCTTCGTGCAGAAGCCCGGCGACATGATCGAGGCGCGTGGCCTGATCGGCGACCGCGCCGGGCTCGTGGCGAAGATCGAAAAGCCGTCCGCCCTCGACCACATCGACGACATCATCCGTCTGTCCGACGCGGTCATGGTCGCCCGCGGCGACCTCGGCGTCGAAATCCCGCACGAGGAGGTTCCCGGTCGCCAGAAGGAGCTTGTCCGGGCCTGCCGGCTCGCCGTGAAGCCGGTCATCGTCGCGACCCAGATGCTCGACTCCATGGTCGCGGCCCCGACGCCGACGCGCGCGGAAGCGTCGGACGTGGCGACGGCGATCTACGACGGCGCCGATGCGGTCATGCTGTCGGCGGAGTCCGCCACCGGCCAGTATCCCCGCGAGGCGGTGGAAATGATGGACCGCATCATCCGCAGCACCGAGCAGCACAAGCTCTATCGTTCGATCATCGAAGCCTCCGAGCCCGGCGAAGAGCAAACCGCGCCGCATGCTGTCGCAGCCGCCGCCGCGGACCTCGCGGAGGTCATCAAAGCCCCCGCGATCGTCGCTTTCACGTCGAGCGGCACGACCGCGGCCCGCATCGCGCGCAAGCGTCCGCGCCGTCCCGATCCTGGCGATCACGCCGGACGAAAGGGTCTCGCGCCGCCTCTGCCTGCTATGGGGCGCTCACAGCGTCCTGTCGGAGGACGTCCACTCGTATGAGGAAATGGTGGATCGCGCGGCTGAAATCGCGATTTCGGAAGAATTTGCGCGACCGACGGATCAGATCGTGGTCGTTGCGGGCATTCCCTTCGGGCAGGCAGGAACGACCAACAACCTGCGCGTCATCCAACTGACCGAAAACCGGAGCGGGAGGCGGTGAAGAGACAAACGGACCCGGGCCGGTGCCGGTGGGGTCAGGGCGATTCGTCGGCGGAGACGGAGAAGCAACGCGGGACCTACGCTGCAAGCCCTTTCAGCAATCGTCGCGTCAGCTCCGGTCCAGGCCGTCCAAGAGAAGCCGACTGCAAAACGCGCCGGCCGACGCCAGCGGCGTTCTTCTTCGGGCGCGCTGCTTGCTTTCAATGCTCAGCGAGCTTCGAAGCGCAGGGGCACCGATATCGTCAGCACCGCTTGCGTGATGTCGGCCGGCGCGGCGGGCAGCATGCTGCCGGGAGCGGCGGTCGCGAGCGCCGCCTGATCGAGGGCTGGGTTGCCGGTGCTGCGCGCGATTGCAGCCGAGAGAACGCGGCCCGATCGGTTCATCGAAAAGCGCAAGGTCGCGACGCCGCGCGCTCCCGCGGCCCGCGCCGCTTCGGGGTAGCGTAGGCGTGCCTTCAGCGCGGCGGCGAGCTGCGCCGCATAGCGGGCGAGGGCGTTCGGGTCGGAGGCCGCGGCCGCGGCGCCGCCGGTATTCTCGCGCGAGCTCGCGCCGCTCGCCGCCTCGCGGTGCGACGCGCCGGCAGCGCCGGGCAATGCGGCCTGCCGCGTCGGACGGGGTCGCTCTTTCGGTATCGGCTCCGCCTTGGGAGGCGGCTTCCGGACCGGCTTCGGTTCCGGCAAGGCCCTCGCGCTCGCCGGCTCTGGCGGCAGGGCAGTCACCGCGGTCGGCGGGACGGGCTCTGCGGGAAGCGGCAGCGGGAGTGCTGGCGCTTCCACCGCGGTCGACGGGATCGGCGCGGCATCGGCCGGCAAGGCCTCTTGTGTCGGGGCCGGCTCGGGAACCGCTTCGATCGCCGGCGCCGGTGCGATCGGCCGCGCCGGCTCCGGTGCCGCCTCCGGGCGTGCCGGTGGAGGCGGCGAGACCGCGGCATCGACCGGGGGCGGCGGAACGGCAACCAGCTCCGCGGGCCGGATTTCGGCCGGCGCCTCGGGCGTGACCGGAAGCGCCGCCACGGTCTCCGCCGGCGGCTCGACGGGCCGGGTCTCGGCGGGCGCGCCGGCCGGCCGGCTCGTCTCGACCGGCGCGAGAGTCGGAGCCTCGACCATCTGCGGCGCGAGGTCGATGGTGATCTCCTGATGGCCGGGAGGGCGCAGGGCCGCGTCCCGATGTCGTGCGGCGAGGAAGGCGAGAAGCCCGGCATGCAGGGCCAGCGCCACGAGGAAGGCGAGGCCGAGACCGCCCGCATCCTCGCGGAGCCGGCGCGGCGCTCCGACGGCCGACGCGGCGAGCGCCGTCATGGCGACGGCGCCGAAGGCTGCGGCGGCGCGGGTCCGGGCGCCTGCGCGATCAGCGACACCCTGGCGAACCCCGCCCGGCCCACTTCGCCCATGACCGTCATCACGCGGCCGTAGTCGATCGCCTTGTCGCCGCGCACCAGCACGACCTGATCGGGACTTTCCTTCGCGAGGGCGGCGAGGCGCGGAGCGATGGTCTCGGTCGTGAGTTCGTCCTGTCCGACGAAAACGCGGCCGTCCCGATCGATCGAGACGATGAGCGGCGTCTTCGGCTGTGCCACCTTCTGCGCGGCGGTCTTCGGAAGCTGGACGGGAACCCCGACCGTCATCAGCGGAGCCGCGACCATGAAGATGACGAGGAGCACGAGCATCACGTCGACCATCGGGGTGACGTTGATCTCGGCGAGCGGCGCATAGGCGCCGTCCTCGTCATCGCCGCGGATCGGGTTCATCGCCACGGCTCACTCCGCGGCGTTGCGAAGGACTGCGCTGCGATCGCGCGCCAGCCGATCGCTCACCGTGGCGATCGACGTGCGGTACGCCTGTGCGAGCCGCGACAGGTCGGTGCTGAGCTTGTTGTAGGCCATCACGGCCGGGATGGCGGCGACGAGGCCAATCGCCGTCGCGAACAGGGCCTCGGCGATGCCAGGGGCGACGACGGAAAGGCTGGTGTCCTGACTCTGGGCGATCGCGGAGAAGGAATTGATGATGCCCCACACCGTGCCGAACAGGCCGATGAACGGTGCCGCCGATGCTGTCGTCGCGAGAAACGGCAGCCCGACTTCGAGGCGGCGCAGCTCGATGCCGAGGGCGTCGCGCATGACCCGTTCGATACGCTCCCGCTTATCGGCGCGCGTTTCCTCCTCATCCCGATCCCGCCAGGCGGCGAGCGCCGCCTTGACGACAGTGCGGGACATTCCGGCTGGCCCCTCCGCGAGGCCGTCGCCGGCGCCGACGGCCGCCGCGAACCGCCGCGCTTCGCGCCGCGCCGCTGCGATGCGAACGAATTTGTGCAGGATGATCGTCCAGCAGGCGAGACTCATCCCGATGAGCAGCACCATGACGGCCTTCACGACCGTGTCGGCCTGCCAGAACAGGTTCATGAGCGAGAAATCGTGCGCGCCGGCTGCGGTCCCGGTCAGGGTCTCCATGCTCGCTCCGCTACTTGAAGAACCCGATGCTGGCGGCGCGCGACGCCGTCTCGATCCGGGCGAGACAATCGGTTCTCGCTCCGTCCGGCGCATCGCAGGCCATGACGTCGTTGAGGAGGATCCGGGCCAGACGATCGCACGGCAGGCCGGCGAACTCGAAAACCTTCACAACAGTCTTGCCGGCATCGAACGGCCCGACCTCGAGCGCGACCCGCTTCGCGATCACGCCATCGGGATCGAGCGCGAACAGGTCGAGCTTGAGCGAGCGGAGCGCCTCGCCCTTGCCGTTGTCGATGAGGAGGTAGGCGCGGCAGGCTTCGCCGCTCTTCTCGAGCTTGTTCAGCTCGATCCGGATCGGGCTGGCGCCGGCGGCTAGAGAACCGCCGGCAGTGGCGAAGGCCAACCCCGCTGCGCCGGCATATCCCACGAGGCGACTGCTCGATTTTCTCAAACGCCCAGATGCCACGCGCGACCCCTGTCTGCCGCGCTCCGCGGCAGTGAACGTGTACCAGCAATTCAGCCGGCGGGGCAACGAGGACATGCAGTTTATAATTCCTACAAAGAACCTAATGCGCAGTCCTGGGCGCACTGGGCAAATTCGTTTCAAGTCAATAACGGTTGGATCAAAGTTAGTATGATTACAACCGCCACTAATACTATCGAGCGATGCAATTTTGCCGTTGCCCGGCACGCAATCAGGGAGGAGGCGCAATCGATCGGCGCCGACGACGTCAACGAAATAGGGGGCGGCCGTCCCTGTCGAAGCCTCGCAGGCTCGCAGTTCGTTTGTGGTTTCTGAAGGGTTCATTGTTCAGCTTTGCTCACCTGGTCGCGCAGCGCGATCAATCGCTCGACGGTCCGACGCTTGGGCCGCGTGCGATTGCGACCTGCGGAAAGTTTGCAGATCGTTCCGTAGCTGACGCCCGTACGCCTGCTGATGTCGCGCAGTGTCAGGCCACTTTTGCACAGGCGCAGGAGAACAGGCCCCGCTTGCCGACGTGCCTTCACCCTCGAAGAAGGGAAGAGTCATTCCCGAAACGTGGTCTCGCCCGTTGTTTCAGTGAAACACTCGCATTGCCAATCTCGTTATGCAACTGCACGGGATACTACTCAATAAGTTAATAATAAGCGTATTGCGGCAGAGTTTTACTTTGAGGTGTTGCTAGGATGCTATAGCTTGCAGGGGGCTTTTCCTGGACGGTTGACCGGCTTCGTGTAGGGGCCTTCCGATGAGACGACTGGGGTTCTGGTTCGCTGGCATTGCGTTCGTCCCCGCCGCGGCCTGGGGCCAGAGCACTCCGACCATCACCCTTCCCGAAATCGAGGTGATCTCGACGACGCCAGTCGGCGGCACGGGCGTCGATCGCGACAAGGTGCCGGTGAACTCCAGCGTCGTCACCGGCGCCGAGGTGGCGCGGACGGGAGAGCCGAGCGTCCTGCGCGCCCTCGAGGAGCGCGTCGGCGGCATCACCCTCGACAACGCGCAGAACAATCCGTTCCAGCCGAACGTGCTCTATCGCGGCTATGAGGCCTCGCCGCTGGGCGGCAATCCGCAAGGGCTCGCGGTCTATCTGAACGGGACGCGCTTCAACCAGGCCTTCGGCGACACGGTCAACTGGGATCTCATCCCGGACGTCGCCGTCGATCGCATCACCGTCGAGGGTGCCAATCCGGCCTTCGGGTTGAACGCGCTCGGCGGCTCGATCGCGGTGCAGCTTAAGAACGGCTTCACCTATCACGGTACCGAGGTGCGCAGTTCGGGAGGCGCGTTCGGACGCTTCTCCGCATCCTTCCAGCACGGCCAGCAGATCGGCAACGTCGGCATCTACGTGGCGGCGGACGGCCTCAGCGAGAGCGGGTGGCGGGCCCATTCTCCGTCGCGCCTTCGCCAGCTCTATGCCGATCTCGGCATCAGGCCCGAGAACGGCGAGTTCCACCTGAGTTTCGTCGGTGCGGACAATCACCTCATCGGCAACGGCACCACACCGGTGGAACTCATCAATGTGGCGCGCAGTCAGGTCTTCACCTACCCCGATCTGACCGACAACCAATACGGCCGGGTGATCGGATCGGGGACGATCGACCTGACGCCGGCCTTCTCCATGCAGGGCAACATCTATTATGGCCAGCTGCGTCAGAAGACTGCGAACGGCGACGCGGCCGAAGTCGAGGCGTGCGAGGACAACGACGCCCTCCTGTGCGGCGAGGACGGCGGTCCGATCCGAACGTTGGCCGGCGCGCCGATCCCGAACTTCATCACCAACTCGATTTTCTCGCGCCTCCCGGCCTTCGCCGAACAGTTTGCGGAGGGTGGGCCCTATGCCGCCCTCAACCGCACTGCGACGCATTCGCAGGCATACGGCGCATCCTTGCAGGGAACGCACAAGGGCGAGATCGCAGGCTTGCCGAACCGGCTGGTTGTCGGGGCGAGCTTCGACGGTGGCCTGACCGATTTCCGGGCTTCGAGCGAGATCGGTGCGCTCACCTTCGACCGCGGCTTTGCGGGTCCATCCTTCATCTTCAGCACCGAAGACAACGCCATCAGCCCGGTCAGCGTCCGCGCGCGCAATTCGTACACGGGCCTTTTCTTCTCGGACATTCTCGACATCACCGACCGCCTCGCCCTCACCCTGCTCGGCCGCTATAATCTCGCCGACATCAGCCTGCGCGATCAGTTCGGGACCGCGCTCAACGGCGACCACACGTTCGTGCGCTTCAATCCCGGCGGCGGCCTGACGTTCAAGCTCACGCCCGACGTCACCGTCTACGGCAGCTATTCCGAGGCGAACCGGGCGCCGACACCGGCCGAGCTCTCCTGCGCCGATCCGACGGCACCGTGCAGCTTGACGAACTTCTTCGTTGGCGATCCGCCCCTGAAGCAGGTCGTCTCGCGCACGCTCGAAGGCGGCTTTCGTGGGCGCATCCCGAATACCTGGGGCGTCGACATCGGCTGGAAGGCTGGAGCGTTCCGAGCCGTGAACTCGGACGACATCCTGTTCGTGTCGAGCCCGACGCCCGGGCGCGCCTTCTTTCAGAACGTCGGCGAGACGCGGCGCCAGGGTCTCGAAGCGGGCCTCAATGTCAAGGCCGCGACATGGAGCGCGTTCGTCGAATACGCCCTGACCGACGCGACCTTCCAGACCGCCCTGGTGCTGAACAGCCCGGAAAATCCGTTCGCGACCCCGGACCCGGCAGACGAGGAGAACGGTCTCATCTTCGTGACGCCCGGCGACAAGCTTCCCGGCATCCCCCTGAATTCGCTAAAGGTGGGCTTCAACTGGTATGTCACGCCGGAATGGCAGGTCGGCGTTACCGCGCGGGCGGCGAGCGGCAAATATCTCGTCGGCGACGAGTTCGAACCTCAATCCGAAGACGGCATCCTACGGCGTCGTCAACTTCAACACGAGCTATCAGATCACCAAGAACATCCAGGTCTTCGGCGTCGTCGAGAACCTTCTGAACGCCAAGTACGCGACGTTCGGCACTTTCTCGCCCGTGACCGCGGTTCCGATCGTTCAGGTCCCGGGTGCGACGGTCACGCGCAGCCTGAGCCAGGCGCCGCCCTTCGCCGCTTACGCCGGAGTCCAGATCACGTTCTGACGAACCGGATCGCCGCCGGCAGGGGGCCGGGGCGCCGAGGCGACCGGGCAATGGGTCGATCTGTTCGAGGTGGATGATGCCAGCTGTGGGATCGGCCAGTACGACATCAAGCTCGACGCCCGGTACCGGATCATCAGCATCACCCGCGACTGAGCCGGACCGCGTCGAGGCTCACGTTCCGGTCAGGAGAACATTTGGCTCGTTGCCCGATCGGCCCACCCCCTATAAACCCTTGACAGAGCATCAGCTTGGATTGGAAAACCGCATGGCATTTCGCCTTGCCGGACACTCCGGCGCCGGCTTCATCCTAACGGCCGTCGCCGTTGCTGCGGCGCTCGGATTGAGACGGCGTCGCGGGCCGCCGACACCGCATTCTTCAAGGTGCAGGGCGGGCATGGAGCGGGCGAGACCGCTGGAACCGGATCGGAAAGGGTACGCGATGAGCATCATCTACGGGCGGCGCGGCCAACTTGCAGCGGGATTGGCCGCGGCGCTCCTGCTGTCCCCCCATGACGGGCTTGCCAAGGGCACGGGCCTGCTCTTCGTAAGCAACGAAAAGAGCAACGAACTGACGCTCGTCGATCCCCGAGAATTGAAGGTGGTGGGCTCGATCAAGACCTCACGCCGGCCGCGTGACATGCACTTCAACCAGGACCAGACCCTGATCTATGTCGCCTGCGGTGACAGCGACGTGATCGACGTCGTCGACATCGAGGCGCGCAAAGTCGTCGACAAGATTCCGACGGGGGCGAGTCCGGAGACCTTCAAGCTCAGCCGAGACGATTCTCTCATCTTCGTTTCGAACGAAGAGAACTCGTCGCTTCAGATTATCGACGTCAAGGACAAGATCGTCGTGCACGAGGTGCCGACCGGGGCCGAGCCCGAAGGGGTCGCACTCAGCGAGGACGAAAAGACGATCTACGTGACGTCGGAAGTGTCCGACATGGTGCACGTCGTCGATGCCAAGGAAGGGGCCGTGCTCGACAACATCATCGTCGGTACGAGACCGCGTCGATTCGCGTTGACGCCCGACGGAAAGGAGTTGTGGGTATCCTCGGAACTGTCCGGCGAGGTCTCGATCATCGATCGAGCCACGAACAGCGTAAAGCAGGTGCTCAAGTACCTTCCACCGGGCTTTCGCCAGGTCGACGTCACGCCAGTCGATCTCATTATGACACGTGACGGGCGCAAGGCGTTCGTGACGCTCGGGCGCGCCAATCATATCGCTGTCGTGGATGTGACGAGCCGCAAGACCGAGGCCTATGTGCTGGTCGGGAGCCGGCCCTGGGGCCTGAAGCTCAGTCGGGACGAGAAACGGCTCTACGTCGCGAATGGGCTGAGCGATGACATGGCCGTCATCGATGTGCCGACGATGAAGGTCCTCAAGACCGTGCCCGTGGGTCGGGTTCCCTGGGGAGTTCTCGTCGATGACTAAGTCGCGGCCGTCGGCGGTGCTGGCCATCGCTCTGGCGTGCGCACTTCTCAGGCCCGCCTTCGCGCAGCAGCCGCCTGCTGCGCAGACCCCGGCGGCCCAGGCCAACCTCAAGATCGGGTATGTCGAACTTTCAGAGGATCCCAGATACGACGAGGAGCGTGCCTATGCGCGCATCCAGGTCCGGCCGCTTGGCCGTCCCTTCGTCGGTGCCGAAGTCGCGATCACCGAGTCCGCCAGCATCTCCCGCGTGCTGCGGATCAACTACAGCCTGGAGCGGTTTTCGGGGGCATCGCCGGCAGAAATCGTGAGGACGGTCCGCGAGTGGGCGGCGGGGTCGGACATCCATTTCGTGATCGCGGACCTCCCGGCCGCCGCGTTGGCGGACGTTGCGGCGGCCTTGCGCGATTCTCCCGTTCTGCTGCTCAACGCAACGGCTCCGGAGGACAACCTCCGCGGCGCCGATTGCTCCGCCAATGTCGCCCACACCATTCCGAGCTACTTCATGCAGGCGGACGCCATGGTGCAGTATCTCGTGGTCCACAAGTGGACGCGGATCCTCGCATTGCAGGGGCCGCGGCCGGAGGACTCGGCGATGGTCGAGGCGCTGAAGCGGGCGGCGCAACGCTTCGGTGCGCGGATCGTCGAGACCCGGCCGTTCGAACTCACCAACGATCCCCGGCAGCGCGATCAGAACAATGTTTCCCTCGTGACGGGGAACGCCACCTACGACGTGGTCTACGTCGCCGACAGCGACGGCGAGTACAGCCGCTATGTCCCTTACCGGACGCAGCAGCCGAGGCCGGTGGTCGGCAGCACGGGCCTCGTGGCCGAGGCGTGGCACTGGTCGTGGGAACGGAACGGCGGCCCCCAAGTGAATAGCCGTTTCGAGAAGCGCGCGGGCCGGCGCATGACGGGCTACGACTGGTCTGCATGGGTAGCGGTGAAGGCGCTGGTGCAGGCTTCGCTGCGCACGAAGTCGGCCGATTTCGTCACCGTGCGGAACTACCTCCTGGGCGACAGCATGAATCTCGACGGGACAAAAGGGAATCCGCTGAGTTTCAGAGCCTGGGATCGCCAATTGAGGCAGCCTATGTTCCTCACCACGTTCAACGCAATCATCGAGCGCGCTCCCTTGACGGGCTTCCTGCATCAGAAGAACGAGCTCGACACCCTCGGCGTCGATCAACCCGAAACGCGCTGCCGGAGCTGAGCGGGCCGGCGGACGCTCGATGCGCGATCGGCTGCGCCTTCCGGACAGGAGGAGCGCCTCTGGGGATGCTCGTCCGCCCGCGCCAGGTCGTTGGTCGGTCGTCGATAGCACGCGTGCGATCCTCGCTCCTTAGGGGGTCAGGCGGTCGAGGGCGAGGTTGAGGGCCAGCACGTTGACTCGCGGGTCGCCGAGAAAGCCCAGGATCCGTCCTTGCGCATGTTCGTCGACGAGACGGCTCAGCCGATCCTCGGGCAACCCGCGCGCTCGCGCGATGCGGGGCACTTGGAAGCGAGCCCCTTCCGGCGAGATGTCGGGGTCGAGCCCGGACGCCGATGTCGTGACGAGGTCGATCGGGACGGGGGCCGATCCGTTCCCGGCCTTCGCCCGCTCGAGGTCTGCCTTGACCCGTTCGATGAGCGCCTGGTTGGTCGGGCCGAGATTGGCGGCGCCTGAGTTCGCGGCATTGTAGGGAGCCGACACGGTTTTCGAGGGATCGTTCGGATCGGCGGCGGTCGTCGCCGACGGCCGTCCGTGAAAGTAGCGGTCGCTCTCGAAGACCTGCCCGATCAGGCTGGAGCCGACCGGGGCGCCAGCGCGCTCGATGAAGCTTCCGTCGGCCTGATTCGGAAACAGCAACCGGGCCAATCCGCTCATGCCGAGCGGGTAGGCAAGACCCGTGATCGCGGTCAGAAGGACTGCCAGGACGATTGCCGGACGAAGGTCGGTCAACATGATTTTCTCCTCGGAGTCTGACTCACAAATCGAACACAGCCCCGACTCCCTCATCTTTCGGGCAAAAGGCGCGGGTCCGCCTCTCCCCGCTTGCGGGGAGAGGGTTTCGGCTTTGCCGAAACAAGCGGAGCGAAGCGAAGCGGGGTGAGGGGGCGGCGCAGAAAGAGGCGCCCTTCGCCGACGCTGCGCCTCTTCCGCAGACGCCCCCTCACCCTCGCCTGCTGCGCAGGCTTGCCGCCCCTCTCCCCGCAAGCGGGGAGAGGCGGACCCGCGCCTCTTACCGGAAAGATTCACAAGCTCTGAGGAGGGTTGGACCTTAAGGTCCGACCTGTCTCGAAGGATGCTCCAGGAGGTTCGGAAGCACCTTCGCTCGACGCCGGGGTCGGGATGTTTCCGCGTTCCCTGGACCCTCCTTCGAAACGCCCTGGACCTGACGGTCCAGGGCTCCTCAGGATGAGGGATTGGGGGTGGATTGGAATACATAAACAGGACACTCAGGCGAGATGCATGGCCGAGATCGCGAGGTCGATGGCCTTGATCCCGACGAACGGCACGACAATGCCGCCGAGGCCGTAGATCAGGAGGTTCCGGCGCAAGAGGGCGCCGGCGCCGACGGCCCGGAATCGAACCCCTTTGAGGGCGAGCGGAATGAGGGCGACGATGATCAGGGCGTTGAAGATGATCGCGGACAGGATGGCGCTCTGAGGGCTCGCGAGCCGCATGACGTTGAGAGCCTGGAGCTGCGGATAGAAGGCCAGGAACATCGCCGGGATGATGGCAAAGTACTTGGCAACGTCGTTGGCGATCGAGAACGTCGTCAGGGCGCCGCGCGTCATGAGAAGCTGCTTTCCGATCTCGACGATCTCGATGAGCTTCGTCGGATCGGAATCGAGATCGACCATGTTGCCGGCCTCGCGCGCCGCGACCGTGCCGGTGTTCATGGCGACGCCGACATCCGCCTGAGCGAGCGCCGGAGCGTCGTTGGTGCCGTCGCCGCACATCGCCACGAGCTTGCCTTTGGCCTGCTCGTCACGGATCAGCTGCAGCTTGTTCTCGGGCGTCGCCTGCGCGAGGAAGTCATCGACGCCGGCCTCCGCGGCGATGGCGGCTGCGGTCATCGGGTTGTCGCCGGTGATCATCACGGTGCGGATGCCCATGCGCCTCAGCTCCGCGAAACGCTCCCGGATGCCGCCCTTGACGATGTCCTTGAGGTGCACGACGCCGAGGAGGTGGCCGTCCCGCGCGACCGCGAGCGGCGTACCGCCGGTCTTCGCGATCTCGTCGGCCGCCGCCTGAATCGCAAGGATCGCGTCTGCGCCGACGGCCGGAAGAAGGGCTCGAACCGCTCCACCGGCAGTCACGACGGTGCTCGCCCGGTTGACGTAGTTCAGAACGGCGTCCACCGCCCCCTTGCGGATCGAGGAACCCTCGACGTCGACGCCGCTCATGCGGGTCTGCGCCGTGAACGGCACGAACTGGGCATGGAGGTCCTTCATGTCGCGGCCGCGGATGCCGTACTTTTCCTTCGCGAGAATTACGATCGAGCGGCCCTCCGGCGTCTCGTCGGCGAGGGAGGCGAGCTGCGCCGCATCCGCGAGCTCGCGTTCGGGCACGCCCCGCACCGGCCGGAACTCCGTTGCCTGGCGGTTGCCGAGGGTGATCGTGCCGGTCTTGTCGAGGAGAAGCGTGTCGACGTCGCCGGCCGCCTCGACGGCGCGCCCCGACATCGCCAGCACGTTGAAGCGCACGAGCCGGTCCATGCCCGCGATGCCGATCGCGGAGAGCAGCGCGCCGATGGTCGTCGGGATCAAGGTCACGAACAACGCGACGAGGATGACGATGGGAATGGCGCCTCCGGCATAGGCCGCAAAGCTCGGAATCGTTGCCGTCGCGAAGACGAAGATGATCGTCATGCCCGCAAGCAAGATGTTGAGGGCGATCTCGTTCGGCGTCTTCTGCCGCTCCGCGCCCTCGACGAGCGCGATCATCCGGTCGAGGAAGGTCGAGCCCGCCGCCGCCGTGATCCGAACCCTGATCCAGTCCGACAGCACCTGCGTGCCGCCGGTGACCGCGGAGCGATCGCCACCCGATTCGCGGATCACCGGAGCGGATTCGCCCGTTATGGCGGCCTCGTTGACCGAGGCGACGCCTTCGATCACCTCGCCGTCGGAGGGAATGATGTCGCCCGCCTCGACGAGAACGACATCGCCGACTTCCAGCCGGGTTCCCGGCACGATCTTGTAGTCGGTGCGGCCGTTCCCCACCAGCAGCTTCGCCTGGGTCCCCGTCCGCGTCCGACGAAGCGCTTCGGCCTGTGCCTTGCCCCGGCCTTCCGCGACCGCCTCCGCGAAGTTCGCGAACAGGACCGTAAACCACAGCCAGAGGATGATCTGGAACGTGAACGACAGGTTCGGACCGCCGCTGACGACGTCACGGATGAAGAGGACGGTCGTGAGCGCCGCCACGACCTCGACGACGAACATGACCGGGTTCTTGATCATCCCTCGCGGATCGAGCTTGCGCAGCGAGGCACCGACCGCAGGCGCCAGGATGTGGCGGTCGAAGAGAGAGGTTTGCGTTGCCTTCGCCATCGTGGGCTCCGGTTCGATCGGTTGAATGAAGTGCCGCCCGCCGGAACGCTAGCGGCCCGTCGCGAACGTCTGGCCGGCGGTCATCGCGAGATGCTCGACGATGGGTCCCAAGGCGAGGGCCGGGAAGAAGGTCAGGCCGCCGACGATCAGGATGACGCCGACGACGAGGCCGACGAACAGCCCGCCATGCGTCGGGAACGTGCCGACGGAAGCCGGAACCGTCTTCTTGGCCGCAAGCGATCCGGCGATCGCCATGGCCGGAAGGATGACGAGGAAGCGGCCCGTCAGCATGGCGATGCCGAGCGTCAGATTGTACCAGAGCGTGTTGCCGGCGAGGCCCGCGAAGGCTGAGCCGTTATTCGCCGCGCCAGAGGTGTAGGCGTAGAGGACTTCCGTGAAGCCGTGCGGTCCCGGATTGGCGATCGATGCGGTCGCCGCCGGCAGCACGACGGCGACCGCCGTGAAGCCGAGCATGGCGAGCGGCAGGGACAGGACCGCGAGCATCGCCATCTTGACCTCCTTGGCCTCGATCTTCTTGCCGAGATACTCCGGGGTCCGCCCGACCATCAGGCCGGCGACGAAGATCGCGATCACGACGAGGATGAGAATGCCGTAGAGCCCCGCGCCGACCCCGCCGATGATGATCTCACCGAGCTCCATGTTGATCAGCGGAATCATGCCGCCGAGCGGCGTGAAGGCATCGTGCATGGCGATGACGGCGCCGCACGATGCGGCGGTCGTGATCACCGCAAACAGGGCCGAGACGGCAATGCCGAACCGGACCTCCTTGCCCTCCATGTTGCCGCCGTCGAGGCCGAGCGCCGTCAGGAGCGGATTGCCGGCGGCCTCCGCCCAATACGTCACCACGACACCGGCGAGGAACAGGATGCCCATGACCGCGAAGATCGCCCAGCCCTGGCGCTCGTCGCCGACCATGCGGCCGAAGACGTTGGTCAGGCCCGCGCCGAGCGCGAAGATCGTCACCATCTGGACGAAGTTCGACAGCGCGTCCGGATTCTCGAAGGGATGCGCCGAGTTGGCGTTGAAGAAGCCGCCCCCGTTGGTGCCGAGCATCTTGATCGCCAGCTGCGACGCGACAGGCCCGACCGCGATCGTCTGCCTTGCGCCTTCGAGGGTCGTGACGTCGGCATAAGCAGCGAGCGTCTGAGGAACGCCGCGCCAGACGTAGAACAGCGTCAGGACGATGCAAAGCGGCAGCAGGACGTAGAGCGTGCAGCGGGTCATGTCGAGCCAGAAGTTGCCGACCGTGCGGGCGGAGGCGCGAGAGAACCCACGGATCAGGGCTACGGCGAGGGCGATGCCGGTCGCGGCGGACAGGAAATTCTGCACGGTCAGGCCGGCCATCTGCACGAAATAGCTCATCGTGCCCTCGCCGCCATAATTCTGCCAGTTGGTGTTCGTTACGAAGCTCGTTGCCGTGTTGAAGGCGAGATCGGCCGGAACGCCGGCCATTGCGGCGGGGTTGAAGGGGAGCATCCCCTGCATGCGCTGAAGCAGGTAGAGGATCACGAACCCAGCCGCATTGAACAGGAGCATGGCGACCGCGTAGGTGAGCCAATGCTGCTCGCGGTTCGCGTCCACTCCTGCGACGCTGTAGAGCCCAACCTCTACCGGTCTCAAGAGAGGCGACAGAAGCGTGCGTTCGCCGGCGAACACGCGCGTCATGTACCAGCCGAGCGGCTTCACAAGCGCGACGACGATCCCGCAGAAAACGAGGATCTGGAGCCAACCGTTGACACTCATGACGGTCGCCTTTCAGAAGCGCTCGGGCCGTAGCAACGCCCAGACCAGGTAGGCGAGCAGCCCCAGCGTGACGAGGCCGGCGAGCGAATAGTCGAAAAGCATGCCGGCCTCCTCACAAGCGCTCGCAGGCCATCGCGTAAGCGACGAACAGGCCGAAGAATCCGAGCCCAACCGCCAGGAACAGAACGTCCCACATCTGAAGCTCCCAAGCCTGCGGCGCAGGGGCCGCGTCCGCAGTCGGCGCGGTCATACCGAGAACAAGCGAGCAAAGTCGCCGCTCACAGCGCCAGCATGTTGAGAGATGTCAGGGGCCGCATAGTGAATTGAGAGGGGAAACCCCGCTCGGACATAAAGATTTCATAAAGCCCGAGCGCTCGCTGACAAGTCCGGCAGAGATGCGCCGCAGGCAAAAGCCGCCGTCCTCGTCGGGCCCGAGAGATCGTGCAGCGAACCGCGGAAGCGGGGATGGGCCGACTGCGCGGCCTTTCGGGTTGCCGGACCCGATCGGAGCGTGCTCGACCGCCGGCGGACGGTTCAATCGCGGGGGCCCGGCGCCGGAGGATTGCCGAACATTCGAGCGCGGCTGCTATCATGGACGCAGTTGCCTGCGCGTGCGCCGTGCAGCCCGCTGTCTCCGAATGTCAAGCGAACCCACTGCGACCGGCTAAAAGGTCTCGCGTGATTCGAGTGCGAAGGTGTGCTTTGGTCCAGTCGAACGCTGCGGATTCAAGTTGGTCAATCTCCTGACGGGAGATTGACATGCGATCCAATTCGGCCAAGCTTGACCGAGTCGATAAAATTGGGAGAGAACGATGAAAGACCTACTGCTCGCCGCGGGCGTTATTGCAATTTGCTTCGGCTCACCTGCCAACGCCCAAGTGGAATTGAAGACGTATGCAGACAAGGATGGCTTCCTTGATGTGCAGGCGCTCACCTGTGCCCAGCTTGCCGGGACCTTTCAGCAAGACGCCGACCTTCTGACGACATGGTACAGCGGTTGGTACAATGGGCTGGGAAAGAAGCATTTCATCAACATCCCTCGCTCGCGTGAGGCGGAACACGAGATCATCGTCTACTGCAAGGCCAATCCCACCGTGAAGGTGATCAAGGCGATCGGGTTGACCTTCGACAAAATGCGCAAGGATCGCGGCATCGTGCTCTCGAAGTGACTCGTCGTCCGCGGTTCCACCGTGCTCTCCGCGGTGCCGGCGCAGTTGAGCTGCGCCGAAGCGCCAAGGGGCCGGAGGGCGATCCGGCGAGGAGCCGATGAGGCTTACGCAACTGCTCATCCACGGATCGCCCTTGGCGCGCTCCAGCGCCGATGCCATTATCCGCGCAGCCGTCAACCGGCCCGCCAGGATCGCCTGAGGCGACGACGACGATCGACGGAAAGCAACTTCCGCCGTCCGATCGGACGTTCGGCGGAATGAACGCGACGGCATCGCGCTCGGCACTCTCACATGCCGATCCACGGCTCGAGCGCTACGAGCAGCCCTAGCATTGGGCTCCCTCCTGCAGGGGGTGACGGACAACACGCAGGTCCCGGTGCGGCCCGCGACAGCCTGCGCCTCCGCGTCGTGCGGATGTCCAGTCCTCGCAAATTCCCGCACCTTGGGCGGCAGGTCGACATGGCGGCCCCGCCGCGTCCGTCCCAGTGAAGGAACCGCGGACCCTCGGGCAGCATCCGTTCGAGATGACCCATCCCCGGCTCTGTCATCCCGGGGCGGCGAAGCAGAGCCCGGGATCCCTAAACGCGACGACGCAGACGGCGCGCGACGGTGCGCAGACGGCGGTGTTCATGGGTTCCGGTCCGCTTCGCGGCCCCGGAATGACAGCGCTTCAAGTTTGATTCAGCGTGAACGGATGTTGCCCTAATATTCGACCTCGCTGTTAAATATTCGTGGGACGGCGGGAAGTTCGTCCTGGCGAAGCGGATCGTCGAGGGATAATAAAGGCGGGTATCCAAGCAATCAGGGAGAACCCGCAGGGGCATGGAAACGGGGTCAATGGCTGGGCCGGGAGCACTTTTGCCGGCGCGGGAGCCGCAGGTCTGGGCTCGCGCGGCCGCAGTCCCTCGGGGGCGGCGATCGCCGCGCCTGCGACACCGGGGCCTTCTTGAGCGCGTCCACCTCGGCTGTTAAGCAACTCGCCGTTTCGCACGGTTCCTCTGGCGCGCCCGCAAGCTTCGATGCTCTTCAATTCCACCGAGTTCATCTTCGTCTTTCTGCCTCTTGCGGTGCTCGTGCACTTCGCACTCGCGCGGGTGAGCGCGACGGCTGCGATCTTCAGCACGATCCTGTCGTCGCTCGTCTTCTATGCTTGGTGGAACCCGCCTTTCGTGCTGTTGCCGGTGGCGTCGATCGTCGTGAATTTCTGGTTCGCGCGGCTGATCGCGGCGGCGGGGAAGCCGGCGTCGAAGTGGCTCCTGATCCTCGGCATCGCCTGCAACCTCCTCGTACTGTGCTACTGGAAATACGCTGATTTCCTTCTTTCGATCATCCACTCCTACAAGGCCGCGCCGCCGGTCGTGCCACTCGCGCTGTCATTCACGACGTTCGTGCAGATCGCCTTCTTGGTCGACGTCTACCGCCGCAACATCCCGTTTCGATTCAGCCGCTATTCGTTTTTCGTTGCCTTCTTCCCGCACCTGATCGCGGGACCCATCGTGCGCTGGAACAGCTTCGGGAGGCAGCTCGGCGACGATGCGCGCTTCCGGGTCGATTGGTCGAACGTTTGCCCTTGGGCTTCGATTCTCGTTTTCGGCCTCGCCAACAGGTACTGATCGCCGATGCGCTTTCGCCGCATGTCGGCGCCGTCTTCGACGCTGCGGCAAAGGGCGACCCGGTCACCGCCATCGCCGCGTGGGGCGCGGCCTTCGCCTTCTCGGCCCAGATCTACTTCGACTTTTCTGGCTATTCCGACATGGCGATCGGCCTCGGGCTTTTGTTCAATTTCCGTCTGCCCCTGAATTTCGCTGCACCGCTACGCGCAACCAGCATCCTGGACTTTTGGCGGCGCTGGCACATCACCCTTTCGCAGTGGCTGCGGGACTATATCTACGGTCCGCTGACCTTTGGCCGTCCGATGGGGTGGTGGCGCGCCATTGCGGTGATGATCACGATGACCTTGGCCGGGCTCTGGCACGGAGCCGGGTGGACATTCGTGGTCTGGGGCGCCTATCACGGCTGCCTTCTCATCATCGACACGATCTGGCAGCGGGTCACGCCCGAGCGGGCGGAGCCGACACGGGCGGGCCAGCTCGTCGGATGGGCGCTGACTTTCACGGCCTTTGTGGTGAGCGCCGTGTTCTTCCGCGCCGCGGATATCGAGACGTCGTGGCGCCTTCTCGCCGCGATGGGAGGCCGCGGCACTCCCGCAGTCGCGGAGGCAATCACCCTTCAGCACGACTGGTGGGCGATCGGCCAGGGCTGGATATCGGAGGCCTTCATCCGCACCTGGTTCGGCAGCACCTGGTCGGCCACCGGGACCGCACTGACCCTGCTGGCGCTCGCCATCGCCTTGTTCGTGCCGAATTCCATGGAGATCACCGGCTATCGCGAAGCCGACGCGCAGTCGAATTGGCGAAGGAGCGTCGGCCCCCTCGTCTGGCGCCCTTCGTTCATCACCCTTTGCGTCGCCTTCCTCCTCTTCGCCGAGGTGTTCTTCCGGCTTGGGCAGGTGAGCGAATTCCTTTACTACCAATTCTGACGATCGGCCAGGGAGCGTTGCGTTGATGGCAACTGACAAGGGCGAAGCCGAAATCGCCGCGTGGTGCGTCGCGCACCTTGCCAAGGCGCTGCGACGGCCTGGGGAAAAAATCGATCCGCACACCAAGTTCGCGCGCCTCGGTGTCAATACCGCGATGGCGGTCTACCTCGTGGCCGAGCTCGAGGAATGGCTGGGGCGCGACCTTGCCCCTGAGGTGGCCTTCGAATATCCTTCGTGTCGCCGAGCTCGCCCGTCACCTCGCGGGTGGGCCCGATTGAAGCAAATCCTGACGGTGCAAGACGGCCCTGCGGTCCGCAAGACCGCGTACAACTCGATGGTCGAGCTGCTGCGTGCGCGCGCCGCGAAGCGGCCGGGCGAGCGCGCCTATATCTTTCTATCAGGTCGCGGCCGCGAGGAGGCGTCGCTGACCTTCTCGGAACTCGAGCGCCGCGCCCGATGCGCTTGCGGCGCAGCTGGTGGCCCGCGGTCCGCGCGGCGAGCGCGCTCTCCTGATGTTCCCGCCCGGGCTCGACTTCATCGTCGCCTTCTTCGGCTGCCTCATCGCCGGCATGATCGCGGTGCCGATGATGCCGCCCCGGCGCCTCGGGGCGCGCGATTCGAGCGCCAGCATTGTCGCCGACTGCACGCCGCGTTTCGCTCTGACGAGTCCCGCCCTGCGGGCGGCGCGAAGCGATCTCGCGGAGCGTCTCGAGGCGACCGCGCTCGATTTCCTTTACGTCGACGCCACGAAAGAGGTCGAGGCGCCTGGGACGAGCATTTCCCGCAACCCCGCCCTGCAGGATCTGGCCTTCCTGCAATACACCTCGGGCTCGACCTCGGATCCCAAGGGCGTGATGGTGAGCCACGGTAACCTCCTCGCCAACTCCGAGATGATCCGGCTCGTGTACGGCAACACGCGCGCGACCGCTTATGTGAGCTGGGTGCCGCTCTATCACGACATGGGGCTCATCCTGAACGTGCTGCAGACGCTCTATGCCGGCTCCCTTTGCGTGCTCATGGCGCCGGTGAGCTTCATGCAGCGCCCGTTGACCTGGCTGCGCGCCATCAGCGACTACCGCGCCGAGTTCGCAGCGGCGGCCGAACTTCGCCTTCGACCTCTGCGTCGACCGCTTCCGCCCCGACCAGATGGCGGGGCTCGACCTCTCGTGCTGGAAGATCGCGTTCAACGGCGCCGAGCCCGTGCGCCCGGAAACGATGGAGCGCTTCATCCCGACCTTCGCGCCCTACGGCTTCGACCGCGGCGTGCTACCCCGCCTACGGGCTCGCGGAGGCAACGCTGATCGCCAGCGGCGGGGGACGGGACCGGGTGCTCCTCGCACCAGGTGGCCGACAAGCGTTGCAGCGCTACCCGGCGTCGCACCGACGAGGCGCGGAGGGCGGGCAGACCTCGCGGGCTGCGGACAGGTCCTTGTCGGCGCAGGTGTTGCGATCGTCGACGCGGCACCGCACCGTCAGCTTGGCCCCCCGGCGAGGTCGGCGAGGTCTGGATTAACGGTCCGAATGTCGCTCGGGGCTACTGGCGAAGTGCGGAGCCAGCGCCGCAACGTATCCGAGCGCGCGTCGACGGGGAAGCCGAGGAGGGCTGGCTTCGCACGGGCGACCTCGGGTTCCTCGACGACACGGGCGAGCTCTTCATCACCGGGCGCATCAAGGACGTGATCATCCTGCGCGGCATCAACCACTATCCGCAGGACCTGGAGGCGACGGTCGAGGCGAGCCATCCGGCCTTGCGACGGCATGGTGGCGCCGCCTTCTCGATCGTGGACGAGCATGGCGCGGAGGGGCTCGTCGTGGTGCAGGAAGTCGAGCGAACGCAGATGCGGCGCGTCTCCATAGACGACATCGAAGGCGCGATCCGCGAGGCGGTCGCGAGACCGAGCACGAGCTTGCTATCCAGGAGATCGTGCTGATCCGCCCCGGCAATCTGCCGAAGACAACGAGTGGCAAGATCCAACGCGGCCTTGCCCGCCGCCTTTTCCTCGACGGCCGCCTTGCCGAGCTCGAGCCGGCCTTGCCCGATGCATCAGCGTAAGGAAAAGCCGGTTCGAGCCGCGTCCGGGATGACTCCTCGGACGTATGCGCTAACGCTGATCCTGGGAGCTGCGGCTCTCTTCATGAGCGTCGTAGCTGCGAATATCCTGATCGACCCGCAGGGCGTGTTCGGCACGAACATCCTTCCGCGTTCGCCCAACTTCAATTACCACTACAGGAATCTCGCTGCCTATGACGCTGCACCGGAGCGCTTCGACGGCCTGCTGTTCGGCTCTTCTCGCGCCCAGGCCACTCCGCCGGCGGAGCTGTCTCGCCACATAAACGGGGTGACCTTCGCGAATTTCTCGGTCATACGCGGAATGCTGCCGGACTTCCTGCCCGCGCTCGAATACGTCCTCGCCGACAAGGAGAAGCGAGGGCAGCGGTTGCGGGCAGTGTTTCTCCTGCTTGACATCGATACCTTCGGAGATCCCGCAGCAACGAACCGCTACATCGAGACATTGCTGCCTCAAGCCCTGAGCGGCGAAAGCGGCGTGTACTTCTGGTGGCGCAACCTGACCGCTCTTCAGGTCAGGAGCTGGCAGCGTATCCTGCGCGAGGCCCGGGTAATGATCGAGGAGAGGGATCGTCAGGTCCCTTCGGCCATCAGAAGGTTAAATTGGCGCTCGTCCGTATTGCAGCGCTAAGCGGCTTCGCCGCGCGCGGCTGGCAGGAAGCGACTACAACAGGCCGTTCGGACAGCGCGTGCATTTCGAAGAGCAGCTGCAGCTTCTGCAACGCATCGCCGCGCTGTCCCGAAAGAGCGGCGCCGAGCTTATTGTGGCTGTCAGTCCGCTCCATCGTGCCGTCGAGAGCCGCTACTTGCCGAAGGACCTCTCGCAAGCGCTCGATCAGGTTGCGCGCGTCACGCCGCTCTGGGATTTCACCGGCGCCGACTGGCTCTCGGACGATCCGAACTATTGGATGGGCGACACCGCCCACTATTCTCAGGAGGTCAGGCCGCATGATGCTCGACCGCATTTCGGCGACCCCATGGCGCGCGGCTGGGAGCGATTCGGCCGCTTAAGGGGAGGCTGAAGGCGTGGATTTGGTGCCGCGGTGAAGTTCGGCATTTGCTGGTCCGGGATCGACCGGCGGTAGCGGTGCGGTCCCCGCCCCTCGTCCAGAGCAGTATCCGTCCAGGTCGATCCCATCACCGCCCTGTCATCCCGGGGCCCGCGAAGCGGAGCCCGGGATCGATAACCGCCGACGGTGCAGGAGGGTGCGCGACCGTACGGCGCTCGTCCTCGGCCTGCGCTGTTCATGGGTTCCGGGCTCCGCTTCGCGGCCCCGGAATAACGGTGCCATGTCAAATTCCATATGAACGGATGCTGCTCTAGCGAAAACGACCAGAAGCCGAGACGCCAACTCCACTTCCCCCGCCGGCGAGCGGGAGGGCGATTTCGTCCCCACAAAAAACAGGTCGAAGCACGCGGGAGAGCGCAACGAGCTCGTGTCCGTTCTTGCCACGACCGGACGCCATCTCTACCGTCAGCCGACTAATGGCTCGGCGCGATATTTCGGGGTTTGATAGATGCTCGAACCCTTCTCGTTCTGTTGGTAATCGCCTTCGCAACGGACGCGTTGGTGTTCAGCGGCGCCTACACGCCAACAGCTTGGCAAGTCCTTCAGCAGTATACCGTCGAGTTGCGGGGGCCCGGCCGAGTTCAGCCCACTGCCTCCCCCGATGCGCCGAAGTAAGCACTCGGCCGGTCCCCACGTCTGCATGTACCGCTCCAACATGACATAGCTCCCGGGAGCGCTGACGGCTGGGCGGCGGCGC
>CAVWII010000024.1:0-83328 GCA_963754975.1 uncultured Alphaproteobacteria bacterium | reverse complement strand
CCAACGGCTGCGAGAAATAATGCGAGAATAGAGAATCCGCCAATGAATGTTGCGGAAAGCCGCTGCGTTCCTATGCTGGCGGCTACCGCATTGTCCATCGTGCGCGTTGCGAAAATCGGCAACTGTGGATCAATAGAGCGAACAACGGCTCGAACCGAACGTAACAGTGAGGAGGAGGGCGCACCTCAGTCCGAACAAGGAGTGTCGTCTGCAGCTGAGGAAATTGAGCTGCTGGCCAATAAATTTGCGGAACCTTCGGCGCAATTCCCACTTCTCCATGCCTCACACTTGGGACGATTCCCACAATTGTATACTGAACTCTCGGCTTGTCTGGCTGCGCGGGTTGCTGATTAAGTCGCTGGCCAATTGGGTCGCGGCCTGGGAAGAATTTTCGGCCAAGATACTCGTCGATCAGGATGACGAGTGGTTTACCTAAAACATCATCAGGTCCAAAGCTTCGCCCGCGTAAAATCGGAATTCCCATGGTGCTGAAATAGTCTGGTGACACACAATGCGTTTCTGCGGATGGCTCTTCGCCGTGACGCGGTTCTGACTGACCTGTTACCGCAAAGTTCTCTTCTGCACGAAAACCGCTGAACGGGACATCGTTGTCCACAGCAGCGGCATTGACGCCGGGCAAGGCCGAAATCTTTTCGAGTAGCTGCTGATAAAATGCCGCTCGCTTGATTTCTTTGCCTTCGCCATACTTCAGGCCTGGCAGCTTTAACCCAATCGTTAGAAGATTGTTTGGATTGAATCCGAGCGGTTCGTTTTCTAGAGCGCGAAAGGTCTGAGTGAGAAGGACTGCGCCTATGAGCAGAACGCAGGCAAATGCAACTTGCCCAATGATCAGCATGCGGAGGCTTCGCTGCGGACCTGAGCCACCGACTGATTTTGATGCGGTGGTCAGTTCCGCCTTGGACAGCCTCCAAGCTGGCCCCAGTCCAAAGACGACGCTCGCGCCCAAGGTAATTAGTGCGCTAAACGCCAAGACAGGCAGATCCAATCGGATTTCCTGCAGCCTCGGAAAGTCATAAGGAAACAAAGATGTGATTACGTCTTTGCTCCAGAAAGCGAGGAACCAGCCAAGTATGCCCCCAAACAATGCGAGGACTACACTTTCGGTAAGCAGTTGCGTGATTAATCTTCCCCGGCTTGCGCCCAAGGCTGCTCGCACTGCAATTTCTTTCTCTCTCGCGGCGGTGCGAACAAGCAGCAAACTGGCGATGTTAGCGCAAGTGATGAGAAGCACCAGCGCGACGGCCGCTTCGAGCAACCACAGCATCGCCCGATATCTTCCGAGCACGCTGTCGCGAAGCGAGGTAACCGCAATTCCATAACCCGCATTGGAAGCGGGGTATTTCAACTCGAGATTTCGAGCAATCACTTTGAGGTCTGCTGCAGCCTGTTCGATCGAAACGCCCTGCTTCAATCGGCCGATGCCATAAAATCCGAGTCGGCTCGTTGCGGTCATGCATGTAAGGTCGATTCGCATAAAAACCGAACGGCGCGTAAAGATCGGCGTTGCGGGCGCCTTGAGAATTGCGAGCGGTCTCAGGATTCCTAACGATCGAGAGACTGTCGGCGGCGACGCCAACAACTTCGCAGCTTATCGTATTTAAGGTCAGCTTCCGACCAACGATCGCTGGATCAGCGGCAAAACGAGAGCGCCACACGTGTTCGCTTAATACGATCGGATTAACACCAGCTTCTGAATCTTCCTTATCGAAGAATGTGCGACCCAGTTTCGGAGGAGCTTTGAGAACGCGGAAATAACTCGCTGTGACAAACAAGCCGGAAAAACGCTCAGGTTCTCCGTCACCGGTCAAATTGAAGTCATCACGCCGTGACACCGCGATGTCATCGAAGGTATGCTGTGCAGCCTTCCAGTCCAGGTAATCGGGATACGAGGTCGGCGAAACATTGTCTCCCCATATTTCGGAAATTGCGACAAGGCGATCCGGCTCTGGATAGGGAAGCTCTGACAACAAAACTGCGTGAATTACACTGTAAATTGCAACATTGATGCCGATGCCAACTCCCAAAGTAAGAATGACCGCGATGGTAAATCCAGGCGATTTGCGAAGCATTCGACCTGCGAACGCCAGGTCCTGGATGATGTGCGCGATCATGCCGCGATCTTAACGGGTCGCAATCCAGTGGGAAAAGCTAGAAATCATCGGTTTTTCACCGTCAAAGAAGGCGCCGACGTGAAGCGTGTTCACCTGTCTCACTCTTCCCGCAGGAGTTTGGATGGATCGACAGCCAGCGCTC
Organism: uncultured Alphaproteobacteria bacterium; assembly: GCA_963754975.1. Taxonomy (GTDB): domain Bacteria; phylum Pseudomonadota; class Alphaproteobacteria; order Rhizobiales; family Beijerinckiaceae; genus Microvirga. The sequence goes on along the minus strand of CAVWII010000024.1, from coordinate 81,054 downwards.
GCAGGGCTGGAATGGCGGACGCTGCAATGCCCAGCAGTGCCATGGTTAGCACCGCGCCGCCCAGGACCACGGGATCTCGCGGATTCGCCTGATACACAATCTGCCCCAGTAACCGGCTGGCGAAGACGCCGAACAGCAGTCCCACCAACGATCCGACCCCAAGCAGCACGATTGGTCGCCCCACCGCCGCGCTCATCACGTGCTTCGTGCGCGCGCCCAAAGCCACGCGGATGCCCAGCTCCTTCATCCGGCGACTCACGTTATAGGCGGCCATGCCGAAGATGCCCGTCACCGCCAGCATCGCCGCCAGCAGGCCCATGACGCCCAGTGCTACTGCTCGCCGCACGGGCCGGGAATAGCGCACTCCCCCATTGCATTCGGGCCAGCTCTGCACCGTGATCAGCGCATTCGGCTCAAGACCGCTCAGGGTGCGTTCGAGCGCTGTCGCCATCTCGTTCTGCGCCCGCGTGCGACCGCACCACGAAAATCGTGACGCCTGCTCGCTTTGCGACAACGGCAGATACACCACCGGCTGCGGCGACTCCTGAATGTCGTGGTACTTGCCGTCCTCCGCCACGCCCACCACTTCCGTCAAGTGGTCCAAGAATGAAGCGTTGTCCGATCGCCGGCGTGTCGCCCCACATCTTGCGCGCGAAGGTTTCGTTCACGATCGCGACATACGGCGTCTTTGTGGTGTCACTGCCATGAGACATCCCGGCCGCTCAGGAGCCGAGTGCTGGCAGCCTCCAGGTAACCGGGCGACATCGTAAACACGTACGGCGCCAGCACAGAATTGTTCAGCGTGAACTCTGTCGTTCCTGGCGGGAAAACCGGAACGCCCCGCAGCCCGCCGGTAAAAGGCACTCGGTTCACCGTACCCGCCGCCGTCACACCGGGGATGCTCCGCACGGCGTCGAGCATCGCTTTCTTTTTCTCAAGCGGCACGTCGCCTGTCCACCTCGCTCAGGTCCATCTCGGCCAGCATTGCGCCCTGCGGCTGGAAGCCCAGCGGAGCGTGCAGCATGCGCACCATGCCGCGCACGGCGACCAGCGAGGCCGTCACCAGCAGCGTGCAGATCGCAATTTGTGCGCCGAGCAACAGGTCCCGCAGAGCAAACCGGCGCAGCGGCGTTGAATCCACCGGTCCGCTCTTCATCGCCTGCAACGGACTGCTCTGCCACACCTGCCGCGCCGGAATCATCCCAAACAGCAGCGCGCTTACCGAGGGTCAAGATCAGAGCTACCAGGTAGACACGCGCATCCACGCTGACTGCCAGACGCCGTAGGGCGATCGCCACCGGTTCAGCACACCCAGCAGCAGACCCGCGATCACCAGCCCCGCTGCTCCGCCCAGCATCGACAACACCATCGCCTCGGTCAGCAGTTGCCGCACCAACCGCCACCGGCTCGCTCCCAAGGCGACACGGAGCGCCAGTTCCCGGCTGCGATCCGCCGCGCGCGCCGCAAACAGGCTGGCCAGATTCGCGCACGCCGCCACCAGCACCAGCAGAGCCAGCCCGGTCACGCTATAAAGAAATCCGCGAATGACGTCACCGTCGTCCCCGTAGAGTCCTGGACGGATCAGCCGCAGCGGCACTCCGGTGTCTGTCTTTGGATACTCCTTTGCCAACTGGGCCGCGATCGCATTCAGGTTTTCCGTTGCCTGCTGCGGCGTCACGCCTGGCTTCAGCCGGCCGAGCACCGTCAGCGGATGGCCGGTCCGATTCTGCAGGTAATCCGCGTCGAAATAGTTCACGATGGGTATCCAGTAGTCCGGCCAGTCAAATCGCTCCGTGCCATGGAACCGCGCCGGTGCCACGCCCATCACCGTGAACGGATCCTTATCGAGCCGCACGGTGGTCCCGACTACGCCCGGATCGGCGTTGAATGCGCTTCGCCAAAGACTATCGCTCAACACGATATAAGGCGCTGAATTTGGGCCATGCTCATCCGCCGCCTGGATGAATCGTCCTACCTGCGGCTGCACCCCCAGCAGATCGAAATAATTGCCGGTGACCGCATAGCCGGAGACACTTTTCACGGCGTCACCCCAGTGCAGTCTCGCCTGACAGAAATCCATAGAAGCCGGCCATGTCGCTGAAGGTGGTGTTTCGCTGCTGGATAGTCCTCAAACGCGGGATACGATGTCGTCAGCAGCTTCCAGCTCGTCCACGGCTTGAGGCGAAGCTGTAGAGATTCTGCGGGTCGCTCACATCCAGCGGGTGCAGCAGGACCGCATTCACTACTCCGAAGACGACGACGTTTGCCCCGATCCCCAGCATCAGAGTGAGCAAGGCTACGAGCGTGAACGCGGGCGACTTCCAAAGCACGCGCAGCGCATAACGAATATCCAGCAGCAGGTCTTCCATGGGCCAGGAACCTAACGCCGGAGGTGAGCGACCGGTGCCGGTGGCGCGCTCACGCTCTGCAAATACCCGCTCATATTCTCACTGGCGGTCCAAATCGAAACGCGGGCACCGGTTCGCTCCAGCGCATGGTTAGGCCGCGTTCGTAATCTCATACACACTCCTCAAAAATATATCCGCGTCACTGAAATCAGGGAAGACACAAACAGCACCCTCTGCGGACAATCGTGTCGCTCGACTCCCCGTGCCAATACCAATGAACGGAATGCCAACACTGCGACATGCACGAGCATCCCAAACTCCGTCACCAACATACACGGTGCAGGCAAATGACTCGCCATATCGTTCGGCGGCTCTCTGCCTGGAAAGCGTCATGATGGACTCCCTGTCGAGTGCGTCATCCGCTGATGCCGCCGGATGGTCGTCAAAGCACATCCCAGCACTGGCCATCTTGAGGCGGGCGGAATCACGCCAACCTCCAGTAGCAAGCGACACGCGATGCGACCCGCCCTGTGCGAGCCGGGACAACAACCTGTCAGCCCCTGCAACCGGTGCAAATGGAGACTGTGATGAAGCGGCGGCGAGCAATTGGATGAAATGCTGGCGAAACTGCGAAACTTCCTGCGCTGTCGGTGACCGGCCAATGCGTGCCGTGAAAACATCGTGAAAGATACCGGAATCCGTCGTGCGTGGATAATGTGACCAATCGATGTCGATGTCGGCGAAACCAAACACGTCCTTGAATGAGCGAACGAAGCATTCCTCGTCAACCTTCTTGGTCTCGGTAAGCGTGCCGTCGATGTCGAACATGACAAGGTGCATGGGAAAGCGGCCTAACGAGACGGAGATAAGCCACGGCAGGGTGTCATGGCAAGGACGCTGAAGTTATTCCGCAATGGGGCCGTTGGCGTCATCGCTTGCCTGCCTAACGAGGAAGAGATGAGCTGCCGCGAGCGAGGGCGCGCGTGGCTGCGAATTGACGGGGTAAACTCATGCAAAGCTGGATAGTACGGCGGCTCGCGGTCGGCTCCATCGGCTGGTTAGACGTTCGCATCATGAAGAGGCCGATATGGACTCGACGAATCCCAAAACATATCCATCTGGATCGCGGAGATAAAACTCGATGCCGTAGGGCATGTGGCGCAAGGGAACGACGAAGGCAGCGCCTGCAGCAGCAAAACTCTCCGCGAGCATCTCTGCGCCCTGAACACCGACGTAGACGTCGATCTGCTCCGCACGCTCAAATGCAGTCTGATCCCGTAGCGGCGGTGGTGAGCACTTTAGATGAATGTGGCCGCCGCCACGGGAAACTCCGGCGTAGAAGCTCTCGTAAACAAACTCGACCGCGAAGCCAAGCTGATCACGATAGAAAGCAAGCGAACGGGAAAGATCGGCCACGCGGAGAACGGGCGCGACGTGCGTAAGATAACTGGAAGCTTCGGTCATGGTGGGCGCGGGTATACGTCTACAGACAGAGATAAGCCACGGCAGGGTGTCGTGGCAAACACGCTCATTCGACAAGGAGTTCGCCGTCCCAGTCGGCTGGGTCGGAATCGAAAATCGTCTCCGAGAGCGTCCACGGATGTCCCCATGGGTCGAGGAACGAGCATTGGCGTTCGCCATACATGTGATCCGCGGGTTCAGCGAGAACACGAGCACCGGCTGCCTTGACGCGTCCAAAGAGTTCGTCGATCTCCGTGACACGAAGTGTGACGGAGTGCGCCCAGGGTCCTGCAGTGTTGAAGAAGCGGCGTCGGCGTGTGCGCCGGGTTTGGTGACGACGATGGCCCCATTGCCGTGCAAGAGCTGCCGGCGATCTTGGGAGTTGCGGAGACGTTCGGTGAATGGAAGGGCCGTTGTGAGCCACGCGACTGCTTCGGGCACGTCGGGGTAGTACAGCACGGGTATTACGGCCGTGTTTGGTGCCGAGCGGTTTTTCTTCAACATGGGCTTGTAGATTACCAGTGCTTCCCTGATCGTCTAACGAGACCAAGATAAGCCACGGCAGGGTGTCGGGGCAATCACTCTGAAGTCGTTTCGCAATGGGGCCGTTGGCTAGCCAAGGCACTTGCGTGGCTGGTCATTGAGAAAGGCGTCGATGCGCTTGATCTGCGCCCGGCCGATCCCGGCGAAGGATGCCTTACTGAGCATCGGCAACGTCTATTTTCCGCCCATGACGCTCATCGCCGTCGATTTCAACTTCGGGCAGTCCGATTCCCGGCGGTGCTTTCAGTGACCTGGGCGCCCGCTCAGCCGCTCACGTCGGCAAAGGTTCGGTTTGCAGCGATCCAACGTGTCGATAAGTGTTGAGGAGAACGCCCGTGGGCGTGGCCTTCGTGCTGACGAAAGCGAGTTCGCGCGGGTCGGCACTGTCCGAAAAGAAGCGTTTGCCCCGGCCCAGCAAGACCGGGTAGACGATCAGCACAACCTCGTCGACCAGTCCCTGCTCGAACAGCACGGACGTCAGGGTCGTACTTCCCCAGACGATCAGGTCGGGGCCGTCGTTCGACTTGATGCCGCGAATACCTTCCATGATGTCCGCGCCGAGGTCGCCGACCGGACCCCATTCGAGGCTCTCCGGCCTGTGGGTCGCGACGTATTTCGTCGCGGCGTTCAGGCCGTCCGCGATCGGACTGCTCGGGCCTTCGGCCAGAAGCCGGCCCAAAGATCGTAGGTGCGGCGGCCGAGCAGCAGATCGAAGCTCGTGCCCTGTGCCTCGGCGACGGCCGCCGCCCCGGCCGGAGTTCGATAGGGTGCCGTCCATCCGCCATGCGCGTAGTCGCTGTCTTCGTTCCGGTCCGCCGGGCGAGATCACGCCGTCCAGCGAGATGTGTGCGAAGATCCTGATCTTTCTCATTTCGAGTCTCCATCTGTTAGAGGTTTTGCCTGCTCGGTTCCGACACACGCCAACGAGCTATCAGCACAATGGTCGCTGCCAACACGCCAGTCCAAGGAACCCTTCGAGATCGTTCATACGCCTAACGACCAAGCTCAGCGACCGCCGCCGGAAACGCCCGGTCGGCTGCAACAGTCGCGGACAAATTATCCGAACCGTCCGTCTACCCTGCGGGGTGGCGGTTCGCTGCAGCGCCCTGGTTAGGTCCTCAAAATCTTGTCCATCGCCTTCCCCTTTGCCAATTCATCGACCAATTTATCTAGATAGCGTATTTCCCGCATCGTCGGCTCTTGAATGTCTTCCACTCGGACGCCGCAAATTACACCTTTGATCAACGTTCGTGAAGGATTCAGCTTAGGAGCTTCCTTGAAGAAGGTTTCAAAGTCTTTCTGCTTTTTCAATTGTCCTTCTAACTCCCGCTGATTGTAGCCTGTCAACCAGCAAATAACGGCATCAACTTCCGACTTATTACGGCCCTTTTTTTCTGCCTTTGCGACATAGTGAGGATAGACGCTCGCGAAGCTCGTCGTAAAAATCCGATGTTTTGTTGTCATGTGAACAGAAGACCTAACGAGACGGAGCTGAGCCACCGCTGGCGGAAGCGTGCTGTGCTGCAAGTTGCAATGTTGAGCTCATCTGAAAACCAGACATGGAAGGGCGGTTGGCTCCAGCGACTGGCGAATCGGATCTCGAGCGCTTCCAGTTTCCGTCTGCTCATCCGTCCGGACTGGCAAACACGACAGTGTAGCCGTCCGGTGCGCGCAGCCATAGCTCCCAATGATTCGGGCCACTGTCCGGGTCCGGCGGGTTGCGATGGCGCGCTAGCAACGACTTCCGCCTGTAGCTCTGCGGCCCGGGCAGCAGCAGCGTCAAAATCATCTACCTCGAACCATAGGAGCACCCCATTTCCAGGCGCGACGTTGGGATCGCCGATCGGACCATGGTGATGCTCCAGATCCCAGCGATGCAGCTGAAGAATCAGGCCGCTCGCTGACGTAAGACGCTCATAGTCAGCCCCACCGTGGGCGCTCTGACAGCCGAGTAGCCGTTGATACCAGCGGCTGCTCGCCTCAACATCCGCACACAGATAAGAGGTTGAGGGCGCATGCAGTTGCAGTGACCTAACGAGAACAAGCTGAGCTACCGCCGCCGAGAGCGAGTGCGGCCTGGGCCGAAACTGTTTTAGTCATCTGAAATGCGAATGTACGCTGGGGCGGCGGTTGGCTCCAGCGATTGGTTAGGCCTTATTGGCGGGCATTTCTGGCATTTTGAATTCTTTCCAGCGCCGTTCCTGTTCGTCGGGTGGAACATCTTCGACCTGCGTGGCAACCCACCAAATGTTGCCGCAGGGGTCTTTGATGGCGCCGTACCGCTGACCGGAAGGCAATGTCATCATCGGAAAAACGGAAATCCCGCCGGAGCTCAGCGCACGCTGATACACCGTGTCGCAATCGGTAACGTATAAGTAAATTGAGCTGCGCATCGGTCCAAATTCTGGAGGGGGATCAGCAAGCATGAGCATCGAATCTCCAATTCGTGGCGTGCAGCAATACGTGATGAAGCGCGCCAACAACTTTTTCTTCTTCGTCGAAGATCGCCACGTATTGCTTGCGAATTCCTGCGCCTGCACTACGCGAAGACCATGGCCCACTGGCAGCGTCGCTTCGACGCCAACCGCGCGCGCATCGCCGCAATGTACGACGAACGCTTCTGCCGGATGTTCGAGTTCTACCTGATCAGCGCGGAATTCATGTTCGTCACCGGCAGCCAGGAAGTCTTCCACATGCAGCTCGCCCGCCGCCGCGAGTTGGCCCCCATCGTCCGCGACTACGCGACGGACATGCAGCGCCGCTACCGCGAGATCGAGCCGGAACGCCTGCGCCGGCTCGAGGGGCTGATCTGAGAGCCGTTTCCGGCTATCGCATTCACGCATCTCGCGACCGGGCGTTTCGCGCCTCTCCCCGCCTGCGGGGAGAGGGCCGCCGAAGGCGGCAAGCCTGCGCAGCAGGCGAGGGTGAGGGGGCGTCGCCAGACGAAGCGCGGCGCTTGGGACAGGCGCCTCTTTCGGCACCGCCCCCTCACCCCCGCTTCGCTTCGCTCCGCTCGTTCGGCCGAAGGCCGAACCCTCTCCCCGCAAGCGGGGAGAGGCGAGAAGCGTCGCGTTCCGCTTGCCACTCGCCAGTCGTCATTCGCACAACGGAAGGCGAAGCGCTCCCCTCGCCTCTCCCCGCCTGCGGGGAGAGGGCCGCCGAAGGCAGCAAGCCTGCGCAGCAGGCGAGGGTGAGGGGGCGTCGCCAGACGAGGCGCGGCGCTTGGGACAGGCGCCTCTTTCGGCACCACCCCCTCACCCCCGCTTCGCTTCGCTCCGCTCGTTCGGCCGAAGGCCGAACCCTCTCCCCGCAAGCGGGGAGAGGCGAGAAGCGTCGCGTTCCGCTTGCCACTCGCCAGTCGTCATTCGCACAACGGAAGGCGAAGCGCTCCCCTCGCCTCTCCCCGCCTGCGGGGAGAGGGCCGCCGAAGGCGGCAAGCCTGCGCAGCAGGCGAGGGTGAGGGGGCGTCGCCAGACGAGGCGCGGCGCTTGGGACAGGCGCCTCTTTCGGCACCGCCCCCTCACCCCCGCTTCGCTTCGCTCCGCTCGTTCGGCCGAAGGCCGAACCCTCTCCCCGCAAGCGGGGAGAGGCAGTACGGGACCGGCGCATTGCTCGCCATTGACACATCCGACAACCTGTGGCTGACTGTCGGCACAAAAGTGCTGTCGTTGCACAAATGTGCAAGACGGGCAGCGGCCGGGAAGGAAACCGATGCGCGTTCCGCCGGATCCGGAACTCGACCTCGCCGTGCGCTGCGCCTGGCTGTCCTTCATCGGCGGCCGCACGCATGAGGAGATCGCGGCCTCGTTCGGGACCTCGCGCACCCGCGTCACCCGCCTCATCCAGCAGGCCCAGCGCGCCGGGCTCGTAAAGGTCTTCGTCGAGGGGCCGTCGGCCGCCTGCGCCGCCCTCGAGGACGCCCTCGTCACGGCCTATCCCCTCGCCCGCTGTTCCGTCGCGCCGGACCTCGAGGAACGCGGCATGCCGCTCGCCGCCCTCGCCTCCCTCGGCGCCCGGGTGCTGGCGGGCATCCTGGCGCGGCCGGGCCTCACCACCATCGGCATCGGCCACGGCCGGACCCTCGCCGCCGTGGCGAACGGCCTGCCGATCCTGCAATTGCCGGACCTGCGCCTCGTCTCGCTGCTCGGCAGCCTCACCCGGGGCGCCGCGACCAACCCCTACGACGTCATCTTCCGCCTCGCCGACCGCACCGGCGGGCGCGGCTCCTACATGCCGGCGCCGTTCTTCTGCAACAGCGAGCAGGACCGCGCGATCTTCCTGAAGCAGCGCGACATCCGCGCCGTGATGGACCTCGCCGCCGAGGCGCCGGTGCTCGTCGTCGGCATCGGTTCGCCGGAGCACGACCGCGGCATGATCGAGGCCGGCATGGTCACCGAAACGGAGCTTGCGGCGCTCGTCGCCGCCCATGCCGCGGGCGAGATCCTCGGCGCCTTCGTCGACCGGGACGGCCGCGTCCTCGACGTCGAATTGAGCCGCCGCGCGATCGCGCCGTCCCTCGACGCCTTGCGCGGCCGCGAGGTCGTCGCGATCGCCGGCGGTCCGACCAAGGTCGACGCCGTCGACGCCGTGCTCCGCACCGGCACGATCCACCACCTCGTCACCGACGAATTGACCGCCCGAGCGCTCGCCGGGCGTGTCGCGACGACGTCCACGCGAGCGGCAGGAGGAACCGCAAATGACAGAGAAGGCCAAGGATCTCGCGCAGGCGTTCGCAGCCGGCCGCGTCAGCCGGCGTGATCTCATGCGCGGCATGGGGGCCCTCGGGCTCACCGCCGCGGCGGCCGACTTCATCGTCAACGCCGCGATGACGCAGGCGCTGGCCCAAAGCTTCGATTTCAAGAAGAACGCAGGCAAGACCGTCAACCTGCTCTTGAACAAGCATCCCTACACGGATGCGATGATCGCCGACCTCGACAACTTCAAGGCGCTCACCGGCATGGAGGTGAAGTACGACGTCTTCCCGGAGGACGTCTATTTCGACAAGGTCACGGCCGCCCTCTCCTCGAAGTCGACGCAGTACGACGCCTTCATGACCGGCGCCTACCAGACCTGGCAATACGGCCCGGCCGGCTGGCTCGCCGACCTCAACGAGTACATCAAGAACCCGGCGCTGACCGCGCCGAACTACAATTTCGAGGACATTCTGCCGAACCTGCGCGCTGCGACGGCCTGGTCGGGCGTTCCCGGCGCCGAGCTCGGCGGCCCCGGCGCGAAGCAATGGGCACTGCCGTGGGGATTCGAGTTGAACTCCGTCTCCTACAACAAGCGCGTCTTCGGCCAGATGAAGTTCGATCCGCCGAAAAACCTCGCCGACCTGCGCGAGAAGGCGGCGAAGATCTCGAAGGACATGGCCGGCCAGATGTACGGCATCGGCGTGCGCGGCTCGCGCTCCTGGGCGACGATCCATCCGGGCTATCTCTCGGGCTACACGAATTTCGGCGCCCGGGATTTCACCGTCACCGGCGGCAAGCTGAAGGCGGCGATGAACTCGGCCGAATTGAAGGCCTTCACCCGCGAATGGGTGGCGATGATCCAGGAATCGGGCCCAAAGAACTGGTCGACCTACACCTGGTACGAGGTCGGCAACGACCTCTCCGCCGGCGCCTCCGCGATGATCTACGACGCCGACATCCTGGGCTACTTCATGAACGGCGCCGGCAAGGAGAAGGGCAACATCGCGTTCACCGCCTTCACGCCGAACCCGAAAGCCTCCGCGCCGACGCCGAACGTCTGGATCTGGTCGCTCGCCATGTCGAACTTCTCGCGCCAGAAGGAGGCGGCCTGGGCCTTCATGCAATGGGCCTCGGGCACCGAGCACGGCCTCTTCGGCGCCCAGAAGATGGACTTCGTCAACCCGGTCCGCGCCGTCGTCTGGAAGGACGAGACCTTCCGCAAGCGCATCGCCGAGCGCTATCCCGGGTATCTCGAACAATACGAGGCGTCGGCGCCCGGATCGAAGATCTACTTCACGCCGCAGCCCCTGTTCTTCAACCTCACCACCGACTGGGCGGCGGCGTTGCAGAAGATGGTGACGAAGGAGATCCCGGTCGACGAGGGCCTCGACCAGCTCGCAACGAGCGTCGACGCGCAATTGAAGCGCGCCGGCATCTGACCGGCGATCGGGTGCCGGGCCCGTGCGGCCCGGCACCCGGCGCCCGCACGGAGACGCAGGATGTCGAGCCCTACCGCCTCGGTCGCGGCGCGCGCCGCCGCCCTGCCCGCGCCGCCGGCGCGCGGGGGTAGTGCGCTTTTGCCCTATCTTTTGAGCCTGCCGGCGCTCCTCGTCTGCATCGGCATCCTGGTGCCGTTCGTCACCGCGGTCGGCTATTCCCTGCAGCGCTACAACCTCGCGACGCCCTACACGCGCGCCTTCATCGGCATCGAGAACTACGTCGACCTCTTCACCGATCCGGCCTTCTGGCACACGATCCGCGTCTCGCTGCTCTACACGCTCCTCACCGTCGGCCTCGAATTGCTGCTCGGCCTCGGCATCGCCATGCTGCTCGTGCGGCGGACGATCCTGAACCAGGTCATGAGCGTGCTCCTGATCCTGCCGCTGATGACCGCGCCCGCCATCGCCGCGCTGATGTGGAAATTGATGACGAACCCGAATTTCGGCATCCTCAGCTATCTCCTCAGTCGCGTCGGCGTCAGCGATTTCCGCTGGGCCTCGAGCCCGTCGACGGCGCTGCTCACCGTCGTCCTCGTCGACATCTGGGTCTACACGCCGTTCATGATCGTGCTGCTGCTCGCGGGCCTGCGGGCGCTGCCGCGCCAGCCCTTCGAGGCGGCGGCCCTCGACGGTGTGCCGGCGAGCTTCGTCTTCTTCCGCATCACCCTGCCGATGCTGACGCCCTACATCATCACGGCGACGCTGTTCCGCATGCTCGACGCCATCCAGCAGTTCGACATCATCTACGCGATGACCCAGGGCGGACCCGGCGACACGCTGATGGTGTTCCAGATCCTCGCCTATCTCGAAGCCTTCACCTTCACCTCGATCGGCCGCTCGGCCGCGATGATGATGGTGCTTTGGCTCATCACCAACATCCTCTCGACGATCTTCATCAAGCAGTGGATGCGCCTGCGCGAACGCGCCAAGGGCCTCTCTTGACCCGCCTTGCCTGAACCGGAGGAACGCCATGGATCGTGCCTCGCGCCTCTCCCGGGTTCTGCGCGCCGCCGCGCTGACGGCGGTCGGGCTGTTCTTCCTGTTCCCGCTGTTCTGGGTGGTGCTGATGTCGTTCCAGACGAACGACGACATCCTGCGCATTCCGCCGAGCCTCGTCTTCACGCCGACCCTCGACAACTACGCCGCGCTCTTCTCCGGCCAGTTCTCCGGCGCCGGATCGAAGCTGCAGATCAACTATGTCGGCAATCTCGGCAACAGCTTCATCCTCTCGACGGGCGCCGTGCTTTTGTCCCTCGCCCTCGGCATCCCCGCCGCCTACGCCTTCGCGCGCTACAAGTTCCGCGGCGCCGAGAGCATCGCCTCGACCCTGCTCTCCTTCCGCTTCGCGCCGGCGCTGCTCGTGCTCTTGCCGCTGAAGCTCTATTTCCAGGAGATCGGCCTCGAGGACACCTATTTCGGCCTGATCTGGGTCTACCAGCTCATCACCCTGCCCCTCGTCATCTGGATCGTGCGCGGCTATTTCGAGGACGTGAATCCGGACATCGAATACGCCTATCAGATCGACGGCCATTCCTGGTGGGAGACCTTCAGCCGGATCGCGGTTCCCCTCGCCCGCCCCGGCATCGCGGCGGCGGCGCTCCTCGCCTTCATCTTCGCCTGGAACAACTTCATCTTCGCGCTCATCCTCGCCTCCGCCGACAAGCAGCCGGTGACGGTCGGCGCGCTCGCCTTCATCACCGCGTCCGGGATCCAGTACGGCCAGATCGCGGCGGCCCTCGTGCTCTCGATCGTGCCGACGCTGATCCTCGCCTTGTTCACCCAGCGCTATCTCGTCGAAGGCCTCTCCCTCGGCGCGGTGAAGGGGTGAGGGACGATGCACTTCGAGCAAGGTGAAAGGCGCGGCTTCGCCTCTCCCCGCTTGCGGGGAGAGGGTTTCGATCGTGAGATCGAAACAAGCGGAGCGAAGCGAAGCGGGGGTGAGGGGGCGGTGCCGGAAGCTGCGCTCGGCCCAAACCGCCGCGCCTCTTCCGGCACCGCCCCCTCACCCTCGCCTGCTTCGCAGGCTTGCTGCCTTCGGCAGCCCTCTCCCCGCTTGCGGGGAGAGGCAATGGTGCCCTAGGAGGCCTTGATGTCCTTCCTCGTCCTCGACCGTCTCGCCAAGACCTTCGGCAAGCAGAAGGTCCTGACCGACGTCTCGCTCACCGTCGAGCGCGGCGAGACGGTGGCGATCGTCGGCCCGTCGGGCTCGGGCAAGACGGTGCTGCTGCGCCTCATCGCCGGCGTCTATCCGCCCGATGCGGGCGACATCCGCCTCGACGGGCGCTCGCTTGCGGGCGTGCCCTCGGCGCGGCGCGGCGTCGGCATGGCGTTCCAGAACTTCGCCCTCTACCCGCACATGACGGCGCGGGAGAACGTCGCCAGCGCGCTGCGCGCGCGGCGCCTGCCCGAGGCGGAGGTGCAGCGCCGGGTGAACGAGGTCACCTCGCTCCTGCGCATCGACCACGTGCTCGACCACGAGCCGAAGCGGCTCTCGAACGGCCAGAAGCAGCGCACGGCGCTTGCCCGCTCCCTCGTCTCCGGCGCGACGCTGCAGATGCTCGACGATCCCCTGCGCAATGTCGACGCGAAGCTGCGCTACGAGATGCGCTTCGAGCTGCCGCGGCTCCTCAAGACCTTCGGCGCGACGGTGCTCTACGTGACGCAGGACTTTCGCGAGGCCATGGCCTTCGGCGACCGCGTCGCCGTCCTGGACCAGGGCACCTTCGTCCAGGTCGACCGGCCGGCCGTCGTCTACCGCGAGCCCGCGACCCTCGAGATCGCGAAGCTGTTCGGCGACCCGACCATCAACACCTATCCGGTGACGCTCGCCGCGGACGGCTCGGCGCGGCTGTTCGGCGAGGACCTCGCGCTTGGCGCGCGCTTTGCGCCCCTTGCCGGCCGGCCCTGCACCATCGGCGTCAGGCCGGAGCATATCGCCGTGCATCCCGGGCCCGTCGCCGGCGGCATCGCCATGGAGCTCGAAGCCGTGACGCCCCTCAACCACCGCGCCGTCCTCCTCATGAAGGCGGCCGGCGGCGAGGAGGTTCTGGCGCTCACGGGCGAGGACGCCGTCGCGCGGCTGCCGCGCCACCACGGCACGGTGCACGCGGCGATCGACCCCGGCCTGATGATGGCCTTCGACGCGGGAAGCGCCTTGCGCGTCCCCAGCGTGCGGCAAGGATAGACGATGGCCCGCCTGCGCCTCGACGACCTCACCAAGATCTACGGCCCGCGCCGCGGCGGCCTCGTCGCCGTCGACCGCCTGAACCTCGATCTCGGCGACGGCGAGGTGATGGCGCTCCTCGGCTCCTCCGGCTGCGGCAAGACCTCGACCTTGCGCATGATCGCCGGCTTCGAGGAGGTTACCGACGGCTCGATCCGCCTCGGCGAGCGGGCGATCCACACGCTGGCGCCGGCCGAGCGCGAGGTGGCGATGGCCTTCGAGGGCTATTCGCTCTATCCGCCGCTCACCGTGCGCGACAACATCGCCTTCGCGCTCCTGCGCGACCGCGTGCCGAAGGCCGAGGTGGCGCAGAAGGTCGGCGCCATCGCCGACCTCCTCGAGATCGGCGAGGTGCTGGAACGTCACCCGATCACCATCGCCTCCGGCCAGCAGCAGCGCGCCTCCCTTGCCCGCGCGCTGGTGCGCCGGGCCGATCTCTACCTCCTCGACGAGCCGATGTCGCAGCTCGAGCCGCGCCTTCGGGCCGTGCTGCGCGCGCGCATCAAGGACTGGCTCAACTCGCGCCGCATGACGACGGTGTTCGTGACGCACGACCAGACCGAGGCGATCGCCCTTGCCGACCGCATCGCCGTGATGGAGAAGGGCGAATTGCAGCAATACGGCACGCCCCTCGACCTCAAGGAGCGGCCGGCGAACCTGTTCGTCGCCGGCTTCATCGGCGAGCCGGCGATGAACCTGATGCCGGCGCGAATCGAGCGCTCCGACGCGGGCCCGGTCGTCGTCGCCGCGGACGGCGCGGTCCGCCTTGACTTGCCGGCGAACCTTCTCCGCATCGCCGAGCGCGACGAGATCCATCTCGGGCTGCGCCCGCACCGGCTCGTCGTCGGCAGCGGCGGCGCGACGGGCCAGGTCGTCGCCAATTTCTGGCTCGGCGACCAGAGCCACGTCGCCGTCGACATCGGCGGCGAGCGCGTCATCGTGACGGCCGACCGCAGCGTCGAGGCTCCCTTGGGCGCCTCGCTCTCGATCGGCATGCCGGCGGCGGCGATCCACCTCTTCGACAGCCGCACCGGCGCGGCCTTGGCGCACGCGGGAGAGCCGGCGTGAGCGAGCCCGACCTTATCGTCGGCCTCGACGCGGGCACCTCCGTCATCAAGGCGGTGGCCTTCGACCTCGCCGGCCGCCAGATTGCCGCGACGGGGGTGCGCAACGTCTATGTCCGCGGCGAAGGCGGCGCCGTCGAGCAGGATTTGCGCGAGACCTGGACCAGCGCCGCCGCGGTTTTGCGCGCGCTCTGCGAGAAGGTGCCGAACCTCGCCGCACGCAGCGCATATCTCGCCGTCACCGGCCAGGGCGACGGCACCTGCCTGATCGACCGGGCGGGCGAGCCCGTCGCGCCGGCCTGGCTCTGGCTCGACGGACGCTCCGCCGGCATCGTCGCGGAGTTCGAGCGCTCGGGCGTGCGCGCGGAGATTTTCAAGACGACCGGCTGCGGCATGAACGGCTCGAACCAGAGCGGCCACCTGATCTGGCTCGACCGCCACCGGCCGGACCTCCTCGATCGCGCCGACTATGCCTGCCACATGAAGGACTGGCTCTATTTCCGCCTCACCGCCGAGCGCTGCACGGATACCTCCGAGGCGACCTTCACCTTCGGCGATTTCCGCCGGCGCGACTACGACGAGGCCGTCATCGCCGCCTATGGGCTCGCGCATCGCCGCCGGCTGCTGCCGCCGATCGTCGACGCCTTCCGCGGCGAACATCATCCGCTCACGGACGAAGCCGCGAAGGCGAGCGGCCTGCCGCAGGGATTGCCCGTCGTGCTCGGCTATGTCGACGTGCTCTGCACGGGCCTCGCGACCGGCCTCTACGATCGCGCCGCGCGGGCCGGCGTCTCCATCGTCGGCTCGACCGGCATGCACATGCGCTTCTTCCCGGATGTCGATGCGGTCGAGCCCGGCCCCGATCCGAGCGGCTACGTCATGGTTCTTTCGCCCGGCACGGCGGCGCGGATGCAGTCGAACATGGCGGCGACCATCAATATCGACTGGCTCTTGGCGCTCGCCCGCGAGGCGGCCGAACTTCTGGGCCACGATTTCGATCCCGACCGCGCCCTGCGCGCCTTCGAGGAGGCGGTGACGCGGGAGAAGCCGGGCCAGGCGCTCTACCATCCCTATATCGACCGGGCCGGCGAGCGCGGGCCCTTCGTCGACCCGAACGCCCGCGCCCAGATCGTCGGCCTCTCGAACGCCGTCGGCTTCGCCGGCATCGTGCGCAGCGTCTACGAGGGCCTCGCCTTCGCCGCCCGCGATTGCTACGCGGCGATGGGCGGCCCGCCGCAGGAATTGCGCCTCGCCGGCGGCGCCGCGCGCTCGCCGGTCCTGAAGGCGATCTTCGCCAGCGTCCTCGACACGCCGGTGCGCGACGCGACGCGCGAGGAGGCCGGGGCTGCCGGCGCGGCAATGATGGGCGCCGTCGCCCTCGGCCTCCATCCCGATCTCGAATCCTGCTGCCGAACCTTCGTCGATCCGACCCTCGGGACGGTCATCGCGCAAAATTCCGCGCTCGTGCCCCTGTACGGACGGCTCTTCGACGTCTATCGCAGGCTGCGCGCCGACATGCGGCCGGTCTGGCGCGATCTCGCCGGCATCGGCCGGCCGGCGCCGACGCGGGAGGTGTCGCTGCCATGACCGTGCTCCGCATCGCCATCGCCGGCGACCGCTTCATGCTCTCCGACGTGTTTCGCGAGGAGATTGAGCGCGCGCTGCCCGTTCCGGCAACCGTGCGCACCCTCGAACTGGCCTGGCCGGACGAGCCGATGCATCACGGCTACGTCAACGGCGTCGAGGCCCCGGTGACGGCGGGCCTGCGCGAGTTCTTCGGCGATCCCGACGCCATCGTCGCCTTCGTCGACGATGCCGAGATCTTCGTGACGCATCTCGCGCCCGTCTCGACGCCGATGCTGCCGCGGATGCCGAACCTGAAACTCGTCGCCGTCTCCCGCGGCGGTCCGGTCAACATCGACGTGGGCGGCCTGAAGGCGGCCGGAATCCGCGTCGTCAACACGCCGGCGCGCAACGCCAACGCCGTCGCCGAGTTCACGATCGGCGCCATCCTCGCCGAGACGCGCCTCATCCGCGCCGGCCACGAGGCCCTGCGCCGCGGCGAGTGGCGGGGCGACCTCTACCGCGCCGACACCACCGGCTCGGAACTCTCCGAGCTCACCGTCGGCATCGTCGGCTACGGCGCCATCGGCTCGCGGGTGGTCCGGCTGTTGAAGGCCTTCGGCTGCAAGCTCCTCGTCGCCGACCCCTATGTCCAGCTCAGCGCGAAGGACCATGCCGACGGCGTCGAGCACGTCGCTCTCGACGCGCTCCTTTCCCGCGCCGACGTGATCACCCTGCACGCCCGCGTGACCCCGGAAACGGCGCGCTTCATCGACCGCGCCGCCTTCGCCCGCATGAAGCGCGGCGCCATCTTCGTCAACACGGCCCGCGGTCCGCTCGTCGACTACGACGCGCTCTACGAGGCCCTTGCCTCCGGCCATCTGCGCGGCGCCATGCTCGAGACCTTCGCCGTCGAGCCGGCGCCGCCGGACTGGCCGCTCCTGCAACTGCCGAACGTGACGCTCACCCCGCACATCGCCGGCGCCTCGACCACCACCGTGCGCGTCGCCGCCGCGATGGTCGCGGAAGAGGTGCGCCGCTTCGCTGCGGGCGAAGGCCCGCTCAACCCCGTCGCCTGACCCTCGATCCGGAGACCGACCATGAAGACGCAGCACAACGAATTCGCCGTCAGGCACTCGATCGTCGAAGCCTGCCGCTCGATGAACGGGCTTGGCATCAACCAGGGCACCTCCGGCAACATCTCGGTGCGTTGGAAGGACGGCCTCTTCGTCACGCCGTCCGGCGTTCCCTATCACCAGATGACCGCCGACGACGTCGTGCACCTGCGCATGGACGGCACCTTCGACCACCCCCTGGTGCCCTCCTCCGAATGGCGCTTCCACCGCGACATCATGAAGGAGCGCAAGGATGTCGGCGCCATCGTGCACGCGCATCCGACCTATTGCACCGCCTTCGCCATGTGCCGCACGGCGATCCCGGCCGCGCATTACATGATCGCCGCCGCGGGCGGCCCGACGATCCGCTGCTCGGACTACGCGACCTACGGCACCGAGGAACTGTCGGCGGCTGCGCTCGCGGCGCTGAAGGAGCGCACCTGCTGCCTCCTCGCCAATCACGGCATGATCGCGACCGGGCCCGATCTCGGCAAGGCGATGTGGCTCGCCGTCGAACTCGAGACGCTCTGCCGGCAATACGCCGTCGCCCTGCAGGTCGGGAAGCCGAAAATCCTCTCCGACGAGGAGATCGCGCGCACGATGGCGAAGTTCAAGGATTACGGCCCGCGGCCGAAGAACAAGGCCGCCTGACCGGCCGCTCCGGACGCATCCGATGACCGCCGGGCCCGAGCCCTACGATCTCCTCGTCGTCGGCGGCGGCGTCAACGGCGCCGGCATCGCGCGGGACGCCGCCGGCCGCGGACTGCGGACGCTCCTCGTCGAGAAGGACGACCTCGCGGAGGGCACCTCGTCGCGCTCCGGCAAGCTCGTCCATGGCGGCCTGCGCTACCTCGAGTATTACGAGTTCCGGCTCGTGCGCGAGGCGCTGATCGAGCGCGAGGTTCTCCTGCGCGCGGCGCCGCACATCATCTGGCCGATGCGCTTCGTCCTGCCGCATAGCGCCGAGCAGCGTCCGCGCTGGCTCGTGCGCCTCGGCCTCTTTCTCTACGACCATCTCGGCGGCCGCGAACGCCTGCCCGGCACGCGCAGCCTCGACCTTTCCCGCGATCCCGAAGGCGCGCCGATCCGCGCCGACTACCGCAGCGCCTTCGCCTATTCCGATTGCTGGGTCGACGACGCCCGTCTCGTCGTCCTGAACGCGGTCGACGCCGCCCGCCGCGGCGCCACGGTCCTCACCCGCACGGCCCTTATCGGCGCCCGCCGCGCGGGCGGCCTCTGGCAGGCCGACATCCAGGTCCGCGGCACGGGCGAACGCCGCACGATCGCCGCGCGCGCCCTCGTCAACGCGGCCGGACCGTGGGTCGAGGACGTCGTGCGCAAGAGCGGCGCCAATTCGGCGCGGCGCGTGCGCCTCGTCAAGGGCAGCCATCTCGTGGTGCGCAAATTCTGGGATGGGCCGCAGGCCTATCTCCTGCAGAACGACGACAAGCGCGTGATCTTCGTCAACCCTTATGAGGGCGAGCTTGCGCTGATCGGCACGACCGACATCCCATTCGAGGGCAAGGCCGAGGACGTCGCCATCGACGACGACGAGATCGTCTATCTCCTGCGCGTCCTCAACCGCTATTTCAAGCGCGAGATTCGTCCGCAGGACATCGTGCACGCCTTCTCCGGCGTGCGCCCGCTCTTCGACGACGCGGCGGAGAACGCGTCGGCGGTGACGCGCGACTACGTCTTCGAGGTCGAGCCCGAGAAGCCGGAGCCGCGGGCCGGCCGCGCGCCGCTGCTCTCGGTGTTCGGCGGCAAGATCACCACCTACCGCAAGCTCGCCGAGCAGGCCCTCGACCGCCTCGCGCCGTTCTTCCCGGGCCTGAAGGGCGCGTGGACAGCGGGCGCCTGCCTGCCGGGCGGCGACATTCCCGACGCCGATTTCGAGCTTTTGCGCGCCGATCTCGCCAAGCGCTACCCGGATCTGCCCGAGAGGCTGCGAACCCATTACGGCCGGCTCTACGGCAGCCTCGCCGCGACGATCCTCGCCGACGCGCGCACGCCCGACGATCTCGGCCGGCATCACGGCGGCGACCTCTACGAGCGCGAGGTCGAGCACCTCGTCGCCGCGGAATGGGCGCAGGAGCCCGACGACATCCTCTGGCGCCGCACGAAGCACGGCCTGCACCTTGACGCCGAGGAGCGGGCGGCCTTCGCCGAAGGCTTTTCCCGCACCTTGTAGAAGCGGCCGCCGGTTCCGGATTCACCTTGGTTGTGTGAGATGCTTCACGCTGACAAAGCCACGCTCAGCGCATCTTAAGGATTGATCCTGTGCTGGCGGCGGCAACGGGAAGGTCGGGCGCAGCGCCTGAGCGCCCCATTTCAGTAAGCGTCCACGATGGAAAACCTGCGGGCCGCTCACGGCCTATGGGAGAATTCTCATGTCACGCAAACTCAGTCGCGATCGTCGCACGAATCTCGCCTCGCTCGCCGCCCTCGTCGCCTGCGCCGTCGCCGGCAATGCCTCCGCCGCCGTTCCCGCTGCCGATCGGCCGGAGCCGCATCGCGCCCTCAGCGAACGGGTCTCGGCGGTGTCCGAGCGGCTCAGCCTTGTCGCCCCGAAGGTCGATCCTGAGCTGAGAGGCGCGATCAGAACGGCGCAGTTCCGGAACGTCTGATCGCGATGACGGGACGGGACAACAGCCATGCTCGAGCCTGCGGATCTCGCCACTGAGACGCCGGCAGCGGCGCTCTCGCTTCTCGTCCTGCAGCCGACGCCGTTCTGCAACATCGATTGTTCGTACTGCTATCTGTCCCACCGCACATCGCGCGCGAGAATGAGCCTCGAGACGCTCGGCCTCGTCTGCGACCGCGTCTTCGACGGCGCGATACTCGGCCCCGGCCTCGATATCGCCTGGCACGCCGGCGAGCCGCTGACGGTGCCGCTCGCCTGGTACGAAGAGGCCTTCGCGACGATCGAGCGGCGCCGCCCCCCCGGCCTCAAGGTGCGGCATTGCTTTCAGACGAACGGTCTCCTGATGGACCGCTCCTGGACGCGCTTCCTCGCCGATGCCGGCGCCCGGGTCGGCGTCAGTCTCGACGGGCCGGCGGACCTGCACGATCGCCATCGGCGAACGCGCAGCGGGCGCGGAACCCACGCCGGCGCCATGCGCGCCGTCGCGCTCCTGCAGGACGAGGGCCACCCGTTTCACGTCATCACCGTGCTGACGGAGCGCTCCCTCGACGATCCCGACCGCCTGTACGACTTCTACGTCCGCAACGGGATCGCGGACGTCGGCTTCAACATCGACGAGATCGAGGGCCGCAACGGCGCGTCCTCGTTTTCCGACGGCGCCGCGGAGACGCGATACCGGAAATTCATCGCCCGCTTCCTGGAACGCGTCCTCGAGAACCCCGGCCTCCTCGCCGTGCGCGAATTCGAGGATGCGCTCGGCTTCATGATCGCGGACCGGCCGATCGCCGACCAGCAGAACGTGCCCTTCGGCATTCTCAGCGTCTCGCACGACGGGACCATGTCGACCTTTTCGCCGGAGCTGCTCGACGCGCGCCATCCCCGCTTCGAGACGTTTGCGCTCGGCAATGTCGCCACGCACTCGCTCGCGGACCTCGCCGCGGAACCCCGGTTCAAGGCCCTCGACGGCGCAATCCGGGAGGGCGTCGGCGCCTGCCGCCGCGAGTGTCCGTATTTCCGCTGGTGCGGCGGCGGGGCCCCCGCCAACAAGCTCTTCGAGACCGGGCGCTTCGAGGCCACCGAAACGCTCCACTGCCGCCTGACGCGCAAGGCGGTGTTCGACGTCGTGCTCGACGCTCTGGAGGCGCGCATTCCTGCGCAAGCGGGCGCGACGGTTGCCGGAAAATCATTGCCAGTCCCACTCCAAGTCATGGGAGGCGTATCGTGAATCACATGGATTTCTATTTGACGCCACTTTACTTCTTCGGCCTGATCGCCGTGGGCGCTTACGCCATTCGCCGGTTCAACGAGCCGTCGTTCCCGAACAACGAGGCACTTCCGAGCACGACCGAGCCGCTGCGCTATCTCTTCCTGAAGAGGGAGTACAGGCGGGCGCGGCTCACCTATGTCGTCGCCTCGCTGATCCTCTACACCGCGCTGATCTGGCCCGGACCGTCCATCGTCCCGAAACTCGGCATCGTCGGCCTCAAGGAAGCCGACACGGACACCTGGGCGCTGATCGTCGCCCTCGTCCTCGTCGGCGTGATGCCGAACATAAGCGTCAAGTGGCTCGGCCTGGTGGAAGAGAACCTGCGCCGCGTCATCCATTCGCGCTTCCTGGTGCCCGACGGAACCATCAGGATGATCGAGTCGCTTAAGTATGCGCACTACGAACCGCGCGCCAGCCTGCTGAGCAGCCTGTCGGAATCCCGCCGCGCCAGCCTTCACCGAGACCTGCAGGCTCCGCAGAACACGCTTTCCCATCGTTGGGCACGGGCGACGATGCTGATGGAATCCCTCCGGCAGCTCGGGACGGGTGCGCCGCATCCTCTCGACAGCAAGGCCTTCGAGCCCTTTGCGAAGGATTTCGACGCGATCGAGGAACGTTACCGCTTTCTCGAGCAGCAGGTCGACGCCCTCGACGATCTCAGGGCGTCGGGCGAGCAGCAGGCGTCGCTCGGCCGATCGGCCGAGACGTTGCTCAGGCGGATCTACGCCTACATCAACTGGGGAATTCGGCACAAGGCGAACACCGAAGGAGAAGTCACGCAGACACTCGAAGATCTCGGCTTCGCCGTTCCGACGATCGGCAATCGGCGCATCTTCGACATCGTATTTCCGGCGGCTGCGCTGATCTTCATCATCACCATGTTCTTCTGGACGACGGTGGACGGGATCACCCATCTCCGTGTCGGCGGCGTGGACTTCACCGACAGCATCCTGAGGAACATGAACGCCGCGTTCCAGGCCAGCCTGATGTACGGAGGCGCGGTCCTGATCGCCCTCGTGCTGCGCGACAAGCTGATCCAGCGCATGGAATGGCGCGGCACCTCGATCAAGGGCTACGTTTCCATCGCAGTCTGGGCGGGCTTCACCACCTGGGCGGTCATCACCCTTACATCGGCGGGCTTCGAGCTGAGGAAGTCGGGCGAGTCCGTCCTCGCGTGGGGCAGCTCGGTGCGCGCGCTGGCGTTCGGGGCGCCGTTCGAGACCACCGACGCGGCGATGTTCCTGCCGACGACGGCGCTGACGGCCGCACCCTGGCTCCTGGCCGGCATTGCCGCGAGCTTCCTGCTTGCCCGCCTGACCCGCGGCTCCGTGCATACGGGAAGCCGCCGCAAGCAGCTTCGCGAGGCTGCCTTGTTCGGCTTGGGGCTCGGCATCGTCGCCGCAATGGCGCAGATGATTCAGCTCGCCCTGATGGTCAAATTCGGCCACTCGCAAAGCGCACCGCCTTGGGGAATCGTGCCTTTGGTGGGCTTGGCGGGCGCCGCTTGCGGAGCGGCGATCGGCGCCACGGTGCCGCGGGCGTTTCGCTCCAGCCTGACGCAGCCCTTCGACGTCAGCGCGGCACGCACGCTCGACGATCTTTTGAAGAATGCCGAGCGGACCCTCGGATCGCGCGAGGACGCCGAGCGGTGGCTGTTCAGCCCTCACCGCGACCTCGGCGGCATCACGCCGGCGGAGGCGGTCCATACGGAGGTCTACTCGACCAAGGTGCCCGTCCTTCTTGAAAATGCGGGCGCGCAGCGGAACGGGTCGAGCAGCGATCGCGGCGCCAGGCCCGGCCCGGTCCTCGTCGGGGTCGATCGCAAGATCGTCTAGGCGGCGGAACCAATCCCTCCTACTCGGAGGCGCCGAGGCGGCGAAGAACGCTCGCCGCTTCGGGATGCTGGCTCCCTTCCGCTTCGAGGAGGGGCGTCAGGCCGTCGCGCCGGCGGGTCTGCAGGTTGGCGCCCTTCGCGACAAGGAACTCGATCGCTTCCGTCGAACCGACCCAGGCCGCTGTGTGCAGCGGGGTTTCGCCGTTTGCATCGGCGAGTTCGAGGGACGCCTTGTGCTCGACAAGCAGCGCCATGAGGTCGAGCCGGCGATTGACGATGGCCTGATGCAGCGAAGTGACACCCGCCGCGTTGCGGGCATTGACGTCGGCGCCCTTGGCGACGAGCAGCGCGGCGGCTTCGAGACGCCCGCCCCGCACCGCGACCAGGAGCGGCGTGCGCTCGGCCGCGTCCCGCGCATCAAGCTCGGCGCCAGCGGCGATCAGCACCGCGGCGACGGCGGCGTGGCCGTAGCTCGCCGCGGTGTGCAGCGGGCCCATGCCGTTCGACCCGAAGCGTGCCTCGACGTCCGCGTGCGCATCGATCAGCCGTTGCGCCAGCGCGGCATTTCCGACGAAGGCCGCAAGATGCAGCGGCGTGCCGAGATCGCCGGGTTCGTTCACGTCGGCGCCGGAGGCGAGCGACGCCGCGACGGCGTCGGCATTCTCGGAGAGAACGGCGTCGTGAAGGGCGCCGGCCTGCACGGATGTCTGGAAGAAGAGAAAGAGAACGGCACTCGAGAGGAACAGGAGCGGCCATCTCATGGCGCCCTCCCCGGATCGATGTCCCCGAGCCCGTGCCGAAGCTTAGCACGAACCGCCCGGAGCGGCCAGCAGCCCAGCGGCGGCCATTGACGCTCCTTCCGCCCGCGGCTACGGTCCACTGGTAATAACCATAGGTCCACGGAATGGATCAAACTGGGAGAGAAACGTTGCTGCGCGGGATTTTGCCGGTCCTGCCGACGCCGTTCGCGCCGGACGGTTCGGTCTCGGTCGGGGCCATGGGGCGGATCGTCGATTTCGCGGTTCGCGCAGGAGTCGACGGCCTCGTCTTTCCAGGCTTCGCGAGCGAAGTCGACGAGCTTACCGCAGAGGAACGAGACCAGCTTCTCCAGGTCGTGGTCGCCCGCGCAAAGGAGCTGCCGGTCGTCGCCGGCGCGAGTGCCGCAGATGTGGGCGAAGTGGTGAGCATCTCCCGCCGCTCGCTCATGAGAGGCGTCGACACGGTCATGATCCAGGCGCCGAAGAGCCTCGGCGCCGGCGCCGCCGCGGTCGCCGCGTTCTACCGGACGATCGCCGAGGAAGTGCCGGGCATCGAGATCGTGCTCCAGAACGCGCCGGCCCCGCGGGGCTCCGATCTCGACGCCGAAACCATCCTCGACATCGTGCGCGGCAATCCGGCGATCCGCTACGTGAAGGAGGAGACGCTGCCCTCGGGCCGCGCGATCACCGCCATCCTCGCGAAAAAGCCGGACCACCTTCTCGGTGTCATCGGCGGCGGCGGCGCGCGCACATCGTCGACGAGTACGACCGCGGCGCCTGCGGCGCGATGCCGGCAGTCGAGATCGCCGACATCCATGTCGCGCTTCGACCGCGCCTGTCGCGCGCGGCGACATCGCCGCCGCGCGCGACCTCTATCGCCGCTCGCTGCCGCTGCTCGTCATCCAGGCGCATTACCGGATGCGCTTCACGAAGCACGTGCTGACGCCCGCCGCGGCATCGTCGACGCCGTCGGCGTTCGCGCCAAGCTGCCGCAGCTCGACGCCTACGACTTTGCCGAGATCGACGTCTGGCTCGCCGATCGTCGGCCTTGCCGCGGCCGCGCGCCGGACGCGAAGGCGGCCGTCGCATGAGCGAGCGCGTCGCCGAGGTCGAAGTCCTTCGCGATCACGCATGCCGCGCGAGACGCCGTATCTCGGCGCCCTGCGGGCCGGCGAGGAGCGTCAACGCCAAGGGCTATTTCGTGCGCAAGGGCAACCGCACGGTCTATCCGACCATCGACCGCAACGTCGTCGTGCGGATCGAGACGCGCGGGCGGCGCCGTCGGCTGGGGCGAGACCTACGGCATCGTCGCGCCGCGGCGCGACGATGGCGATCATCGACGATCTCCTCGCCGATTTCGTCGTCGGGCGCGATCCGCTTCGACGCGGCGGTCGATCCACGAGGATCTCTACGACCTCATGCGCGTGCGCGGCTATACCGGCGGCTTCTACCTCGACGCGCTCGCGGCGATCGACATCGCGCTTTGGGACCTCTGCCGGCAAGCTCGCCGGCCTGCCGCTCGTCAAGCTGCTCGGCGGGCAGCGGCACGCGCAACTCCCCGCCTACGTCTCGGGCCTGCCGAAGCCGACGCTTGCCGAGCGCGCCGGCCTTCGCGCAGCTCGTGGCAGGCAAGGGCTTCGACAGCTTCAAGTTCGCCGCGCCCGGTCGCGGACGACGGCGTCGTCGCCGAGACTCGCCGACCTGCGCGAGCGCGCTCGGGCCGACAAGGCGCGGATCGCCTGCGACATGCACTGGGCCTACACCGCCGACGAGGCGATCGCCCTCGATCCGCGCGCATGGAGCCGCACGGCCTCTGGTTCGCCGAGGCGCCGGTGCGCCCGGAGGACATCGACGGCCTCGCCCGCGTCGCGGCGCGCGTCTCGACGCCGGTCGCCGCGGGCGAGGAATGGCGCACCGTGTATCGATCTCGTGCCGCGCATCGCGAAGCGGGCCTGCAGCATCGTGCAGCCCGAGATGGGCCACACCGGCGTCACCGAGTTCATGCGCATCGGGCATTACGCGCAGGCGCATCACCTGCGCGTCATCCCGCACGCGACGATCGGCATCGGGCCTCTTCCTGGCCGCGAGCCTGCAGGCCAGCGCCGCCCTTTCGGCCGTGACCGTGTCACGAATACCAGCACTCGATCTTCGAGCCGAACCGGCGCCTCCTCGTCGGCGACATGGATTGCCGCGAGGGCGCCTATGCCCTGCCGACCGGTCGCCGGCCTCGGCGTCGAACCGTCCGAGGAGGCGCTGCGCCTCCTCCAACGATACAACCGTCGAAACACGCCCGAACACGGAGGAGAGACATGCATCGGCAAGAATCCCTCGACGCCGCGCCCTTGCCGGCACCGCCGCGCGCTCTTGCTCGCTCGCGCTTGCCGCGCCGGCGCTCGCCCAGATCGAAGGTGCTGAAGTTCGTCTCCTGGCAGAAGGACGAGCGCGGCGTCGGCGACTGGTGGGGCTCGGTGATCAAGGAGTTCGAGGCACGCATCCCGGCGTCAAGATCGAATGGACCAAGGTCGAGCGCGGCGCCTTCGCCGACACGATGACGACGCTCTTCGCCGGCGGCAAGCCGCCGGACATCGTCCATCTCGCCTCCTTCGAGTTCCAGAAATTCGCCGATAACGGCTGGCTCGAGCCGCTCGATCCCTACATCAAGAAGGCGAAGCTCGACCTCAAGGACTGGGCGGGTCAGGACACCTGCGTCTGGAACAAGCAGACCGTCTGCATCATGATGCTCTATTTCGGGTACTTCATGGCCTACAACGAGGAGCTTCTGAAGAAGGAGGGGCTCGCGGTTCCGAAGACCTACGCGGAGTTCCTCGACGCCGCGCGCAAGACGACGAAGGACACGAACGGCGACGGCATCGTCGACCAGTTCGGCACCGGCCACGAGACCAGGGCGGCGGCGGCCAGTACCTCGCCGAGATGATGAACTACACCCTCGATGCCGGCGGCCGAGCTGGACCGACGAGACGGCAAGGTCACGATCGACACGCCGCAGATGATCGAGGGCCTGACGCGCTGGAAGACCGTCGTCAAGGACAACCTGACGCCGCGCGACCTCTCGGCCGGAGAGGTGCGCCAGCTCTTCGCGGACGGCAAGATCGCCCTGAAGATCGACGGCCCCTGGCTCTGCCCGATCATGCAGAAGGGCAAGGCCAAGGACCAGACTCAAGCTCGCCATGGTGCCTTCGATCCGCCGGTCGGCGGCTCCTCGAACGTCCTCGCGCATCGCCGCCGAGATCTCCGGACGACAACAAGAAGCTCGTCTGGGACTTCATCGCGATCGCGACCTCGGACAAGTTCCAGTCCACCTATGCGACGCTCGGCGCCTCGCCGCCGCCGAGCCCGCGCGCCGACGTCACGGAGGCAAAGCAAGACGACGCCGCATTTCGACCTCCTCGTCGAGGCGACGCAGCGCCGCGGCGAAGGCGCAAGGTCGACCGCATCCCCAAGGGCCTCGAGCTCCAGTTCAACGAGTTCTCCAAGATGATCATGGAAGAAGCCCAGCGCATGATCATCCAGGACCTCGACCCGAAGCGCGGTCGCAGCGACCATGCAGGCAAAGGCCGAGGCGCTGCAGAAGCAGTGACGGCCGCGCAAGCCGGCCGTCCAGGCATACGCAAGCCGACGCTGTTCCGGCACGCCTTCGGATACAGCGCCCTGCCGCTCCGAACGATGCGAACCGGCATGCGGTCATGGCCAATTCGCATTCAGCCTCGATCTCGCGCGGCCGAGCCGGCGCCACTGGCTCGGCTATCTCCTGCTCGCGCCGGCCGTGCTGCTGATCGGCCTGCATCATCGTCTATCCGCTGTTCGTCTCCGTCGATCTGTCGTTCCAGAACGTCAACATCCCGCGGCTCGGACCAGCCGCGGCGCCCGTTCACGACCGACAACTACGAGCGCCTGTTCGCGTCGCCGGACTTCTGGCACGCCGTGCTGGGTCACGCTCAAGCTCGTCGTCATCGTCACGCGTCTTCTGCTTCGCTGCTCGGCCTCGCGCACGGCGCTTCTCGTCAACAACCGCTTCAAGGGCCGCTCGATCGCGCGCCTCCTCGTCGCCTGCCCTGGGCCGTGCCGGAGGTCATCGCGGTCGTCATCTTCGCCTGGATCTTCGATTCCTCCTTCGGCCTGATGAACTGGCTCTTCATCCGGCTCGGGCTGATCGACACCACGATCAACTGGTTCTCCGTCGCCGACGCCGCCTTCGCCGTCGTCTGCGTCGTCGATGATCTGGAAGGGCTATCCGTTCGTCTCGATCATGATGCTGGCCGGCCTGCAGTCGATCCCGGAGGATTTCTACCACGCCGCGCGGGTCGACGGCGCCAACGCCTGGCAGCGGCTCGTCAACATCACCATTGCCGTCGCCTGATGCCGGTGCTCGGCGTCACCCTCGTCCTCGTCATGCTGTGGGTCTTCCGCGACTTCTCGATCATCTACGTGCTGACCGGCGGCGGCCCGCTCAAGGCGACGCAGACGCTGTCGATCATGACCTACGAACAGGCCTTCGGCTTCTTCAAGATGGGCTACGCCTCGGCCATCGGCGTCGTCACCCTCGTCATCTGCGTCGTCGCCAGCCGCCTGATGATCGGCCGCCCGGCCGAATCGATGTTCTGAGGGCCGCCATGAAGCGCAGCGCCCTCGACCGCTTCCTCCTCTACGCCACGCGTCGTCGCTGACCTGCGCCTTCCTCGTCTTTCCGATCTACTGGCTCGTTCATCACCGCGATCTCGCGCATCCGACAGCTGCGCTCCTTGCCGCCGAAGTTCTGGCCGGATCGCGCCGCGCTGGCGAGCGTGTTCGCGACAGATCGTGCGCGAACGTCCGATCCTGCTGTGGCTCGCGCAACTCCGACGCTTGCGGCGCTCGGCGCGCGTGACCCTCTCGATGACGGTCTCGATCCTCGCCGGCTACAGCCTGTCGCGCTTCAGCGTGCGCGGCGGCCAGTCGCTCGGCCTCTTCATCCTCACCGCCAAGATGCTGCCGGCGACGCTGCTCGTCATCCCGCTCTTCGGGATCTTCCGGATGCATCGATCTCATCGGCAGCCTGTGGTCGATCATCCTGGCGCACGCGACGCTGATCGTGCCGTTCACGACCTGGATGCTGAAGGGCTATTTCGACACCATCCCGCGCGAGCTCGAACAGGCCGCGATGGTCGACGGCTGCTCGCCGATGGGCGCGATGGTGCGCGTCGATCCTGCCGGTCGCGCCGCCGGGCCTCGCCGCGACCGCGCTCTACGGCTTCGTCCTGTCCTGGTCCGACTACGCCTATGCGCGCACGTTCCTGACCAACGCCCAGACGCAACTGGACCGCCAATCTCGGCATCACCACCATGAAGGGCGAATATGTCACCAACTGGAACGACATTTCCGCCGCCGTCGATCCTCGTCGCCGCTGCCGATCCTCGTCATCTACCTCTTCCTCGAACGCTACCTCGTCGGCGGGCTCACCGCCGGCGCGGAGAAGTAGCGGAGTGTTCATGGCCGGCATCCGCATCGAGACACGTCACGCAAGTCCTACGGCGCGCTCACGGTCGTCAAGGATTTCTCCCTCGACATCGCCGACGGCGAGTTCGTCGTGCTCGTCGGCCCGTCCGGCTGCGGCAAGTCGACGATGCTGAAGATCCTGGCCGGGCCTCGAGGAGGCGACGTCCGGGCACGGTCCTGATCGGCGAGCGCGACGTCACGGACCTTGCGCCGGGCGACCGCGACATCGCCATGGTCTTCCAGAACTACGCGCTCTATCCGCACCTCACCGTGCGCAGGAACATGGGCTTCGGCCTGAAGATGCGCGGCACGCCGGCGGCCGAGATCGACGCGCCGCGTCGCGGAGGCCGCGCGAATCCTCGGCATCGAGCACCTGCTCGACCGCCGGCCGAGGGCCCTCTCCGGCGGGCAGCGGCAGCGCGTGGCGCTCGGCCGCGCCATCGTGCGCGAGCCGCAGGCCTTCCTGATGGACGAGCCGCTGTCGAATCTCGACGCCAAGCTGCGCGTCCACACCCGCGCCGAGATCAGCGCCCTGCACAAGCGCCTCGGCGTCACGACGATCTACGTCACGCACGACCAGACCGAGGCGATGACGATGGCCGACCGCATCGTCATCATGCGCGACGGCGAGATCCAGCAGATCGCCGATCCCGACACCATGTTCCGCGAAGCCCGCCAACCTCTTCGTCGCGGGCTTCATCGGTTCGCCGGGCATGAACTTCCTGCGCGCGACGCCGAGCCTGGACGGCGGCGCCGCGGTGGCGCGCGTGTTCGGGCACGCGATCCGGCTGCCGGTCGCCGCGGACAAGGCCGGGCGCTCGCCGGCCGCGACGCTCCTCATCGGCCTGCGGCCGGAGCACATCGCCGCGGGTCCGGGTCCGGTGTCCTTCGACGTCGTGCCGCGGCTCGTCGAGAGCCTCGGCAGCGAGAAATACGTCTATGTCGACGTGCCGCCGGAGAACCGCAGCGAAGCGGGCGCCGCCGGCCGCGACGAGGGACGCGGCGACGCGCTCATCGCGCGGCTGATCGATCCGCCGAGGGCGGTCTCGCTCGGCGAGCGGATGACGCTCTCGTTCGACCCGACGCGGCTGCACCTCTTCGACGCCGAAACGCAGCGGGCCGTCGCATGAGAGCGCTTGCGCCGGAGGAAACCCGTGTCCTCAAGCCGGAGGAGCGCGACGTGCCGACCGGCGCGGCGGCGCTGGCGAAGGGCCTCTATCTCCTCGACGTGATCGGCGAACAGGCGACGCCGCCGCGCTTCAAGGATCTGCAGGCGGCGACCGGCCTGAGCAAGGGCACGCTTGCGCGCATGCTCAACACCCTCGTCCTGTTCCGCTTCGTGCGCCACGAGGATATCGGACAGCACCTACCGGCTCGGCCACCGCCTGTTCGAGCTCGCGCACCGGGTCTGGGAGGCCTTCGACCTGCGCGGCGCCGCCTTCGCCGTGCTCGATCGGCTCGCCGACGAGTTGCGCGAGACCGTGGCCCTGTGCTCGATCGAGAACGACGAGGTCCTGTACATCGACCAGCGCAGCCGCGGCGGGCCGTTCGGATTCCGCATCGAGATCGGCCGGCGCGCGCCGCTGCATTGCACGGCGGGCGGCAAGACACTCCTCGCCTTCCTGTCGCCGCACGAGCAGCGCGCGCTGCTCGACCGCCTGCGTCTCGAGCGATTCACCGAGCGCACGCTCACGGACGAGGATGCGCTTGTTGCCGATCTCGCCCTCGCCAAGGCGCGCGGCTATGCCATCTCCCTCGGCGAGCACGTCGACGGCGTCTCCTCCGCCGCGGCGCCGATCTTCGACCATACCGGCCGCGCCGTCGCGGCGATCGGCGCCTTCGGGCCGACGTCGCGCCTGTCGAGCGATCGCCTGCACGTCGCCGGCCGCGACCTGATGGCGGCGGCGCGGCAGATCTCCGGCAATGTCGGCGCCGCGCCGATGAACATCACCTCGCAGGCGCCGGCGCGGCGCCATGCGGATCCGGCCCTCGAATGCGTGCTGCCGCGGGGCGCGCAGCTCGCCGAAGGGCCGCTCTGGTCCCCCGCCGAGCAGCGCCTCTACTGGGTCGACATCCTGGCGCCGTCGGTGCACCGCTTCGATCCGGCGACGCGCACGAACGAGGAGCGGACGCTGCCGCGGCTCGTCAGCGCCGTCGCGCTTCGCCGCAGCGGCGGCCTCGTCGCGCTGACGCAGGAGGGATTGGAGGCGTTCGATTTCGACAGCGGCCGCCTGTCGGCCCTCGTCGACCCCGAGGCGCATCTTCCGGACAACCGTTTCAACGACGGCAAGTGCGACCGCGCGGGCCGCCTCTTTGCCGGCAGCATGAGCCTCGACGCGAGCCGCCCGACCGGCGCGCTCTACATCATCGCCGGCGACCTGACGTTCCGCCGCGCCGATCTCGGCTTCACGGTCGCGAACGGGCTCGACTGGAGCCCGGACGGGCGCACTTTCTACTTCGCCGATTCGGCGCCGGGCCTGATCTACGCCTACCGGTTCGATGCGGACAGCGGCAGGATCGGCAATCGGCGCGTCTTCGCCGAGATTCCGGCGGCGGAGGGCCGCCCCGACGGGCTCGCCGTCGATGCCGAGGGCTTCGTCTGGTGCGCGATCTGGGACGGCTGGTGCGTGCGCCGCTATGCCCCCGACGGGCGCCTCGTGCGCGAGGTCCGCACGCCGGTGCCGCGGCCGTCGAGCGTCGCCTTCGGCGGACCGGATCTCGAAGACGCTCTTCATCACCTCGGCGCGCATCCGCCTGCCCTCGCGCATCCTCGCCGAGGCGCCGTTCTCCGGCGGCCTGTTCGCGCTGCCGGTCGACGTGCCCGGCCTGCCACCGTCGGAATTCGCCGGCTGACGCCTCAGGCGCGAAACCCGAACAGCCGCGCCGGATTGTCCCACAGGACCCTGCGCCGGTCCGCCTCGTCGGGGAGCCAGCGCGCGAGGCAGGCGAGGCCCGGGCCGTAATCGACGCGCTCGTTCATGTGCACGTAGGGCCAGTCGGAACCGAAGACGCAGCGATCGATCCCGTAGGCCTCGATCGCGGCCGTGACGAACGGATCGACGTCGCGGAACGGATAGCCTTCGCGGGAGGAGCGGAACGGCCCCGACAGCTTGATCACCGCGCCGTCGCTGCGGCCGAATTCGAGCAGCGTTTGGAAGCCCGGATGGCCGATGCCGCGGGCGACGTCGGGGCGGCCGAAATGGTCGATCATCACGGTCAGGCCCGAGCGCCGCAGCAGGGGCGCTGCCGCGACGATGTCGTCCTTCTCGCAATGCACCTGCAGGAACCAGCCCATCTCGCGCAGCCGCGCGAAAAGGCCCTCGATTCCGGGCTCCTGCAATTCGCGCAGGCCGTAGGTCATGAGGTTCACGCGCACACCGACGACCCCGGCATCGGCCATGCCGGAAAGCTCGCGCTCGCCGATGTCGGGCGACACAAGCGCGATGCCCTTGAAGCGGCCGCCGCCGGCCTTCATCGCGTCGAGCATGCAGGAATTGTCGCGGCCGTAGGGCTGCGCCTGCACCAAAAGGCCGTGGCTGAAGCCGTGCGCGTCGAGCACGGCGGCAAACTGCGCCGCGGTGCCGGCCTGCGTCGGGTGCGGCTCGTAGAGCCGGTCGGGATCGTAGGGATAATCCGCGCCGAAGACGTGGGCGTGGCTGTCGACGGCGGGCATGGTGCACATCCTCAGAAGGTTCAATCGGCACCGCGGCCCCAGCTCGCGAGCACCGCCTCGGCGGTCGCGGCGAGGGCCGCATCGACCGGCGGCAGGCGGCGCACGGTTTTGGCGCGCGGGACGCTCCAGGGGATGCCCTCGAGCGCCGCCGCCTCGTCGAGTCCGTCGGCGACGGCGTCGAGGGTGAGTTCCCCGGCTTCGAAGCTGAAGCGGGCGCGCGGCGTCACGAGGCAGCGCGGGCCGCCGCCGCGGGTGGCGATCCCGGCCATGCCGTTCGCGGCGCTGCGCAGGCCGGGACTGGTGACGAAGTCGACGCGCGCGACGAAGCGGCGCGGATCGTGCGGCATCATCACGATGGTCTCGCGCGCCAGCACCGCGATGTCGTGTGCGCCGCCGGAGCCGACGAGCCGCACGCGCTTGCCGGCAGCGCCGAGCACCGTGCTGTTGAGGTTACCGAAGCGGTCGACCTGCGCCGCCGAGAGCAGGCCGAGATCGAAAACACCCTGCTGCAGCATCGCGAAGACGCCGAGGCAGGAGGTCGCCATCGCCGCGTCGGCGACGACGGAGGGGCTGCCCGTCGAGAGCGGCGGCACCGGCGGCCGGGAATCGATCGCGCCGGACTCGTAGACGATGACGCAATCCGGCGCGTGCAGGCGCTTCGCCGTGATCGCCGCGAGCGACGGCACGCCGATGCCGACGAAGAGGATGTCGCCATCCGCGATCTCGCGGGCGGCGAGGGCGACGAATCGCGCCGCGTCGGAAAGCCCGCTCATGCGGCGCTCGCGAGATTTCGGCCGCGCGCCGCCTTCAAGGCCGCGACGCGGGCGGGCTCGAGCCGGGCGACGTATTCGGCGAAGGTCGAAACGCCGCGGATCTCGGCGTCGAGCCAGGCCGAGAGGCGCTCGGGCGAGCGCGCGAGCCTGTCCCACTCGACATAGGCCGCATCGTCGCGGCCATAAAAACCCTCGACATAGGCCGGATGGGCGCCGAACGGGACCTCGCACACCGCGGCGACGCGGAAGCCCGGCAGGATGGTGCGATCCGGCCGCGCGCGAATCGCCGAAGCGGGCACGATCTCCTCGACGCTCGCGACGATACGCCGGCTCGCGAGTGCGCCGTCGATCGTGTCGCCCGAGAGCCCGAAGAGCTGCACGTTGCCTTCCTCGTCGGCGTATTGCGCGTGCACGATGGCGACGTCCGGATTCAGCGCCGGCACGGCGCGCAAGACCTCGCCGGTATAGGGGCAGGCGACCGGGCGCACCTCGATTGCGGTGGGAAGATCGCCGCCGATCAGCGTCGCGGTCGGCAGGAACGGCACGCCGAGCGCGCCCGCGTGGAGACGCAGGACCATGGCGAAATTCGTCCAGTCCTCGGCCTCGACCGCGCCCGATTCGACGGCGCGGCGGAAGGCGTGGCCGAGGCCGATCCCCGGGTTGCCGACATAGCCGAAGACGGCCTTCCCGACGCAGCCGGCGGCGATGAGAAGGTCGAACAGGATATCGGCGCCGGAGCGGCAAAGGGTGAGATCCTTGCGGCCCTGCCGCACGATCTCGTGCGCCGTCGCGAAAGGAATGCACTGGCCGAAGCCGCCGACGAACACCGTGTCGCCGTCGCGGATGTGAAGCGCCACCGCTTCCTGAAGACTCGTCAAGCGCTTGCGCACGGGTTTCCTTTCGCTGCGGCGGTCAGACTTCGGAATCGGCGCCGCGGACGGCGACGAGGGCGCTGCGCGTCGCGAGCACCGCGAAGGCGAGCGCGACGAGGATGAGGAAGAGCGCGATCGGCTGCGTGAAAAAGATCGCAAAGCTGCCGCGGGAGATTTCGAGGGATTGCCGGAGCGACTGCTCCATCAAGGGTCCGAGTATAAGCGTCAGGATCATCGGCGCGAGCGGAATGTCGAGCTTCTTGAAGAGATAGCCGACGATGCCGAAGGCCGTCATCATGCCGATGTCGAACGCCTGGCCGTTGACGCTCAGGGCGCCGAGGACGCAAAAGCCGAGGACGAAGGTGAAGAGGATCCCGCGCGGGATCTCGATGATCTTCACCCAGAGCGCGATCAGCGGCAGGCTGAGCACGAGCAGGATCGCGTTGCCGATGCAGAAGCTCGCGATGACGCCCCAGACGAGCTCGGCATGGTCGCGGAACAGGAACGGCCCGGGCACGATGCCGTTCATCATGAAGGCGCCCATGATGATCGCCACCGTCGGCGAGCCCGGAATGCCGAGGGTGAAGAGCGGGATCAGGGCGGCGTTCGAATAGGCGTTGTTCGCGGTCTCCGGGCCGGCGACGCCTTCGATCATGCCGGTGCCGAATTTTTCCGGCGTCTTCGAGAGCCTGCGCTCGGCGACGTAGGACATCACCGTCGGGATGATGGCGCCGACGCCGGGGATGAGACCGAGGAAGAAGCCGATGCCGGTGCCGCGCAGGACCGGAAGGACCGAGCGGCGCACGTCCTCCCGCGACAGGCGGAGCGAGGAGGATTTCAGCGGCCGCGCCGCGTCGCCGTCGGAGCGCTCGAGGGCGAGGAGGATTTCGCCGACGCCGAACAGGCCCATGGCGACGACGACGACGTCGATGCCGTTGAGCAGATTGAGGTTGCCGAAGGTGAGCCGCGGCGCGCCCATGACCGGATCGATGCCGACCATGGCGACGAGAAGGCCCACGACCGCCGAGATCAGCGCGCGCACGATCGAGTTGCCGGCGAGCCCCGTGACGAGGGAGAGCCCGACGAGCATGAGCGCAAAGAATTCAGGCGGCCCGAACTTCAGCGCGAGCGAAGTCAGCGGCGTCGCGAGGACGACGAGGCCCGCGGTCGCGGCGATGCCGCCGAAGAACGAGCCGATCGCGGCGACGGCAAGGGCCTGTCCGGCGCGGCCCTGCTTCGCCATGGCGTAGCCGTCGAGGCAGGTGATGGCCGAGGCGCCCTCCCCCGGCACGTTGACGAGCACGGAGGTGATGGTGCCGCCGTACATGGCGCCGTAATAGATCGCCGAGAGCATGATGATGGCGGCGGTCGGGCCGATGGTGAAGGTGACCGGCAGGAGGATCGCCGCGCCCGCGACCGGCCCGATGCCGGGCAGCACGCCGACAAGCATGCCGAGGACGCAGCCGATCAGCGCGAAAGCGAGATTCGTCGGCTGCAGGGCCGTCGCAAAGCCGGCCATGAGGAGGTCGAGGCTCGTCACCGCGCGCTCACCAGTCGAACAGGCCGGTGGGCAGCGGCTGGCTGAGCACGCGCGAGAAGAGCGCATACACGCCGAAGCTGCCGATCGCCGCCAGCGCGAGGATCTCGAGGGGATTGCGGCGGCCGAAGGCGACGAGCAGCACAACGTAGAAAACGAAAGCGCCGATGCGGAATCCGACGAGGCTCATCGTCGCCGCCGTCGCGAAGAGGGCGAGGATCGCGACGGCGATGCGCAGCGCGCCCGTGCGGTCCGGGAAGAAATCCACCGGCAGGGGCCCGTCGCCGCCGAGCGTCGCCTGTGCGATCATGGCAAGCGCGAGGATGGCCAAGAGCCCGCAGAGCCAGAGCGGGAAGAAGCCAGGTCCCGGCCCAAGCGAGGAATAATAGGAGAGCCGGAACGCGACCGCGCCGAGAAACAAGGCGAGCGCGAGGAGAACCGCGCCCGCGATCCGGTGAGCGAGACGCATCCGCGTCGCCTTCAGTTCGGCCGGATCGCCTCCATCACCGGCTTCATGCGCACTTCGGTGTCGGCCCAGAAGGCGTCGTAGGCCTTCGGCTCCATGTAATAGGGCAGCACGCCGAAATCGGAGAGCTGCTTTTGGTGCTCGGGCAATTCGATCACCTTCTTCATCGCGGCCGTCAGCTTGGCGACGACTTCCGGCGGCGTCTTCGCCGGGGCCAGGACGCCGGTCGCCGAGGCGACGAGAACGTCGTAGCCCTGCGACTGCATGGTCGGCACGTCCGGCATCGACGGGTCCGGCTTGTCGGAGGCGACGCCGAGCGTGCGGAAGGTGCCGCTCTGCTTGTGCTGGAGCGCGTCGGCGACGCCGCCGGCCATCGCTTCGACATGGCCGCCGAGCAGCGCCGTCACCGACGGCGCGCCGCCGTTGAAATGCACCGAGGCGAACTTGGCCCCGCTGACATGTTCGAGCATGAGCACGGAGGAATGCGGGTTCGCGAGCAGGCCGCTGTCGCTGACGCGGATGGTGCCCGGTTTCGCCTTCGCCGCCTCGACGAGGTCCTTCAGGGATTTCCACGGGCTGTCGGAGCGGACCGACAGGGTCATCGGCGTGTAGTGGTGCATCGCGATCGGCTGGAAGTCCTTGCGCGTGTAGACGGCGCCGCGGCTTTGGTCGAGATAGTGCGTGACGACGGTCGGCAGCACCGCGTAGGACAGCGTGTAGCCGTCCGGGGCCGCGCGCACGAGTTCGGTGAGGCCAACCTGCGAGGCGGCGCCGACCTTGTTGACGACCTGCACCGGCGTCTTCAGCTCCTTCTCGAGGGCCGAGGCCATCATGCGCGCCGCGGTGTCGGTAACGCCGCCGGCGCCGTAGGGCACGATGATGGAGATCGGCTTGCCCTCGATCGGGAAGTCGGCGCCGAAAGCCGGCCCGGCGAGGGCCGCCGCGGCGAGGGCCGCGAGAACCTTGAGCGAACCCCTGCGGGTCGTGCGTGCTGCCATGATCCTCTCTCCTCCCCCGGTCGGCCCGGCTTCACGGCCGGATTGGCGGCGCGGCTCGGGCGCGCTACTATGAAAGCATTCAATGTTAGGCGAACGGCGCCGGGACCGCAATCGCCCGGGCGCCCTCTCCCCTGTCGCGCGCGTAACGAAGTTGTTGCAACCTGGCCGATTTGCCTCCATCTCATCAGACGGGTTCCCGGGGCCGATGGCGGTGACGCAGAAACGACCGACGATCACGGACGTGGCCGCCCTCGCCGGCGTCTCGGTCGGCACCGTGTCGAACGTCCTCAACGGCACGATCCCGGTGAGCGAGAGCCGCCGCGAGCGGGTGATGCAGGTCATCCAGGAGCTCGGCTACTCGCAGAACGTGCTGGCGCAGGGCCTGCGCAAGAAGCGGTCGCCGATCGTCGGTGTCTGCGTGCCGCACACCTCGATCGCCTATTTCTCGGCGCTGATGGAGGCCTTCGAGGAGGTCGCGTCCACCGCCGGCGTCGAGATCATGCAGGTGTTGAGCCGCGGCGACAGCCAGAAGGAATACCAGCGCGTCCAGTCGCTGCTGCGCTACCACGTCGGTGGGCTCCTGCTGGTGCCGACGATCGACCCGGAGGCGACCTACGAAATCGTCGCCGCCTCCGGCGTGCCCGTCGTCGTCGTCGACCGGGCGCCGCTCGAGAATTTTCCGTTCGATCAGGTCACCTTCGACAATCGCGGCGCCATGCGGCAGGCGACGCGGGGGCTGATCGAGCGCGGCCACCGCAACATCCTGTTCATCGTGCAGCAGAAGAAGCTGATCGTGACGCAGCAGCGGGTCGAGGGCCTCAGGGCGGCGGCGGAGAGCTTTTCCGAGCCGGTCGTGACGAAGGTCGTCGAATGCGGCCAGGACCAGGGTTCCCTCGCGGCCCTTCTCGCCGGCGAGCTGCAGCGCCAGAAGCGGCCGACCGCGATCATCGTCTCAAACAGCATCCTCGCCGCCTGGGCCTTGCGCGCCTTCCGCATGCTGCGCCTCGACTGCCCGCAGGACATCTCCCTCCTCGCCTTCGACCAGCCCGACTGGGCCGACCTCGTGACCCCGGCCCTCTCCGTTGTGCGCCAGCCGACTCAGGAGATCGCGCGCATGGCCTGGACTTTCCTGATGCAGCGGATGCGCAACGAAGCCGAGCACGTGCAGCAGATCCAGCTCGAAGCGCAGGTCATCTTCCGCGGCTCGGTCCGGCACCTCGGCGAGGGGTAGCGCTTCGCGGCGTTCGCTGTGCGGACGCGAATGGCGAGTGGAGCGCGACGCCACCCGCCCTCGCCGCGATGCCTCAGACCCGCTCCACCAGCATCGCGATGCCCTGGCCGACGCCGACGCACATCGTCGCGACGGCGCGGCGGCCGCCGCGGGTTTCGAGGGCGTGGACGGCGGTGAGCGCGAGCCTCGCGCCGGACATGCCGAGGGGGTGGCCGAGGGCGATGGCGCCGCCGTGCGGGTTGACGTGGTCGGCATCGTCCGCAAGACCGAGCCCGCGGAGCACGGCAAGGGCCTGGGCGGCGAAGGCCTCGTTGAGCTCGATCACGTCGATCTCGGCGAGGCGGCCTTTCGCACGGGCCAAAAGCCGCTCGACCGCGGGCACCGGGCCGATGCCCATGACCCGCGGCGGAACGCCCGCCGTCGCCATTGCCACCACCCGCGCCCGCGGCGTCAGGCCGTGCTTCGTCGCCGCCGCCTCCGAGGCGAGGATCAGGGCCGCGGCGCCGTCGTTGACGCCGGAGGCGTTGCCGGCCGTCACGCTGCCCGGATTGCGGAACGGCGTCTTCAGGGCCGCGAGCATTTCGATCGTCGTGTCCGGGCGCGGATGCTCGTCGCGCGCGACGACCGTCTCGCCCTTGCGCCCCTTCAAGGTCACGGGCGCGATCTCGGCGGCGAAGAAGCCGTCCGCCGCCGCCTGCGCCGCCCGCCGCTGCGAGCGCAGGGCGAAGGCGTCCTGGTCGGCGCGGGAAATCTGGTGCTCCTCGGCGACGTTCTCGCCGGTCTCCGGCATCGAATCGGTGCCGTAGGCCGCCTTCATCGCCGGATTGACGAAGCGCCAGCCAAGGGTCGTGTCGTAGGTCTCCGCGCTGCGCTGGAACGCCTCGGTCGCCTTGCCCATGACGAAGGGCGCCCGCGACATGCTCTCGACGCCGCCGGCGAGGCACAGGTCGGCCTCCCCGGTGCGGATCGCCCGCGCGGCGTAGCCGACCGCGTCGAGGCCCGAGCCGCACAGGCGGTTGATGGTCGTGCCCGGCACGCTCGTCGGCAGTCCGGCGAGGAGCGCCGCCATCCGCGCGACGTTTCGGTTGTCCTCGCCGGCCTGGTTGGCGCAGCCGAGCACGACCTCGTCCACCGCCTCAAGGTCAAGATCCGGGTGGCGCGCCGTCAGGGCGCGGATTGGATGGGCGGCGAGGTCGTCGGCGCGCATCGAGGACAGCGCGCCGCCGTAACGGCCGATCGGCGTGCGGGTGAAATCGCAGATGAACGCTTCGGCCACCCTCGACCACTCCCGTCCGCACGAAGCCGGCGGATCGCCGCCGGGCGCCTCTTGAAACGTATCAAGAGGCTAGGGCATACTCCCGGCGGGAGCAATGGCGGGATCGTGGCCCAACGCCGCGCGTCCGTCCACAGGCAAGCCGCCGCGCTGACGGCGGCGTCGGGAGGAGATCATGTCGGCATTCGTCAGGCGCCGCCTGCGCGGCCTTTGCATCGCGGCCGGGCTCGCGCTTCTTTCCTCCGGGGCGCTGGCGCAGGACTACCCGAACCGGCCGATCACCATGCTTGTCGGCTACGGCGCCGGCGGCTCGACGGATCTCGCCGCGCGGATCGTCGCCCAGCACATGGAAAAGACCCTCGGCCAGCCGATCACGATCGACAACCGCACCGGCGGCAACGGCCTCGTCGCGACGAACGCGACCTATAACGCCAAGCCCGACGGCTACACGATCACCATGACCTCCGGCTCGGTTCTCACGGTGATGCCGTGGAACATGGAGCTGCCCTTCGATCCCCTGAAGCTCAGCATGATCGGCTCGACCCACGAATCGCTCTACGCGCTCTTCGTGCGTGCCGATGCGCCCTGGAAGACGATCGACGACTACGTCGCCTACGCGAAGGCCAACCCGAACAAGGTGGTGACGGCGAATTCCGGCGGCTTTGGCCTGCCGGACATCGGCATGGCGCAGCTCGCGAACGCCGTCGGCGGCATGCAGTACCGGACGGTGCCGACGACCGGCGGCGCCGAGCAGGTGCTGAAGCTGCTTTCCGGCGACGTTCAGAGCGAGCTCAATTCGATGGCGCCGACGGCGCCGCATTTCCGCACCGGCGCCTTGCGCGCGCTCCTCGTCGTCAGCCCGCGCTGGCCGGAGCTCGAGGAGAAGGGCGTGCCGCTGGCGAGCGGGAAATACGGCTTCAGCGTGCGCAACCTTTCCGTCGTCGCCGGCCCGCCCGGCCTGCCGGAGGCGATCCGCGCCAAGCTCGAGGAGGCGCTGAAGAAGGCGATGGACGATCCCGCCGTGATGCAGCGTCTCAAGGATGGCGTCGGCGAGGACATCCGCTTCCGCACCGGCGCCGAGGCGCTGAAGGACGCCGCCGAGGTGCAGGCGCAGCAGCGCGTCGTCGGCGAGCAGCTCGGCAAGCTCGCGAAGAAGTAGGATCGTTGCTCGGCACGCTGACGAGCCTCCTCGGCGGCTTCGCGATCGCGCTGCAGCCGGCGAACCTGCTGTTCGCCCTGATCGGCTCGGTGATCGGCACCGCGGTCGGCGTGCTGCCGGGCATCGGGCCGATCGCCGGCATCGCGATCCTTTTGCCGCTGACCTTCAAGCTCGATCCGACCGGCGCCATCATCATGCTGTCGGCGATCTACTACGGCGCCATGTACGGCGGCACCATCACCAGCGTCCTGATGAACGTGCCCGGCGAAGGCGCCTCCGCGGTGACCGCCATCGACGGCTACCGGATGGCGAAGAACGGGCGCGGCGGCGCGGCCCTCGCCATCGCCGCGATCGGCTCCTTCATCGGCGGCACGGTGGCGACCATCGTGCTCGTCGTCGCGGCGCCGGCGCTCGCCTCGGTCGCCCTCGAATTCGGGCCGCCCGAATTCTTCGCGCTGATGCTGTTCGGGCTCATCCTGCTCGTCAGCTTTTCGAGCGACGCCCTCCTGCCGGGCTTCATCAGCGCGCTCCTCGGACTCGCGCTCTCGATCCCGGGCTCCGACATCGTCGAGGGCACGGCGCGGCTGACGTTCGGCAGCCTCGACCTCCTCGACGGGATCAGCTTCGTGCCGGTCATCATGGGGCTCTACGGCGTCGCCGAGATCCTGACGAGCCTCGACCGGCCGCACGGCGCCGTCGAGACGACGGCGATCGGCCGCGCCACCCTGACGCGGGAGGATGTAAAGGCCTCGGCGATGCCGATCGCCCGCGGCACCGCGCTCGGCATCTT
Organism: uncultured Alphaproteobacteria bacterium; assembly: GCA_963754975.1. Lineage (GTDB taxonomy): Bacteria > Pseudomonadota > Alphaproteobacteria > Rhizobiales > Beijerinckiaceae > Microvirga. The sequence continues at coordinate 38,775 of CAVWII010000024.1, read as the reverse complement.
CTTCGGCCTCATCCCCGGCATCGGCACGATCCTGCCCACCATCGCCTCCTATGCCCTCGAGAAGCGCGTCTCGCGCCATCCCGAGCGCTTCGGCAAGGGCGCGATCGAGGGCGTCGCCGGCCCGGAAACGACGAACAACGCCTATGCCAACGGCGCGCTGATCCCGCTCTTCACGCTGGGCATTCCCGCCTCGCCGACGATTGCGGTGCTCCTCGGCGCCTTCATGATGAACGGCCTGACGCCGGGGCCGTTCCTGTTCCGCGACAAGCCGGATTTCGTCTGGGCGGTGATTGCGAGCCTCTATGTCGGCAACCTGATTCTCTTGATCCTCAACCTGCCCCTCGTGCGCGTCTGGGTGCTCCTGCTGAAGATCCCCTATTCGATCCTGTTCCCGGCCGTCCTCGCGCTGACCGTCGTCGGCGCCTACGTGACGCGCAGCAGCATGCTCGACGTCTGGCTCGTGATCGGCTTCGGAATCGTCGGCTATCTTTGCCGCAAGATCGACTTTCCGGTGGCGCCGATGGCGTTCACCCTCATCCTCGGCCCTTTGACCGAGAACGCCCTGCGGCAGGCCCTCTCGATGTCCGGCGGCGAAATGGCGATCCTGGCGCGCGGGCCGATCTCGACGGGCCTCCTTGCGCTCTGCGCGCTCGCGCTCCTCGCGCCGCTGCTCAAGCGGTTGCGCCGAAGCGCGCCGGAGGTCGGCGAAGCGCCGCTCAATCCGCCTCGATGATCAGCAGCCCGTCGACGGCGATCGCGCGCTCGTCGCTCCACTTGATCGGATTGACCTCGAGGGTGAAGCGCCGCCACGGCGCGCCGGCGGCGAGCTGGGAGAGCCGCGCGACGAACGCCGCGGCGTGATTCTTTCCGGCCTCGCCGCCCTTCGGACGCAGGCTCTGTGCCGTGCGCAGGCGAAGGATCATGGCGGCCGCGCCGGCCTCGTCGACGGGGGCGGGCTGCGTGACGACATCGTCGACGAGCTCCGTCAGGCCGCCACCGACGCCGACCGAAATCATCGGCCCGAAGAGCGGATCGCGGAAGGCGGCGACGAGGAGCTCCGCGCCGCCCTTCGCCATCTTCTGCACGTAGAAGCCGCTCATGACGGCGCCGAGGGCGCGGGCGCGCGCGTCGAGGCTGCGATAGGCGGCGGCGACCTCCGCCTGCGTGCGCAGGTCGACGGCCAGAAGCCCCGCCGCGGCGCGGTGCGTCACCGCCGGGCCGATGCCCTTGAGCACCGCCGGCAGGCCGATCTCTTGCGCAATGCGCACGGCCTCGTCCGCGCTCGTCGCGAGGGCGCCCGGCGCGACATCGAGGCCGGCTTCGCGCAGGAGCGCATGGCAGCGATCCTCCGTCACGACGCCTTCCGTCTCGGGCACGAGGCGCGCCCAATCGACCGCGATGGGCGCCGCCGCCGGCCGCGGCGGGCGCGACAGGGCGGCGTGGCGCTTCACGAGCCGGCCGAGGGCGCGCATGCCGCGCTCCGGCTCGACGAAGGTGGCGATGCCGTGCGCGGCGAGGCGCTCGACGGCGCCTGTCGGCGGCGAGGCCCAGCAGGCGCAGACCGGCTTTTGCGAGCGGCGATGCAGGTCGACAATGATGTCGCCGATCTCCTGCGCCTTCGAGCCGAGGGAGGCGACGATGAACATCACGGAATCGATCGCGGGGTCCTCGGCGATGACGTCGAGGGCGGCGGGAAGGCGTGCCAGCGCCTCCGGCCGGAAGGCCGTGGTCGGCGTCAGGTCGACCGGGTTCGCGGCGCTCGCCACGGAGACGAGAAGCGGACGCAAGCGCTCGACGGAGGCGGCCGCGAGCGTCGGCGCGGAAAGGCCGTGCTGCGCGGCCTGGTCCGCGGCGAGCACGCCGTTGCCGCCGCCGAAGGTGACGATGCCGACGCCCGGGCCCTGCGGCATCCGCTCCGCCGGCAGGCCGGCCAGCAGGATGCAGACGTCGACGAGCTCCTCGACCGATTGCACGCGGATGACGCCCGCCTCCGCCAGCACCGCGTCGAAGACGCGGTCCTCGCCGACGAGGGCGCCGGTATGGGCGAGCGCCGCTTTCGCGCTCGCCTGGGTCGCGCCGGACTTGATCATCACGACCGGCTTGCCGTGCCGCCGCGCCTCCGCGAGGGCGTCGGCGAAGGCGGCGCCGTCCGGCACGCCTTCGAGATAGGCGCCGATCACCCGCGTGCCCTCGTCCTGCGCCAGCGCGCGGATGTAGTCGGCGAAGGAGACGATCGCCTCGTTGCCGCTGCTGATCAGGGCGCGGATGCCGAAGCCCGCCTGAAGGATGATCGACATCGCCGTCGTCGCGATGCCGCCGGACTGGCTGATGAGCGCGATCGAGCCGGGCGGAAGCTCCTCGACCTCGTGCAGCGCCGTGGCGAAGGTCGCGGTGACGGGCACGGCGGTGTTGATGAAGCCGACGCAGTTCGGTCCGCACAGGGTGAAGCCGACCGCGCGGCAGAGCGCGACGATTTCGCGCTGGAGCGCGATGCCCTCCGGGCGCCCGGATTCGGCAAGGCCGCCGGCATAGGCGACGCCGTGGCGCACGCCCGCCGCGGCGCAATCGCGGATCGCCTCGGCGAGGCCCTCCGCGGGAATCGCGAGGACGACGAGATCGGGCACCTCGGGCAGGTCGCGCACGGAGGCATAGGCCTCGAGCCCGGCAACCGGCTCGCGGGAGCGGTTGACCGGAAAGATCGGGCCGGGAAAGCGGAAGCGCTGCAGGCGCCGCACGGTGTCGGCGCCGAGATTGCCCGGCTTGTCGGAGGCGCCGATCACTGCGACCGATTGCGGCGAGAGCATGCCGGCAACGTCGGGGAGGCGCGGTCCGGGAGCGGTCACGGTGCCAGATCTCTCTTAGAAGCCGAGGGAAGCGAGCACCTCGATCGAGGGCGGCGGCAGCGGCACGCGCAGGACGCGCTCGAACAGGAAGTGGAGGCCGAAGCTGCACACGAGCGCGACCAGCAGCTTGACGAGCTTGTGGTCGCGTCCGAACAGGAAGAAGGCGGCCAACAAGAAGCCGAACATCGACAACTTGAAGCCGACGAGCGTGAACGTCGCGGCGAAGACGACGAGCGCGGCGACGATCGCCAGCACCTTCGCGAGCCCGGCGCGATCGGGCAGCGCGTCCTCGGCGAAGGGCCGCTGCGCGGTGAGCGCGACGCGGGCGCCGTAGAGCGCGCTGACGGCGGCGAGGAGAGAGCCGACGACGAAGGCCATGAAGCCCGGACCCGGCCCGAAATCGCCTTGCAGGCGCAGCGTCACGCCCGCGGCCGCGAGTGCGACGCCGACGGCCGCGAAGAGGACGCTCGCCGCGAGCTGATACGGCCGCATCGAGGAGCCCATGGCGTCAGCGGCCGCCGACCTCGACCTTGGCGCCGCCGTCGGTGACCTTGATGCCGTTCTCGTCCTCGCACCAGACGTCGAGGGTGTAGACGGTGCCGCCGTTCGCGCCCGGCTCGGCGGAGAGCACCTTGCCGCGCACGTGCACGGTCTGGGCGAGGTAGACGGGCTTGATGAACTTCGTGCGCAATTCGCCGCGGCTGAGATAGTCCATGCCGAAATGGCGCACCATCATCTCGGAGCACCAGTTGGTCATGATCATGCCGTCGGCGATGACCGCGGTCAGGCCCTGGGTGCGGGCATAGTCGTCGTCCGTGTGGATGTTGGCGCCGACCTGCGCCAGCTCCCCCGAGGCGGCCGAGAGCATGGCGCTGTCGTACCACTCGATCCGCTCCGCCGTCACGACGCGGGCGGGACCCCTGAGCTCCGCGCCGACCTTGAAGGAGGCCTTGATGTCGCTCACCGCATTCATGGCGCTCACTCCCCGTCCTTCTTGTATCTCAGCAGCGTCTTGTCGGTGTAGGTGGTGACGAGCCGGCCATCGGACGTCTTCACCTCGAGAGAGTAGTCGATGTAGGTGCGCCCGCGCTTGACGTACTTGTCGGTGATCTTGCCGCTGACGGTCAGCGTCTCGCCGACGAAGGCCGGGCTGTGCTGGCGGGCGTGATATTCGTAGTGCACGCGCGCGTCCGGGCCTTTCTCGCCGGAGACGCGCCGCTCCTTGAGGCAGTTCGCCTCGAGGATGCGCATCTTGTCGACGTGGATCATGGTCGGCGGCCGCATCTGCCGGCCCTCGGGCGAGGCCGGCGAGTGATACCACTCCCAGGTCTCCTCGACGCCGTGCGCGTATTCGCTGGCCATGAAGGGGGTGAGGACGTAGGTCACCGGCTTGAACTCGTCGCCGGCCTCGAGGTCGCTGATATATCCGCCGAGCATATCCTCTCCTTTCCACCCTCGCTGCTTGTATCGTTTCAATAGAGATGATCGGCGCGGCGTGTCAAGGGCGGCGGGCGATTGTGAGGCGGCCGCGGTTGCCCCCTCACCCTCACGTGCTTCGCAGGCTTGCCGCCCTCGCAAGCCGGGTGTTCCCCGCTTGCGCAAACAGGCGGGACCTCGGCAACACCCGCGGTCCGGCGGCCCTCTCCGCGCCATTCTAGAGCAGTATCCGTTCCTCTTGAATCAGACATGACGGTGTCATTCCGGGGCCGCGAAACGGAGCCCGGAACCCAGCTCCCAGGACGAGCGCCGCACGGTCGCGCATCCTTCTGCGTCGTCGGCGATGATGGATCCCGGGCTCCGCTTCGCGGCCCCGGGATGACCGGGCGGTGATGGGTCGACCTGGACGGATCCAGCTCTACCGCGCCGGTCCCATCAAGAAGTTCGGCAGGCCGATCGCGAGAACGGGAAACAGGATCAGGAGCAGGAGCACGAGCACCTGCGCGCCGAGGAGCGGCATGACGCTGCGCGTGTAGTCGGTGATCTTCACGTTGAGGACGCCGCAGGCGATGAACATCAAGGTCCCGACCGGCGGCGTGATCGCGCCGATGGTGAGGTTGAGCACGATCAGAAGCCCGAGATGGACCGGATCGATGCCGAGCGCGAGGCCGACCGGGGCCAGCACCGGCGTGACGAGGATCAGGGCCGCGAGGCTTTCGAGAAACATGCCGAGGATGAGCAGGAACACGTTGATGATGACGAGCATCAAAAGCGGGTTTTTGGTCAGCGAGGTCAGGAACTCGGCCGCGTGGGTCGGCACCTGTTCGAGGGTCATGTAGTAGCCGAGGGCGGCGGCGGCGCTGATGATGATCATCACCGCGGCGGTCGCGAGCGCCGCCTCGGTCAGGATCTCGACCGCCGAGGAGAGCTTCAGCCCGCGATAGACGAAGGCGCCGACGAGGGTCGCGTAGACGACGATCACCGCGCCGGCTTCGGTCGGCGTGAAGAGGCCGTAGCGCAGGCCGACGACGATGAAGATCGGCACCGTCAGCGCCCACGCGGCGTCGGCGACAGCCGCCAGGATTTCCGTCGGGCGCGCGGCGGCGCTGCGGGTCGGCAGATAGCCGCGGCGCTTGGCGATCGCCTGCGTCACGAGCATCAGGCTGACCGCGATCATGAAGCCAGGCACGACGCCGGCGATGAACAGCCGGCCGACGGAGACGTCGGCGAGGTAGCCGTAGATGACGAAGCCGAGGCCCGGCGGAATCACCGGCGTGATCACCGCCGAGGCGGCGACGATCGCCGCGGCGAAGGGGGGATCGTAGCCGCGCTTGACCATGTTGGTGCCGAGCAGCTTCGCCTGCATCGCGGCGTCGGCGTTGCCCGATCCGGATTCGAAACCCATCAGGGTCGCGAGCACGACATTCGTCTGCGCCAGCGCTCCGGGCAGATGCCCGACGAGGCATTCGGCGAGATTGAGGAGCCGCGCCGTGATGCCCGAATGATTCATGATCACGCCGGCGAGCGCGAACATCGGGATCGCGACGAGGGGGAACGAATCCGACGAGGTCAGCATCCTCTGCGCGAAGATCGAGAGCGGCAGGCCGGTCTGATCGAGGAAGAAGACGAGGGCGCCGATGGCGATGGCGATCGCCACCGGCATGCTGAGCAGCATCAGGACGAGGAAGACGCAGAGGGGTACGAGGTCCATCTCAGCGCGTCCTCGATCCGCGGGCCTCGCGCCAAAGATATTGCGCGCTGCGGAAGGCCATCAACGCGAAGCCGACGCTGAGCGCGAGGGTGTTGATCCAGAGCGGCAGGCGCAGGATGCTCGTGAACGAGCCGCGGCTCGCCAACGCCTGGAGGGCGCCGAGCCAGGCGGCGTAGAGGCAGAAGGCGATGAGGACGAGTTCCATCGCGACCGCGATGAGGCGCTGCATCCAGGGCGGCAGCAGCGTCGTGACAATGTCGACGCAGATGTTCTGCCGGCGCCGGTGCACCTCGGCGGCGCCGACGAAGATGAGCCAGGCGAAGGCGGTGCTCGAGACCTCCTCCGCCCAGGCCGCCGGCGTGCTGACGACGTAGCGCGACAGCACGCCCCAGCAGATCGCCGCCGTCAGCGCGACGAGGGCGACGATCATGATGAAATGCTCCGGCGTCTCGATGCGCGTGCTCGGCGGCCGGGAGCCGCCGCCGCCGGAGGCGTCCGGCGGCAGCAGCGTCGGAACTTCGTTCGCCATCGTCGCCGCGGCGGCCGGTCAGCGATCGAGGAGCGCGCGGACCTTGTCGCGAAGGCCCGGGGTCCAGCCCGGATAGATGTCGTAGACGACCTGCGTCGCCTTCTTGAAGGCGTCCCTGTCGACGTCCTTGATCACGGTAACGCCTTGCGCCTCGTAGAGCTTGATCATCTCCTGCTCTTCGTCGGACTTCAGCTTCGTCATCAGGTCCGCCGCCTTGCTCGCCTCTTCGAGGATGATCGTCTGGATGTCGGCCGGGAGCGACTTGAAGTAGGTCTCGCTCATGATCACCGGGTCCCAGCCGATCATGTGGCCGGTGAGCGTCACGAACTTCGCCTGCTCGTAGAACTTCGAGGCATACATGGTCGGCAGCGGCGCCTCGAGGCCGTCGACGGCCTTCTGCGCGAGGCCCGTATAGACCTCGGCGAAGCCGGTGGTGATCGGCCGCGCGCCGAGGGATTTCACCATCTCGACATACATCGGCGCCGCCGCGGCGCGGAAGTTGAGGCCGGCAAGGTCGGCGGGCTTGCGGATCGGGCGGTTGGCGAGAATCTGGCGCGTGCCGAAATAGGAATTCCACGAGATCACGCGGATGCCCTTCGCCTGCAGCCTCCTGTCGAGGTCCTTCAGCCAGTCGCTGCCGAGAATCTTCGCGAAAGTCCTCGGGCTTGTCCATCAGGTAGGGAGCCTGCAGGATCGCCGCGTCCGGCTCCCACTCGCCGAGGAAGAGCGCGTCGGTAAGCTGAATGACGTTGGCGCCCTGGCGCGCCATCTCGCCGAGGTCCTTCTGCTTGCCGAGCTGGTCGGCCGGAAACACCGTGACGGCGACGCGGCCGTTCGTGCGCTTGCCGATGTTTTCCGCGAGCGAGACCATCGCCGTGTGGGCCTTGTCCGCCGTCGTCAGCGGATGGCCGAGGCGGATGCGGAATTCCTGCGCCGCGGCGGCCGAGGCGCCGAGCGCGGCGGCAAGCGCGGCGCCGAGCGCGAGGCCGCGCAGTCCGGCGCGCTTCACGAGCCCAATTTTCATGATCGTCCTCCCAGCTTTCGGGGTCTCTCCGCCCCTTCCCACGGCGCCGCCGCCCTCGATCCGGCGCCTCGCCGCAATCTGACGGCTGAGCCTGCGAGCCGTCAAATGAAAAGTTTCAAAATTGTCGCCCCGACGACCTCTTCCCCCCTCGCCGGGAGAGGCAAACCCGCGCCCCATACCGGGGACTTGCCATCGCGACCGCGGGCGCTTACGTTGAAACCATTCAACATCTCGTGAGGCCGGATCGGCCTCCGGGGGCGTCGGGGCGCTCGTGGGATCGGACCATCGTCGAAACGCTTCGCTCCGGCGGGGGCCGCCCCTCGCGGCCGCCCGCCGCCGATCGCGGACAGCCGGGCGCTGAACGGGCCATGCACGCCGCCATCGACGAGCCGATCTTCCGCGACCTGACGCCGCTGCTCGCGCCGCGGTCCATCGCGATCGTCGGCGCCTCCGACCAGCCCGGAAACCTCGGCGGCATCGCCATCGGCCTGCTCTCGAAATTCGGTTATCCGGGCGCCGTCTTCCCGATCAACCCCGGCCGCGACACGGTCGGCGGGCGGCCCTGCTTCAAGAGTCTCGCCGCGTTGCCGGCGCCGGCGGACCTCGCCATCCTCGCGACGGGCGCCGCCAGCGCGCCGGGGCTCATCCGCGAGGCCGCGGCGGCGGGCACGCGCTTCGGCATCGTCTGGGCCGGCGGCTTCGCCGAGAACGGCGGGGACGGCGCGGCGATCCAGGCAGCGCTCGCCGCTTCCTGCCGCGAGACCGGCTTCACCCTCGCCGGCCCGAACTGCATCGGCATCGTCAACACGGCCGTGCCGATGACCGCGACCTTCGCCTCGTTCCTGATCGAGACGGACACGCTCGTTGCCGGCGACATCGCGATGGTGAGCCAGAGCGGCGGCATCGCGACCATGGCCCAGGCGCTCGCGCAGCGCGCCGGTTTCGGCTTCCGCTCCATGATCAGCAGCGGCAACGAGGCCGACCTCACCGCCGCCGACTACGTTCACGCCCTGGCGCAGGATCCCGGCACGAAGGTGATCGCGCTCTATGTCGAGGGCGTGCGCGACGGCCGCCGCTTCCTCGCCGCGGTCGAAGCGGCGCGGCGGGCCGGCAAGCCGGTCGTCGTGCTGAAGGGCGGTCTCACGCAGGCGAGCGCCCGCGCGGCCGCCGCGCATACGGGCGCCTTCGCGGGCGAGGGACGCGTCTTTGCGGCGATCGCCCGCGAATGCGGGCTGATTACGGTGAAGTCGCTCGAGGAGCTCATCGACGTCGCGCTGTTTCTGTCGAGCCTCGACCTTGCCACCCTGCCGAAAGGCCGCGGCGTGGCGACGCTCTCCTTCGGCGGCGGCAGCGGCGTGCTCTCCGCCGACCAATGCGCCGTGCACGGGCTTGCGATCGCGACGCTGACGGACGAGACCCTCGATGCGCTGCGGCCGCTCGTGCCGCCGATCGCCTCGATCGCCAATCCGATCGACCTGACGCCGCAGGCCTTCAACCAGGAGCAATGGTTCGCGACCTTCGACAAGGCCCTCGACGCAATCGCCGCGGACCCGAACGTCGACATCCTCTTCTGCCAGTTCGGCCCGATGGCGCGCCGCGGCCTCGAAGCCGCGCGCGAAGTCGTCGCGATGCGCGCGCGGACGCGCAAGACGCTCTGCCTCGCCTGGCCGCTCGCGCCACCCGGCGTCGACGAGGCCCTGCGCCGGGAGGGCGTCTACGTCTTCCACGAATACGAGCGCGCCATCGCCGTCCTCGGCAAGCTCGCGGCCCTGCGCGACGCGCCGCCGCCGCGCCCGCGCGGAACGCCCGCCGAGGCGAGCGATTTCGACTGGACCGCCGCCCTCCCCTCGCCCGCGGCCGGAACCGTCGTCTCGGAACATGAATGCCACGCGCTCCTGAAGCGCGCCGGGCTGCCGACCGCCGCCGGCGTGCTCGCGGCGAGCGAAGCGGAGGCCCTCGCCGCGGCGGAAAGGCTCGGGCTGCCGGTGGCGCTCAAGGGCATCTCGCCGGCCGTGACGCACCGCGCCGCGGCGGGCCTTCTCGCCCTCGGCCTCGCGACGCCCGAGGCGGTTGCCGCCGCCTATCGGCTCATCGCCGGCCGCGCCGCGGACCGCGGCGTCACCCTCGACGGCGTCTACGTGCAGGCGATGATCGCGGGCGGCGTCGAGATCATCGTCTCGGCCTTCCGCGATCCCGTCTTCGGCGTGATGATGTCCTGCGGCGCCGGCGGCAACCTCACCGAGGTCGTCGACGACGTCGCGCTCGCCCGCGCGCCGCTCGACGAGGCCGCGGCGTGCGCGCTGCTGGCGCGCCTGCGCATCGTGCCGGCGGCGCACAGCGTCGAGCCCGGCGTGCGGGTCGACGACCTCGCGCGCTTCGTGGCGCATGTCTCGCAGATTGCCGACGCTGCGCCGTGGCGGCAATTCACCCTTGAGATCAACCCGGTGAAATGGCGCGCCGATGGCGTTATCGCCGTCGACGGATTGCTTCTCGTCGAGGAGCCTTGACCGGCGCCCTCAGGCGGGCGGCTCGCCCGGCAGCGAATACGGCATGTCCATGATCACCGTGCGGCGCGAAAAGAGCCACTCGCCGACGCTGCGTTCAAGGTCGCATTCGTAGCGTCCCGGCGACAGGAGTTCGGCGCGACCGTCGAGGATCAGGTAGTCGAGGAGATAGCAGGACGCCGTCGCGCGATCGCCGTCGACGTCGATGACGAAGTTCGAGATCACATGCCGGAACCGGCCGCCGCGCGCCATGACCCGCAGGTTCGGCCGCATCCATTCGCGGATTAGGGCGCGGCCGACAAACTCGCCATGGTTCGGCGTGACGAGGACGCAATCCTCGGTAAAGCAGCCCTCGATCGCCGCGACGTCGCCGCGGTCGAGGCTCGTCGTGTAGCGCACGAAGAGATCCTCGATGGCGAGCCGATCCTCGACCGATGGCTTTCCCATTCTTGCTCCGCAAGGCCAACGAGCCCATGCGACCATCCCGTCGCAAGGTGCGGATTCGCCTCTCCCCGCAAGCGGAGAGAGGCGATTGGAGCTTTTCGTCTCGCCCGGAACGCAACTCCACGACGCGTAAGTCTACGGCTCGCCGCGCATGTATTTCGCCGCCTGCACGTGAAAATCCTTCACCGAGATTTCCTGCCGCAGGGCCTGCTGCCAGAAGGGCGCGATCTTGTCCTGGTAGTTCGTCCAGGTTTCGCTCTCGTAGGGCGGGCGCCACCAGTTCGCGGATTGCGAGCCGCGAGCTTGAAGAAGCGGTTGTCCTGCACGGCCGGGAGCTCGGTTGAGCGAGATGCGCACAGGCATCAGCCCGCGCTGCGGCCCGAGCGAGATCGCCGGGTCGCCGTCGCTCAGGAACATCAGGAACTCCCAGGCCGCCTCCTTCTCCTTGCACGAGGTGGTGATGAAGTTGCCCTCCGGGTTCGCGAGCATGCAGGCTTTCGCGCCGACCGTCGGCGTCGGCACCGCCTGGATGCGCTCGCCGAGCGCCGCGTTGAGCTGCGGGCTCGAATGCGTACCGTAGATCCATTGCGCGCCCCTGCCCTGCTCCATGAGCGCGAAGAGCTCGGGATAGCGGTCACTGACCGCCGTCGGCTGCGCCGACTTGTCCTTCGTGAACATGCCGACCCAGCGCTCGGTGATGGCGATCGCCTCCGGCGAATCGAAATCGACCTTGCCCTTGCCGTCGATGAACTTGACGCCGGCGCTCGCCCAGATCGGCTCGATCGGCTGCACGGAATAATAGTCGACGCCGCGCAGGGCGTAGCCGTAGCGCTCGGGCGGCCGCGCCAGGGCCTTCGCGGCGGCGATGAACTCCTCGTAGGTCGAAGGCGGCTTCAGCTTCGCCTCGTCGAACCAGTCGGCCCGGTAGTAGAGCACGTAGGGCAGGATGGCGATCGGCATGTAGAGCACCGGCTGGCCGGGCTTCGCCGCGCATCGCCTCGACGACGCTCGGGATGTAGTCCGAGCGCTTGTCCCATTTCGAGAAGAACTCGTCGACGGGATGCAGGATGCCCGTGTCGAACCAGTCCTGCGCGTGCGTCTGCACGGTGCCGGAAATGTCGGGCGCCGCGCCCGCGGCGAAGGCGACGACGACCTTCTTGCGCGCCTCCATCGTCACCGAGCCGGCATCGAGCTCGATCGTGACGAAGCCCTGCCTTCCATTGAACGCGGCGACCGCGTCGACGAGCCGCTTCTGGTGGCCGGGATTGTCGGACCAGGTCCAGTAGCTGAGCTTCACCTTCCTGCGCAACGCCGGCGCCGGCGGCGTCTGCGCGCGCGCTCCCGTGCCGCCGAGCGCGGCGCCGGTGGCGCCGGCGAGCAGCGATCTGCCGCCGCGTGATTGTCGTCTTCCTGGTCATCGCTTCCTCCCTCTTCGATCGTGTCTCTTTTCCCTCAACCCTTGACCGCCCCCGCCGCGAGCCCGCTGATCAGCATCTTCTGGAACAGGAAGAACAGGAGCGCGACGGGAAGCGTCGTCACCACCGCCCCGGCGGCGCTGACGCCCCACACCGCCGGCTCGCCGAGCGCGAAGAGGCGCATGACGACGGGCAGCGTGCGCGTCGCGTCGGAGGTCGCGAACAGGAAGGCGAACAGGAAGTTGTTCCAGGTCGCGATGAAGGCGAAGAGGCCGCCGGCAACGAGGCCCGGGGTTGCGATCGGCAGCACGATGCGGACGAGCGCGCCGAGCCGCGAGCAGCCGTCGACGAGGGCCTGTTCCTCGAGTTCCCGCGGCAGCGAGGCGAGGTAGTTGATCATCAAAAGGAGCACGAAGGGCGCAGTGTTCGTGGCCTCGGCGAGGATCAGACCCGGATAGGTGTTGACGAGGCCGTAGGCCCGAAAAATCACGAGCAGCGGCACGAGCAGCACGACGCTCGGCACCATGTAGGCCATCAGCATGGCGACGAGGAGCGTGCGCCGTCCGAAGAAGCGGAAGCGCACGAAACCGTAGGCGCCGAGGCTCGCCGCCGTCAGCGCGACGATCGTCGTACCGGTCGCGACGACGACGCTGTTGCGAAAATAGCGTGGCGAAGGGGACGTTCGCGAAGAGGTCGACGTAGTTCTGAAGCGTCGGCGCGCTCGGGAAGTACGCGATGCCGCGGGCGCTCGACCAGCGGTCGGCGCGCAGCTCCGGGGTGATCGAGGCGATGGCGATCCACGCGAACGGCGCCAGCGAGTAGACGATCAGCGCGATCGAGACGACAGCGATCGCCGCCCGGCGCACCGTCAGGCCGGCGAGCGTCGCGTTCACGACAGCACCGAGCGCGCAAGGTGGCGCACGTAGAAGGCGGAGGCCGTCATCAGCACGATGGCGAGGAGCACGGCGACGGCGGACGAATAGCCGATCTGGAACTGGCTCGTCAGCATGAACGAGTACACGGCCTCCGTGTAGTTCGCGAAGCCCGGGCCGCCGCGGGTCATGATGAAGATCATGTCGATGTGGTTCGACATCCAGATCATGCGCAACAGGACGAGGAAGACGATGGTCGGCAAAAGATGCGGGAAGGTGATGTAGCGAAAGCGGTGCCAGGCATTGCCGCCGTCGACGGTCGCGGCCTCGTAGAGTTCCTTCGGGATCGTCTGCAGGGCGGCGAGCATGATGATCGCCATCAGCGGCGTGCCGGCCCAGACCATGGCGCCGGCGGTGGCGAGGAAGCTCGACAGCGGCTCGCTCAGCCAGGGGACGTAGCGATCGATAACGCCGAGGCGCAAGAGGATGTCGTTGAGCGCGCCGAAATTGCCGTCGACGATGTAGACGAACATCAGCGCCGTCACCGCCGGCGGGATGATGTAGGGTACGACGATGGCGGCGCGGACGATGCCGCGGCCGCGAAAGCCGAGATCGAGGAAGAGCGCGACCGGCAGCGCGAGCGCGACCTCGGAGGCGACGACGACGACGTCCCAGCGCAAGGTCTTCCAGAGCCCGTTGAGGAAGACCGGATCGGCGAAGGCGCGGGCGACGTTGTCGAGCCCGATGAACTTCGCCCGTGCGAGCCGCAGCAGCGTCGCGTCGGTCATGCCGAGAAAGATCGCGTAGAGGCTCGGATAGAAGCTGACCGCGGCGAGCAGGAGGACGATCGGCGCGACGAAGGCGTAGGGCAGGAGGTCGACGGGTTCGCGCCGGCGCGGGGCCGGCGGCGCCGCCTCCTCCGTCGCGATGGCCCCCGGCGCTCCGTGCAAGGCCGGCCCCTTAAGCCCGCGCCCGCGCGGGGCGTTCCGTCGATGCCCGGACCATGCCCGGCTCTCCCCTGGTTTTTATCGTTTCAATATAGGCTGCGGCAGGGGCGGGTGTAAAGGCGCCCTCGCCTCTGTCGGCAGCGGGCGACGCCTTCCACACGTCTCCGGGAAAGGCGCCGATTCGCCACTCCCACGTGCGGGGAGAGGTGAATCGCGCGCGCCGCTATCTCAGCGCAGCGTCCATTCCGGCTTGCGCTTCTCCTTGAAGGCGCGGGCGCCCTCGGCGCCGTCGTCGCTCTCGGCGATCTTCTGGTCGAGGTCCCGGGCGAGGGCCACCGTCGTCGGCGGGAACGCCGCGGTCAGGCGGTAGAGGCGCACCGCGCCCTGCACCGCGAGGGGCGAGCCGGCGCAGACCATCGCGGCGAGTTTTTCGGCCTCCTCGATCAGGCGCTCCTTCGGCACGACCCGGTTGACGATGCCCTGCGTCAGGCATTCCTGCGCGGTGAGGCGGCCGTTGCAGAGCGTCAGGTAGGCCGCGGTCGCCCGCGGCAATTCGTGATAGATCTCGTGCGGCGAGCCGAGCCGGCCGACATTGGTGTGCTGGTCGCCGATCCAGGCGTCCTCCGCCATGACGCGGAGTTGGCATTGCAGCGCGATGCTGAGGCCGACGCCGACGGCGAAGCCGTTGAGCGCGCAGATCAGCGGCTTGTAGAGGGCGACGTCCTGCGGCTGGCCGCCGCCGCCCCAGTGGAAGTGCGGGCTGTTCGGATCCTCGTGCGGCGTGCGCACGCCCTCGGCCTGGTGCTTCGCCAGGAACTTGACGTCGCGCCCGGCGCAGAAGGCGGGCCCGGCGCCGGCGACGATGCCGACGTAGATCGCCGGATCGTTCTGGATGTCGCGCCAGCAGGCGCGCAGTTCGGCATAGGCGTAGGTATGCAGGGCGTTGCGCACCTGCGGCCGGTTGATCGTGACATAGGCCACGTGCCCCTTCTTCTCGTAGAGCACGTGTTCGAGGTCCTTCGGCGCGCTCGCGGGATCGTAGGGGGATTCGTATTTCGCCATCTCGTGTCCTCTTTGGTCTCTCGAATGGGATGCGGGCGTCACACCGTCGCGACAGGCGTCGCCGGCGCGCCGACGGCACCGGGCAGCCGCAGGGGCGGCGCGGTGAGAAGGAAGCGCGAGCGGCCGTTCGCGCGCAGCCAGCGCGCGAGGGGAGTCAGGTGCCACAGCTCGCCCAACGGGATGCCGAGCTTGAACAGGCAATGCTCGTGCAGGGGCGCCGCGGCGCAGCAGCCGATATGTTCGCGGGCGGGAAAGGCCTCGACGGCGAAATTGTCGGCGACGAGCGCGGCAAGGCCGCTGTCGGCGATCCACGCCAAGAGGCGCCCGTCGCGGCCGTCGAGCACGGCGCAGACGCCGTGCGCCGTCTGCGCATCGGGCGCGCCCGGAAGGGCAAGGAGAAGGTCGGCGTAGCGCGTGTGCAGGCAGACGAGATCGCCCGTCTCGACGACGATGCGGTCCGCCTCGAGAATGCGCATGAGGTCGTCGTAGCCGATGAGCGCGCGGCTGTCGCCGACATGGGCGTGAAGGTCGACCATGACGCCGCGGCCCTGCACGCAGGTCTCGGCGATGCGCTCGATGCCGAGCGCCTTCGCGGCCGAGGTCGAGACCGCCTCGAAGGTGCCGGTCGCGCCGCCGCCGCCCGCGTCCGCCGGCCCGACGATGTCGACGCCGCCGCGATAGCCGTTGTAGTAGCGCTGTTCCGGCACGCCGTCGCCGTCGGCGTCGAACATGAAGCCGACATGGGCGAAGGCGTCCCAATGGGTGGAGTACTGCGTGTGCAGGACGACGGCATCGTCGCAGATGAAATCCGTCGCGTCCGGATTCTCGCTCGAAACCGGATAGTTCATGCGCGCGCGGCCGTTGCGCAGGGTCGGCCGCAGCACGGGCGGAAAGCGGCTGACGCTGAGCACGTTGCCGCCCGGCCTGTCGAGGGGCAGGCTGAGGCAGAACGAGCGCCCTTCCCTCACCTCCGCGGCGGCGGCGCGGACGCGCTCCGGGGTCAGGAGGTTCAGGCGCCCGGCCTGATCGTCCTCGCCGAACTCGCCCCAGTTCGACCCTTCGGGCCGTCGTGTCCAGCGCGCCGTCATCGCGACCTCAAAACACCGGGCTGCGTTTTTCGATGAAGGCGCGCCGCGCTTCCTGCGCATCCGCCGTCCTGCTCAGCGCGGTCGTGTAGCTCTGCTCGAGGCGGAAGCCGTCGCGCAGCGAGAGTTCGGCGACGGTGCCGAACAATTCGCGGATCGTCCGCACCGCGGCGGGGCTTTTCGCCGCGATCGCCGTGGCGACGGCGATCGCGGCGGGCAGCACCTCGTCCGCCGGCAGGCAGGCTTCGACGGCGCCGAGCCGGTGGAGCTCCGCGGCGGGCACGCGCTCGCCGGTGAGCATCATCCGCCGCACCTTCGCGGGCGGCAGGATGCGCTGGAGGACGCTCGCGCCGCCGCCGAGGCCGACATCGATCTCCGGCATCGCGAAAACGGCGGTGTCGGCGGCAAAAATCATGTCGCAGCAGGCGGCGAGGACGAAGCCGGCGCCGAGGGCGGCGCCGTTCACCGCGGCGATGACCGGCTTCTGCGATTCGAGGACCGAAAAGAAGCCGTCGCGGGTGAGCCGGTTGGCGCGGCCGTGATCGCCGGGCGCGGCGCCAAGGGCCTGCTTCTCCTTCACGTCGGCGCCGGCGCAGAAGATCTTTCCGGTCGCGGTCAGCACGATGGCGCGGACGTCGTCGCGGTCCTGAAGAGTGTCAAAGGTGTCCACGAATTCCTGCCGGAGGGCGCGGGAAAGCGCGTTGACCGGCGGCCGGTCGAGGGTCACGACCGCGATATGCGGCGCGGCGATTTTCACGGATACGAAGCGCTTCTCCTCCTCGTCGCCCGGCAACCGTCCCTCCCCTTTTCGGGCCATCATAGGGGGAGATTGAATTGTTTCAACCACGATTCTTGCGATCGGGCGGTTCGTGCCCCTCCCCCTTGCGGGGCTAGTCAATTCACACTCCGCGACTGCGGCTCCAAGCCGTCAAAAAGGAGCGCTTCTCACCTCTCCCCGCCTGCGGGGAGAGGGCTGCCGAAGGCAGCAAGCCTGCGCAGCAGGCGAGGGTGAGGGGGGTGCCGAAGGGGGCGCCGCCGCGGCGGAAGGGCGCCTCTTCCGGCACTGCCCCTCACCCCCGCTTCGCTTCGCTCCGCTTGTTCGGCCGGGGGCCGAACCCTCTCCCCGCAAGCGGGGAGAGGCGAATCTGCGCCCTGCGCCGGGGAGCGGGGGCTCCCCGGCGGCGGCCGCGCCTTTCGACCTCGCCTCAAGCCAAAGCTGACAGGCTCGCCCGAGGGCGCCAGGCGTGCCTGGCGAGGTAGGCCTCGAGCTTGACCGCGTCGCCCTCCGGGTCGGCGAGGCCGACATAGCCGTCGGGACGGACGAGATAGGTGGCGCCACGATGCAACCCCGCCGCCTGCGTCGCGGCCGACCAGGGGAAGGCGTTGAGGTCGAGCTCGCGCCGGTCGCAGGTGCCGACGAGGGCGGCGGAGGGCTCGCCGTAGACGTGGACCTGCCAGTCGAGGGAGGCGAGCGGCAGGAAATTGTCGATGCCGGCCTCCGACACCCAGGGCAGCCGGTCGCCGGCCTCGACCTTGCCGGCGCGGCCCTCGCTGAGCCCGCTGCCGCGGTAGTTCACCGCGATCTGCGAGATGGTGCGGAACATGAAGCGGCGCATGATCGTCAGCCCGAAGAGGGGCGGCATCAGCCGCGGGATCACGCCCATGCGCACGAAGCGCGCGAGCGCGCTCGAACTCGTCACCGCCGTGAAGGCCCGGTCCGTCGTCGCGACGAGGCGACGCGCGAAGGCGATGCGCTCGGGCTCGTAGGTGTCGAGAATCGCGGCGTCGGCGCGCCCCTGCAGGACCGCCGCGAGCTTCCAGGCGAGGTTGACCGCGTCGCCGATGCCGGTGTTCATGCCCTGGCCGCCGACCGGGCTGTGGATGTGCGCGGCGTCGCCGAGGAGAAAGGCGCGACCGCGGCGGAAATGCGCCGCGACGCGGTGGTGCACGTGGTAGGTGGAGAACCAGTTCACGCCCTCGACCGAGACGCCGAGGCGGTGAAGCACGTCCGTGCTGACGTCGTTCCAGGTGACGCCCTCCCGCTGCGCTTCGGCCTCGGCCTCGATCGTGCCGATCAGCCGCGCGTGTCCCTCGCCCTTCATCGGAAAGACGGCGAGAAAATCGGCCTCGTCGAGGGCGACGTGCAACTCGCCGTTCACGACCGGGCCCGTCGCCTGCGACGTCGGCGACGTAGAACATGTGCGCGTAGGTGCCGCCCGGAAAGCCGGTGCCGAGGGTCTCGCGCACGGCGGAATGGGCGCCGTCGCAGCCGGCGATGTAGGCGCTGGCGCAGATCTCCTCGGAGCCGTCGGGTTTTTTCAGGCGCGCCTGCACGCCGCCCTCGGCCTCCTCGAACCCGAGGAGCGTGACGCCGCGCTCGACCGCAACGCCGAGGCCGGCAAGGCGGTCGATCAGCATCTTCTCGTGCGCGTCCTGCGGATAGATCACCATGTAGGGGAAGGGGCTGAGGCCGCGCCCCATGTCGCCGAACGGGACGCGGGCGACTTTCTTGCCGCGCACCCAGAGATTGACGGCGCCGAATTCGAGCCCGTCGCGCAGGACGATGTCGGCGAGGCCGACCTGGCGATAGAACTCGAGGGTCCGCGCCTGCACGGCGAGCGCCCGCGACGTGGTCCCGGGCTCCGCCGCCTCGGCGACGATGCGCAGCCGCACACCGAGCCGCGCGAGAAACAGGGCGAGCACCAGCCCGGTCGGGCCGGCGCCGACGATCAGAACCTCAGAATCGTTCAAAGGCACGCCGAGCCTCCTGCGCAACGCTTCGGGAGACGCTCAAGATAGCGCGCCTGGGGGAAACGGCGAGAGATGCACCGGTTTGAAAAAGGCGGCGCGTCTCGCCCGGCCAATTGAGCTACGGCTCGCACATTTCCTCGAAAGGCGCGGCTTCGCCTCTCCCCGCTTGCGCGGCTGGCGGATTGACACATTTCTTCGCGGATGGGCGGGGCTCAAAGCCATGAAAAAAGGTCGCATTCCTTCCCCTGAGAAGTCCGACTCGTCATTCGAAACAACCCCAAACCCCCTCATCCTGAGGAGCGCCGGACCGCAGGTCCGGCGCGTCTCGAAGGATGCTCCACGAGGCTCGGAAACACCTTCGCGCGACGTCGGCCGTCGGGAGTCTCCGGCGGTTCCTGGATCATCCTTCGAGACGGCCGCTGCGCGGCCTCCTCAGGATGAGGCTTCGAGACGGCCGCTGCGCGGCCTCCTCAGGATGAGGTCGCGGGGGTGAAGACGGATTTTGTGGGCCAGACACTTACGGGAGGGACGGCTTCAATCTTCTTGGATGAAGATGTGTGAACGCCGTAGGCTTGCGGGGAGAGGCAAACCCTCGCCCCCTCAAGCCGCCGGCTCCTGGCAGACGTCGACCCATTGCGCGCCCGTCAGCTCCGCGAGGCGCGCCGGCGCGATCCGCATGGCGCTTGTCGTCGAGCCAGCAGCGGGAACGACTTCGTCGAAGGCACGCAACGAGATATCGCAATAGACCGGGAGCGGCGTCGCGAGACCGAACGGGCAGACGCCGCCGACGGGATGGCCGGTCAGCGCCATCACCTCTTCGGCGCCGAGCATCGAGGCCTTGCCGCCGAAGGCGGCCTTGACCTTGCGGTTGTCGAGCCGCGCCTCGCCGCTCGTCACGACAAGAAAGCGGCGCTCCCCGACCCGCAGCGAGAGCGTCTTCGCGATCCGGTTCGGCGCGACCCCGTGCGCCTCCGCCGCGAGCGCGACGGTTGCGGTGCTGCGCTGAAGGTCGACGATGACGACATCCGGCGCGCGCTGCGCGAGATCGGCGCGGACCGATTGAAGGCTCATGGCGATTCTTCCGGGCGGGAACGCTCAGGCGAGCGCAAGCGAGCGGCCGCCATCGTCGAAGAGATGGCAGCGCGACGGATCGACGGAGAGAAGTCATCTCCTCGTCGGGAAGCACGCGCTTCTGTCCCTCGAGCTCGAGGGTCACGGGCTGGCCGTCGGCGAGCGTCGCGTAGACGAGGGTCGAGCCGCCGAGCTGCTCGACGAGCTGCACGCGGGCGCGGCCGAGATTGGCGCCGCCGTCGCCGATGCCGATGTGCTCGGGCCTGATCCCGAGCACGGTCGGCGCGGTCGCCGCATCGCCGGCCGGGACCGGCACCGTCGCGCCGGAAACGTCGACGGTGATCGCGCCGGCCTTCGGCTGCGCCGCCTTGACGTTGAGAAAATTCATCTTCGGAGAGCCGATGAAGCCGGCGACGAAGCGGTTGACCGGACGGTTGTAGAGTTCGAGCGGCGAGCCGACCTGCTCGACCACGCCGGCGCGCAGCACGACGATCTTGTCGGCCATCGTCATCGCCTCGACCTGGTCGTGCGTCACGTAGATCATGGTCGATGCCGAGATCGCTGGTGGAGCTTGGCGATCTCGACGCGCATCTGCACGCGCAGCTCGGCATCGAGGTTCGAGAGCGGCTCGTCGAACAGGAAGATCCGGGCTCGCGGACGATGGCGCGGCCGATGGCGACGCGCTGGCGCTGGCCGCCGGAGAGCTGGCGCGGCTTGCGCGTCAGGAGATGGCTCGATCTGCAGGATGCCCGCCGCCTGCTTCACCCGCGCCTGTCGATCTCGGCCTTCGGATAGCCGGCGGTTTCGAGGCCGAAGGCGAGGTTCTTGTAGACGTTCATGTGCGGATAGAGCGCGTAGCTCTGGAAGACCATGGCGATGCCGCGCTTGGCCGGCGGCACGTCGTTCATGCGCTCGCCGTCGATCAGAAGATCGCCGCCGGTGATCTCCTCGAGCCCCGCGATCATGCGCAGCAGCGTCGACTTGCCGCAGCCCGGACGGACCGACGAAGACGACGAACTCGCCCGGTCGATGATCGACAGATCGACGCCGTGAATGACCTCGATCGTCGCCGTAGCGCTTGACCGACCTTCTGCAGGACGACGCTCGTCATCGCACCACTCCCCTCACGCCGACGCTGCAAGCCGCGGCTTTGCCGCGACGCGGGCGCCAGCTCGCATATTTCGGGTGGTCCGCGCCGATCGGCAGCGCTCACCGCCGCGCCGGTCTCGGCGGAATGGTAAAGCGCCGTGACCAATTCGAGCGAGCGGCGCGCATCGGCGAGCGTCACCGGCAGCGGCGCGCCCGTCGTCGAGCGCGTCGTGAAAGACCTGCATCTGGCCGTCGAAGCGCGGCGGCACCGGCGTCCAGTCGGCGAGCGCGGCGTCGATCTGCTTCGCGACCGCGTCCGTTGGCCGGAATGATCTGCCCAGGGATCGTCGCCCGGCTGGTAAGGCTTGAGCGATCGCTCTCGAAGGTCACGTTCTCGAAGCAGAAGCGCAGGCGGCTGATCTCGTGCTGCGAGCCGAGCGTCGCGGCCGAGCGTCGCGAGCGCGCCGCATCTCCATGGCGAGGCTGACCGCTGCGCAATCCTCGACCTCGATCGCATTGACGCGCGTCGCGGTGCGGCCGAAGACGCGAGGCGATCGGCCCCATCAGGTAGGTCAGCATGTCGTGCAGGTGGATCGCGTGCGTGACGAGGACGCCGCCGAGCTCGGTCTCCCACTTGCCGCGCCAGGGCACGGCGTAATAGTCGGGCCGTGCGGTTCCAGGCCGTCTCGACCGTGGCGAGATAGGGCTTGCCGGCGAGCCCGCGTTCGATGATGCGCTTCGCCTTCTGACGCCGTCGCCGTAGCGGTACTGGAAGATCGGCATCAGGCGCTTGCCGGTCGTCGCGCTCGACCGCGACGAGGCGTCGACCTCGGCGAGCGAACCGACGAGCGGCTTCTCGCAGACCACGTGCTTGCCGGCGCGGAGCGCGGCCTCGATCTGCGGAACGTGCAGACCCGGCGGCGTGCAGATGTCGACGATGTCGATCTCCGGCATCGCCAGGAGGTCGTCGAAGGACGTGGTGCGGCGCTCGATGCCGAACTCGTCGCCGACGCGCTTCAGCCGCTCGGCGATTGAGATCGCAGAGCGCCAGGCACCCGGTACTTGCTCGGGATTGGCGCGAATAGCCCTCGACGATGTGGCTGCGGCCGATGTTCAACCCGACGACTCCGACGTTCCAGACCTTCGCCATGCGCTCCTTCCCGTTCCTTTCGCTGCGCTCGCGCGCCCTCACCGTCCGGCGGATCCTTTCGGCCAGCGGCCTGCGCCTTCAAGCGCCAGCTCCATCGCGGCGAAGCAGCGCGCCTGCGGCATCGCCGTCTCGGTGCGGTCGAGGACGTCGCGGACGAGCTGGCGGCCGTAGGGCAGCTCGACGTTGGCGCAATCGATGTGCTGCACGCCCTTGCCGTCGACGAGGAACAGATGATCCGTCCCCGGCGCGCCGGCGATGTCGACATACTTGCGCAGCTCGATCGTACCCTTCGGTGCCGAGTGATGATGAGGCGGCCGTCGCCCCAGGTCGGCAGGCCGTCCGGCGTGAACCAGTCGACGCGGATATAGCCGGTGGCGTCGCGGCGTGCGCACGATGCATGTCGCCGAAATCCTGCAGGCCCGGCGTCTGCGGATTGGCGCGGTTGGCGACCGTCGCCGCGACCACCTCGGCCGTCGAGGCTGTCGGTGAAGAACAGGAACTGCTCGCACTGGTGCGAGGCGATGTCGGTGAGAATGCCGCCATAGCGCGCGCGCTCGAAGAACCAGGCCGGCGCGCGTCGGCTTGTTGAGCCGGTGCGGCCCGAGGCCGACGGTCTGGACCACCTTGCCGATGGCGCCGGCCTGCACGAGCTCGCCCGCCTTCACGGTCGAGCGCGTCTCGAAATGCTCGGAATAGAGGATCGAGTAGATCCGCTTCGGTCTCCGCCTGCACGCGGCGCAGCTCGGCGAGCTGCTCGAGGCGAGATCACGCCCGGCTTGTCGGTCATCACGTCCTTGCCGTGGCGCATCGCCTCGCATGGCGATCGGCGCGCGCTCGGCCGGGATCGCCGCGGTGACGACGAGGTCGATCGACCGATCCTCGAGGATGCGGCGCTTGTCGGCGACGCGCTCGGCCTGCGGATAGCGCTCGGCGAAGGGCTTCGCGAGATCGTCCTCCGGCGCGTAGAACGAGACGAATTCGCCGCCGCCGCGAATCAGCGCGTCGACCTGCCCGTAGATGTGATTGTGGTTGATGCCGATGACGGCGAACTTGATGGACATCGAAACTCCGCTTCACGCGATGCGCAACATGGCAGGGCTCACCGCTTCATGCCGGTGGTCGCGATGCCCTCGATGAGCAGGCGCTGGAAGAAGAGGAAGAAGACGAAGATCGGGACGAGCGTCAGCACCGACATGGCGAAGAGGCCGCCCCAATCGGACTTGCCGGTCGAATCGACGAAGCTGCGCAGGCCGAGCTGGACCGTGTAGTTGCTCATGTCGTTGAGATAGATGAGCGGCCCGAAGAAATCGTCCCAGGTCCAGATGAAGGTGAAGATCGCCGCGGTCGCCAGCACCGGCATCGACGAGCGGCAGGATGATCTTCCAGTAGATGCGCCAAGGCCCGCAGCCGTCCATCATCGCCGCCTCGTCGAGCTCGCGCGGAATGCCGCGGAAGAACTGCACCATGCAGGAAGATGAAGAAGGCGTCGGCGGCGAGGAACTTCGGCACGACCAGCGGCAGGAACGTGTTGACCCAGTCGAGGTTGAGGAACAGCACGTATTGCGGGATCAGCGTCACGTGGTAGGGCAGCATCAGCGTGCCCAGCATCAGTGCGAACCAGAAGTTCCGGCCCGGAAAGCGCAGCCGCGCGAAGGCGTAGGCGGCGAGCGAGCAGGCGAACACGTTGCCGATCACCGCGAGGATCGCGACGATGGCAGCGAGTTCCGGAAGAAGACGCCGAAGGAATACGCGCAGCCCGTACCAGCCGCGCACATAGGCGTCGAACTCGACGTGCGAGGGGATCAGCGAGGCCGAGTTGAAGATCTCCGCCTCGGGCTTGAGACGAGGCGAGCATCCACAGCAGCGGATACAGCATCACCAGGGAGGCGGCGCCGAGCAGGACGTGCCGCGCGAGCGGAGCCGGCGAGGCTGGCGCTTCTTCGGCGTGCGGCGCGAGCTCACTCATCGTAGTGCACCCAGTAGCGCGACGTCAGGAACGAGAAGGCGGTGAAGATTGCGATGATCGACGACGAGAATCCAGGCGAGCGCCGAGGCGTAGCCCATGCGGAAGATAGGCGAACGCCTCCTGGTAGAGATACAGCGTGTAGAACAGGGTCGAATCGACCGGGCCGCCGGTGCCGCTCGCTGATGATGAAGGCCGGCGTGAAGGCCTTGAAGGCGTCGATCGTCTGCACGACCGCGTTGAAGAAGATCACCGGCGTGAGCAGCGGCAGCGTGATCTTGAAGAACTGCCGAGCCTTGCCGGCACCGTCGAGCTGCGCCGCCTCGTAGACGTCCTGCGGCATCTGCCGCAGCCCGGCGAGGAAGATGATCATCGGCGAGCCGAACTGCCACACGCGAAAGCGCGACGAGGGTGTAGAGCGCATAGCTCGGGATCGGAGATCCAGCTTGGCCCCTGCACGCCGAAGAGCACCATCACGACCCGATTGACGAGCCCGTCGCCGGCGAAAAGCTGCCGCCACAGGACCGCGATGGCGACGCTCGCGCCGAGCAGCGACGGCAGATAGAACAGCGCGCGGTAGAGCGGCAGGCCGCGGATGCCCTTGTCGAGCATGCAGGGCGACGCCCAGCGCGAAGCACAGCTTCAGCGGCACCGAGAGGAGCACGTAGATGAAGGTCACCGTCATCGAGGCGGCGAATTTCGGATCCGCCGTCGCGATGCGGACGTAGTTCGCGGCGCCGATCCAGCGCGGATCGCGCAAGCAGGTCGAAGTCGGTGAACGAGAGGTAGAGCGACATCAGGGTCGGCCCGAGCGTCAGGCCGAAGAAGCCGACGAACCAGGGCAGGAGAAAGAGATAGCCGTGGAAGCCCGTGCTCCGGAATCGGCTGCGTGCGGCTTTCTGCGCCGGGGCCGGGTGATCCATCGCCAGAGTGATCGCCATCGCGGACGTCCTGCTCCCGAGGCCTTTCGCAAGAGGACCGCCCGCCGGAGGCCGGCGGGCGGCGTGACGCTCGGCTAGCCGCGCGCGAGGATGGCGTTCGCCTCCGTGACGAACTGCTTGCCGCCCTCGGCATCCGAGAGGCGGCCGAAGCCGACCTGCTCGTTGATGCGGCGCAGCAGGACCTGGATCTCGCCCGCGCCCTGGCGGCGGCGGCACCGGCAGGTCGCCGACCTTGTCGCTCATGAAGGCGATGTACTGGGCCATCTCCTTGCCGAGCTCGTCGAGGGTCGCCTCGACGGCGGTGCGCACCTTGGCCGAGGCGGGCACGCCGCGCTCGACGCCCTGCAGCACGCCGGCATCGGGATTGGAGATGTAGAAGTTGACGACCTTCACCGCCGCCTCCGGGTCCTTTGCCCGCGCCGAGATGCTCCAGAGCATCGAGGGCTTGAGGTACTGGCCGGGCTTCGCGCCCTGCCCGCCGGTCGGATACGGCGTCATGCCGAGCTTGTTCTTGTTCACCGCCTGGAAGCCGACGAGCTGGTTCGAGTTCACGAACACGATCGCCGACTTGCCGAGGGTGAGGAGGCTGTTCTCGATCGTGCCCTTGTCGAGGGCCTGGACGTCCGGCGCCGCGACGGCCTTGCGCTTGCGCAGGTCCGACCAGTAGGCGAACCACTCGGCGATGTCCTTCTCGCCGAAGCCGAGCTTGCCGTCCGCGGTGTAGAGGGCCTGGCCGCGCTGGCGCAGCCAGTTCTCAAGGGCCGGCTCGTACGCCGCCGGCATCCTGCATGCCGGTGTAGCCGTCCTTCTTCGCCGCCTTGGTGATCGCCTCCGAGAGGTCGCCGTATTCCTTCCAGCTCATCGGCCAGGCCGGCGGCTTCAGGCCGAGGCTCTCGATCAATTGCTTGTCGTAGACCATCGCGACGGAGTTCAGCCCGAGGCTGACGCCGAAGATCTTGCCGTCGACCTTGCCGCTGTCGACCGCCGGTGCGCTGAAATCGGAAAGGTTCAGGGCCTTGCCGCTATAGGTGTCGAGCGGCAGGAGGGCGCCGCGGCGGGCGTATTCGAAGATGTAGCGGTAATCCATCTGGATCACGTCGGGGGCGTTGCGCCCGGCCGACTGGGTCGCAAGGCGCGGCCAGTAGTCGTTCCAGCCCAGCGTCTCGCCGTCGATCGTGACGCCGGCATTCTGCGTGCTGTAGAGCTTGTTCACCGCCTCGGTGCGGTCGGCGCGTTCCTTCGAGCCCCACCAGAACATGCGCAGGCGCGTGTCGGCGGCCGCGGCCGGCAGGCCGAGCCCGGCGAGGGCCCCCGCGGCAATCCCCGACTGCAACACCGCCCGACGGGTGACGTTGAACTTCGACATGGCGCTTCCTCCTGGCGCCGGCCGGCCTCTTGCGGGCGGCTGGCGGGGTGCTTCCGGGGCGACCGATTTCGGTCGCCTTTCGATAACCGATTGGTTACAAGCTATGTCGAGGCTTTCGCCCGGTGTCAAGGCGGGGGGCCGGCGCGGAGCCTCCGCGGCGGGCCCCGGCTTCGGGCGAGGCCCCGCATAGCGCCGGGTCATCATCGCAGAAAGGCGGATGGACGCAATGTCGAGAGGCAAGCTTGCACCCGAGCCGAGGGAGGAGAGCGGCCCCTCGCCGCGCCCGGCCCTCGCGCCCGTCCCCCTGAAGCGCGCCCGCTCGACGCCGCGCCCGGGCACCGCGGCGCCGCGCAGCGGCCGCGACCCGGACCGCACGAGCGCCGCGATCCTCGCCGCCTCGACGCGGGAGTTCATGGACAAGGGCTACGGCGGCGCCAGGATCAACGAGATCGCCAAGCGCGCCGGCGTCAACAAGCGCATGCTCTATCACTATTTCGGGGGCAAGGAGGCGCTCTACCTCGCCGTCCTCGAGAGCGCCTACGTCGCCATCCGCTCGGCCGAGACGCGGCTGCATCTCACCGACCGCGATCCGGTCGAGGGGCTGCGGGAGCTCGCCGAGTTCACCTGGCACTACTTCCTCGACCACCCGGAATTCCTGAGCCTTCTCAACACCGAGAACCTGCACCGGGCAAAGTATCTCAAGCGCTCGGCGCGCATCTTCGACCTGCACTCGCCCCTCGTCGGCATCATCTCCGATCTGTTGCGGCGCGGCGCCGCCTCGGGCCAGTTCCGCAGCGACGCGGACCCGGTGAAAGTCTATATCAGCATCGCCGCCCTCGGCTTCTTCTATCTCTCGAACCGCTGGACGCTCTCGACGATCTTCCGCCGCGACCTCGCGAGCCCGCCGGAGCTGAAGGCCTGGGGCGATCACGTCGCCGACACGGTGATCGCTTCGCTGAGGCCGTGACGCGAATGGCGAATGGCGAAGGAGGGGCGCCAATTCGCCTCTCCCCGCTTGCGGGGAGAGGGTTCGGCCTTCGGCCGAACAAGCGGAGCGAAGCGTAGCGGGGGTGAGGGGGCGTCTCCGGAAGAGGCCCCCGGCCCAAGCTGCCGCGCCTCTTTCTCGCCCCCGCCCCCGCACCCTCGCCCGCTTCGCAGGCTTGCCGCCTCCGCAAGCCGGGTGTTCCCGGCTCGCGCACCAAAGAACGGACCTCGGGTTGACCCGAGGTCTGGCGGCCCTCTCCCCGCAAGCGGGGAGAGGCGAAGGGCGCGGCGTTCCATTCGCCGTTCGCCCCCTCCTCCAAACGCCTTGACGCGAGGCCCGCGTCGTGCTGGTTTATTCACCATCTGGTTACAACGCTGGCCGGCGAACGGCATAGCTTTACGACGGGAAGAAACGCCATGGCGACGCAACGGCTCGGCCTCATCATGCACGGCGTCACCGGCCGCATGGGCTACAACCAGCACCTCGTGCGCTCGATCCTGCGCCATCCGCGACGCAGGGCGGCGTCGTCCTGCCGAACGGCGACAGGGTCATGCCCGACCCGATCCTCGTCGGCCGCAACGCCGAGAAGGTCGCCGAGGTCGGCGAAGCGCCACGGCATCGCCCGCTCGACGACCGACCTCGACGCCGCGCTTGCGAACCCGGACGACACCGTGTTCTTCGACGCCGGCTCGACGCAGATGCGCGCCGACCTCCTGCGCAAGGCGATCGAGGCCGGCAAGCACGTCTACTGCGAGAAGCCGATCGCCGAGACGCTCGACGGACGCCCTCGCCGTCGCGCGGCTTGCCGAGGCGCGCGGGCGTCAAGAACGGCGTCGTGCAGGACAAGCTCTACCTGCCGGGCCTGCGCAAGCTCGCGATGCTGCGCGATTCCGGCTTCTTCGGCCGCATCCTCTCGGTGCGCGGCGAGTTCGGCTACTGGGTGTTCGAGGGCGACTGGCAGCCGGCGCAGCGGCCGAGCTGGAACTACCGCAAGGCCGACGGCGGCGGCATCATCCTCGACATGCTCTGCCACTGGCGCTACGTGCTCGACAACCTGTTCGGCGAGGTCAAGGCGGTGAGCTGCCTCGGCGCCACGCACATCCCGCAGCGCGTCGACGAGGACGGCCAGCGCCTACGCTGCCGACGCCGACGATGCCGCCTACGCCACCTTCGAGCTCGAGGGCGGCGTCATCGCCCAGATCAACTCCTCCTGGTGCGTGCGCGTGCGCCGCGACGACCTCGTCACCTTCCAGGTCGACGGCACGCATGGGCTCGGCGGTCGCCGGCCTGACGCGCTGCTTCACGCCAGCACCGGGTCAACACGCCGCGCCCGGTGTGGAATCCGGACCAGCCGCAGACGCATGACCTTCGCCGACGCAATGGGACGAGGTGCCGGACAACGCAGGTCTACGACAACGGCTTCAAGGTGCAGTGGGAGGAGTTCATCCGCCACGTCGTCGCCGGACGCGCCCTGGCGCTACGGCCTCGATCGAGGGCGCCAAGGGCGTGCAGCTCGCCGAAGCTCGGCCTGAAGAGCTGGGCCGAGCGCCGCTGGCTCGACGTTCCCGACCTGTCCGCCGAGACGGCGGCGAATCTCGCGGCCTGACGCCATGGCGAGCCTCAACCTGCCCGACCGCCGACGGCCGCGTCGAGCCCTACTCGATCCGCAACGCGCCGCTTGCCGAAGCCGCGACGGCAATGGCGGCCCGCGCTTCAACCGCATCGCCTACGCGGCCGCGCATGTCGTCGCCGATCCGCTTCGCCGACAACGATCCCTGGCTCGACGCCGGCGATCGACTGGGAGCGCGACGCATCGCCTTCCGCCACTATCTCTGGGATCTCGGCCTCGGCGTCGCCGAGGCGATGGACACCGCGCAGCGCGGCATGGGCCTCGACTGGCGCGGCGCGCAGGAGCTGATCCGCCGCGTCGCTCGACGCGGCGCAGGGAGCGGCCCGGCGCGCTGATCGCCTGCGGCGCCGGCACCGACCATCTCGCGCCGGGCCCGGACGTCGACGATCGACGACGTCATCCGCGCCTACGAGGAGCAGATCGAGATCGTCGAAGGGCTCGGCGGCCGCATCATCCTGATGGCGAGCCGGGCGCTCGCCGCGCGCCGCCCGCGGGCCGGACGACTACGTGCGCGTCTACGACCGCATCCTGTCGCAGGTGAAGGAGCCGGTGATCATCCATTGGCTCGGCGAGATGTTCGACCCGGCGCTCGCCGGCTATTGGGGCGCAGCCGATCACGCCGCGGCGATGGAGACCTGCCTCGTCGATCATCGCCGACCATGCCGACAAGGTCGACGGCATCAAGATCTCGCTCCTGTCGAAGGAGAAGGAGATCGCGATGCGCCGCCGCCTGCCGCAGGGCGTGCGCATGTATACCGGCGACGACTTCAACTACGCCGAGCTGATCGCCGGCGACGAGGACGGCTATTCCGACGCGCTGCTCGGCATCTTCGACGCCATCGCGCCGGCCGCCTCGGCGGCGCTGACGCGGCTCGGCGGCGGGCGACGAGGCGCGGCTTCCACGACATCCTGGCGCCGACCGTGCCGCTCTCGCGCCACATCTTCAAGGCGCCGACCCGCTTCTACAAGACCGGCGTCGTCTTCCTCGCCTATCTCAACGGCCTGCAGGATCACTTCGTGATGATCGGCGGCCAGCAGAGCGCCCGCTCGCTCGTCCATCTGGCCGAGCTCTTCCGCCTCGCCGACGAGGCGCGGGTGCTGCGCGATCCCGATCTCGCCGCGCGACCGCATGCGCCAGGTGCTCGCCGTCGGCGGCATCCACTGAGCTCTCGCGAAGGACGGACGAGCGCCATGAGCGTCGAGGGCCTCTCGATCAACCTCGCCACCGTGCGCCAGCAATGGACCATGGCGGAGGCGGTCGAGGCCTGCCTCAGGCACGGCATCACGCGCCATCGCGCCCTGGCGCGACCAGGTCGAGCGCGATCGGCGCTCGACGAAGCCGTCGCGCGTCGTGCACGGCAACGGCCTGCGCGTCACCGGGCTTTGCCGCGGCGGCATGTTTCCGGCCGGCCGATCCGCGAGGCCCGCGCGGCCGCGATCGACGACAACCGCCGCGCCATCGACGAGGCGGCGGCGCTCGGCGCCGACTGCCTCGTGCTCGTCGTCGGCGGCCTGCCGAAGGGCTCGCGGACATCGCCGCCGCCCGCGAGATGGTGGCGGACGGCATCGCCGCGCTCCTGCCGCACGCCCGCGCCGCGAAGATGCCGCTCGCCATCGAGCCGCTGCATCCGATGTACGCCGCCGATCGCGCCTGCGTGAACACGCTCGAACAGGCGCTCGACATCTGCGACCTGCTCGGCGAGGGCGTCGGCGTCGCCATCGACGTCTACCATGTCTGGTGGGACCCGAAGCTCGCGCGCAGATCGCCCGCGCCGGCGCCGACCGGCAGATCCTCGCCCACCACATCTGCGACTGGCTGGTGCCGACGACGCGACCTGCTGCTCGACCGCGGCATGATGGGCGACGGCGTCATCGACCTCACAGGCATCCGCGCGGCGATCGAGGCAGCCGGCTATCATCGGCCCGCAGGAGGTCGAGATCTTTTCGGCCGAGAACTGGTGGAAGCGGCCCGGCGACGAGGTGCTTGCGACCTGCGTCGAGCGCTATCGGACGGTGTGCTGAATGTCCGACCCCGCACACATCGCGGCGGAAGGCGAGGCTTCGCCTCTCCCCGCTTGCGGGGAGAGGGTTCGGCCTTCGGCCGAACGAGCGGAGCGAAGCGAAGCGGGGGTGAGGGGGCGGTGCCGGAAGAGGCGCGCTGCCTTCCCGCAGCGCCTTCTTCGTCACCGCCCCCTCACCCTCGCCCGCTGCGCAGGCTTGCTGCCTTCGGCAGCCCTCTCCCCGCAAGCGGGGAGAGGTGGAGCGCGCGTCGGTCTTCGAGGAGCGGCAATCGATGAATGCACGCAAGCGCCGCGTGGCGCTGATCGGCACGGGCCATCGCGGGCTCGGGACCTGGGGCAAGGAGCTCATTCAGACCTGCGGCGACACCGTCGAGATCGTCGCGCTCTGCGACCAGAACGCGCTGCGGCTCGAGCGCGCCCGGCGAGGTCCTGCCCGGTGCGCCGCGCCTCTACGCCGAACTCGATGACCATGCTGTCCGCCGAGCGGCCGGACACCCTGATCGTCTGCACGCCGCGACGACGACCACGACACGACATCGTCGTGACGGCGCTCGAAGCGGGCTGCCGATGTCGTCACCGAGAAGCCGATGGCGACGACCGCCGAGAAGGTGCGCCGCATCCTCGAGGCCGAGCGCCGCACCGGCCGGCCGCGTCGACGTCACCTTCAACTACCGCTACGCGCCGACCGCCGCGCGCATCAAGGAGCTGCTTCCGGCGGGTGCCATCGGCGAGGTCGTCTCGGTCGATTTCCACTGGTACCTCGACGTCGAGCACGGCGCCGACTATTTCCGCCGCTGGCACGCCTACGAGCGCTTTTCCGGCAGCCTCTTCGTCCACAAGGCGACGCATCATTTCGACCTCCTGAACTGGTATCTTGCCTCCGAGCCGGAAGAGGTTTTCGCCCGCGGCGACCTGCGCTATCTACGGCCGCAACGGCCCGTTCCGCGGCCCGCGCTGCAAGCGGCTGCGCGCATGCGCGGCGAATGCGACTTTCACATCGACATCGGCCGCGACCCGTGGCTCGACATGCTCTACGAGGAGCCCTCCCGCGTCGACGGCTACGTCCGCGACGCCTGCGTCTTCCGCGAGGACATCGACATCCCCGACACGATGAACGCATCGATCCGCTACCGAGAACGGGGTGCAGGTCTCCTATTCGCTCAACACCTTCATGCCGATCGAGGGCCATCACCTCGCCTTCAACGGCACGAGGGGCCGCATCGAGATCCGCCAGTACGAGCGCCAGCGCTGGGAAACGCCGGACTACGACGAGATCCTGGCTGATGCGGAACTTCGGCGCGGTCGAGCGCATCCGCGTGCCGCACGAGCCGGGCGGCCATTTCGGCGGCGATCCGAAGCTGCACCGGATGCTCTTTCAGCCCGGCGCCGACGACCCGCTCGGCCAGCGCGCCGGCGCGCGCGCCGGCGCCTGGTCCGTGCTCTGCGGCGTCGCCGCGCTCGAAAGCGCCAAGACCGGCAAGGCCGTGCGCGTGCCCGACCTCTTCGAGGGAGAGGCCCGCGCCGCCGCCTGAGATGCAAGGAGGGACGCCGCCATGCCCGAGAAGGATTCTCGCGCCGGCTTTTTCGCGCGTCTGCGCCGCGGCCGAGGCGGCCGGGCTTCTCGGCATCGAGAAGAGCACCTGGTACGGCACGCCTTCCCTGAAGGTCGGGCAGAAGGCGATCCTGCGCATCAAGGACCCCGACACGCTCGTTCTCCTTCTGCCGATGGACGAGAAGGAAGCGCTCATGGAAGCGGCGCCGGCGATCTACTACGAGACCATGCACTACAAGGGCTACGCGGCCTTGCTCGTGCGCCTGCCGGCGATCGACGACCGCGAGCTCGCGCAT
Source organism: uncultured Alphaproteobacteria bacterium (assembly GCA_963754975.1). Lineage (GTDB taxonomy): Bacteria > Pseudomonadota > Alphaproteobacteria > Rhizobiales > Beijerinckiaceae > Microvirga. The sequence goes on along the minus strand of CAVWII010000024.1, from coordinate 6,087 downwards.
CGCCTGCTCCAGGCCTGGCGGCACCGGGCCCCGAAGCGCCTCGTCGCGGCCCGCGACGCGGACCCGACGCCGCGCCCCTAGCGATCGCCTGCCGTCAAATGGGCCCGATCGGGGCGCGAAGTGTCGGCGATCTCTGAAGGGGGTCGCCCATGTCCGATCACGTCTACAAGATCATCGAACTCGTCGGCTCGTCGAAGGACAGCATCGAGGACGCCATCCAGACTGCCATCCACCGCGCCGACAAGACCCTCCGAAACATGCGCTGGTTCGAGGTCGTGCAACTTCGCGGCCAGGTCGAGGACGGCGAGGTGCGTCACTACCAGGCCGTGCTGAAGGCCGGCTTCACGCTGGAAGCGGACGAAGACGAGTAGGACGGATTCGCCTGGCCCGGCCCGCCGGCAGGGGCGATCGCGGCAGCGTTTTTTCGCCGCCCGCATCCTCCCGGCACTGGCGGCGCGGCGCGGCTTCCTTAAGCTTGTCCGCAACGGGAACGGGAGGGGCGGGTGCGGACGCAGGTGGCGATCGTCGGGGCGGGTCCGGCCGGCCTCATCCTCGGGCAATTGCTCCACGGCGCCGGCATCGACACGGTCATCCTCGAGCGGCGCAGCCGCGACTACGTTCTCGGGCGCATCCGGGCGGGCGTGCTCGAGCAGGGCACCGTGGAGCTTCTGCATCGCGCCGGCGTCGGCCACCGAGTCGACGCGGAGGGCCTCGTCCACCACGGCATCGAATTGTCCTTCGACGGCAGCCGTCATCGCGTCGACCTTTTCGCGCTCAGCGGCCGGGCGGTCACCGTTTACGGCCAGACCGAGGTGACCCGCGACCTCATGGAGGCCCGCGCCGCCTCCGGCGCGACGACCGTCTATGAGGCCACCGACGTCGCCCTGCACGATTTCGACGGCGAGCGGCCGCGGGTGAGCTACGTCAAGGATGGCGCGCGGACCGAGATCGCCTGCGACTTCATCGCCGGCTGCGACGGCTCGCACGGGATCAGCCGCGCGAGCGTTCCGGCCGGCGCGGCCGCGACCTACGAGCGCGTCTATCCCTTCGGCTGGCTCGGGCTCCTCGCCGACGTGCCGCCGGCGGCGGAAGAGCTCATCTACGCGAACCACGCGCGCGGCTTCGCGCTCTGCTCGATGCGCTCGCCGAGCCGCAGCCGCTACTATCTGCAATGCGACCTGCACGAGCGCATCGAGGACTGGCCCGACGCGCGCTTCTTCGACGAGCTGCGCCGGCGCCTCGATCCGGGCGCGGCGGAAGCGGTCGTCGCCGGGCCCTCGATCGAGAAGTCGATCGCGCCCCTGCGCAGCTGCGTCGCCGAGCCGATGCGCTTCGGGCGGCTGTTTCTCGCCGGCGACGCGGCGCACATCGTGCCGCCGACCGGCGCCAAGGGCCTCAATCTCGCCGCGAGCGACGTACGCTACCTCTTCGAAGCGCTGATCGAGCATTACCGGGAGCGCTCGGATTCCGGCCTCGACCGCTATTCCGAGCGCGCGCTGGCGCGGGTCTGGAAGGCGGTGCGCTTCTCCTGGTGGATGACGACGCTGATGCACCGCTTTCCGGACGAGACCGGCTTCTCCCGCAAGCTGCAGCAGGCCGAGCTCGCCTATCTCGCAGGCTCGCAGGCCGCGCTCGCGGCGCTCGCGGAAAACTATACCGGCCTGCCGTACTGAGGGCACTCTCTCGCGGATCCGCCTCTCCCCGCTTGCGGGAAGAGGGTTTCGGCTTTGCCGAAACAGGCGGAGCGAAGCGAAGCGGGGGTGAGGGGCGGTGCCGGAAGAGGCGCGCCCTTCACCGACGCAGCGCCTCCTTCGTCGCCGCCCCCTCACCCTCGCCTGCTGCGCAGGCTTGCCGCCTTCGCAAGCCGGGTGTTCCCGGCTTGCGCACCAAAGAACGGACCTCGGGTAGACCCGAGGTCCGGCGGCCCTCTCCCCGCAAGCGGGGAGAGGCGGATGGCCTCCTCAGAATCCGACGAGGGGCGGAAGGTCCTTCTTCAGCTTCGAGCCGCGGATGCGCTCGATCGTGCGCCGGATGCAATCCGTCCAGTTGTCGAAGCAGCCGTGAGCCGACGGGATCGCCTTCTCGCCGTCGCGGACCTGCCGCCTGTCGAGCACCGACAGGGAACCGTTGTAGGGCGCCCACGCGTTTCGCCAGGCGACGACCGACGGGAGCGGCTGGCGCGCCTCCTGCGCCGTCTGTGCGACGCCCCGAGGCGAGGGCGGGCTCGCCAGGATGTCCTCCTTGTCGAAGGCCGGGTCGAACACCGCTTCGAGCCCGAGGATGGGCGTCTTGTGCACGTTCTCGAGGGCCCGCGAGACGAGGTAGAGCAGCGATTTGCCGTAGGGACCGACGCAATCGTCCTTCTCGCGCGCGTCGCTGAGGATCTCAATCGCCACCTTGCCGGCGGGGATCGTCGTGCCGAGGTGCTTGGCGTAGTACCGGTTCGCGAGATCGACCGTGCAGGCGGGCGCGTAGAGCGCGAGCGAGCCGACCTTGACCTTCCGCTCGCGCAGAAGATCGAGCAGCGGCGCGATCATGATCGCGCCGGCCGAATGGCCGACGAGATGCACTTCGAGGCCGGCTTCGTCCTTCGCGAGCTCGGCGAGCCGGCTGGCGAGGAAGCGGATGCCGCCATACTCGTCGGAGGCGGCGAGCGCGTTCTGCTTCATCTGCAGCCAGAGCGGCCGTCCGGCGGGAATCGCGAGCGCTTCGAGCGCCCGGTCCTTGGCGTCGGCGAAGGCGCCCTGCGCCTGGCTGAGCCGCGGATCGTCCTCGACTCCCGAAATGACGTCCTCGAGCGCGTCCTTGAGCGCGTCGGCGAATCCGGACTGCCAGCAGGCGAAGATCGGATAGGCATCGTTGTCGTAGAAGCACGGGCCGAGCACCTTCACCCGGGCGAGCGCGGAGCGCAGGTCGTTCAAGCCGCCGTGCGCGTAGAGCACGAGCTTGCGGCTCCGGTTCTTCGGATCGGCGAGCCATTGCGAAGGCCACGTCTTCGTCACCCGCGTTGCCGCATCCGCCGCATCGGCGGCATCGAGGATGAGAGGCGACGCGAGGCGCCCGTCATTGGCGAGAACGAGGGCGTGCCGCGCGGCGCGGTCGAGGCTCCAGACGCCTTCGCCCGCCGCTTCTTCGATCGCGCGCGAGGTGATGCCCCCGGCAAGGCCGCGATTGAGTTCCTTGGCATTGACGGGAACCGTGCGGCCCGAGGACAGGACGATCGTCGGCGCCTCGCCGGCGATCGGCGCGCCGATGGCCGCGACCCAGGCATCCGATCCGTTCTTCAGCCAGTCCGCGTATGTCAGGCGCGCGAAGCCGTGGAAGCCCCAGTCCGGCCCCCACGAATTCTGCACGATGAAGCCTTCGTCGTCGTAGCCGACGAGGGCGAAGGCGTGGCCGCCGTTCGGCTTCCGCCCCGGCTTCCAGTCGATCGTTGGCACGCTCTTCAGCGCCGGCGCGGCGCCCGCGCGCTTGCGGCCGCCTGCCTTCGCGGCCGGCTTCCGCCCCGGATCGTCCCAGCCGGTATGCACGTCGCCCGACGCATAGACGGCGCCGACTTCGACGATCGCCGCCTGCATGTCGGCGATGGCGTCGTAGGTGATGCGATAATACGCCCCGAGCGGGCGCCCCGCCGCGTCCTTCGTCCAGCCCTCCTTCGGCGGCACGAAAACGACCTTGCCGTTCTTGCGATAGGGCCAGAGGCTGTCCGCGCAGACGCCGTGGTGGAACCAGCCCTTCATGGCACCGCGGCAGCTCGAGCCCTCGTAGTCCTCGCCCGGCCATTCGTCGTAAACCCGCGCGAGGTGGTAGAGCATTCGCGGGCTGACGATCGGCTGCGCCTTCGGCTTGCCGTTGCCGCCCGACGCCTCGAAGGCATGGCGGAACTCGAGGTAGTTGATCAGCGCCGCGAGGCCGAAGCCGGTGCAGGCGCCCTCCTCGCCCTGGTCGAGGATGAGGCCCGCCTTCTCGTAGGCTGGGAGATAGCGCTCGATCCACTCCTGCGGCGGATGGCTCGGAGGCAGGACCTTGAGCGGCGGCGCATAGAGACGGTCGCGCATGTCCGGGCGGTCGGGACGCGCATCGAGCGTCCGCTTGCCGAGGGCTTTCGTTGCCATGCTGCTCTCCTGCTGTCGTCCGGGTGAAGGGGCCTGAAAGCTTGACAGCAGTCGGTGGCAACGCCAATCGGGCGAATACCTGCGATTGTGGCGGGCTTCACATGGGAGGCGGGGCTCCGGCGTCGGAAGAGACGCCGTCGGCCGGCGTCGCGGCGACCCATTCGCGCCAGACCATGAGGAGGGAGGCCATGATCACCGGCCCGAGAAAGAGGCCGATCAGCCCGAAGGTCTCGAGGCCGCCGAGAATGCCGATCATGGCCCACAGGAACGGCAACCTGACCGAGCCGCCGATCAGCGCCGGCTGCACGAAATTGTCGCCGATCATCATGATGATCGCGCCCCAGCCGGCGACGAGGGCGGCCGCGACCGGACTGCCGCCGGAAAAGAGAAGCGCCAGCGCCGCCGCCCCGAAGGCGAACCAGGCGCCGAGGGGCAGCATGGCGAAGGCGGCCGTCAGGATCGCGAACAGGGCGGCGTGCGGCACGCCGGCGAGGACATAGGCGGCGCCGATGACGACGCCCTCGCCGATGGCGACGAGGAGCGTGCCGTTCACGGTCTGGCGGACGGCGAGGGCCATCATCTGCTCCAGGCGCTCGCCGGGCGCGCCGAGCCATGTCTCGGCGAGGGCGCGGGCCCGGTTCGCAATGCGGTCGCCGTCGCGCAAAAGCACGAACACCGCAATGAAGGTGAGGAGCGCGAGCAGAATCCGCGACAGGACCTCGCCGCCGAGGGTACGCGAAACCGAGGTGACGGTATCGACGTTGATCTCGCCGATGAGATCGGCGGTGCCGTGCGGCCGGCCGAGGTGGCTCTGCCACCAGGCGTCGATGCGCCCGCCGAGGAGCGGCAGAATTCTGCACCCAGGCCGGAACCGGTACCCCATGCGCCTGCGCCTCCTGGACCCATTGCACGATGGCCTGCCCCTCGCGGCCGATCTCGACGAGGATGAGCACGATCGGCACGCTGAGCGCGACGGCGAGCACGACCGTGACGATGAGCGGCGCGAGGAGGCGGTGGCCGGGCATCCGGGCGCGCAGGCGCACATAAAGCGGCCAGACGCTGATGACGATGATGACCGCCCAGCCGAACGCGACGATGTAGGATTGCGACAGATACACCGCGAGGGCGAGGAGAGTCACCGCGACGGCGAGCCTCGCGCCGCGGCGGCCGCGCGGGGCCGGCCGCGGCAGCGACGCGCCGGCTTCAGCGACGCCGCGCTCGCGGTCGGTTCGATCCGGGACGGTCATGGGGCGCTCCTCGCTGTGAGCCATCGCTTCGACGCCTGCGGTCGCGGTAAGACTACCCGATCGGGAAAGCCGGCGCGGCTTTGCCCGTCGACGACAGACGCCGGAGACCGCCGCCAATGGTGATCGTCAAAGCGTTCATGGCCAGGCCCCGCCTCCTCATCGCGCTCAGCGCTATGGCCCTTTTCGCGATCTTCCTGCCGGCTCGCTTCGCGGTCCCGGCCCGGCTCCTGATTGCCTGGGACATCGGAGCGATCCTCTATCTCGTCCTCGCCGGCGCGATGATGCTGTCCTCGGACGTGTCCAGCATGCGACGGCGGGCGCCGAGCCAGGACGAGGGCGCGACCTTCGTCCTCGCCGTAGTCGTGCTCGCCACCTTCGCCTCCCTCGCGGCGATCGTCCTCGAGCTCTTCGGCACCGACGCCGCGGGGAGCCGCAGCTACCGGATCGGCCTCGTCGCGGTGACGATCCTGTGCTCCTGGATGTTCGTGCATGTCAGCTTCTCGATGCACTACGCGCACGATTATTACGGCGAGGACACGCCCAAGCGCGGGGGCGGCCTCAGGTTCCCGAAAGAGCCGGAGCCCGACTACTGGGACTTCCTCTACTTCGCCGTCAATATCGGCGCCGCCGCCCAGACCTCGGACGTGATGATCGAAAGCCGCGCCATCCGCCGCCTGGTGCTCGCCCATTCGGTCCTGTCGTTCTTCTACAACACGATGATTTTG
>CAVWII010000023.1:0-20035 GCA_963754975.1 uncultured Alphaproteobacteria bacterium | reverse complement strand
ACCGCCGACGCTGATGGATCAGCGCTGGGGCCTTTGGCGGGTTCAGGGACCGTACGACCATCCGATCCTGTTCGGCGTCTGCTGCGGCAGCATCTTCGCCATGACGCACCTTGTCCTCGGCTACGGGTTCGCCCACGTTTAGACGCTGGCGGAAAAGCGCCCTCGTCGCGACGACCGCCTTTCTGTCGCTGTCCTCCGGTCCGATCAGCGCCCTTGTCGTGCAGACACTTCTGCTGACGTGGAACGGAGTGCTGAGCGGATTCGCGGCGCGATGGCGGCTTCTCCTCGCGTTCGCTGCGGGATCGTACCTAGCGATCGCGATCGTCTCGAACCAGTCCATCATGGCGTTCTACATCACGCACGCTCCGTTGTTCGATCCGGCCTCTGCCTATTATCGTTTGCTGATCTGGAGCTACGGTATCGCCTCTATCGGCGAGCATCCGCTGTTTGGGATCGGTCACAACGGCTATGCCCGGCTCGAGTGGATGGTTGAAAGCATCGACATGTTCTGGATCATTCACGCGATTTAGTTCGGCATTCCGGCCGTCTTCCTCTTCGCACTGGCTTTCGCCTCCCTCTGCTGGACCATCGGTTTCAAGGCGGGACTCGACGATAGAACGATCGCCTGCCGAACCGCCTACCTGATCTGCATGACGAGTTTCTTCGTCGTCGGATGGGCCGTGCATTTCTGGAACGGCACCTACGTGCTCTTCCTCTTCCTGATGGGCAGCGGCGCGTCGATTTTGGACCTGCCGTCCGAATCCGAACGCCTAGGTTGAGGCCGATTGGTTGCCCCTGACAGTCGATCGAACGTGTCCGAGAGAAATCCTGCCGGCGCCGGGGCCTCGACCGGGCGTTGGCGCACGGACATTCGGACTCCGGCCTGATCGCGCAGGCGTCCAGGATTGCGAGAAGAAGAGTTCTAGGAGCCGGTAGGCCTCGCGGCCGATGCCATCCGTTGCGCATGGAAAGTCGCCCTCCTCGGGCTTGCTGCCCGATTTCGATAGCGACAGGCGTAGCCCCGCAACGCCCGAGTTTCTCCCTCCGCCATAGGGGGTAGCGAGGGGCCGAAGAGGGGAGGCGGGATTGCCGATCTTCCGAATGTTAAATTTTCCATCCGGGCGTAAATAACGATGCGGGTTTTCGATGCTGAGAAGGTATGCGCCGTGGCTTCACCCAATCGAGAGAACACTTCTCCGGCGGCTTCGCATGTCCCCGCGGCGGCGCGATCACGGTACCCTGCCGTCGTCTCGATCGTGCAGTATGACGGCCTGCAGCACGCCTACGGCTCCGGCCGGACGGCGGACTATGCGGCCGCGCCGGCGCGTGCTCCAGAGGCGGGCCGGCTGCCGGCCGATGCCGATCTCGACCTCAAGCGCGCCTTCGATTGCGTCGCCGCGACGCTCGGCGTTCTCCTCCTGGCGCCGCTCCTCCTCCTCGTCGCCGCGGCGATCCTGATCGATTCGAAGGGGCCCGCGATCTTCCGGCAGACCCGGACCGGCCGCGACGGCCGGCTCTTCAAGGTCTACAAGTTCCGCACCATGACCGTGACCGAGGATTCCGCCGCGGTCGTGCAGGCGCAGCGCAACGATCTGCGCGTCACGCGGCTCGGCCGGTTGCTGCGCAAGACCAGCATCGACGAGCTGCCGCAGCTCCTCAACGTCGTCCTCGGCGACATGTCCCTCGTCGGGCCGCGCCCGCACGCCCTCGCTCACGACATGTTCTATTCGTCCATGATCCCCGAATACGTCCAGCGGCAGCGCGTGCGGCCGGGCATCACCGGCTGGGCCCAGGTCAACGGCTCGCGCGGCGTGACGCCGACCGTCGCGGCCATGGCGCGCCGGGTGCGCTACGACAACTGGTACATCGAGAACTGGAGCTTCTGGCTCGATCTCAAGATCCTGGTGCGCACGGTCGCGACCGAGCTCGGCCGCTCGCGCTTCGCGTTCTAAAAGCACTTTTGCCCGCAGCCCGGCGCCCTCGCGCCGGCGGCTTCTTTACGACTGAAGCCCTTCCACCCGGACTCCGGAGCGCCGGTGGCGTTCCGCCGGTTTCCCCCGGTCGATCGATTCGGATACAAGCGATCCCGGGCCGGCTCCCGCGGAGCGAGCTTCAGGATGAATGCGCGCCTGATGTTTCGGATCGCCGCCTGGGCTCTCTTCGCCGCCATCGCCCTGTTCACGCTCTCGCCGATCGAATTGCGCCCGGTGACGGCGGCGCCGGTCGATGTCGAGCGCTTCGGCGCTTTCCTCGCCCTCGGCCTGTTGCTCGGCATCGGCTATCCGAGGCATCGCGCCCTTGTCGTCCTCGGCGCGCTCGTCGCCGCGGCGGGCCTCGAAGGCCTCCAGCTCCTCGTTCCCGGCCGCCACGGCCACCTCGCCGACGCCGGCGTGAAGGCCGCCGCGGCGCTCATCGGCGCGGGCCTCGCGGGTCCCCTCAACCTGATGTGGCCTCGCCTCGAAGCCGCCCGCCTGCGCAGCCGCCGTTCGTGAAGGCGGAGGGCGCCATTCGCGAAGCGAACGATCGCGCTACCGGAACTCGCCCTCCACCGCCGCGAGCGACAGAAGGTACTGTCCGTAGGCGCTCTTGCCGAGCTTCGCGCCGAGGGCGAGGAGGTCGGCGCGGCTGATCCAGCCGGCGGCGTGGGCGATCTCTTCCGGGCAGGCGATCTTGAAGCCCTGCCGCTTCTCGAGGGCGCGGACGAACTCGCCGGCCTCGATCAGGCTCTCCGGCGTGCCGGTGTCGAGCCAGGCATAGCCGCGCCCCATCAATTCGACATGCAGCTCGCCGCGCTCGAGATAGGCGCGGTTGACGTCGGTGATCTCGAGTTCGCCCCGCGGCGACGGCTTCAGCGCCGCGGCGATGTCGACGACGCCGGCATCATAGAAGTAGAGGCCCGTCACGGCCCAGTGCGAGCGCGGCTTTAGCGGCTTCTCCTCGATCGACAGGGCGCGGCCATCGCGATCGAACTCGACGACGCCGTAGCGTTCGGGATCGGTGACGCGATAGGCAAAGACCGTGGCGCCGCCCGTCCGGCGCGATGCGGATTGCAGGAGCTCGGTCAGGCCGTGGCCGAAATAGATGTTGTCGCCGAGAATGAGGACCGACGGTTCGCCGGCGACGAACTCGCGCCCGATGATGTAGGCCTGCGCCAGCCCCTCCGGCCGCGGCTGCTCCGCGTAGGTGAGCCGGATGCCCCATTGCGCGCCGCTGCCGAGGAGCAGCCGGAACCGCGGCAGGTCGTCCGGCGTCGAGATGATCAGGATGTCGCGCACGCCCGCCAGCATCAGCGTCGTCAGCGGATAGTAGATCATCGGCTTGTCGTAGACCGGCAGAAGCTGCTTCGACGTGACGTAGCGTCATCGGGTGCAGCCGCGTGCCGCTGCCGCCCGCGAGAATGATTCCCTTCATGGCGACGCCTCCGCGCGCGCGGCAGGACTGGCTGGGCGCGGCATCGTCAGAACGGGCTCTTGAAGGCGGCGAAGGACGGGTGCCGCCGGTCCTTTTCGGCGAGCACGGCGTCCGCGGGCGCCACCGGCCAGGCGATGCGAAGATCGGCATCGTCGAAGGGGAGGCCGCCGTCGTGAGCGGCAGAATACGGCGCCGAGACCTTGTAGACGATCTCGGTGTCCGGCTCGAGGGTGCAGAAGCCGTGCGCGAAGCCGACCGGCACGAAGAGCTGCCGCCCGTCCGCTGCCGAGAGCTCAACCGAGACGTGCTGTCCGTAGGTCGGCGAGCTGCGCCGGATGTCGACCGCAACGTCGAGGATGCGGCCGCGCGCAACGCGGATCAGCTTGTCCTGCGCGAAGGGCGGGCTCTGGAAATGCAGGCCGCGCACGGTGCCGGCGCTGCGCGACCAGGAATGGTTGTCCTGCACGAAGGTCATGCCGATGCCAACCTTCGCGAAGCGCTGAGCATTGTAGATCTCGGAGAAGAACCCGCGGTCGTCGCCGAAGCGGCGCGGCGTCACGATCCTGACATCCGGCAGGAGGGTCTCCTCCACGTCGAGGCCGGGCACGCCGTTCGTGGCGGGCTCGATCACGGGAGCGAGCGAGGGTATGGGCCGCATGATCAGACCGCCAGTCCGAGACGCGCGCGGTGCGCGGGCTCGCGCAGGCGCTCCCACCACCATTGGTTCTCGAGAAACCAGGCGACGGTCTTGCGCAGCCCGGATTCGAAGTTTTCGGCCGGCCGCCAGCCGAGCTCGCGCTCGATCTTCGAAGCGTCGATCGCGTAACGCAGGTCGTGGCCCGGCCGATCCGTCACCATCGTGATAAGCGCCTCGCGCGGGCCGATGCGCCGATCCGGCACGAGTTCGTCGACGACGCCGCAGATTGCTTTGACGACGTCGATGTTGCGCCGCTCGCTGGCGCCGCCGATCGCATAGGTATCGCCGATCCGGCCGCGTTCGGCGACGGTGATGAGCGCATCGGCGTGATCGTCGACATAAAGCCAGTCGCGGACGTTGAGGCCGGCGCCGTAGACCGGCAGCGGCTTGCCCTCGACGGCGTTGAGGATCACCAGCGGGATCAGTTTCTCGGGATACTGATAGGGTCCGTAATTGTTGGAGCAATTGGTGACGACGACCGGAAGGCCGTAGGTGTGGTGCCAGGCGCGCACGAAATGGTCCGAGGCGGCCTTCGAGGCGGAATAGGGCGAGTTCGGTCGATAGGCCGTCTCCTCGTCGAAGAAGCCCTCGGCGCCGAGGGAGCCGAACACCTCGTCCGTCGAGACGTGATGGAAGCGGAAGGCGGCCCGGCGCGCCGGATCGAGTTCGCGCCAATAGCCGAGGCAGGCTTGCAGCAGCGCCGTCGTGCCGACGACGTTCGTCAGGACGAATTCGCCCGGCTGGTCGATCGAGCGGTCGACGTGGCTTTCGGCGGCAAGGTGCATGACGACGTCCGGCTCGAACTCGCCGACGAGGGCACGCATGCGCTCGGTGTCGCGGATGTCGGCGCGGACGAAGCGGTAGCGCGGGCTGTTGCCCACCGTGCTCAGCGAATCGAAGATTGCCCGCATAGGTAAGCTTGTCGACGACGAGCACCCGATGCGGCGATTGCGCGACAAGCTTGCGCACGACGGCCGAGCCGATGAAGCCGGCCCCGCCGGTGATCAGGAAGCGCTTTTCTCCGGACGACGGTTGCAGGACGGCCCCCTCTGTTCGATCGGCCCGGACGCGGGCGGACTCGGATGCATTGCTACAGACTTTGCCGGCCACCCGACAGGCGCACTTTCGGGGAAGCGGCCCCGTCCATTGGCACCGGTGGCGAGCCCCTCGCGGAGGAGGGGCGGAGCGCCCGCTGCGCCCGGCAGGTGGACGCGGGAGGCACCGCCGGCCGGCAGCATGCCAACATACCTCTTATTCGCTTCCCGAAGCACTATTAGACGAATTTTCTTTAGGACTCAAAGGCGCGATCATTCCGCTTCCGTAACACCTACCAGGGGAATCCTCGTGTCGTTTCCGTACCCCTCTGCCCTCGTCCTGCTTCTCGCGCTCGGCGCCGTCACCAGCCTTTCCGCTTGCGTTCCTCCCTCGGGCGGCGGCGGCGGGGTGGGGCACGGCAGCAAGGGCGCCCCCGGCCCGATCGCCGGCGCCGGCCTGACCGTCCTCATCGCCGCCGGCGCCTACGCCGCCTTCCGGCATCGCCGCTCCGATCGCGACTGAGCCGAAGCCCCTCTTTCCTCCGGCGTGCATCCGCCCTCCGGTGTGCGGCGACCGAACGGACGCCGCGCATCCACTTCGCAATGAATTGAATTGCGCCCACGGCCTGTACAGGCAGAATCTTCCTCGATTATGACCTCGCACTTCCTCGATCCGATGGCGAAACCGGCTCCGAGGGGCGCGCGCGGCGCAACGGCGGCCCTCCGCGGCGGGCTGCCGCGCAACGCCCTGGTGAGCGGTCTCTTCGCGCTCGGCCTCGCGAACGGCTTCACGCTGGCGATCCTGGAATCGCTGTCGTCGGCATCGGCCTTCGGGGCACTCGCGAACACCTTCGGCGTCAGCGCCATCGTGTGGGTCGCCTGCGCCGTCGGCCTCAGCTATTCGGCGCGCGAGTTGGGCCGCGCGGCGAGCCGCGTCGACCTTTCCGTTGCGGCGGCGGCGACGCTCGCTTTTCTCGTCCCTGTTCCGTATCTGAGCTGGCTGACGCTCGGGGCTCTTTCGCTCTACGTGATCCACACATCGGCGCCCGACTCGTTCGCGCGGCGCGGCGCCTCGATCGTGCTCGCGGTGACGATTCCGATGTTCTGGAGCCGCGCCACCTTCTCGATGCTGAGCGACACCATTCTGCGCTTCGATGCGACCCTCGTCGGGTGGCTCGTGGGCACGCCGCATTCCGGCAACACCATCGCCTTCGCCGACGGCTCGGGCTACCTCTGGATCGCGCCGGCCTGCTCGTCCCTTGGCAACGTCTCCCTCGCTCTCCTGTGCTGGGTTCTGTTCACGCAGACCTCGGAGCACAGGCTCAAGCCGGCGGCGTTCGTCTACTGCCTTTTCGCCTGTGCGGCGGTGATCGCGATCAATGTGCTGCGACTCGCGCTGCTCGTGCTCTATCCGCAGCATTTCGACACTATTCACGGCGCCATCGGACTGGCGCTCGCCAACTGGACCACGCTTGCCGCGATGGTCGGCATCATCTGGTACGGAGCGCGTCGTGCCGCGATCGCAATGGGCGCCTAAGGCGCTTCTCGCCGGGCTTGTCGTCATCAGCGTTTCGCTGAAGGTCGTGGCCGCGTCGTCGCTGCCGCCTCCGCCCGCGCGCGAGGCAAGCGAAGCCGTCAGCGCCTTCCTGGCGCGCCAGGGCTTCACGGTCGGCGCCAACGCCGAGGATATCGATCTTTTGACCGTCTTCGCGCATGCGCGCCACTGCGATCTGCGCCTCGCCGTCGTCTCCCCGCACGGCTGGCACCGCAACCTCGTCCGCCGGCTCGTGGCGCCGGACGAGAAGATCGTCTTCGTCTTCGACGGCAAGACCTACGACGATCAGCCGGTCTGGCGTACCTGGGCCTCGTTCTACGAGGCGCGCGTCCGGCAATACCTCGGCCTCGACGCGGCGACGAAGCCCGTACTCGCCGTCCTCGCGACGCCGTCCTGCGCCATCGAATCGCTGCCCTGGTCCGAGGTCGCGACGGTGGATTGATCGCGACGCGCCGACGACGCGCCCGTCAGCGTCTGACTTATCGATCGAGAACAGCCCCAACCCCTCATCCTGCGAGACACCCTGGACCTGACGGTCCAGGGTTCCTCAGGATGAGGTCGCGCGGGTGGATACGGATTGATGAGCCGGCGCCCGGGACGAGGCGGCCCAGGGGGTTATCGGCGCCTCCCGCATTGCGCGAGAGAAAAGCTCAGCAATCCGGAGCGGAGCCGAGGGCGCCGAGGCCGGTGAAGCGGCCGTCGGCGACGAGGAGTTCGGTCCAGGCGCCGGTGCGGTCGCGGTGCGCGACGCGCAGGCCGGGGAGGAGGACGCCGCTGCGGACCAGTTCGGCGACGAGGAACGGCGCCTCGGCGGCAAGCGCCGCGGCGTCAACGCCGCCGTCGAGGACGAGCACGCGGCCGATCCGCCGGCAGGAATAGCGCAAGCTGCGACGCGGCGACCGGCGCTCCGCCGGCGCCGGAACGGTCGCTACGGCCGGCGGCGGCATCGGAGGCGGGTTCGGCCGAAGCCGCGCGATGAGATGTCTCATGGAAGCACGCGATCGTTGCGCGGCGGAGCGGCGTCGCCGCGGGCCGCCTTGAGGGGCGGCCCGCCGGCGACGGAGCGGTCGCGATCAGTTGGCGCGCATGCGCTCCTGCAGGAGGTCGTTCGCGAGGAACGCCACTTCGGTGCGGTTGCGGGCCTTCAGCTTGCGCATGATGTTGCGGACATGGACCTTCACCGTGCTCTCGCGCATGTTGAGGTCGTAGGCGATGATCTTGTTCGCCTTGCCGCGGCGGAGAGCTTCGACGACCGCCGCCTGGCGGGCCGTGAAGAGGCCGTTGAGCGTCAGAATCCGGCGTCGAGGGCTCGCTCGGATTGCGGCGCGCGGCCATCAGGCTGCTCGCCGGCACGTAGACGCCGCCGGCCTTGACGAGGCGCATCGCCTCGACCGCCACCTGCAACGGCACGCTCGTCGGGATATAGCCGCGCACGCCCTTTTCGAGGGTCTCGACGATCTGGTCCGGATCCTCGGCGTCGGAGAGGGCCACCATCGGCGTCTCGGGCGCGAACTGGGCGAGCATCTGAAGCGAGCGCTGCAGCTCGGGATCGTTGCCCTTCGCCGAGCAGAACACCACGACGGAGGCGGCCGGGCGCTCCGGCTCGTCGAGCCAGGCGTCGAGGGTCGCGTAGGCGAGCACCTTGCAGTTCGCGACCGTCACGAGCGAGCGCGTCAGGCACTCCCGCACGAGGGTGCGCTTGTCGATAAGGACGACATTGAGAAGGCTCTGCGTGTCGCTGTCCTCGCTCGTCTCGGATGCGCCCGAGCGCTGTTGCGCCCGCGCCAGAAGCTTGTTCCGCTCCAGCGACACCACGTGAGAGACGGAACCCTTGTCGGCGGCGATACCAATCGTGTGCATCTGATCAACCCTCCTGCGTTATGGGCGCTAATAGGTGTCAAATTTCGCGATTTAGCAACCGGGAGGAATCCCTTAAAATCGTTTCAGAGTGTCAATTCTCCTAACGGAATCGCTCAACAAGCGTCAATTTGTAACGAAATTCTGTGTGCATTCCGTGGCTGACGAGCCCACAGCGGCGAGGCAATTCGCTTCGGAGACTTGTAAAAACAGGCCGGATAAATTTGTAGTACTCGACACTAATAAGTAAAAGCCGCTTGTTACGACCCGCGGGGAAAACATTGCCCTAGGAACTGCCACGCCGGCCCTCCGTTCACCTGGGCGATGGTTTCGATCCATGACTGTCAACCGTTTATTGACGATTGAAAAATTCCATTTCTGTCAAAGTGGACCCTCGAAGCGCCGAAATTTTACATGGGGACCATCGCCGACAGCGGGACGGGACAGCCATGCGACGGAGGGATGAGAGAGCGAATGTGCGCGGCGTTCCGCCGCAGCCCCCCTTCCTTGGAGGTTCCCCATCCCCGGACGGAGCAGCCGGCCTCCGCCGAACGGACGGGTCCGCGAGCTGCCCGGCCGCGACGGAACGGCCGCTTCCGACAGGCGGCAAGCATTAGCCTTTCGTCGCATCGGCGTTAAATGCGCACGGGGAAATCCGAATGCCCGTCGAATCGAATCCACCTTGTGCGGTAGCGGCGCCGGGCTACCCCGTTCCAAGCAAGCAGGGGGCGAATCGCCGGTTTTCGGCGCGATCTGCCCGCCCGTCGGCTTCGAAAGCGGGGCAGGCGAGCCGCGCGGGGGTGATTGCGTGCCGGTTCCACGCGGCGCCGGCCGGGTGTGCTACCTATGCCGCCGCCAAGCACAGAGCGGGAGGGGGGAACCATGGGCGAGAGGCTGAGGACGACGATCGCCGGGAGCCTGCCGAAGCCCGGCTGGCTCGCCGAGCCCGAGCGGCTCTGGGCGCCGTGGAAGCTCGAGGGTCCCGCCCTCGCGCAGGCGAAGCTCGACGCGACGCTCCTCGCCATCAAGCTGCAGGAGGATGCGGGCATCGACATCGTCGGGGACGGCGAGCAGGCGCGCGTCCATTTCGTGCACGGCTTCCTCGCCAATCTCGACGGCATCGATTTCGACAGGAAGACCCTGATGGGCATCCGCAAGGACCGCTACAAGGCCGAGGTGCCGACCGTCGTCGGGCCGATCCGCCGCAAGGGCTCCGTCCACGCGGCCGAGGCGCAGGCCGCGCGGGCGCATACGAAAAGGACCCTCAAGTTCACGCTGCCGGGCCCGATGACCATCGTCGACACCATCGCCGACGCGCATTACGGCCGCCGCGAGGATCTCGCCTTCGCGTTCGCCGCAGCCCTCAACGAGGAGGCGCGGGAACTCGTGGCGATCGGGATCGACGTCGTCCAGTTCGACGAGCCCGCCTTCAACGTCTACATGGACGAGGTCGCCGATTGGGGCATGGCCGCCCTCGAGGAGGCCGCCAAGGGCCTTGCCTGCACCCGTGCCGTGCACATCTGCTACGGCTACGGCATCAAGGCCAATCTCGACTGGAAGTCGACGCTCGGCTCGCAATGGCGGCAATACGAGGAGACCTTCCCGGTGATCGCGAAAAGCTCGATCGACCAGGTCTCCCTCGAGTGCCGGAACTCGCGCGTGCCGATCGACCTCATCGGCCTGCTCGACGGCAAGGACGTGCTCGTCGGGGCGGTGGACGTCGCGACGGACGCGGTCGAGAGCCCGGAAGAGGTGGCGGCGACGATCCGCGCCGCGACCCGCTTCGTCGCGCCGGAAAAGCTCTTCCCCTGCACGAATTGCGGCATGGCACCGATGCGGCGGGAGATCGCCTACGCGAAGCTCAAGGCCCTGGCGGCCGGCGCGGCGATCGTCAGGGCCGAGCTCGCGCCCTGATCAGCTGCCGCGCGGCAGCGGCTCCTCGAGCACGACGCGATTGCCGAACGGATCGAGGATGCGGGCGATCCGGTTGCGGCCGTCGGGTGAATCCTGTGGCATCGCGAGGATGGTGGCGCCGTCGGCCGCGAGGGCCGCGGTCGTGGCGTCGACGTCGTCGACGAAGAGCGTCAAAGCCTGCCGAACTTTGACAGGTTTTCCGACGGAACCGGTCACGTCGACGGCCAGCGGCCTGAGGCTGACGACCGAGAGGCCGCGGGACAGAAGCAGGATCCGCGAGGTCCCGTCGATGCGCTCGCCGGCCGGCTCGAAGCCGAGGGCGCGGCGATACCAGGCCGCGGCCTCGTCCGGATCGTCGGCGAGGAGGACGGGCGAGGACCAGGGCAGCGCCGCCGTCGCAGGCGCCTGCGCGAGCGAGCGATCCTCGAGGCAGAAGGCCGTCCCCGGCAGCGCGGCGACTGCCGCGGCGATGGCCGCGGCGGGCAGAACAATGGCAATGGTGCGTTTCACAGACATCGACCGGGATTACACCGGCCAACCCGGCGGCTTTGTGCGGCCGCGCACATGGTCGAGTTCGACGAAAGGCGCAGTTCGACCCTAGGTGTGCCCTTTGGGAAACAGCCAGATGCCCGGGGCGGGTGTACTATGCAATTGTTCCTCCCTGAAGCGGGCGACCGCTCACCTCAAGAGGCGGCGTCACAGCCGCCTTTCTTGTTTTCTGGGAGTGATCGATCCTCCCGCCTCCGCCCTGCCCGAGAGCTCCTGGACGAGCGCAAGGTTGGCCTTTGCCCGCTTGCCTTGCGGATGCACGCAATCCCGGCACGGGCGGCCAGCCCCGCAAGCGGGGAGAGCCGCAAGCTCAGGCGAGGCTGGGCAGGTTGAGGCCGTTCTCGCGGGCGCACGCGATCGCGATCTCGTAGCCGGCGTCGGCGTGGCGCATGACGCCCGTCGCGGGATCGTTGAAGAGGACGCGGCCGATGCGCCGCGCCGCGTCGGCGGTACCGTCGCAGGCGATCACCATGCCGGAATGCTGCGAAAAGCCCATGCCGACGCCGCCGCCGTGGTGCAGCGAGACCCAGGTCGCGCCGGAGGCGCAGTTGAGGAGGGCGTTGAGGAGCGGCCAGTCGGAGACGGCGTCCGATCCGTCCATCATCCCCTCCGTCTCGCGGTTCGGCGAGGCGACCGATCCGCTGTCGAGGTGATCGCGGCCGATGACGATCGGCGCCTTCAGCTCGCCCCGTGCGACCATCTCGTTGAAGGCGAGCCCGAGGCGGTGGCGATCGCCGAGCCCGACCCAGCAGATGCGCGCCGGCAGACCCTGGAAGGCGATGCGCTCGCGCGCCATGTCGAGCCAATGGTGCAGGTGCGCGTTGTCGGGCAGAAGCTCCTTCACCTTCGCGTCGGTGCGATAGATGTCCTCCGGATCGCCCGACAAGGCCGCCCAGCGGAACGGCCCGATGCCGCGGCAGAAGAGCGGCCGGATATAGGCCGGCACGAAGCCCGGAAAGGCGAAGGCGTCGGCGACGCCCTCCTCAAGGGCCATCTGCCGGATGTTGTTGCCGTAATCCACCGTGGGAATGCCCATGCGATGAAAGTCGAGCATGGCGCGGACGTGCTCCGCCATCGAGCGCTTCGCCGCCTGGGCGACGGCTTTCGGATCGCTCTCCCGGCGCGTCTCCCACTCGCCGAGGGACCACCCCTTCGGCAGGTAGCCGTTGACCGGATCGTGCGCCGAGGTCTGGTCGGTCACGGCGTCGGGCCTGATGCCCCGGCGGACCATCTCCGGAAGGATCTCGGCCGCGTTGCCGAGGAGCGCGACGGAGACGGGTTTCTTCTCCCGGCACGAGCGCTCGATGATCGCCAGCGCCTCGTCGAGGCTGTCGGCCTTGACGTCGACGTAGCGCGTGCGCAGGCGGAACTCGATCCGGCTCGGCTGGCACTCGATCGCCAGGCACGAGGCGCCGGCCATCGTCGCGGCGAGCGGCTGCGCGCCGCCCATGCCGCCGAGCCCCGCGGTGAGGATCCACCGCCCGGAGAGGTCGCCTCCGTAGTGCCGACGGCCCATCTCGACGAAGGTTTCGTAGGTGCCCTGCACGATGCCCTGCGTGCCGATGTAGATCCAGGACCCGGCCGTCATCTGGCCGTACATCATCAGGCCTTTGCGATCGAGCGCGTTGAAATGCTCCCAGGTCGCCCAGTGCGGCACCAGGTTGGAGTTCGCGATCAGCACCCGCGGCGCGTCGGCATGGGTACGAAACACGCCGACCGGCTTGCCGGATTGCACGAGGAGGGTCTCGTCCGCCTCGAGCGTGCGCAGGGCCGCGACCATGCGGTCGTAGCTCTCCCAGTCGCGGGCCGCGCGACCGATGCCGCCGTAGACGACGAGCTCGCCCGGGCGCTCGGCGACGTCCGGGTCGAGGTTGTTCATCAGCATCCGCAGCGGCGCTTCCGTGAGCCAGCTCTTCGCGGAGATATCGGGGCCGCGCGGGGCGCGGATTGTGCGGGCATTGTCGATGCGCGTCATGGGTTCCTCGTCAGTGTCTGACCGTTGCATTCACTCTCGCGGACCTCATCCTGAGGAGCCTCGGACCTTAAGCTCCGAGGCGTCTCGAAGGATGCTCCAGGAGGCTCCTGAACCGCCTTCGCGCGACGTCGGCGTCGGGAGCCTCCCGCGTTCCCTGGATCATCCTTCGAGACGGCCGCTCCGCGGCCTCCTCAGGATGAGGCTTCGAGACGGCCGCTGCGCGGCCTCCTCAGGATGAGGGTGGGGATGTTTTGGAGCGATGTCTCAGCCTCTCAGGATTTCGTTTCGGCAAAGCGCAGGCAGGCCGTCAGAATGCGCGTCAGCGTCGCGCGCATCGGCGCCGCGCGCGCCTCGTCGTAGGGCGTCGGCCATAGTCCTTCTACGACTGGGCCGGCCGGTTCCTGCATGTAGCCGCGGCAGGCGAGCTCCATCTGGACCGCGTGGACGCCGCTCGCCGGATCGCCGTAGCGGCGGGTGATGAAGCCGCCCTTGAAGCGGCCGTTCGCGACATGGCTGAAGCCGCTTCCGGCGCAGAGGCCCTCGATGTCCGCCGCGAGGGCCGGGTCGCAGCTTGAGCCGCCGTTCGTGCCGATGTTGAAATGCGGCAGCTCGCCGTCGAAGAGGCGGGGGATGCGTGAGCGGATCGAGTGGCAGTCGTAGAGCACGAGGTGTTCGTACGCGGTGCGCAGCCGCCCGATTTCGCCCGCGAGCGTGCGGTGATACCAGTCGAAGTAGGACGCCCGCCGCGCCGCGATCTCCGCCGCATCGGGCTCTTCGCCCGGCCGATAGAGCGGCTCGCCGTCGAAGGTGGTGGTCGGGCACAGTTCCGTCGTCGCGCGCCCGGGATAGAGCGAGGCCCCGGACGGGTCGCGGTTCACGTCGATCACGGTTCGCGACAGATCGGTGCGCACAATCGTTGCGCCGAGTTCGCCGGCGAAGTCGTAGAGCCGCTCGATCCACCAATCGGTGTCCTTGCGCGCGAGCCAGGGCGAGACGAGGCGCGCCTCGATCTCCGCCGGGATCGTCGTTCCGGTATGCGGCAGGCTGACCACCAGGGGCGCATCGCCGCGGACGATCTCCAGGAACTCGTGCGGCGCGAGGCTCATCGCGCCTCCTCCGCAACGCCGGGAAGCGGTGTGCCGACGGCTTCGACGAGCGCCCCGTCGCGGACGAGGCGCGCCGCCGCTTCGATATCTGGCGCCATGGCGCGGTCGTCCTCGAGGAACGGCACCTCGCGCCGCAGCAACGCGCGCGCCGCTTCGAGATCTTCGCTCGATCCGAGCGGGCGGTGGAAGTCGCAGCCCTGCGCCGCGGCCAAAAGCTCGACGGCGACGACGTGCACGGTGTTCTCGGCCATCGCGAGGAGGCGGCGCGCGCCGTGCGTCGCCATCGAGACGTGATCCTCTTGGTTGGCGGAGGTCGGGATCGAATCGACGCTCGCCGGCGTCGCGCGCTGCTTGTTCTCGGAGACGAGGGCGGCCGCCGTGACCTGCGGAATCATGAAGCCGGAATTCAGCCCCGGCTTCGGCGTCAGGAAGGCCGGCAGCCCGGACAGGACGGGATCGACGAGCATCGCGATGCGGCGCTCGGCGAGGGAGCCGATCTCGCACAGGGCCAGCGCGATCATGTCCGCGGCGAAGGCGACGGGCTCGGCGTGGAAGTTGCCGCCCGAGATCACCTCGCCGGTTGCCGGGAAGACGAGAGGATTGTCGGAGACGCCGTTCGCCTCGACCGAAAGCGTGTCGCCGGCCTGGCGCATAAGGTCGAGCACGGCGCCCATCACCTGCGGCTGGCAGCGCAGGCAATAGGGATCCTGCACGCGCTCGTCGTTCGTCAGGTGCGAGGCGCGGATGGCGCTGCCGGCCATGAGCGCGCGCAGGGCCGTAGCCACCGCGATCTGCCCGCGATGCCGGCGCAGGACCTGGATGCGTGCGTCGAACGGACCGTCGGAGCCCTTCGCCGCGTCGGTCGCGAGGGCGCCTGTGACGAGCGCCGCATGGAACACGCGCTCCGCCTCGAAGAGGCCGGCGAGCGCGAGCGCCGTCGAGATCTGCGTGCCGTTGAGCAGCGCCAGCCCTTCCTTCGGGCCGAGGACGAGCGGCGTCAGGCCCGCGTCGCGCAGGGCGACGTCGGCGGGCACGCGCGCGCCGCCGACGAAGAACGCGCCGAGGCCCATCAGGGCGGCGGCGAGATGCGCGAGCGGCGCAAGGTCGCCGGAGGCACCGACGGATCCTTGGCCGGGCACGACGGGCACAAGGCCCGCTTCGAGGCAGGCCGCAAGATGCGCCGCCGTCGACCAGCGTATGCCAGAGGCGCCCTGCGCGAGGCTCGCGAGCTTCAGCGCCATGGCGAGGCGCACGACGGGAACGGGCAGCGGCTCGCCGACGCCCGCCGCGTGCGAGAGCACGAGATTGCGCTGGAGTACGGCGAGATCGCCGCTCTCGATCTTCACGCTCGCGAGCTTTCCGAAGCCGGTGTTGATGCCGTAGACCGGCTCGCCCTTGGCGACGATCGCGGCGATCGTCCGCGCGCCCGCCTCGACCGCCGGGCGACACGCCGCGTCGAGGCTTGCCGGAGCGCCGCGATAGATCTTGCGCCAAAGGGCGAGGGACACGGCACCCGGAACGAGCGTGACGGCGGCGTTCATAGGCCTCTCCTGATGCGGGCGTGGAGCGGGTTGAAGCCGATCCGGTAGACGAGTTCCGCCGGCCGCTCGACGCTCCAGATCGCGAGGTCGCAGGCCTTGCCGGCTTCGAGGGTGCCGATCTCGCTCCCGCGCCCGAGGGCGTGCGCCGCCTCGCGCGTGACGCCGGCGATGCACTCGTCGACGGTGAGCCGGAACAGGGTCGCGCCCATGTTCATGGCCAGCAGGATCGAGGTCAGCGGCGAGGTGCCGGGATTGCAGTCGGTCGCGAGCGCGATGCGGGCGCGATGCCGGCGCAGGGCGTCGACCGGCGGCGCCTGGGTCTCGCGCAGCATGTAGAAGGCGCCCGGCAGCAGCACGGCGACGGTGCCGGCCGCCGCCATCGCCGCGGCGCCGTCCTCGTCGGTGTATTCGAGATGGTCCGCCGAGAGCGCGCCGAAGGACGCGGCGAGGCGCGCGCCGTGAAGGTTGCTGAGCTGGTCCGCGTGCAGCTTCACCGGCAGCCCGAGCTTCCGCGCGGCCGTGAAGACGCGCGCCGTCTCCTCCGGCGTGAAGGCGATGCCTTCGCAGAAGGCGTCGACCGCATCGGCGAGGCCCTCCCGCGCGATCGCCGGCAGCATCGTCTCGCAGACCGCGTCGAGGAAGGCCGCGCGGTCGCCGTTCGCCTCCGGCGGCAGCGCGTGTGCGCCGAGAAAGCTCGTGACGATCGCGACGTCGCGCTCCCGTTCGAGGCGCCGGGCGGCGCGCAGGAGGCGCGATTCGGTCGGAAGGTCGAGGCCGTAGCCGGACTTCACCTCGAGCGTGGTGCAGCCCTCGGCGATCAGCCGGTCGAGGCGGGGCAGGGCGGCGGCGACGAGGTCGTCCTCGCTCGCCGCGCGCGTCGCCCTGACGGTCGACAGGATGCCGCCGCCGGCGCGGGCGATCTCCTCGTAGCTCGCGCCCTTCAGGCGCAGTTCGAATTCGTGCGCCCGGTCGCCGGCGAAGACGAGATGCGTGTGGCAGTCGACGAGGCCGGGCGTGATCCAGCGCCCCTCGCAATCGATCCGCTCCGCCGAATCGGCGCCCGCGGGAAGATCCGCCGCCGGGCCGGCATAGGCGATCCGCCCGTCAAGGCACGCGACCGCGCCGCGCTCGACGACGCCGAGGCCCTGCGCCCCCTCGGCGAGGGTGGCGAGCCGCGCATTGGTCCAGATCCTGTCGAAGCGCATCCGGCCTGCTCCGGGGTTCGGATATGTATATACATAATCGAAGAGACGCAGTATTGTCTAGACATAATCCGCGCCGCCTGTTGGGGTGGGCGCGGCGCGATCAACCCACACCGGATCGGCGATGCGCAAGCTGCTTCTCGAATACGCCCTGCTGCCGGGAGGCTTTCAGGAGAACGTCGGCCTCGACATCGAGGGCGGCGTCATTGCCGCGGTGCACCCCTCCGCCGGGCCGGAGGGCCGGGAGCGCGTTCCCGGCCTCGCGCTGCCCGGCGTGCCGAACCTGCACAGCCACACCTTCCAGCGCGGCATGGCCGGCCTCGCCGAAACCCGCGGCCCGGCGGGAGACAGTTTCTGGACCTGGCGGCAGGTCATGTACCGCTTCCTCGGCGCCCTGACCCCGGAGGACGTCGAGGCGATCGCCGCCTTCGCCATGATGGAGATGCTGGAAGGGGGCTTCACCGCCCTGGCCGAGTTCCACTACCTCCACCACGACCGGGACGGCCGGCCCTATGCGGACCCGGCCGAGCTCGCCCGCCGCATCGCCGCGGCGGCGGCGGAGACCGGCATCGGGCTGACCCTTTTGCCCGTCTTCTACAGCCAGGGCGGCTTCGGCGGCGCGCCTCCCGTCGAAGGGCAGCGGCGCTTCGTCAGCGATGTCGATTCGTATCTGCGCCTCGTCGAAGGGGCGCGGAAGGCCGTCGCCGGCCTTGACGACGCGGTTGTCGGCCTCGCGCCGCACAGCCTGCGCGCCGTCACGCCCGACGGGCTGCGCGCGATCCTCGCCGCGGTCCCGGACGGTCCGGTGCACATCCATGTCGCCGAGCAGGTGAAGGAGGTCGAGGATTGCCTCGCCTGGTCGGGGCGCCGCCCCGTCGCCTGGCTCCTCGAGAACGCCCCGGTCGACCCCCGCTGGTGCCTCGTCCACGCGACCCATCTCGACGCTTCCGAAATCCGCGGCATCGCCGCCGCGGGAGCGGTCGCGGGCCTCTGCCCGATCACCGAGGCCAATCTCGGCGACGGCATCTTTCCGGGGGCTGCCTTCCTCGAGGCCGGCGGGTGCTTCGGGGTGGGCTCGGACTCGAACGTCGAGATCACCGCCCCGGGCGAGCTCCGGCAGCTCGAGTACAGCCAGCGCCTCGCTCACCGCGCCCGGAACGTGCTTGCCGCAAAGGAAGGTGAATCGACCGGACGCGCGCTTTACGAAAGGGCCCTGGCCGGGGGCGCCCAGGCGGCCGGCAGGCCGGTCGGGGCGCTCGCCCCGGGCCGTCGGGCGGACATTGTCGTGTGCGATCGCGACGGGATGGCTCATGCTTTAGCCATGGTCGATCGCGCGCTCGACGCCTACGTCTTCGTCGCCGGCCGCGCGGCGATCGGCAGCGTCTATGTCGGTGGCGTCGAGGTCGTCGCCGACGGTCGCCATCGCCGCCGCGAGAGCATCGCCGCGCGCTACCGGCGCACGCTCGCCCGCCTCCTCGCCTGATCGGGCCGCCGCGGATGAAAGCCATCCACCAGCGCATCCGCGACGACATCGAGGGGCGGATCCTGTCGGGCGAATGGCCGCCGGGCCATCGCGTCCCCTTCGAGCACGAGCTGATGGCGGAATACGGCTGCTCGCGCATGACCGTGAGCAAGGCCCTCTCGGCCCTCGCCGCGACCGGGCTGATCCTCCGCCGGCGCCGCGCCGGCTCGGTCGTCGCCGCGCCGAGCACGGAACGGGCGGTCCTGCACATCGAGGATTTCGCCCTCGACGCGGAGCGCACCGGCGCGGCCTACCGGCATGAGATCGTGCAGCGCGCGATCGAGCGTCTCGAGGCGAAGCACGCGCAGCGCCTCTCCGTGCCGGCGGGCACCGAGGTGCTCGCCCTCGCGACCCTCCACGTCACGGACGGCGTGCCCGCGGCCTACGAGACGCGCCTCGTCAACCTCGCGGTGGTGCCGGAGGCGCGGGACGAGTCCTTCGCCGCGCTGCCGCCCGGCACCTGGCTCCTGCGCAAGGTGCCGTGGACGGAGGCCGAGCACGTCATCTCCGCCGTCAACGCGGATCGCGCGCTCGCCAGGAACCTCGCGGTCGCGGCCGGCGCCGCTTGCCTCGTGCTCGAGCGCCGCACCTGGCAGGCGGGGGCCTTCGTCACCGAGGCGCGCATCGCCTATCCGGGCGACCGGCACCGGCTCGTCGGCCGCTTCTCGCCGGTCGCCCAGGGCGGCTGAGGCGACGCCTCAATTCGCCGCGAAGCAGTAGAAGAGCCCGGCGCCGCCGGTGCTCTTCAGGCCGTCCTGCGTGCAGCCGCGGCTGCCGTGCGAAGCGTTCCACGATTTCGCCGCGGCGCTTTCGTCGAGGCCGGTGCGATCGCTGTGGCCGAGCATCGCCGAACCCTCGGCGCCGCTCTTCGTCCAGTTGCCGCAGGTCTGGTCGGCGCCGGCCGCGAAGGCGGTCCCGTCCGGCTGCGAGCCGGTCAGGATGTCGTGCGTGTTCGGGTTGTCGCCGCGGCCGTTGACGGGCTGGCCCTTCTCGGTGAGCGCGGTCTGCTTGGTCAGGTTGTTGCTGCCGTGCAGTTCCGCGACGTCCTTCGCGACGACGACGCCCTTCGCGTTCTGCCAGGGGCCGCGGCCGATGCGGTCGCGGGCATTGACGGCCGCGGCGGCGCCTGCGGCCTGCGTCGAGAGGTAGGCCCGCCAGGTCTTGCCGCCGGCGCCGGCGGTCTGGGCCAGGGATTGGCAGATCCGATCCGCGCCCTCGATCCCGCCGAGATCGGCGCCCTTGCCGGGACCTGCGCTCGTCACAAAGAAGGTCATCGCCGCGGCGTCCTGAGCCTTGGCGGCCGCATAGGGCGCGAGCGCAGCGCCCGCGAAGGCGGCAAGCATCGTCAACCGGCGAAATCGATCCATCTTCATCCTCCCGCAACGGTCCTCTTCGACGGAGGACCCGGGCGGACGTTAACATTTGTCGTGGGCGAGAGGCGAGGGCGGGTCGGATCAACTCCGCGCGGCCCCGGCGCAGCGTTCGGCCTTGCGCGGCTCAGTTCAATGGGCGCGGACGGGCCCGAGGGGAATCGTCTCGTAGAGGCGCAGCCCGTTCTTGAAGTCGCCGTAGTAGCAGGCGGCGCGGGCCGTACCGAACTGCTCGGTCACCGAGGCGATGGTCGCGTCGTCGAGTTCGTGCGCCATCCGGTGCTGCTCGATGAGGTCGCCGA
>CAVWII010000022.1:0-120000 GCA_963754975.1 uncultured Alphaproteobacteria bacterium | reverse complement strand
CGACCAACTCGTAAGTAAGCCCGAGCATGCCGAGGAGAAGCGCGACCCGGTGGCAATGCCCGGAAAGGGCGGTGCCGTGCAGAACCATCTTGGCCATGGCGGGACCTCCATGCGGAGACGGTGTTTTACGCCTTGTCGAAAGCCGGTGGAATTCGGGTAAGGTGGAAGGCAGCATTCCATTTTTCGGAACGATCGCGATGGACCGCCTCGACGAGCTTTCCGTTTTCACGGCGATCCTCGACGCCGGCAGCCTCGCCGCTGCGGCGCGGCGCCTGCACCGCTCGCCGCCGGCCGTGACCCGCAGCCTCGCGGCCCTCGAGGAACGGCTCGGCGTGCGGCTCGTCGAGCGCACCACCCGCCGCCTCGCGCCGACCCACGAAGGCCGCCGTTTCGCCGAGGAGGCGCGCCGCATCCTCGCCGATTACGACGAGGCCCTGCGCGGCGCTGCGGGCGCGGGAGCGCTGCGCGGCCTCGTGCGCGTCACGGCGCCCCTCGTCTTCGGACGGCGGCACGTGGCGCCGATCCTGGCGAGCTTTCTCGACGCCCATCCGGCCCTCGCGGCGGAGCTTTTCCTCAACGACCGCAATGTCGACCTGATCGAGGAGAACCTCGATGTCGGGTTGCGCATCGGCGCCCTTTCGGATTCGGGTCTCGTGGCGCGGCGGCTCGGCAGCGTCCGCAGCGTCCTCGTCGCGAGCCCGGACTATCTGGCGCGCCGCGGCGCGCCGGAAGCACCGGCCGATCTCGCGCGCCACGCCATCGTCTTCACGGCGACGCGGCCCGGGCCGCCGGAATGGCGCTTCGCCGGCACCGCGCGGCCGATCCGGCTCGCGCCGCGGCTGATCGTGAACGAGGTCGAAATCGATGCGCACGGTCGTCGCCGCCGGACACGGGATCGGGCGCGCCCTCTCCTACCAGGTCGCCGACGAGATCGCCG
The DNA here is from genome assembly GCA_963754975.1 of uncultured Alphaproteobacteria bacterium. GTDB lineage: Bacteria > Pseudomonadota > Alphaproteobacteria > Rhizobiales > Beijerinckiaceae > Microvirga. The sequence continues at coordinate 119,063 of CAVWII010000022.1, read as the reverse complement.
ATGGCCGCCTCGTGCGGCTGTTGCGCGCCTTCGAGCCGCCGCCGCTGCCGGTGCAGATCGTGCTGCCGAGCGCGCGGCATCTCGCGCCGCGCGTCCGCGCCTTCGTCGAACACGCGGCGACGGCCCTGTCGCGGCTTCCGGTGATCCGGGAAGAGTGAGGCGCCGTCTAGCGCTCCACGAACGCCTTTTCGTAGACGTAGCCCGCGGGGTGGCTGGAGGTGCCTTCGACGAAGGCGCGTTCGGCGAGAAGGGCGCGGGTCTCGGCAAGCATGTCGGGGCCGCCGCAGATCATGACGCGGTCCTGCGCCGGATCGAGGGGCTCGAGGCCGCCCATCTCGAAGAGCTTGCCGGAGAGGATGAGATCGGTGATGCGGCCGCGGTTGCGGAACGGCTCGCGGGTGACGGTCGGAACGTAGACGAGCTTCTCGGTCGCAAGCTCGCCCATGAAGGCGTCCGCGCGCAGGCTCGCGACGAGGCGGTCGCCGTAGGCGAGCTCGTCGACCTGGCGGCAGCCGTGGACCAGGATTACGCGCTCGTAGCGCTCGTAGGCCTCCGGGTCCTTGGCGAGGCTGGCGAAGGGCGCAAGGCCCGTGCCGGTGCCGAGGAGATAGAGGTTGCGGCCGGGCATCAGGCTGTCGAGGACGAGGGTGCCCGTGGCCTTGCGGCCGACGACGATCGGGTCGCCCTCCTTCAGGTGCTGCAGGCGCGAGGTCAGGGGCCCGTTCGAGACCTTGATGCTGAAGAAGGACAGGGTGTCCTCGTAATGGGCGCTCGCGAGGCTGTAGGCGCGCAAAAGCGGCCTTCCCTCGACCTCGATGCCGATCATCGTGAACTGGCCCGAGCGGAAGCGGAACGAGGCGTTGCGCGTCGTCGTGAAGCTGAACGAATCCGGCGTCCAGTGGGTCACCGCGAGGACGCGTTCCTCGTTGAGATGGCTCATTGCCGCCGCTCCGTACAGCCGGCGCGGGCGGCGCGCCCTTGCTGGCCAAAGTTTGTTTGTATACAAACAAATACCGCAGGGACGCGCCGAGGTCAATCGGCTGGCCGGTCCCCGGGGAGACGACGATGGCTCAGGACATTGCCCAGGCGCCGGCCGGGCCGACGAAGCTCGTGATCCGCAACATCGGCCTGCTGCTCAGCGGCGATCTCGCCTGTCCGATCCTCGACGCGGACACGCCTCGTCGCCGTCGACGGCCGCATCGCGGCGATCGGGCGCGCGAAGGACCTCGACGACGAGCGGCGCGACGACGATCGTCGACGCCCAGGGCACCGCCCTCGCGCCCGGCCTGATCGACAGCCACGTCCATCCCGTCGCCGGCGACTGGACGCCGCGGCAGAACCAGCTCGGCTGGATCGATTCCTACCTGCATGGCGGCGTCACCACGATGATCTCGGCCGGCGAGGTGCATACGCCCGGCCGGCCGCGGGACGTCGTCGGCGTCAAGGCGATGGCGATCTTCGCGCAGCGCTGCGTTCGACGCCTTCCGCCCGGCGGCGTGAAGGTCCATGCCGGCGCGCCGGTGATCGAGCCCGGCATGGTCGAGGAGGATTTCAAGGAGCTCGCCGCGGCCGGCGTGAAGCTTCTCGGCGAGGTCGGGCTCGGCGGCGTCAAGGACGGCGCCGACGGCGAAGCAGATGGTCGCCTGGGCGCGCAAATACGGCATCCAGAGCACGATCCACACCGGCGGCCCCTCGATCCCGGGCTCGGGCCTCATCGACGCGGACGTGGTGCTCGAGGCCGACACCGACGTGATCGGCCACATCAACGGCGGCCACACGGCGCTGCCGGACGAGCAGATCCGCTGCATCTGCGAGGGCTGCAAGCGCGGCCTCGAACTCGTGCATAACGGCAACGAGCGCGCCGCGCTCTACACGCTGCGCACCGCCCGCGAGATGGGCGAGCTCGAGCGCGTCATCCTCGGCACGGATGCGCCCGGCCGGCTCCGGCGTGCAGCCGCTCGGCATCCTGCGCATGATCTCGCTGCTCTCCTCGCTCGGCGAGGTGCCGGCCGAGATCGCCTTCTGCTTCGCCACCGGCAACACGGCGCGGATGCGCAGCCTCGATTGCGGGCTGATCGAGGTCGGCCGCGCCGCCGATTTCGTCTTCATGGACAAGGCCCAGCACTCGGCCGGCAAGGACCTCCTCGACAGCGTCCGGCTCGGCGACCTGCCCGGGCATCGGCATGACGGTGATCGACGGCATCGTCCGCACCGAGCGCAGCCGCAACACGCCGCCGGCGACGCGGGTGCCGAAGACGGTCGTGCCCGGACGCCGATCCGAGTAACCGGCCCCCATCGGATTCGCCTCCCCCGCTTCGCCTCTCCCCGCTTGCGGGGAGAGGGCTGCCGGAGGCAGCAAGCCTGCGCAGCAGGCGAGGGTGAGGGGGCGGCGACGAACAAGCCGCTGCGGCGCGGCAAGGCGCCTCTTTCTGCACCGCCCCCTCACCCCCGCTTCGCTTCGCTCCGCTGGTTCGGCCGCAGGCCGAACCCTCTCCCCGCAAGCGGGGAGAGGCGAATCCGCCCCCTTATCGGAAAGCTTCGCAAGCTCTCGGGATGAGGGTCGCGGGATGGGAAGAACATGCGCGTGGAGACTCACAGAAGCTTCCGCAAGAGCGCCGTCAGCGCGTCCCGCTCCTCCCCGCCAAGCGGCGCCAGCGTCTCCTGCGTGACGCGATGCGCGGCGGCGAGGGCCTCCTCGGCGGCGCGGCGGCCTTGCGGCGTCAGTGCGACGACGACGCGACGCGCGTCTTCCGGATCGGCGCTCGTCTCGGTAAGGCGGCGTTTCGTGAGGCGGTCGATGACGCCCTTGATCGTCGCCGCGTCCATCGCTGTCAGGCGGCCGAGGAGGTTCTGCGAGCACGGCCCGGTTTCGAGGAGCTTTGCCATCGCCGCCCACTGCGTCGGCGTGACCTCCGGTCCCATATGCGCGGAAAAGATCGCCGCGTGGCGCTGGCTGACCTGGCGCAGGAGGAAGCCGACCTGCTCGTCGAGGAGGTAGGGCCGCAAGGTGTCATCGGTCGCGGTCATGGCGCCTCACACGAAGAGATAGGCGTCGCGGATGTCGGGCCGCGCCTCGAGTTCCGCCATCGTGCCGCCGAACCGGATGCGCCCCTTCTCGATGATGTAGGCGCGGTCGCCGATGAGGCGCGCGAAATGCAGATTCTGCTCCGACAGCACGATGCTGAGGCCCTCCTTCTTCATCACCGCGATGGCGCGCGCCATCTCCTCGACGAGCTTCGGCGCCAACCCCTCCGATGGCTCATCGAGCAGGACGAGAGACGGATTGCCCATCAGGGTGCGGGCGATGGTGAGCATCTGCTGCTCGCCGCCGCTCATGCGGCCGCCCGGCCGCCGCCGCATCTCGCCGAGATTGGGGAACAGGGCGTAGAGCCTGTCGGGCGTCCATGTCGGCGCGCCGGCGCGGGGCGGCTGCAGGCCCACGGAGAGGTTCTCCTCGACGGTGAGATCGGTGAAGATGCGCCGATCCTCGGGCACGAAGCCGAGGCCGCGGCGGGCGATCTCGTAGGTCGGAAGGCGCGAGACATCCTCGCCCTGGAAGCAGACGATGCCGTCGCGCTGCGGGACGAGGCCCATCAGCGAGCGGAAGGTCGTCGACTTGCCGGCGCCGTTGCGGCCGAGCAGCGCCACGACCTCGCCGTCGCCGACCTCGAAGGCGACGTCGAACAGGATGTGCGCCGGGCCGTAGAAGCTGTTGAGGCGGCGGACGTCGAGCTTCACGTCGCCGCTCCTTGCCGCTCGCCGCCGTAGACGAGGCCTTCGCCGAGATAGACGGCGCGCACCTGCGGATCGGCGCGGACGGCGGCCGGGGCACCCTGCGCGATCAGGCGGCCGCGGTCGAGGACCATGACGCGGTCGGCGTGCTCGAAGACGACGTCCATGTCGTGCTCCGTGAAGAGCACGCCGATGCTCCGCTCGCGCGCGATCCGGGCCGTCAGATGCATCAGCGCGACGCGCTCCTGCGGCGCCATGCCGGCCGTCGGCTCGTCCATCAGGAGCAGCTTCGGCGCGTTGGCGAGGGCAATCGCGAGTTCGAGGCGCTTGAGGTCGCCGTAGGCGAGTTCGCCGCAGGCGCGCTCGGTCTGTTCGGCGAGGCCGACGAGGGCGAGCAGCGCGTCCGCCTCGCCGCGGTGCAGGCGGGCGACGGAGCGGTAGACGATGCGCAGCTCGCCGCGATGCGAGAGCAGTGCCACCTGGACGTTTTCGCGAAGCGTCATCGAGGCGAAGGTCGCGGTGATCTGGAACGTCCGTCCGACGCCGAGGCGCCAGACGGCCCGCGGCGGCAGTCCGGCAATGTCGCGGCCGAGAATCCGGATGCGGCCTGCATCGGGGCGGATCTGGCCGTTGAGCATGTTGAAGCAGGTCGTCTTGCCGGCCCCGTTCGGGCCGATGAGCGCGACGATGGCGCCGGCCTCGACCTGAAACGACACGTCGCGCACCGCGTGCACGCCGCCGTAGGATTTCGAGAGGTTCTCGACCTCGAGGAGAGCCGGCGCGCTCATTCGGCGGCCCTCACGCGGGCGGCGTCGATGGCTTCGCGGCGCGCCGGCGCGGCGCGGCGCAGGCGCAAGTCCGCGAACGCGCCGACGAGCCCTTTCGGGAAGGCGACGACGAGCACGACGATGACGAGGCCGAGGACGAGCTTCGAATAGTCGGTCTGGCTCATCAGCCAGATCGCGAGGGCCTTGTAGACGATGGCGCCGAGGACCGCGCCCGACACTGTCTCGACGCCGCCGAGGAGGACCATCACGAGCCCGTCGACGGAAAGCGGGATCGCCAGCGTCTCCGGAAACACGCTGCCCTTCAGAAAGGCGAACAGCGCGCCCGCAAGCGCCGCGACCGTGCCGGCGACGACGAAGGCGGCCCATTGCACGCGCCCGCGGGCGATGCCGATGGCCTCGGCGCGGAGCGGCGAGTCCCGCGTCGCGCGCAGCGCGTAGCCGAAGGGCGAGAAGACGAGGATGCGCAGGGCCGCGACGCTTGCAACGGAAAGCGCGAGGCAGAGCCAGAAGAAGCGCGCCGGCGTCGCCGCGAAGGGCGCCGGCCAGACGCCGAGAATGCCATTGTCGCCGCCGGTGACCTCGACCCATTGAAAGGCGACGGACCAGGCGATCTGCGCGAAGGCGAGGGTCAGCATCGCGAAATAGACGCCGGAGAGCCGCACGCAGAACCAGCCGAACAGCACCGCGCCGACAAGCCCGAGAAGCGGCCCGAACGCGATCGCCGCGAGCATCGGCCAGCCGAAAAGCTTCGCGAGAAACGCGGCGCCATAGGCGCCGAGCCCGAAATAGGCGGCATGGCCGAAGGAGGCGAGGCCGCCGACCGCCATGAGGAATTGCAGGCTCGCGGCGAAGATGGCGAAGATCGCGATCTCCGCCGCGACCGAGAGGGCGTAGCTCCCGGCGAGCGCGGGCAAGAGCGCGAGCGCGGCGACGAGGGCCGCCGCGGCAAGCCGCTCGCGCTCGCTCAGGGGGCGCCACTGCGGGATGCTGAGGCCGGGCGCCGCGCGCTGCGGCGCGTCGGGGCGGCCGAGCAGACCCCAGGGCCGCACGACGAGGACGCAGGCCATGACAAGGAAGATCAGGATCAGCGAGATCTTCGGGAAGATCAGGATGCCGAAGGCGTTGAGCTCCGAGACGAGCACCGCGGCGAGGAAGGCGCCCGGCACGCTGCCGAGACCGCCGATGACGACGACGACGAAGACCTCGACGATGATGCGCAGGTCCATGGTGTGCGTCACCGCCTCGCGCGGGATCTGCAGCGCGCCGCCGAGCCCGGCAAGGGCGGCGCCGAGGGCGAAGACGCTCGTGAAGAGCCATTTCTGGTTCACGCCGAGGGCCGCCGCCATGTCGCGGTCCTGCGTCGCCGCGCGTACCAGCACGCCCCAGCGCGTGCGGTTGAAAAGGAGCCACAAAAGCCCGAGCACGAGCGGCCCGAGAACGATCAGGAAGAGATCGTAGGACGGCAGCGGCTGTCCGAGGATGTCGACGGCACCGCGCAGGCCCGGCGCACGCGGACCGACAAGGTCCTCCGGTCCCCAGACGACGATGACGAGGTCCTCGAAGACGAGGGTGACGCCGAAGGTGGCGAGAAGCTGGAACAGCTCGGGCGCGCGGTAGATGCGGCGCAGGAGCGTCATCTCGAGGAGGGTACCGACCGCGGCGACGGCGAGCGCCGCCGCGACGATGCCGCCCCAGAAGCCGAGCGCGCCGGAAAGGCGTTCGGTCAGCGTGTAGGCGACATAGGCGCCGAGCATATAGAAGGCGCCATGCGCGAAGTTCACGATGCGCGTGACGCCGAAAATGATCGAAAGACCCGACGCGACGAGAAACAGCGACGCCGCGCTCGCAAGACCCGTGAGGAACTGGACGACGAGGAATTCCACATCCCGCTCCCGAGGAGGCGCCCTTGCCTCTCCCACAGGCCGACGGCATTCACGCATCCCGACATTCGCGGCCTTGCGCCCCCTCCCCCCTTGCGGGGGAGGGTAGGGAGGGGGGTCGGCGCCGTCGGGACAAGGAGGGCGCTCCCTCCTTTCGGTCGGCGCCATACCCGCCTCTCCAACTCTCCCCCGCAAGCGGGGAGAGGGCCTGTCGCGCTTCCGGTGTCCCTGCTGTAAGGCCGCCTCGTACCCCGCGAGCGCTCAACGAAGATGCTTCAATCTCCAGGCAAGCGGGGAGAGGCGAAGGCCCGCCTCGCCTCAGCTCTGCGGCCGCAGCTTCTTCACCTCGTCGTCGCTCGGCAGATACTTCTCGCCGTCGCGATAGCCGAAATCGACCATCACGCCCTTGCCGTCCTTCAGCGCCGTCTTGCCGACGAAGGCGCCCAGCGTCGACTGGTGGTCGGAGGCCCGGAACTGGATCTTTCCGAAGGGCGAATCGAGGCCGATGCCCCGCGCCGCCTCGACGAGCTTCTCCGAATCCGTCGAGCCGGCCTTGGCGAGGATCGCCGCGGCGGCCTTCATCGTCGTGTAGCCGACGACGGAGCCGAGGCGCGGATAGTCATTGTACTTCGCCTGATAGGCCTTGAGGAACGCGTCGTGCTCCGGCGTCTTGACGCCGTACCAGGGATAGCCGGTGACGATCCAGCCTTCCGGCGTCTCCTCCTTCAGGGGGTCGAGATATTCCGGCTCGCCGGTGAGGAAGCTGACCACGAGCCTGTCCTTGAACAGGCCGCGGGTGTTGCCCTCGCGCACGAGCTTCACGAGGTCCGGCCCGAAGGTGACGTTGAGGATCGCGTCGGGCTTCGCTGCGGCGATCGCCTGCGCCACGGCGCCGGCGTCGATCTTGCCCTGCGGCGGCCATTGCTCGGCCACCCACTCGATGTCCGGGCGCTTCGCCGAGAGGATCTGCTTGAAGACGCTCACGGCCGACTGGCCGTATTCGTAGTTCGGCGCGATCGTCGCCCAGCGCTTCGCCGGGATCTTCGCCGCCTCCTCCGCGAGCATCGAGGCCTGCATGTAATTGCTCGGCCGCAGGCGGAACGTGTAGCGGTTGCCGGCCGACCAGGTCATCGCGTCGGTGAGCGGCTCGGCGGCGAGGAAGAACTTCTTCTGCTGCTTCGCGTAATCGGCGACAGCGAGACCGATATTCGAGAAGAAGGTGCCGGCGAGCATGGCGACGTTCTCGCGGGCCACGAGCTCGTTCGCGGCGGTCACCGCGTCGGCCGGCTTGCCGCCGTCGTCCTTCGAGACGACGACGATCTTCTTGCCGCCGATGCCGCCGGCCGCGTTGATCTCCTCGACGGCGAGCTGCCAGCCCTTCCGGTAGGGCTCCGTGAAGGCCGGCAGCCCGGAATAGCTGTTGATCTCGCCGATCTTGATCTCCTCCTGCGCCGCGGCGGCGCCGGCGGAGAGCGCCAGCACGGCGAACCCAAGCGCCAGCGAAAACCAATTCCTCATACCCATGCTGCTCTCCCTGCCCCGTTCCGGGGCCCCTGCGTCGTCGAAATCCTATCTTAGGCCATCCTGCCCCTTGATGTCGGCCTTCGCCAAGCCGCCGACCCGCGGCAGCGGGCGCCCGCCCGCCGTCACGGCGACCGCGACGACGATCTCGTCGGCCCGCGGCGCGTCGGCGACGCGCACCTCCATGCCGTCGAAATGGCTGCGCACGAAGGCGGCGTCCTTGTGACCGAGCGGGATGTCGAGGGCGACGCCCGGCCCGCCGCGCTTCTTCGAGGAGGGAATCAGCGCCGCGCCCTTGCCGAGCGCCGCGCGGACCGGCGCGCCGAGCTTCGGATGCAGGATCGCCGCGGCATGTTCGAGCTCGCCGTCCTCGCCGACGGCGGCGGCCTTGCCGTAGCCCTCGACCGGCGTCGCCCGGGATGCCGAGGGCCGCGACCGCCCGCTCGGTCGAGGAGCCCGCCGAGCTCCTCGCCGATCTCGATCAGGTCGCGCGAGATCCTCGACGTAGCGGCCCGGCGAAGGGATTGTCGATCACCGCCACGGCCGCGGCCCGGCGCGTCGGCGGCGCGACCTCCCGGCCCATCTCGGTCAGCGGTCTCCTCGACGATGATCGACGATCTTGCGGATGTTGGCGCTCATCGCAGGCCGTCCTCTCCCTTCGATCTTCGAGGCCTTCGAGGCCGCCGACGCGGGCGTGGATGCGCGGCCCCGTCGTCATGACGAGGGCGAGCACGATCTCGTCGGCCCGCGGCGCGTCGGCGATGCCGACCTCCATGGCGTCGAAATGGCTGCGCACGTAGGAGGCGTTGATGTGCGTCACCGGCACGTCGAGCCGGGTGCCCGGGCCGCCGACCTTCTTGGTCGAGGGCACGATGGCCTTGGCGTCGCCGAGGATCTCGCGCATGGCGTAGCCGCCCGGCACGTGCCAGAGCGCGCCGTGCTCGAGCTCGCCGGCGGCGCCGACGATGGCGCCCTTGCCGTAGCCCTCGACGAGCGCTCGGATCGCCGCCGAGGGCGTCGAGCAGGTGGCGCGCCAGCGCGAGGCCGAGCGGCTTCAGCGTCGCTCCATGAAGCGGCGCGATCTCCTCGACATAGCGGCCGGCGAAGGGGTTCTGGATGACGGCCGAGCACGGCGCCGCGTCGCAAGGGCCGTGCCGCGGCGGGGCCGCCCTCGTGGAAGATCTCCTCGACGATGGTGACGCGCTTGCGGAGGGCGATGTCAGGCATGGATCGGCTCCCGTGAAGTCGCTTCCGCCGGCGGCGCAAGTGCCCGCGACGCGGGTCTCGCCTTGCAGGTGCAGGGCGGCGGCGCGGATAAGGCCCCGCGCGAGCAAGATCGTCCGCGACCGCGAGGCCGTTCTCCAGCGCCTCGCCGATCTCGCGGGCGGAAAGGCCGGCCGACCTCGCGGGTGACGAGGCGGGCGCCGAGATCGCTGTCGGGCTGCAGGTCGCGCGCCGGCCGGCGCGCGATGCCGGGATGGCCGGGACAGATCGACGGCGTTGGCGATCGACCGTCGCGGCGGCGTCGGCCTTGGCGCCGTCGGCGGCGAGCACCGTCACCGCGTCGGCGATGCCGAGGGAGAAGCTGCGCCCGCGCCAGCCGCTCGTCGCGATGCCGCGCACCGGATCGTCGGCGCCGATCGCGCGCGTGCCGAACAGGCTCGGGCGGTCCGGGCGGTCGATCAGGCCGACCGCGAAGCTCTCGCCGCGGCGCGAGGTGGAGCGCGATGTCGCCGCCATTGTTGACATAGGCGCGGCTCAGCGGCGCCGCGGCCGTCATCGCGGCGAGCATCTCCTCGGCCACCGCGCCGGCGACCGCCGCCATCGGCGTGACGAAGGCGTCGACGATGCGAAGGGCGCGACTGCCGCGTACATGCGCCGCGCGACCGGGCCGGCGAGCGGGCACGGGCCGGGGCCGGCCGGCGCGCGCAGCAGGGGCAGTTCGGCGCAGAGCTCGTCGAGCACGGCCGGCGAAGCGCGCGGCGAGCGGCGCGCATAGGCGGCCCTCACGGCGTCGCGCGTGCCGAAGGCCTCGACGATGAGGTCGATCGGCCCGTCCTGCAGATGCAGGCGGCGGCCGTCGGGCAGGAAGGCGATCTGCGCCTGCGTCCCTCATCGCTTCGCCCTCGCCGGAACGCCGAGAGGCCAGGGATTGTCGCGGTGCGGCGCTGCTCGCCGCGCCTCGCTGCCGCGCAGGCTCGACAGCGGCCGCACCTCGTCCATATGGCCGCCGAGCGCGGCGTAGTCGGCGAGCCGCATGGTGAACTCGATCGGCGCGACGAGCGCCGGCGTCGGCACGTAGCCGAAGGCGTTCTCCGGCACGCGCGTCACGTCGACCATGAAGGTGATGCCGCCGCCCGGCCAGACATAGACCGGCGCGCCGCCGCAGGTCACCGTCGTCAGCGCCTCCTTGACCGAGCGCGTGAGCCGCACCGGGTTCTCGGTGACGCCGGCGCGCAGCGAGCCGCCGGCGCCGCCCATGAACAGCACGGTCGCGAGCGCCGGCTCGCAATTCTCCGCGATGCGCTCGACCGATTCGCGCAGGCGCTGCGGGCAGCTCGCGTCTCGACCGGGCGCAGCGTCTCGTCGAGCTCGTAATAGGCGTAGTGCTCGCCGGTGGTCGAGACCATGAGCAGGCGTCAGGCCGGGCCGCGCCACCTTCGGGTCGAAGGGGCCGAGGATCGACAGCGGATCCGAGATGTTGGTGCCGCCCCAGCCGGTGCCGGGCTCGGCGACCTGGAAATAGCGGCCCGGCGTCGAGCGGCGGCCCTTCATCTTGATGCCGGTCGTCGCGGAATGCCCAGAAGCTTGCCGGCCTGATGCTCGGAGAGGACGCCGGTGATGTGGTCGTCGACGACCACGACCTCGTCGACCTTGCCGTGCCATTGCTTGGCGAACATGCCGATCGTCGCCGAGCCGCAGCCGACGCGCATGCGCTCCTCGGTGACGCCGTTGACGATCGGCGCGCTTGCCCGGCCTGCACGACCACGCGTGGCGCCGCTCGTCGACCGTCAGCTCGACCGCCTGGCCGTTGCAGAGCGCGAGCAGCGTCGTCGCAGGTGACGCGGCCCTCCTTCTTGCTGCCGCCGGTGAGGTGATTGACACCGCCGAGCGACAGCATCTGCGAGCCGTATTCGCCGGTCGTGACATGGCCGACGGGCTCGCCGTCGACGCGGACGAGCGCGCGTTCGGGCCCGAGATGGCGATCGGTGTCGATCTTCACCTTGACGCCGCAATAGCTGAAGATGCCCTCGGTCACGACCGTGACCATGTCGACGCCGTCGACCTCGGCGGAGACGATGAAGGGCGCCGGCTTGTAGTCGGGATAGGTCGTGCCGGCGCCGATCGCCGTGACGAAGGTCTCGCGGCCGCTGCACGAGCGCGCCGTCCCACGCGCCGCCCTGGCGAACGGGACGACGCTGCCGCCCTGCGCCGAGCGTGCGGTCGAGCAGCACATGCGGATCGACGCGGACCAGTTCGCCGTCGCGATTGGCGTAGCGGTCGCAGGCGCCGAGCCATGCCCGGGCTTGATGAAGCAGATCACCGGACAGGCGTCGCAGCGGACCTTGGCGTCCGCCGCCGCCTGAGGCGCCACGCGATCGTCGGCCATGTCAGGCTCCTCCACTGCGCGTTGCCGCAAGCGCGGCGCGGACGCGGTCGGGCGTCGCCGGCACGCGCCGCATGCGCACGCCCGTCGCATCGTGGATGGCGTTGAGGATCGCCGGCGCCGTCGGGATCAGCGCCTGCTCGCCGATGCCCTTGGCGCCGAAGGGCCCGACGGGCGAGGCCTCCTCGATCGAGGATGCAGTCGACCGGCGGCATGTCGCCGATCGATGGGGATCAGGTAGTCGTGCAGGTTCTCGCCGCGGCCGGGGAAGAACTCCTCCATCAGCGCGAGGCCGAGGCCCTGCGCGACGCCGCCCTCGATCTGGCCCTCGACGAGGGTCGGGTTGATGGCGCGGCCGACATCGTGCGCGGCGACGATCTTCAGGACCTGCGTCGTGCCGAGATCGCAATCGACCTCGACCTCGGCGAGATGCGCGCCGAAGCCGTAGACCGCATAAGGCTCGCCCTGCCCGTTCGCGTCGAGCGGCGTCGTCGGCGGATCGAAGGTCTCTTCCGCCGCGAGCGACGTAACCGTTCGCGTCCTGCGGCAGGTCGGCGAGCGCGACCGTGCGCACGCGCTCGCCGTCCTCGACGACCAGCGTTTCGTCGAAGAGGCCGAGGCGCGCGTCCGGGCCGGCATTGGCGAGGCGCAGGAGCGCGCGCCGAAGCGCAAGGCCCGCGCAGCTCGGCGGCCTTGCCGGTGACGAAGGTCTGCCGGGAGGCGGAGGTCTTGCCGCAATCCGGCGTCAGATCGGTGTCGGCGGACACGAGATCGAGGCGATCGATCGGCACGCCGAGGGCGTCGGCGCAGATCTGCGCGATGACGGTGTTCGAGCCCTGGCCGATGATCGACCGCGCCCTGGTGCAGCGCGACGCGTCCGTCGCGCTTCAATCCGACCCGGATCGTCGACGGATTGGCGAGGGAGGTGTTGCCGCAGCCATACCACATGCCGGCGACGCCGACGCCGCGCCGATGCGGACCTTGTTTCGGCGCGGTTGAAGGCGCTTGCCTCCGCCCGCGCCCGCGCCCAATGCGGCCGCAGCGCCTCAAGGCAGGCCTTGATGCCGACGCCGGCGCCGAGAATCTGGCCGGTGACCGTCGGCGTCTCGGTCGTCAGGGCGTTCGCGATCCGGAATTCGAGCGGGTCGAGCCCGAGCCGGTCGGCGAGCTCGTCGTAGAGCTGCTCCTGCGCGATCGCCGCCTGCGGCACGCCGAAGCCGCGGAAGGCGCCGGCCGGCACGAGATGGGTGTGGATCGCCCGCGCCTCGGCGCGGTAGTGCGGCACGAGATAGGGACCCGGAGGCGTGCACCGGCACGCGGTTCGCGACGGTCGGCCCCCATGAGGCATAGGCGCCGGTGTTGAAATCGGCCTTGACGTCAACGGCGAGGAGCGTTCCGTCGCGACGCGCCGCGACGCGCATCGCAATGCGCGAGGGATGGCGCTTCGTCGTCACCATCATCGATTCGCGGCGCGAATAGACCATGCGCACCGGGCGGTTCATGACCCAGGCGGCGACGGCGACGAAGGGCTGCACCGAGAGATCGAGCTTGCGCGCCGAAGCCGCCGCCGACCGCGGTCGGCACGACGCGCACGTTGTGCGGCGAAATGCCGAGGATCGCGGCGACCTCGTCGCGGTCGAGGTAGGGCGATTGCGTCGAGGCCTTGACCTCGATGCGGTCGCCGACCCGGCGGGCAAGCCCGCCTCCGGCTCGATCGCCGCGTGCTCGACGAAGCCGGTCTCGAAGATGCCCTCCGCGACGACGATGCCGTCCTCGGCAAAGGCGGCCTCGACATCGCCGCGCACGACGCGGCCGCGGACGAGCACGTTGCCGGGCCGGTGCGCGTGCAGGCGGGGCGCCTCGCCCGAGAGCGCGTCCGACATCTCCGAGAGGACGGCAAGCGGCTCCCAGGCGACCGGAAAGCGCGAAAGGTCGAGGCTCTCGATCGCCGTCGCTTCGCCCACGACGGCTGCCACCGCCTCGCCGCGGAAGCGCACCTCGCCCTCGGCGAAGACGGGCTGATCGGCAAAGCGTGCGAGCACGCCGAAGAGGTTGCGGCCGGGCACGTCGCGCGCCGTGAGCACGCGCAGGATGCCGGGATTGTTCGCCACGAAGGCTTCAAGGTCGCCGAGCGCGAACGTCGCGCGGTGATGCGGCGAGCGGATGGCCCGCAGCGCAAGCGTGTCGGCCGGGCGCTCGTCGGCGCCGAATATCCTCGCGTCCCTCGACCTTCGCGGCGCCGTCGAGGCGCGGCAGCCGGGCGCCGACCGCCGCGCCGGCGGCGGGCGGGGCAAGGGGCACGCTCGGCGCGCCAAGGCTCAGGATCGCCGCGACGATCTTGCGGTAGCCGGTGCAACGGCAGAGCACGCCGCCGAGGGCGTCGAGCACGTCCTGCTCCGAGGGGTCCGCGCGGCGCCGGAGAAGCGCCGTCGCGGCGACGAGCATTCCCGGCGTGCAGAAACCGCATTGGGCCGCGCCGTGCGCGAGAAACGCTTGGCGCAGGCGCTCGGTCACGGGCGATGCGCCGGCAAGGCCCTCGATCGTGACGACGTCCCGCGCCTCGACCTGGCCGAGAGCGACCATGCAGCCGCAGACGGGCTCGCGGTCGAGGAGGATCGTGCAGGCGCCGCAATCGCCGGCATCGCAGCCGACCTTGGTGCCGATGAGGCCGAGTTCGTCGCGCAGCACGGCGGAAAGCCGGCTCGCCGGCGGCGCCGAGACCTGGACCTCGCAGCCGTTGAGGACGAAGCGCGCGCCGGGCGGAACGGTCAGCATGTCAGGGCTCCGCCGCGCCGGCGGCGAGCGTAGCGTCTGACGAGCGTCAGCGCCGCGTCGCGGCGATAGGCGGCGCTGGCGCGGACGTCATCGATGGGGCTGAGCCCGTCGAGATGCGCGGCCCGCGCCGCCTCGCCGAGGCTCGCGTCGGCGCGCGCGCCGAGGAGATCGGCTTCGAGCGCGCGCAGGCGCTGCGCCACCGCGGAGCAGGCGCCGACCGCGACCCGTGCCCCCGCGACACGGCCGGCTCCGTCGACATCGAGCGCGACCGCGACCATGGCGATGGAGATGACGAGATAGCGCCGCGCGCCGAGCTTGAGGAACGCGGAGCGCGCCTGCGCAAACGTGCGCGGCACGAGGATCGCGGCGAGGATCTCGTCCGGGCCGCGCGCGGTGCGGCGGTAGCCGGTCAAAAAGCTTTCGAGCGGCAGCGTGCGCCGGCCGCGCGGCGAGGCGAGCTCCACCGCAGCGTCGAGGGCCAGAAGCGGCGGGATGCCGTCGGCGGCCGGCGAAGCATTGCAGAGGTTGCCGCCGATCGTGCCGACGTTCTGGATCTGCACCGAGCCGACCTCGCGCGCCGCCGCCTTCAGCCCGTCGAAGCCGCGCGGCAGCGGGGCCTTCAGAAGGTCCGTCCAGGTGGTGCGCGCGCCGATGCGGATCCCGTCCGCCGCCGTCGCGATGCCGCGCAGGCTGTCGATTCGGGACAGGTCGATGACGGCTTCGTCGAGCCGCGGTCCGTCGAGAGCCGGGAAGACGTCCGTGCCGCCCGAAAGAAGCCGGCCGCCCCCGCGCGCCACCGCATCGAGCGCTTCCTCGAGGCTCTTCGGGCGATGATACATCGAGCCGCTCACCCGACCCCGGCGCCGGGCCGGAGTTTGTTTGTATGCAAACAAACTGCGCGCGGCGCGAAATGCTGTCAAGGCCCGCCGGACCCAGGTCCTACATCCGCTGCGGCGCGCGGAGGCGTTCGACGAGGTGGCGGCCGGAGCCGCGGACGTGCTGCTCGGTGACGCGGGCCGCGGCGGCGCCGTCGTGGCGGCGGAAGGCTTCGATCAGCGCCCGGTGCTCCTCGACGATGGCGCGGCGGCGGGCGATGCTGAAGGGCATGTTGCGGCTGATGGCGCGCAGGATGCCGCGCTTGCGCTCCCACAGGGACACGGCTTCCTGGTTGTAGTGCCGGTCGTAGGCGACGCGGTGGAAGCGCTCGTCGAGGACGCCATAGGCTTCCGGCTCCTCGAAGGCGCCGGCCTCGATCGTCGCCTGCAAATCCTCGAAGCGGCGGATGTCGGCCTCGGTGACGTGGTCGACGAACCAGCGCGCGAGATAGGGCTCGATCAGCGCCGTGATCTCGTAGATGTTGCGAACGAAATCCTCGTCGATCGAGCGCACGCTCGCGCCGCGGTTGCGGCTGATGACGACGAAGCCCTCGCCCTGGAGCTGGTGCAGGGCCTCGCGCACCGGGTTCGTGCTCGTGCCGTAGCGGCGGGCGAGCTCCGACACCTTCAGCCGGGCGCCGGAGGCGAGGCGGCCCTCGACGATGTCGTCGCGAATCAGCCGGTGCAGCAGCCCCTCCGCTTCGTCCCGCTCGTGGCGCGTGACCCGGATGACGTTCATGCTCCTCCCCACGAGACCGGTCGATTCGGCCTGAAGCAACGCGCGCCATGCAGAATTTCGCACACGCGGATTGACAGATAATGTACGATCTGTGAGCTTTCCTGGCAATGACGACAAGCGCCGCGCGCGATCCGCCGCTCGATCCGAAGGAGCGGGGCCGCGTCATGACGGCGCCGAAACCGGCCCGGAGGAACCACATGCACGCACAAGATGGCACGGCGCGCCCGCGCGCCCGTGCGAGCACCGCCCTCGCGACGATCGCCCTGTTTGCCGCCGGCGCTGCGCTCGCGGCCGACTACAAGCAGGCGCCGAGCCTCGATGCTCTCGTCGCCGAGAAGAAGATCCCGCCCGTCGCGGACCGGCTTCCCGAGAAGCCCTATGTCGAGACGCTGGTGAACGGCGTCGGCAAGTACGGCGGCACGTTGCGCACGACGATCCTTGCCGCGGGCGACCACTACAACCTCACGCGCACGGTCGCGAACGAGACCCTGGTGCGCTGGAAGCCCGACTGGTCGGAGGTGATCCCGAGCATCGCCGAGAGCGTCGAGGCGAGCGCGGACGCGACCACCTACACCTTCGGCCTGCGCAAGGGCATGCGCTGGTCCGACGGCGCCCCGTTTTCCGCCGACGACATCATGTTCTGGTACGACGACGTCTTTTCGTCGCCGGAGCTGACGCCGTCGAAGAATCCGATCTTCGTCATCGAGGGCAAGCCCGTCGTCGTCGAGAAGATCGACGACTACAAGGTCCGCTTCAAGTTCGCGGCGCCCTACGGCCTGTTCCTGCAGCAGCTCGCCTACGGCCAGGGCCACATCCCGATCATCTACCCGAAGCACTACCTCAAGCAGTTCCACGCCAAGTACAACAAGGACGGCATCGACAAGATGCTGGCGCAGAGCCAGACCGTGAAGGACTGGGTGAGCCTGTTCAACACGAAGGTCTCGCTGACCTTCCAGCCGGCCTTCTGGCAGAACCTCGACCTGCCGACCCTCAATCCCTGGGTCCTGACGGTCGCCTACGGGCCGACCGACCGCGTCGCCGTGCAGCGCAATCCCTATTACTGGAAGGTCGACAGCGCCGGGAACCAGCTCCCCTACATCGATCGCATCACCTGGCAGAAGATCGACGACGTCCAGCTCATGCTGCTCAAGGCGACGACCGGCGAGTTCGACTTCGCCTTCCGCCACATCAACAATTCGACGTTCAAGTCCGTGCTCTACGACAATCAGAAGCAGGGCAAGTACCGCTTCTTCGACGTGCAGGATCTGCCGGCGAACGACGCCGTGCTCATCCTCAACCTCAACATCGCCGATCCGGTGAAGCGCAAGATCTTCCAGAACAAGGATTTCCGCATCGCGCTTTCGCACGCCATCAACCGGCAGGAGATCATCGACCTGATCTATGTCGGCCGCGGCACGCCCTCGCAGGTCGCCGTGCATCCCGGCCACGAGCTCTACAACGACCGCCTGTCCAAGCAATACGTCGAGTACGACCCGAAGAAGTCGGCGGCGATCCTCGACAGGATCGGCCTCGACAAGAAGGATTCCGAGGGCTACCGCCTCGGGCCCGACGGCAAGCGCCTCTCGATCGTCTTCATGGTCGCGGACGTGTTCGGGTCGAGCTATCCGGACGTGATGCAGCAGGTGCAGAAATACGCCAAGGACGTCGGCATCGACATCCAGCTCCGCGCCGTCGACCGCGCCCGCCTCAACACGATGTGGTACGCGAACGAGCAGGAGGCCTATATCTGGAACTGCGTCGGCGGCCTCTCGGAGGCGTACACGGACGTGCGCTGCTACATGCCGTTCCAGAAGGCCGACATCTTCTTCGCCATGAAGTGGTCGGAATGGAATGCCGACCCGAAGACGGGCGAGGAGCCGCCGGCCGATGTCAAGGAGCAGATGGCGCTCTACGACAAGGTCAAGGCGGCGGCGACGAAGGCGGACCAGCTCAAGGCGATGAAGGTCTTTCTCGACAAGGCGGCCGACAATTTCTACACCATCGGCATCACGCATCCGGACGCCAAATACGGCCTCGTCTCGACCTCGATCAAGAACGTCTTCGAGCCCTTGCCGATCACCGGCAACCTCTGGCATCCGGCGCCGACGCTGACGCAGTATTACTTCGAGAATCCGCGCTGACCGGCGGGCCGGCGGCGGGCTTCGCCCCTGCCGCCGGCCGCCGCGAGGACGAGAGCATTGCACACCTTCATCCTGCGCCGTCTCCTCTACATGATCCCGACCCTGTTCGCGGTCTCGGTCGTGACCTTCGTCATCATCCAGCTTCCGCCCGGCGACTATCTCTTCGACGCTGATGGCGGATTGGGCGGCGCAGGGCGGCGCGGTGGAAGCGGGCACCCTCGACGCGCTGCGCACCCGCTTCGGCCTCGACCAGCCGATCTACGTGCAATACTTCAAGTGGATCACGGGCATCCTCCTGCACGGCGATTTCGGCATCTCGTTCGAGTTGAACAAGCCGGTCACGGAGGTGATCTGGGGCCGGCTCGGCTACACTTTCCTGATCTCGTTCTGCACGCTCCTGTTCATCTGGATGCTCGCGGTGCCGATCGGCATCTATTCGGCGGTGCGGCAATACTCGATCGGCGACTACGCCGCGACCTTCCTCGGCTTTCTCGGCCTCGCCGTGCCGAACTTTCTTCTCGCCCTCGTCCTGATGTACGTCACCGTCGCGGTGTTCGGGCAGAGCGTCGGCGGGCTCTATTCGCCGGACATGGCCGACGAACCCTTCGGGCCCGCGAAGTTCTTCGACCTCCTCGCGCATCTCTGGCTGCCGGTCCTCGTCGTCGGCGCCGCCGGCCTCGCCTCGCTCATCCGCATCCTGCGCGCACCCGCCGAACCTGCTCGACGAGCTCTTCAAGCCCTACGTGATCACCGCGCGCGCAAAGGGCCTCTCCGAATTCCGGCTGATTCTGAAATACCCCGTGCGCGTCGCGCTCAACCCGCTCATCTCGACGCTGGGCTGGATCCTGCCGGCCCTCGTCTCCGGCGAGATCATCGTCTCCGTCGTGCTGAGCCTGCCGACCTCGGGTCCGATGCTCCTGCGCTCGCTGATGAGCCAGGACATGTATCTCGCCGGCTCGCTGATCCTGATGGTCTCGGCGGTGACGATGGTCGGCACGCTTCTCTCCGACATCCTCCTCGCCCTCGTCGATCCGCGGATTCGCTACCAATGAGCGAGCCGGCGCCCTCCCCCGGCCTCGCCGTGCCGGCCGGCGCCGCCGGCGCGCCGCCCATCGTCGAGAAGAAGGTCTTCGTCGCCGGCCAATGGCGCCTGTTCTGGTGGAAGTTCCGCCGCCATCGCCTCGCGCTCGCGAGCCTCGTCGTCGTCGCGCTTCTCTATGTCGTCGCGCTCTTCGCCGAGGCGGTGGCGCCGTTTCCGCCCGATGCCTCGAACTCGCGCTTTACCTATGCGCCGCGCCAGCCCTTTCACTTCTTCCAGGCGACGGCCGAAGGCTGGCGCTTCGCACCGCATGTCGAAGGCCTGACGACGAAGATCGACCCCGTCGCCGTGCGCCGCACCTTCGTGCCCGATCCGGCAAGGCCGATCCCCGTCGGCTTCCTCGTCCCGTCGCAGCCCTACCTGCTCATGGGCGCGCTGCCGCTCGAAACCAAGCTCTTCGGGCCCCTCGACCGGACGCAGCCGATGTATCTCTTCGGCGCGGACCGGCTCGGCCGCGACATCTTCAGCCGCGTCGTCTACGGCGCGCGGGTGTCGCTCTCGATCGGCCTCGTCGGCGTCGCCGTCTCGCTCTTCCTCGGCATCCTGCTCGGCGGCCTCTCCGGCTATTTCGGCGGCGCCGTCGACACGATCATCCAGCGCATCATCGAGTTCCTGCGTTCGGTGCCGACGATCCCGCTCTGGATGGGCATGGCCGCGGCGGTGCCGCTCAACTGGCCGCCCTTGCGCACCTATTTCGTCATCACGCTGATCATCTCCCTGATCGGCTGGACGAGCCTTGCGCGCGAGGTGCGCGGCAAGTTCCTGTCCCTGCGCAACGAGGACTTCGTCATCGCGGCGCGGCTCGACGGCATGAGCGAGATCGGCATCATCTTCAAGCATCTCGTGCCCTCGTTCCTCAGCCACATCATCGCCACGCTGACGCTCGCCATCCCGGCGATGATCCTCGCCGAGACCTCGCTCTCCTTCCTCGGCATCGGCCTGCAGCCGCCGATCGTGAGCTGGGGCGTTCTGTTGCAGGAGGCCCAGAACGTGCGCGCCGTCAGCCAGGCGCCATGGCTGCTCTTCGTCCCCGGCAGCGCCGTCGTGATCTCGGTGCTCGCCTTCAACTTCCTCGGCGACGGCCTGCGCGATGCGGCCGACCCCTACGCGCGCTGAGGGCCGCCAAATGACCGGAACCGGCGACGTGCTCCTCGAGATCAAGGATTCTCGGACGCATTTCGAGACGAGCGAGGGGATCGTGCGCGCCGTCGACGGGGTCGACCTCACCGTGCGCCGCGGCCGCACCCTTTGCGTCCTCGGCGAATCCGGCTGCGGCAAGTCCATCACCGCGCGCTCGATCCTCCAGATCGTCGGCAGGCCGGGGCGCATCGTCGGCGGCACGATCCTCTTCCACGATCCCGACGAGGGTGTCGTCGACCTCGCCGCCCTTAACCCGACCGGCCCGCGCATCCGGCGCATCCGCGGCCGGCGCATCGCGATGATTTTCCAGGAGCCGATGACCTCGTTGAGCCCGGTCCACACGATCGGCAACCAGATCGTCGAGACGATCGAGCTGCATCAGGCGGTCGAGCGGGCCGAAGCGCGCGAGCGCGCGGTGGCGATCCTGCGCCGCGTCGGCATCCCGAATGCGGCCGAGCGCCTGAACGCCTATCCCTTCCAGCTCTCCGGCGGCATGCGCCAGCGCGCCATGATCGCGCTCGCGCTCTGCTGCAAGCCGGACCTTCTCATCGCCGACGAGCCGACGACCGCCCTCGACGTGACGACGCAGGCGACGATCCTCGATTTGATGCGCGACCTGCAGATCGAGTTCGAGTTCGGCATGGCGATCCTGTTCATCACGCACGATCTCGGCGTCGTCGCCGAGATCGCCGACGAGGTCGCGGTGATGTATCTCGGCGAGGTCGTCGAGCAGGCGAGCGTCGACGCCATCTTCCACGCGCCGCGCCACCCCTATACGCGCGCCCTCCTCGGCTCCGTGCCGCGCCTCGGCAGCCGCCCGGCCGCCGGCCGCCAGGCCACCGCCTCGCCTCGATCCGCGGCATGGTTCCTCATCCCTTCGCGCGGCCGGACGGCTGCCCCTTCAACACCCGCTGCGACGTCGTCGTGCCGGGGCTTTGCACGAGCGTGCATCCCCTCCTCGAAGCGGCCGAGCCCGGGCATCTCGCCCGCTGCCACCTCGTCACCCCGCACCGGACCCACGCCGATGCCGCACCCTGACGCCGCCGCGGGCGCGCTCCTCTCGGTGCGCGGCCTGAAGGTCCACTTCCCGATCCAGAAGGGCTTCTTTCGCCGCACGGTCGGCCAGGTGAAGGCCGTCGACGGCATCGATCTTACCGTGCGCACCGGCGAGACCTACCTTGAGCCTCGTCGGCGAATCCGGCTGCGGCAAGACGACGACCGGGCGCGCGCTCCTGCGCATCTACGAGCCGACCGAGGGCCGCATCCTCTATTGCCGCCGCGACGGCGAGGCCGCCGACGTCGCGGCGATGCCGCGCGAGGCGCTGAAGGCCTATCGCCGCGACGTGCGCATGATCTTCCAGGATTCCGCAATCCTCCCTCAACCCGCGCCTGACGGTGCTCGAAATCGTCGGGCAGCCGCTGAAGATCAACCGCATCGCCCGCGGCAGCGAGCTCGAGGACCGCGTCGCCGCGCTCCTGCGCCGCGTCGGGCTGAGGCCGGAATACCTGCGCCGCTATCCGCACGCCTTTTCGGCGGCGAGCGCCAGCGCATCGGCATCGCCCGCGCGCTCGCGCTCAATCCGCGCCTCGTCGTCGCCGACGAGGCGGTCTCGGCCCTCGATGTCTCGGTGCAGGCGCAGACTCTCAACCTGCTCCAGGACCTGCAGGACGAGTTCCGCCTCACCTATCTCTTCGTCGCGCACGACCTCTCGGTCGTCGAGCACATCTCGGACCGGGTCGCGGTGATGTATGTCGGCCGCATCGTCGAGGAAGCGCCGACGGCGGCGCTCTTCTCCGATCCGAAGCACCCCTACACCGAGGCGCTGCTCTCCGCCGTGCCGGTGCCCGATCCCCGCCTGCGGCGGGCCGGCTCGCGCATCCGCCTTGCGGGCGAGGTCGCCGATCCGGCGCGGCCGCCGCCGGGCTGCCCCTTCCACCCGCGCTGCCGCTACGCGGCGGATTCTGTGCCGGAGCGAGCCGCCGCCGCTGCGCGAGATCGCGCCCGGCCATCGCGCCGCCTGCCACTTCGCCGACACGCTTTCGCTGAAGGGCGTCGTCGCGAAGGCCGCCGAATCCACACCTCCAACAGGACGGACCGCACGCGTGAAAATCAAGGACATCCGGGTCATCGTCACCTGCCCCGGCCGCAATTTCGTGACCGTCAAGATCGTCACCGACGACGGCCTCACGGGCATCGGCGACGCCACCGTGAACGGCCGCGAGAAGGCGGTCGTCTCCTACTCTCGAGGATCACGTCGTCCCCTGCCTCATCGGCCGCGACGCGCACCGGATCGAGGACATCTGGCAGTATCTCTACAAGGGCGCCTATTGGCGGCGCGGGCCGATCACCATGGCCGCCATCGCCGGCATCGACACGGCGCTGTGGGACATCAAGGCCAAGGCCGCCGGCATGCCGCTCTACCAGCTCCTCGGCGGCGCCTCGCGCACGGCGTGCTCTGCTACAGCCACGCCAGGGCGGCGACATCCCGGCGACCGTCGAGGCGGTCGGGCGCCTCAAGGAGAAGGGCTTTCGCGCGATCCGGGCGCAGACCGGCATCCCCGGCTTGCCGAACGTCTACGGCGTCGGCGCGTTCTCGCTGTCGACGAATGCCGCGACGGACGCGCTGCCGCGCGAGGAAGGCTGGTCGACGCCGCGATATCTCGACACCGTGCCGGCGCTCTTCGAGGCCCTGCGCAAAGCCTTCGGCAACGAGCTGCACCTCCTGCACGACACGCATCATCGCCTGACCCCGATCGAGGCGGCGCGGCTCGGCAAGGAGCTCGAACCCTACCGCCTGTTCTGGCTCGAGGACGCGGTGGCGGCCGAATTGCAGGAGGGTTTCCGGATCATCCGCCAGCACACGATGACGCCGCTCGCCGTCGGCGAGGTCTTCAACACGATCTGGGACACGAAGACCCTCATCGAGGAACAGCTCATCGACTATATCCGCGCGACGATCGTCCATGCCGGCGGCGTCACCCACCTGCGCCGCATCGCCGACTTCGCGGCGATCTACCATGTCCGCACCGGCTGTCACGGCGCCATGGACATGTCGCCGGTCTGCCTCGGCGCCTGCCTGCATCTCGATCTCGTCCTGCCGAATTTCGGCATCCAGGAATATTCCGGCTACACCGAAGAGACCCTCGACGTCTTCCCGCGCGCCTGGTCGTGCGCCGACGGCTATCTGCATCCCGGCGACGCCCCCGGGCACGGCGTCGACATCGACGAGGACCTTGCCCGCCGCTTTCCCTACCAGCGCGCCTACCTGCCAGTGAACCGGCTCGAAGACGGCACGCTCTGGCACTGGTGAACCCTTCCCCTCTTCTCCCGCAGGACGCATACGCATGAAGATCACCGCAATCCGGCCCCTCGTTGCCTGGGTCGGCACCCGCAATCAGCTTCTCGTCAAGGTCGAGACCGACGAGGGCGTGTTCGGCTGGGGCGAATTGGGCCTCTCCGGCCGCGAGAAGGCCGTCGCCGGCGCCGTCGAGCACTACGCCCAGTTCCTCGTCGGCAAGAACCCGATGCTGAGCGGCGCCCTCTGGCAGGAGATGTACCGCAGCCAGTATTTCGAAGGCGGCCGCGTGCTCTCCGCGGCGATCTCGGCGATCGACATCGCGCTCTACGACATCAAGGGCAAGGCGCTGGGCGTGCCGGTGCACCAGCTTCTCGGCGGCAAGCAGCGGGAGCGCATTCCGACCTTCGCGACGACGGCGGCGATGCCGGGCCCGGCAATGATCGAGCAGGCGCAGCTCCTCGTCGAGCACGGCTGGACCTGCATCCGCTTCATGGGCGCCGGGCAGGATTCCGCCGAGATCTTCGAGCCGCGCGAATTGATCGGCCCGACGGCGCATTGGTGCACGAAGGCGCGCGAGGCGCTCGGCAGCGACGTCGTGCTCGGCATCGACTATCATCACCGCCTCAGCGTCGCGGAGGCGGCCTCCTTCTGCCAGAAGATGCCGCGCGCCACCCTCGATTTCATCGAGGAGCCGATCCGCGACGAGACGCCCGCCGCCTACGAGGCCCTGCGCCGGCTCACCGACATCCCGTTCGCGATCGGCGAGGAATTCTCCTCGAAATGGCAGTTCCTGCCCTACATCGAGCGCGACATCCATCAGTTCAACCGCATCGACCTCTGCAATGTCGGCGGCTTCACGGAGGCGATGAAGGTCGCGGCCTTCAGCGAGGCGCACTACGTCGACCTGATGCCGCACAACCCGCTCGGCCCGGTCTGCACCGCCGCGACCGTCCACCTTGCCGCGGCGGTGGCGAATTTTTCATATCTCGAATGCCGCTCCTCGCCCGTCGAGAGGCATCTGGGGTTCGATTCGGGCGAGTTCTTCCCCGTGCAGCCGGTCCTCGAAAATGCGCACTACGTCGTCCCGGACACGCCGGGCCTCGGCGTCGAGGTCGACGAGGCGCGCTTCACCCGCGAGGCGTTCCGGTTCTGGGAGGCACCGCATTTGCATCGCCGGGACGGCTCCTTCACGAACTGGTAGGCGGAGCCTCGTGGCGAGGAGAGCAAGGTGCTGAAGCCCCGGCCCGCGGTCGAAGGATCGAGCGCCCTCGTCGGCATCCTGATGGCGCTCGCGGCGAACTTTTTGTTCACGACGAGCGACGCCGTCGTGAAGACCCTGACCGCGCGCTATCCGGTCGTCCAGGTCATCACGATGCAGGTCGGCTTCGCCTTCATCCCGCTTCTCGCCATGTCGCTCCGCGACGGCACGTTCACCCATCTGCGCATCGTCCATCCCGTCCTCGTCGGCTTGCGCGGCCTTCTTGCGGGCTTCGGCACCCTGTGCGGCTTCTTCGCCTTTTCCAGGCTGCCGCTCGCGGACGTCTATTCCATTGCCTTCTGCGCGCCGATCGTCGTCACCATCGCTTCGATCCCGATCCTCGGCGAGCGCGTCGGCCCCTATCGTGTCGCCGCCGTGATGGCGGGCTTTTGCGGCATCCTGATCATGGTGCAGCCGGGCGTCGTGCCGCTCTCGCTCGGCCACGCCGCCGCCTTCGGCAACGTCTTCGTCGGCGCCGCCACGGTTCTGATCATGCGCCGCATCGGCCGTGAGGAGCAGCGCGGCGTCATGGTGGCGGCGGTGCTGATCGGCCTCCTCCTCGTCAGCCTGCCCGGCACCCTGATCGTCGGCCGCCGCCCGGCCCCCGGCGACATCGCGCTCGCGGCCGTGTCCGGGCTCATCATGGGCTGCGCCCAGTTCCTTGTGCTCGAGGCGTTGCGGCGGGCTCCGGCCGCGAGCGTCGCGCCGATGCAGTACACGATGCTCGTCTGGGCGCTGATCTACGGCGCCGTGCTGTTCGGCGATCCGGTGCGGCTCAACGTGGTCATCGGGGCCGCCGTCGTGATCGGCTCGAGCCTGACGATCCTGCACCGCGAGCGCGTCCGCGCCCGCGAAGCCGCGAAGAAGGCCGCCGTCGCGGCAGGCCTGGCGGATCGCGAAAGAGGTGCCGCGGAGCGCCCGGAGTAGGCGCCGGTTTCCTGTCGTCCGCAGCGTGAAAGCGAGGTATGATCCGACATCGGGGATACGTCAGCATGGATCGCGACCCGCGCGCCGCCGCCCTCGACGAGACCGTCCGGCGCTTCGGCGAGGCCTGGGCGCGCGGCGACGGCGCCGCCCTCGACGCCCTGCTGTCGCCGACCTACACGCACACCGATGCCGGCGGCGCCTTCCTCGACCGCGCCGCCTGGCTCGCCTATGCGCAAAAGCGCGCCGGCCGCACGACGCGGATCGCGTTCCGCGACTTGCGCACGCGCTTTGTCGGCGACGCGGCGATCGTGACCGGCATCAACGAGGTCGAAGGCGCGGGCGTCCGCTCCGCCACGGACACCCGCCCCCTCGTCATCCGCTTCACCCAGACCTGGATCTGGCGCGACGGCCGCTGGCTCCGCGAGGCCTTTCAGGCAACGCCGGAGGCGGAGGGGAGCGAGTACGGGTGAGCGCCGTCAGGCCGCCGGCGCCCAGCGCAAGGACCCTGGCGTCGTCAGATTCTCGCCGGTCTCGATGAGGGTCTTGATGCCGGAGAGGATCATCGGCCAGCCGCCGTAGAGCTGCGAGTTGGCGTGCTCGCGAAGCTCGCTGTGCGTGACCGTCAGGCGGCAGGAATCGCCGATCGGCTCGATCTCCCACGTCACGCGCGAAAAGCCCTCGGCCTTGACGTCGTCGCCCCAGAGCGCGCGAAAGCTTTGCACGAGGCGGCGGGGCGGATCGACTTCGAGGTTTTCGCCTTCGAAGATCAGCGCGCCGCCGCCGCGGCCCTCGTAGCGCGAGCCGGACGTCCAGTCCGACGTCACGACGGCCCCGAAGGTATAGCGGCGCCGCATCTCGGTATCGGTGATCGCCCGCCAGAGCCGCTCCGGCGTCGTCTTGATGTAGATCTCGAACACCTTCTCCATCGTCTTCTCCTCGAGGCTGCGCTTGAGGCCGCTCAAGGTCGCGGCCCAGGGTTCGGCGTATTTGCTCACCCAGCGGTCGTGGATGAGCCGGATCGGGACGGCGTTGAGGAAATGCAGCTTCTCGCGCCCGCGCCTCCTGCTGACGACGAGGCCCGCCTCCTCCAGAATCTTCAGATGCTTCATGACGCCGAAGCGCGTCATCGGCAGCCGCTTCTCGAGCGCGCCGAGGGTCTGCCCGTCCTCCTTAAACAACGCATCGAGCAGGCTCCGCCGGGTCGGATCGGCGAGGGCTCTGAAGACACCGTCCATGGCGCGGATGATAGGTGACCCTTTGGTCACGTGTCAACCGCGCTCGCGGAGGCGCCCTCGGGTGACGGGGACCCCTTCATCGGATACGCTTCCCCGCGACCGGAGCGCAGGGGGCGACGATGCGAGGCATGAAGACGTTCCGCTTTTCCTCTTCGACCTCGGACGACCTCGCGCAGTTCCGCAGCTTCCATTTCGACTTTCCGCCCTGCGCGGCGATCGCCGAAGTCTCGCTCACCGGCATCGACGAGAACGACGACAATTCGGGCGCGACCGTCGGCTTCATCTCCTTTACCTTTCTGGACGACGACGGCCGCCCGCAGGAGGTCAGGCTCGATCTCGGCGCACGGCTTCCGGTCGTCGGGCACAACCGGCTCATCCGCGTCGATTTCTTCATGCGCCTGTGGAACGCCCGCGCCTCCGGGCTCCTGAACGTGTTCATCTGGCCGGACGGCGCGATCGCATGAGCGAGGCCGCGCAGGAAAGGACCGCGTTCTCCGCGGGCGACGCGCCGAAAACCGTCGCGACGACCGTGGTCGCGTTCTACGATCCGGCAACCGGCGCGATCCGTTTTTCGCATACGGCGCACGTTTTCGCGGGCGCCGATCGGCACGGCACCGACCCGGTCGCGGAGGCCTGCCGCGCGGCGCAGCGCCTCGGCTGCCCGACGGCCGGCCTCGCCGTCGCCGTTTCGAGCGTGCTCGAGCACGGCCACCTGCCGCATCGAATCGATCCGCAGACGGGCGAGTTTCGGAGCGAGCCGGGATGATCGCGGCCCGCAACCCGGGCGACGATCCGCTCCACCGCGGATCCCTCTGCCGTCCGAAAACCGTTGCTCCCGCGCGGCGGCTGGTGGGCCCGGCAGGATTCGAACCTGCAACCAGACCGTTATGAGCGGCCGGCTCTAACCGTTGAGCTACGGGCCCGGTTCCGGCGATCGAAACGCGGGTGCCGCAGCGGTCCGCTCGCCTCCCGATGTCCGCGCGGCGAGGCGCGGGCACCGCCGGCCGCGCGGCGACCGGGCCGCTTCGTCTCAAAGTTCGCCCTGATGGTCAAGGGAGGGGCCGGCGCCCGCAGCGCGTCAGGCGCCTTCGCCGCGCACGATACAGCGGAAACCGATATGGCTCGCCGAGGTGTCGACGGGCTGCGGATGGCGCGCCGCCGGGCGGTAGCGGCGACAATAGTTCGGGGCGCACAGATGCGAGCCGCCTTTCAGCACCCGGCGCGCGATTTTGATCCGCGGCTCGCGCGGATCGTAGCTGTCGCCTTCGCGGGCGCCGCGCGGGTTCTGCGGGATGCAGCAGGCCTTCTGCGCGTCGGCCTCATGCTTCGGCGCGAAGAAGTCCGAGGTCCATTCCCAGACGTTCCCGATCATGTCTTGGAGGCCGTAGCCGTTCGGCGGAAACGCGGTTACCGGCGAAGTCCGCGCAAAGCCGTCCTCGCAGCGGTTTTCGAACGGGAAGGCGCCCTGCCACGTGTTCGCCATCTGGCGGCCTTCGGGCGTGAGTTCGGCGCCCCAGGCGAACTCGGCGCCATCGAGGCCGCCGCGGGCGGCGTACTCCCATTCGGCCTCGGTCGGCAGGGCCTTGCCGGCCCAGCGCGCATAGGCTGCGGCATCGGCGTAGGCGACGTGCACGACCGGGTGGTCATCGAGACCTTTGATCGAGGAGCCCGGCCCCTCCGGCCGGCGCCAGTTGGCGCCAAAGCGGAAGGACCACCATTGGCTCCAGTCCCGAAGATCGACGGGATGGTCGGGTGGCGAAAAGACGAGGGAGCCCGCCTTCAGCATCTGCGGCAAGGCGCCGGGATAGTCCTTCGGATCGGGCCTTTTCTCGGCGACCGTGGCGTAGCCGGTCGCGGCGACGAAGGCGCGGAACTGGCGGTTCGTGACCGGCGTCGGGTCGATCCAGAAGCTGTCGACCGCGACGCGATGAACCGGCGCCTCCTCCGGATAGTGCCTGTCCGACCCCATCGCGAAGGAGCCCCCGGGGAGGAACGCCATGCTGTCGCGGACCGACACGCCGCCAACCGCCTCGGCGACGCCCTTGCGAAAGCCCATCCCGGTCTCCTCCGTGGCCGCGAGCGCCGCCCGTCAGGGGCAGGCGTCCCAGAAGCCCTGCGTCCTCTGGGTGTCGGTATAATACCAGCAATAGTTGGGGCCGGGCGGCCTTCCGGCATAGGAGGAGGCCGCCGCGGCGGTCACGAAGCCGACAGCCGCGCCGGCGGCGACGGCGGCGCCGGGCCGCCACCAGTAATTGCGCGGGCGGGCCCAGCCTCCCGGAGCCACGACGACGGCGCGCCCGGCCGCCGGCCGGCCATAGGGCGGCCGCACGACCGTTCGGCCGCCGGCGACGACGCCGCCGCGGGGGCCGCGGGCGGCATAGCCGCGGCGCGCCACGACGACCTCCTCGACAAGGCTTTGCGGCGCGAGCAGCGCCGCCCCGGTCGCAACCGGTGCGGCCTGCGTCGGACCCGCGCCCAGGAGCCCGCAGCAAAGAACGAGAACTCGTGAAAATGCCCTTGTCCATCGCGCTCCTCCTCCGCTCGTTTCGGGCGCCGGCCATCGCCGGCGCGCCGAAGCCATGCTTCGGGGCGAGCTTAAAAGGGCCCGTCGCCGGGCCGATACTGGGAAGAACCCTGAGGGCCATCTGCGGGTCGCAGCCTTACGGCGTGACGGCGCCCCGGGCGCGCCCGCCGGACACCCGGCACGAGCAGCCGCTGCCGATCTCGGCCGGGCCGATCAGGGCACAGACCCGGACCGGAGTCGAGCACGTGCCGCCGATCCCGCCCGCCGCCGCCGGATAGACGGGATAGGGGTTCGCCACCGCCGCCCCGAGAGCGAGGCCGGTGGCGAGCCCTGCCGCGCCCCAGCCCCAGCCGCCGCCGTAGCCCCAACCGCCGTAGCCCCAGCCAGGGTAGCCCCAGCCGGGGTAGCCCCAATAGCCGCGGCCGGCCCAAGCCCGGCGATAGGGATAGCCCCAGCCGGCGCCGCGCCAGGCGCCTCCCCAGCCGGCGCCGCGCCAGGGGCCTCGCCAGCCGGCACCGCGCCAGGCATAGCCGCGGCCGCCCCAGCCAACTCGAGGCGAAAAGGCGCCGCCACGCGGCACGTACATCGGGCGCACGCCGCCGCCGAAGCCGCCGGCCCGGAAGCCGCCGCCGCCGAAGCCGCCAGCCCGAAAGCCGCCGCCGCGGAAGCCGCCGCCGCCGAAGCCGCGCTGAGCGAAGGCGTCGTCGGGAAGGAATGCGAAGAGAGCGAGCAGAGCTGCCGAGGCGATGAGCATGCGACGCATGGGAACCTCCATCGGGCCCGCAGCGTAGCGACGAAAGGCGCTTACGCTCAACCCTGAATCAGGGCTCCCGCGGATCGCCCGGACGTGAGGCCTGGACCGAGCGCGCCTGAAGCCGCGCCGCCTCGTCCATGAACGTGGCCGTCGCGGCGCCCGCATCCTGGAGATCCCAGCAGCCCGCGCAGTCGACCGCCCGTCCGCTGCGCCCGTCATAGAGCTCGACCCAGAGCGGCGCGACCTTCGCCCCGATTTCCGCCGACGGCATCTCGATGAGGCGCACGGCATAGTCGCCGAAGCTCGCGATCGTCGCCAGCTTCGAGCCGTCCGGACACTCCGGCAAAAGAAACAGCCGCGTGTAGGCGACGACGAGAAGGCGCTGCGGATGATCGTGGGGGATCGAGGGATGGTCGTCGGTGGTGGACATGGAGGGAGCCGTGCGAAAGCGATCTGTTGTCGTGTTGCGATTTTCGGGAGTGGGCCTGAAACGCGATACCGCCCGCCCGGCGTCGCTCTTGAAGGGCTGTCCGGGCAGGCGGCATGGTCCGACGGCGACGCGGCACAAGCCCCCACGCATCGGACAGGGCGCGTCGTTAGCCGGGACAGGCGGCGCCCGTCTTGCTAATGTGGGCCAAAGCCTTGTTGCGGTTTGCCCGCACGCGCGGGCTCCTCGATCGCACACGAAGACGTGAGAAGGGAACCGATGCACAGCCTCTCCCTTCCGGTCCTTCCGCCGCGCGCCAGTGGTGGCCTGACGCGCCTCGCCGTCGTGCGCCTGCGCGAGGCCGCGATCGACCCTGCGCCGCTGTTGCGCCGATCCGGCCTGACGGTCGCGCAGATCGACGATCCGCAGGCTCGCATCGACGTGAGCGGCCAGGTCGAGTTGTTGCGCCTCGCCGCGGAAGCGCTCGGCGACGAGATACTGGGCTTCCGCCTCTCTCAGGTCTTCGAGCTGCGGCAGATCGGATTACTGTATTTCGTGATCGCGTCGTCGCCGACGATGCAGGAGGCTCTCGCCCGCGCCGAACGCTACAGCGCGATCGCGAACGAAGGCATCCTCCTGCGCTGCCCGCGCGACGGCTTCGGCTTCGCCTACGAATATTTCGGCGTCGCGCGCCACGCGGACCGGCACCAGATCGAGTTCTGGACGGCGGCCATCGTGCGCATGGCGCGGCAGGTCACCGGCAACGCGCTGCGCCCGATCCGCGTCGAGCTGATGCATCCGCGCTGTGCGGATTCGGGCCTCCTTGAAACCTTTCTCGGCTGCGATATCGCATTCGGAGCCGGCCGCGACGTCGTCGCGTTCGCGCGCGAAGTCGCCGACATCCCGCTCATCGGCGCGGACCCGTACCTGCACGACCTCCTCGTGCGCTATTGCGAGGACGCGCTCGCGCATCGGCGAAGACCTGCCGAAGCGCTGCAGACCCGCGTCGAGAATGCGATCTCGCCGCTTCTGCCGCACGGCAAAGCACGCGCCGGCGACGTCGCGCGCACGCTCGGCATGAGCCAGCGCACCTTCGCCCGGCGGCTCGCCGCGGACGGACTGACTTTCGCCGGCATCCTCGACGATCTGCGCGCCGATCTCGCCGATCTCTATCTCGTGAATCCGAGCCTGTCGGTGTCGGAGATCGCCTGGCTCCTCGGCTTCCAGGAGGTCAGCGCCTTCACGCATGCCTTCCGCCGCTGGACCGGCCAGACCCCGACGCAGGCGAGGCTCGAGCGGCGGCAGGCGCGGCAACCGAGCGCCGTGTCGTAGGGCGCGAGATCGTCGGTCGTGAAATCGTCGGGTAAATGGGAATCCCGACGACCGACGACCCACGACCACGACCCACGACTCACTCCCCAAAAAGAAGACCCGCCGCGGGAGTGCCGGGCGGGTCAGGGGACCAAGAGGAGGTAGGCTCAACATAGCCGAGGCGGGGCCGTGGGGGCGTGCTCTGACGCACGGGTGCAAAGAGCGGTCGCGGCATCGCCGAACGGACGCCGCCGCTACGTCGAAAGGCCCGCTTGTTCCGCGCGCCCGCCGGGACGAGCTTCAATCGACCCTCTTGCGGTCGAAATCGATGCCCAACGTCAGCGAACTGCGCGACCTCGTCGCCTTGCGAAAGCGCCTCCTCGCCGAAGCGGAGGCGGATTCTGCGGCCGCCTTGAAGCGGCCGCCTGCCGTCGGCGACTTCGCCCGCAGCACGCTGACCCGATTCTACGGCCGCGTAACGAACGTTGTGCAGCGGCCGTCCGGACGCCCCTGGGTCGAAATCACGCCCTATCTGACGCCGACCCTGCCCGGACGCGGCACCCTCGACCTCTACAATTCCTGGGAACTGATCGACGACCCCGCCCGCGACATCGTCGACGGGCCGACCGAGCCGACGGGCGCCGAGATTGCCGCCCGTCTGACCGAGGTCATCGTCTCGTTCGGCGCGCCGCAAACTCAGGCGGCGTCGAAGTAGGCGAGCGATCTCGCCGCGCGCCGTCGTCTACCCTCTCCTCCCGACGATCGTCTGGAATTGCGGCGGATGGCTGCCCTCGACCGGCAGCAGGGAACGGTTTCGGCCCTCCAGCGCTTTTAATTCACAGCCTGCGTCCCCATGTTGCATCGGCGGCGTACTGCCGGTGCGGCCTTCCATGTCGCATTTTTCAAGGATCCCCCCGTGACACATGTGAGTCGAGTTCGCCCGGCCGACGCCCGTTTTCGGTTTTCGCGCCCGCGAGGCGGCCCCAGCGGCGCCTCCGGCTGGCCAGGCGAAGGGTTGAGGGGTCGACATGCGCATCGCACAAATCGCACCCTTGAGCGAAGCCGTTCCGCCGCGGCTTTACGGCGGGACCGAGCGCGTCGTCTCGTGGCTCACCGAGGAACTCGTCAGCCAGGGCCATGACGTAACCCTCTTCGGCAGCGGCAATTCGCGAACGGCGGCGTGCCTCGTGCCGTGCGTGCCCGAAGGCCTGCGCCTTTCCGGCATCCGCGATCACACCGCCAGTCATCTCGTAATGCTGAGCGAAGTCCGCGCCCGCGCGGCGGAGTTCGACATCCTGCACTTTCACGTCGACCTGCTCCAGCACGTCATGTTCGCGGACATGACCCACAAATGCGTCACCACGATGCACGGCAGGCTCGACCTGCCCGATTTCATGCCGGTGTTTCGAACCTTCCGCGACATGCCCCTCGTCTCGATCTCCGAGGCGCAGCGCAGGCCGATGCCGGCCGGGACGAACTGGCTCGCCACGATCCCGCACGGCATGCCCGCATCGGCGCTGCCTTACTCGCCCAAGGGCGGAGACGGCCTCGTCTTCCTCGGCCGAATCGCGCCGGAAAAGCGGCCGGACCGCGCCATCGAAATCGCCATCAAGGCGGGTGTGCCGCTGACGATCGCGGCGAAGGTCGACCCGGCCGACAGGACGTACTTCGAGACCGAGATCGAGCCCTTGCTCGATCATCCGCTGATCAGCTTCGTCGGCGAGGTCGACGAGGACGGCAAGCGCGAGCTTCTCGGCCGTGCCCTCGCCCTGCTCTTCCCGATCGACTGGCCGGAGCCCTTCGGCCTCGTCATGATCGAATCGATGTCGATGGGCACGCCGGTGATCGCCTGGCGGAACGGTTCTGTTCCGGAGGTGATCGAGGACGGGCGCTCGGGACTCGTCGTCGACAGCATCGATGCGGCGGTCGCGGCCGTTTCCGCAGCAAAGCGCCTCAGCCGCGAAGGCGTGCGCGCCGCGTTCGAGGCAAACTTCACCGCGGAGCGGATGGCGCGGGACTATGTTGCGTCCTATGAGTCGCTCATCGCCCGCCCGCGCCGGGCCGTGGCGAAGCCCTTCGCGATGCCGAATCGGGTGCGCACCTATCCCCTTCCCGCCCGCATCGAGGAGCGGAGTTTTGCAGGCGGTCTCTCCGCCGGCCTGCCGAGCCTTATCCGGGAAGCGCCGCTCGCTCCCGAGCGGGTGGTTCCGAGCGACGTACCAAAGCCCGTTTGAGGGCTGCGCGAAAACTTAAGCCAAGGGGCGGGGCCGGTCGGCCACGCCCCTTCCCGTGCTTGCCACATTGGGAGCGCAAGCTGGTTCCGCTGCCCATCGGCGCGGCGGGCGACCACTTCCATCGGAGGCAGAACAATGCAGACCCGGCCCGGACATGCTGAGGTGCCGCAAGCCCCGTTCGCCGAGGCCGAAGAGGAGCCGCGCTCCGAGCACCACATCGAGGCCGATACCTCCCTTGTCGGGCGGGAGCTGCGCACGCTCAAGCACGGCGACGCCTTCGCGGTGCTCGACGCCTTCGGCGACATCGGCGCAGCTATTCCGGCTGGGCGCCTCGGCTCGGAGGGGCTCTATTTCCGCGACACGCGCTTTCTCTCGCATCAGGAGCTGCGCATCGAGGGGCGCCGGCCGCTGCTTCTCGGCTCCGCCCTCGACGAGGGCGATGCCTCGCTTACCGTCGACTTCACCAATCCCGACCTGCATTTCGCCGACGGCACGCATCTGCCGCGCGATACGATCGCCATCGAGCGCACCTGCTTTCTCTTCGAGGGCACCGCCTACCAGCGCATCGGCCTGCGCAACTACGATCAGAAACCCTGGCGCTTCTCGCTCGAACTGACGTCGGACGCGGATTTCGTCGATCTCTTCGAAGTGCGCGGCATGGCTCGCGGCCGGCACGGCCGCCGTAAGTCGCGCAAGGTCGACGATTCGAGCGTTGCCTTCGACTATGCCGGTCTCGACGGCGCCGCGCGCACGACGCAGATCGCCTTCGTGCCCCGTCCCGACCGGCTCGAGCCGACGCGCGCGGGATTCGAGATCTCTCTCGCCGCGGGCGGGCGCACGTCGATCCTCGTCAGCGTGCATTGCGACGAAGGCGGCGAAACGACGCCGGCCGGCTTCGCGCAGGCCTATCGCGCGGCGCGCCGGGAGGTGCGCAAGAACGTCGCCGAGATCGCCCGCATCGAAAGTTCGAACGATCTGTTCGACGAGGTCGCGACGCGCGCAGTGTCCGACCTCTACACGCTCACGACGCGCACGGAGCACGGGCTATATCCGTATGCAGGCATCCCCTGGTACAGCACGGTGTTTGGCCGCGACGCTCTCATCACGGCGCTGATGACGCTGTGGCTCGATCCCTCCGTCGCGCGCGGTGTCCTGCGCTTTCTTGCCTCGACGCAGGCAAAGCGCGTCGATCCCGCGGCGGACGCGCAGCCGGGCAAGATCCTGCACGAGCGCCGGCTCGGCGAGATGGCGCGACTCGGCGAGGTGCCGTTCCGGTTCTATTACGGCTCCGTCGACGCGACGCCTCTCTTCGTCATGCTCGCCGGCGCCTATGCCGAGCGCACCGGCGACCGCGAAACGATCGAGGTGATCTGGCCGAACGTGCTCGCCGCGCTTGACTGGATCGACCTCTATGGCGACCGCGATGGCGACGGCTTCGTCGAGTATCACCGCGACACCGAGAACGGCCTCATCAACCAGGGCTGGAAGGATTCGTACGATTCGATCTTTCACGCCGACGGCACGATGGCCGTGGGGCCGATCGCCCTCGTCGAGGTGCAGGCGTATGTCTACGGCGCCCGCCGGGCCGCCGCGCAACTCGCCCGCTTTCTCGGCGACGCCGTGCGTGCCTCCTCCCTCGATGCGGCGGCGGAGACCTTGCGGGAGCGTTTCGACGAGGCCTTCTGGTCCGACGCCATCGGCACCTACGCGCTCGCCCTCGACGGCGCCAAAATGCCGTGCCTGGTGCGGACCTCGAATGCCGGGCACGCGCTTTTGACCGGCATCGCCAAGCCGGAGCGCGTCCTTAGCGTCGCGAGGACGCTCCTCAGCCGCGCCTCGTCGAGCGGCTGGGGCGTGCGCACGGTGGCTCAGGGCGAGGCGCGCTTCAACCCGATGTCCTATCACAACGGCTCGGTCTGGCCGCACGACAACGCCCTCATCGCGATGGGTTTCTCGCGCTACGGCCTGAAACACGCCGCCGCCGCCCTGCTCGATGCGCTGTTCGACACCGCCGTCTATCAGGAGGCGCGGCGTCTGCCGGAGCTCTATTGCGGCTTCACGCGCACGCGCCATCGCGGTCCGACGGCCTATCCGGTCGCCTGCGTGCCGCAGGCCTGGGCGGCGGCGACGCCCTTCGCGCTCCTCAGCGCCTCCCTCGGGCTCGACCTCTCCTTCGCCGACAACGAGGTCCGCTTCACGAAGCCTGTGCTGCCGCGCTTCCTCGACGAAGTCGTCCTGCGAAACCTGAGGCTCGGGACCTCGCGCATGGACGTCCGCCTGCACAGGTTCGGCAGCGACGTCACCGCGAGCGTCCTCTCGCGGAGCGGCGACGCGAGCCTCGTCCTGCGCTCCTGAATATCTGCGGCCGCAAGCCGAATTTACCTTCGCGACCTCATCCTGAGAGTTCTGGTTCATCAATCCCGTCTCAGCCCCAACCCCCTCATCCTGAGAGCTTGTGAATCTTTCCGAGAAGAGGCGCGGCTTCGCCTCTCCCCGCTTGCGGGGAGAGGGCCGCCGGACCTCGGGTCTACCCGAGGTCCGTTCTTTGGTGCGCAAGCCGGGAACACCCGGCTTGCGAAGGCGGCAAGCCTGCGCAGCAGGCGAGGGTGAGGGGGCGGTCACGAACGAGGCGCTGCGGCGCTGAAGGGCGCCTCTTCCGGAGACGCCCCCTCACCCCCGCTTCGCTTCGCTCCGCTTGTTTCGATCTCAAGATCGAAACCCTCTCCCCGCAAGCGGGGAGAGGCGGACCAGCGCCTTTCGCCCGAAAGATTCACACGCTCGGAGGAGGGTCGGACCTCAAGGTCCGACCCGTCTCGAAGGAGGTTCCAGCAGGCTCGGAAACACCTTCGCGCGTCGGGCGTCGGGAGGTTCAAGCACCTTCTGAAGCCTCCTTCGAGACGCCCTGGACCTGACGGTCCAGGGCTCCCCAGGATGAGGGTGGTTGTCAGCCTCTGCGGCGGAGGCGGAGCGCTCTACTCCGGCACCACCCGCACCGCGCCGCGGGCCGCGCTCGTCGTCAGCGCCGCGTAGGCCTTCAGGGCCATCGTCACCTTGCGCGCACGGGGCGCGGGCTTGAAGGCGCCCTCGCCCTTCGCGCGCATGGCGGCGCGGCGGGCGGCGAGCTCGGCGTCGGGCACCGCGAGATGCAGCGAGCGCGCCGGGATGTCGATCTCGATGCGGTCGCCGTCCTCGACGAGGGCGATAAGGCCGCCCTCCGCCGCTTCGGGCGAGACGTGGCCGATCGAAAGGCCGGACGTGCCGCCCGAAAAGCGCCCGTCGGTGACGAGGGCGCAGGCCTTGCCGAGGCCCTTCGATTTCAGATAGCTCGTCGGATAGAGCATCTCCTGCATGCCGGGTCCGCCGCGCGGGCCCTCGTAGCGGATCACGACGACGTCGCCCGCCTTCACGACGCCGGAGAGGATGCCCTGCACGGCCGCGTCCTGGCTCTCGTAGACCCGCGCCGGTCCGGCGAAGACGAGGATGCTCTCGTCGACGCCGGCGGTCTTCACGATCGAACCGTCCTCGGCGAGGTTGCCGGTGAGCACCGCGAGGCCGCCGTCCTTCGAGAAGGCGTGCGCGGCTTCGCGGATGACGCCGGCGCGGCGGTCGAGGTCGAGGTCCTCGAAGCGGCGCGACTGGCTGAACGCGACCTGAGTCCGGACCCCGCCCGGCGCCGCCTGGAAGAAGCCGCGCACGCTCTCGCTGTTGGTGCGCTTGACGTCCCAGCGGTCGAGGGCGTCGCCGAGGCTCTCCGCGTGCACGGATCCCGCTTCGCGGTTGAGGAGGCCGGCCCGGTCGAGCTCGCCCAGAATGCCCATGATGCCGCCGGCGCGGTGCACGTCCTCGATATGCACGTCCGCCACCGCCGGCGCGACCTTGCAGAGGACCGGCACGCGGCGCGAGAGCCGGTCGATGTCGGCCATGGTGAAGTCGAGCTCGGCCTCGTAGGCCGCGGCGAGGAGATGCAGCACGGTGTTGGTCGAGCCGCCCATGGCGATGTCGAGGGTCATCGCGTTCTCGAAGGCCTGGAAATTCGCAATCTTTCGCGGCAGCGCGGATTCGTCGTTCTGCTCGTAATAGCGGCGGGCGAGGTCGACGATGAGGTGTCCGGCCTCGACGAAGAGGCGCTTGCGGTCGGAATGGGTCGCGAGCACCGTGCCGTTGCCGGGCAGGGCGAGGCCGAGCGCCTCGGTGAGGCAGTTCATCGAATTCGCCGTGAACATGCCCGAGCACGAGCCGCAGGTCGGGCAGGCGGAGCGCTCGTAGACCGCGACCTCCTCGTCGGTGAGATTGTCGTCCGCGGCGGCGACCATGGCGTCGATGAGATCGACAGCCTTGAGCTTGCCGCGCAGGTTGACCTTGCCGGCCTCCATCGGGCCGCCGGAGACGAACACCGTCGGGATGTTGAGGCGCAGGGACGCCATCAGCATGCCGGGCGTGATCTTGTCGCAGTTCGAGATGCAGACGAGCGCGTCGGCGCAATGGGCGTTCGCCATGTACTCGACCGAATCCGCGATGATCTCGCGGGACGGCAGGCTGTAGAGCATGCCGTCGTGGCCCATGGCGATGCCGTCGTCGACGGCGATGGTGTTGAACTCCTTCGCGACGCCGCCCGCCGCCTCGATCTCGCGGGCGACGAGCTGGCCGAGATCCTTGAGGTGGACGTGGCCCGGCACGAACTGCGTGAAGGAATTGGCGACGGCGATGATCGGCTTGCCGAAATCCTCGTCCTTCATGCCGGTGGCGCGCCAGAGGCCGCGGGCGCCGGCCATGTTGCGGCCATGGGTTGAGGTGCGGGAGCGATACTGGGGCATGGAATGAGCCTTCGGGGCTGCGGTCTCGGGCTGCTATACCACCCTGCCGGAAGGCGGCAAGGCGAAGTGGCGCAGGGCCGCCCCCCGGCGGCTGGCGGCGCTCCAGCGCGCCGGCTAGTGTGATGTGATGCGGCCATGCTTCACACTCGCCGTCGCCCTGGCGATCGCGCCGCCGTCCCAGTCCTTCGCGGCCCCGCCCGCCCTGCACGCGCGTCGCGCGGCCGGACGGCGCAGGCGATTGCACCCTGCGCTTCACGGCCGCCGGCGCGAGCCGGAAGCGCCGCGACGTCGCCGTCTTCGCCACCGGCGACGGCTCAGGCCCGATCCGCATGAACCTGCGCGGCCACGAGGAGGAGCTGATGCCGCTGATGCTTCGGCCGCCCGGTGCGCGCGGGCCGGGGCAGGCCTGGAGCGGAACCTATGCGACGCAGGACGCGGTGCTCGTCGTCCGCATCGAGGCCGTCGTTGCGCCGCCGGTCCGGGGCCGGCCCGGGCTCGGGCGCCATCGCGGAACCTTGACGCTCTCGCGCGGCGAGGCAGTGCTGGCGCGGGAGGCGGTGGTCGGAACGGCCGTCTGCCGGGGCGGCTGACGGCTTTTGTCAGTCGACGAGGCGTGATAGCTCGACATCATGTTGCATTTCCGCCCACTCCTGCCGGCCTTCGCCCTGTGCCTGCTGGCATCCGCGGCGCAGGCGCAATCCCTTGCCTCCCGCCTCGGGACGATGACGGAGGAGCAGGTCATCGATGGCTGCAGCTGCACCTTCGCGGCGAAGGGCGGCAAGGGCCGCCTCGCCAAGGGCTACGTCTTCTCCGCGGACCTCGAAGGCGAGAACGCGAAAGCCCTGATGGTGGTCGACGGATCAAGGATGACCTTGCGCCAAGTCCGGGCGACCTACAGCGACAAGCGGCTGAAGCGCGGCGTCAAGTGGTCTGCGCTCTACGCGAGCCCGGACGGCAGGCTCCGCGTCGGCGTCGAGACGACCATCGTGCGCGACTGTTCCGGCCGCGGCGAGGATTGCGAGGCCTACGACCACGACGGCACGCTCACGCTTTCGCAGGGTGACTTCGCCGCAAAGAAGCTCCCGATCAAGGGCGTCTGCGGCTGCTGAGGGGCGGGCAGGCACCGGGGTTCGCCTCTCCCCGCCTGCGGGAGAGGGTTCGGCCTTCGGCCGAACCAGCGGAGCGAAGCGAAGCGGGGGTGAGGGGGCGGTGACGGAAGAGGCGCCTTGCCGCGGCGCAGCGCCTTCCTCGTCACCGCCCCCTCACCCTCGCCTGCTTCGCAGGCTTGCTGCCTTCGGCAGCCCTCTCCCCGCAAGCGGGGAGAGGTGAGAAGCGTCCTTCGCCTCGCTCGAAATGGTCGCTCACCCCTTCGGCAGCAGTTCCTTCACGAGGCCGCTCGCCTTCCCGAAATCCATCCGCCCGGCGTACTTTCCCCGCAGCAGGCCGACGACCTTTCCCATGTCCTTCATGGAGGCGGCGCCGGCCTCGGCAATGGCCGCCTCGACGGCGGCGCGAGTCTCGGCCTCGCCAAGCTGCTGGGGCAGGAAGGAGGCGACGATCGCCGCCTCCTCCGCCTCGGCGGCGGCCAGTTCCGGGCGGTTGTTCTGCGCGTAGATCGCCTGCGATTCCTGGCGCTGCTTGATCATCTTCTGGAGGAGCCCGAGGATTTCCTCCTCGCTCGCCTGGCCCCGGCCGGCGCCGCGGGCCTCGATGTCCTTGTCCTTGAGCCCGGCCTGGATCAACCGGACGGTCGAGAGCCGGCGCTTGTCGCCGGCCTTCAGGGCCTCCTTCATCGCCGTCGTGAAGCGCTCGCGCATCGTCTTCCTCCAGGTCCGCGCCCGGGCGCGGACGTTGACGGGCCGTTCGCGGCCTCCTAAGTCAGCCTTCCGCGAAACCAGGCCGCCGCGGCCCGGTCCGGCGCCGGTCGTGCGCCCGCGACATAACGAGAACAGGCCGATGCTGCAAGACAACGCCCCCTCCGACGGCGGCTGGAGCGAGCCGCGCGCGAGCGCGCTTCTCGTGCTCCAGGACGGCACCGTGATCGAGGGCTTCGGCGTCGGCGCCGTCGGCGAGGCGACGGGCGAGGTCTGCTTCAACACCGCGATGACGGGCTACCAGGAGATCCTGACCGACCCCTCCTATGCCGGGCAGATCGTCACCTTCACATTCCCGCACATCGGCAATGTCGGCACCAACGAAGAGGACATCGAGAGCGTCAACGCCGCCTCGTCCTCGGGCGTGCGCGGCGTCGTCCTCGCCGCGGCGATAACGGAACCCTCGAACTGGCGCGCCACCCGGTCCCTCGACGCCTGGCTGAAGGCGCGCGGCATCGTCGGCCTCACCGGCATCGACACCCGGGCCCTGACCGCCCTCATCCGCGAGCGGGGCATGCCGAACGCGGTCATCGCGCACGATCCGGTCGGCCTCTTCGACCGCGAGGCCCTGAAGGCCCGCGCCGCCGGCCTGCCGGCCATGGACGGGCTCGACCTCGTCCCCCTCGTGACCGGCAGCCAGCGCTACGATTGGGACGAGACCGCCTGGGAGTCGGGCCGCGGCTACGGGCGCCGCAACGGCAACGGCTCGCGCCGGGTCGTCGCGATCGATTACGGAGTCAAGCGCAACATCCTGCGCCTCCTCGCAGAGGCTGGCTGCGCGGTGACGGTGGTGCCGGCAACGGCCTCCGCCGCCGACGTGCTGGCGCTCGAGCCCGACGGGGTCTTCCTCTCGAACGGACCCGGCGACCCCGCCGCCACGGGCGTCTATGCGGTGCCGGTGATCCGGACGATCCTCGAGCGCAAGGTGCCGACCTTCGGCATCTGCCTCGGCCATCAGATGCTCGGCCTCGCCGTCGGCGCCCGGACGAAGAAGATGCACCAGGGCCATCACGGGGCGAATCACCCGGTCAAGGACAAGACCACCGGGAAGGTCGAGATCACCTCGATGAACCACGGCTTCGCGGTCGATCCCGAAACCCTGCCCGCGAGCGCCGTCGAGACCCACGTCTCGCTCTTCGACGGCTCGAATTGCGGCATCGCGCTGACCGACCGGCCGGCCTTCTCCGTCCAATATCACCCCGAGGCCTCGCCGGGCCCGAAGGACAGCCATTATCTCTTCGACCGCTTCGTCAAGATGATCGACGACGAGAAAGCGTCCCGCGGCGCCTGAACGGCCGCTTTGCTCATTTACGCAAGGTCAAGCTTCTTCGCCGAACGGTGAAGCCGTTCATGGTTGCGCCTCATCTCAAAATCGGCATAACGCGGTCTTAACCAAAACACGCGACAAGTGCGCGATGTCCCGGGGGTCCTCGGCATGAGCTTCGACGACGAGACCGACAGCTTTCTGCGCCTGCACCGGATGTTCACCTTTCATCTCGGCGTCGCGGTCTCGCTCGCCTGGATGACGTCGCTCTACGCCGCGGCCTATGCCCCCTGGGTGCGCAACATCCGCTCGCTGATCGACCCGTTCGCGGCCGGCCGGCCGGAGAGCACCTGGTCCTTCCTGTTCGCCCTGCCGGTCGTGCTGACGATCGCCTGGCTGATGTCGGTGTTCGGCCGCGAGGCTTTGCGCAACATGCGCATGCTGAGCAGCCAGCTGCTCGAATTCGCCATTGCTGGCGCCGTGGCGTTCGCCCTCTTCTACATGTCGATCGACCGGGCCGTGACGGCGCTGCTGCTCGGCGTCTGAGGCTGCAGAAAGTCCGCAAGATCGATCAAACGGCTTTCGCTAGGGTCCCGCTCGGTTGGAGCGAGCCATGCGGAAAGAGACGACGCGGATCGACTACGGACGGCGCATCGCCAAGGTCGCCGCCCATATCGACGGGAATCTCGACGGCGACCTGAGCCTCGAGACCCTCGCCGCGATCGCCTGCTTTTCGCCCTACCACTTCCACCGCATCTACCGCGCCATCACCGAAGAAACCGTCACGGACACGATCCGCCGGCTGCGGCTCCACCGCGCCGCCATGGAACTCGCGGACGCGACGGCGGCGATCGAGCGGGTGGCGCGGCGGGCGGGGTACGGGTCCGTGGAGGCGTTCAGCCGGGCGTTCGCGTCCGGCTACGGCAAGCCGCCGGGCGTCTTCCGTGCGCATCAGCTCGCTCCGTATTCACCGGAGACCGACATGACCATGAACGTGACCATCGAGACCTTCCCCGAGATCAAGGTGGCCAGCATGCCGCACAGGGGCGAATACACGGCGATCAACGGCGCCTTCGAGCGCCTCGGCGCCTGGGCCGGACCGCGCGGCCTGTTCGGGCCGTCGACGCGGATGTTCGGGATCTACTACGACGATCCCGAGACCGTGCCGGCGAGCGAGCTGCGCTCGGACGCCTGCCTCACCGTGCCCGAAGGGACGAGTGTCGATTCCCCGGTCGCACTGAAGACGATCGCCCCGGGGCGCACCGCCTGCTTCGTGCACAAGGGCCCCTACACCGAACTCGCGAAGGCCTATCGCGCGCTCTATCAGAACTGGCTGCCGAACTCCGGCGAGGAAGCCGACGACCGCCCGCCCTTCGAGGAATACCTCAACAACCCGCGCACGACGGCGCCGGCCGAGCTTCTGACCGCGATCCGGATTCCGCTGAAGGGCTGAACCCGCGAAATGGCGCGGGGCAGCGCGCTGCCCACCACGCACCGCCCCGCGCATGGGTCCCGGGCTCGCTTCGCGGACCCGGGACCATCCACCGACGCAGCTGACGAACCTCTCGCGCTGACGAAAGCTTAACGGGGAGCGTTCACGGTGCCGGCCATGAACTGGCGCGAGTACTGGAATCGCGACACGCCGATCTACGTCAGCGATCGGCACAAGGCGCTGCACTATCGTCTGATCGCGAAGGACATCGCGGCGCTCGTCCCCTCGCCCGACGCCGTGGTGCTCGATCACGGCAGCGGCGAGGCGCTTTCCGCCGATCGGATCGCCGTCCGCTGCCGGCGCCTCTTCCTGCTCGACGCCGCGCCGCTCGTGCGGGAGCGCCTGCGCGAACGCTTCCGCGACGATGCGCGCATCGCCGTGATCGCGCCGGAAGCGCTCGACGACATTGCCGATCGTTCGCTGGATCTCGTCGTCGCGAATTCTCTTCTGCAGTATCTCTCCCTCGACGAATTGCGCGG
This sequence comes from uncultured Alphaproteobacteria bacterium, assembly GCA_963754975.1. Classification (GTDB taxonomy): domain Bacteria; phylum Pseudomonadota; class Alphaproteobacteria; order Rhizobiales; family Beijerinckiaceae; genus Microvirga. Next base: position 74,874 of record CAVWII010000022.1, on the reverse strand, counting down.
GCTCCTCGCGTCGTGGCACGCGAAGCTGAAGCCGGACGGCCTCCTCGTCCTCGCCGACGTGGTGCCGCCGGACGTGAGCCCCCTGGAGGACGCAGCCGCTCTCCTGACCTTCGCCTGGCAGGGCGGCTTCCTGCGCGCCGCCGCTTTCGGGCTCGCGCGGACCGCCTTCTCCGATTATCGCCGCGTCCGCGATGCCCTCGGCCTGGCGCAATACGGCGAAGGCGAGATGATCGAGATCCTGCGCAGCAGCGGCTACGCGGCCGAGCGCCGGGCGCGCAACATCGGCCACAACCAGGGGCGCATGACCTTCGTCGCGAGGCCCGCGTGAGAGGCTACGGCACCGGCGGCACGCGGAAGGTCCAGATCCGGTTCGCCAGAAAGCTCCAGAAGAGGACGAGCCCCGTCGTGACGACCTGCGCCGGCAGGTAGGGCGCGCCGAGCCGGCCGGTGAAGAGCTGCATGAACAGCCCGGTCAGCACGAATCCGACTGCGGCAACCGCCGCGAAGCGCCAGGTCGCCTCCGCGTGCGGCCGCTCGCTCGCATAGGTGAGCCGGCGGTTCAGGGCGTAGGAAACGAGGCCGCCGGCGCCATAGCCGGCAAGCGTCGCGGGAACGGGGGCCAGTCCGCCCGCCTCGACGAGGCCGATCAGGAGTCCGTAATGGACGAGGGCCGCGACGGCGCCGACGCCGACGAAGGCGGAGAACTGGCGGGCGAGCGGCAGGGCCATCGCCAGCCCTGTAGCAGGCCCCGAGCCTACCGCCCAGCCGCGGCCCAGCGGTCGAGGGGCATGACGTCCGGGCGCTCGCCGGGCGCCTTGGCCCAGGGGTCGACCGCCCAGCGGCTGCCGTCGTCGGCGGAGAGGACGGCGGTGTAGTGGGGCCAGCGGCCGTCGAAGAAGACGCCGCGGGATTGCGGGCTCTCGACATGGTGCCTGTCGAGGAGGCCCCTGCTCTCGAGGACGATGAACAAGCTCGTGACGTTGGCGGTAACGTCAAGGCAATCCATCTGGCCGACGACGTTCGACATCCCGGGCGGAGATCGCGGCAGGTCGCGCTTGCCGCCGATCTCGCTCGCGACTTCGGCGGTGTAGATCCGCACCACCTCCGCCAGCGCGCGCCGCTCGGCGAAGGCCGAGCCGTGGTTCGCCTTCAGAAGGGCCTCGGCGCGGCCGAGCCAGGGGGCCTCGACCGGCACGGCCGTGCGCCGGACACAGCCGTAGCCGTGACAGGCGACGATGGCGCCGGGGGTCGGCGGGGCGTATCCTTGCCCGGAGAGCCAGCCGATGGCGTCGGACGCGGCGGCGCCCGCGGCGGACGAGGCCGCAAGCAGGCCGGTGAAGGAGAGCGGAATCACGAGGGCCCGGGACAGGCGATGCACGGTCGCAGGCACTCGCAGCGAACCTCCGCGTGAGCATCGCGGCGCGAAGCACCGCTTTTCAACAGGCATTTTAGGCCAAGGAGCCGTCTTGACTACCCGGAACTTGACCGAAGCGGTCAACTTCTCTTGACGGCTTGCTCCGGCTGCTTCTGAAATGCCGGAAAGGCTGTAGAACTCAAGCCTGGAGGATGGTCCATGCCCACCAAGACGAGCTCAAAAGCGAGCGCCAAGAAGCCGGCCGCCAAGAAGGCCGCCCCGGCGAAAGCCGCAGCGAAAAAGGCGAGCGGGAAGCCGAACGCGCTGCAGCAGCCCCTGACCCCCTCGAAGGAACTCGCGGCCGTCGTCGGCTCGAACCCGATCGCCCGCGGCGAAGTCGTCAGCAAGATGTGGGACTACATCCGCAAGCATAAGCTTCAGAATCCTGAGAACAAGCGCGAGATCATCGCCGACGCGAAGCTCGAACCGATCTTCGGCAAGAAGAAGGTTACGATGTTCGAGATGAACAAGCATCTCGCCGCCCATCTGAAATAGGCGGCGATTCCCAGCCCTCCCCCCGCGCCCGGGAGGAGAGCTCCGGGCACCGCCTCGGCCCCAGGCGGAACAGTCGCCATGGCTGCCCGTTCCTCTCGAAAGGAGCGAAGCCATGGTTCATGCGAATGCGATCCTGTTGTCCGGTCTCGTCGCGCTCGGGGCGAGCGTCGCCTCGGCGCAAGCGCCGGTCCCGCAGCAGCCGGTGCCGAATATGCCGGCGCCGCAGCAGACCATCCCGGAGAAGATCGAGCCGCGGGAGCCGTCGTCGACCGGATCGACGCTCAGCGACAAGCTCGAACGCAGCAACGGCGTCATTCGGCCGCCCGGCGACGTCGACCCGGGCATGACCTCGCCCGCGCCGGTGCCGAACCCCGGCACGACGCCGGTGATCCGGCCGCCCGGATCACCCGGCGGCGATCCCTCGATCCAGCCGAAATAGGGGCCTCGTCCAGCCTGGCAGACATCTCGGCGAAGGGCGCGGATTTGCCTCCCCGCTTGCGGGAAAGGGTTCGGCCTTCGGCCGAACGAGCGGAGCGAAGCGGGGATGCGGGCCGGAAAGAGGCGCCCTTCCGCGCCGCAGCGCCTTTTCGTCGCCGCCCCCTCACCCTCGCCTGCTGCGCAGGCTTGCCGCCTTCGGCGGCCCTCTCCCCGCAGGCAGGGAGAGGCGAATCCGCGCCCGTCACAAGCGCCATGGTCTAGTAGCTCGAGCGCACGGCGCCGCCGTCGACGCGGACGAGGGTGCCGGTGACGTAGCTCGCCCGCGCCGAGGCGAGAAAGCAGACGACGTCGGCGAATTCCTCGACCCGGCCGTAGCGTCCCGCCGGAATCGTCGCGCGGGCCGCCTCGGCAATCTCGGCCGGCGACTTGCCCTGTGCCTTGGCGTTCGCCGCATCGAGTTCCTCGACGCGATCGGTCTGGATGCGGCCGGGCAGGACGACGTTGACCGTGACGCCGTCCTTCGCCACCTCCGCGGACAGGGTTTTCGACCAGCCGACAAGCGACGAACGCAGGGTGTTCGAGAGCGCGAGGTTCGGGATCGGCTGCACGACCCCGGTCGAGGCGATGGTGAGGATTCGCCCGAAGCCGCGCTCCTGCATGCCGGGCAGCACCAGGCCGGCGAGCCGGATCACCGGCACGACCATGGCGCGAAACTGCGCCTCCCATTCGTCGGCGCCGACGTTCGCCGCCGTCCGCGCCGGCGGCCCGCCGGTGTTCGCGACGAAGATGTCGACGCCGCCGAGCGCCCGCGCGGCGGCCTCGTAGATCGCCTCGACGGAGGCCGTGAGATCGCCGACGACGGTCGAGGCCCGGCCCTTGCCGGCCGCGTTGATCGCCGCCGCGGCGGCCGCGAGCCTTTCGCCGGAGCGAGCCGTCATCATCACGTCCGCGCCCTCCGCGGCAAGGCTCTTCGCAACGCCGAGGCCGAGGCCGCGGCTCGAGGACAGGACGAGGGCGCGCTTGCCCGTGAGGCCGAGATCCATGCGAGGCTCCTGTGAGGTTTCGATCGGACCGCCCGGATAGCATCGACCCGGCCGCAGGCAAGGGCGATCAGGTCGAGACCTTGCGGCGTCGGCGAGAGGTGGCGGAGGCAGGCCCCTCGGAGGAGGCGACGATCTGGTCGGCGACGCTCGCCACGAGCTTCCGGAGCGCATCGTTGTCGGCGCGGACGTCCTCCGGCAGGGCCGGCGCGGCGCGGCGGAGGGCTTCGATCTCCGCCCGCGCGGCGCGCAGGGCTTCCTCGGCGGCGAGGTGTTCCGCACGCAGGCTCGCAAGCTCCGGATTCGGAGCGTTCGCCCCGCCTTCGAGATCGGCGATCCGCTTTTCCAGCGTCCGCGTCCGCTCCCGCTCCGCCTCGAGATCGCGGCCGAGCGTGGCGAGGCGTTCGCGCTCGTCCTTGAGCTCGGCCCTGTGGCCGTTGAGCGCGCGCTCGAAATCCGCGGCCCGGCCGGACTGTGTCGCGAGCCGGGTCTCGAGATCGGAGATCGTGATGCGCTTGGCGTCGAGATCGTTCAAAAGGCCCATGTGCCGGCTCTCGAAATCGACGAGGGCGCTCTCTCGGGGCGCCGGCCTGTCGGTCGGCGGCCTTGCCTCCACCTGCGCTGCCTCCACCTGCGGACCCGCCGTGCGGTCGAGTTCGCCCGGCGCCGCGGCGAGGTCGTCAAGCGTCCTGCGATGCGCGGCGTCGACCTCCGCGAAGGCTTCGCGGGCGCTGGAAAGCTCGGCCCGCGTCGCGGCGAGTTCCTCTCCGGAGGCCGCGAATTGAGCCCGGATCTCGGCGAGATCGGCCTCGATCCGCGCGATCGCGGCATCGCGGTCCGAGAGGTCCCTTTCGAGCGCCTCGACACGGACGGCGCGGCGTCCCATCTCCTCAAGCGTCTGCTGCTTCACCGCGAGGGCCTCGTCGGCCTTGCGCTCGAGGCGGACCTGCTGCACGGCGAAGTCGGCGCGCAGATGGTCCTTTTCCGCCGTCAGCTCGGAAATCGAGAGCGGAAACAGCGCCTCCGCCCGGCGCCGGGCGAGGCGGTCGGCACGGGCATTGATAGCGGGAATGATGAGAAGCGCGATCAGGGTCGCCGCGAGGAACCCGAGCGCGAAGATCATAGCGGTTTCGACCACGCGGGCGCTTTCTCCAGGGGCTCGCTCGACGATGCGTCAGCACCCTGCCATGCGCCGCCGCGGCGCGAAAGGGCGCCGGCGCCGCGCCGGGCGGACGGGAAGGCCGCGCTAGAACGGATTCCAGGTCGGCTGCGCCGTGAACTTCAGGTAGCCCAGGTTCACCCCAAGGCGCCAGCCGAGGCCGGAGCGGATCGGCACCACGACCATGTCGTCCGCCGCGACCGCGGTGACGCCGAAACCGCCGATCAGGTAGGCCGAGCCGTCGACGCCGACGAAGCGGCGATAGAGGGCGTTTACGGCCGGCATGTTGTAGACGAGCATCATCGTGCGGGCGCCGTCGCCGCCGACGTCGAAGCCGAGGGACGGGCCCTGCCAGAAAATCGGCCGCTCGCCGGCATTGCGGGTGAAGAGCCGGCCCTCGCCGTAGCGCAGGCCGCCGAAGAAGGCGCCGGAGGCCTCCTGGCCCAGAATATAGCCGTTCGGCTCGCCCCAGCGCCGCACCGCCTCCTGCAAGGCGAGGGCAAGGCCGCGGGAGACGCCGCCGAAGAAGCGGTGGCCGTTGTCGACAAGCTCATCGCTCCGGAAGGTGTTCGGATCGCCGGGATTGTTCGCATAGGCCGGCTGCACGGTCTGCGCCGAGGCCGGCGCGGGAGCGCCGAGAGCCGCGAAAGCGGCAAAGGCGGCCGCCAGGACGTGATGTCGCGCGCGCATGCGGCTCCTCCTTGGGGGGCATCGGAGCGGACGCTCCGCGCCTTGCGGAAAAACTCCCCGGCTGAAGCCTAGGTCCATCAACCCTAATAATGTCTTTACGGGGAACGCCGTTGCCTACGCTGCGACCGGGCCGGGCAGCGAGAGGCTTTCCGCTAAGGCAATGTCGCCGAAGGCCGCGAAAGGTCCGTTGCGGTAGGCGCGGTGCCGGTGGCCGTAGGTGAGGCGGGCGCCGCCCGCGCCGACGACGCAGCCCCCCGCCCGGCAGAGGATATGGTCGCCCGCGGCGGTGTCCCATTCCATGGTTGGGCCGCAGCGGACGTAGACGTCGGCCTCGCCCGCGGCGATGAGGCAGAATTTCAGGGCCGAGGAGGCCGCACGCCGGGAGCCGATGGCGAGGCTCGACAGGCAGGCCTCGGTCGCCGGGTCGCCGTGCCGGCGGCTGACCAGGGCGATCCTGTCGCGCTCCGGCGCCTTGCGGGCGCGAATCGGCGTCCCGGACAGTCCCCCGCCTTCCCCGATCCGGCTTTCCCGCGCCGTCGTGCCGGCGATCCAGATGCGGCCAAGCGCCGGCGCCGCGACCACGGCCGCCGACGGGCGATCGCCGCGAATCAGCGCGAGGTTGACCGTGTATTCGCCGGTCCCACGGAGATAGTCGCCGGTGCCGTCGAGGGGATCGACGAGGAAGAAGCAGTCGCCCACGGCCCTGTCGCAGCAAGTTTCCTCGGCGATCGCCGGAATACCGGGGAAGGCCGCGGCGAGGCGGTCGAGAATTAGCGCCTCGGCGGCGAGGTCGGCCTGCGTCGTGGGCGTGCCGTCCGCCTTGATGCGCCGCTCCGTCGTCTCGGATTCGAGCCGGCGCAGCAGGGATCCGGCCTCGATGGCGATGGCTGCGAGGGCGAGGGCGGTCGCGTCGGCGTCGGTGGCGTCGGCCGGCATGCGCGATTTGTGCCCTGTTGCCGCGGACCTGTCGACCCTCCGCCCGCCTTTTCAAAGCCCGCCGGGCCGGCTATCCGGGATGTCCGGCGGTGTCGCCGGGACGCCTCTTTCGGCGCAACGCCGGGCCCGGCAAGGCCGATCCGCCGGGGTTCTCGCACTTCGGGTGACCCATGGCTGTTCTCGCCCTCAATTCCCTCGACCTCGCCGCCCTTCTCTGCTCGCGGGTCTGCCATGACGTGATCTCGCCGGTCGGCGCGATCGTCAACGGCCTCGAGGTCCTGGAGGACGAAAGCGACGCCTCGATGCGCGATTTCGCCCTCGACCTCATCCGCAAGAGCGCAAAGCAGGCCTCGGCCCGGCTTCAATTCGCCCGCCTCGCCTTCGGGGCGGCGGGATCGGCCGGCGCCTCGATCGATCTCGGCGATGCCGAGCAGGTCGCGCGCGGGCTCTTCCAGGACGACAAGATCGCCTTCTCCTGGAGCGGGCCGCGGGCCCTGTTCCCGAAGAACCGCGTCAAGCTCCTGCTCAATCTCGTCGTGCTTGCCACCCATGCCGTGCCGCGCGGCGGCTCGGTCCATGTCGACATCGCCGGGGACGGCGAGCGCCCGGCCTTCGTCCTTTCCGCGAAGGGGCTCAACGCACGCATCCCGCCGCAGGCGGAGGCACTGCTCGCCGGCGCCCCCGAGGACGGCGGCGTCGATGCGCACGGCATCCAGGTCTTTTATGCGGGCATGGTGGCGCGCGCCGCCGGAATGCGGGTCGGCCTGTCCATCGACGGGGACACGGTGACGATCCGCGCCACGATGGCGTAGCGGATCTGTCAGGCGCTGCGGCGCAGCGGCTCGGTCTCCGCCTCGACGAGACGCGAGGCTTCGGCGGCGAGCGAGGGCAAGACGAGCGCGGTCGGCAGGATGCCGATCGCCGCGACGATCTCCGCCTCGCCCGCGAGCGATCCGGTCTCGTCGAGGGTGATGCCGGCGGCGATGAGTCCGGTCTTGCGGCGGCCGAGCGATTCGGCGAGGTGCTGCGCAAAGAGACGGTCGGCGGAGAAGGAAGGCACGTCGCGCCGGAGCGTGCCCGCTGCGTCCCGGCTGAAAGCCTGGACCACGTAGATCGTCCGGTTCATGGCTGCGCTCCCGATGGGCGGTTGCCGGAGAGTCATGAACATTCAGGGTTAGCGCCCGGTTAACGGCGCCCGGTCGTCAGAAACGAAACGGCCCGGCGCGAGGCCGGGCCGGAGCCGTTGCCGCGCACGGCGTCAGACCGCGATGCGATCCTCGGCTTCGGCGGGCTCGCGCAGCACGTAGCCGCGGCCCCAGACCGTCTCGATATAGTTCTTGCCCTGCGAGGCGTTGGCGAGCTTCTTGCGCAGCTTGCAGATGAAGACGTCGATGATCTTCAGCTCGGGCTCGTCCATGCCGCCGTAGAGATGGTTCAGGAACATCTCCTTTGTCAGCGTCGTGCCCTTGCGCAGGGAGAGCAGCTCGAGCATCTGGTATTCCTTGCCGGTCAGATGCACGCGGGCAGCCGCGACTTCGACGGTCTTGGTGTCGAGGTTGACGACGAGATCGCCGGTGGTGATGACCGACTGCGCGTGGCCCTTCGAGCGGCGCACGATGGCGTGGATGCGGGCGACAAGCTCGTCCTTGTGGAAGGGCTTCGTGAGGTAGTCGTCGGCGCCGAAGCCGAGGCCCTTCACCTTGTCCTCGATGCCGGCGAGGCCGGAGAGGATCAGGATCGGCGTCTTCACCTTCGCGACGCGGAGCTTGCGCAGGACCTCGTAGCCCGACATGTCGGGCAGGTTCAGATCGAGGAGGATGATGTCGTAGTCGTAGAGCTTGCCGAGATCGATGCCCTCTTCGCCGAGATCGGTCATGTAGACGTTGAAGCTCTCGGATTTCAGCATCAGCTCGATGCTCTGCGCCGTTGCGCTGTCGTCTTCGATGAGAAGTACGCGCATGTCGTGTCCCCAGCCTAGGCCCCGAGCTTTCGGACAGCGCAGGACTGCCCATCCGCCGCCGGCCCGGCGGCGAATGCTCTTGTCGATCCGACTCGAAACGCTAGCCTCGAATGGTTAACAAACCCTGATTCCAGCGCGCAAGCTCTTAAAGACGGAACTCCCTGCGTTCCGTCGCGGCGGCGGCGTTTCGGCGTTCGGGGTTCCATCCGTCCTTGCGGCTTTATGCGATCGTCGGCGGAAGGCCGGACGCCACCCGCGCCCCTCCAATCTTAAGGAAGCGGGTAAACGAAAGGTTACGGCGGCCGGCGCGCCGACGTCCTGGCGCGGGGCCGGGATGCGGCGGCGAACGCCTTCGGCGGTGCGTGCGTCCTGAAATGCGGGGGCTGTTGCAGTAAAGACACGAAACCCTCGCCGGCCCTTCGGAATCCGCAGCTGCAAAGACCTTGCGGACGCCGGCGCGCCGGCTCCGCCGCCTTCGCCGGGTAAGGAACGGTCAACCTTCCCTCGGCGATGCTGCCGCTGCCCGGCGGAGATCCTGAGCCCTCCCCGAGGCGCCATACGACCGCCGAACGCGTGGAGTAAACAGCGATGAAGTCCCGGGAAACGCTCCTTCGCCTGAAGCGCTACCAAGTCGACGAGAAGCGCCGGCGCGTGGCTCAGATCGAGGCGATGATCGCCGAGTTCGATCGCATGGCGGCCGACCTGTCGCGCGAGATCGCCGCCGAGGAGCAGAAGGCCGGCATCGCCGACCCGTCCCATTTCGCCTACCCGACCTATGCCCACGCCGCCGCCCAGCGGCGCGACAATCTCCGCCAGTCGGCCCAAAACCTGTTCGCCCAGCTCGACGACGCCAAGGCGGAGCTCGGCGAAGCCTTCGAGCATTTGAAGAAGGCCGAGAGCCTCGATGATCGCGAGCGCGCCCAGGACGCCGCCCGCGACACGCCGACGCTCGGCGAGATCGGGCTCGCGGCCTCGGCGTAAGGGCCCGGGCCTCCAAGCCCTGCTCCGCCCCAAAAACCTCATCCTGAGGAGCCCTGGACCGCCAGGTCCAGAGCTCCTCGAAGGCTGATCCGGGGAACGCGTGAGCCTGCCGGCGCCAGGCGCGCGCGAAGGCGCTTCCGAGCCTGCTGGAGCCTCCTTCGAGACGCGCCGGACATTCGGTCCGGCGCTCCTCAGGATGGGGGGTTGGGGGTTGAGACGGGACCGACCGCGGGACCCTAACCCGCCCTCCGGCGACGCGCTCGCGGGGCGATGATCGGCACCTGCGGCGCCGCATCGAGCGGCAGCGCGCCGAGGAGCCGCGGATCGTCGGCGACCTCGACGGCGCGCTTGTAGGCGGTAAAGCCGGAGCGCAGGTAGAACGGCAGCGCGGCCGGGTGGTCGAGGCAGCAGGTGTGCACGAAGAGGCGCCGGATCGGCCGCCGGAAGGCCCGGCGGATCGCCTCGTTCATGAGCTGGCGCCCGGCGCCCGAACCGATCGCCTCCGGCACCAGTCCGAAATAGGCAAGCTCAGCCTCGCCGCGCGGCCTGAAATCGAGTTCGAGGAGGCCGAGATCGGTTCCGTCCCCGGTCAGCGCGAAAGCCTCAACCTGGGGATGCGCAAGGATCGGAGCCAGAACCGCGTCCGGCATCACCGCCCGGCTGAACCAGAGCCAATCCTCGCCGACGCGGCGAAAAAGCGCCCGGTAGCGGGCGAGATTGCCGTCGATCCTCTCGAGCCGGCGCCCGGGGGCGGCGGGCAGCCGCTTCAGGCGCGGACGCTGCCGCATCTCCAGATAGGTGACGATCGTCGCGATCTTGCCGGCCGGAAGGAAGGTCACGCCGTCGAGGTCGAGAACGGGAGAGGACATCATGAGGCGCCGCGCGATTTACGCGGCCTTGTCGGGCGATCCTCACAAAGACGCAAGCACTTCCGCCGCTTGCGTCCGCCCGTCGCGCTTGCGGCCCCCCGTCCACTGGGGCAGAGAAGTCCCCGGGGGAGATCCGGGAGCCAGACCGCTTTCATGAAGCACGTCCGCGAGTTCATCTGGCCGACGATCGGGCTCGCGGCGGTTCTGGTGTCCGGGTGGCTCCTCTACAAGGAACTGCGCGGCATCTCCCTCCGCGAGCTCGAGGCCAGCCTCGCGGCGATCCCCGAGACGCGGTACGGGCTCGCGGCGCTCTCGACTCTCGTCGCCTACGCGGCGCTCGCCTGGTACGACCGCATCGCGCTCATGCACCTCGGTGTGCGCCACGTCTCCTGGCTGTTCGTGTCGATCACCTCCTTCACCACCTACGCGCTGTCGCACAACATCGGCGCGTCGGTGTTCTCCGGCGCGCTCGTCCGCTACCGCGCCTATTCCTCGAAGGGCGTGAGCGCGGCGCAGATCGCGGTCCTCGTCGCGCTCTGCTCGTTCACGTTCGGACTCGGCACCATCCTCCTCGGCGGCTTCACCCTCGCAACGAACCCAACCCTCCTGCAGCGCCTCGACGGCCTCATGCCTGACGCGCTGACGAATCCGGCGACGGCGCGGGCGATCGGCCTTCTCCTCCTCGCCGCGGTGGTGCTCTACGTGATCGGATCGGTGCTGCATCTGCGGCCGGTGACGATCCGCGCCTTCAAGCTCGAATATCCGCGGCCGGCGGTGATGGTCCGCCAGCTCATCGCGGCGCCGCTCGAACTCCTCGGCGCGGCGGGCATCATCTATTTCACGCTTCCCGCGGAGCTCGAGCCGAGCTTCATCGTCGTCCTTGCGGTCTTTCTCGCCTCGTTCTCGGCGGCCCTCGTCAGCCATGCGCCGGGCGGGCTCGGCGTGTTCGAACTCGTCTTCCTCACCGCGATGCCGGACATCCCGAAACCGGCGGTGCTCGCGGCGCTGATCATCTTCCGGCTGTTCTATCTCCTGATCCCGTTCGCGATGTCGATCGTCGTCGTCCTGATGTTCGAGCGGGCGAGGCTCGCCAAGGCCTGGCGCAATCTCGGCGGCGCGGACGGACCGCCGCCGGCACCGCTGATCTGACCCCATGCGGGCGCGGGCGCGCCAGCTCGTCTTCGGCCTCTCGACCGTTCTCGGCCTGCGCCGCCGCGGCTTCTTCATCCCCTACCGCTACGCGGACAGCGTCGCGCCACGGGACTATCCCGCCCTGCGCCCGCTCTTTGCCGAAGCCGCGCCGCGCTTCGAAGCGACGCTCGACGCGATCGAAAGCGTCGGCGAGGGCCTTGCGGCGCTCGCCGCCGGCGCCGGGCCGGCGCGCTTCGACCAGACCTGGTTTCCGCGCCTCGATGCGGCGGCGGCCTACGCGCTCGTGCGCCGCGAGCGGCCGCGCAGGATCGTCGAGATCGGCTCCGGGCACTCGACGCGCTTCCTCGCCGCCGCTGTGCGCGACGAGGGCATCGCGACGCGGATCGCCTGCATCGATCCGGCGCCCCGCGCCTCCCTCGACGGCCTTCCCGTCGAGCACGTACCGCACCTGTTGCGCGACGCCGATCCGGCGATCATCGAGGAGCTTGAAGCGGGCGACATCCTCTTCATCGACTCGAGCCATGTCGCGATGCCCGGAACGGATGTCGACCAACTCGTCCTCGACGTGCTGCCGCGGCTGCCGGCCGGCGTGATGCTCCACGTCCACGACATCGTCCTGCCGGACGCCTATCCGCCGGAATGGGGTTGGCGCGGCTACAACGAGCAGATCGTCATCGGCGCGCTGCTGCAGGGCCGCGGCTACGACCTCGTCTTCGCGAGCCGCTATGCCGCGCAGGTCTTCGCGCCACGCCTCGGCGAGGGCGTGCTCGCGACGATCCCGCTGCCGAGGGACGCGCACGAGACGAGCCTGTGGATGCGCAAGCGGTAGGTGGGCAGCGGGGAGTCGCGGATGCCGAGTGGCGAACGGGTGAGCGGGGATGCCCTGGCGCTGCGCGGCGTCACGCTCGCCGTCGCCGGCGAGCGGCTCTTCTCGCCGGTCACCTGCACGGTGGCGCCCGGCGCCGTCCTGACGATCATGGGCCCGAGCGGTTCGGGCAAGTCGAGCCTGCTCGCCTTCATCGCCGGCTTCCTCGATGCCGCCTTCGCCGCGACGGGGGAGGCGGCGATCGGCGAGACGTCGCTCCTGGCGCTGCCGCCGGAGCGAAGGCGCGTCGGCCTCCTGTTTCAGGACGATCTCCTCTTTCCGCATCTCTCGGTCGCCGGCAACCTCGCCTTCGGGCTGCGTCCCGGCGGCTCGCGCACCGAGCGGCGCGCCGCCATCGCCGCGGCCCTCGACGAAGCGGAACTCGCCGGCTTCGGCGAGCGCGATCCGGCGACCCTGTCGGGCGGCCAGCGGGCCCGCGTCGCCCTCCTGCGCACGCTCCTGGCGGCGCCGCGCGCGCTGCTCCTCGACGAGCCTTTCGGCAAACTCGACCGCGACCGCCGCCATGAGATCCGCCGCTTCGTCTTCGACCACGCCAGGAAGCGCGCCCTGCCCGTGCTGCTCGTCACGCACGACGGCGAGGATGCGGCAGCGGCCGGCGGAGACGTGGTCGTGCTGGCGCGCTGAGTACGGCGTTTCCCACTCCCTGCTCCCATTCGCCATTCGCCTCACCTCACGCCCCGCCGGCGGCGGAAGACGAAGCGCGGGAGGGTGAGGGCGAGCGCGTAGACCGCAAGCGGCAGCGCCGCCTGCAAGAGCGCCGTCGCGCCGACGATGCGGCGGTCGGCGCCCGTCGCGAGAGTCAGGGTTTCCGTTGTCAGCGTCGGGACGCGGCCGGCGCCGGCAAAGAGCGTCGGCAGATATTGCGCGACGCTGACGGCGAAGCCGATCGCGAAGGAAACGAGGATCGGCCTCAGCACGAGCGGCGCCTTGATCGTCCAGAAGATCGCCGCCGGCGAGGCGCCGAGCGAAGCGGCCGAGCGTCCATAGCGCGGATCGATGGCGCGGAACGGGTCGGCGAGGGAGAGGAAAACGTAGGGCAGAACGAAGAGGAGATGGGCCCACACCGTCGCGGCGAGGGTGCCGTCGAGGTTCAGCCGCACGAGCAGCACCTGCGCGCCGAACAGGAAGGCGATCTGCGGCAGCAGCAGCGGCAGGTAGAGCAGCCAGAGCGCGCTCGCCCCCGGATGCAGCCCGCGTCGCTGTTCGTTCTCGAGGCAGGCGAGCGTCAGCGCGACGGCGGCGAGCGCGGCGCCGCCCGCGACGATCGCGGTGTTTGCGGACGGCGCCACGATGTCGCCGAGCCGCAGCCAGGTCGCGAGCGTGAAGCCTTGCGGCCACGCATCGGGAAAGCGCCACTCGCTGGCGAAAGCCCAAAGCGCGAGGACGGCGAGGCAGACGAGGCTCGCCGCAAGGGCGAGAAGCGCGACGCCCCCAGCCGCGGTGAGCGTCGCGCCGGCGGCGCCGCTTCGGCCGCCGCGCTCGATCCAGCGCAGGCCGATCCGCGCGACGACGGCCTCGCCGCCGCGCCAGAGCGCGATGCCGGCCGCGACGAGCGCGAATTGCAGCACCGCCGCCGCGGCGGCGGGGAAGTGGCGCGTCAGATCGATGTCGGAGAACCAGCGCGCGGCAAGGATCGCGAGCGGCGGCGGCGTCGTCGGCGCAAGCACGAGTCCGACCTCGACGACCGACATCGAGAAGGCGAGGACCGCGTAGACCGGCAGCCGGATCTGCCGGTAGATCGCCGGCAGCACGACCTTCGCGAAAGCCGTCGCGGCGCCGTAGCCGAGGCCCCGGGCGCCCTCGAGGAGCCGCGCCGCCCGGGCCTCGCCCATCGCGGCGATCGTCATGAGGACGAGATACGGCGTCTCCTTCAGCGCAAGCCCGACGATGAAGCTCAGGCCCAGCGGATCGCGCGGCAGCGGCCAATCGGGCGGACGGTCGAAGCCCGTGAGGTCCGGCGAGACGAGGCGAACGATGAGGCCGCTCGGCGCGATCAGGAACGCGAAGCCGACCGCAAGAGCGACGTGCGGCGTCGCGACGAGGGGCACGAGCACGCGCTCGAGCCGGCGCATCGCCGGCCGCGGCGCCGCGATCGCGCAAAGTCCGGCCGCAAGCAGGAGCGACAGCAGCGTCGCGCCGAAGCCGACGCTCACGGTCAGGCGCAGGCTCGTCCAGAAACCCGGCGCGGCGACGAGCATGCGCCAGGGTTCGAGCGAGAACCCCGTGCCGCCGAGCGCGGGATGATAGCCGAAGGCCGGAAGCACCGTCCCGGCGAGCCCGGCCGCGATCGGCGCCAGCAGGAGGCCGAGAGTCAGCGCGGGCGCGAAGCGCAGCACGGGCCGGCGCCGGCGCGCGGCGAGGTCTCAGCGCGCATAGCGCGCCTGCCATGCGGCCGTGAGCCGGGTCATCCACGACGGATGCGGCTCGGGCAGGGGCCGGCCGAGTTCCTCCGGCCGCGGCATTCCAGGCGTTTGCGCCCTGTCGAACGATGCGCGTTCCTGCGGCGAGAGCTTCATCGGATCGAGCACGCTCAGAAGGCCGATCACCGTTGGATCCTGCGCCCGCGCCTGCGCCTCCGGATCGAGCAGGAAGTTTGCGACGACGAGCGCGCCTTCCTTGTGCGCGGCGTTGAAGGGAATCGCGACGAAGCTCGCATTGCCGATGCTGCCCTTCGCGAGGGTGAGCGTGCGCGCGCTCGCCGGCAGAAGCCCGTTCGCCGCGCCGAGCACGGCCTCTGCCGGATTGAACGAGATCATGAGGTCGATCTCGCCGTCGGCGAGGAGTTGGCGCATCGCCGGCCCGGTCTCGGGAAACTCCCGCCCGCCGCGCCACAGATGCGGGCGCAGCCGGTCGTACCAGGCAAAGAGCGGCGCCGTCGCCGCGGCGAAGGTCGCGTCCGTCGCTTCCTTCTGGAGCACGCCCGGATCCGGCACGAGCTCGACGAGCGCCTGCTTCAGGAAGGTGGCGCCGAGAAAATTCGAGGCGGTCGGATGCGTCAGCCGGCCCGGATGCCGCTCCGCGAAATCCGCCATGGCGGCCATGCTGCGGGGGAGTTCGGCCGGCTTCGTGCGGGCGCTGTCGTAGACGAACACCACCTGCGCCATCAGCCACGGCGAGGCCATGCCGTCGACGGGCACCGTGAAGTCGACGATCGTCGCGGGTTTTCCCACGGTGTCGACGAGGCGCGTGTTCGGCAGGGCCCCCGTGATGGGGCCGTAGAGCAGGCCCTGCATTTTCATCGCGAGCAGGTTGGCGCCGTTGATCCAGATGAGGTCGACGCTGCCGCCTTCGCCGCGGCCGGCGGTCTTCTCGGCGACGACCCGGGTCACCGCATCGGCGGTGTCGGCGAGCTTGACGTGATCGAGGGTGACGCCGTAGCGGCGTTTCACCTCGCCGCCGACCCAGGCGATGTAGGCGTTGTTGCGATCGTCGCCGCCCCAGGCGTTCCAGTAGACGGTCTGGCCGTTCGCCTTGGCCAGAATTTCCGCCCAGGGGCGGGTCTCCTGCGCCGCGGCGGGAACGACGAATGCGGCCACGAGCGCGGCGAGCCAGGCGAGGCGCTTCATCGTCGACCCTCTCGATGACGCTCAAGTCTTGGCGCAAGGCCCGGCCAGCGCCAAGCGGAAAGCGCGCTCAGGCGGCGGAGCGGCTCCGCGTCGGCTGCGGCACCGCAAGGCCGGCGCCGGCATAGTCGCTGAGCTTGTTGCGCAGGGTTCGGACGGAGATGCCGAGCATCTGCGCCGCGTGGGTGCGGTTGCCCCGGCAATGGTCGAGGGTGTCGAGGATGAGATCGCGCTCGACGTCGGCGAGGGTGCGGCCGACATCGGGCCGTCCGGGGGAAACAAGCCGCATCCTGCCTTCCTCGCGCGCCTCCGCCGAGAACGCCGGCAGCTTTGCCGCAAGGATGGTTAGCACGCGGTTAAGGCCGCGGTCCCCGCCCCCGGACGCAAAAGCGCCGCCCGGAGGCGGCGCTGCGCGGCAGGATGAAAGAAGTCTACTGACGGTATTGCTGGATGCGCGTGGTGCGCAGGCCGGCGAGGCCGTGATGATCGATCGATTGCTGCCAGCTCAGGAATTCCTCCGTCGTCAGGGTGTAGCGCTGGCACGCCTCTTCGAGGCTCAGAAGCCCGCCGCGAACGGCCGCGACGACCTCGGCCTTGCGCCTGATGACCCAGCGGCGGGTGTTTGACGGAGGCAGATCCGCAATCGTCAGGGGGCTGCCGTCGGGCCCGATGACGTATTTCACCCTCGGGCGATGGGGTTCGGTCATGCTACGCTCACACTAGTTCGACTGACCCTACGCCGCCAAAGCTACACCGTTGGATTTAAAGCTTTCCTAAGCGTCCGCGTCCGCACGTCGTCTTCACGGGAATTCGCGCAGCCCGGTTCCCATGATTCGCAGGATGGGCGGAGTCGAAGCCATCACCTGGCCACCCGGCAACCTCATCTGAGGGTCCGGTCCATTAATCCCAATCCACCCCAGAACCCTCATCCTGAGGAGCCCTGGACCGTCAGGTCCAGGGCGTCTCGAGGGGAGCTTCAGAAGGCGCTTGAACCTCCCGACGCCCGACGCGCGACGGCGTGTCCGAGCGCGCCGGAGCCTGTCTTCGAGACGCGGCGGACGCGGCGGTCCGCCACTCTTAGGATGAGCGAGTTGAAAAGCGCCTGTTCACCGGGATGGTCAGGCGGCGCCGCGTTCCGCGGTGACGGCACGGACGATCGTGCGATCCTCGAAGGGCTTCGGGACGAAGCGGGCGTCGCGGAGCGTCGACGGCAGCTCCGAGGGACGCGAGGCCGAAACGAAGGCGAACGGAATGCGGCGGTCGAGCAGCGTCATCGCGAGGCCGAAGCTCTTGCCGTCGGCGACATCGATGTCGAGCAGCGCGAAGTCGAGGCCGTCGCCGAGATGCGCATCGGCCTCGGCGAGGGTGTCGTAGATTCCCGCCACCTCGAAGCCCTGCTCCTCGACGATCCGTTCGAGATCGAGAGCAATCAGGGGATCGTCCTCCAGAATCAAGATCCGCACCGTTCCGGCTCCTCGCCGCGCGGCTCCCCTCGGGGAACCGGGCTCAAAACCAGTTCCACCTTCTCGGAGCGCCGGCCAATATCGCTGTTTCAGGGCCACCCACTGGCAGGGGAACGGCCCTCGGAGCGGGGGGTTCCGGCCTGCGACGGATTTCCCGTGAATCCCGTGGAATATGCTTAAGCCTTCGCGCGTTATCGCAGATGCGGCGCGCCGGCCGCCAAACGAGAGAGGGCACCGGCCGGAACCGGTGCCCTCTCTCGACGTCCGCGCCTCGCGTCAGTGCGGGTCGGCGCTCGGCCCGCGGTTGAACTCGCTCGCATGGCGGCCAAAGCGCGGATCCTCGCCGGAAAGCGCCTCCTCGACGACCTCGCGGCCGCGCCGGGTCACGTCCTGGGCGTAGCGCAGGCCCTGATGGCGAGCCTCGTCGGCCCATTCGCCGAAGGCCTCGTCCTCGCGCCGCGTCCGCGGCAAAAGCGCCCCGAGGAGAAGGCCGGCCGCCAGGCCGACGAGGCCGACCACGATCGGGTTCTGCGCGACGTAGCCCTGCACGCCGCCGCGCGCCCGGGCGAACTGGCGGCCGGATCGGGCGCCGACGCTTTTCGCCCGGCCCGCGCCTTGCTCGTAGGCATCGGCGGCCCAGGAAGACGCCCGCTCGTATTTCTCCTTCGCCCAGTCGGTCGCCTCCTCATAGGCCTCCGAGGCCTTGCCCTGCATCTCCTCGGCCGCCCGGCGGGCCTTTTCGGCCGCATTCGGCTGTTCCTTCGAGGCGCCGGGACCTGAGCCGGAACCCATTCTCGCCTGGCTGCCGGACGGGCTCGATCCCGCGCCGCCGGCGCCGGCCGATGATCCGGCCGCCATCCTCGCCGCCGAAACCGTATCGGACCCCGAGGGCCGGGACGGCGCCGCGCCCGGCCGGTTGTCCTGCGGCTGGTTCATCTCGTTCTTGCCTTCGGCCATTGACCTCTCCTCATGTCTTGCGTCGCTGAATCTGGCTAAGCGCGCGCGATGAAATCAGTTCCCGGATCGGCCGCGTCCCGGTTCGGATGGACCGGATCGGCATCCGGGTCGTAGACGCGGGCCCGGCCGGTGTTGAGCACCGGCACGCCCCCCTCCTCCATCGCGGCAGCCATGGCCGCCGCGCGGGCGTAGCCGTTCGGCCGAGGCGCGGGAGCGCGGCTTGCCCGGTGCAGGAGCCAGCCGATGCCGGCCGCGACGAGCATCACCGGAACCGGATTGCGCCGGATGACCGCGAGGGCGCGATCGAAAGTCGTGTCGAAGCCTTTCGCCCGCGCGGTGCCGAGGAGGTCGTCGACGACGCCGGAAATCGAGAGCTTGTCCTGGAGCCGGTCGATCGTCAGATCGAGCCGCGCCCTCGTCTCCTCGATCTCGCGCTCGAGATGCTTGATGTCCTCGCTCATTGCGCGACCCTTTCAGACAGCACTTCCGCGTCGCGCTTGACCGAGCGCAGCGTCCGCCGCGGGCTCAGGGAGAAGGAGGCGATGGCGCTGCGGCCCCAAAGCCCGAGGCCGAGCGCGATCACCGCCATCGCAGCGCCGACGATAAGTGCGGCCAGCGCCTCCGAACCGACGATGCCGGCGAGCCAATGCACGAGCGCATCCGTGAACAGGATCAGGGCCGCCATGCCGAAGATCGCGGCGACCACCACCATCGCCAGTCCCATGAACATTCTGCGCACGCTCTCGGACATTTCGGTCCTGAACAGCGCGAACTCCTTCTGCGCGAGTTCGCTGCTCTCGCGGAGCGCATCGCCGAACAGCGTGTGCAGGCTTTGATTCTCGGTCTTCATCGGGCCCTCCGCATGGCCATTTCGACAGCGGCCTCAGGACGCCCGGCGCGGCCCGCCCGAGCTCCGCCGCTCGCGGCTATACTCGCTCCTCGCATTTAGGCGATGCTCATCGCGGAGGGTATCGGCAGAAGCCTTGATGAAGCGCGCCGCGACGAAGCCGAGCACGAGGGTGACGGCGGCGACCGTACCGGGCCGGTCGCGGACGAGGCGCTCGCCCTCGCTGAAGATCTCCGCGAAACTGCGCTGCCGGATCGAGTTGGCGAGCTGGTCCAGACCCTCCGCGGCGCTGTCCGCGACGGCGCGGATGTTCGGGCGGTCCTCGAAGGATGCGGTCGATGTCCGCAGCGAGGTGGCGAAATCGGCCACGGACTGCGCGACCGCGTCCTTGCGGGCGTCGACATAGACGGTCGCCTGCTCGCGGGCCGCGTCGAGGAAGCTGCGCCCCCGCTCGACGGCGGCGTCGGCAGCATCGCCGACCTCTTCCTTGAGCGAGTCCCAATCGGCCGGCCGGGCCTGCGGCTGCTCGTCCTGGCTTCTGTTCTCGTGACCCATGCTCATCGGCCCGCCTCCTGTCTTGCTGCTGAAGTAACAAATCCGGGCACGCCGGGTTCCGCGCCGGCGCGCGTCAATCATCCGGCAAAACGCCCGGCACGCCGTCAGGATTGCGCATTGTGCAACGTTTGAAGCGGCCGGACGTTCACTGAGCGACGGCACCGTGACCGTAGGAGGGCGGAAGTGAGCGACACCATCCCGATGCGCATCTTTCGGCTGCGGGGTGGTGAGAGCGGCCGCGGCCGCCGGGCTGAAACGCCGGCACGGATTCCGTGGCGCGGCTGGAAGGACATTCTCCTGCGGCTCTACGACGAGATCTTCGAGGACCGCATCAGCACCATCGCCGCCGGCACGGCCTTCTTCATCCTCCTATCCCTCGTCCCGGCCCTCGGCGCCCTCGTCGCGCTCTACGGCCTCGTCGCCGATCCGGCGACCATCAACCAGCACCTTAGCGACCTGCGCGGCTTCTTGCCCGAAGCGATGCTCGACCTCCTGGGCGCCGAGCTGACCCGGCTCGAGCAGCAGAGGACCTCCCTCGGCGTCGGGTTCGCGGTGTCGCTGCTGATCACCCTGTGGAGCGCGAACTCCGGGATGAAGGCCCTTTTCGACGCCATGAACGTCGCCTACGAAGAGGAGGAGAAGCGCGGCTTCCTCGAATTGCTCGCCATCTCGGCGCTGTCCACGATCGGCGGCCTTGTCTTCTTCGTCCTCGCCCTCAACGTCGTCGTCGGCATCCCGGTCGTCATCGCCTATTTTCCGCTCGGCCCGGCCGGAAATCTCCTCGATTTCGATCGTCCCGGCGATCGTGCTCTTCGCTCGTTGCCGTGACCGGACTTGCGCTGCTTTATCGCTACGGCCCGAGCCGGGCGCAGGCGCGCTGGCAATGGGTCACGCCGGGCTCGCTCGTCGCCGCCTTCGTCTGGGTGATCGCCTCGGCCCTGTTCTCGTTCTACCTGTCGCGCTTCGCTAACTATTCGGCGACCTACGGCTCCCTCGGCGCCGTCGTCGGCGTCATGATGTGGATCTACATCTCGCTCTTCATCGTGCTTGTCGGCGCCGAGCTGAACGCCGAAATCGAGCGCCAGACCGCGCGCGACACGACGACCGGCCCGGAAAAGCCCCTCGGCAGCCGCGGCGCCGCGATGGCGGACGAAGTCGGCGAGGCGCGGGCGTGAGATTCGGCGCGCCCGCCGGCGCATTGGCGCTTGCGCTTTCGGCAGCGGCGCCGGTCCCTGAGCAAGTCGCGCCGCCACTGCCGCCGCCGCGGCCCGGCATGGAAGCGCCGCCCTCCGCGACGACCGAGGCGCCGCTGCCGCCGCCCCGCCCGGTCCCCGAGCACGCGCAGGAGCCGGCACGGCAGGCCCCTCCGACTCAGGCCCTGCACGAGCCGCCACCCCCGGGACCGCTCGATCCGGCCTGTCCCGAACGGCTCGAAAAGCTCGGCGTCGTCTTTGAGGCAAAGCCCGACGTCAGCGAAAACGAGTGCAGCGTCCGGCAGGCCGTTTTCGTCTCGCGCCTGCCGGGCAATCTCGAAGTCTCGCCGCACGCGCTGATGACCTGCGCCCTCGCCGAGGGTCTCGGGCGCTGGTCGCTCGACTTCGTCGCGACGGAGGCCGCACGGCTTCTCGAGAGCGCGCCGACGAAGGTCCTGATCGGAACGTCCTATCAGTGCCGCAACCAGCGTTCCGGCACCAAGCTCAGCGAACACGCCCTCGGCAACGCCGTCGACGTGATGGGCTTCGCTTTCGCCAAGCGCGCCGCGATCACGATCGGCTTCCTGCCGGAAGGATCGCCGGAATTGGCTTTCCAGGAGGCGATCCGCAAGGGCGCCTGCGCCAACTTCTCGACGGTGCTCGGTCCGGGCGCCGACGCGGACCACGGCAACCACCTCCACCTCGACCAGCGTGGCCGCAACCGGGGCTACCGGATCTGCCAGTAGGCGCCGTCGCGGGGCGGCGATCGTCAGGAACCGCCGGGCGGTGATTCGCTTTCTCCTCCGCGCGGACCGAAGGCGCGCTGAGGATTCGCCGATGAAGCCGCTCCTGATCGCTGCCTGCGTCGCCGCCCTGGCTCCGCTCGGAACGCCCGCCTTTGCCGGGGGGCTGACCGCCGAGGCGGTCAATGCCGCCTCGCCCGAGGCGGCGGCGAAGGACGACCGGGCGCGCCTCGCCAAGGCGCAGGTTCTGCTCGACCGGGCCCGCTTCTCGCCGGGCGTCATCGACGGGCGCGACGGAGACAATTTCCGCGGCGCTCTCGCCGCCTTCGAGGCCGCGAACGGCCTCAAGGCCGACGGCAAGCTCGACGCCGCCGCCTTCGCGAAGCTCACGGAGGAAACATCCGCGCCGGCGATCGCTCCCTACACGATCCGCGCGGAGGACGTGAAAGGCCCGTTCACCCCCGAGATCCCCGACAAGATGGAGAAGCAGGCAGAGCTGCCGCGGCTCGGCTACCGCAACCCGGTCGAGCTCATCGCCGAGCGCTTCCACATGGATGCCGACCTGCTCCTCGAACTCAACCCCGACAAGACCTTCGACAAGGCAGGAGAGGCGATCGTCGTCGCCAACGTGCGCGCCGACGAGCGCCGGGACGACCGTAAGGGCAAGGCTGCGAAGATCGAGGTCCTGAAGGGCGACCGTCGCGTCCGGGCCCTCGCCGAGGACGGCACCCTTCTCGCGACCTATCCGGCCTCGATCGGAAGCGACGAGAAGCCCGCGCCCTCGGGCACCCTGAAGGTCGTCGGCGTCGCCCGCAATCCGGACTACACCTACGATCCCGAGTACAAGTTCAAGGGCGTTAAGGCGAAAGAGAAGTTCACCTTGAAGCCCGGACCGAACAATCCGGTCGGGACGGTGTGGATCGACCTCTCCGAGGATTCCTACGGCATCCACGGCACCCCGGAGCCGGACAAGGTCGGCAAGACCGCCTCGCACGGCTGCGTGCGGCTCACCAACTGGGACGCCGAGGACCTCGCCTTCATGGTGCGGAACGGGATCCCGGTAAGCTTTCGAGAGTGACGGGCACGAGCGCCGCCGCCACCTTGCGCAGGGCCAGCCATTCGACGATCTCGACGACCTTGCGGCGGTCGGCGGCATCGCGGAGATCGAGGAAGCCGCGCATCAGCCGGTCGCTGTCGGGCAGGGAGAGGAACTCCAGCACCGGGCCCTGGTGCGCCGCCCCGCCGGTGATGCGGGCGTCGGGCAGGCCCTCGTAGAAGTAGTCGATTGGTACGTTGAAGACGCCCGCCATGTCGTGCAGGCGGCTGACGCCGATCCGGTTCATCCCCTTTTCGTATTTCTGGATTTGCTGGAAGGTCAGCCCGAGCGCCTTCGCCAGCGCCTCCTGGCTCATCCCCATCGCCTGCCGCCGCAACCGTACCCTCTGGCCGACATGACGGTCGACCGGACTCGGTGACTTCGTCCGCACGCTCCCCTCCCCTGACGCTCCCCAGCGCCTGAGTCGAACCTAGCGGCGATAGAGCGGCAAGTACACCCAATAATTGCATATCTCCAGAATACAACCAGCGCACTCAGGGATGCGCTTTCAGGAGCCGGTCGATCTCCTCCCGGCTCGGCATTGCCGGGGCGGTGCCGGCGCGGGTGACCGACAGGCCGGCGGCGGCGCAGGCGAAACGCGCGGCCGAAAGCGGCTCCATGCCTTCCGCAAGGGCCGCCGCGAAGCCGCCGTTGAAGGCGTCGCCGGCGCCGGTCGTGTCGACCACCTCGGCGATCGGAAAGGACGGCACCAGGACCGAGCGGTCGGCGGCGTGGAAGAGCGCGCCGCGCTTGCCGAGGGTGATCAGCGCCACCTTGGCGCCACGGGCGAGGAAGAAGTCGCCGGCCGCCCGCGCCTCCTCGAGACTCTCGACCTGCGGCAGTCCGGACAGGGTGCCCGCCTCGGTCTCGTTCGGGGTGACATAGTCACTGAGCGCGTAGAGCTGATCGTCGACGGGGATCGCCGGCGCCGGGTTGAAGATCGTCGTGACGCCGGCGGCGCGGGCGAGGGCGAGCCCGTGCGCGGCGGCGGCGACGGATTGCTCGAGCTGCGTCATGAAGATCGCCGAACCGGCGATCGCCTGCCTGGCCGCATCGAGATCGGCCGCCGAGAGCGTGCCCGCGGCGCCGCTCGTGACGATGATGGCGTTGTCGCCGGTCCGGTCGGACACGAAGATGAAGGCGGCGCCCGTCGCCACGTCGGAGAGTTGGCGCACGTGCTCCGTCGAGACGCCGGCCTCGCGCCAGGTCTTCAGCCCGACTTCGCCGAAGGCGTCGGCGCCGATGCGCGTCACGAAACGGACCGGCACCCGGCCGCCGCCGGCCCGCGCCGCCGCGACCGCCTGATTCGAGCCCTTGCCGCCCGGGCCGAGAGCGAAGGAGGAGCCGAGGAGGGTCTCGCCGACCGCCGGCAGACGGGCGGCGCGGAAGGCGAGGTCGGCTACGAAGATGCCGAGAATCGTCACCCCGCTCCGGCTCTCGCTCATGGCGACGTCCCCCTGCCCGCGCCTGTGTGGCGTGCGGACGCGGGCAGCGTCAAGCCGATGCCGCCATCCGCGGTTGCCGCGGCGAGCCCGCCTGCTAGATTTCCGGCAGGCTACGACCTCAACGGCTCCGCCCGGGGACGGCGGAATCCGGTTCGCAGACCGGCGGCATCGCAATTCCGGGACGACGACCCGGCAGCGGCCGGTCGTGACACGCCGTCGAGCCGAGGTTCCCCACAGGCTCACGAGGCAGGCACGCCCGCGTCCGGCGCGGCGCGGCGAACGCGGCCCGAACGGAAGGCACGTCGCGATGGCAGTCGATCGGCAGGTCCAAAGCCCGGCGCAGCAGAGCGGCGCCGACGATGCCGCGGTCTTCGACCGGCTCTCGGCGCTCCGCGAAGACCTCTCGCGCAGCCTCGTCGACCGCGAGCCCCTGATCCTGCGCCTGCTGATCGGGCTGCTTGCCGACGGCCATCTCCTGATCGAGGGCCTGCCGGGCCTGGCCAAGACCCGCGCCGCGAAGCGCTTCGCCGACGGTCTCGGCATCTCCTTCGCGCGCATCCAGTGCACGCCCGACCTGATGCCGGCGGACATCACCGGCACGCCGGTCTGGCGGCCCGGCAGCGGCACCTTCGAGTTCGTGCCGGGGCCGGTCTTCCACTTCGTCGTCCTCGTCGACGAGATCAACCGGGCGCCGCCGAAGGTGCAGTCGGCACTCCTCGAGGCCATGGCCGAGCGGCAGGTCAGCGCCAACGGCGTCACCTATCCCCTGCCGGACCCCTTCCTGGTGCTGGCGACGAAAAACCCGATCGAGCAGGAGGGCACCTATCCGCTGCCCGAGGCCGAACTCGACCGCTTCCTGCTGCACGTCATCCTCGACCTGCCGGACGCTGCCGCGGAGCGCCGGATCCTCGATCTCGTCGAGCACGAGACGGCAGGCACGGAGGGCCCGCCGCCGCCGCGCCTCGACGGCGACGACATCCGCGCCGCGCGCCGGGCGGCACATGCGGTCCATCTCGCGCCCGCGCTCAAGGACGCCATCGTGCGCCTCGTCATGGCGACTCGCGACGGCCGCGCGGGCGAGGACATCCGCGCGGCGGTGGCCTTCCCGGTCTCGCCGCGCGGCACCCTGGCCCTTGCCGGCTCCGCGAAGGCACTCGCCTATCTCGAAGGCCGCGACCACGTCACGCCGGACGACATCGCCGCGCTCGCCGTCGAGGCCCTGAGCCATCGCCTCGTCCTGAGCTGGCGGGCGCTTGCCGAAGGCGACACGGCGCAGGCCCTCGTGCGCCGCCTGATCGAACGGGTGCCGATCGTATGAAGGCGGCGGCCGACCCCCTCGCCCATCGCGGCGTCCGCATCGGCGCGGAAGACCTTTTCGCGCTCGGCGCTCTGGTGCGGCGGACGCGCGGGAGCCGGCCGCGGACGGCGCCGCCGCTCGCCGGCCTCGCGCCGGTGCCGCGGCCCGGCCAGGGCCTCGACCTGCACGAGATCCGGCCCTGGTCCCTCGGCGACGAGGTGCGCGCCATCGACCGCAACGCCTCGGCGCGGCGCGGCGAACCGCACACCCGGCGCTACCGCGCCGAGCGCGAGCCGCGGCACGTGCTGATCGTCGACCTGCGCCCGCCGATGCTGTTCGGCAGCCGCCGCGCCTTCCGCTCCGTGGCGGCGCTCGAAGCGGCGAGCCTCCTCGGCTTCGATCTCGCGCAGCAGGGCGCGCGCGTCGACGCCGTGGCGCTGACGGCGACGGCGGCGGCACCGCTCCGCGGCGGCCTCGGCGAAGCCGGCATGCGCGCGCTGATTCCGGCGCTCGTGCGTCTCCACGACGAGGCGCTGGCCCTCGAGGCCGCCGCCGTGGCGCAGACCCTCGACGCGGCCCTGGAGGAGGCCGCGGCGCGGCACATGCTGAAAGGCACGCTGACCCTGTTTTCGAGCCTCGACGTGCCCGGCCCGTCCCTCGTCGCGCAGCTCAGGCGGCTGCAGAGCCGCGGCGCGCTGCGGCTCGTGCGCGTGCGCGACGCCATCGAGGAGGGCGTGCCGCGCGGCCGCTACGCCTATGCCGCGGGCGGCGGCCCGGCGCGCGTCGTGCGCATCGGCCGGCGCAGGCCGGAGCCCGCGCCCGAGGAGATCGTTTCGCACCTCACGATCGCCGCGTCCGAGGATCCCGCGACGGTGCTCGGCAAGCTCGGAGGGCTCGCGCATGGCGCCGCCCGCTGACGCGCTCGAAGGTCTGCGCGACATCCACTGGCCGGCGATCGCCGCGACGTCGCCCGTGAGCGATCTCGCGACGGCGGCCCTGGTCGGATTCGCCCTCGCCGCTTGCGCCTTCGCCGCGTGGACGCTCCTTCGCCGCGGCCGCCGTCCGGCGCGGCGCGCGGCGCTTGCCGCGCTCGCCGGATCGCGCCGGCTCGCAGCGGAGGAGCGTCTCTCCGCGCAGGCGGCGCTGCTGCGCCGCGCCGCTTCCGCCGTCGCCGGCGCCCCGGCGAAGGAACGCGGCGAGGCCTGGCTTGCGAGGCTCGACGATTTGTTCGCGACGACGTTCTTCACGCAGGGCGATGGCGCGGTCTTCGGCGACGCGCTCTACACGCCCGCGCCAGCCGCGCCGGTCGAGGCGATCGACCGCACGCTTCAGACGCTGCTCGCGGGGCTGAAGCGATGAGCGCCGTGACCTTCGCGCATCCGCTCCTCGTCCTGCTCGCGCCCTTGCCGCTTCTCGTCGCCCTCGTCGCGCCGGCGACGCGGATGGCGGCGAGCGCGGTCCTGCGCGTGCCCGGCTCCGTCGCCGCGTCCCTCGACCGCGCCGGCGTCGAAAGCCCGGCGCGGGCGATGCCGCTCTTGCCCTGGCTCTGCTGGCTCGCGCTCGTGATCGCCCTCGCCGGTCCGCAGCGGCCGCTGCCGGTCGCCGCGCTGCCGACGAGCGGACGCGAGATCTACCTCGTCATCGACGTCTCCGGCAGCATGCGCCGCGACGACTTCTCGATCGCCGGACGCAAGGTGCCGCGCATCGATGCCGTGAAGGCCGTCGCCAGCGATTTCATCGCGCGGCGCGGCGGCGACCGCATCGGCCTCGCCTTGTTCGCCGAGCAGGCCTATGTCGCCGCGCCCGCGAGCTTCGACCTCGCCGTGGTGCGCAACGCGCTCAACGACGCCGCCATCGGCGTCATCGGCACCTCGACGGCGATCGGCGACGGGCTCGGCCTTGCCCTGAAGCGCCTGCGCGGCTCGGATGCGCGCTCGCGCGTCGTCGTGCTCCTGTCCGACGGCTCGAACACCGCCGGCCGCGTCGCGCCGGACGACGCCGCGCGCCTCGCCGCCGATCTCGGCATCACCGTCCACACCATCGCGCTCGGAACGGAGGAGAAGACGAACGGCCCCGGCGCCGAAGCCGACGCCGTCGACACCGAGACCCTGTCGGCGATCGCGACGGCGGGCCACGGCCGCATGTTCCGCGTGCGCACGACGGAAGAGCTCGCCGAGGTCTACCGCGCCATCGAAGCGCTCGAGGCGAGCGCCGCGAACGCGCCGCCCGCCGCCCTCGTGCAGGCGCTCTGGCCCTACGCCGCCGCGGCCGCCTTCGGGCTCGCGATGGCGATGCTCCTGCGGCGGGCGAGGCCGGCATGATCGAGAGCTTCGGACTTGCCCTGCTGCGGCCCTGGTGGCTGCTCGCCCTGCCGCTCATCGCGGCGGCGGCGTTTTTCGCGCGACGCGCCGCGGATGCCGGGAACTGGCGCCGCGCCGTCGATGCGCCGCTGCTCGCCGGCATGATCGCCCGCGGCGGCTTTTCGCAGGGCGCCCGCGCGCAGGTCCTCGCGCCGGCCCTCGCCGCGGCTCTCCTCGCCATCGGCCTGACCGGGCCGGCGGTGGAACGCTCCCGCGTCGCCGCCTATCGCAATCTCGACGCGCTCGTGATCTGCCTCGACGCCTCGCGCTCGCTCACCGGCGGCGGCAGCCTCGTCGCCGCGACGGCCGCCGCGCGGGCGCTCGCGGAAGCGGTCGGCACGCGACAGGTCGCGCTCATCGTCTATGCCGGCGACGCGTATCTCGCCGCGGCGCTCACCGCCGATCGCGAGGATCTCTCGACGACCCTGTCCTCGATCGACGGCGACACGGTTCCCGATGTCGGCAGCCGCCCGGAACGCGCGCTCGCGCTCGCGCGGGACGTGCTGCGGGAGGCGGCGGTGCTGAACGGCGACGTGGTGCTCCTCTCCGACGGCGGCGAGGCGGACGGGGACGTCGGCGCCGCGGTCGCGGCGCTGGCGCGGGACGGCCATGTCCTGCACACGGTCTTCGTGCCGCCCGCCGCCGCCTACCTCTCGGTGGTTCCGCAGACGCACCGGGACGGGCTCGACGCGCTCGCCGCCGCATCGGGCGGATTTGCCGGCAGCCTGCGCGACGTCGATCGCCTGATTGCGCGGCTCGGCGAGCGGCGCGAGATCCGGCTCGGGCAGGGCGACTACGCCGCCCTCGCCTGGCAGGATCTCGGCCTCTTCTTCGTCTTCGCGGCGGCCTTTCCGCTCCTTGCGATGTTCCGGCGGGAGGCGGCATGAGACGCTGGCTCGCCTTCGCCGTCCTCGGCCTCTGCCTTCTCGCCGCCGCCGATCCGCCGCGCCGACTCGGCCGCCTCGCTCTCGCCGCGGGCCACAACGACGCCGCGGCTCTTCTCCTGCCGGACCCGGCCTTCAAGGGCGTCGCGCTCTATCGCGCCGGCCGCTACGCCGAGGCCGCGACGGTGCTGCGCCGCGCCGACGATGTCGAATCGATCTACAACCGCGGCAACGCCCTCGCCCGCCTCGGCGCCTATGCCGGCGCGCTCGATGCGTATGACACGGTTCTCGCCCGTGAGCCGCGCCATCGCGACGCCATCGCGAACCGCGCCCTCGTGCTGGCGCAGCTCGGCCCGAAGGGCGAGCCGGCACCGGGAACCGTCGGCGCCAGCGGAACCGCCGAGATGCGCCGCGACCGCAAGGCGAATGCCGATGCGAAGGACCCGAACGCCACCGGCGACGGCATGGTCGGCGTGCAGGAAGCCTCGCTTGCCAGCGGCGGCGACAGCGGCCGCGCGGTCGGGCGCGCCATGCGCGACGCGCGCTTCTCGCTCAACGTCAACGGCCGCGGCGGCGGCTCCGGCGGAGAGAGCGCTTTCACGACCGGCAGCCGCCTCGGCGAGGTCGAGGGCGCCCGCGGCGAGAGCGGCCCGGCGGCGCGGGCCGGCGGCGAGCGCCTGCGCGCCACGAACCAATGGGTCGCCAGCATCCCCGACGATCCGCGCCGCAACCTGCGCATCCGCATCGCCGTCGAGCAGGCGCGGCGGCAGGCGGCCGGGACGGCCGTGCCGGCGGGAGACGACCCATGGTGAGGCGCGCGCTTCTCGCCCTGGCGCTCCTGCTGCTGCCGCTGCCGCCTGCGCTCGCCCAGGTGAGCGACGACGATGTCGAGGTCTCGCTGACGATCTCGCACCCCGGCGACGAGGTGTTCGTGCAGGAGGCGGTGTTCCTGACCTTGAGCGCCGTGCTGCATCGCCCGGTCTTCTCGTTCGACGCAGCCGTGCCGCCGATCCCGGATGCGCGCCTCGTCATGCTCGCCCGCGACCGCTGGACCGCGAACGTCGACAACCTCGGCGCCAAGCGTTTCGAGCGCCGCATCGCGCTCTATCCGCAGCGCAGCGGGCCCCTGGAGATCCCGAGCTTCGAGGTGCATGCGACTCTCGTCGACGGCAACAACGCGCTGACCCCCGTCGTGGCGCGCACGAAGCCGCAGATCGTCGCGGTCGGCGCCGGCCCGGACGAAGCGGCTCTGCGCTGGTGGCTGCCGGCGCGCTCGGTCACCGTCACCGACACCTGGGAGCGTCCGCCGAACGAATTGAAGGTCGGCGAGGCGGCGCGGCGCACGGTGGTGATCGAGGCGGTCGGCGTGCTGCCGCAGCAATTGCCGCCGCTGCCGCCGCTGCGCACGACAGGCATCGTGACCTTCGCCAATCCGGTGCAGCTCGAGACGCTGATCGGCGAGGAGGGGCCGATCGCCCGCGCCACCTATGCCTGGGACATCCGCCTCGGCGTGCCCGAACCGGTGCTCTTGCAGGCGTTGACGATTCCCTGGTTCGACACGACGGCCCGGCGGATGCGCGAGGCGAGCCTGCCGGCCCGGCGCATCGGCGCCGCGGTAGCGACGGAGGCGGCCGGCGGACCGGCGGAGGCCGGCTCGGCCGCCTGGCTGAGCGGGCCGATGCTGGCGAGCGGCCTCGCCGCGTTCCTCGCGGGGCTTGCCTGGCTTGTCGCGGGGCGTTCTGGGAACGCGGTTTCGCTGCGCACGCTGTTCGACGAGCATCGCCGCACGGCGGGCCTGCGTCGGGCGGTGCGGGCGGGCGATCCGGCCGGCCTGCGCGCCGCCCTGACGGCCCTCCTCCACCGCGCCGACGGCAGCGCCGCCGCCGACCCGGAGGTCCGCGCGGCCGTCGCGGGCCTCGACCGCCACCTCTTCGCCGCGCCGGCCGGGCCGGCGCCGTCGCTTGCGGGCATCGCGCGCGTCGTCCGGCGGGCGCGCCGGCGGGCCGGATTCGGCAACCCGCCGCCGGGGTGAGGGCCGGTCAGCCGACGACGATGTCGAAGGTGCCGCCGAGCGCGCCTGGCTCGACCGCGTCCGCCGGCGCGAGGGCCACGATGACGCTCTCCCGCGCCGCCGCGTCGCGGATCCCGGCGAGCACGGCATCGCGGGCGTTGAGCGGCTCGCCGGCGACGTACATCTGCGTCACGAGCCGCCCGAGGCCGGGCACCGCGACCGCGAAGTGGATGTGCGGCGTGCGGCCGGGATAGGGCACGGGCCTGATCGTGCGGAAGCGATAGGCGCCCACGGCGTCGACGGCGACTCGACCGTAGCCCTGAAAGCCGCCGTCGAACCGGGCCTGTCCGGGCGCCCGGGGATGCCGGTAGATGCCGTTCGCGTCGCACTGCCAGATCTCGACGACGGCGCCGCGCTGCGGCCGGCCTTGAAGATCGATCACCCGGCCGCTGACGTGCACAACCTGGCCCATGGCACGGGCGGCGTGGCCCGCGATGCGGACGAGATCGTTGTCGACCTCCGACGGAAACGTCACCGGATAGAACGGCCCTTCCGTCTGGCCGGGCGTGAGGACGGTCTCGCGCGCCTTGGCCGACAGCGGCAGCAGGGCGGCGCCGACGAGGACGGTGCGGCGGTTCGGCCGCCAACAGGGCGAGCGGTCCAAGAAAATCTCCGCTTCTGCGATCCCGTCACGATAGGGCAGTCGCGTCCGCGGCGCAGCCGCCGGAACCCGGCCTCTCGGCGACGTGATCGCCGGCCGAACGGGGGGCGCTTCCTCTTGCGGGTTCTCGATTCCGCTTAACAACTACAGCTTGAGCGTCTATCGAAGGTGCGGCGTCGTCCGGCCCCCGTGCCTCGACGCCGGAGAGGACAGGAGATGGCGACCATGCGCGTGGTTCTCGTGGAAGACGACGAAATCACCCGCGGCATCGTCGAGACCGCGCTCCGCGAGCAGGAGATCGAGGTGAGGAGCTTCACCAGCGGCGACGAGGCGGTGGCGATCCTCGACGACGGGATCGAGGCGGACCTCCTGATCACCGACATCAACCTGCCCGGCGAGATGGACGGCTGGGCCGTCGCCCACCTCTATCGCGACGAATTCCCGAAGCTTCCGGTCATCTACATCACGGCGACGCGGGAGCTGACCGATCACGTCACGAAGAGCGTCTACCTGCGCAAGCCCGTCAAGCTGAAGCTTCTCCTCCAGGCGGTGTCGGCGTTCGCGTAGGACGCAATTCTCTCGGCTTGCGGCGCAGCCGCAGCGTGTCGGCCGTCGGAGGGGAGGTCGGTTCAGGCGATCGCGGCGGTCCGGCGGAGGCTCGCGACGAGGCGGGGCGTCCAGCGGGCATTGTCGTTCGACGGCGCCCGCGTCAGAAGGCGGACCGGGGCATCGCTCGCAATCACGGCGAGGCTGACGAGGAGGCCCGGACCGAGGCCGGCGATCACGAGAGCATTGTTGGCGGCGAACATGGCGTCGTTCCCAAGCGGCGCGATCCTGCCCTCACGGAACCTGTTCGTGCGTGCGGCACCTCACATGCGATGGATTCTTTCGTCTAAAGCCGACCCGGCATCCCGGATCGGTTGCAGGAGGCCGGCAATCCGCTACTCGTGTCAGGCCGACGGACGCAAACGGGGGCCGGGATGGACCAGGACAAGCTCGCGAAACTGAGGGCGCGCTATGCGGACGCCGCGGGCAGCCGGATCTACGACCCGGACTTCGCCGCCGTCGCCGCGACCCAGTTCAAGGGCGTCGACCAGCGCAAATGGCCGTTCATGGACCCGGCCACGTTCCTGTCCGCGCCGTTCCGGCCGGACGCCATCCCGGGCGGCTTCGCCGATCTCGACGTCGCGCTGATCGGCGTGCCGATGGACCTCGGCGTCACCAACCGGGCCGGCAGCCGGCTCGGTCCGCGGGCGGTCCGCGCGGTCGAGCGCATGGGACCCTACGAGCACGTCTTGCGGATCGCGCCCTTCTCCCTCGCGGCGGTCGCGGACGTCGGCGACGTGCCCTTCCGCAGCCGCTTCTCGCTGTCCGATTGCCATGCCGACATCGAGCGGTTCTACGGCGCCGTCCACGCGTCCGGCGTGCGGCCGCTCTCGGTCGGCGGCGACCATTCCATGACCCTGCCGATCCTGAAGAGCCTCGGCGCCGGCCGCCCCCTCGGCCTCATCCACATCGACGCCCATTGCGACACCTCCGGCGAATACGAGGGCACCAAGTTCCACCACGGGGGCCCGTTCCGGCAGGCGGTGCTGGCGGGGGTGCTCGACCCGGAGCGGACGATCCAGATCGGCATCCGCGGCGGTGCCGAATATCTGTGGGAGTTCTCCTACGAGAGCGGCATGACGGTGATCCACGCCGAGGAGGTCGCCGCCATGGGCATCCCCGCCGTGATCGAGAAGGCCCGCGCGGCGATCGGCGGGGGGCCGGCCTATCTCTCCTTCGACGTCGACAGCCTCGACCCGGCCTTCGCCCCCGGCACCGGCACGCCCGAGGTCGGCGGGCTGACGCCGCGCGAGGCGCTCCAGATCCTGCGCGGCCTCAGGGGCCTCGACATCGTCGCCGCCGACGTCGTCGAGGTGGCGCCGCAATACGATGCGACCACGAACACGGCGCAGGCCGCGGCGCAGATGATGTTCACGATCCTCTGCCTGATGGTGACGGCCCGGAGCTTTTCGCGGCGGGCCGGATAGGAGCGGGCCGATGCGCGCCTTCTACGAGAGCAACCTCGCCCTCATCCACAATGCGAGCTTCGGGGCGCTCGCGACGGGCGCCGGCCGGGTGGTGCTGGCGCATCTGCGCGAGCACCCGACGCCGGGCTCCCGCCTCGTCGATCTCGGCTGCGGCTCGGGTGCGCTCGCCGAGCAGGTCAGCGTCACCGGCCATCCGGTCTTCGGGGTCGACCTCTCGCCAACGCTGCTGCGCCTCGCCAGCCGGCGCGTGCCGTCCGGAAAATTCGTGCTCGGCTCGATCTACGCGACGCCGCTGCCGGAAGCGGGCGTCGTGACGCTCATCGGCGAGGTCGTCAACTACGTCGATGACGGCCACCCGACGCAGGCGGATCTCGCCGATCTCGTCCGGCGCATCCATGCGGCGCTGGAACCCGGCGGGCTCCTCATCTTCGATGCCGCAGAGCCCGGCCGTCAGGGCAACCTGCCCTCACAGGCCTTCCGCCACGGCCCCGACTGGTCGGTGACGATCGAGGCGCGGGAGGACCCGGCCGCCGGCACGCTGACCCGGGAGATCGTCACCTTCCGCCGCGCCGGCGACCTCTACCGCCGCGAGGAGGAGCGCCACGTTCTGAAGCTCTGGCCGCGGGACCGGGTCGTCGCGCTGCTGAAGGAGGCGGGATTCGCGGTGACGCTCTTCGACCGCTACGACGACGTGAAGCTCCCTGTGGGTGTCGTCGGCTACCGCGCGCTCAAGGCAGGGTGAGCCTTACCGGCGCAGCACCGCGACGAGGTAGCGGCAGGGGCGTGCGCTCTCGTTCCGAAAGGCACAGTCCCGCGGCGGACCGAGTTCGAGGCAGTCGCCCGCCGACAGCGCGTGGCGTTCGCCGCCTTCCTCGAACACGAGCCGGCCCTTCAGCATCCAGATGACCTGGCGGATGAAGGCGTAGGAGGCGGCCGGAAACGCCACCACGGCCCCAGCCGGAAGCTCGACCTCGATCAGCTCGAACGGCCACTCGCCCGAGGCGAAGACCTGGCGGCGCTCGTAGCCCGTCGCCGGATCGCGCCAGAGCGGCTGCTCGGCGCGGCGCACCAGCAGGCCGCCGCTGCGCTCGGCGCGGGCGAGCAGCGTCGACAGCGTCAGCCCGAAGGCGCCGGAGAGGCGCCCGAGGAGGGAGGCGGTCGGGCTCGCCTCGCCGCGCTCGACCTTGCTGATCATCGCCTTCGACACGCCGGAGCGCTCGCCGAGATCGGCGAGGGACCAGCCGCGCACCTCGCGCTCGGCCCGGATGCGCTCCGCGAGGGCCGCGGAAAGACCGTCCTCCATGGTTGACATTCGTCCACTATATTTGATTTTCTAGGCCCGACAAGGAGCCGACCGATGCCGATCAGGAGCGCCGGAAGCGAGGACCTTCCGGGCATTCTCGCCATCTACAACGAGGTCGTCGCGACCTCGACCGCGATCTACGCCATCGAACCGTCGAGCCTTGCGGCGCGCCGCGCCTGGTTCGAGGAGCGCGGCGCGCGCGGCTATCCGGTGCTCGTCGCGGCGGAGGGCGCGGAGGTCCTCGGCTTCTCGAGTTTCGGCGATTGGCGCGGCGCCTGGCCGGGCTACCGGCACACGGTCGAGCATTCGGTGCACGTCCGGTCGGACATGCGCGGGCGCGGCCTCGGGCGGGATCTCGTCGAGGCCCTGTTTCCCGTCGCGCGGGCGATGGGGATGCACGTGGTGATCGGCGGCATTGACGCCGAGAACGAGGCCTCCCTGCGCTTCCACGAGCGGCTCGGCTTTGCGCGGGTCGCGCATTTCCGAGAGGTCGGCCGAAAATTCGGGCGCTGGCTCGACCTCGTCTTCATGCAGCGCTTCGTCGACGGAGCCCGGCCATGAGCGTCGCGACTCGCCTCGTCCGCCGCGAGGAGGCCGCCGCCCTCGTGCCGGCCCTCGCCGACATCCTCGTCGACTGCGTCGCGGGCGGCGCCTCGGTGAGCTTCATGTCGCCGCTCACCCGCGAGCGCGCGGCATCGTTCTGGCGAAAGGTCGCGGACGGCGTCGAGAAGGGCGAGCGGCTGCTCGTCGTCGCGGAAGACGCAGGCGACGTCGTCGGTACTGTGCAGGTCGTCTTGTCGCTGCCGGAGAACCAGCCGCACCGCGGCGACGTCGCCAAGATGCTCGTCCGCTCCGACGCGCGCCGCCGCGGCGTCGGCGCCGCGCTCCTGCGCACGGCCGAAGACGCCGCCCGCGCCGCCGGCCGCACTCTCCTGGTGCTGGACACGGTAACCGGCGGCGACGCCGAGCGCCTCTACGCCCGCCTCGGCTGGACCCGCGTCGGCGACATCCCCGACTACGCGCTCTTCCCGGACGGGCGCCTTTGCAGCACGACGGTGTTTTTCAAGCGGGTGTGAGGGAATGGGCGCGAATGGCGAATGGATAGTTGAAGAGCGCGCCTTTCGCCTCTCCCCGCTTGCGGGGAGAGGGCCGCCGAAGGCGGCAAGCCTGCGAAGCAGGCGAGGGTGAGGGGGCGGCGACGAAGGAGGCGCTACGGCTTCGGCCGGGCGCCTCTTTCTGCACTGTCCCCTCACCCCCGCTTCCCTTCGCTCCGCTTGTTCGGCCGCAGGCCGAACCCTCTCCCCGCAAGCGGGGAGAGGCGAAGGGCGCGCGCCGCCATTCGCCATTCGCCCCTACCCCACAAACTCCTCCCGCATCGGCACGAACACGTCGAGCGAGCGTGCCGGCTTCGACGGCGACGGCGCCGTGCAGGGCGTTCGCTTTCGACCAAAAAGCTGTCGCCGGCGCGCAGGCGTTCGGTGCGGCCGGCGATGGTGATGTCGAAGACGCCGCTTTCGACGAGGCTG
Source organism: uncultured Alphaproteobacteria bacterium (assembly GCA_963754975.1). Lineage (GTDB taxonomy): Bacteria > Pseudomonadota > Alphaproteobacteria > Rhizobiales > Beijerinckiaceae > Microvirga. The sequence goes on along the minus strand of CAVWII010000022.1, from coordinate 38,917 downwards.
CATTGCACGTGCGGATGCGAATGCTCCGGGCCCCGACCGCGCCGGCCGTAAAGACGACGCGGACCATCATCACGCCCTTGTCGTAGCAGAGCACCTTGCGTCGCACGCCGTCGCCGGCCGGCTCCCATGCGGTTGTCCCGTCGAAGGCGAAGGGGTCTCCCAGGCGTGCCATCCCGTTTCTCCGTCGTTGCGCCTCAGCGCGCGAGCCAGCCGCCGTCGACCGGCAGCACGATTCCGTGGACATAGTCCGCCGCCGGCGAGGCGAGGAACACCGCGGCGCCGCCGATGTCCGGCGGATCGCCCCAGCGGCCGGCGGGAATGCGCGCCAGAATCTCGCCGCATGCGCTTCTGCGTCCGCGCGCAGGGCCTGCGTGTTGTTGGTCACGAAGTAGCCCGGCGCGATGGCGTTGACGTTGATGCCCCTTGCCCGCCCATTCGCAGGCGAGGAGCCGCGTCAGCCCGGCAAGGCCGCTCTTGCTCGCGGTGTAGGACGGGATGCGGATGCCGCCCTGGAAGGAGAGCAGCGACGCGACGTTGATCGATCTTGCCGCCGCGCCCCGTCGGCGAGCATGTGCCGCGCCACCGCCTGCGAGAGGAAGAAGACGGATTTCGAGATTCACGTCCATCACCGCATCCCAATCGGCTTCGGTGAAGTCGAGGGAATCGGCGCGGCGGATGATGCCGGCATTGTTGACGAGGATGTCGATGCGGCCGCCGAGCGTCAGCGCCTCGCGCACCACGCGCTCGATCGGCTCGAGGGTCGCCAGATCCGCGTGCGATCGGCCTGGAAGCCGGCGCCGCGTCCCGCGACACCCGCCTCCGTCTCCGTCCATGGACGAGCGCCCGACCGCGACGATATCGGCGCCGGCTTCGGCGAGCGCGACGGCGATCGCCTGGCCGAGGCCGGTATTGGCGCCGGTGACGAGGGCGGTGCGGCCGGAAAGATCGAAACGGCGCTCGCTCACCGCAGGTCTTCCATCGCGACCATGTCCATGTCGGTGAAGTCCTGATTGTCGCCGCCCATCGCCCAGACGAAGGCGTAGTGGCTGGTGCCGACGCCGGAATGGATCGACCAGCCGGGCGACAGCACCGCCTGCTCGTTGCCCACGACGAGGTGCTTCGTCTCCTCGCGGCTCGCCCATGAGATGGATCACCCGCGCATCGGGCTTCAGGTCGAAATAGACATAGACCTCGGAGCGGCGGTCGTGCACGTGCGCCGGCATGGTGTTCCACATGCTGCCGGGCTGGAGCTGCGTCATGCCGAGCACGAGCTGGCAGGAGCGGCAGACCTCCGGATGGATGCATCTGGAAGATCGTGCGCACGTTGCTCGTCGCGGCATCGCCGAGATCGATCGCGGCGGGCCTTGTCGAGACCGATCTTGACGGTCTCGTAGGCGCGCGTGCGCCGGCGTGCTGACGAGGTAGAATTTCGCGGGCTGCCGAGGCGTCGTCGCTCTGCAAAGCGCACCTCCTTCGTACCCATCGCGACATAGAGCGCATCGCGGGGCCTCAGCGCGATGCGCGATGCCCCGTCCGCGACGACGGTGCCGGGGCCGCCGAGATTGACGATGCCGAGCTCGCGCCGGTCCAAGAAGTTCGGCGAGCCGATCGGCTTCTCGCTTTCGAGCACGAGCCCGGCGCCGGCGGGCATGGCGCCGCCGACGACGAGACGGTCGATATGGCTGTAGGTGAGCGCGACCTTGCCCGGGGCGAACAGGTCCTCGATCAGGAAATGGCGGCGCAGGGCGTCGGTGTCGAAATGGCGGACGGCCTCGGGATGGCAGACCTGCCGGACGTCGATGGTCATGGAAGCCTCGTGCGATGAAAGGATCGGGTCAGCGGAAGGCGGCCGGCAGCCAGAGCGACAGGGCCGGAATGTAGGTGACGAGGAGAAGGACGGCAACGCTCGCGCCGAGGAACGGCCAGATCGTACTGCATCGCCTCGCCGATCGCTGATCTTGCCGACCGCGCAGCCGACGAAGAGCACCGAACCGACCGGCGGCGTGTTGAGCCCGATGCCGGCATTGAGGATCAGGATGATTCCGAAATGCACCGGATCGACGCCGAACGCCTTGATCGACCGGCAGAAAGATCGGCGTGCAGATGATGATCATCGGCGCCATGTCCATGAAGGTGCCGAGCACCAGCAGAACGACGTTGATGAGGAGCAGCGTGACGATGGGATTGTCGGAGACCGAGCGCATCAGGGCGATCGTCGCCTGCGGCACCTGCAGGAACGCCATCAGCCAGCCGAAGGCGTTCGCGGTGCCGATGACGAGGAGCACCATGGCGGTGGTGCGCACGGCCCCGAGCGTCGCCTCGACGAAGCTGCGCCAGTCCATCTCGCGGTAGACCAGCACGGTCACGAGGAGCGCGTAGAAGACGGCGATGCAGGAGCTCTCCGCCGCCGTGAACACGCCCGAGCGGACGCCGCCGAAGATGATGAAGATGAGCAGGATGCCGGGGATCGCGGCGACGAAGAAGCGGCCGAGCTTGCGGAAGCCCGGAAACGGATCGGCCGGATAGCCGCGCCTCACCGCGACCCAATAGGCGGTGACCATCAGCGCCGCCGCGAGCAGGAGCCCCGGCACGATGCCGGCGGTGAAGAGATCCGCCACCGAGATCGTGCCGCCGCCGGCGATCGAGTAGATGATCATGTTGTGCGAGGGCGGGATCAGGAGCGCGATGATGGCGGCGTTCACCGTCACGTTGACGCTGTAATCCTTGGCGTAGCCGCGCCGCTCCATCTGCGGGATCATGATGCCGCCGATCGCCGAGGCGTCGGCGATGGCCGAGCCCGAGATGCCGCCGAACAGCGTCGAGGCGACGACGTTGACCTGGCCGAGCCCGCCGCGGAGATGGCCGACGAGTCCCGCCGCAAGGCGGATCAGCCGGTCGGCAATGCCGCCGCGCATCATCAGATCGCCGGCATAGATGAAGAACGGGATCGCCATCATGGCGAAGGCGTTCATGCCGGAATTGATCTGCTGGAAGACCACGACCGGCGGCAGGTTCATGGCGAGCACGGTGGCGAGCGAGGCGATGCCGAGGCAGAAGGCGATCGGCGTGCCGATGAGAAGAAGGAGCGTGAACACGCCGAAGAGGACGAAGAGCTCCATGGCCTACTCCCTCATCGCGAGGGCGCGCGGATCGCCCGGCTCCGCGACGAGGGCTGCTTCCTCGCCGGCGAGGATGAGGCGCACGAGCTTCTCGAGGGAGAACAGGGCGATGAGGACGCCGCCGACGGCGAGCGGCAGGTAGTCCGTGCCCTGCGGGATCGGCAGGCCGGGCATCAGCGCGGCCCAGGTCTCGACGGCGAGATCGAGGCCGTACCAGGCCATGGCAATACCGAAACCGAAGACGAGGATTTCCGTCACGAGCAGCATCAGCCGGCGCAAGGCCGGCGGCGCATGGTGCAGGCCGATCTCGAAGCCGAGATGGTTGCCCTCGCGCACGCCGCAGGCGGAGCCGAGCAGGATGAACCAGCTCATCAGGAGCAGTGCCGCCGGCTCCGTCCAGGTCGGCGAGGCGTTGAGCACGTAGCGCCCGAAGATCTGGTAGCCGACGAAAAGCGTCATCAGGACGAGCCCCACCCCGGCGGTCCAGAGCGCCGCAACGTTGACGACGGCGAGGACGCGGGACAAGGCAGCGAGACTTCCGCGCATCGATGGGGCCCGTGAATGCGATGTGGCGGGGCGGACCGGCCGGAGCCGGCCCGCGGAAGCGCAGCTCAGTTCAATTCACCGCCTGGATGCGGGCGACGAGCTCCTTCAGCTTCGCGTCTTTCACGTATTTCTCGTAGACCGGCTTCATGGCGTCGATGAAGGGCTGCTTCTCGACGGCGTTGATCGTGTTGCCGGCGGCGCGGATCTTCGCTTCCGAGACTTTTTCGCGCGCCTCCCAGAGCTCGCGCATCTTGGCGACGGATTCCTTCGCCGATTGCCGCACCGCGTCCTGGTCGGCGGGCGAGAGCCTGTCGAAGCTCTTCTTCGACATCACCAGAACCTCGGGCGACATCGAGTGCTCGGTGAGGGAGTAGAACTTCGCGACCTCGAAATGGCGGAAGGAATCGTAGCTCGGCCAGTTGTTCTCGGCGCCGTCGACGACGCCGGTCTGAAGCGCGGAGTACACTTCTCCCGGAGGCATCGGCGTCGCGTTCGCGCCGAAAGCGTTGACGAGATCGACGAAGAGGTCCGACTGGATGACGCGGACCTTCATGCCCTTGAGGTCGGCCGGCGTCGCGATCGGGCGCTTGGTGTTGTAGAAGGACCGCGCGCCGGAATCGTAGAATGCGAGCGCGACGAGGCCGTGCGGCTCGAAGGCCTTCAGGATCTGGTCGCCGATCGGCCCGTCCATCGTCTTGCGCATGTGGTCGACGGACCGGAAGATGAACGGCAGCGCCGGGACGAAGGTCTCCGGGATCAGGTTGTTGAACGGCCCCATGTTGATGCGGTTGAGGTCGATCACCCCGAATCGCGTCTGCTCGATCGTGTCCTTCTCCTGGCCGAGCTGGGCTGAATGGAACACCTGCAGCTTCAGGCGCCCGCCGGTGCGCTTCTCGAGCAGCGCGCCGAAATGCTTGACGGCCTCGACCGTCGGATAGCCGTCGGGGTGGATATCGGCGGAGCGCAGGGTTACGGTCTGCGCGCTGGCCTGCGTCGCCACGAGGGCGGCACAGAGGCCGAGCGTGGCGCCGAGCAATCCTCGTCTCGTCTGCATGGTCTTCTCTCCTTGGCGTTCCTCGCACCGGGTTCGATTCGCGTCCGCGCTCCGGCGGACTTGTCGCGAGGGACTGGACGCCGCGATTGGCGCTTCCTCGTCGACGATTGTATGGTAGTATAGGTTCGTATGGTTCGCAATCCCCCCGTAGCCGGAGCCGCCCCTTGAACACTCCTTTCGCCGTGCCGCAGGGCTCCGCTGCCCAGAGGATCGAGGGCGAATTGCGCCGGGCCATCGTGGCCCTCGAAATGCCGCCGGGCTCGCGCCTCTCGGAACAGGAGATCGCCGAGCGCTACGGCGTCTCGCGCCAGCCGGTGCGGGAGGCGCTGATCGGCCTCGCCCGCACGCGGCTCGTCGAGATCCAGCCGCAGCGCGGCACGGTGGTGGTGAAAATCTCGGTGCGGAAGATGATGGAGGCGCGCTTCGTCCGCGAGGCGGTCGAGACCGCGATCGTCCGCCGCGCCTGCTCGTCCTTCGACGTGCAGAGCCGGCAGCGCATCGACGACCTCCTCGAGGTCCAGGACAAGGCGGCCCGCCGCGGCGACCACGCCGCCTTCCAGCGCTACGACGAACTCTTCCACATCGCCCTCGCCGAGGGCGCCGGCTGCTCCCTCGCCTGGGAGGCAATCTCGGACATCAAGGCGCATATGGACCGGGTCTGCCAGCTCACGCTCCCCGGCGCCGAGGCGATGCTGCCGCTGATCGACCAGCATCGCGCCATCGTCGCCGCCATCGACGCCCGCGACGAGGAGGCCGCGGCCGCGGCCATGCTCCGCCACCTGACGGAAATTCTCCGCGCCCTGCCCCGCATCGAGGCGGAGCACCCGGAACTGTTCGAGTAGGAGACGGGGACGGAGCCGCCTCAGGCGGCAAGGATGTCCGCTTCGCAAAATCCGTCGGCGCCGATCCCCACCGCCAGCCGTTGCGTCGCCGGCTGCACCGCGGCGAGCGTCCTGTCCACCGGCTCGAAGCCGATCGCGGCCAGCGCTCCCGTCGCCGGCGAGGTCTCGACGGCGAGGCGGGTGAGGCCGTTCAGCACCGGCGAATCCAGCCAGTCGAAGGGCGCCGCGGAGCGGTGGCTCTCGAGGCGGCAGCGGCGGCTTTCGGAATCGCCGCCGCCGCGCAGCAGCGCGCCGCGGCAGAGCCAATGGCCGGGCCGCGGCGGGCCGGCGGGATGCCAGTCGTTGGCGATGGCGCAGCCGCCGCGACGCAGGTGGGCCTCCCTCTCCGTGCGCTCGATGAGGCAGCCCTCGCCCGGCTCCGCCCCGACGATCGAGATGAGGGCCGGCCGCGCCAGCGGCGCCGAGGACAGGAGATCGACCGCCTCCGCGAAGCTGGCGCAGGTGTCGAAGGCGTGGCGCATGAGATGCGAGACCGGCCAATGCCCGCTCAGGCCCCAGGTGCCGACGGCGTTGAGGAGAAAATCCGCCGGCAGCAGCGCCATGGCGGAGGCCCTGCGATAGAGCGGCCCCTGGTTGACCGCGGCAGCGAAGCGCCCGGGCGCGACGGCGGTGAGGACGCCGACTGCCCCGGGCCAGGTCACATTCGCGTAGGCTCCGGCGCCGCCGTCCTGCAGAGCCACCTCGACGTGCCGGCCAAGGCCTGGAAAGGGCCAGTCGAGGGTCCGGCGCAGGACCGGCACCGGCTCGACGTCGATCCGCGTCGTGCAGCCCCACTCGTAGGAGGCGTTGACGAACCAAACGCCGGGCTTGCCCGCAATCTCGGCGATGCGGGCGATTTCCTCGCGATAGGGGCTCGGGCTCCGGCTCAGCCAGGCGGCGGAGAGCCGGTCGAGGGGCCGGGCGATGCCGCGCATCGGCGCGGGGAGCACCGAGAAACAGGCCGCGCGCAGATCGAGCATCGCGTCCCGGCTGCGCTGCGCATGGGCGACCGGCCCGCCATGGCGAACGTCGATTAGGGGAATGGCGGGCAGGGATCGGCTCATGCGGCAGCTTCCGGCGCAGTGCTCAACATCGTTCCAGCCCCTTGTCGCGTGTTTTGAACGTTGTTCAAGATATAGGCACGGATACTCATGAAGGCAAGCGCCCGGGCGGCGACCGGGAGGCGAAGGCGCCGTCGATCAATGCGGGCGGCTTCTCGCCTCCCGGGGCGCGGTCGCGTTGAGCCGGCCCCAGGCGCGGCGGAGCTGGCGGGAGGAGCCGTAGCCGGCGCGCTCTGCGACCCGCTCCATGTCGAGGCGGGTGTGGCTCAGAAGCTCGCGCGCGAGCACGACCCGCAGCCGGTTGAGATAGTCGGGAATGCTCATGCCCGCATGGGCGTTGAAGAGGCGCGAGAGATGGCGCGGGCTCGCGGCAGCGACGGCGGCGAGGCTCTCGAGGGTCCAGGCGCGGGCCGGATCCGCGGCGATCGCGTCCTGCACGCGATGGACCGCCGGATGGATGTGGTTGCGGCCCTCGAGCCAGGGCGACATCTGCGGATCGGCGCCGGCGCGACGGAGGTAGACGACGAGGTAGCGCGCGACCGCGACGGCGCAGGCCGGATCGACGAGCTTCGCGACGAGGTGCAGCATCGCGTCGATGCCGGCGGTGATGCCGGCGCTCGACAGCCTCTCGCCGTCCTCGACGAAAAGCCGGTTCTCGACGACGCGCGCCGTCGGCGCCAGCGCCGCCAGCGCGTCGCAGCAGGAAAAATGCGTCGTGCATTCGTGGCCGTCGAGGAGGCCGGCCCGGGCCGCGAGCAGCGCGCCCGAGCAGATCGAGACGAGAACGATGCCGGGCCGCACGGAGCGGCGCAGCCAGGCGACGATGCGCTCGTCGTCGCCCGGAGGATCGCGCCAGTCGCGGCCGGGAACCGCCATCGGCTCCGACGCGTCGCCGGAGACGACGACGTGCGTGCCCGGCGCGAGGACGTCGGGCAGCGGCGCGATCGCGGACAGCACGAGGCCGACCGAGCTCGCAACCTCCGGCGAGGGTCCGACATAGCGGACGTCGAAGCGCACCCTGTCCTGCACGAGGCTCGCCTTGCGCAAGACCTCGAGCGGTCCGGCGACGTCGAGCAGGAGGGTACGCGGCGGCAGCACCACGACGACCGGGACGATCCGCGGCGACGCCTCGCTCATGCGGCGCGCTTCGCCGCGCGGCCTTCGAGCGCCTCCTTCACGGTGGCGACGCGGGCGAAGCGGCCGGCGAGGACGAGGCAGGTGCGGGCCTTGATCTCGGCCGCACTCCAGCGCCGCCCGGCGCCATCGAGCATCGCGAAGGTGAGCGTCGCCTCCGCCGCGAAATCGACCTCGTAGCCGAGATCGGAGGCGTGGCGCGTCGTCGTCTCGCAGCATTGCTCGGTGCGGATGCCGGAGACGATGACGCGGCGAATGCCGTGCTCGACAAGCCAGACGTCGAGCCCCGAGCCGACGAGCGCGCTGTGGCGGCTCTTGTGGAAGACGGCGTCCGGCTGAAACGAGACCCCGTCGAGGGGGCGGACATGCCCGGAGGCAAGGGAAAACGGCCCGCTCGGATCGACGTGGAAGACCTGCACCACCGGCATCCCCCGCGCCTTGGCGCCGTCGACGAGAACCTGGAGGTGACGCAGGAAGGGCTTGACCTCGTCCTCGGCCCAATAGGGCCGGTGGCGGAACGATTCCTGGACGTCGACGACGATCAGGGCGGTGTCGGATGCGGACATTTCTGGACCTCTTATGTTTGCGACGGTAACCGACTCTGCGCCCACAGAAAGTCGCGCGATAGACCAGCAAGAGACCGGTATCGGACAAAAAAGGACATGGCAATGGAAAGCCGCCCGTGGCCTCGCCCATTGCAAGCGCTGTCATTCCGGGGATGGGTCATCTTGAACGGATTTGCTGTAGCGGATTCACACATCCCGGCGAAGGGCGCGGATTCGCCTCTCCCGCTTGCGGGGAGAGGGCTGCCGAAGGCAGCAAGCCTGCGCAGCAGGCGAGGGTGAGGGAGCGGTGACGGAAGAGGCGCTCCGCGTCGGGCCGGGCGCCTCTTCCGGAGACGCCCCCTCACCTCCGCTTCGCTCCGCTTGTTTCGGCAAAGCCGCAATCCCCCGCCGCCGGCGCCGACCCCTCCCTCCCTTTGATCGTCGCGAGCGGGCTCCATGTCTGGCGGCGCGAGTGCGAAGGCGGGCTGAGGAGGTCTACTCCGCCGCAACCTTCGCCGCGGCAACGCTCTGCACGAGCTTCGTCACGGCGGCGAAGTCGAGCTTGCCCGATCCGAGCACCGGGACCTTGTCGACGACCAACACGTCGGCCGGGATCGTCAGGTCCGATGCGCCCTTCGCTTTCGCGAAAACCTGAAAGGCGGCGCGGGTCGCGTCGCGCCGCTCGGTGACGAGGACCAGACGCTCGCCCTTGCGCGGATCGGGCGCCGTCGCCGCGGCGGAGAGCGCATCGGGCCACAGCTCCGCGGCAAAAGCCTCGACGGCGGCGAGCGAGATCATCTCGCCGCCGATCTTCGCGAAGCGCTTGGCGCGGCCCTTGATCGAAACGAAGCCGTCGTCGTCGATCGCCACGATGTCGCCGGTGTCGTGCCAGCCCTGCGCCGGCGGCTCGAGCACGCCTGGATTTTCGGCCCGCAGATAGCCGAGCATGACGTTCTCGCCGCGCACATGCAGGCGGCCGCCGTCCTCGACGCCGGGCACCGTCTCGAGCCGCGCCTCCATGCCGGGCATCAGGCGGCCGACCGTGCCGAAGCGGTTGTGCATCGGCGTGTTGATGGCGAGCACCGGCGCCGTCTCCGTCACGCCATAGCCTTCGAGAATGCGCAGCCCGAACTTCTCCATGTAGACCCGCCGGGTCGCCTCCTTCACCGGCTCGGCGCCGGCGAGGACGTAGCGCAGGGAGCGGAAATCGTAAGGATGCGCCGTGCGCGCGTAGCCGGCGAGGAACGTGTCCGTGCCGAACAGGATCGTCGCGCAGGTGTCGTAGACGAGTTCCGGGATGATCCGGTAGTGCAAGGGCGAGGGATAGAGATAGACGCGCACGCCCGACACGAGGGGCAGCGCGAGCCCGACCGTCAGGCCGAAGGAATGGAACACGGGCAGCACGTTGAAGACCTTGTCGGTGCGCCCGAAATCGATCCGCGCCGCGGCCTGCGCCGCGTTCGCGAGCATGTTGCGGTGGGAGAGCACGACGCCCTTCGGCGTGCCTTCCGAGCCGGAGGTGAAGAGGATCGCGGCCGGATCGTCGGGCTTGCGCCGGACGAGCGGCGTGCCGGCTTTCAGAAGCGCCCGCAGCTTGTCGAAGAGCCCGACGGTCTCGCGCACGTCCTCGAGATAGACGATGCGCAGGCCCTCGCCGAGCGTTGCGAGGAGGTTCGAGAGCTTGCCCTTCTCGACGAAGGCGCGGGAGGTCACGAGCGTGCCCACCTTCGCCGCCTTGCACGCGGCGAGGATGTTCGCCGGGCCGGCGGTGAAGTTGATCATCGCCGGCACGCGCCCGGCCGACATCAGGCCGAGGAGCGTCACCGCGGCGCCGTTCGCGCTCGGCAGCATCACGCCGAGCGCCTCGCCCTCGGCGGCGAGCGGCATCAGCTTGCGGCCGATGATATCGGCGCCCACCAGCAGGCGCTTGTAGGTGAGCGTCCCCGAGACCGGATCCTCGACCGCGACGCGGCGCCGGCCATGGCGTTCGGCGGCGGCGACCGTCGCCGCGAAGACGGTGCGGTCCGTGGTGGCGGTCCGATAGATCAGGTCCGACATGATCTGGTAGAGCGCCGCGCCGGCGCGCTGGCGGCGCTGCTTTCCTTTCAGCGCCGGATCGACGTCGAGCTTCACGGGCGGGAGGATCGTCACGATCACCTTCGGCCAGAAGCGGCGCCGCACCTGGTCGCGGGAGAGGCGCGAGAACGGCGTCTGCTCGAGCCCGTCGATCTTCACCGGCACGACCATGGCGCCGGACTTGTCGGCGATGAGCCCGGCGCCGTCATAGACCTTCATCAGGCTGCCGGTCACGGTGAGCCGGCCCTCCGGGAAGATGATCAGGCTCTCGCCCGCGCGGACCGCGTTGATGAGGGTGCGCGTGGCGAGCGGCTTCGACGGATCGAGGGGCATCGCGCGGGTGAACTTCAGGAACGGCTTCACCCACCAGCGCTGCGCGATGCCGCGGTCGATCGCGAAGATCGGCTCCTTGTCGAGGAGCGACAGGGCGAGCCCCGCATCGAGAAAGCTGACGTGATTGAGGGCGACGATGGCGTTCGGCCCTGCCTTGGCGATGTTCTCGAGCCCCCTCACCTCAAGCCGGTAGAAGGCCCGGAACAGGATCGAAAGAAGGTCGCGGAAGGCGTTGGTCGGCAAGGTCCGGAAGACGACGAGGCCGACGAGGATGTTGCCGACGGCGAGCGCGGCGACGAGGGCCGGCACCGACGTGCCCGCCGCCTGGAAGCCGGCGACGATCAGCGCACCGGCGGTGATGAAGCCGGCGGTGACGACGTTGACGGCGGCGACAATCCGCGCGCGTTCGTCCGCGCCGGCCCAGGCCTGCACGGCGGTGAAGGAGGGTACGACGAACAGGCCGCCGGCCGCGGCAAGGCCCGTGAAGTCGATGGCGACGCGCCAGCCGAGGCCGGTGCCGAGAAAGGCGGAAAAGCCGAGCGGCTGCGGCGCCGGCGCAATGCCGGCAATGGCGAAAGCGAGGTCAAGGCCGAAGGCGCCCATGATCAGCGCCGCGACCGGCGTCGGCAGGAGGATGATGCGTCCGGCCGCGAGCCAGGAGGCGAGCCCCGAGCCGAGGCCGATGCCGACGGCGAAGATCGCGAGCAGCAGCGTCACGACCTCCTCGTTGCCGCCGAGGCGGTTCTTTACGAGGGGCGGCAGGAGCGACAGCATCACCGCGCCGACGAGCCAGAACCAGGACACGATGAGGCCGCCGCGCCAGAGCCGCGCCTCGGCGTAGAGCGCCTTCAGGAGCGTGCCGGTGGAGCGCAGGATGTTCGGATCGATGCGCAGGGTCGGCGCGCCCTCCCCCGTGCGCGGGATGAGCAGGCTCGAACCCCAGCACAGCAGCGCGAAGGCGACGATGAGGGCGCCGAACGAGGCCGGATCGCCGCCTTCGCGAGCGGCGAGACCGCCGGCGATGGTGCCGAGGAGGATTGCCAAGAAGGTCGCGCCCTCGACGAGGGCGTTGCCGGCCGGCAGTTCGGCGCGGGCGAGATGGTCGGGCAGGATGCCGTACTTGATGGGCCCGAACAGCGCCGAGATCGTGCCGAAGGCGGCAAGGGCCGCAAAGAGCAGCGGCAGGGCGTGAAACCAGAACCCCGCCACCGCGAGGCCCGCGGCGGCGATCTCCGCGAGCTTGAGGCGCTGGGCGATGAGCGCCTTGTCGAAGCGGTCTGCCATCTGCCCGCCGAGGCCGGAGAGGAAGAAGAACGGCGCGATGAAGAGGGCGCCGGCGAGCGTGATGAGCGATTCGCCCTGCGAGCCGCCGACCGACCAGAGGATCAGGAAGACGAGAGCGTTCTTCAGGAAGTTGTCGTTGAAGGCGGAGAAGAATTGGCACCAGAACAGGGGCGCGAACCGCCGCGAGGTCATGAGGGTGCGAAACATCGGATCCTCCGGCGGCGCGAGGCGCCTCGATCGTCGACCAGGCTAAGGGCTGGCGTGCTTCGCCGCTACGGCAAGCGGAACCGGCTGCGGCGCCGCGGCGCCGGCGACGATGGCGCTGGCCTTCACGGCCGCGGCGGCGGCGAGGTCGCGCTCGCGCAGACGGTCGAGGGTGGCCTCGGCCTGCTTAAGGGCCCGGCGCCTCGCGGCGCCGATGCGAAAGCCGCCGCGCAGGCGCCGCACCGCTTCGGTCGCGTCGGCGATTCGGCGCTCGCGGGCAAGTTCGGCGAGGCGGGCGCTCGCCGCGGCAATGGCGTCGCGCAGCTCGGGCGGCACGCCCCCGGCGACGTCGGCCTCCCGCAAGGCGTGGACGAAGCGCTGCCGCGCGGCGGCGAGCCCGCGGGCGGCCTTTCGGATCTCGCCGTCGAGATCGGGACGGACCGGGCGCTCGGCGAAGGCGTCGCCGTCACGGGCGACCGGATCGCGGAAGAAGCAGGACAGCATCTTGAGCATGGGCTTCGGTTCCTCTATGAACGTCGTTCACAGGAGCCATCCTCTCACATCTTTGAACGCTGTTCAAGGACAATTTGAACGGCGTTCACACAGTCCGGGTAAACTCATGACGCCTGTCACCGACCGCCGCGGAGCCCTGCGCGACGCCCTCGTCGACGCCGCCGAGCGCGTCATCGCCGAGGGCGGGCTCGCGCATCTGCGGGCGCGGGAGCTTGCCAAGGAGGTCGGCTGCGCGGTCGGGGCGATCTACAACGTCTTCCCGGACCTCGACGCCCTGATTCTGACCGTCAACCTGCGCACCCTGAGCCTGTTCGAGGACAGCATCGCCGCCCTGCCGAGAGCGGCGGCCGGAGGGACCGCAGGGCGCGCCGTCGACGATCTCGTGGCCCTCGCCCTCGCCTATCTCGATTTCGCGGCCGCTCATCCCCCGCGCTGGCGGGCCCTGTTCGAGCACCGCATGAGCGGCGACCGGCCGCCTCCGGACTGGTATCTCGCCGAGCAGGGCCGCCTGTTCCGCTACATCGAGGAACCGCTCGGGGCCCTCTGTCCCAGCCTCGACGACGCGGCGCGAGCCCTCCTCGCCCGCACGCTCTTCTCCGCGACCCACGGCATGGTCGGCCTCGGCCTCGACGAGAAGCTCATGACGATCCCGACGGCAACCCTGCGCCGCGAGGTCGAGCGGGTGGTGCGGGCAACGGGAGAAGGCCTGTCGGCGCAGCGGCCTCAGTTGATGCCGGCGCTCTGACGGCGCACGATCTGGACGTTCGTCAGGCTCACCGTGGTCTCGAAGCCCTGCGGATCGATGATCGTCCATTGCCGCAGGGCGTTCGCGCGCGCGTCGAAGCGGAGCGAGATCTTCGAGGTGCCGCCGAAAGTGGCGCTGTCCTCGAATCGGATCGTGACGATGCCGTCCGGGCTCGTCTGCACGTCGCGGACCTTGGTGTCGCGGCCGAGGTCGAAATCCTCCTTGAGGAGGAACTTCAGCGGCGTCTGGCCGACCGAATAGACGTCGTTCGTGCCGAGCTTCCTGTCGCGGACAGCCACCGACTTGCCGTCCGAGATGATCTCGAGGGTGCTCGGCGGCGCATAGGCGAACTGCAGCTGCCCCGGCCGCTTCAGCGCCAGGGTGCCGCCGCTGCGGCCACCCGGGCTCGTCTGCGAGAAGGAGGCGCTGAGCTGGTCGATGCCGTTGAAATAGGCGTTCACCCGCTCGATCGCGGCCTGCGGCGTCGTCGGGATGCTGGCGGCGGCGGGCTGCACCGCGACCGCCTGCGGCACCGGCGCCAAGGGCACAGGCTTCGCGATCGGCACGGAGGGGTCTGCCGCCGCGGTGGCGACGGGCTTTACCGGTGCCGGCTTCGCGGCGAGGGGCTTTGCAGCGGGCGGGGCGGCGGCCGCCGGCACGGGCTTTTGCGGAACCGGCTTCGCCGCGACGGGCTTCGGCGCCGCATCGGCGACGGGCTTGCCGGCGGCCGGCAGCGCGGCGTTCTGGGCCGCCGCGGGTTTCGGCTTCGCCGCGAGGGCGGGCTTCGCCTTGGGACGAGCCGGAGGCGGGGCCGGGGGCGGGGCGGCGACGGGGGCGGCCGGCGGCGGCTCGGATTTCCATAGCCCGTCGAGGAAGCGGCTCAGCGGATCCCGCCCGCGCCGGGCCGGCGACGGCGAGGATCGTGAGGAAAACCGGACCGAAAGCGAGAAGGCGAGCCATGGTCGTCGACGAGAAGTCCTTGTGAGAGGCCGCAGCCGAGCCGAGCTTTCCTGCGCCCGGCGGGCGGCGGAAAAGAGGCGGCCTTTCGTGAAGCGCGCAACGGGGCCTGTCCATCAAGCCCTAAACCGCCCTTCCCGTTCCGCGCCGGCGTCGCTCCGGATCATGACTAGCACCGCCGGCGCCGGCAACGTACACGAAACCGTTGAAAATCCCGGACCGGCGGGAGATATGCGACGGCGGCTGAAACGGCGTCATAGCGCCGTCATGCGGCGGGACTAGCGCAGCCGGCAGGATCGGCGGCCCCCTGGAGGAACACCCCTGAAATGATCACGCGCCTTTTCCTCGCCTCTCTTCTTGCCCTCGCGCCCCTCGCCGCCGGCGCGCAGGAGGTCGATGGCAAGCTCGTGCTCTATACGAGCCAGCCGAACACCGACGCGCAGCAGACCGTCGACGCCTTCAAGGCAAAGTACCCCAAGGTCGACATCTCCTTCGTCCGCGACGGCACCCCGCGCATCCTTGCGAAGCTCCGGGCCGAGATGGAGGCGGGGCAGGCGCAGGCCGACGTGCTCCTCATCGCCGACAGCGTCACCATGGAGGGGCTGAAGGGCGAAGGCCGGCTCCTCCCCTACGATGCTGCGGACGTCTCCGCCTATCCGCCCGGCACGCACGATCAAAGGAAGCACTGGTTCGCGACGAAGCTCATCACCACCGGCATCGTCTACAACACCAGGGCGCCGTTCCGGCCGGCCGGCTGGAGCGACCTTCTGCGCCCGGAAGCCAAGGGGCAGGTCGTAATGCCCTCTCCCCTCGCCTCGGGCGCGGCCTTGATCCATGCCGCGACCCTGACCGGCAACCTCGACGCGGCCTGGCGCTACTACGAGGCCCTGAAGGACAACGCCGCCGTCGCCGGCGGCGGCAACGGCGACGTCCTGAAAAGCGTCGCCGGCGGTGAAAAGCTCTATGGCGTCATCGTCGATTTCATGCCGATCCGCGAGAAGGCGAAGGGCGCCCCGGTGGAATTCGTCTTCCCGACCGAGGGCGTCTCGGCGGTCTCGGAACCGGTGGCGATCCTCAAGGGCACCCGCAACCTCCGGGCTGCGACGGCCTTTGTCGATTTCCTGATTTCCCGCGAGGGCCAGGAACTGGCGCTGAAGCAGGGCTACATCGCGGCGCATCCCGCCGTCGCGCTGCCGCCCGGCTATCCGCCGCGGGACAAGATCAAGGTTATGCCCTTCGACGCCGCAAAGGCCCTCGCCGACGAGACGAAGAACAAGACGACCTTCGCCGACATCTTCGGCCAGTGAAGGAACGGCCCGGGAGCGGCCGCTCGCCGATCGAGCGCGGCGGCGCCCTTCTCCTTGCCGCCGTCCTTCTGACGGTCCTCGTCCTCGACGTCCTGCCGGTCGCGCGGCTCGCCGGCGCGGCGCTCGCGCCGGGCGGCGTTTTCTCCCCCGCCCGCGCCGTCGAAACCGTGACGGCCCGCGCGAGCCTGCGCGCCGCCTTCAACAGCCTCGAAACCGCCTCCCTCTCGGCCCTCCTCGCCCTCCTCCTCGGCGCCGTCATGACCATCCTCCTCGGCGCCATCGATCTGCGCCGGCGCCGCGTCGCCTCCCTCGCCTTCGTGCTCTCGACGCTGGTGTCGCCGCAGGTCGTGGCGCTCGCCTTCCTGAGCCTTGCCGGACCCGGCTCGCCCCTCCTCAACACCCTCGGTCTCGCGCCGGCGCCGGGAAGTCCGAACCCGCTCGTCGGCCGCAACGGCATCGTGCTCGTTCTCGGGCTGCACCACGCCCCGCTCGCCTTCGTCGTTTTGATGGCGGGGCTGCGCCGCATCCCCGCCTCGCTCGTCGAGGCGGCGCGGGTCGACGGGGCGATGCCGGCGGCGATCGTGCGCGGCGTCGTGCTGCCGCTGCTGCGGCCGCATCTCGTCGCCGCCGGCCTCCTCGCCTTCGTCGCCGGGATCGGCAATTTCGGCATTCCGGCCCTGCTCGGATTTCCGGCGAACTATCTGACCTTGCCGACGCTGATCTATCGCCGCCTGTCGAGCTTCGGACCGTCGATCATCGCCGACGTCGCGGCGCTCGGCGTGATGGTCGCCGCCCTCGCCGGCATCTGCGTCGCGCTCAGCGGCCTGATCCTGCAGCGCGATCGCCGTGCGCTTCGAGACCGAAGTCCGCCTCGAGCCGTTCTGGCGGCTCGGCAAGGGCCGTGCTTGCGCGGCCGAGCCGTCCTCGCGGTCCTTGCGGTCGCGATCGCCCTGCCGCTTGCATCCCTGCTCGTCGCCTCGCTCGTGCCGTCCTACGGGATGCCGCTGACGGCGGCGAACGTCACCTTCGACAACTTCACGTCGAGGTGCTCGCCCGCCAGGCGGTCACCGGGCGGGCCTTCGCGAACTCCTTCCTCTTTGCCGGCGGCAGCGCCGTTCTTCTCGCCCTCGCCGCCCTGCCCATCGCCTATGCGCTCATCCGGCTGTCCGGGCGCTGGCGGGCGGCGATCGCAGGCGCTCGCCCTGTCGAGGTGCCCTACGTGATGCCGGGCATCGTGCTCGCCGTCGCCTGCATCCTCGTCTTCCTGCGGCCGCTGCCGCTCCTCGGGGTTTCGCTCTATGCGACGCCCTGGCATCATCGTCTTCGCCTATCTCGCCCGGTTCCTGCCCGTCGTGCTGAAGCCGGCCCTCGCGGCGATGCGCCAGGTCGACCTCGCCCAGGAGGAGGCGGCCGCCCTCGACGGCGCCGCGCATGGTCCGCCGCCTCGCTCAGATCGTCGTGCCGCCGCTGCTGCCGGCGGCCGCGGCGGGCGGCCTCCTCGCCTTCCTCCTCGCCTTCAGCGAGCTCACCGTCTCGGCGCTCCTGTGGACGGCGGGCACCGAGACCATCGGGGTCGTCCTCTTCGGCCTTGAGGAGGCGGGTTTCGTCAGCCAGGCCGCGGCGGTGGCGATCGTCAGCATCGCCGTCATCGCCGTGACGATGGCCGCCCTGGATGCCATCGCCCCGCGCCTTCCGCCGGGCGCATTGCCGTGGCGGTGAAGCCGCGCCATTCGCAGAATTCGGCGTCATAACTGGCAAATCGGCCGATGGAGCCTTGACCGGGCCGCAGAATGCGTCATGGGAGGCGTCTCGTTCACGCTGAGGAGAATCATGAACAAGAACGATCTGGTCGAGCTGCTCGCCGAAGAGCACGAGCTTACGAAGACCTTCGCGCGTGAGGTGGTCGAGACGGTGTTCCAGTCGATCACCGACGCGGCCCAGAAAGGGGAGGAAGTTTCGATCTTCGGCTTCGGCAAGTTCCGCGTCGCGGAACGGGCGGCGCGCAAGGGCCGCAATCCGCAGACCGGCGCCGCCATCAAGATCGCGGCCTCGAAGCGGCTCAAGTTCGAGCCCGCCCGCGCGATGAAGGCGACGCTGAACGCGAAGCGCCGCAAGAAGGCCTGACGCCGCTCCCGCGGCCACGGCGCGATCGGGCCCTGCGCGCCGTGCGGGGCCTTTTCTATTGGCGCTCGGATTCCATTGGCGCTCAGAGCCCGAGGCGCATGCCGACCGCCTCGCCGATCGTCGCGAAGGCGCCGGCGACGAGCGCCTCGGACACGGCGTCCTCCGGGCCGTCCCCGAGCCAGACCATCGCCAAAGCGCCTCCGACGAGCACGGCGACGTGCAGGAGGACAAAGTATCGGAAGGGCATGAAGGCTCCGGGTGCCGTGCGGCCGACCGGCTCAGTAGCAGGCCGTACGGGACCCTTCAATCGGGGCGGTCGGCCGCCTCAGCGCTGGCCGGCGCGGACGCGCTCGCGATAGGCGGTGTAGAGGCCGCTCGCGGCGATGATGGCGGCGCCGGCCATGGTCCAGCTGTCCGGCAGCGCCCCGAAGACGAGATAGCCCAGCGCTCCGGCCCAGATCAGCTGCGCGTAGGAGAAGGGCGCCACCGTCGAGGCATTCGCGCTCCGGAACGACAGGATCACCAGCCAATGCCCGGCGGTCGAGAACAGGCCGATGGCAAGGCCGAGGGCGATCTCGCGCCAGCCGGGCGCGACCCAGACGAAGGGCAGCAGCGCCGAGAGGACGAGGAGCCCGACGATCGCCGACCAGGCGAGGGTTGCGGCCGGATGGTCGCGGCTGCCGAGGAGGCGGGTGACGATCGCCGCGCCGGCCCAGCTCGTGGCGCCGAGGAGCGGCAGCAGCGCGGCGCTCTGAAACGAGGCCCCGCCCGGCCGGATCACGACCAGCACGCCGATCAGGCCGACGCCTGCGGCGGCGAAGCGGCGCCAGCCGACGACTTCGCCGAGGAACGGGATCGAGAGGGCGGTGATCAGAATTGGCGAGATGAAGTAGACCGCAGTCGCATCGGCGATCTGGAGATGCGGCAGCGACAGCGTGAACAGGATCGCCGAGCCGACGGCGCCGAGGCCGCGCAGAAGCTGCAAGCCGGGCCGGCGCGACACCAGCACGGCGGCGCCACCGCTCAGCATCACCAGCGGGATCGCGAGGAGGACGAAGGTGACATAGCGCAGGAACGCGACCTCGATCGCCGGCAGGCTCGCCGTCAGCGCCTTCGTGATCACGTCGGAGACCGAGAAGAACATCGTCGAGCCGACCATCAGCGCGATGCCCTTCAAGGGAACATGCTGCGCCGCGAAGCGGCGGCTGCTGACGACGGGCGGGCGGATGGTGTCGCTCCCGGTCTCGAGGGACAGGGCAGCGGCTCGGGTGGACATGGATCGCGTCACGGGGCAAGAGGAGGGAACGCCCCTTCATGGGCCTTTCGCAACTGCGAAAGAAGCGCAAAGTCGTGCCGCCAGATATGCACTCAGCGTATAGTAATACGAATTGTTAACCTCAGAGTTGCGTAGGCGGCATGGCCGGAGCTGGGCCGATCGGCAGCGCCGGCGAGGGAGGACGAGATGAGACAGGCCTGGCGCTGGTTCGGCGCGAACGATCCCGTCACCCTCGACCATGTCCGCCAGGCCGGCGCGACGGACATCGTCTCCGCGCTGCACCACGTCCCGCCCGGGGAGGCCTGGACCAAGGCGGGCGTCGAGGAGCACCGTGCCCTGGTCGAGACGACGCCCGCAGGGCGTGTGCCGCTGCGCTGGAGCGTCGTCGAGAGCATCCCGGTGCCCGACGACGTCAAGCGCGAGGGCGCGGGCGCGAAGCGTTCGATCGACGCCTGGATCGCCAGCCTCGAGGCCGTGGTCGCGGCGGGAATCCGCACGATCTGCTACAATTTCATGCCCGTGCTCGACTGGACGCGCACGGATCTCCGACTGGCCGCTGCCGACCGGCGCGACGGCCCTGCGCTTCGACCAGGCCCGATTCGCCGCCTTCGACCTTTACGTCCTCAAGCGCGCCGGCGCCGAGAGCGACTACGACGACCGGACGCGCCGCCGCGCGAAGGCCGTCGCCGACGCCCTGAGCGAGGACGATGCGGCCCATCTGACGCGCACCATCGCGGCGGGTCTTCCCGGCACGACGACCGAGGCGCTCGACCTCGACGGCTTCCGCGCCCGCCTCGCGGCCTACCGCGGCATCGACGCGGATCGCCTGCGCCGCAACCTCGTCGCCTTCCTCGCGCTTGTCGCGCCGGTCGCCGAACGGCTCGGCGCGCGGCTGACGCTGCATCCCGACGATCCGCCGCGGCCGCTCTTCGGCCTGCCGCGGATCGCCTCGACGGCGCCGGATTACGCGGCTCTGTTTGCAGCCGTGCCGTCGCCGGCGAACGGAATGTGCTTTTGTACCGGCAGCCTCGGCGTCCGCGCCGACAACGATCTTCCGGCGATCGCGAAAAGCTTCGCGGAGCGCATCCATTTCGTGCACCTGCGGGCGACGAAGCGCGACACGGACGGCGAGAGCTTCCACGAGGCCGACCACCTCGACGGCGATGTCGACATGGTGGCGGTGCTGAAGGTCCTCCTCGCCGAGGATACGCGCCGCAAGGACGGCGAAAAGATCCCGTTCCGGCCCGATCACGGCCACCGCATGCTGCACGACCTCGACTCGGACAGGCGGGTCAATCCGGGCTACACGGCGGTCGGACGCCTCAAGGGCCTCGCCGAGCTGCGCGGCATCATCCGCGCCCTGGACCATCGCGGCGCGGCAGCCTGAACGGCGCCCGAATTTTACAGTTTTCAACGCGCCGGCGCGGGCGCAGTATGGCGCCGCTGACGAATGCGCTCGCGCCGTACCGATGGGACGCGCGACGCGGATCGAGCGGCCGCCTGGGGCGGTGGCCGTCACAACCCTTTTCATGAAAGGGCCGACGATGGCGAAGCTGCGCGTCAACGGGAACGACCGCGACTATGACGGCGACCCGGACATGCCACTCCTCTGGTATCTGCGCGACGAACTCGGCCTCACCGGCACGAAATTCGGCTGCGGCGTGGCGCAATGCGGCGCCTGCACCGTCCACCTCGACGGCCAGCCGGTGCGCTCCTGCCAAACCCGCGTCGGCGACATCGGCGACGGCAAGGTCACGACGATCGAGGGCCTCGCGGCGGACGGGAACCATCCCGTGCAGGAGGCCTGGCGCGAACTCAACGTCGCGCAATGCGGCTACTGCCAGGTCGGCCAGATCATGTCCGCCGTTGCGCTCCTGCGGGAGACGCCGAAGCCGTCGGACGATGACATCGACAACGCCATGAGCGGCAACATCTGCCGCTGTGGGACGTACCCGCGCATCCGCGCCGCCATCAAGCAGGCCGCGGAGAAGGGAGTCCGGCTATGAACCGCTCGCACGTTCCTCTCCCCTCCCTCGAAAACGTCAGCCGCCGCGCGTTTCTCGCCGCGGCCGGCGCCGGCGCTCTCGTCCTCGCCGTCGGACTTCCGCGCAGCCGCGCCGCCGACGAGCCGAAATTCGGCCGCGACGGCATGCCGAACGGCTGGCGCGACGACCCCAAGGTCTTCGTCGCCATCGCCGAAGACGGCACCGTCACCGTCACCTGCCATCGCTCCGAGATGGGCCAGGGCGTCCGCACCTCGATCGCCCTCGTCGTCGCCGACGAACTCGAGGCGGATTTCGCGAAGGTGCGCGTCGCGCAGGCGAACGCCGACGAGCCGCGCTACGGCAACCAGGATACGGACGGCTCGCGCAGCCTGCGCCACTTCTTCCTGCCGATGCGCCACGCCGGCGCCGCGGCGCGCGCCATGCTCGAACAGGCGGCGGCGCAGCAATGGGGCGTGCCGGTCGGCGAGGTGAAGGCGGCAAAGCACGCCGTCACGCACGCCGCGAGCGGCCGCTCCCTCGATTACGGCGCCCTCGCCCGCGCCGCCTCGGCCCTGCCGGTGCCGGCGGGCGATGCCGTGAAGCTCAAGCTCCCGGCCGATTTCCGCTACATCGGCAAGGGCGAGATCGGGCTCGTCGATAACCGCGACATCACCACGGGCAAGGCTGCCTACGGCATCGACACCCGCCTCGACGGCATGTTCTACGCGGTCGTGGCGCGCCCGCCGGTCTACGGCGGCAAGGTGAAGAGCTTCGATGCCGCCGCGGCGCTGAAGGTGCCGGGCGTCGTCAAGGTGGTGCCGATCGATCCGCCGCCGACGCCTTCGGAATTCCAGCCGGTCGGCGGCATCGGGGTGATCGCGAAGAACACCTGGGCCGCGCTGCAGGGCCGTGACAAGCTCGCGATCGTCTGGGACGACGGCCCGAACGCCGTCTATTCCTCCGACACCTATCGCGCGGCGCTGACGGAGGCCGCGCGCAAGCCCGGCAAGGTGGTGCGCGAGCAGGGCGACGTCGACAAGGCCATGGCCGCCGCACCGAAGCGCATGCAGGCGGAATACTACATTCCGCACCTCGCGCAATCGCCGATGGAGCCGCCGGCCGCGACCGTGCGCATCGTCAACGGCAAGGCCGAGGGCTGGGCCTGCACGCAGGCGCCGCAGGCGACGCGGGCGCGCATCGCCGAACGGCTCGGCCTGCCGATCGACGACGTCACCGTGCACGTGACGCTCCTCGGCGGCGGCTTCGGACGCAAGTCGAAGCCCGACTTCGCGGTCGAGGCCGCGCTCATGAGCAAGGCCATGGACGGGGCGCCCGTGAAGGTCACCTGGACGCGCGAGGACGACCTCCACAACGGCTACTACCACACGGTCTCGGTGGAACGCATCGAGGCCGGGCTCGATGCGAGCGGGATGCCGGTCGCGTGGCTGCACCGCAGCGCCGCGCCGACCATCGGCTCGACCTTCGCGCCCGACCCAAAGCACGAGCTGCCCTTCGAACTCGGCATGGGCCTCGTCAACACGCCGTTCGCGATCGGGAACTTCCGGGCCGAGAACCCGGAAGCGGCCTCGCACACCCGCATCGGCTGGTTCCGCTCGGTGTCGAACATCCCGCACGCCTTCGCGATCCAGTCCTTCGTGAGCGAGCTCGCGCACGCGGCCGGACGCGACCCGAAGGAGTACCTGCTCGCGCTGATCGGACCGCCGCGGATCATCGATCCGACGGCGATCGGCGACGCATGGAACCACGGCGAGGATCCGAAGCTCTATCCGATCGATACCGGCCGCCTGCGCCGCGTCATCGAGACCGTCGCGGACGGCATCGGCTGGGGACGAACGATGGCGAAGGGCAGCGGGCTCGGCATCGCGGGGCATTACAGCTTCGTCAGCTACGTCGCCGTGGCGGCGGAGGTCGTCGTTAGCGACGGCGGCGCGATCGCGATCCCGCGCATCGACATCGCCATCGACTGCGGGCCGCAGGTCAATCCGGAGCGGGTGCGCTCGCAGATGGAAGGCGCGGTGGTGATGGGCGTCGGCCTGACGACCTCGGCCGAGATCTCCTTCAAGAACGGCCGCGTCGAGCAGAACAACTTCGACAGCTACGAGGTGACGCGCATCGACACGGCGCCGCGGGAGATCCGCGTGCACATCATCCCGGCGAGCGACTACGAAAAGCCCCTCGGCGGCGTCGGCGAGCCGGGCGTCCCGCCGGTCGCGCCGGCGATCGCGAACGCGGTCTTCGCGGCGACGGGCAAGCGCATCCGGCAATTGCCGATCCGCAATCAGCTCGCCGCCTGACGGCGCTCCTGCCTGCGCAGCGGGGCCGGCTCAGCCGGCCCCGTTGCCGTTTCCGGCGCGCCAGAAGCGCGACATGGCGAGGTAGGTGAAGGAGGCCGACCAGGCGATCAGGATGAGGCCGGTCAGCGTCTCGGTGCCGGCGAGGAGCCTGAGGACGCCGACCGGGCGGATGTCGCCGAGGCCGAGGGAAGTGTAGGTCTCCGCCGAGAAGGCGATGTAGTCGGCCCGCGTCATCGCGTGCGGATCGCCGCTGGCGCCGTCGAAGACGCCGAGGTGAAGGATGCGGTCGCCGAGCCAGTAGCCGACGCTGAACAGGCCGATCTCGAGCCAATGCACGCTCAAGACGCCGCAGATCACGATGAGAAGCTTGCGCCGCGGCCTGCTGTGCAGGGAGCGCAGGATGGCCCAGACCGCGCGTAAGCCTTCGTAGTGAAGGAGAACGGCACCGTAGGTCAGGGCGAGACCGAGAAGAACGATCATGACCGGCGCTCCGCAGGCGTCTGGCGATGCGCTCTCCTGTGCCATGAAAAGAGCGATGATGGGGCAGCGACGCGGGGTCGCCTCTCTCCGCAAGCGGAAAGAGGCGACCCCGCGCCTTCTGTCTGAACGACGTACAAGCTCTCAGGATGAGGTGGTTTGGTCTGGGCCGGGCCCTCAGGGTTTCTCCGCAATCCGTCCGGAGAAGACCGGATGGTACGGCGCGGGACGTTGGCTAGGGTGAGGCTCGGCCACAGGCACGACTCGGAGCACAGGATGAATCCCGACATGATGAAGAAATGCGCGGCGGAGGCGATCGGCACGTTTTGGCTGACCTTCGCGGGCTGCGGCTCGGCGCTGATCGCCGCGGCTTTTCCCGCGGTCGGCATCGGGCTTCTCGGGGTCTCCCTCGCCTTCGGCCTCACCGTGCTGACGATGGCCTATGCGATCGGCCACGTCTCCGGGTGCCACCTCAATCCCGCCGTCACGATCGGATTGTGGGCCGGGGGGCGCTTTCCGTCGCAGCAGATCCCGCACTACGTCGTCGCCCAGGTCGTCGGCGGCATTCTCGCCGCCGTCGTCCTGTACCTCATCGTCACCGGCTCGCCGAGCTTCAATCCCGCCGGTGGCTTCGCCGCGAACGGCTACGGCGAGCACTCGCCCGGCAAGTACGGCCTCTTCTCGGCTTTCTTGACCGAGTTCGTGATGACCGGCTTCTTCCTCTTCATCATCATGGGCGCGACTCACGGCAAGGCGCCCGCGGGCTTCGCGCCGATCGCCATCGGCCTCGGCCTGACGCTGATCCACCTCGTCTCAATTCCGGTCACGAACACCTCGGTCAATCCGGCCCGCAGCACCGGCGTCGCGTTCTTCGCGGGCTCCTGGGCGATCGGCCAGCTCTGGCTGTTCTGGATCGCCCCGATCCTCGGCGGCATTGTCGGCAGCGTCATCTATCGCTGGCTGAGCGAGGAACCCTCCGCCCTCGTCACCGGCGACGCGACGCCCGGCGACCGCGCCGCGACGACGAGATGAGCGTCAGACGATCAGGTCGTCGAGCGGCGCGACCGCGCCGCTCTCGGGAAACACCGTCGTCGCGAGCATTCGCTCGGAAAGGCCGAAGCCGTCGCGCAGCAGACCCTTGAAGACGGCGCGCAGATCGGTCGTCGCGGCGAGCGCGCCTTCGTCGAGGCGCGGCGGCGCGAGGCCCGGCCAGTCGGTGAGAATCCGCCCGCCGCGCACCGCGCCGCCGATGAGGACGGCAACGCTCGCAACACCGTGATCGGTGCCGCCCGAGGCATTGGCGCCGACATTCCTGCCGAACTCGCCGACGACGAGAACGATCGTCTCGCGCCAGACCGGCGCCAACCCGTCCGCGAGCGCCGAAAGCGTTTCATCGAGCGCGCCGAGCCGCACGGCCAGCGTCGCGGCCTGATCGCGATGGGTGTCGAACCCGTCGCAGCGGAGAACGGCGATGCGCGCGCCTTCCGGATCGGCGAGGAGCCGCGCTGCGCCGGCCGCCGCCAGCGGCATCCGGCAGAGCGCATCGCCGCCGAACGCGGGCGCGGCGACGCGGACGGGTCCACGGCCCGCATGTGCGCTCGCGGCACGCGCGAGACCGGCGGGGCCCGCACAGGCGAGGGCGGCCGGCGTGCAAACGAGCGCCGGCGCGGGACCGCGCAGGATGAGGGGCGCGCTCGCGCCGATCGCGACGAGTCCCGGAACCGTCGGCAGCGCCGACGCGGCGCGGTTGAGCCAGCCGGTATCCGGGCGCCCGGCGACGCCGCCCTCGAGCGCCGCCTCGCCCTCGTCGTGCGCGCGGCCGCGATACGGCGTCGCCGCGGCGTGCACGATCAGCGCCTCGCCGGCGCGATAGCGCGCGTGCAGCGACGGCAGCGCCGGGTGCAGCGCGAAAAATCCGTCGAGCGGCAGTTCGGAGTCGCGCTCGCCCGCAGGCCCGCCGCGCGCGGCGCGGAAGGCCGGATCGCCCAGGGGCGGCACCGCGGCGAGTCCGTCGAGGCCGCCGCGCAGGATGACGACGACGAGGCGCGGATCGCGCTCCCGCGCCAGCGCCCGCTGCGGTAGTCCGGCGGCGAGCGTCAGCGCGCCCGCCGCGCGCAGCACGTCGCGGCGGCGCGGGCCTTCACTGCCAGGGGCGCTCGCCATCGTTCGCCTCCCCTATCGATCCGTCACCGTGACGGTGGCGGAGAGAAGCTGCTTGCGGTCGGCGCTGGGGCCGACCAGGATCTCGAACGCGCCGGCTTCCAAGACCGGCCGCCAGTCGCGCCCGGGAAAGCGCAAGGCTTTCACCGGGAGCAGGAGAACGGCGGTGCCGGTTGCGCCGGCAGCCAGCTCGATTCTGCAAAAACCCTTCAGTTCGAGAAGCGGCCGCGCGACGCTCGCGACGACATCGCGCACGAACAGGAAGACCGTCTCCGCCGCCGTCGCGTCGCCGTCGTTCACGATCGTCACCGCGGCCTCGATCGTGTCCTCGGGTCCGAGCGTTTTCGGGCTCACGTCGAGATTCGAATAGGCGAAGCGCCCGTAGGAGAGTCCGTGCCCGAACGGGAAGAGCGGCGTCACCGGCAGATCGATGTAGCGGCTCGTGTAGCGCCCGCGCGATGTCGCCGGCCGGCCGGAGGGACGCTGGCCGTAGAAGATCGGGATCTGCCCGACGGCGCGCGGCCAGGTGACCGGCAGGCGGCCGCTCGGCGAAGCGCGTCCCGCGACGATGTCGGCGACGGCGTGGCCCGCCTCGTTGCCGAGAAAAAAGACCGCGAGCGTCGCGCCGGCGCGCTCGATGAGCCAGGGCACGGCGAGCGGACGGCCCGAGGAGAGAATCGCGACGACCGGCTTGCCCTGGGCGAGCACGGCCTCGCAGAATTCGCGCTGCCGGCCCGGCAGATCGAGGGAGGCGCGGCTCGCCGCCTCGCCGCTCATCAGCGCCGCCTCGCCGACGCAGAGCAGCACGACGTCGGCGCTTCGGCAAAGATCGAGCGCCGTCGCGATGCCGCTGCCGTCGTCTTCGTCGATGCCGATGCCGACGCCGTGCGCGAAGGTGATCTCCGCGTCGGGCAGGGCGGCGCGGAAGCCTTGCAGCAGGGTCACCGCATCGCGCGGATCGCCCGCCGCGGGCCAGCAGCCGCGCATGTCGACGGGCGCGTCGGCGAGGGGACCGACGACGGCGACGCGCCGCGTTGCGGCGGAAAGCGGCAGCAGGCGCTTCTCGTTCGCGAGCAGCACGATCGAGCGCCGCGCCACTTCCGCGGCGAGCCGCCGATGCTGCCCGGCATGCTCCGGCTGCGTCGCCCCCGAGCCGCCGCGGCCGTAGGGAGCCTCGAACAGGCGAAGCTTCTCCTTGAGCGTCAGCACGCGGCGCACGGCGGCGTCGAGATCGTCCATGGCGACGAAGCCGCGGTCGAGCGCCGCCGGCAGGCCCTGGCGATAGATGCCGCCGATCATCTCGATGTCGACGCCGGCGCGCAGCGCCAGGGCCGCGGCCTCGACGGCGTTCGCGGCGACGCCGTGAGAGAGCAGCTCGGCGACGGCGTTGTAGTCGCTGATGACGACGCCGTCGAAGCCGAGGCGCTGGCGCAGCCAGCCCCTCAGCAAAGGCTCATTCGCGGTCATCGGGACGCCGGCGATGTCGTTGAAGGCCGGCATCACGGCCGCGACCCCGGCCGCGACCGCCGCCTCGAAGGGCGGCAGGTAGATCTCGTGCAGCGTGCGCTCCGAAATGTCGGCCGAGGCGTAGTCGACGCCGGCGATCGAGGCGCCGTATGCAACGAAGTGCTTTGCGGTCGCGGCGATGCGGTCGGGCTCTGCGAGATCAGCGCCCTGGAAGCCGCGCACCTTCGCCTCGGCGTAGAGCGAGGCGAGAAACGGATCCTCGCCCGGCGCCCTCGGCGATGCGGCCCCAGCGCGGATCGCGGGCGATGTCGATCATCGGCGCGAAGGTGATGTGGACGCCGTCCGCCGCCGCCTCCGCCGCCGCCGCGCGGGCGGTCTCCTCCCAGAGGGCGGGGTCGAAGGTCGCGGCCTCCGCGAGCGGAATCGGAAAGATCGTCCTGTGCCCGTGAATGACGTCGAAGCCGAAGAGCAGGGGAATGCCGAGCCGCGATTCCTCGAGGGCAACGCGCTGCGCGCGCCGCGCCGCCTCGGCGCCGAAGATGTTGAGCAGGCTGCCGACCCGGCCGGCGCGGACGTCCTCGGTGGCGTCGCCCGCGAGAACCGGGCCTGTGACCGCGAAGCCGGCGCCCGCCATCGTGAGCTGGCCGATCTTCTCTTCGAGGGTCATCGCCGCAAGCAGGCTGTCGATCCGCGTCATTCCTCGACGATCGTTCGTTGCGGGTTCGAGCGGGCCGGCCCTCTCCTCTCGGGCGGGCGCGCCGGCGAAGGCTGAAAGCGGAGTTGACCAAGGCGCGGTCAAGCTGTCAACGCGGGCCGCTGCGGCGCGGCGAACGAACGCAGCGGCAGATATTGTCGAGCTCGGATTAGGATGCCGAAGCGAATCGGCCAATTCGGGAGTGACGCGCCATGTTCGATCCCACCACCCTCGTCGGCTTTCACACCTGGCTCAGCCTCGTCGCGATTGCGACCGGTCTCTTCGTCGTCGCCGACCTGATCGCGGCGCGGGAGCGCGGCGCGGCGACGATCGCCTTCCTCGCGACCGCGATCGCGACGAGCGCGACCGGCTACCTGTTCCCGTTCAGCGGCGTGCTGGCGTCCCATATCGTGGGCGCGATCGCGCTCGTGGTCCTCGCCGTGGCGCTCGTCGCGCGCTACGGCCGGCATCTCGCGGGCGCCTGGCGCTGGATCTACGCCGCGGCGGCGGTGGCGAGCCTCTACTTCCTCGTCTTCGTCGCGGTGGCGCAGGCCTTCCTCAAGATTCCCGCCCTCCATGCGCTCGCGCCGACGGGTTCGGAGCCGGCCTTCGCGATCGCGCAGATCGCGGTGCTCGCCGTCTTCGTCGGGCTCGGCATCGCCGCGGCGCGGAAGTTCCGCCCGGCCGGGCTCGCCGCCTGAGGGAACCGGCGACGCCCTTCCCGGTTGCTTCGTCGATATCCGAGGAGGACTTCGCCATGCCCCGGGGAGACAAGTCGAAATACACCGACAAGCAGGAACGCAAGGCCGACCACATCGCCGAGAGCTACGAGGAGCGCGGCGTGCCGGAGAAGGAAGCCGAGCGGCGCGCGTGGGCGAGCGTCAACAAGGACGACGGCGGCGGCAAGAAGCCCGGCGGCTCCGGCCGAGGCAAGGAAACCGGACATCCGGCCGCGCACAAGGGCGGCAAGGCGGGCGGAAAGGCCGCGGCCTCCCGCTCCGCCGCGGCGAAATCCGCGTCCGCGAAGAAGGCCGCCGCCTCCCGCAAGCGCAACGCCGAGCACGGCAGCCATCGGTAAGCCATTCGGCAGGCGCAGCGCGTCGGCTCCGCCTCTCCCCGCTTGCGGGGAGAGGGTTTTGGCCTCCGGCCAAAACAAGCGGAGCGAAGCGAAGCGGGGGTGAGGGGGGGCGGTGCAGAAAGAGGCGTCCGGCCGAAGCCGTAGCGCCTTCCTCGTCGCCGCCCCCTCACCCTCGCCTGCTTCGCAGGCTCGCTGCCTTCGGCAGCCCTCTCCCCGCGAGCGGGGAGAGGCGAAGCCGCGGCCCCTTATCTGAACAATTCACAAGCTCTCAGGATGAGGGAGTTTGGATTGTATCCGGTCTTTCCGTTAGGGGAGGTACCTCCCCCGCTCCTTTCGCTCCGCCTGCCCGAGGCGGGCCGCCTTTCGGCGGTGGGGAAGGCGCCACAATTTTGTTTGCAAGCTAACAAACTTTGCCCGCACTATGCAGGTTTAGGGCAAAGGCAAGATGGCTGGGCACACGCTTCTTTTGAACCTCTTCGGAGGTGTCGCGCTGCTCGTCTGGGCGACCCAGATGGTGCGCAGCGGCGTGATGCGCGCGTTCGGCGCGAAGCTGCGGGAAGCGATCGGCAAGGCGACTGCCGGGCGGCTTACGGCCTGCGGCACCGGCCTCGGCGTCGCGACGGCCCTGCAGAGCTCGTCCGCGACCGGCCTCCTCGTCGTCGCCTTCGCGGAGCGCGGCCTCATCGCCCTGGTGCCGGCGCTCGGCGTCATGCTCGGCGCCGATATCGGCTCGACCCTCGTCGTCCAGGCCTTGTCCTTCAAGACCTCGGCCCTCGTGCCGGTGCTCCTGATCGTCGGCGTCGGCACCGCTCTCCTCTCCAAGTCGACCTTGTGGGAGCAGGCCGGCCGCATCGTCGTCGGGCTCGGCCTGATGATCCTCTCCCTGTCGCTGATCGTTTCCGCCTCGCAGCCCCTGCGCGAGGCCGGGCTCTTCACCATGGTGATGGAGCGGCTCGCCGGCGATCCTATCCTCGCCCTCGCCCTCGGCGCGCTCTTCACCTGGCTCGTCCATTCGAGTGTCGCGGTGATCCTGTTCGTGATCTCGCTCGCCGCGGCGGGCGTGCTCAGCCTGCCGCTCGCCCTCGCGCTCGTGCTCGGCGCCAATATCGGCTCCGGCCTCATCCCCCTCGGCCTCGCCCTGCGCTCGCCGGCTCCGGCGAAGCGCGTTCTCTTCGGCAATCTCTTCTTCCGCACCTCCGGCGCCCTCGTCGGCCTCGCCGCCCTGAGTTTCGGCTCCGAGCACCTGAGCTTCCTCGGCGCCGATCCGGCGCGGGCGATCGCCAACGCCCATACCGGATTCAACGTCATCCTCGCCCTCGTCTTCCTGCCCCTCGTCGGGGCAATCGCCGCGTTCCTGGAGCGCAGCGTGCGCGATAGCGAGAACCCTTCCGAGAAGCGCGTAAATCATCTCGACGAAAGCGTCCTCGACCGCCCCGCTCTCGCGCTCGCCAACGCGACCCGCGAGGTGATGCGCCTCGCCGACACCGTCGAGCTGATGCTGCAGGAGACGATCCTGACCTTCCGCGAGGGCGACGAGAACCGGCGCATCGGCATCAGCCGCCTCGACGACGACGTCGACCGCCTCCAGGAGGCGATCAAGCTCTACCTCGCCCGCCTCACCCGCCAGCCCCTCGACGAGGAGGACACGAAGCGCTGCTTCGACCTCATCCTCTTCACCACCAACCTCGAACATGTCGGCGACATCATCGACCGCGGCCTGCTCGGCCTTGCCGCGAAGCGGCAGCGCAACGGCGTCTCTTTCTCCGAGCCCGGCTGGGCCGAGATCGCGGCCCTGCACCAGCGCGTCCTCGAACAGATGCGGCTCGCCCTGACCGTCTTCGTCACCCGCGACCTCGACCTCGCGAAGGAGCTGATGGCCGAGAAGGACCGCATCCGCGCCATCGAGCGCGAGGCGACGGAGAGCCATTTCCGGCGCCTGCGCGAGGGCACTATCGCCTCGATCGAGACGAGCGCGCTGCACCTCGACATTCTGCGCGACCTCAAGCGCGTCGCCGCCCACCTCACCGCCGTCGCCGTCCCGATCCTCGAAGCGCACGGGGCGCTGCGCACCACGCGCCTTGTCGCGGAGGAGAAGACGGCGCCCGACGGCAGCGCCGTCGCAGCGGAGTGAGGCGGCTTCGCCTCTCCCCGCAAGCGGGGTGAGGCGAATCGGCGCCTATTTCGATTTCGGCTCGCGAGCCCCGCTCGCGTAGCGCAAGTGCAACCTCAAGCCCCCTCCATCGCCTCGAGTTCGCCGATCAGGCGCTCGATCAGCGACAGGCCGATCTGCCAGAAGGCGGGGTCGCGGGCGTTGAGGCCGAAGGGGGCGAGGAGTTCGGAATAGGGCTTCGTGCCGCCGGCCGAAAGCAGCGCAAAATAGCGCTCGACGAAGCCCTCGTTCGAGCGCTCGTAGACGCCGTAGAGCGAGTTCACGAGGCAGTCCCCGAAGGCGTAGGCGTAGACGTAGAACGGCGAATGGACGAAGTGCGGAATGTAGGTCCAGAAGCTCTCGTAGCCCGCGCCGAGGCGGATCGCCGGACCGAGGGATTCGTCCTGCACCGACATCCACGTCTCGCAGAGCTTGTCCGCGGTGAGCTCACCGTTGCGGCGCTCGAGATGCACCTTGCGCTCGAAGGTGTAGAAGGCAATCTGGCGCACGACCGTGTTGATCATGTCCTCGACCTTCGCCGCGAGCATCGCCTTGCGCTGCACCGGATCGCGGGTCGCCCCGAGAAGGCGGCGGAAGGTCAGCATCTCGCCGAACACCGACGCCGTCTCGGCGAGCGTCAGCGGCGTCGGCGCCATGAGCGCGCCGTTCGGCGCCGCGAGCACCTGATGCACGCCGTGCCCGAGCTCGTGCGCGAGCGTCATCACGTCCCGCGGCTTGCCCTGGTAGTTGAGGAGCACGTAAGGATGCGCCGACGGCACCGTCGGATGGGCGAAGGCGCCGGGCGCCTTGCCGGGCCGCGTCGGCGCGTCGATCCAGCGCTCATCGAAGAAGCGCCGCGCGATCGCCGCCATCTGCGGCGCGAAATCGGAATAGGCGGAGAGCACGGTGTCGCGCGCCTCGCTCCAGGCGATGGTGCGCTGTTCGACCTTCGGCAGGGGCGCGTTGCGGTCCCAGTGATCGAGCTGGTCCTTGCCGAACCACCTTGCCTTCAGGGCGTAATAGCGGTGCGACAGGCGGGGATAGGCCTCGCGCACCGCCGCGACCAGCGCATCGACCACCTCGCGCTCGACGCGGTTCGCGAGGTGGCGCGAATCCGCGACGTCCTCGAACGAGCGCCAGCGGTCGGAAATCTCCTTGTCCTTGGCGAGCGTATTCGTGATCAGCGTGAAGGTGCGCAGGTTCGCCTTGAACGTCTCGGCGAGCGCCTCGGAGGCGTCCTTGCGCAGAGTCTCGTCCTGATCCTGCAGCTTGTTGAGCGTCGGCTCGATCGCCAATTCCTCGCCGCGGACGGTGAAGCGCAAAGAGGCGATGGTCTCGTCGAAGAGCCGGTTCCAGGCCGAGCGGCCGGTCACCGACTTCTCGTGAAAAAGCTGCTCGATGCGATCGTCGAGCTGGTAGGGCTTGTCCTTGCGAAGGTCCTCGATCCAGGGCCGGTAATGCGCGAGCGGCTCCGACGCCGTGGCCGCGTCGGCGACCGCGTCGTCGATGCGGTTGAGCTCGAGGGCGAAGAAGAGAAGCTCGCTCGACGCCGCGGTAAGGCGCTCCTGCGTGTCGCCGTAAAACTTGGCGCGGATCGGGTCCGTGGTGTCGCCGGAATAGATGAGGCCGGCATAGGACATCAGGCGGCCGAGCAGATCCTCCACCGCCTCGTAGCGGCGCACGGCCTCGCCGAGCTCCGCGGACGCGTCGGACGCCGAGACGATGGCCGCGAGCTTGCCGCGATAGCTTTCCGCGAAGGCCTTGCATTCGGCCTCGGCCCTGGCGAGGTCGGCCCGAAAGGGCGCGCTGTCGATGCCGGGATAGAGATGGGAGAGATCCCATTCGGGCAGCGCGCCGAGATCGCTCGCCTTGGCCGCGACCACGGCGGCGCTCTGGCGGGCCGGCGCAGGAGCCGACAGGTCGAGGGGCTTCGGCATGTCGGATCGTCTCCCGCAGGGGATTTTCGGAGGGATCGGGGCGGCACCCCCCATATCGGTCAGGACGGTGGCGGGATCAACCCGCGCCGGGCGCCGCGCGCCGCCGACGTTAAGTTGCGGTTTACCCTTTTTCGCCCAGCATCCGGCCGCGTCCCGCTTTTGATTCCAACCCCCGACCGATGCTCCTCACCCCCCTCTTCGTCGACGCGATCCGAACGTTCCGTCGGCACGAACCGGCGGCGGCCGAGTCGGACCGCGCGATCCGCCTTGCTGACAAGGCGTCGCGCTCCCTCGCCCCCGTCCTGATCGAGGGCGAGGCCGGGACCGGCGGAGACGCCCTCGCCCAGGCCATCCATCTGATGAGCGAGCGCCGCGCGAAGCCGTTTGTGCGCGTCCAGGCCGGCGGCAGGGCGGACGAGATCCGGGCCGACCTCTTCGGCATCGACGCGCGGTCGGGCGGCCGGCATCCCGGGCGCTTCGCGGAGGCGCGGGGCGGAACGCTCCTTATCCAAGGCGTCGAAGAGCTGCCGGCGGATGCGCAGGCCGGGCTCCTCCGGGCGGTTCAGGAGAGCGAGATCGAGCCCGTCGGCGCGCGGCGCGCGACGCGGGTCGACGTCCGGGTCGTCGCGACGACGCAGGTCGATCTCGCCGCGCGGGTGCGGCAGGACCTTTTCCGGGAAGACCTCTTTTATCGCCTGCACCTGCTGCCGATCGGCTTGAAGCCGCTGCGCAGCCGCATCCACGACCTGCCCCGCCTCGCGGCCGCCCTCCTCCCGCACATCGCCGCCGAGCAGGGGCAGCCGGTCGCGGCGCTGTCGCCGGAGGCCCTCGCCCTGTTGCAGGCCTACGACTGGCCGGGCAACCTGTGCCAGCTCGAGACCGTCCTCTTCCGGGCCGTGAATCTCGCCGAGAGCCCGATCCTGACGCCCGCCGAATTCCCGCAGGTCGCCGCCCGCCTCGACGGGCGCCCGGTGGCAATCCCGCCGCTGCCCCAGGCCGGGGCGCGGGAGGTCGCGCCCGAGCGGCACGAGAGCCGCGATCCGCACGCGCTCAGCCTTGTCGACGACTCCGGCGAGATCCGCCGTCTCGTCGAGCTCGAGGCGCTCATCATCCGCTTCGCCCTCGCCCATTACCGCGGCCGAATGTCCGCGATCTCGCGGCGGCTCGGCATCGGCCGCTCGACGCTCTACCGCAAGCTCAAGGACCTCGGCCTTGACGGCCCGGAGATCGCGTCGCGCGATGCGGCGGCTTGACTGCTCGCGACCTTCGGGGGTTGGATGGGTCGCGCAGGCGTGTGTTGACGCACCGCCAAGCTGCTGTTTGATGAGATGTTTTTACGCTGGGGTGGGGTGCGCCACGGCCGCGGCATTCGATAGAGGGTTTTGACCATGGTTGCGGTGCGCGGACTCGTGGTCGGCTTCTCTCTTGCCTGCGCCGTTTCGTTGACCGCCTTGCAGGCCGGCGCCCAGGAAGCGGCCGCTCCGCCTTCGGAGCCGACCGCGTCGATCGCCGCGACGGACGGGGCGCCCCCTGCGCCGACCTCGGCCGCGACACCGGACCTCGCACCGCCCGACCTCCCGGACGTTTCGCTCAGCGTTCCGGCCGCGCCCCGGCCGGCCGCGGCCGACGCCGTCCTGCCCGTCCCGCCCGAGGCCACCGTGATCCTGACGGTCGCCGATCGCCTTCGCGCCGCCCTCGATGCCGTCGTCCCGAGCGTCGACAAGCTGGCCGCACGCCTGCCGAAGAAGGATCGCGAGGCGATCGCCGCCTATTACGGAAAGAACCTGCCGCGCTTCGTCGGCCTTGGCGGCTTCACGCCGACCGGAAACGGCGTCATCGCGCGCCTCAAGGTGGCGGACGAGGACGGTCTCGACCCGAACGACTACCGCGTCCCTGGCTTCAGCCGCGCCCATCCGAGCGATGCCGAATTGGCAGAGGCGGAGGTGAAGATCGCGGTCGTCGCCGTGGCCTACGCGCGGGATGCCCGCGGCGCCCGCGTCGACCTTGCGAAGATTTCAAAGCTCGTCACGCCGAAGCTCTCGGTTCCCGCCGCGGACGACGTGCTGGCGTCCCTCGCGGCGGCGAAGGACGGGGCCGCCGCGCTCGATGCCTACAATCCGCCGCATGCGGGCTATCGCGCCCTCAAGGCGAAGCTCGCCGAGTTGCGCGCCAGCCATCCCTCCGCGCCGAGCGTGCGCGTGCCGCTCGGGCGGGCACTGCGGGTCGGCATGCGCGATCCGCGCGTGCCGCTGATCCGCGCGCGCTTCCACCTCGTCCCGTCCGACGCGGACGGGACCGCCTACGACGAGCGCGTCGCCTCCGCGGTCGCGGAGTTCCAGCGCGAGAACGGCCTGCCTGCGAACGGCATCCTGACAGCGCAGACGGTAGCAGCTTTGTCCGGCCGGTCGGCGGCGGACCTCGAGGGCGACCTTGTCGCCAACATGGAGCGCTGGCGGTGGCTGCCGCCCGATCTCGGCGCGCGCCATGTCGCCGTGAACATCCCCGAGTTCCGGCTGCGTCTCGTCGACAGGGGCGGCCAGAATCCACACGACGAAGGTGATCGTCGGCAAGACCGAGACGCCGACGCCGATCTTTTCGGACGAAATGGAGACGGTGATCGTCAATCCGTCCTGGACGGTGCCGCCGTCGATTCTGAAGAAGGAGTTCCTTCCCGGGCTCGCGCAGGACCCGCTCTATGCGGAGCGCCGGGGCTTTCGGGTCTATCGCCGAAACGGCCAGATCTCGATCCAGCAGCCGCCGGGCGAGCGCAATGCGCTCGGCTTCATCAAGTTCCTATTTCCGAATCAGCATTCCGTCTATTTGCACGACACGCCGAGCCGGAACCTCTTCAATGCCGATCGCCGCGCCTTCAGCCACGGCTGCGTC
Organism: uncultured Alphaproteobacteria bacterium; assembly: GCA_963754975.1. Lineage (GTDB taxonomy): Bacteria > Pseudomonadota > Alphaproteobacteria > Rhizobiales > Beijerinckiaceae > Microvirga. The sequence goes on along the minus strand of CAVWII010000022.1, from coordinate 2,610 downwards.
CGCGTCGAGCAGCCCTTCCACCTCGCCGAGGAAATTCTGGTCGACGACGGCGCCTGGACGGAGAAGCGCCTGCGCGGCCTGATCGGCAAGGGCGAGCGCCCGATCCGCCTGCACCGGACGCTGCCGATCCACATCACCTATTTCACGACCACGATCGACGAAGCGGGCCATCTGCGCAAATTCGACGACCTCTACGGCGTCAACCGCAAGGTCAAGGCGGCCCTCGGCCTGCCGGGATAGCGGTTCTCTTCTACGGCGGCCGGGTCCCGATCTGCGCCCCTGCCGCTTCGCGGGCGCGATCTCGCATCAGCGTGTCGTGATCGATCGAGCGCCGGCTGTCGGCCGCAAATCCCACCGCCGCCGACCCGACCGTCGCCGCCATTCCCGGCGGCCAGCAGTGCGGATGGGCGCGGGTCGTCGCGGCGATGATGTCCCAGACCGCGGCAAGGGCGTGGTGCGTCGCGAGCTGCAACTCGAGAAGGCTCGCGACGGTGAGGTAGGACAGGCTGTTCGACGCGGCTTCGATCTGGGTCCGGGTCGAGGTTTCGCGATGCTTCAAATCCTCGACCTGGTCCGTGGCCTGCTGGACGATCTTCGTCGCAATGTCGCAATCCTCCGCCGCAGAGGCCGGCCGCGGCCCGGCCGCGCAGGCAAGCAGGGCGGCAAGGGCGAGGACGCACGAACGGATCGTCATGGCGCAGCTCCCGGGTGACCGTGGGCGCGCGCGCTTTGGAACACCATCGATGAGGCACGTTAACGGCCCCGTTCCGGCCGCGGCGAGCCGTCCAAAAGGCGAGCGGTGTCGCCCGATCAGGCGCCCGGGTCCGCAGTCCCGCCCCCTCGTCTGCCGCGAATGGGGCCCGCCCGCCCCCTTCCGTCGTCCGCATGATCCGCCCTTCCCCCATTCTGGGAAAGCGCAACCCGAGCCGACGGCGAGGAACGGACTCGCGCATCGCATCACGGCATACGGCAAATACGAAAAGCGCGCTCGCCCGCCCCGCTTGCTGGGCTAGAGCAACATCCGTTCAGGATGAGCCATGCTTGGCTCTGTCATCCCGGGGCTGCGAAGCAGAGCCCGGGATCCATAAGCGCGACGACGCGGACGGCGCGCAACGGTGCGGAGACTGCGGTGTTCATGGGTTCCGGGCTCCGCTTCGCGGCCCCGGAATGACAGCGCTTGAGCTTGATTCAGCGTGAACGGATTTTGCGCAGCGAGAGCTCGATCTCGCCTCGCCGCGCTTGCGAGCTTCCCCCTTCGCCTCTCCCCGCTTGCTGGGAGAGGGCCGCCGAGAGGTACGGACCGGGTAGATAGGTAACAGGGTAGACCGGGAGGAAGGGTAACAGGTTCTCTGGCTGGCGGGAGGGACCGCCGATGGGTTGGAGAGAGACCTGCGTGATGGAGGAGCGTCTGAAGTTTCTGGCGGCGTGGGTTGAAGGGAAGGAGTCGCGCAGTGCGTTGTGTTCGCGCTACGGGATCAGCCGCAAGACGGGATACAAGTGGGCGGCGCGCCATGCGGAGGAGCCGGGCGGAGGACTTTCGGACCGTTCGCATGGGCCGCATGGGTCACGCATCGGCTGGCTGCGATCTGGCGGAGCTGATCGTGGCCTTGCGGCGCGCGCATCCGACTTGGGGCCCGCGCAAGCTGCGGGCGCTGCTGCAGCGGCGCCATCCGGGGCTGGCGGTTCCGGCGGCCTCGACGATCGGCGATCTGTTGCGGCGGGAGGGATTGGTGGAGCGGCGTCGGCGGCGGCATCGGCCGGTGCCGCAGGCTTCGCCCTTTGCGGCGGTTGAGGCGGCCAACGACACCTGGTGCATCGACTTCAAGGCTGGTTTACGACGGGGGACGGGGAGCGCTGCGATCCTTTGACGGTGAGCGATGCCTACAGCCGCTATCTTCTGGCCTGCGTGATCGTTCCGCCGACGGAGGCGGGGGTGCGGCCGGTGGTCGAGAGGCTGTTGCGCCGGCACGGGCTGCCGAAGGCGATCCGCAGCGACAACGGGCCGCCTTTTGCGAGCGCCGGCGCGGGCGGCCTGAGCCGGCTTTCGGCGCACTGGCTGAAGCTCGGCATCCGGCTCGAGCGGATCGCTCCGGGCTGCCCGCAGCAGAACGGCCGTCACGAGCGCATGCACCGGACGCTGAAGAAGGACACGGCGGCACCGGCGGCGGCGAACGCGAGAGCCCAGCAGGCGCGCTTCGACGCCTTCCGCCAGCGCTACAATCACGAGCGCCCCCACGAAGCGCTCGGGCAGGTCCCGCCGGCCGCCTTGTGGACGCAGAGCCCGCGCCGCTACCGCAAGCGGGTCGCGGAACCGATCTATGCGGCCGGCCATGCCGTGCGCCGGGTGCGCTCGAACGGAGAGATCAAGTTCGGCGGCGAGATGATCTATGTCAGCGAAGCCCTGATCGGCGAGACGGTCGGCATCAGCGAGACAGAGAGCGGCGACTGGCTCGTGCGCTTCCTCGACCTCGACCTCGGCACCATCGACCGCACGAGCAACAGGCTTCGCCGCTTTGCGGCGCCCCGGCCGGGGCGCCGCAAAGCGGCTGCCAAACCCAAATCTGTTACCCATCCTCCCGGTCCATAGTGTCACCTATCAGCCCGGTTGCT
>CAVWII010000021.1:125000-128202 GCA_963754975.1 uncultured Alphaproteobacteria bacterium | reverse complement strand
TCTTTGACAATGTAGAGACGAGATGAAGAGAAGCGTGGGCGGCGGTGTCCTTGCGCGGTCTCCCTTTTGGGGGACCGGAGTGAGAGACGACGACGTTCGTCCCGTTTTTCTGGAGCTCACATCGTTCGGTGGAAACGCCGGATGGGATGTGGAGTTTCTGTCAATTCGGTGACGAGGGTCGCGATTGAGCTCTTGAACGTGAGAGTTTGATCCTGGCTCAGAACGAACGCTGGCGGCAGGCTTAACACATGCAAGTCGAACGGGCGTCGCAAGACGTCAGTGGCAGACGGGTGAGTAACACGTGGGAACGTGCCCATCGGTTCGGACTAACCCAGGGAAACTTGGGCTAATGCCGGATACGCCTTGGCGCAAGCTGGGGGAAAGATTGATTTGCCGATGGATCGGCCCGCGTCTGATTAGCTTGTTGGTGGGGTAACGGCTCACCAAGGCGACGATCAGTAGCTGGTCTGAGAGGATGATCAGCCACACTGGGACTGAGACACGGCCCAAACTCCTACGGGAGGCAGCAGTGGGGAATATTGGACAATGGGCGCAAGCCTGATCCAGCCATGCCGCGTGAGTGATGAAGGCCCTAGGGTTGTAAAGCTCTTTCGCACGCGACGATAATGACGGTAGCGTGAGAAGAAGCCCCGGCTAACTTCGTGCCAGCAGCCGCGGTAATACGAAGGGGGCTAGCGTTGTTCGGAATCACTGGGCGTAAAGGGCGCGTAGGCGGCTGTTCAAGTCGGGGGTGAAATCCCGTGGCTCAACCACGGAATGGCCTTCGATACTGGACGGCTCGAGACCGGAAGAGGTGAGTGGAACTGCGAGTGTAGAGGTGAAATTCGTAGATATTCGCAAGAACACCAGTGGCGAAGGCGGCTCACTGGTCCGGTTCTGACGCTGAGGCGCGAAAGCGTGGGGAGCAAACAGGATTAGATACCCTGGTAGTCCACGCCGTAAACGATGGATGCCAGCCGTTGGCGAGCTTGCTCGTCAGTGGCGCAGCTAACGCTTTGAGCATCCCGCCTGGGGAGTACGGTCGCAAGATTAAAACTCAAAGGAATTGACGGGGGCCCGCACAAGCGGTGGAGCATGTGGTTTAATTCGAAGCAACGCGCAGAACCTTACCAACCTTTGACATGTCCAGTATGGGGCCCGGAGACGGGTTCCTTCAGTTCGGCTGGCTGGAACACAGGTGCTGCATGGCTGTCGTCAGCTCGTGTCGTGAGATGTTGGGTTAAGTCCCGCAACGAGCGCAACCCTCGCCCTTAGTTGCCATCATTCAGTTGGGCACTCTAAGGGGACTGCCGGTGATAAGCCGCGAGGAAGGTGGGGATGACGTCAAGTCCTCATGGCCCTTACAGGTTGGGCTACACACGTGCTACAATGGCGGTGACAATGGGCAGCGAAGGGGCGACCTGGAGCTAATCCCAAAAAGCCGTCTCAGTTCGGATTGCACTCTGCAACTCGAGTGCATGAAGGCGGAATCGCTAGTAATCGTGGATCAGCATGCCACGGTGAATACGTTCCCGGGCCTTGTACACACCGCCCGTCACACCATGGGAGTTGGTCTTACCCGACGGCGCTGCGCCAACTCAGCAATGAGGGGCAGGCGACCACGGTAGGGTCAGCGACTGGGGTGAAGTCGTAACAAGGTAGCCGTAGGGGAACCTGCGGCTGGATCACCTCCTTTCTAAGGACGGCTCGAGACAGGCCGGGTTCGCGAGAACCTTGGTCTTCCCGAACCTCTTGGAACACACGGGGCCTTAGTCAGGCCCCACGATGCGGGATGTCGCCGCCTTCGTTTCTTTTCATCTCACTTTCCGGCAGGGGTCGGGAATCAGGGTTCAGGAATCGGGAAGAGGCCTGGATCCTGGCGACTGATCGCGGATCACTGCCAGGGCCTGTAGCTCAGGTGGTTAGAGCGCACCCCTGATAAGGGTGAGGTCGGACGTTCGAGTCGTCCCAGGCCCACCACAGTGGTCAGTTGGCAGCTGTCAGGAATCAAGGGGGTGGAGCGGCCGCATCGCGGCGCCGCCTTCTCTTGATTGCTGAATTCACCTGACCGCTGCCCGGGGCCATAGCTCAGTTGGGAGAGCGCTAGCTTTGCAAGCTTGAGGTCGTCGGTTCGATCCCGTCTGGCTCCACCAGACGACAGTCGACGGACGACGGACGGCGGACGACGAGAAAATATCTGTCGTCTGTCCTCCGTCTACTGTCTTCCGGTCCGGAAAGTTCATGGAATTCGCAGGTGTCTTCGGGCGTCTGCGGATGTTTGACATCGTCAAGAGGGAACATGGCCGGTTGGAGGCTCTTTGAGAGCTCTCCGACACCAGCTTCGGCGCGTTCGCGCGCTGTGAGAGAACCGGTTGTGTTCGGCAAGCAAATCTCCGGGCGAGAGCCTGGAGAGGTCTTTTCTGATCGCGTCGGTCCTTTGTCCTTGAGACATGCGGGACCGGCGGACATCGATCATGAGAGCGATCAAGTGTCTTAAGAGCATTCGGTGGATGCCTTGGCGCTGAGAGGCGATGAAGGACGTGGTACGCTGCGATAAGCCTCGGGGAGCTGCGAACGAGCTTTGATCCGAGGATTTCCGAATGGGGAAACCCACCTTCAGAAGTCAGAAATCAGAGGACAGAAGACGGATGACGGACGACAGATGACTTTATCTGTCGCCTGTTCTCTGACGTCTGTCGTCCGGTTTCTGACTTCTACCAAGAAGGTATCAAGCCCTGAATTCATAGGGGTTTGAAGCGAACCCGGGGAACTGAAACATCTCAGTACCCGGAGGAAAGGACATCAACGAGAACTCCGTTAGTAGTGGCGAGCGAACGCGGACCAGGCCAATGCCTCTTTAAGTTCGACCGGAACCGTCTGGAAAGGCGGGCGAGAGCGGGTGACAGCCCCGTACGGGTGACGGACGAGAAGCGGATTCGAGTAAGGCGGGACACGTGCAATCCTGTCTGAACATGGGGGGACCACCCTCCAAGCCTAAGTACTCCTCAGCGACCGATAGCGAACAAGTACCGTGAGGGAAAGGTGAAAAGCACCCCGACGAGGGGAGTGAAACAGTTCCTGAAACCGGATGCTTACAAACAGTCGGAGCCTTGTTCGGGGACCAGAGAACAGAGGGCAGAAGACGGACGGCGGAAGACGGATGATTGATCCGTCGTCTGTCGTGTGTCGTCCGTCGTCTGTC